>NZ_JAZARD010000015.1:0-1006 GCF_036231885.1 Janthinobacterium sp. P210006 | reverse complement strand
GACTCTGCATATTCACAATGCAGGGAGCCGATCATGCAGCCAGCCGAATGGATCCGTTTTATCGCCCAGTTTGCTCGCCTGAACCGGCGCCAGCGGCAGGCAGGCATGGCCTTGCTGCGTGGCAACGCACCGCACGACGCGACTGTCGCGCTGCTGGAAAGCGTGGCGCAGCAGCGTTTGGCCTGCCCCGCCTGCCACGCGCATCACCTGCACCGGCATGGCCATGCGCACGGCTTGCAGCGCTACCGCTGCGTGCCTTGTGGGCGCACCTTCAACGCCTTGACGGGCACGCCGCTGGCCCGCTTGCGCCATAAATCGTTGTGGATTGAATATGCCGCTTGCCTGCTCGATTCCAGATCGGTGCGCCAGGCCGCCAGCCAATTGGGCGTGCACCGCAACACCACGTTTCGCTGGCGCCACCGTTTTCTCAGCGTCCCCAGGACGGATCGGCCGCATGGCCTGCATGGCATCGTCGAGGCCGACGAGTTATACGTGCCGGAGTCGGAAAAGGGCTCCAGGCAGATGACGCGTCCGGCCCGCCGCCGGGGCGGCCATGCCCACCAGCGCGGCATTTCCAATGAACAGGTCTGCATCCTGGTGGCGCGCGACCGCCCAGGCCAGACCCTCGACTTCGTCACGGGCAAGGGAGCCTTGACGAAGGCACAGCTGCACCGCTGCTTGTTGCCCGTCATCGACAAGGATGTCCTGCTGGTAACGGATGGTCGTGCCGCCTACCGGGCGTTTGCCAGGGAAGCGGGTATCAGCCACCAGGCCGTCAACTTACGCGCCGGCATCCGTGCCCAGGGCGCCGCACATGTGCAGAACGTCAATGCGTATCACAGCCGTCTGCGGGACTGGCTACGGCCCTTTCACGGCGTGGCGACGCGCTACCTGCCCAATTACCTGGGCTGGCGCTGGATACTCGACGCCAGGCGCATCCGCTCACCAGAAACATTATTGAAAGCAACGCTGGGAGCATTCCCACATTTGACGGTGACATAGCCAA
>NZ_JAZARD010000014.1:0-1235 GCF_036231885.1 Janthinobacterium sp. P210006 | reverse complement strand
CCATCATTTAATCTTCCAGCACCGGGCAGGCGTCACACCCTATACGTCCACTTTCGTGTTTGCAGAGTGCTGTGTTTTTATTAAACAGTCGCAGCCACCAGTTTATTGCAACCCTTTCACCCTCATGGAGTAAACCAATCAAGCTACCGGGGCGTACCTTTTCCCGAAGTTACGGTACCAATTTGCCGAGTTCCTTCTCCCGAGTTCTCTCAAGCGCCTTAGAATACTCATCTCGCCCACCTGTGTCGGTTTGCGGTACGGTCTCGTATGACTGAAGCTTAGAGGCTTTTCTTGGAACCACTTCCGATTGCTTCGTGCACAAGTGCACTCGTCCCATCCCCTTGAATTCCGCGCCCGGATTTGCCTAAGCGCCTTCTATGAGACAGAAACTGACTATTCCAACAGTCAGACAACCTTCCGCGATCCGTCCCCCCATCGCATCATACGACGGTGCAGGAATATTAACCTGCTTCCCATCAGCTACGCATCTCTGCCTCGCCTTAGGGGCCGACTCACCCTGCTCCGATGAACGTTGAACAGGAAACCTTGGGCTTACGGCGTGGAGGCTTTTCACCCCCATTATCGCTACTCATGTCAGCATTCGCACTTCTGATACCTCCAGCATCCTTTACAAGACACCTTCGCAGGCTTACAGAACGCTCTCCTACCATATCCAATAAAGGATATCCGCAGCTTCGGTGACTGGCTTAGCCCCGTTACATCTTCCGCGCAGGACGACTCGATCAGTGAGCTATTACGCTTTCTTTAAATGATGGCTGCTTCTAAGCCAACATCCTGACTGTTTTAGCCTTCCCACTTCGTTTTCCACTTAGCCAATCTTTGGGACCTTAGCTGGCGGTCTGGGTTGTTTCCCTCTTGACGCCGGACGTTAGCACCCGACGTCTGTCTCCCAAGCTCGCACTCATCGGTATTCGGAGTTTGCAATGGTTTGGTAAGTCGCAATGACCCCCTAGCCATAACAGTGCTCTACCCCCGATGGTGATACTTGAGGCACTACCTAAATAGTTTTCGGAGAGAACCAGCTATTTCCAAGTTTGTTTAGCCTTTCACCCCTACCCACAGCTCATCCCCTAATTTTTCAACATTAGTGGGTTCGGACCTCCAGGGCGTGTTACCGCACCTTCATCCTGGCCATGAGTAGATCACTTGGTTTCGGGTCTACACCCAGCGACTGATCGCCCTATTCGGACTCGATTTCTCTACGGCTTCCCTAT
>NZ_JAZARD010000013.1:0-1336 GCF_036231885.1 Janthinobacterium sp. P210006 | reverse complement strand
GGTTAACCTTGCCACTGAATGTAAGTCGCTGACCCATTATACAAAAGGTACGCAGTCACGGAACAAGTCCGCTCCTACTGTTTGTATGCACACGGTTTCAGGATCTATTTCACTCCCCTTCCGGGGTTCTTTTCGCCTTTCCCTCACGGTACTGGTTCACTATCGGTCGATTACGAGTATTTAGCCTTGGAGGATGGTCCCCCCATATTCAGACAGGATGTCACGTGTCCCGCCCTACTTGTCGTACGCTTAGTACCACCGGTCCGATTTCACATACGGGGCTATCACCCACTATGGCTCCTATTTCCAGAGGATTCTGTTATCGGTCCGACTATCACGTACAGGCTCTTCCCATTTCGCTCGCCGCTACTTTGGGAATCTCGGTTGATTTCTTTTCCTGCAGCTACTTAGATGTTTCAGTTCGCCGCGTTCGCCTTGCATACCTATGTATTCAGTATGCAATACCCTAAAAGGGTGGGTTGCCCCATTCGGAAATCTGCGGATCAAAGTGTGTTTGCTCACTCCCCGCAGCTTATCGCAAGCTACTACGTCCTTCATCGCCTGTAATCGCCAAGGCATCCACCATGTGCACTTATTCGCTTGTCCCTATAACGTTAGCCTCTTCATTCTTTCAAACGAAAAGAGCGCTACAGGGATAAGAAAGTACAACGTTGTTGCTTGTTTGTTGATACATACAATCATTACCCATCGATTTACCTTTTACGGCAAACCGATCAATAAATAATCTTTACTTCTTCCAGATTGTTAAAGAACGAAACAGCTTTGATCGCTAAAAGATCAAACCTAAACCACAGTCTTGTTGACCGGCTTACGTTTGCACTTTCGAGTAAAACTTTGGTGGAGGATGACGGGATCGAACCGACGACCCCCTGCTTGCAAAGCAGGTGCTCTCCCAGCTGAGCTAATCCCCCGGGAATGTGTACTGGTAGGGCTGGTTGGACTCGAACCAACGACCCCCGCGTTATCAACACGGTGCTCTAACCAGCTGAGCTACAGCCCCAACGCGGAACTACTACGATTACTGTTTCTTCTTAATTAAACAGCCGATAAGTGTGAACATTTGATGCGTGAACCAGTTACCTGATTCGTGCAAACTCTAGAAAGGAGGTGATCCAGCCGCACCTTCCGATACGGCTACCTTGTTACGACTTCACCCCAGTCACGAATCCTACCGTGGTAAGCGCCCTCCTTACGGTTAAGCTACCTACTTCTGGTAAAACCCGCTCCCATGGTGTGACGGGCGGTGTGTACAAGACCCGGGAACGTATTCACCGCGACATGCTGATCCGCGATTACTAGCGATTCCAACTTCATG
>NZ_JAZARD010000012.1:0-1409 GCF_036231885.1 Janthinobacterium sp. P210006 | reverse complement strand
AAGCCTGACGATAACCTACTTTCACACTGGTTGCAGCACTATCATCGGCGCAAAGTTGTTTCACGGTCCTGTTCGGGATGGGAAGGGGTGGGACCAACTTGCTATGGTCATCAGGCATAACTTGTACTGGCATTTGTCCTCAGTGGAGCGACAAAGCCTGAATCTGGAAGAAGCAAAGATTGGGGTAATGAATAGGTGTATCAACACACACGCAACGTTGTACCGTCTTATCCTCTGTACCTGCTAAGGTTATAGGGACAAGCCGTACGGGCAATTAGTACTGGTTAGCTTAATGCATTACTGCACTTCCACACCCAGCCTATCAACGTCCTGGTCTCGAACGACCCTTCAAAGAGCTCAAGGCTCTGGGAAATCTCATCTCAAGGCAAGTTTCCCGCTTAGATGCTTTCAGCGGTTATCTCTTCCGAACTTAGCTACCCGGCAATGCCACTGGCGTGACAACCGGTACACCAGAGGTTCGTCCACTCCGGTCCTCTCGTACTAGGAGCAGCCCCCTTCAAATTTCCAACGCCCACGGCAGATAGGGACCAAACTGTCTCACGACGTTTTAAACCCAGCTCACGTACCACTTTAAATGGCGAACAGCCATACCCTTGGGACCGGCTACAGCCCCAGGATGTGATGAGCCGACATCGAGGTGCCAAACTCCCCCGTCGATATGAACTCTTGGGAGGAATCAGCCTGTTATCCCCAGAGTACCTTTTATCCGTTGAGCGATGGCCCTTCCATACAGAACCACCGGATCACTATGTCCTACTTTCGTACCTGCTCGACTTGTCAGTCTCGCAGTTAAGCACGCTTATGCCATTGCACTATCAACACGATGTCCGACCGTATCTAGCGTACCTTCGAACTCCTCCGTTACACTTTAGGAGGAGACCGCCCCAGTCAAACTGCCTACCATGCACTGTCCCCGATCCGGATAACGGACCAAGGTTAGAACCTCAAACAAACCAGGGTGGTATTTCAAGGTTGGCTCCACGAGAACTAGCGTCCCCGCTTCAAAGCCTCCCACCTATCCTACACAGATTGGTTCAAAGTCCAATGCAAAGCTACAGTAAAGGTTCATGGGGTCTTTCCGTCTAGCCGCGGGTAGATTGCATCATCACAAACATTTCAACTTCGCTGAGTCTCGGGAGGAGACAGTGTGGCCATCGTTACGCCATTCGTGCAGGTCGGAACTTACCCGACAAGGAATTTCGCTACCTTAGGACCGTTATAGTTACGGCCGCCGTTTACTGGGACTTCAATCAAGAGCTTGCACCCCATCATTTAATCTTCCAGCACCGGGCAGGCGTCACACCCTATACGTCCACTTTCGTGTTTGCAGAGTGCTGTGTTTTTATTAAACAGTCGCAGCCACCAGTTTATTGCAACCCTTTCACCCT
>NZ_JAZARD010000011.1:0-8264 GCF_036231885.1 Janthinobacterium sp. P210006 | reverse complement strand
TTGGTCCCACCCCTTCCCATCCCGAACAGGACCGTGAAACAACTTTGCGCCGATGATAGTGCTGCAACCAGTGTGAAAGTAGGTTATCGTCAGGCTTGTTATTCGCAGTAGAGAAAAACCCCGCCAGCAATGGCGGGGTTTTTTTTCGTCTGGCGCTTTGTTTGACGCTGATGGTGATGCCGGCTGACGCGCTTGCGCACTCATCCGACTTACGCCAGCTCCGATAACAGGCGAAAAAAAGGCAGCGCTGCGCGCTGCCTTTGTGCCTTCTGCCATCAGCAACTATTCGGTGCCGCCGATAACGTTAATGCCTGCCTGCGCAGCCCATTGCGTCATATCGTTGCGCTTGATGGCCGAGGCCATGAGATCTGGAAACAGATCGGGAGTGCAGGCGAAGCAGGGAGCGCCCATGGCTGCGAGCCGGGCCGCGTTGTGATGGTCATACGAGGGTGCGCCATTGTCATCCAGGGCCAGCAAGACGATGACTTGCACCCCGCTGGCCAGCAGGCTGGCTGCCCGCGCCAGCATTTCCTTGTTATTCCCTCCTTCATACAGATCGCTGATCAGCACAAAAATCGTCTCTTGCGGACGCGTCACCAAACCCTGGCAATACGCAAGCGCACGATTGATGTCCGTGCCGCCGCCCAACTGTGTCCCGAACAGCACGTCGACGGGATCGGCCAGCAAGGGCGTCAGGTCGACCACTGCCGTATCAAACACCACCACCGACGTGGAGACAGCTTTGATGCTGGCCAATACCGCAGCAAATACGCTGGCATATACTACGGATGGAGCCATCGAGCCGCTCTGATCGATACACAGCACGATGTCGCGCAGCGATTGTCCCTTGCGACCGAAGCCGATGCGGGTAGCCGGTACGATCGTGCGATATTCCGGCTGGTAATGTTTTAGGTTGGCACGTATCGTGCGCAGCCAGTCGATTTCATTGTGGCGCGGCCGCATATTGCGTACGGCACGGCTCAGGCTACCCGCCACGGCCTGGCGCAGCGGCGCGGCCAGCTTGTGTTCCAGTTCTTGCACGACGCGGCTGACCACTTGCCGCGCCGTGGCCTTGGTCTTGTTCGGCATGATGCGGTTCAGACTGAGCAGGGTGGCGACCAGATGCACGTCCGCTTCCACCGCTTGCAGCAATTCCGGTTCCAGCAGCATTTGTTGCAAGCCCAGGCGTTCGAGCGCATCTTTCTGCATGACTTGCACGACTGAGGAGGGGAAATACTGGCGGATGTCGCCGAGCCAGCGCGCCACCTTCGGCGCCGAGGCCGACAAGTCTCCGCCGCGTCCACCTGCAGCTCCCTGGCCGTAGACGGATTCCAACGTGCGATCCATGTCGAGGTCGGTCTGGTTCAAGGCGATCTCGTCCTGTTGATCGGTCTTGCCCAATACCATGCGCCAGCGGCGCGCGGCTTCACCGGTCTTGATTGCATCGTTCATGCATGCTCCTGCGCCGGCGTGGAATCCAGCAATAATCGTAAGGTGGGCAAGATGCGCCGCGCCCGTGTTTCGTCCAGTGGCATGCTTGCCGATAGCGGAACCTGCGTGCCGCTGCCCTGGCTGGCGCGTTCAGATAACTGGCGCTTCTCTGGTGCGGCAAAGTTGCCGAAAGTGCGGCGCAGCAAGGGCAGCAGTTCGATGAAGGTATCGGCCGGCAGGCCGGCCAGCCAGGTATCGATCAGGCGCCACAATTCGTCATTGTGTATCAGCAAGGTGCCGCTGCCATGCAAAAAGCCTTCCAGCCAATGGGCGCTGCTCAAGGGCGACAGCGCATGGGAGCAGCGCAAGGCCAACTGGCTCGCCGTCCGCTCCATGCTCCAGTGACCCTGCTCGTTGAGGGCGCGCGTGCAGCGCCCAGCCAGCAGTGCGTGCGTGGCGTCGTGCAAGGCCGCCTGTTCCAGCGCCGTGAACCAGCTGGCCTGGTAATCGTCCCGTTGCGCCAGGCGGATGGCCTGGTCGGCGCCGACCAGCGCCTGCATGAGCTCCGCCGCCGCTTCGTCTGCCAGGGCGCGCATGCCGGCAGGCAGGGCAATGCAGGCGCGCATGACCAGACCGTCGAGTATGCTGGACAGGGCACGGGTATCGGCACCGCGTACGCTGCCGTAGCGCATGACGTTGACCAGTGGCGGCAGGGCCGCCAGCATATAGCCGAGGTCCGGCGTCGTCGCGCTCACTTCCTGCATGCGCCGCATGACGCCATCGATGGCGCCTTGCAAATCGGCGAGCAGGATCTCTTCCACCAGCGCAGTCAGTTGCGGCAAGGTCTCGGCACTGGCCGCGCGGCTGAGTGCGCATGCAGTGGCGGCATCGGCCACTGTACTGCCCCACAGGCTTGCTTCGATCAGCTTGACGGCAAATTCCGGTTCCCACGCCAGCTGCCACTGTTCGTGAAAGGTGCCGCTTTTCCCATGTACGCGCAGGCGGCGGCCCCAGCCGATGTCCAGCAGGGCCAGGCGGTGCAGCAAGACGCTCTTTTCCAGGTGCGCTGTTTCACGCAGATCCAGGGCGAGTTCGCTGGCATCGGCGCGCACCGGCAGGCGCAGGCGTTTCTGCAACGCCTGCACATCCTGCACCAGGGGCAGGGTTGGCACGCTGGCCGGCACCTGGCCCAGGCGCTCGTTGATCAGCAGTGCCGAGGCGATCAGGCGCAGCGGCAGTTCGCTGTCGTAGCAATAGACGGAGCGCACGGCGTCCTGCAATTCGCCCAGGCCCGCACGCGAACGCTCGCGCATGGCGGCCAGCGTATCGGCGAGGCGCAAGGCTTCGATGGTGTGGGCCGGCGACGCATCGAGATCATGCTTGCGCAACAGCGTGGCGACATCGGTCAACCAGTACAGTCCCGCCTGCTCAGGCCGTTGCCACAGATGGTGATACCAGCCTGGCGCTTCGACCCCGGCGCCATAGCCGCTGCGAAACGACAGCCGGCCATAGCTCCACGGCGTCCAGGTGGCTGCCAGTTTGATTTTTGGCAAACCCTTGAGCAGTTCTGCATCGCTCTTGGCGCTGGGCATCTGCTTGAGCGCGGGAACGTGGTAAGCGCCGCAAACGACGGCAATGCGCTGGTGTCCCTGTTTTTCCGCCTGGCGTATCATGCTGCGCATATAGGCTTCGCGCCGGCTTTCCAGCGCATTCGGCGGCAGTGCGATTTCGCTGCGTACCACGTCCATCATCTCGGCAATGGCGGCAAACAAGTCCAGGCTGTCGCCGCGCTGCTCGACCAGGTGGTCCCACCAGGTTTCGGTGTCGCCAAAGCCGGCTGCACCGGCCAGCCAGCGCAGCGGGTCCGCATGCATGGCGTCGTCCCTTGTAGTCGTCTCGGCTTCGGCGTCTTTCCCGCTCACGGTCTCGGCCAGGCGATGCGCTTGCGGGAGGTCGCAAAAGCGTACGGGAATACCATGCGCCTGGGCAAAGCGCATGGCTTGCCATTCCGGCGAGAATTCCGCAAACGGATACATGACGGCGCGCTGCGGATCGGCCGGTGCATACACGAGCAGCGCCACGGGCGGGCACAGGCCCGCGTCGCCCGCGTAGCGTATCAGCTCGTCCGCTTCGGGCGGTCCCTCGATCAGGATGCAGTCCGGCTGCAAGGCTTCCAGCGCCCGGACCAGGCTGCGTGCGCAGCCGGGACCATGGTGGCGGATGCCGAAAAGGTGAATGCTCATCGCTGCCTGTCCGGATTCAATTCATGACGTCGCGGCAAGCGCGATACAGGTCTTTCCAGCCATTGCGCTCCTTGACCACGGTTTCCAGGTATTCCAGCATGACGATGCGGTCTTGCACCGGGTCCTTGACGATGGCGCCCACCATGCCGGCCGCCAGGTCGGCGCCGCGCAGCACGCCATCGCCAAAGTGGGCCGCCAGCGACATGCCATGCGTGATCACGGAAATCGCTTCGGCTGTGCTCATGCTGGCACTGGAACCCTTCAGCTTGGTCTTGCCATCGGCCGTCACGCCTTCGCGCAATTCGCGGAAGACGGTCACGATGCGGCGTATTTCTTCCAGAGCCGGCGCTTCGCCGGGCAATTCCAGGGCGCGCCCCAGGCTGGCAACGCGGGTTTCCACGATACGCACTTCTTCATCGGCCGTGCGGGGTGAGGGCAGCACGACGGTGTTGAAGCGCCGTTTCAGTGCGCTCGACAATTCATTTACGCCGCGGTCGCGGTCATTCGCGGTGGCGATCACATTGAAGCCTTTTTGCGCCAGCACTTCTTCGTCGAGTTCGGCGATCGGCAGCATTTTCTCCGACAGGATGGTAATCAGGCTGTCTTGCACTTCGCCGGGGATGCGCGTGAGTTCTTCGATCCGGGCAATTTTTCCTTCACGCATGGCGCGCATGAGCGGGCTGGGCACGACCGCATCGAGCGATGGCCCCTTCGCCAGCAGGTGCGCGTAATTCCAGCCATAACGCAGTGCCTCTTCGCTGGTGCCGGCCGTACCTTGCACGATCATGGTCGAGTCGCCGCTGATGGCGGCGGCCAGGTGTTCCGAGACCCAGGACTTGGCCGTGCCCGGCACGCCCAGCAGCAGCAGGGCGCGATCCGTGGCCAGGGTGGCGACGGCGATTTCGATCACGCGCGCATTGCCGATGTACTTGGCCGTGATCTCGACGCCATTGTCGAGCTTGCCGCCCAGCAAATACTTGGAGACTGCCCATGGCGACATCTTCCAGCGCGGCGGGCGCTGCCGGGTGTCGGCGGCGATCAAGGCTTCCAGTTCCGTGGCGAACTGGTTTTCAGCATGCTGGCGAAGAATGTTGGTAATGCTGGACATCAAAATTGCTCCTGAAAAGAGAGGGATAAGGCATGCCTGAAACGGATCACGCTGAACATGTCGTCGATGGGGCCCTGCCAGCTGGCCCATGCCGGCGATCCGGTGGGCCAGCCTGCTTCGCAGGCAGCCATGGCGGCCGGATCGAGTACTTGCGCAAATGCTTCGAGCGTCGGCTTGAAGTGCCAGGCAGGCACTGAAAATGCTGGCAGGCCGGTGCGCAGGCGCTGCATCACGGCCAGCGACAGGGCGGCTGGCCAGGGCGTGGACGAGGCGCGCGCGGCGTCGGCCAGCACGCCCAGCAGTGGCAATTGCTGGTCGCTCCACGTGGGGCCGCAGGCGTCAACCAGCTGAGCAAGCCGGGAATGTGCGTCGGCGGCGGGCAATGCGCCATAGGCGGAGAAAAAATCGCGCACATAGTATACGCGCACGCCATCGGTTGCCAGCCAGAGCAAGGTCAGCGCCTGCAGCCAGTCGCCCAGTGCCGCGGCTGCGGCCGGCGTGGCTGTGCCGGCGTCCATGTGCCACAGCAGGGCGCTGCTCCATCCCTGCACCAGGGCGCCGTGGAAATCGTTGTTGAGGGCCAACTTCAGGCACTGTGCGGGAGACTTGTCAAACAGCTCAGTCCAGTGCAGCGGCGACAGCGATGCCAGCATGTCGGCCAGCCAGCCTGCCTTCTCGCCCAGTTGCGGCCGGCCTTGTGCACCGATGCCATCGCGCAGCATGGATTTATCGCTGGCGGCGGGCAGCGCGACGTCGAGGCTGTCAGGGAACAGCTTGCGCCGTTGCAGATGGAGCAATGGCGCCAGCCGTTCCAGCATGCGCTGTTGCAGCGCGCAGCCGGGCAAGGTGCGCAACAGCTGCTGCGCCTGCAGCCGGACTTCCTTGCGGCGGTCGTCGAGCGCCGCCTCCAGGAACGCTTCATCGGCCAGGCTCAGCGATACGCTCAGGCAGGGCAGGAGCATTGCGCGGTCTTCAGGCGATTCCTGGCTCCAGCTTGCCTGCAGGCGCTGCAAGGCCGCGACGGGATCGCGTGCCCGCAACTGGCGCAAGGCGAGCACGCGTTGTGCAAGCGTGCCCGCTTCCCACTGCGCCGCGCTGTCGCCATCGTCATTGCCAGGCGTGCTGCTCGCCCACGTCCATTGCGCATGTTGCCGGGCCAGCCAGTGGCCGCGCGCACCCAGCACGGCCACGATGGCAGGCCGTAGCGCCTGCTGGCTGCTGCCCACTTCCAGCATCCTGGGCAGCAGGCGGGCCGGAATGCGGCAGTGGTGCAAAGCGGCAAGGCGCAGCCATTCGCCACGCAATGGCGGATGACTGTCCCGCAGCAGTTGCGCCAACATGGCTTCCGCACGCGACGGGCAAGCCTGCAACGCATCTTCTTGCGTATCGGTACTGGAGATCGCGGTGGCTGGCACGGCAGCGGGCGGGAGGTAGCCGGCGCGCGTCCACAGTTCGAGTGCGCCGATGGCGCGCCAGAGCCTGCTTTCGCTGGCATAGTCCGCAACCATGCTGCGCAAGTCTTCCGGCAATTCTTCTTCGAAGGCAATCCGGGCCCGGGAACTGCCCATCTGCAGGGCGGCGTCGAGTTTGCTCATGCGCAGAAATCGCTTTCAAAGTTGTACAGGCGGCCGTCGGCGCACACGCTCCAGGGCGCGAAGGCATGGCCATCCCATTCGCCCGCCAAGGTGACGGGGTGGCCGCCGCTGACTGCCAGCAAGTGCCAGGCGTGGCGGAACGATGCGCTCACGGGCAGGGGGTGTCCATCGGGACAGCGCAGCAGCAAGCCGGCGTCTTCCATGCGAGCCGTCATGCCGGACAATGCCAGCGGATAGCGCTCGAGGAATGGCTGTGCCGCCAGAGCGTCGGCATAGGACTCCATTGCAGCCAGGAAGGACGGCTGCTCTGTCGGGAACGTCGATAGTGGCAGCGTCGTACCTGATTCACGGATCAGCGCGCGCAGCGGATAGGCGCCGGGGTAGAAGCAGAGTTCGCCTTCAAATTGCGTGCCAACGCTGATCGCCTGTTCAAAGCCCTGCGGGCCGGCAGCAAAATGCAGCAGCAGTGCCCAGCGGCCGCTGCGTGCGCCGCGCAGCCACGTGGCGCGCGTGCGTATGCGGTCTTCCTCGCTGTGCTGTTGTGAAAGTACTTGCCAGCAATCGGTGACGCCAGCCAGGGCCAGCACATCGTCGGTGCTGGTGGTCCAGCCGATGTGGGTCCGCACATCGTGTTGCAGATCGGGCGGAAGCGTTTCCAGCCTGGCGTAAGCATCGCCGAGCATATATATGGCGGCCAGTTCCCGTCCCAGTTGCTGGCTCCAGTCTTGCATGCCGCTTTGAAAGCACAGTCTGCCGGCGCGCCGGATGCGGCCGGCCAGGCCGGCGGCCTGGGCGTCGACCAGGCGGGCGGCCATGGCTTCCCAGTATGCGGGGCCGCGGTCGCGCACGGTAGCCAGGCCCTCGCGTTCCAGGTCATGCAACCAGGTGTGCAGTGCAGCCAGGCCGCTGGCCACCTTGTTTTCGCGCTTTTCCGCGCGCTTCCGGTTGGTGGCGGCGCTTGCGGCGGATTGCTCTTCAGTTTGCGCGGCCGGCTGCTCCGATGCGCCAGAGCGTTTTTTGTCGGCCCGCTGCTGGCGGTCGCGCAGCCAATCGCTTACCCATGCGGGCGCTTCCGTTGCTGCGAATAAGGCGTTGTCTTGCGCCAGGAGCAGATACAAGGCAAGTCCATGCTTGCATGGAAACTTACGGCTGGGGCAGGAGCATTTGAAGGCGGGTTCGCCCAAGTCGATCTGGGTGCGGTAGGGATCCTTGCCGCTTCCCTTGCATTCGCCCCAGATGGCGGCGTCCGAGCGGCCCAGCTTATCCCATTTGGCGGGGAAGGCCAGTTGGCTACCTGCCTTGGCGGAACTGGCATCGGGTGCCAGGGAGAGAATTTGATCGGTATTCAAGAGCACGAAGCGAACCTACAGGTAAATTGTCAAATGATCAGGGTGATGTATTTAACCATGAATGAGGCGTTGTACGGTTGAAAGCTGACTTTTATATTAAGCACTGCGGGGGAATTGAAAATGATTGCATATATTTCGGAGAAACTCTTGCTTCCAGTGGGGCGCTTTGCTATAGTTCGCCTCCCCAATGAGACGCAGTCAAATGCGGCACTTGAGGATCACCGGAAACGGCGATGCAGTAAAAAGAAGGTGTTGACGATTGTGCTGAAATGTTTCATACTCTTCCTTCTTCGCAGCTGACAAACACAACGCTTTGTCGATAGCGCGAAAGCAGTAACCGAATACAGTTCTTTAACAATTAACAGTCGATAAGTGTGGGCATTTGATGTAAGTGCAGCGTCGATCTTCGGATTGACGTAATACTTAAAATATCAAATGTTCACAAGAAATAATGAAATAGGCGCTACGCAAGTAGTGGCCTGTCAGTTTTTTGAGTGAGCAAACACCTCGCAATGCGAGGGGTTTGAACTAGTTAAAT
>NZ_JAZARD010000010.1:0-8620 GCF_036231885.1 Janthinobacterium sp. P210006 | reverse complement strand
AGGACCGTGAAACAACTTTGCGCCGATGATAGTGCTGCAACCAGTGTGAAAGTAGGTTATCGTCAGGCTTGTTATTCGCAGTAGAGAAAAACCCCGTCAGCAATGGCGGGGTTTTTTTTCGTCGGGCGGTTTTGGCTGGCATTGCCCGATCCCGCCTACAATGACGGTATGCGCATTCTGATCATTGAAGACAACCCCGATATTCTCGCCAATCTCTACGCCTACCTGGAAGCCAAGGGTCATGTGCTCGATTCGGCCATGAATGGCTATGCGGGCCTGGCCTTGCTGGCCCAGCATGAATACGATGTGATCGTGCTCGATGTCATGCTGCCTGGTCTGACTGGCCTGGAACTGTGCCAGAAACTGCGCGGCGAATTGCGCAATAGCACGCCAGTGCTGATGTTGACGGCGCGCGATACCCTGCAAGACAAGGTCGCCGGCTTTGACAGCGGCGCCGACGACTATCTGGTCAAGCCGTTCTCGCTGCTGGAATTGGAAATCCGCCTGAAAGCCTTGCTGCGCCGCGCGCGCGGGCAAACGACTGCCACTGCCGTGCTGGCGGTGGGCGAACTGCGTTTCGATACGGAAAAATTCGAAGTCCAGCGCGCCGGCCACGCATTGACCTTGACCAAGACCGGCTACATCATCCTGAAGTGCCTGATGAGCGAAGCGCCCAAGCTGGTGCCGCGCGAGATGCTCGAGCATGAAGTCTGGGGGGATGACCGTCCCGACAGCGACGCCCTGCGCACGCACATCCATGCGCTGCGGCAGGCGCTCGACAAACCCTATGCCTTTCCCATGCTGCGCACGATTCCCGGCATCGGCTATAAATTACTGAGTAGCGATGCGCCCGTTTAAATCGCTGAAACGGCGCATCATCGTCGCCTATCTGTTGTTTGCCGTGGCGGCGAGTATCTTTTTTGCCATTATCGCGGCCATTGCCGTCGAAGGCATCGAGGTGCGCCTGGTCGACGCGCGCCTGAAGGAAGTGGCGGCCTGGGCCTCGCCCAGGCATGCGGCCGGTTTGCCTGTCGAGATGCCGGCCGGCTTGAGTTTTCATCATGCCGAAGACACGCCGTTGCCCTTGCGTGGCCTGGCGCCCGGCATGCACGAGAAAACCGTCGATGGCGTCGATTTGCACGTGCTGGTCGGCAGCGATGTTCATGGCGAATTCGTCGTCATCGATCATGCCACCGAATATGAAAAGATCGAGCTGGTGGTGTACAGCATGTTTGCCCTCGGTTTTATTGGTTTCCTGATTTGTGCTTCGTTGCTGGGCGCCTTCATCGCCAACCGCCTGATCACGCCGATCATGTCGCTGACGCAGGCCGTCAAGGCGGGACAGGCAGCCTTGCCGTTGCAGGACAGCGCCGATGAATTGGGCATACTGGCGCGCGCTTTTGCTGCGCGTACGGCGGAGTTGACCGAAGTTCTCGACCGCGAGCGCTTTTTTACAGGCGACGTCAGTCATGAACTGCGCACGCCGCTGACCGTGATCACGGGGGCGGCGGAAATCCTCATGGAGCAGGGCGCCGATGCGCCGCTGGTGCGCTCCGCTTCAGAACGCATCTACCGGGCTGCGCGTGAAGCGACCGATTCCGTGACGGTGCTGCTGCGCCTGGCACGCGCGCCCGAATTGCTGGAATGCGCGTCGCTGTCCGTGGCGGAACTGGCGCGGCAGGAATGCCTGCGCTTCCAATCGCATACGGCCGGCAAATCGCTTAGCCTTGTGTTTGCGGGCGGCGAAGATTTCCTGGTCAACGCCCCCCGTGAATTGCTGGCGGCCGCCATTGGCAACCTGGTGCGCAACGCCTGCCAGTACACCTTGCAGGGGGAGGTGACCGTGCGCCTGACCGGACGCGCGCTGATCGTCGAGGATACGGGCCCGGGCTTGCCCGAAGCGGCACGCGCGCGCCTGCTGCATCAACCGATACCGGCCAATCTGGGCGGTTCTTCAGGGACAGGGCTGGGCCTGGGACTGGTTCAACGCATCTGCCTGTATCTGGGCGCGGACCTGGCATTCAGTGTCCGCCCCGCCGGCGGCAGCGTGCTGCGGATTGATTTCATTTAAGCCTGCTTTTTGCGTGCACTTCACGAAAACTTAACGCCTTGTTGACGCGTAATTCATGCCGGCACTTGTAAGGTGAGGCAGGAAGCTCGTCTTGTCCCGTCCCCGTTGTGAACGGCGGGCGGCGTCATGTTCTCTTCATATTGACACTGTACGATGACTTTCATGGTTGCAGCTCTGTGCGGCCAGTCCCTTTCATCTCATCAAGTAATGTGTGCACCCATGTTGTCCAAGCTTAAACTCGTCAAAACTCCCAAAGGCATTGATAGCGTCCTGATGTTGTCGGCCATGCTGATACTCTGGATCGGCAATTACAGCAACCTCGACCTCATCATCGCCGATAGCATGTTCGACGGCGCGCGCGGGCAATTTATTGGTGCCGGCAGTGCGCTGGCGGGCAGTTTTCAGTTTGGCATGACCTTGCTTGGCGCCGCCGTGATCGGTCTGGCCATCTGGGACACTTTGCGTCCGCTGGCCTGGCTTGCATCGCGCCGCAGCGCCTTGCGCGTCGTGGCCCTGTCGGCCGTCTTGGTGCCGCTAAGCATTTATTTCCTCTCTTCCTTCAGCGATGTACCTTGCCCCACGGATTTGCTGCGCTATGGCGGACTGGAACCGTACGCGCGTCTGCTGGAAACCTTGCCAGCCAGCGCATCTGCCATGGCCTGCCTGCCCGCTACCCAGGCGAATACTGCCTGGTGGATGCTGGCCTTGCCACTGTTCTGTCTGCCTGGGCGGCCACGCACGGCGCTGCTGCTTGCCGGTGTCATGCTGCTGTGCGGTTTGGCGGCAGGCTGGCAGCAACAGTTGCAAGGTACGCAATTTTTCACGCACACCTTGTGGTCGGCCTGGATCGCTTCTTTCCTGATTTATCTCCTGCACAACTTGTTCCGGGCCGAGGACGCGTTGGCCTGAAACACAAAAGTACGTCACAATCTGCCTGTCGAGTTGTCGTTTCATACAAAAACAGGAGCACCATGAACGAGCAGATTGCGAGAGAAGTGGTATTGGTCCGGGCTATCGAGACGGCTGACCAGAAAAAAGAAGTCCTCGGCGAGGATGACCGCATGTATGCGAGCCGCAGCGCGCGTGAGCTTGCGCAGTGGCAAGCTTCGGGCAAGCAGGCTGAGGTCACGGGTGACGATTTCCTGCAGCAGCGTTCCGAGCTGATCATCAAGCGCATCACCGAGCGTACGCCGGCCTTCGCCGCCTTCGCGAAGCGTCGCAACGGCATGAAGACCCTGGCGCTGATCCTGCCATTGCTGGCCTTGCTGCTGGGTGCCGGGCTGGACCGCATCACCGATCCGCACCGCGTCGATCTGCTGTCGGCGCCCTTGCTGCTGATCATCGCCTGGAACGTGCTGGTATATCTGGGCTTGCTGATCTGGCTATGCATCCCCTCGCATGCGCTTGGCTGGCCGAAAGCGGGGCTGGTGCGCCACCTGAGCGTGGGCCGCCTGGCCTTGCCGCGCAAGTTGCCGCATGCCCTGTCTTCAGGCTTGCTCAGTTTCATGGGGGAATGGGCGCACCTGAGTGCCAAGCTGACGGCCGCGCGCCTGAGCCGTACCATCCACCTGAGCGCCGCCATGTTTGCCATCGGCGCCGTCGCCTCGCTGTATGCGCGCGGCTTCCTGTCGCAATATGCGGCCGGCTGGGAAAGCACTTTCCTGAATGCAGGCCAGGTGCACAGTCTGCTTTCCACCCTGTTTGCGCCGGCTATTGCGCTGTTTCACTTGCAAGGCTTTTCGCTGGCGGAAATCGAAGCGCTGCGTTTCCCGCAAACGACAACCGTGGAAGGCGGCGCGCGCTGGGTGCATCTGTATGCGGCAACGATCTTCCTGCTGGTCGTCGTCCCCCGTCTGATCCTGGCCTTGCTCAACAACTGGCGCGCAGCGCGCCTGGCCAAGCACTTTCCGCTGGATTTAGATCAGCCATATTTCCGCAAGCTCAATGAAAGCATCGGCGTGGCCACGGGCGGCATGCTGCGCGTCTTGCCCTACAGCTTTACGGTCGATGAGGCGCGCCACAAGGGGCTGGGCCAGCTGTCCATCATGCTGTTTGGAGAGCAAGGACGCATGATGCTGCGTCCATCGACGTCGTATGGCGAAGAGCCGCAGGATGTCTTGCGCGGCACGGACTTGAACGATCCGCAAGTCAATATCACGGCCGTGCTGTTCAACCTGACGGCGACGCCGGAAAAGGAAAATCACGGCGCCTTCCTCGACTACCTGGTGCAATCGTCGGCGCGCGGCATCGCCGTCCTGATCGACGAATCGAGCTACCTGGAGCACGCGGGCGAGCAGGCGGACAATGCTGCCCGTTTGGCGGAAAGAGTCGCCTTGTGGCAGCAGTTCTGCCAGTTCCATAAGACCCCGGCCACCCTGGTCAATTTGCTCAATCCTGCCTTGCACCCGCTCGATGCCGGTGTCGGCTTGAAAGTATCGGCTGCAGCATGAGTGTGAATGTGAATAAAGATGTGCAGGACGATGCGGTGCAGATTCAGTTTGCGCTGATTTCGCATACAAATAATGGCAAGACGACCCTGGCGCGCACCCTGGTGGGCGTCGACATCGGCGAAGTGCGCGACGCCGCCCACGTGACCGTGTTTGCGGAATCGCATACCTTGCTGGCCACGCCGCAGGGCGATGCCTTGCAACTGTGGGATACGCCAGGCTTTGGCGATTCCGTACGCCTGCTCAAGCGCCTGGGGCAATCGGGCAATCCCATCGGCTGGTTCCTGCGCGAAGTGCTGGACCGTTACCGCGATCGTCCGTTCTGGCTCAGCCAGCAAGCGCTGCGCACGGCCAAGGACGCGGCTGACGTGGTGCTGTATTTGATGAATTCATCGGAAAATCCCAGGGACGCGGGCTACTTGCCGGCGGAAATGAAAATCCTCGAGTGGCTGGGCAAACCCGTGGTCGTCTTGCTCAATCAGATGGGGCCGCCAAGGCCAGGCAATGAGGAAGATGGCGAGCAGGCGCGCTGGCGCGAACATTTGCAGCAGTATCCGATCGTGCGCGACGTCCTGGCGCTCGATGCCTTTGCCCGCTGCTGGGTGCATGAGCGCGTGTTTTACGAAGCCGTGGGCAAGTTGCTGCCGCAGTCGCAGCAAGCTGGCTATGCGCGCTTGTTTGCTACCTGGCAAGCGCAAAATACGGCGCGTTTCCAGCAGGCCATGCATTTGCTGGCCACGCAGCTGGCCGCGGCAGGCCAGGATCGCGAAGCCATCGAGTCCGTCTCCAAGGGTTTGCTGAAATCGGCCTTGCAGGTGGTGGGTATTGGCAAGAATGCAGAGCAACAACGTCAGGAAAAGGCGATGGCCAGCCTGGTGACGCGGCTCAATACGCGCAGCAGTGACACCACGCGTGAACTGTTGATCTTGCACAAACTCGATCCGACCGATGCGCATAAGATCAATGCACGGGTACGCGATAATTTTGCCGTGCGCGCACCGATTGACAAGGCGCAAGCGGGGTTGTTGGGCGCCATGATTTCCGGCGCTGCGACAGGCTTGTCGGCCGACCTGATTTCCGGCGGCCTGACCTTGGGCACGGGCGCGCTGCTGGGCGGCGTGGTCGGCGCACTGACGTTTGCAGGGGCTGCCTGGGGTTTTAATTCCGGCACGGAGCGCAATGAGCCCACCATGCAATTTACGGACGCCTTCCTGCGTACCTTGGTCGTGGCTGGCGTGCTGCGTTATCTGGCGGTGGCGCACTTTGGCCGTGGCCGCGGCAATTTCGTCGAAGGCGAAGCGCCGGCGTTCTGGCAAGATGAAGTCGAGCAAGCGGTAGCGCGCCATGACACGGCTTTGGTCGAGTTGTGGAAAGAGGTGCGCCGGGAAAAATCGCCGGAGCAAGCCGCAGAGCGCGTCGTTCCCGTGATGGCCGCCATCACCTCCGATACCTTGGCGCGTCTGTATCCGGACGTGGCGCGCCTGGTCTAGCGCATCAGGCGCGGGCTTGCAGCCACTGTTGCAGGAATTGCACGCAGGCCCTGACCTTGGCCGAGTTCGACAACCGCGAGGTGGTCACCGCCCATACATCGGCAGCCTGCTGATACGCGGGCAAAATGCGCACCAGCTTGCCTTGCGTCAGGCTGCTTTCCACATCCCATGCCGAACGCAAGATGATGCCGTGGCCATCCAGCGCCCATTGATGGACGATTTCGCCATTGTTGGCCGAAAGCGGCCCATCGACTTTCACGGTTTCCGGCCCGTGCGGCCCTTGCAGTTTCCAGCGCCGCCCATCCTGGTCGCGCTCGCGCAACTGTGCCAGGGGCGCTGGCGCTCCGCGTTGCTCCAGATAGGCGGGCGCGGCACATAGCACGCGCTGGTTGCTGGCAATGCGGTGGGCGATCAGGTCCGGTTCGTGTACCACGCCAATGCGAATGTCGAGGTCGAAACCTTCGCCCAGCAGGTCAACGGGGCGGTCGAGCAATTCCAGCTGTATTTTCAGGTCTGGGTATTGCCGTGCCAGCTGGGATAGGGCGGGACCGAGCCGGTTGCGCCCGAAACCGGAACTGGAGCAAATGCGCAGCACGCCCTGCGGCTGCAGTTTCGACTGCGTTACCGCTTCCCCCATTTGCTCGATATCTTCCAGAATGCGCTGCGCCCATTGCCGCACGATCTCGCCGTGATCGGTGACACTGACCCGGCGCGTGGTCCGGTGCAGCAGCCGTACTTGCGGCGCCGCTTCCAGCATGCCGATGCGCTTGCTGACGACCGCCTTGGAAATTCCCAGTTCCAGCGCCGTGGCGGCGAAGCTGGTTTTATGGGCGACCTGGCAAAACAGGCGTAAATCTTCCAGCAGCGGCGTATTTTTCATCGATTGACCACGAAATGTGAATTCTGGGGTTATGCGTTCTCTGATTGTATTCTGAGATGGGATCAGTATCATCGACGCATCGATTTCGCATCCATCTATCACCAGGAGAACCCCGTGCCAGCACACAGAATCGCAGTCATCGCCGGCGACGGCATAGGCAATGAAGTCATGCCGGAAGGGCTGCGTGTGGTCGAGGCCGCCGCGCGCCGCTTCAATATCGACTTGCAGTTCACGACAATGGCATGGGCGAATTGCGATTATTACCTGGAGCATGGCCAGATGATGCCCTCGGACTGGTTTGCCCAGCTCAAGGATTTCGACGCCATCTATTTTGGTGCCGTCGGTTGGCCGGACAAGGTGCCCGACCATATTTCCTTATGGGGTTCGCTGTTGAAATTCCGGCGCGAGTTCGATGAATACGTCAACTTGCGGCCCGTGCGGCTGATGCCGGGCGTGCCGTGTCCGCTGGCAAATAAAAAGCCGGGCGATATCGACTTTTATGTGGTGCGTGAAAACACGGAAGGAGAATATTCGTCCGTGGGCGGCCGCATGTTCGAAGGCACCGAGCGTGAAACGGTGCTGCAGGAATCCGTTTTTACGCGCAAGGGTGTCGATCGCATCCTGAAATATGCGTTTGAGCTGGCGCAAAGCCGGCCTAAAAAACACCTGACGTCGGCGACCAAGTCGAATGGCATCGCGATCAGCATGCCATTCTGGGATGAGCGGGTGGAAGCGATGGGCCCCAGCTTTCCCGACGTGCGCTGGGATAAATATCACATCGACATCCTGGCGGCCCGTTTCGTGCTCAGTCCGGAGCGCTTCGACGTGGTGGTGGCATCGAATCTGTTTGGCGACATTCTGTCCGACCTGGGGCCCGCGTGTACGGGCACGATCGCCATCGCGCCGTCGGCCAATATCAATCCGGAGCGCACGTTTCCCTCGGTATTTGAGCCTGTGCATGGTTCCGCTCCCGATATCTATGGCCAGAATATTGCCAACCCGATCGGCATGATCTGGTCGGGCGCCATGATGCTCGACTTCCTCGGCAATGGCGACACCCGTTACACGGCCGCGCATGATGCGATTGTGCGCGCCATCGAACAGGTGCTCGAGCATGGCCCACGTACGCCGGACATGGGCGGCAGCGCCAGTACGACCGAGGTGGGCATGGCGGTTGCCGAATTGCTGAAATAAAGCTTGCCGCCCGTGGGCGGCTTTGCTATAGTTCGCCTCCCCAATGAGACGCAGTCAAATGCGGCACTTGAGGATCACCGGAAACGGCGATGCAGTAAAAAGAAGGAGTTGACGATTGTGCTGAAATGCTTCATACTCTTCCTTCTTCGCAGCTGACAAACACAACGCTTTGTCGATAGCGCGAAAGCAGTACCGAATACAGTTCTTTAACAATTAACAGTCGATAAGTGTGGGCATTTGATGTAGTGCAGCGCCGATCTTCGGATTGGCGTAATACTTAAAATATCAAATGTTCACAAGAAATAATGAAATAGGATACTTCTTCGGAAGTAGCCTGTCAGTTTTTTGAGTGAGCAAACCCCTCGCAATGCGAGGGGTTTGAACTAGTTAAATAGTTCGACCATGCCGGTAAAACGGCAAAGTAACAGAGATTAAACTGAAGAGTTTGATCCTGGCTCAGATTGAACGCTGGCGGCATGCCTTACACATGCAAGTCGAACGGCAGCACGGAGCTTGCTCTGGTGGCGAGTGGCGAACG
>NZ_JAZARD010000009.1:0-23249 GCF_036231885.1 Janthinobacterium sp. P210006 | reverse complement strand
ACCATAGCAAGTTGGTCCCACCCCTTCCCATCCCGAACAGGACCGTGAAACAACTTTGCGCCGATGATAGTGCTGCAACCAGTGTGAAAGTAGGTTATCGTCAGGCTTGTTATTCGCAGTAGAAGAAAACCCCGCCAGCAATGGCGGGGTTTTTTTTCGTCTGCCGGTTTGTTGGTAATCGTTGATGGTGCTGTCGGATCCACGCCGGCCTATGTAAAATTCCCATGCAACAGGCGAAAAAAAGGCAGCGCTGCGCGCTGCCTTTACTGGCTGATGCTCAGTTTTCCTGCAAAACTTGGCGGAACACCTCGTTCAACCTCTCCATGCCCCCGGATTTTTCTTCCTTTTCCAGGCTGAAATGCTCCAGCCTGGCCAACTCTGCTTCAATGAATGTATTGAGTTTATCGATGCGTGGCGCCAGCTCTTTTTCCAGTGCGACCTTTTTGCGCTCGAGCAGAATATGGATCTCTTCCAGCAAGCAGTCTTCCTTGGGCAGCAGGTGCAGCAAGGCGGCAAATTCGATAGGCGGCGCGCTGCGATAGGTTTCGATCCAGCGCGTAGCCAGCAGAGGGCGCAAGACATAAAAATACTTCTTCAAGGGGACCGTGTCCGCCATCAGATAGCCGCGGTAATTCGTCTTGGCCATGCTGCGGTAATGATAGATTCCCTTTTCCAGTGTGTAGACGGTATCGAGCAAGGCCTGGATGCCCGTCCTGAAACCGCCTTTTTCCATGTATAGGATCGGCGACTGTATCCATTCAATGACGGCAGGATTGGAGCGCCAGAAGAGCTGCAGCGCCTTGCGCACATCCCAGCCATTCAAATCGATATCATCGACGATCGGATATTCGATGACGTCGCGCTTGTCTTCCAGGTCGACACTCAGATACCATTCTTGCGGGCGCGCGTAGATAAAACGCACATCGAAGTCGCTGTTTGGCGAGGCAAATCCCCAGGCGCGGCTGCCCGATTCAATCGCCATTAAAATCCGCACGCCTTCCTTCTTTTCCACGGCCGCCAGGCGGCGCATGATCTCTACTCGTATTTCTTCTGGAATCATCGTTCTCTCTTCTTAGTTGCTTGAGGACACTTTATCCCAGTCGAGGGTAAAGCGGGCCAGGAATTTCTTGAGCCGGTCTGCATCGTTCGGCCTGGCTTTCGCTTCGCGCGAGACGGCATACAGGGTACGGCCTGCATCGGACAGGCTGTTCGATTCTCGGCATACCTTGATCACTGCCTGCAGCTGCAGCGCATCGAACAGGTCGAGTTGCGCAGCTGCCTGCCCTCCCATGATTCCTGCCAAATCCACTTCCGGATGATCGTTCTGAGTAACATGATGCTGCCACATGCGCTTCAGGCGCTTGATTTCTTCGTCGACCACGGCATCCGTGATGCGGCCCGCTTCCGACAAGGTGGCCAGGCGCGTGACGGCGGCGGATAAATCGCGGAAATTGCCCTTCCATGCCGAGGCGGGCAAGGTGGCAAAGCGCATGAAGCGCTCGCGCGCCTCCTTGTTGAAGCGCACGCGTTCCCCGGTCTCCGCGCCGTATTGCGCCAGCAGGTATTCCAGGTTCGGCTCGATGTCTTCCGGCCGCTGCGCCAGGCCCGGCAAGGCATAGGTCCACAGGTTGATGCGCGCATACAGGTCTTCGCGGAAGCGGCCGGCCGCCACTTCCTTGCCCAGGTCGCGGTTGGTGCCGGCGATCAGCTGGAAGTCGCTTTGCACTTCCGTATCGGCGCCGACGGGGAAAAAACGCTTTTCCTCGATCGCTTTCAACAGCATGGCCTGCTCGTCGAGTCCCAGTTCGCCGATTTCATCGAGAAACAGCAAACCCTTGTGCGCACTGCGCAGCAAGCCTGGCCGGTCCGCACCCGCACCCGTGAACGAACCCTTGATATGGCCGAACAAGGTGGATGCGGCGCCGTCGCCATGCAGGGTGGCGCAATTGAGGTCGACGAATTTGCCGTCGATCTGGTGCCGCGATTTTTTCAGCTCATAGACGCGGCGCGCGAGGAAGGATTTGCCGGCGCCGGTGGGGCCCATCAACAGCATGGGTGCCTTCGATTTGATGGCGACGCGCTCGATCTCCTCGATCATGCCATTGAACTTCGCATTGCGCGTGGCGATGCCGGACTTCAGGAAGGCCACGCCTTCGGCCTGTTCGCGCGTAAAACGCTGGGCGATCTGGTCGTAGCGCGACAGATCGAGGTCGATCAGCGCGTAGCTGCCGGGATTGCCGGCAGCCTGCCGCTTGGGCGGCGACGTTTGCAAGAGGCGGCCCGGGAAATAGCGTGCTTCCGTCATCAGGAACATGCAGATCTGCGCCACGTGGCTGCCGGTGGTGATGTGGATCCAGTACTCTTCCTTGTCCGGATCGAAGGGGTAATTGTTGGCGAAATCGTAGAGTGCACCGTACACGTTCTCGAAGTCCCAGGCATCGCTGATGGGGAGAGCGTGCGCGTTCAATGCGGTTTCCGGCGAGACGCTGGCGATATCCTGCGATACCTGGCGCACCAGGTTTTCAAATTGCTGCCCCGCGTACAGCAGCTCGAATCGGTCGATGATCTTGTCCTCGTGCTGGGTCAGGGCGATGCTGGGACGCCATTTTTCCCAGCGCGCCGCTCCCTTGCCACCGTCGAGCTGGGTGCCGAGAAAGCCGATGACGACGGTACGTTTTGCTTGCATATATAAGATAAAAATTTATCTGAAAAGATAATTATATCGGAATATTGAATTTTGCCTGCCTTTTCGAAAAATGGCATGGTGAAGATATTTATGAATAAAATCAATGACTTGAGAGGTTATTCGGTAAATTCGGAAAAGCTGGCACAGCACTTGCAATACAGGAGGTAGCAACGAGATAAACATTAAGAAGAAAGACAAGAAAAATGGCCAACGTCCAGTTATTCCAGCGTACACAGCAAGCCCTGCCACTGCCAGCGGCACTGGCGCGCAATGCAGAAGGCGCACCGGCGTATGCGCTGACGCCGCGGCATCAGTTGGCGCAATATGCGGCCACCGGCTGTCTGAACACCACGTTTTATGCCAGCGCCGAAGCGCAGCTGGCGACGGTGCTCGAGTTGTGCCAGGCCGTCGAGCCGGCCTTCATTGCGCAGACGGCCGTGTATTGCCGCGAACGGGGCTACATGAAAGACATGCCGGCCTTGCTGGTGGCCGTGCTGGCGAGCCAGGGCGCGGCAGAATTTCCGCAGGCCTTCCGGCGCGTCATCAATAACGGCAAGATGCTGCGCAACTTCGTGCAGATCATGCGTTCGGGCGCCATCGGCCGCAAGTCGCTGGGGTCGCGTCCGAAAAAACTGGTGCAGGCTTGGCTGAACGGCGCGTCGGAGCAGGCCTTGCTGGCCGCTGCCGTGGGCAATGCTCCGTCGCTGGCCGACGTGGTGAAGATGGTGCATCCGAAACCGCAGGAAGCCTGGCGCGCGGCGTTTTTTGCCTGGCTGATCGGCAAGCAATACACCGCCTCGGACTTGCCGCCGGCGCTGGCCGCGTTCGAGGCCTACAAGCTTGATACGGCGCGGGCGATACCGGAAGTGCCGTTCCAGATGCTGACGGCGCTACCCCTGTCGGCCCAGGACTGGGCGCAGATTGCCCGCCAGGGCAGCTGGCAGATGGTGCGCATGAACCTGAACACCTTTGCCCGCCATGGCGTGTACGATATCGGCGGCATGCCGGAACTGATCGCTGCCAAGCTGCGCGATCCCGAGGCGATCTGCCGGGCGCGCGTGTTTCCCTACCAGCTGATGTCGGCGTACATGGCGGCTGGCGAAAACGTGCCGGCCATCGTGCGCGCTGCGCTGGAGCAGGCGCTCGAAGCATCGCTGCGGAACGTGCCGCAGATCGCGGGCAAGGTGGTGGTGTGTCCCGACGTTTCCGGTTCGATGTCTGCGCCCGTCAGCGGTTTTCGCGGCAGCGCCACGTCGAGTGTACGCTGCATCGATGTGGCTGCGCTGGTGGCGGCAGCCATGCTGCGCAAGAATCCGGATGCCGTGGTGCTGCCGTTCGAGCACAGCGTCGTGCAGTGCGGACTTGGCGCGGATGACAGCGTGATGGTGAACGCGGCAAGGCTGGCGGCCATCGGCGGTGGCGGTACCAATTGCAGCGCGCCGCTGCTGCGCATGAACAGCAGGAAGGAGCTGGCTGACCTGGTGATCTATGTGTCCGATAACGAATCGTGGATCGACGCCACGCGCAGCGGCGCCACGGCGACCATGGGACAGTGGAATGTCTTCAAGCAGCGCAATCCGCAGGCAAGACTGGTGTGCATCGATATTTCGCCGCATGTCACCACGCAGGCGATGGAGCGCGAGGATATTTTGAATATCGGCGGCTTTTCCGACGACGTCTTCAAGATCATCGCCGCCTTTGCCGCCGGCCGGCTGGACTCCGGCCACTGGGTGGGAGAAATTGCCGCCATCGATATGGCAGAAAGTTGTTGAAGCAAAGCGCATGAATGCGGGCAGGACTACATAAGAGACGTCCTGTCCAAGCTTGTCATGCGCCGTAGTGCCCCGAATGCCGACAGGATTACATCGATCAGCCGCGTCAAACCGGCCTGGCAGGCGCAGTGCGTTTGCCAGAAATCCTGTCCCCCCTTGTCGGGTTGTCGTACTGATGAATGCCGGTGGAACTACATCCTGGGCCGATGCGTCGGCAGCTGTTTCACCAATCCTTGTCATCACCCCCTATACAATAGAAGAAGAGAATAGCGATGAAAAACGAAGAATACGAAGTCCTGCATACCGAAGGCAGCCGTCCCGTCAAAATGTGGACGCGTGGCGTGCCGGTCGAAGAAGCGGCCAAAAAACAATTGCGCAACACGGCGACCCTGCCTTTCATTTACAAGCATATCGCCGTCATGCCGGACGTCCACCTGGGTAAGGGGTCGACCATCGGCAGCGTGATTCCCACCCTGGGCGCCGTGATTCCGGCGGCGGTGGGCGTGGATATCGGCTGCGGCATGATGGCGGCGAAAACCACGCTGACGGCCAGCGACTTGCCCGATAATCTGGGACCCCTGCGCAGCGCCATCGAGCGCGCGATTCCGCACGGGATGTCGCCGAAGACGCGCGGCCACCGTGGCCGCGACGAAGGCTCCTGGCATACGCCGCCATCGGTGGTCGATGCGGCGTGGCTGCAGTTGAAGGACGAATTCGATGCGATCTGCCTGAAAACGCCAAAGCTGAAGAACACGAATAATTATCGCCACCTGGGTACGCTGGGAAGCGGTAACCACTTCGTCGAAGTGTGCCTCGACGAGCAGGGTTCGGTGTGGTTCATGCTGCATTCCGGTTCGCGTGGCGTGGGTAATGCCATCGGCACCCATTTCATCGAACTGGCCAAGCAGGATATGCGCACCCATTTCATCAACCTGCCCGACCAGGACCTCGCTTACCTGGCCGAAGGAACGCAGCATTACGATGATTACGTGGAAGCGGTGGGCTGGGCCCAGCGTTTCGCCCGCAACAACCGCGAAGTAATGATGCAGAATCTGATCGCTGCCGTGCGCACGGTCATCCATAAACCGTTCCAGACGCATGTGGAGGCCGTCAACTGCCACCATAACTATGTGCAGAAGGAGCACCACTTCGGCAAGGATGTATTGATCACGCGCAAGGGCGCCGTATCGGCCCGCGCGGGTGAGCTGGGGATCATTCCGGGCTCCATGGGGGCCAAGAGTTTTATCGTGCGCGGTAAAGGCAATGCGGACAGTTTCCATAGCTGCAGCCACGGCGCGGGACGCACGATGAGCCGCACGGAAGCGAAGCGGCGCTTCAACCTGGACGACCAGATCCGCGCCACGCAAGGTGTGGAGTGCCGCAAGGATGAAAACGTGATCGATGAAATTCCAATGGCCTACAAGGATATCGATGCGGTGATGCTGGCGCAGCGTGAACTGGTCGATGTCGTGCATATCCTGAAGCAGGTCGTCTGCGTCAAAGGTTAAAAGAGAGAAAGCAGAGATGATAGAAATAGATGGAGCGCAAGGCGAAGGCGGCGGGCAGATTTTACGTTCGGCGCTGAGCCTGTCGATGATCACGGGGCAACCGTTCCGGCTGACTAACATTCGCGCGGGGCGGGACAAGCCCGGCTTGCTGCGCCAGCATCTGGTGGCCGTGCAGGCGGCAGCCGCCATTTGCGGGGCGCGCACGACGCCGGTGGCGCTGCGCGCAGCTAGCCTGGAGTTCGTGCCCGGCCCCGTGCGCGGCGGCGACTACCGCTTTGCCATCGGCAGCGCCGGCAGCTGCACCCTGGTCTTGCAAACCTTGCTGCCAGCGCTGCTGCATGCGGATTCCGCGTCTACCGTGCGCATCAGTGGCGGCACGCACAATGCCATGGCGCCGCCCGTGCATTTCCTGCAGCGCGCGTATGGCCGCATCCTGCAGCAGATGGGCGCCGACGTGGATATCGCGCTGCAACGCTATGGCTTTCACCCTGCGGGCGGCGGCGAAGTGATTGCCACCGTGCAACCGTGCCCGCGCTTGCTGCCCATTGCCTTGCTGCAGCGCGGTGAACGGCAGGCCGGTTTTGCGGAAAGCATGGTGGCGGGCGTGCCCGTGAACGTGGCGCAGCGCGAGCTCGAGCGTGTTGCCGGCGGCATGGGCTGGAGCGGCAAGCAGTTGCGCATCGTCGGCTTGCCCGCCGACCAGGGACCGGGCAATGTCCTGTTGCTGACCCTGGAGCATGAACACGTCACGGAAGTGTTTACTTCCTTTGGCGAAAAGTCCTTGCTGGCCGAATCCGTGGCCAAGCGCCTGTTGAACGAGGTACGCGCCTATCTCAAGACGGATGCGGCCGTGGGCGAACACTTGGCCGACCAGCTCTTGCTGCCGATGGCGCTGGCGGGCGGCGGTGTCTTCAGCTGCAGCAAGGTGTCGCAGCATGCGCTGACGAATGCCGAGGTGATTTCCCGGTTTTTACCCGTGCGTATCACCTTCGAGCAACAGGAGCGTGCCAGCATCTGCACGGTTGCCGCCGCCTGACGCGCGCGGTGACACACGTCACTGTTGCAGCTGTTCCAAATTGATACATGGATGGCTGGATGTGGGGCATGTACGCATGGCATGGCATTTGCTCTTCTTGGATATTCACTAAAAAAACCAAGGAGACCAGCATGACCTATTCCATCCGTACCCTGCTCGGCGTGGCCGCCGCCGGCGCTGTTGCCCTCACTTCACTGCTGACCTTGCCGCATGCCTATGCGCACGGCAATGTCACGCCGCAAGGCGTCGATACCACGGGCTTGCCCAAGGTGGGCGACAAATGGCTCGAACAAAATCCGTATCGGGGCAACAAGCTGGCCTTGACGGTAGGCACGTCGGCCTACAACCAGAATTGCGCGCGCTGCCACGGCATTGAAGCCATTTCAGGGGGCATCGCGCCGGACTTGCGCCAGCTGGACCGCGATTGCTTCGGTATCAAGAATGAGACAAAGAAACAGGCGTGTTACAAGGAAACGGACAATTACTATTTGACCACCATCCGCCACGGTAAGGTGCGCAACGGTGCCGTGTACATGCCGCCGTTTGAAGGCGTGTTCAACCAGGAAGCCATGTGGGCCATTAAGACCTATCTGGAAACGCGCCGCGAATCTAATTAAGCCGAACTGATCACGAAGGAGTCCCATGCGTTCATTTCAATTCCGGGGCGCGCGCGCGATGATCTCGCTCGCTTGCCTGGCGCTGTGCGCCGCCGCGCCGGCGCGCGCCGACTGGCAGAAAGTGCAGCAGTCGGGCAGCCTGAAAGTGGCTGTGTACAACGAATTCGCGCCGTTTTCCGACAAGGGCGCTGGCATCGATATCGATATTGCCGAAGCGCTGGCGAAAAAGCTGGGGCTGAAACTGAGCTTGCTGCCATTTCCCGCCGGCGAAAACCTGAACGACGATTTGCGCAATATGGTGTGGAAGGGGCATTACCTCGGTTATGGTCCCGCCGACGTGATGCTGCATGTGCCGGTCGATAAAAAATTGATGGCGGATAACGACAAGGTCGAGATCTTTGCGCCGTATTACGTGGAAACGGTGCGCCTGGCGCGCAGTGCACACGCCGTGCCGCAATTCGATGGCGTCGCCTCGCTGGCAGGCAAGCGCATCGGCGTGGAAAAGGTGTCGATCGCCGCCATGCTGATGCTGGGGGAAGACAATGGCAAATACCGCGACGACGTGCGCATCTTCGACACGGCCGCCGAAGCCCTGCAGCAATTGCAGGCGGGCCAGCTTGACGCCGTGCTGGCCAACCGTTCGGAAATTGAGTCCGTGCTGAAAAGCGATCCCGCTTTCCCCGTGAACGAAGTGGCGTTCGCCCGCTTGCCGCGTGCGGGCTGGGCCGTGGGCCTGGCCGTCAGCCGCCAGCAGCTCGACGTGGCCAAACTGCTGCAGACGGCCATGAACGAGATGGCGGCCAGCGGCGAATTGAAAGCCATCTTTGAGAAATATGGCGTGAAGGAAGCGCGGCCATAGCTGGCCATGCTGATCAGCTAAAAAGCCCGCGCTTCGGAAGAGGCGCGGGCTTTTTAATTAGAAAGAATACATGGCGCTGACACCCAGCAACCAATTACGTCCTGGCGCCGCTTCATAGTAGCGCTTGTTGCTGTCGCCGACGATGACGGAACCCACATAGGTCTTGTCGAAGAGATTGTTCAGGCGCGCAAATTCCTTGAAGCGCCAGTGGCCCGCGCTTTGCTTGGCATTGAACCGCGCATTGAACACCGTATAGCCGGGTGACGGTTTTTCGCTGTTGCTGTCTTCCGCGTAGACCTGGTTGCTGGCCACGCTTTCCAGCGCCGCGCCAAAGCGGTCGAATGTATCTTTCCAGGCCAGTTCCGCAAACAGGTTGGCGCTGGGCACGCCCGGCAAACGGCTGCCCTCCCTGACGGTGCCGAAGCCCTGGTCATACACGGCGTGCAGGCTGGTCAAGGCCACTTTTGCCGTGAACCCATATGCCAGGTTCGAATCCAGCGACACTTCCATACCCTGGCGCAAGGTTTTGCTGGCATTGCGGTAGCTGGTGCGTCCGCCGCTCGATTGATCGACCACCAGCTCGTCGCTGGTCTTGATCTGGAACACGGCCGCATTCACATGCGTGTTGTTATTGATCCTGGCCTTGACGCCCGCTTCCAGGTTGGTGCTGGTGGCTGGCTTCAAGTTGAAATTGAAGCCGCCGGCCGAACCCGAGTAAAACAGTTCGTTCAGGGTGGGCGCCTCGAAGCCGCGCGCGGCGCTGGCGTACACGTTGACGTTGGGCGTCAGTTTATACAGCAGACCCAGCACCGGCGTCGTATGGCTGAATTCCAGGCTGCCGCTGTCGTCGCCATTGCTGAGGAAGTGGTCGCTGACGGAGACTTTCATCTTGCTGTAGCGCAAACCGGCGCTGAGCAGCCATGGCCCGCTTTGCCATTCCGTCTGGATATACGGATCGAGGCTGGAGACGACATCCTGCTCGTCGCGGCGCAGCTTGCCTTTCACGCCAAACGTGTCGCCGATGAAATTTTCATAGCCGGTGCGGTCGTCGCTGGAGCGGCCGTAGTCGATGCCGATGGTCGTGCTCAGCTTGCCGCCGGCCAGCTGGTTCACGTGCAGCCAGTTGGTGTCGATGCCGTAGAACTGGCGCTGAAAATCGACCACGCCGCCCGAATGCTTGGCTGGCGCCTGGAAACCCTTGTTGAAGGCCTGATATTGAATCACGTCGCGGTTGCCGCCATACATCGTCACGTGCAGGCGGTCGTCGCCGAACGCTTGTTCGTAGGTGGCGCCGATCTGCTGATGGTCGATGCTCTTGCGCGTGTTGTAGCGGTCCGCCAGGGTACGTTTCGGGTTTTGCGTGTCGCTCGCATCGATTTCGCCGGCGCGCGGGTCGCGGGCAAACGTGGCCCAGGTGGCGCCCAGCGGATCTTGCGTATTTCCCTGATGCAGGCTGTTGGCGACGATGGTCAGCTTGCTGTCCGCATTCGGCTTGACGGTGATCTTGCCGAACGCCTGTTCGCGCGTGGCGGCGCTGTGGTCGCGGAAGCCATCCGTGCGGAAGCGGGAACCGTCGAGCACGTAGCCGATGCGGCCGGCCTGGCCTTGCGCCGAGAGATCGATCTTGCTGGTGCCGTAGCTGCCGCCCGTCACGTTCAGTTCGACGGAGGGAGGATTTTGTCCATCCTTGGAAAACAGCTGGATCACGCCGCCCGAGTGGTTGCCGTAGATGGCAGAAAACGGTCCGCGCAGCACTTCGATGCGCTCGGCCGTATCGAGGTTGAACGTGGCGGCCTGGCCCTGGCCATCGGGCATGCTGGCCGGAATGCCGTCGCTGATCAGCTTGACGCCGCGCACGCCGAAAGCCGAGCGGGCGCCGAAGCCCCGTGACGAGATCTGCAAGTCTTGCGCATAGTTCTGGCGGTTCTGCACGACCAGGCCCGGCACGGCGGCCAGCGCTTCCGACGCGTTGACGCGGATTTGCCCATCCTGGATGCGGGCGCTGTCGACCACGTCGATCGATGCCGGCACTTCCTGGCTGGGGTGGGCGATGCGGCTGCCGCTGACGACCACCGTATCCATCAGTTGTCCATTGGCGGGGTCTGCTGCTTCGGCGGCATAGACGTGGGGGGCCAGGGTGGCGCTGCCGGCAACAAACAGGCTGGCGATGGTGTTCAGGCGGAAACGATGCTGCATGCGGATTCTCCAATGTGAATAAAAGCCTGCTTGGTCGCGTGCGCGGCGCAGGTCTGCATAGTCTTATCAAGCAATATGCCTGCCATGTCTCCATTGGTGGGCGGAAATTATACGCTTGTCAGTGGCACGGCGTTTGCATGCAGCCATCGTCACTTGCGCCGCTCCCGCGCGCTTTTCCTGTGTTTTGCCATTGAAAAGGTGATTATGCCCAACTTCTTCTCGCGCTTGCGCCAGGTTTGCTGGCTGCTGCCTGCACTCGCCAGCACTGCCATCCAGGCCGCTCCGTTTGCCTATGTGCCCAACGAAAAATCGGGCACCTTGAGCGTGATCGACACGGCGACCGACCAGGTGGTGCGGCAGATTGCGGCTGGAAAACGTCCGCGCGGCATCGCCGCCGACCCTAGCGGACGGCAATTGTTTGTCACGGATGCGGCCAGCAGCGCTTTGCTGCTGATCGACAACGGAGCGGGCGCATCCCTGCGCACGGTGGCGTTGGGCAAGTCGCCCGAGGGCGTCAGCGCTTCCCGCGATGGTAAGTACGTGGCCGTGGCCGTCGAGGAAAACAATAGCGTGGCCTTGCTCGATGGCCAGACGGGCATCTTGCTCGCAGATATCAAGGTGCAAGGGCGCAACCCGGAACATGCCGTGTTCAGCCCCGATGGACATTGGCTGCTGGTCAGCGCGGAAGAGGCCGAGCAAGTCGATGTCATTGATGTAGCACAACGCCGCCAGGTGGCGTCCATCGCCGTGGGCTTGCGCCCGCGCGGCATCGGCTTCAGCCCCGATTCGGGCCGGGCCTACGTGGCGTGCGAACTGGTCAATGCCGTCTACGTGCTCGACATGGCCACGCGCAAGGCCATTGCCACTATTCCCGCAGGAAAGAATGCGAATGGCATCGCCGTCCATCCCGGCGGCAAGCAAGTGTATGTCTCGAACGGTATCGACGGCACGGTCATGGTGATCGACACGGCCAGCAACCAGGTGACGGCCACGATTCCCGTCGGCAAGCGTCCCTGGAATATGGCCATCACGCCCGATGGCGCCAAGTTGTACGTGGCCAATGGCCGCTCGAACAGCGTTTCAGTTATCGACACGGCCGGCGCACGCAAGGTGGCCGACATTGCCGTGGGTGAATTGCCATGGGGCGTGGTGATTCGCTAGCTCGCCTGGAACAGGTGTTCCAGTCTGGCACACCTGTTCCATTGTGCAGCGGCTGCGGGGCTCCGCAAGGCAAGGAGGGCGCTGGCCCGGATTGCAACAGGCTGCGCCAGCCTTGTTCAAAATGCAAACAGCGCCACGCCCACCGTCCAGGCCCCGCGCATGCGAGGAAAAGCGGCCCGGTATGGATGCCACGCCCTTGTAACGCGGGTAAAACCCGCTAAGTTTGTAGTGGGATGGCGAGCTGGCACGGCATTTGCGGAAGACTCCGTGTACTCACCCCATCTGTACCAGGACGTTTGATTTTAATTAAGTATTTCCATTCTAATTAACCCGATAGAGGACGACATGAATCTCGCAGACATCAGCAAGCTGGGCGTAGCCAATCCCTTCAAACAACGCTATGACAATTACATTGGCGGCAAATTCGTTGCACCAGTAAAAGGTGAATACTTTCCTAACATCACCCCGATCACGGGCTTGCCGTTTTGCGAAATCGCCCGTTCCACGACGGAAGACGTCGAGCTGGCGCTGGACGCCGCGCACGCCGCCAAGGAGGCATGGGGCAAGACGTCGCCGGCCGAGCGCGCCAATATCCTGAACCGCATCGCCGACCGCATCGAACAGAACCTGAGCCTGATCGCCACGGCGGAAACCATCGACAATGGCAAGCCGATCCGCGAAACGATGAATGCCGACATTCCGCTGGCCATCGACCATTTCCGTTACTTCGCCGGCTGCATCCGCGCGCAGGAAGGTTCCGTCGCGCAAATCGATGCGGAAACCTATGCCTATCACTACCATGAGCCGCTGGGCGTTGTGGGCCAGATCATCCCGTGGAATTTTCCCATCCTGATGGCCGTGTGGAAACTGGCGCCGGCCCTGGCGGCAGGCAATTGCGTGGTGCTCAAGCCTGCCGAGCAGACGCCGGCGTCCATCATGGTCTTGGTCGAGTTGATCGGCGACTTGCTGCCGCCGGGCGTGTTGAACATCATCAACGGTTTCGGCCTGGAAGCGGGCAAGCCGCTGGCCTCGAGCAAGCGCATTGCCAAGATCGCCTTTACGGGCGAAACGGGCACGGGCCGCTTGATCATGGGCTACGCGGCGCAAAACCTGATTCCCGTCACCCTGGAACTGGGCGGCAAGTCGCCCAACATCTTCTTTGAAGACGTGATGGATGCGGACGACGATTATTTCGACAAGTGCCTGGAAGGTTTTGCGATGTTTGCGCTGAATCAAGGTGAGGTATGCACCTGCCCATCGCGCGTGCTGATCCAGGAATCGATCTACGAGAAATTCATCGAACGTGCCTTGAAGCGCGTGGCCGCCATCAAGCAGGGCAACCCGCTCGACGCTTCCACCATGATCGGCGCGCAGGCCTCGCAGGAACAACTGGAAAAAATCCTGTCCTACCTCGATATCGGCCGCCAGGAAGGCGCCGAAGTGCTGGCCGGCGGCGAGCGCAACACGCAGGCGGGCGACCTGGAGGGCGGCTACTACGTGCGTCCGACCGTGTTCAAGGGCAACAACAAGATGCGCATCTTCCAGGAAGAGATCTTCGGGCCTGTCGTGTCCGTGACCACCTTCAAGGATGAGGCCGACGCGCTGGCGATTGCCAACGATACCTTGTACGGCCTTGGCGCCGGCCTGTGGACGCGCGACGGTTCGCGCGCCTTCCGCATGGGACGCGCCATCCAGGCGGGCCGCGTGTGGACCAATTGCTACCACCTGTATCCGGCCCACGCCGCGTTCGGCGGCTACAAGCAATCGGGTATTGGCCGCGAAAACCACAAGATGATGCTCGACCACTACCAGCAAACGAAGAACTTGCTGGTGAGCTATAGCCCGAAAGCGTTGGGCTTCTTCTAAACCGGCAACACGCGCCGCGCTTGCAGTCCGGGCGCGGCGCGCAGAAAGGGATGCCATGAGTGCAGCAATTGCCCGGGTGGTCGCCACCGATGCGGCGCTGGAAATGATGGACAAGTTGCGCGAGCGTCACGGCCCGCTGATGTTTTTCCAGTCGGGCGGCTGCTGCGACGGCAGTGCGCCCATGTGCTACGCACTGGGCGAGTTCGATGTCAGCGATACCGACATTTATCTCGGCAATTTGAATGGCACACCGTTCTACATGGGACTCGAGCAATTCGAGTACTGGGAGCATACCCAGTTGATTATCGATGTGGTCGATGGCAATGGCGGCATGTTTTCACTCGACAACGGCACGGGCAAGCGCTTCCTGACGCGCTCGCGCCTGTTCACCGATGAGGAGTGCGCCTTGCTGCATGCCCAGCCGCATGAGCACCGCAAGACTTGATACACACACATACTAATAAAACAGAGGGAGATGATTGTGCAGAAAAAAATCATGGGGATACTCGTCAGCCTGAGCCTGGTAGCGCCGGCATCGCTCGTTCACGCAGCGGATGCGGGCAATGTCACCACTGCCATGCTCGACAGCACGGCGAAGAATCCGGCCAGTGTCCTGTCGTTCGGCATGGGCACGCAGGGCCAGCGCTATTCGCCGTTGACGCAGATCAATGACAAGACCGTGGCCAAGCTGGTGCCGGCCTGGTCGTTCTCGTTTGGCGGCGAAAAACAGCGGGGCCAGGAATCGCAGCCGCTGATTCATAACGGCAAGATGTTCGTCACGGCATCGTATTCGCGCATCTTTGCCGTCGACTTGAAAACGGGCGCCAAGCTGTGGAAGTATGAGCATCGCTTGCCGGACGGCATCATGCCCTGCTGCGACGTGGTCAACCGCGGTGCCGCCCTGTACGGCAACCTGGTGATCTTCGGCACCCTGGACGCGTATCTCGTGGCGCTGGACCAGAATACGGGCAAGATCGTCTGGAAAGAGAAAGTTGACGATTACGCGGCCGGCTACTCGATGACGGCCGCGCCGCTCATTGCCGAAGGCTTGCTGCTGACAGGCGTGTCGGGCGGGGAATTCGGCATCGTGGGCCGGGTCGAAGCGCGCAACCCGATGACGGGCGACCTCGTGTGGAGCCGTCCGACGGTGGAAGGCCATATGGGCCACCGCTACGACAAGGATGGCAAGGCCATCGATAACGGCGTGTCCGGCACCGTCAACAAGACCTGGCCCGGCGACCTGTGGAAAACGGGCGGCGCCTCGACGTGGATGGGCGGCACCTACGATCCGCAAACCAGGCTCGCGTACTTCGGCACGGGCAACCCGGCGCCGTGGAACAGCCATTTGCGTCCCGGCGACAACCTGTACTCGTCATCCACCGTGGCGCTCGACGTGAAAACGGGGCAGATCAAGTGGGCGTATCAGAATACGCCGAACGATGCCTGGGATTTCGATGGCGCCAACGAGTTCGTCACCTTCGACATGGATGGCAAGCGCTACGGCGGCAAGGCCGACCGCAACGGTTTCTTTTACGTGATCGATGCCAGCACGGGCAAGCTGCAGAACGCCTTTCCGTTTGTGAAGAAAATCACCTGGGCCAGCAGCATCGACCTGAAGACGGGCCGGCCGAACTACATCGCCGCAGGCCGCCCTGGCGACCCGACCAAGGGAGAGGAAGGCAAGAAGGGCACGACCGTGTTTGCCGCGCCCGCTTTCCTCGGCGCCAAAAACCAGATGCCGATGGCGTACTCGCCGCAAACCAAGCTGTTCTACGTTCCCGCAAACGAATGGGGCATGGATATCTGGAACGAGCCGATCAGCTACAAGAAGGGCGGTGCCTTCCTCGGCGCAGGCTTCACCATCAAGCCCCTGTTTGACGACTACATCGGCGCCATGCGCGCCGTCGATCCGAAGACGGGCAAGATTGTATGGGAAATCAAGAACAACGCGCCGCTGTGGGGCGGCGTGATGAGTACGGCCGGCAATCTGGTGTTTTACGGCACGCCGGAAGGCTTCCTGAAAGCCGTCGACGCAAAGACGGGCAAGGAGCTGTGGAAATTCCAGACGGGCTCCGGCGTCGTGGCGCCGCCCGTCACCTGGCAGGATGGCGACACGCAGTATGTGGCCGTCGTTTCCGGCTGGGGTGGCGCCGTGCCGCTGTGGGGCGGCGAGGTGGCCAAGAAGGTCAACTTCCTGGAACAGGGCGGTTCCGTGTGGGTCTTCAAGCTGGCATCGAAGTAACGGGGTGAAGCATCCGGGCCACTCGGATGGGTGTCTCCCTGTCCGCCGGATGTTTTCTTTTTGCTGACGGCGCAGGCCGTCAGTTTTTTGTTTACCTGTCCGCCCGCCATGCCTGCTGGCGGTCAAAAAATGAACACTGGCAGTGGCGGTTGATCCGCTGCTGCACAAGTGAAATACGCTTTTTCTCTTTCTCCCTCTGAGCCGCGCTGGGCACGCTTATTGCCAAAGCTTGAGGTACATCAATCACTGATGTGCACACTAAAAACAGAGAAGAAAGAGGAGAAGAAATGAACACATGGATCAAGCTGGGGAGCCTCGGTGTCATGACAATCGCAGCGGTGGGACAGGCGCACGCCGTCGATATCAAGGCTGGCGACTGGACCGTGTCGGTGGGCGGCATCGTCAACGCCTATTACACGCAAGTGTCGTGTTCGGGCGACGCCGTGGGCGGGCTGGCGCTGGGCGGCCAGGCGCTCGGTTGCGGCGGAGAAAAGGACCGCACCACGATCGGCAATGGTTTGCTGCCGAATGGCTTGATCACCTCGGCAAGCTCGCGGCTGGGCGAGTATGACGTGAAAGCCTTGATCGGCATCTACAACTCGACGGCCACGGACAGCGCCATCAGCCAGAACAGCGTGGTCGATGTGCGCCAGGCCTTCTTTACGTTTGGCAATGAACAGATGGGCACTTTCAAGCTGGGCCGCGACTACGGCATTTTCGGCGCGAACGCGATTCTGTCCGACATGACCTTGCTGGGCTCAGGCGCACCCGTGCAGGCGACGCAGCGGGGCCGGGTGACCCTGGGCCATATCGGCGCCGGCTACACCTATCTGGGCAACTATGGCCAGATCATGTACAGCTCGCCGAAGTCGGGCGGCTTTGGCGCCGATGTGGCGCTGGTCAGCCCCGTGTCGGACACGCCCATCGTGGCAGGCTCGACCTATTCGTCGAAGTCGAGCCCGCAAGTGCAGGCGCAGCTGACGTATGCGCAGGAAGGCTTGAAAGCCTGGCTGGGCGTGAAGTCGCAAAAATTCACGTCGAAAACGCCAGGTGTTGATGACTTGACCATGCGCGGGATGGAAGTGGGCGGCTCGTACCAGATGGGCCCGGCTGGCGTGCTGGTCAATTTCCAGGGCGGCAAAGGGCTGGGCATCTTGTCCGATGCGGACCAGGGCGATACCAAGTCAAAAAATTGGCTGCTGCAAGGCACGTATAAAACGACGGACAAGCTGAAGCTGGGCTTGTCCTACGGCATCAGCAAGAACGACGACAACACGGCCGGCACGGGCGGCTTGAAATCGAACGCCAACCTGACCCTGGGCGCGTATTACTCGCTCAACAGTGCGATCACCCTGGTAGGCGAGCTGGGCCAGACGCGCTCGAAAGGCTTTGCCGGTGGCGAAGCGAAAATGAATGGCGTGTCCCTGGGCGGCATTATTTTCTTTTAACTCATCAACGCGGCGCCTTGCGACAGGGCGCCGCACGGAGTGCACTGCATGCGGATAATGCGGTTGTTTATCGGTTGCTGGCTATTCCTGTTTATTCTGGGACAGGCGTGGGCGGGCGTGCTCACGAAGACCGAGCTGGCACGGCGCTTTCCCGCACCCATCGTCGTGGGCAGCAAGGAAACCGACTTGCCCGTCTGGCCCCTGTTCAAGCAAAACGCCACGGCTACTGAACTGATCGGCTACGTTTTTGAATCCGTGGATTTGGCGCCCATTCCCGGCTTTTCCGGCGTGCCCGTCAATCTGCTGATCGCCATCGATCCGCAAGGCAGCTTCCTGGACGTGGCGGTGCTGTCGCAGCACGAGCCCGTATTTCTCGACGGCTTGGGCGAAGCGCCGCTGTTTCAGTTCGTCAAACAGTATCAGGGCTTGTCGCTGAAACAGAATATCGCCATTGGTGCCCGGACGAAACGGGCAGCCGATGCCACCCATGCCGATATCGACGGCGTGTCGAAGGCCACGGCCTCCGTGCGCATCATCAATCAGAGCGTGCTGGCGTCGGCCTTGAAAGTGTCGCGCAAAAAACTGGGCTTTGCGCAGGGCCGCGATCCGGACCAGATCGCCCGCATCCGCATGGATGTGTTTGAAAAGCGGGATGTCGCGCACATGTTGAAGCAGGGTTTGATCCAGCATGTGCGCCTGAGCAACAAGGCGGTGGAAGTCTTGTTTGCGGGCAGTCCCGGCGCGGGACTCGATGCGCAAGCCATGCGCGAGCCCGATGGCGTATTCATCGATCTGTACCTGGCCTATGTGTCCGTCCCCACGGTGGGACGCAATTTGTTGACGGAACGCAGCTGGAACAAATTGCGCAACCGCCTGGACGAGGGCGACCACGCCATCCTTGTCATGTCGCGCGGGCGCTATAGCGTGCTGGGCGACGAGTTCGTGCGCGGCACCGTGCCCGACCGCCTGTTGCTGAAGCAGGATGGCTTGCCCATCGACATGCGCGACCTGGACCTGGACTTGCAGTTGGCGGATACGGCGTTGTTGCCGACGGAAAATGTCACCGTGCTGCGCATCATCAGCCAGGCCGGGCTCGATGCGGCCAGCCCGCTGGCGTTCACGCTGCCGATCACACGCAGCAAGGGCATCGTGTATCCGGAACGCATCGCGCGCAACGTGGATGTCAGCTACCGCCTGCCGGCCGGCTTGTATGCGGCGCCGCAAGGTGACGATGCCACGTGGCGTGGCACGTGGAAGAGCCGCCGGGCCGAGTTATGGATCTTGCTGGCGGGGCTGGCGCTGCTGGCCGGCGCATTGGCCTGGCAGAAACGCCTGGTGCAAAATGGCCGGCAATTTTTATGGTTCCGCCGTTTGTTCCTGTTATTTACCATCGGCTTTATCGGTTACTACGCACAGGGGCAATTGTCGATCGTCAATATCACGGGCGCCATCCAGGCGCTGTTGGCAGGCCGCAGCCTGGGCTTTTTCCTGTTCGACCCGATGACGGTGATCCTGTGGGCGTTCGTGCTGCTGACCCTGCTGGTCTGGGGGCGCGGCACGTTTTGCGGCTGGCTCTGTCCGTTTGGTGCCCTGCAGGAATTCACGGGCAAGCTGGGCCAGTGGCTGCGCTTGCCGCAGTGGAAGATCAAGCCGCGCCTCGATGGGCGCTTGAAATGGATCAAGTATGGCTTGCTGGCAGCCATTCTTGGCAGCAGCCTGTTTTCCAGTCAGATCACGGACAGGCTGGTGGAGCTGGAACCGTTCAAGACGGCGATTACCCTGAATTTTGTGCGCGCCTGGCCGTTTGTCACGTATGCCGTGGGCTTGCTGCTGCTCAGTAGTGTTTCCTACAAATTTTTTTGCCGCTACCTGTGTCCGTTTGGCGGGGCGCTGGCGCTGCTGGGGCGCTTTCGTCTGTTCAACTGGATTCCCCGCCGCCAGGAATGCGGCACGCCTTGCCAGACTTGCCGCCACCGTTGCGAGTATCACGCCATCGCGCCTGGCGGGAAAGTCGATTACGGTGAGTGTTTCCAGTGCATGGATTGCGTGGTGATCTATGCCAGTGATGAAAAATGCGCGCCCTTGATGCTGGAAATCAAGCGTGCCCGTGCCATTCCCATCGTCCGGTCCATGGCAGAGGAGAGCAGCAATGCAGCGTAGAACATTTATTTCGGCGGCCATCGGCAGCGTAGCCGGCATCGCGGGCTGGTCTGTGCCGGGCAGCATGGCGCGCGGCACGGCCACGGCGTCCGGCGTGCGGCCTTATCAGGGCGCCGCACTGGCGTTTGGCACGACCATCGCCGTCACCGTGCTGCACCACGACCAGCACCAGGCTGAACTGGCCATCGAAGACGCCTTGCATGCGGCCAGGAATATCGACCGGCTGATGAGCATTTACAGTCCGGCCAGCCAAGTCTTTCAGCTGAACCGCGATGGACGCCTGGCCCGGCCGGACGCCCACCTGCTGGCCGTGCTGGCGCAGGCGCAAGCGTTGTCGCAATGGAGCGACGGGGCGTTTGATATCACCGTGCAACCTTTGTGGCAGTTGTTCCGTGCGGCGGCTGACGAGGCCAGCTTGCCGACGGACACCTTGCGCCGCGCGGCACAGGCGCGGGTAGGCTGGCGGCAACTGGTGTGGGATAAGCGGGAAGTACGTTTTCTGCAGCCGGGCATGGCGCTGACCTTGAATGGCCTGGCGCAAGGTTACGCAGCCGACATGGCGCTCGCAGCCGTGCAGGCACGGGGCGTACGGCACGCGCTGCTCGATACGGGCGAATTCGTTGCACGGGGACAGCGCTCCGTGCGCCATCCCTGGACCTTGGGCATCCAGGACCCGCGCGACGCAGAAATCCTGGCGGCCACCTTGAAAGTGGAAGGGCGCAGCGTGGCCACCTCGGGCGATTATGAATGCACATTCACGCCCGACTTCGTGCATCACCACATCTTCGACCCCGCGAAGGGCGATTCGCCGGACGAACTGGCCAGCGTGACGGTGCTGGCACCCACGGGCTTGCTGGCAGACGGCTTGTCGACGACCTTCATGGTAACGGGAGCTGCGCGCGCACATGCGATGGCTGCACGGATGGACGGGGTCGACCTGATGACCATCGACAAGCGGGGGCGACGCAAGATGTCGCCCGGCTTTCCCCGTCTACTCTAGGCTATTTCAGGTGCGGTACCTTGCGGTAGATCGTGTTGCGCGAGACACCCAGGGCCCGCGCCGTGGCTGAAACATTGCCGCCGTGGGCATCGAGCGACTTGAGGATCACGCTGTGTTCCATCTCTTCCAGGTTGGCGCCGGCCGCGATCATGCGGTCCGTGCTGGCGCTGGCGGCATGGGCCTGTGTCATCTCAATATCGTCGAGGAAATCATCGGGCATGTGGCGCAAACAGATTTCATGTTCGTCGCCCGCCATGACGATGGCCGTGCGCAACAGATTGGTCAGTTGGCGGAAGTTGCCTGGCCATTTATGCTGATGGAACATGCGCAGGATGTCGGGCGCCACCGCATAGCGCGTGTCGGGCGCTTCCGTTGCGAGGATTTTCTTCACGACCGTGTCCAGGTCCGTGCGTTCGCGCAGCGGCGGCAGTTTGACGACCAGGCCATTCAGGCGGTAATACAGGTCTTCGCGGAACAGGCCCTTGGCCATGCGTTCGCGCAAGTTGTGATTCGTGGCGCAAATGAGTTCCACATTGACGGTGATCGATTTGCTGCTGCCCAGGGGCGTGACCATGCGTTCCTGCAGCACGCGCAACAGGCGCGCCTGCAAACCGAAAGGCATGTCGCCGATTTCGTCGAGGAACAGGGTGCCGCCATTGGCTTGCAGAATCTTGCCTATCGCCCCTTTCTTGCGCGCCCCCGTAAACGCCCCGTCTTCATAGCCGAACAGCTCCGACTCGATCAGGGTTTCCGGGATCGACGCGCAGTTGACGGCGATAAACGGTCCCATGGCCCGTGGCGAATCGTTGTGGATGGCTTGCGCCAGCAATTCCTTGCCCGTACCTGTTTCTCCCATGACGAGGATGGGGATGTCGCGCCCCAATACCTTGTTGACCTTTTCAATGACCAGTTCCAGCTGCGGATCGCCCGTGCGCAGGTAGCGCAGGCCGGACAGGCGCCGCGCCGCGTTGGCGGCATGGCTGGCTGGCGCTGGAACCTGGGCCGGCACGGCGTTGATATCGCTATGGTCGGTGCTGGCAGTAAAACCATGCTGGAAGACACTATTGGCCAGGCGCAACTGCGCACGGCCATACACGCGCACGCCGCTGTGCATGCACAGGTTCAGCAAACCGGGCGCGGCCGTGCGGTAATGGTCGTACAGGGCGGACACGGGCAAGCCGAACAGGGAGCTGAAGGTATGTGATTGCAGTGCGGCAAATGACAGGCCCAGCTGGAACAAGCCGTTTTTATTGGCGGACAAAAAACGCCCGCCCGGCGTGAACGAGGCGATGCCTTCCATTAAGGTGCCGATGAATTCGGGGCGCGCATGGAAGTGCACGGTGATGGCATCTTCGAACGTGGCGGAAAACAGCTGGTTTTCGATCATCAGCGCCGACATGCGCACGAGGGCCATCGTATGCTTGTGGAAACTGCGCTGGTCGCTCGAGACATCCAGCACGCCGATGACATTGCCCCGGTGGTCGGTAATCGGTGCCGCAGAGCACGTCAGGAAATGATTGGCGGCCAGGTAATGCTGGTCCGCATGAACCAGGGTCGGTACTTTTTCCGTGATGGCCGTGCCGATGGCATTCGTGCCGCGGCTTTGTTCCGACCACGCGACGCCTGGCTGCAAGGCCACCCGGTTGGCTTTTTCCAGGAAATCATCATCGCCCAGCGAATGCACGATCACGCCGTTGGCATCCGTGAGAATCACCATATTGTGGGTGTTGACGATTTGCTGGTACAGGGTTTCCATGGCCGGTAGCGCATGCGTGTGCAGCATGCGGTTTTGCTCGATCAGCAAGGACAGATCGGATTTGCCGGCGGGCGTAAAGTCGGGCGTGGCCGTGGGCGACAGGCCAAAGGCGACGGAACGCTGATGGGAAGTTTCGATGATGACGGGGACGTTGTCCTGTCCTGTCGGTATGGTGTTCGCATCTGCAATAGACGAAAACGGTGCGCTACGGTAAGTAGCTGACGGTTGATACATGATCTCGTTGCCTCCGTTGGGCCCTGTACTGCGGCGCTCTTTTGAATATCGAGAGTGTTCCATAATGTAGCACCTGTCACAGATGGGAGCAAAGCAAAGCGAGCCGGACTGTCCCCGGTGTTGCTGCCAGGCCCAGAGCTGCTCCCATCGGTGGACAGCGCATAGGCAGACATAAGCAAGTGCGGTGCCAGGGCTGTTTCAGGAAGCGCAGAAAAATAGCGCTTGCGGGGCCTGCGGGGCACGGCTATAATTCGCCCCCTCGCTGAACGATGCATGCAAATGCCGAGTAAAGCAGGGTGAAAAAAGAAGGTTGACGAAACGATCTAAACGCTTCATACTCTTCCTTCTTCGCAGCTGACAAACACAACGCTTTGTCGATAGCGCGAGAGCGGTAAATAAGCAGTACCGAATACAGTTCTTTAACAATTAACAGTCGATAAGTGTGGGCATTTGATGTCAGTGCAGCAGCGATCTTCGGATTGCTGTAATACTTAAAATATCAAATGTTCACAAGAAATAATGAAATAGGCGCTACGCAAGTAGTGGCCTGTCAGTTTTTTGAGTGAGCGACCCGTTAGAAATAACGGTGCCTGTAAAAGGGCAAAGTAACAGAGATTAAACTGAAGAGTTTGATCCTGGCTCAGATTGAACGCTGGCGGCATGCCTTACACATGCAAGTCGAACGGCAGCACGGAGCTTGCTCTGGTG
>NZ_JAZARD010000008.1:0-135470 GCF_036231885.1 Janthinobacterium sp. P210006 | reverse complement strand
GCCTGCCGCGCCCGCCGCGCCCGCCGCGCCTGCCGCGCCCGCCGCGCCCGCCGCGCCTGCCGCGCCCGCCGCGCCTGCCGCTGTCCCGCCTGCTGCCGTCCTGCCGGCGCTGGCTCCCGCCACCATTACCGTCGCCTCGTTCCCGGACCTGGACCGCGCCGTCAAGACGGCCATGCCCATGTGGGAAAAGCTGTACCCGCACGTGAAGGTCAAGCTGGTCAGCCTGCAGATCGACGACCACCATAACTCGATGACGACGGCGCTGGCGGCCGGCGCGCGCCTGCCCGACGTGATGGCCATCGACTTCCGCTATGTCGGCAGCTTTGCCGAATCGAAGGGCATGGAAGACCTCCTGCAGGCGCCGTACGGGGCAGGGCAGTACCGCGCCCAGTTCGTGCCCTTCACCTTCGTGCAGGCGACCAGCTCGCGCGGCACCCTGGGCGCCATGCCGGCCGACCTGGGGCCGGGCACCCTGTTCTACCGCAAGGACTTGATGGACAAGGCGGGCATCAAGGAATCCGAGTTGACCGCTTCGTGGGAGTCGTACATCGCCGCCGGCAAGAAGCTCAAGGCCGCCACGGGCACCTATCTGCTGGCCGGCGCCAGCGACCTGGCCGACATCGTTATCCGCGCCAATTTGAAAGATGGCGAAGGCATTTACTTTGGCGACAAGGGGCAGGTGCTGGTCGACTCGCCCCGCTTCGTCAAGGCGTTCGAATTGGCCAAGGCGGCGCGGGTGGCGGGCATCGATGCGCGCACCGTGGCCTGGACGGGCGAGTGGGCCGAGGGCTTCAAGCGCGACAAGGTGGCCAGCCAGATGATGGGCTCGTGGCTCAGCGGCCACCTGGCCAAGTGGCTGGCGCCCGATTCGAAGGGCCAGTGGCGCGCGGCGAACCTGCCGGCCGGCGCGCTGGCGTCGTACGGCGGCTCCTTCTACGGCATCCCGAAAAAGGCGGCGAACAAAGCCCAGGCCTGGGAATTCATCAAGTTCATGACCGTCAACAAGGATATCCAGCTGCACTCGCTCAAAGAAATCGGCGCCTTCCCCGCTTTGAAAGCGGCGTATGCGGACCCCATGATGGACGAGCCGCAAGCGTACTTCGGCGGCCAGAAGACACGCTTGCTGGCGCGCGACACGGCGGCAAGGATTCCCGTCATCCGCGTCGACAAGTTCGACGCCGTGGCGCGCGACATCGTCAACATGGAGCTGGAAAGCGTGCTGGCGCAAAACAAGGATATCAAGACGGCCCTGGCCGACGCCAAGGCCCTGATCACCCACCGCGCGCGGCGCTAGGACCAGCATGAGCCACTTGCATCCCCCATCGGCATCGCTGGCGCACCAGGCGTCCGCGTCGGCGCGGCCGTCGCGCAAGCGCTACACCATGAAGCAATGGGCGCCATACATTTTCATCAGCCCCTTCTTCATCCTGTTCGCCGTCTTCAGCCTGTTCCCGCTGCTGTTTTCCATCTATTTGTCGTTCAACCAGTGGGAAGCGGCCAGCGGCGTGGAAGCCATGCAGTGGGTCGGCCTCGACAACTACAAGTATGCGCTGAGCGACCCGTGGTTCCTGCGCTCGCTGGGCAATACCGTGTGGCTGGCGCTGGCTTCGGGCGTGCCGCAGCACCTGGTCGCCATCCCGCTGGCGGCGTTCATCCACAACAGCTTCAAGCGCTCGCGCAACCTGGTGATCGGCATTTACTTCTTGCCGTTCATCACCTCCAGCGTGGCCATCGCCATGGTCTTCAACACCCTGTTCTCGCGCGACTATGGGCAGATCAATGTATTGATCGAATGGTGCGCCAGCCTGCCGTTGGTCGGCGGCCTGTTCCCGGCCGAGTCGATCGACTGGCTGGGCAGCTCGCTGTTCATCAAGCCGGCCGTCGCCTTCGTGATTTTCTGGCGCTACCTGGGCTGGAACCTGGTGCTGTACCTGTCCGCGCTGCAGGTGATCCCCAAGGACTTGTACGAGGCGGCCACCATCGACGGTGCCTCGAAACGCCAGCAGTTCTGGTACATCACCCTGCCGCAGCTGCGGCCCATGATCTACCTGGCCGTGACCCTCACCATCATGGGCAACCTGCAGCTGTTCGAGGAACCGTTCGTGCTGGTGGCCGAATCGAGCGGCGTGAGCCAGTCCGTGATGACGACGGCCATCTTCGTCTACAAGACGGCGTTTTCCTCGGGCGACTTCGGCACGGCGTCGGCCATTTCCTGGCTGCTGTTCTTGATCATCGCCAGCACCACGTGGGTCAACAACCGCGTCTTCAGCCGCAATGAACGTCAGGAACGCAAGGAGGCCAAATGAGCGCATTGACAAACCGCCGCGCCAGCGCGGCCAGCACCCGCTGGACGGCCTACGCCATGGTGGCCATCGGCGCCCTGATCATGGTCGCGCCGTTCTACTTCATGTTCGTCTTTGCCACGCATACGAGCGCGGAAATCTACAGCCTGCCGCCGCCGCGCTGGTTCGGCACGGCCCTGCTCAACAACCTGGAACTGCTGCAGGAGCGCCTGCCGTTCTGGCGCAATATCGGCATCAGCCTGTACGTGGCCCTGATGACGACGGCGTTGACCCTGTTCTTTTGCTCGCTGGGCGGCTATGCGTTTGCCATGTACGAGTTCCGCTTCAAGCGGCCCTTGTTTACCCTGGTGATGGCGTCGATGATCATCCCATCCTTCATGAACATGATCCCGACGTTCATGCTGATGGATTTCCTCGGATGGCTGGACCAGCCGCGCGCCCTGTACGTGCCCGGTGCGGCCGGTGCGCTGGGGATTTTCCTGATGCGCCAGTACATCGGCACGGCCATCCCGAAGGACCTGATCGAGGCAGCGCGCATCGACGGCTGCGGCGAGTTCGCCATCTACTGGAGAGTCGTGCTGCCGCTGATCGGGCCCGCCATGGGCACCCTGGGCCTGATCACCTTCATCAACTCGTGGAACAATTTTATTACCCCGCTGGTCGTCATGCGCTCGGTCGAGAACTACACGATCCCGCTGGCCCTGCGCAGCATGCAGGCGCCGAACAACACGGAGTGGGGTGCGCTGATGACGGGCGCCGCCATCGCCGTGCTGCCGCTGCTGCTGATGTTCTTTGTCGCCTCGAAGCGCCTGATCGAGGGCCTGACCCAGGGCGCCGTCAAAGGCTAGAACTTTTTCATCCACTCACACTGACATGACCACCATGCACAACGACGATACCGATACCCAATTTCCTTCCACCTTCACCTGGGGCGTGGCCACCAGCGCCTACCAGATCGAGGGCGCGGCCGCCATCGACGGCCGCGGCCCGTCCATCTGGGATACCTTCAGCCACACGGACGGCAAGATCATCGATGGCAGCAATGGCGACGTGGCCTGCGACCACTACCACCGCTACGTTGATGACGTGGAGCTGATCGCGAACCTGGGCGTGAACGCCTACCGCTTTTCCATGTCCTGGTCGCGGGTGCAGCCCACGGGTTCCGGCGCCTGGAACGAGGCGGGCTTCGATTTCTATGCGCGCCTGCTCGACGCCCTGGCCGCGAAGGGACTCGATGCCCACCTGACCCTGTACCACTGGGACTTGCCGCAAGCCTTGCAGGACGAGGGAGGCTGGCTCAATCGCGCCACTTGCTACCACTTCGCGGCCTATGCGGCCGAGGTGGCGCGCCGCTTCGGCCACAAGGTCGTCAGCATCGCCACCCACAACGAACCGTGGTGCACGGCCGTGCTGGGCCACGGCACGGGCCAGTTCGCGCCCGGCATGGCCGACCCCGCCGCCGCCGTGCAAGTGTCGCACCATCTGCTGCTGTCGCACGGCCTGGCCATGCAGGCCATGCGCGCCGTCAATCCGCCCGCGAAACTGGGCATCGTGCTCAATCAATGGACGGCCACGCCGGCCACCGACAGCGCGCAAGACCGCGAACTGGCCGAACTCGAATATGCGCGCTCGGTGCAGTGGTATATGGACGCCATCTTCAAGGGCCGCTACCCGGCACTGGCCCTGAAACACGCCGACGCTTCAGCTTTGGCCATCTTTGAAAACGATTTCATAGATATCAAGCAGCCCATCGATTTTCTCGGCGTGAACTACTACACGCGCGCTTTCATGAGCGCCGAGACGCCGCCGCGCAAGCCCGAGGGCAAGCTGGGCTTCAATGACATGGGCTGGGAAACCTATCCGCAGGGCTTGACGGAACTGCTGGTGGGCCTGCACCGCGAATACCGGCTGCCGCCCGTCTACATTACGGAAAACGGCATGGCCGTCGCCGACAAGCCCGCCGGCGGCAAGATCCACGACCAGGCGCGCATCGACTACGTGCAGCTGCACCTGGACGCCTTGCGGGCCGTGATCGCGCAGGGCATCGACGTGCGCGGCTATTTCTACTGGAGCCTGATGGATAACTTCGAGTGGAACTCGGGCTATGCCAAGCGCTTCGGCATGCTGTACGTCGACTACGCCACGCAGCAGCGCAGCTTCAAGGACAGCGCCCTGTGGTACCGCGATTTCATCGCCGCGCAGCGCGCGTCCCACGCACCGGCCCAGCTGGTCCTGGCCGGGGAGCACTGACATGGCCGCCATCTCCCTGCGCGGCATCCGCAAGACCTATGGCGACGGCCCGGAAATCGTCAAGGGCCTGGACCTCGATATCCATGACGGGGAATTCATGGTCTTCGTGGGGCCGTCCGGCTGCGGCAAGTCGACCCTGCTGCGCATGATCGCGGGACTGGAAGACATCAGCGCGGGCCAGCTGCGCATCGGCGACCTGCTGGCCAACGACGTGGCGCCGGCCGAGCGGGGCATCGCCATGGTCTTCCAGAGCTATGCGCTGTACCCGCACATGACGGCGCGCGAGAACATGGGCTTTGCCCTCAAATTGGCGGGCAAGCCGGAAGCCGAAGTGCGCGCGGCCGTGGGCAAGGTGGCGGAGATCTTGCAGATCACGCACCTGCTCGAGCGCAAGCCCAAGGCCCTGTCGGGCGGCGAGCGCCAGCGCGTGGCCATCGGCCGTTCCATCGTGCGCCAGCCCAAGGTATTCCTGTTCGACGAACCCTTGTCCAACCTCGATGCCTCTTTGCGCGTGCAGACGCGCATCGAGCTGGCCAAGCTGCACCAGGAACTGGGCACCACCATGATCTACGTGACGCACGACCAGGTCGAAGCCATGACCCTGGGCGACAGGGTGGCCGTCTTCCACGGCGGCCACCTGGAGCAGGTGGGCGCGCCCCTGGACCTGTACCGCCATCCGGCCAGCCAGTTCGTGGCCGGTTTCATCGGCGCCTTGCGCATGAACTTTTTGCCGTGCGCCGCCGTGCCCGCGCTGGCCAGCCAGCTGGGCGGCGAGGCGGGCATGCTGGTCGGCATACGCCCCGAGCATTTGCGCCTGGTGCCGCGCGGGGAGGGGTACGGCGCCACCGTCACCCTGATCGAGCAGCTGGGCGATGCGCAGATCATCCACGCCACGCTGGATGCCGGTCCCCATGCGGTGGCCATCAAGCTGCATGGCGAGGCGCGCCACAGCCTGGCGCAGGGCAGCGCCATCGGCTTCGCGCCGGAAGAGGGCCACGCCTTTCTATTCGACACGGGCGGGCGCGCCGTGGCCACCCACTGACCCGCACGGAGGCGACATGACTTCAGATTGACACCCAAAAAATGTGCAGCAGTAGCCAAAGAGCTATGTGATCATCATTCAACCAGTGGTAGAGGAGACAATAACAATGAAGCCGTTCAAGAGAAACACCATTGCATTCAGCCTGGCGCATGCGACGTTCGCCCAGTTCATCCTGATGGGCAGCGGCGCCGCGCTGGCGCAGCAAGCCGGACCGGCCACCGCGGCCACGGCGGCCGCCGAGACGGCACAGCCGGCGGCCGAGCAGATGGACCGCATCGTCGTCACGGCCACGCGCCGTAACACCTTCGTGCAAGAGACGCCGCTGGCCGTCACGGCCTTCAACCAGGACACCCTGCAAAACAATCAGGTCAAGGACCTGGCCTCGCTGGCCACCATGGTGCCCAGCCTCGTCGTCGAGCAGCATGGCGATTCGGGCGGCGTGCACGTCTACATGCGCGGCGTGGGCTCGGCCAACCACACGGAGCTGGGCGACCCGGCCGTCGCCTTCTATGTCGATGGCGTGTATTCGCCGCGTCCCCAGGGCGCGACGGCGCTGATGTACGACTTGAGCCACGTCGAGGTGGCGCGCGGACCGCAGGGCACCCTGAACGGCCGCAATTCGACGGCAGGCGCCGTCAACCTCGTGTCGGCCGCGCCCAGCACGGCCAAGTTCATGGGCTCGGCCGGCATCACCGTGGGCGACTACCGCCATCTGCAGACGCAGGGCATGCTCAATATCCCGTTTTCCGACGACGTGGCGCTGCGCATTGCCGCCATCAAGGATAGCCATGACGGCACGGTGGATTTCCGCCGCGGCTCGAACGTGATGCCGGGCACGGCCAAGTATGGCGCCGGCGACCAGATGGGCGTGCGCGCCTCCCTGCTGTGGAAGTTTACGCCGCAGCTGCGCGGCACCTTCATCGCCGACTACTTTCTCGACCAGGGCGCCGGCAACGTCTACCTGGCGGCCGAGCCGAAGCCGGGCGAGAAGCTGCGCTCGGCCCTGATCGACACGCCGGGCACCCTGGACCAGTCCATCCTCACCTACAAGGGCAAGCTCAATTACAAGCCCACGGACGGGCTGGACTTCACTTACCTGGGCAGCTGGAGCCGCTACAAGCGCCAGAACAGCAACGATGCGGACGCGGGCCTGTTCCCCGGCTTCAAGTCGGAAAACCGCACGGACTGGGCGCAGTTCGACAGCTATTCACACGAGCTGCAAGCCCGTTCGGACGACGATGCGCCGTTCCAGTGGGTAGCGGGCCTGTTCCTGTTCAATGAAAAGAACAAGGTGCGCTTCGACATCGACCGCAGCCAGATTTCGCAGGCGGCCGTGCAGCAGGATATCGCCAACGGCGCCGTGATTTTTGTCCAGCCCACCGTGGGCCAGTATGCGTCGGCCATGTCCTTCATCCAGGGCGACCGCCAGCTCAAATCGAAAGCCGTGTTCGGCCAGGTCAGCCAGCAAGTGACGGACCAGATCAAGCTGACGGCCGGCGCGCGCTACACGAAAGACCACAAGTTCGATATCGGCGGCAAGAACTGGGCTTGCCCGAACTGGCCCGCCAACACGCCGCTGGGCACCACCGTGCTCACGCCGGACCAGCTGGCGCAGCTGGTCACGCCCGGCACGGGCCTGGCCAATACGCACAACATCGGACCGGGCGGCGCCATCACGGCGGCCAGCTGCGGCAATACGCCGGGCGACAACACGGCCGACCTGAAGTACGGCCAGGCCACCTGGCTGGGCCGCATCGAGTACAAGCTGCGCTCCGACATCTTGCTGTTCGGTTCCGTGACGACGGGTTTCCACTCGCCGGCCATCGGCGACGGCGGCGCCACCACCAAGCCGGAAAAACTGACCAGCTATGAAATCGGTTTCAAGTCGGATTTGCTGAACCGCCAGCTGACCCTGAACCTCGATGCCTTCCTGATGAAATACAAGGACAAGCTCGAATCGCAGGTGGTCAACAGCGTGCTGGCCAACTTCAATGCGGCCGGCGCCACCGTCAAGGGGCTGGAAGCGGAATGGGTGTGGCGGCCCACGTCGGCCGACCGCCTGACGGGCAACGCCACCTGGCTCAAGGCCGTGTATGACGATTTCCTCTCGTGCGACGTGGATGCGGCGCGCGCGAATGGCCAGTCCTGCGGTTCGACGGCGCCATTGGTGAACGTGGGCGGCAGTACCATGAAGCATGCGCCGAAGTTTTCCACCACGGTGCAGTACGAGCATGATTTCACTGTCGCCGGCGGCCAGCTCACGCCGCGCGCCTCCGTGCATTACGAAACCATGTCGTACGTGGGGGCGGGCGCCTTCAACGGCGACGTGCCGGGCCACGCGGGCGTGAAGCGCCAGGAAGCCTACACGACCCTGGACCTGAGCCTGCGCTTCCAGCCGGCGAACAAGGCCTATACGGTGGAAGCGTTCGTGCAGAACGCCACCGACAAGGCCGTCAAGCTGGACGTCAATGAAATCTGCACGGACGTGGGCATGCCATGCCAGCCCACGCAGCAGATCTACGGCGCCTTCTACAACGCGCCGCGCACGTTCGGCGCGCGCGTGTCGATGAAGTTCTGATGGCGTAGGGGGAAAGAGCAGTTGCAGTAGCAGTCCACTCAGTAGGGCAGGTGTTGGGCCGGGGAGATTCCCCGGCCTTTTTTACTCCAATGCTGCCTGCACGCTGGCGATGCCGATCTGCGCGCTGCCTTCGGCCAGGCGCACGTTGACGTTCTGGCGTGCCTGCAGCTGCGCGGGCGAACGCAAGATGGCGCCTTTTTCGTCGCGCAGGATGGCGTAGCCCCGTTCCAGGGTGCGCTGGGGATTGAGCAGTTCCAGCTGCGCCGACAGGCCGTCGAGGCGATGCCGCCGTTGCGTCAGCAGCTGCGCCATGGCCGCGCCGCTGCGGCGCTGGGCTTCCGCCAGGCGCGCGCGCGGCGCCGCGACGTCGGGCCGCAGGTTGGCCCAGCGCGAGCGCAGGCGTTCCAGCGCGTGCTGCGACTGGTTCAGCGGCGCGCGCGCCGCATGCGTCATGGCCGTCGACAGGGCCAGCAGCTGCAGGCGCTGCTGCTGCAGCTGCGCCTTGGGATTGAGCAGGCGGCGGCTGTGGCGGTCCAGGGTCTGCGCCGCGTCGTCGAGGCGGCGGCGCATGGCGCGGCGCAGGTCCGTCGCATCGGCGCGCAGTGACGCGAGCCAGTCGGCGCGCGGCGTGGCTGCCAGTTCGGCCGCCGCCGTGGGCGTGGCGGCGCGCAGGTCGGCCGCGAAGTCGGCGATGGTGAAATCCGTCTCGTGCCCCACGCCGCTGATCACGGGCATGGAGCAGTCAGCGATCGCGTACGCCACGGCTTCATCGTTGAACGACCACAGGTCTTCGATGCTGCCGCCGCCGCGGCACACGAGCAGCACGTCGCACTCGGCCCTTGCCGATGCCGTGCGGATGGCGTGCGCGATCTTTTCCGGCGCCTGCTGGCCCTGCACGGGCGTGGGATACAGGATGATGGACACGTGCGGCGCGCGCCGCTGCAAGGCCGTCAGCACGTCGCGCAGGGCGGCTGCCTGGGGGCTGGTGACGATGCCGATGCTGCGCGCGAACATGGGAATGGCGCGCTTGCGTTCGGGGTCGAACAGGCCCTGCGCGGCCAGCTTTTCCTTCAGGCGCTGGAACGCTTCATACAGGGCGCCCACGCCGGCGCGGCGGATGGCTTCCACGTTGATCTGGTAATCGCCGCGCGCGCCATACAGGGTGACGAGGGCGCGCACCTCGACCTTGTCGCCTTCGCGCGGCGTGAAGCCCGCGTACTGCGCGCGGCCGCGGAACATCACGGCGCGCACCTGGGCGCCATCATCCTTGAGGGTGAAATACCAGTGGCCGGAGGCGGCGCGCGTGAAGTTGGAAATCTCGCCGGCGATCCAGGTCAGGGGAAACGAGCGTTCGAGCAGGCGCGCAACGGCCTGGTTCAGGGCGCTGACGGTCAGCACGGGCGGGGCGGCAAAGCCGCTGTCAGTCTGGTTTTCGGTCATCATGAAGCTGGAAAGGGAAGGAACTGTCCACAAATTATCGGCGAGGTCATGCTTATGTCATATATCGTGCAAAACAACAAGTTCTATTTCTAAGTATTTGATTTCATGATGAATTTCCAGATGCTTGATTTGCGTGCACAGGGAAAAAGTCCTTTAATATCAAGCACATCAGTGAAGCGCATGCCACTTACGCACAAAGTTATCCACAGAAAGTGTGCGGAACTTTTTGTCCTGCACAGGGCTGCTGGATTTCTCCCTTGCAGTGGATAAAAAATACCCTGCTACATTTTTACGCATGGAAATAAAGTATATATGAATCAATGGCTTAGTATCGCATACATGGCCTTGCGCACAATCTTATCCACAAAAAATGTGCAGAACTCCGCCAGGCGGCCCCGTTTATCCACCGCCAGGCGTATTGCAAGGCTTGCCTGATTTTTGCGCAGCATAAAAAACCGCATATAAATCAAGGGCCTAGCATGCAAGCGTGGGCCTTGCTCACAATCTTATCCACAGAATGTGTGTAAAACTGCATAAATCGTTTCGCCGTTTGCCCGTGTTTTCCACTGTTGCGCAAGGCGGTGCGGCTGCCTCATTTTTCAGCAGTGAAAAAAAGTCCTTTAAAATCAATAGGCTTGCATGGAGTCAATCGGCTTGCTCACAATCTTATCCACACTTTATGTGTGGAACTGCACTGGCGGTGGAAAAGTGCCGTGGTGAAGCCACATTTGGCCAGGAAAACCCGCCTTTTCAGCGCTTGCCACATTTTTATGCATGGCAATAAAAACGATATAAATCAATGTACTTAGCGCTTATCTGTGCGCTTGCACACAATCTTGTCCACAGATTGTGTGCAGAACTTTATGGACCGCCGATGGCATGCCGCTATCCGGTCTGCCACATTTTTACTCAATGAAATAATTTTCTTTGAAATCAATGGCTTATGTGAATTCCATCGCCTTGCGCACAATCTTGTCCACAGTAAATGTGCAGAACTTTTGTTTTGTTGAACATCTGACATTGACTACGCGCGATTAGCTGCTATGCCTGTATTTTGCGCAGGTGATAAATATCCATGTAAATCAATGACTTGGCTTTCACTGTTCATGCTTGCTCACAATCTTATCCACATAAAATGTGCAAAACTGGGCACGGCCGGCTGCGCTGCGTCAGCAGGCTGTGCATAAGGGCGCGCGCAGGCGCCACTTGCCGCCGGCGCGTCAACGCGCTACATTGCGCCATTCCGTCGCCGGTGCGCAATCGCGCTCGCGTGCTCGGTACAATACGCGTTGTCCAGGCCAACCATCGCCTTCCCTTTATCAGGAGTTTCTTTTGCTCGCTATATTTCAAGCCGCTGGCTGGCCCATCTGGCTGTTGTTGATCGCTTCCATCGTCGCCCTGGCCCTGATCATCGAGCGCCTGCTGTACTTGCGCCGTGCCAAGATATTGCCCCGCAAGCTGTTCGATGAAGTGGTGCAGGTGTATCGCAGCGGCAAGATTACGCCGGATACGGTGGCCAAGCTGGAAGACAATTCGCCGCTGGGCGTGGTGCTGGCTGCCGCGCTGCGCAATGTCGACGCGCCGCGCGAGGTGATGAAGGAATCGATCGAGGAAGCGGGCAGCGGCGTGGCCCACGTGCTGGAACGCTACCTGACGACCCTGGGCACCATTGCCACCCTGGCGCCACTGATGGGCCTGTTCGGCACGGTGGTGGGCATGATCGAAATCTTCGGCTCGCAAAACGCCAGCGGCTCGAATCCCGCCCAGCTGGCCCATGGCATTTCCGTGGCCCTGTATAACACGGGTTTCGGCCTGGCCATCGCCATGCCGACCCTGGTCTTCTACCGCCATTTCCGCGCCCTCGTCGACAGCTTCGTCATCGACATGGAGCAGCAGGCGGTCAAGTTCGTCGACATCGTCCACAGTGGCCGCAAATGAACTTCCGCAAAGGCAAGGGGCGTGAAGACCCCGAAATCAACCTGATCCCGTTCATCGACGTGCTGCTGGTGATCCTGATCTTCCTGATGGTCAGCACGACCTACAGCAAGTTTACGGAGCTGCAGATTACCTTGCCCACGGCCGACGCCGAGCAGGCCAAGGACAAGCCGCAGCAGATCGACGTCACCGTCGACGCCAAGGGCAACTACACGGTGAACCGCGAACCCGTTTCGTTCCGCGACGTGGCCGGCCTGGCCGATGCCTTGCAGAACGCGGCGAAGGCGGCCAACGGCGGCAAGGCGCCTGCGCAGACGCCCGTCGTGGTGGTCAACGCCGACCAGTTCGCCATGCACCAGATGGTGATCCACGTCATGGAAGCGGCGCGCCTGGCCGGCTATGAAAAGCTGACGTTTGCGGCGCAGGCCGGCGGCAAGTAAGGCCAACCCTCAACCCCAACCGAAGTGCCGGGGTCGTACCCTCAGGGTCCGACCCCAGGTGTCGATTTTGGGTTCCAATTTTAGTTGACACCCATGCCCACATCCTCCCCCGCCAAGCTGGAAACCACTCTCACCCGCGCCTGGCTGACGCGCGGGCCGCTGGCGTGCGCGCTGTGGCCCGTGTCGCTGCTGTTCGGCGCCTTGAGCAGCGCCAGGCGCGCCCTGTTCCGGGCCGGCATCCTGAAATCGGCGCGCCTGCCCGTGCCCGTCGTCGTCGTCGGCAACATTTTCATCGGCGGCACGGGCAAGACGCCGCTGACGATCTGGCTGGTGCACGCCTTGCGCGACGCGGGCATGCGCCCGGGCGTCATTTCGCGCGGCCATGGCAGCGCCGACCGCTTGCCGCGCGCCGTCAGCGCCGCCTCCACGCCGCAGCAGGTGGGCGACGAGCCCTTGCTGATCTTCCAGCGCGGCGGCTGCCCCGTGGTGGTGGGGCGCGACCGCGCGCAGGCGGGCAGGGCGCTGCTGGCCGCGCATCCGGACGTCGACGTGCTCGTCACGGACGACGGCCTGCAGCATTACGCCCTGCAGCGCGACGTGGAAATCGTGCTGTTCGACGGCCGCGGCGCGGGCAATGGCTGGCTGCTGCCGGCCGGACCCCTGCGCGAATCGCCGCGCCGCCGGCGCGACGTGACGGTGATCAATGCGCCCGAGCTGGCGCCGGCCCTGGTGGCGCAGGTGGCGCCCAGGGGCGCCCTGGTGGCGCAGATGCTGCTCGACGGCAGCGTGGCCGAGCGCATGGCGAACCGCGGCGAAAGCATGGCCCTTGCCGACCTGGCGGCCAGCGGCCAGCGCATCGTGGCGGCGGCCGGCATCGGCAATCCCGGGCGGTTCTTTGCCATGCTGCGGGGAGCGGGACTGGAGTTCACGGAACTGCCCCTGCCCGACCATCACGACTTCCTCGACCAGCCATTTGCCGCGCTTGACACGGATGTGATCTTGATCACGGAGAAGGATGCAGTAAAATGTGCGCAAATTGAACATCTCAAAGATGACCCGAGACTGTGGGTCGTCCCGGTCAGTGCGCGCATCGATAGCGCGCTGGCCCAACAAATTGTGGAGAAATGTCGTGGACGCTCGACTGCTTGATATCCTGGTCTGCCCTGTTTGCAAGGGCCCGCTTGAACACGATAAGAAGGCGCAGGAACTGATTTGCCGCGCCGACCGCCTGGCCTATCCTATCCGCGATGGCATCCCCATCATGTGGGCGGACGAAGCGCGCACCCTGCAAGACGCAGTGGAATAACGATGGCGTTCATCGTCATCATCCCGGCCCGCCTGGCCTCGACGCGCCTGCCCAACAAGCCGCTGGCCGACCTGGGCGGCAAGCCCATGGTGGTGCGCGTGGCCGAGCAGGCAGCCTTGTCGGGCGCCGCGCGCGTTATCGTCGCCACCGACCATGAAGACATCCGCGCCGCCTGCGCCGCGCATGGCGTGGAAGTATGCATGACGCGCGCCGACCATCCGTCGGGCACGGACCGCATCGCCGAAGTGGCGCGCACGCTCGGTTTGCCGCCGGACGCCGTCGTCGTCAACCTGCAGGGCGACGAACCCCTGATCGATCCGGCCCTGCTGGCCGCCTGCGCGGCGCAGATCAGCAGCACCGTTCCCATGGCCACGTGCGCCCATCCGCTGCACGACATGGCCGATGCCTTCAACCCGAACGTGGTGAAGGTCGTGCTGGACAAGGCGAACCGCGCCTTGTATTTTTCGCGCGCCACCATCCCCTGGCACCGCGACGGCTTCGCGCAATCGCGTGAAAACTTGCCGCAAGGCTACGTGCCGCTGCGTCATATCGGTCTGTACGCATACAGCAATGCGTTCCTGCAAGAGTATCCGCAATTGTCCGCTTCGCCGCTGGAAGCGATCGAGGCGCTGGAGCAGCTGCGCGTGCTGTGGCACGGTGTGGCCATCGCGGTGCACGTCACGGACTCGGCCCCGGCCGCCGGCGTCGACACGCCGGAAGATCTTGCCAGAGTCCAGGCGCACTACCGTCACGCCACCTGAGAAAACGTCCATGGCTGCGTTGCCCCGCCTTGCTGTACATTCGTACTGTCTGTGGCGGGGCGCCGTGCCCTGAACGTTTAAAAACGTCCATGGTTGAGTTGCTCCGCCTTGCCGTACTTTCGTACTGTCCGCGGCGGGGCGCCTTGCCCTGAACGTTTTTCAGGCGCCGTGGGTGCGCATGAAAAATTTTATGCGGGGCTTGCCACAAAAAACCACATTTTGAAACGTCCGCCTTGCGAATCGCTGGCTTTGATCAATCAGGGCATAGCAATTCGATAGCAAACTGGCGTTCCGGGGATTTTTTGTGGTAAGTTTCGTAGGGAAAGATAGCCATAGCAACACCATCTAAAAATAATTACACATACCACCATCCAAAATCTGTTTTTTAGGAACTTTTCAATGCGTCTGATACTTTTAGGAGCACCCGGTGCCGGCAAGGGCACCCAAGCTAACTTCATCAAAGAAAAATACAACATTCCACAAATCTCCACGGGCGACATGCTGCGCGCGGCGATCAAGGAAGGCACCGAACTGGGCCTGGCAGCGAAAAAAGTCATGGATGCGGGCGGCCTCGTGTCGGACGACATCATGATCGGCCTGGTCAAGAACCGCCTGCAGGAAGCCGATTGCGCCAATGGCTACCTGTTCGACGGCTTCCCGCGCACCATCGCGCAGGCGGACGCCATGAAAGATGCCGGCATCAATGTCGACTACGTGCTGGAAATCGACGTGCCTGATGCGTCGATCATCGAGCGCATGGATGGCCGCCGCAGCCACCCGGGTTCGGGCCGCGTCTACCACGTCAAATTCAATCCGCCCAAGGTCGACGGCATCGACGACATCACGGGCGAACCGCTGATCCAGCGCGACGACGACAAGGCGGAAACGGTCAAGAAGCGTCTGGACGTGTACCACAACCAGACCAAGGTCCTGCTCGGCTACTACAATGACTGGGCCAAGTCCGGCCTGCCAGGCGCGCCGAAATACCGCCGTATCGCCGGCGTCGGTCCGGTCGAGCAAATCCGCGACAGCGCATTTGCCGCCCTGGCGGAATAAGCAGTTTTTGAAAAGCGGACCTGAGTGTCCGCTTTTTTTGTGCCCGCTTTTCACGCGCGGCGCCACGTCGTTTCTGGTTTCTATGTAGCGGTAGAAGTTTTTTGCAGGTCGTGTTTTCCTGGCTGCGCGTGCCTACCCGGTGCGGTCTGCAGCTGTCGGTAATAACGTCGGACAAAAACAGAAGGGGACGATATGGCAGCCAGCTTGTGGTTTGCGGTAGCCTGCGGCGTGGTCGCAGTCATTTATGGTTTGGTGTCGCGTAGCTGGATCCTGCGCCAGGATCCCGGCAACGCGCGCATGCAGGAAATCGCGCTGGCCATCCAGCAGGGCGCGGCCGCCTACCTGGCGCGCCAGTACCGCACTATCGCCATCGTCGGCGTGGTGCTGCTGATCGCCATCTATGCGCTGCTTGGCCTGCATACGGCGCTGGGCTTCCTGATCGGCGCCGTGCTGTCGGGCGCCTGCGGCTTCATCGGCATGAATGTCTCGGTGCGGGCCAATGTGCGCACGGCGCAGGCGGCCACCCAGGGCATCAACCAGGCGCTGAACGTGGCCTTCAAGGGCGGGGCGATCACCGGCATGCTGGTTGTCGGCCTGGGCTTGCTGGGCGTGACCCTGTTCTACTGGCTGCTGGCGACGACGGGCGCGCCCGGCCTGACCCAGCACGATTTGATCAAGCCCCTGATCGGCCTGGCCTTCGGCGCCTCGCTCATTTCCATCTTTGCGCGCCTCGGCGGCGGCATCTTCACCAAGGGCGCCGACGTGGGCGCGGACCTGGTGGGCAAGGTCGAGGCGGGCATTCCCGAAGACGACCCGCGCAACCCGGCCGTCATCGCCGACAACGTGGGCGACAACGTGGGCGACTGCGCCGGCATGGCGGCCGACCTGTTCGAGACCTACGTCGTGACCCTGATCGCCACCATGCTGCTGGGCGCGCTGCTGATGGCCGAGGCCAGCAGCACGGCCATCATCTATCCGCTGCTGCTGGGCGCCGTTTCCATCCTCGCGTCCATCGTCGGCTGCTCGATGGTGAAGACCAAGCCGGGCGCGAAGATCATGTCGGCCCTGTACACGGGCCTGTGGTGGGCGGCCGGCCTGTCGCTGGTGGGCTTTGCCGTGGTGACGTGGCTGCTGTGGCCCGACGACGCCATGCGCTACAAGATGCTGGGCGCGACCGTCGTCGGCATCGTGCTCACGGGCCTGATGGTCTACATCACCGAGTACTACACGGGCACGGATTTCAAGCCCGTGCGCCACATCGCCGAAGCGTCGACGACGGGCCATGGCACGAATATCATCGCCGGCCTGGGCGTGTCGATGAAGTCCACCGCCTATCCGGTGCTGGCCGTCTGCATCGCCATCCTCGTGTCGTACCAGCTGGCGGGCCTGTACGGCATCGCCATTGCGGCAACGTCCATGCTGTCGATGGCGGGCATCATCGTCGCCCTCGACGCCTATGGCCCCATCACCGATAACGCAGGCGGCATCGCGGAAATGTCGGGCCTGCCCGACTCCGTGCGCGCCATCACCGATCCCCTCGACGCCGTGGGCAACACCACCAAGGCCGTCACCAAGGGCTACGCCATCGGCTCGGCGGGCCTGGCCGCGCTGGTGCTGTTCGCCGACTACACGCATGCGCTCGAATCCGTGGGCCAGCACATCACCTTTGATCTGTCGAACCCCATGGTCATCGTCGGCCTGTTCATCGGCGGGCTGATTCCCTACCTGTTCGGCGCCATGGCGATGGAAGCCGTGGGCCGCGCGGCAGGCGCCGTGGTGGTCGAGGTGCGGCGCCAGTTCCGCGACATCAAGGGCATCATGGAAGGCACGGCCCGGCCCGAATACGACAAGGCCGTCGACATGCTGACGGCGTCGGCCATCCGCGAAATGATCGTGCCGTCCCTGCTGCCCGTGGTCGTGCCCATCGTCGTGGGCATGCTGCTGGGGCCAGCCGCGCTGGGCGGCCTGCTGATGGGCACCATCGTCACGGGCCTGTTCGTGGCCATTTCCATGACCACGGGCGGCGGCGCCTGGGACAATGCCAAGAAATATATCGAGGATGGCCATTTCGGCGGCAAGGGTTCCGACGCGCACAAGGCGGCCGTCACGGGCGACACGGTGGGCGACCCGTACAAGGATACGGCGGGACCGGCAGTGAACCCCTTGATCAAGATCATCAATATTGTGGCCCTGCTGCTGGTGCCGCTGCTGCCGGCCACGGGCTGGCTGGCCGTCAAGGCGCCGGCGCCTATCCACGCGCCCGTGCCGCCCATCCTGGCGCCGGCGACCCCCGTGCAAAGCTTGCCCGCGCAATAAGACAGTGTTTTCCCTGCAGCCCCGTGGCCTGCGCCGCGGGGCTGTTTGCGTTTTTGCGCAGATGAAACTTTCCTGTCGTCCATATCCCCTGCGTATAAAAGGTGAGCAATTGTTACGGCAGCTTTGATTGCGCCGTCCGCCTGCCAATAATGGAGTGAGCATCATCGTCGTGGTAGCCAGGCAGGAGGATGTCATGAACAGCAATCGGGGACGCGGCGCACGGTTGGCGCTGCTGGTAATGGGGCTCGCGTCGGGGCTGGCGCTCGGTGGCGCCGCCTGGGCCGCGCCGGGCGGCCACGGCGGGCATGGCGGCCATGGCGGCTTTCACGGCGGCCACGGGCACTTTCATGGGCGCCCGCACGTGGGGGTCTGGCTGGGGCCGGCATGGGGCTACGGCTATGGTCCCGGCTGGTATGGCGACCCCTGGTATGGCTATCCGTATCCGTATGGCCGTACCGTCATCGTGCAGCCGCCGCCCGTTTACATCGAGCAGGGCGGCGAGCCGACGGCGCAGATGTGGTACTACTGCGCGCGGCCGCAAGGCTATTATCCCTACGTGAAAAATTGCAGTACGGCATGGCGCGCCGTGCTGCCGACCAGCGTGCGCTGACGGGAGCGACGAACATGAACACGAGCGCGTTGATCGGATGTTCGGGCTTGCTGGCGTCCGTGCTGCTGGCCGCCTGCACGGTGATGCCGGAAGGGCCGTCGGCCATGGTCTTGCCCGGCACGGGCAAGAGTTTCGAGCAGTTCCGCGGCGATGACGGCAGTTGCCGCGGCTATGCGCAGGCGCAGCTGGGCGGCAGTTCGGCGCAGCAGGCCGGCGTCGACAGCGGCGTGCGCAGCGCGGCACTGGGCACGGTGCTCGGTGCGGCGGCCGGCGCCGCCATCGATGGCGGCCATGGCGCCGGCGTGGGCGCCGGCACGGGCTTGCTGTTTGGCGCGCTGGCGGGCACGGGCGCGGCGGATAATTCCTCGCGCGGCATGCAGCGCAGCTACGATAATGCTTATCTGCAATGCATGTATGCAAGCGGCCACAAGGTGCCTGTCGCCGGCCAGATGCTGAGCGGCGTGCCGGCCAATGCCGCCACGCCGCCGCCCGATACGCCGCCGCCCCGGTACTAGGTTGCTACAACGCCTGGCACAAGCGTAGCGAGCGGAAGGGGATGCGCAACTGTACGCAGGTACACTGAGCATCGCAGACCGCAGACCGCAGCCCGCGACGCGCAGCAGTTTTTTTGACAGGCGTGTTTAGAAGCGCGACGTCAGGCCGACAAACATGCGGCGTCCCGGCACATAGTAGTCGACCAGGCCATCGGCCATGGGTCCCTTCTTGAGCAGGTTTTGCACGCCGCCGCGCACGGTCCACTGGGGCGTGACCTTGTACGACACGACGGTATCGACGATGGTGTAGGCCTTGTCGGCCAGCTTGCCGGCGTCGAGTTCCTTGCCCGTGTACTGGGCCGAGACTTCGCCGAACAGCTGGTCGTTGACTTGCCAGCCCAGCGCCGAGTACCACGACAGCTTCGGCGTCGACAGCAGGTTGGCGCCCGTGGTCAGGTTTTTCGCTTCCGCCATGTAGGTGACGTTGTTACGCCAGTTCAGGTTTTTCGTCAGCGGGATGGTGGTCGTTGCTTCCAGGCCGCTGGTGCGCGCTTTCTGGATATTCGTCATCTTGGTCCACCACTGCTTCTGGTAAAAGCCCAGCGGCGCATAGTCGATCTTGTTCTTGAAATCCGTGTGGAACCAGGTCAGCCCCACGTCCCAGCCATTCTGTTCCCACGCCACGCCGATCTCGCCGGCCGTGCTCGTTTCCGGCTTCAGGTCCGCATTGCCCGCCATGTAGCAGCCGCCCGTGATGTAGCCCAGCGGTTTCAAGCTGCCGCAACCGCGTCCGCCCGACTGCGTGGCTGCCGCCGGCGAGTTTTCCTTCAGGCTGGGCGCGCGGAAGCCTTGCGAGATGCCGCCCTTGATGGTCCAGGCGGGAGCCGGGTGGTACACCAGGTACAGGCGCGGGCTGTAATGGTTGCCGAACTTGCTGTGATGGTCGAGACGCAAGCCGGCCGTGGCCGTCAAGTTTTCGCGCAGGAACAGCTGATCTTCCGCAAACAGGGCCGAGGTAGTGCCCGACAGGGTGGCGCCGCTCACGGGGTTGCCCAGGTAATCGGTGGGAATGGTGCCGATGGTGTCCGTATTCGTCAGTTCCTGATGCTTCCACTGGCCGCCCATCACCAGCATCTGTTCGATACCGCCCCAACCGACCCGTTTTTCCAGGCTGGCATCGAGGGTGCTGTCCTTGGACTTGGCCACCGTGCCGACGACTTCGTTATCGAAATCGTTGTGATACAGGTTGACCGTGGTCTTGCCGAAGTCCCAGCGGCCCTCGTAGCCGAGGCTGGCGCTCTTGCGTATCAGCTTGCTCGCGCCCCAGGCGCCGAACAGCGGGTAGCCGTCCGCATCGAGCGTGGTCGAATCCGTCGATTGCTGCTTGCCGTAGCTGGCGTCCAGCGACAGGTTCTGCTTCTTGCCCAGCGCCCAGTTCAGCTGGCCCGAGACAGTCTGGTTGCGTTCGCCGCCCATGCCGCCCGCCTTGCCGGCGGCTTTTTCATCGGGATTCTGGCGCGTCTGGCCCACGCCCAGGCGCATGCCCACCGTGTCCGACAGGGGGCCGGCCAGGTTCACGCCCAGCTGGTGCGCCGTGCCGCGGCCGCTGTCCTGCGGCTGCGTGTAGTTGGCCGTGGCCGAACCGTTCCATTTGCCCGGCACCTTGCGCGTAATGATGTTGATCACGCCGCCCATGGCGTCGGAGCCGTACAGCGAAGACATGGGGCCCCGCACCACTTCGATGCGCTCGATCATGTCGGGCGAAATCCAGTTCAAGTCCTGGCGGCCCAGGTCGGGACGGTAAGCCGTGTCGGCCGAGCTGCCCACGCGCTTGCCGTCGACGAGGATCAGGGTGTACTTGTCGGGCAGGCCGCGCAGCTTGATCTTCGACGCTTCGCCTTCGGGACCGGTGCCGCCCGTCACGCCGGGGATGCGGCGCAGCAGGGTGTTCAGGTCATACACGGGCTGGCGTTCGATTTCCTCGCGCGTGATGACGCTGATGCTGGCCGGCGCATCCTTGATGTCGATGGCCGTGCCCGATGCGGTGACGACCACCGTGTTCATGGTGGGATCGGCGGCCACATTGCCTTCGGCCCAGGCGCTGCTGACGGCCAGCGACAGCAGGCAGGGCAGGAGCAGGGCGGCGGAATGGCGGGGGCGGGCGGGAGTGGCGACGGGAGCTGCGAAGACGGGACTACGCTGGGTCATGGTGAACTTTCCGGATGTTGTTATTTCCTGGCTGCCTTCCGGGTGGCTCGGGTATGAATGAATAGGGTATAAACTGCGCTCGAATTCTGCGAATGAGAATAAGAATCGTTCTTATTGTAATGCCATCCTGGCAAGAAGGAAAGTGCTGAAAGGAAATAAAACACCGTTACCGTACGCGCATCCGCGCCGGGCAGCCGGTGCAAGCGTGAGAAACTGTTACCTCGCTGGCATCTGGCGCGGCGTGTGCCAATAATGAAGGCTGGCGATGGATGCGTGGGGAGGTAGCATGAAAACGAAGAGAAAAACGATACTGGCGCTGGCCTGCGGCACGGCGGTACTTGCTGGTGCCCTTGCCGGTGCCCACGCTGGCGCGCAGGAGGGGGCGGCGTCCGGGTCATTGCCCGTGTGCCAGCTCGACCCGCGCGACAGCAGCAGGCTGGCGGTGGAGCCGTGCCGCCCGGCGCCGCCCGTGCAGCCGCGCCGTTCCGTGGCGCAGGTGATCGGCCGCATGCCGGCGCAGCCTGCGCCGCCCGTCGTGCCCATGGCGCCGCTGCCGCCCAGTCCGGCCATGCCCATGCCGCGCGCGCCGCAAGCCATCGGCTCGTGCGACACGGGCGGCTGCCGCGATGCGGCCGGCGCGCGCTACAACGGCCAGGGCAACGCCACGCTCGATGCCAACGGCCGCATCTGCCACCGCAACGGCGCCTTTATCCAGTGTTTTTAACCCTGCCGTACGCCGGCGCTGCAAGTTTTCGCTCGGTGGGCGCAAAAGTGGCTACAATTGTCGCCGACATTACGTTTACGTAAACGTAATAGCGCGTCATGGCGCGTAATGATGGCATCGTGCATCAACCATCAGGCGCCGGGAACACGGCCCTTATCACTCAGGAGATTTCATGCAGATTCAGGACAACGTATTCATCATCACGGGCGGCGCATCGGGCCTGGGCGCGGCCACGGCGCGCATGCTGACGGCGGCGGGCGGCAAGGTCGTGCTGGCCGACGTACAGACGGAGGCGGGCCAGGCGCTGGCCGCTGAATTGAACGGCGCGTTCGTGCAGTGCGACGTGACGTCGGAAGAAGACGGCATGGCCGTGGTGGCCGCGGCGACCAAACTGGGCACCCTGCGCGGCCTGGTCAATTGCGCCGGCGTGGCGCCTGCCGTGAAAACCGTGGGCAAGGATGGCCCGCATCCACTGGCCCTGTTCCAGAAGGTCGTCAACATCAACCTGGTGGGCACCTTCAATATGTGCCGCCTGGCGGCCGACGCCATGGCCAAGCAGGATGCGACGGCCGAAGGCGAGCGCGGCATCATCATCAACACGGCTTCCGTGGCGGCCTACGATGGCCAGATCGGCCAGGCCGCGTATGCGTCGTCGAAGGCGGCCGTGGTGGGCCTGACGTTGCCGATGGCGCGCGACCTGTCGCGCAACGGCATCCGCGTGATGACGGTGGCGCCCGGCATTTTCGAAACCCCCATGTTGCTGGGCATGCCTGCCGAAGTGCAGGATGCGCTGGGCAAGATGGTGCCGTTCCCTTCGCGCCTGGGCAAGCCGGGCGAATACGCGCAGCTGGTCAAGGCCATCGTGGAAAACGTCATGCTCAATGGCGAAACAATTAGATTGGACGGCGCGATCCGCATGCAGCCGAAATAAGCCTCATGGGCATTTGATGTAGGATACCCCCGTATGGGGCGTACAGCCTTGCCTGGCTGTGCGCCCTTTTTTTATCGGAGAATCCATGATCACATTGAAGCCGCTGGCGCTGAGCCTGACCTTGCTGGGGGCCCTGGCCGCCAGTCCCGTATTTGCCGAAGTGCCGCAGAAGGCACCGGAAATCGCCACCGCGTATGCGGAAAAATCGGGCTGGTCGGCGCAGAAATTCATGGTGGCCGCCGCCAATCCGCTGGCTGCCGATGCGGGCTACCAGATGCTGAAAAAGGGCGGCAGCGCCATCGATGCGGCCATTGCCACGCAGCTGGTGTTGACCCTGGTCGAGCCGCAGTCCTCGGGCATCGGCGGCGGCGCCTTCCTGCTGTACTCCACCGCCAAGGGCGTGCAGGCGTTCGACGGGCGCGAAACGGCGCCGGCCGCCGCCGATGAACACCTGTTCCAGAATGCGGACGGCAGCCCCGTCTCGCGCGCCACGGGCGTGGTGGGCGGGCGTTCCGTGGGCGCGCCGGGCGTGCTGCGCATGCTGGAACTGGCGCACAAGGAGCATGGCAAGCTGCCGTGGGCGACCCTGTTCGGCCCCGCCATCAAGCTGGCGCACGGCGGCTTTCCCGTCAGCCAGCGCCTCAATGGCTTGCTGAACTGGGACCAGGCCCTGAAGCGCGACCCCGTCGCCGCCGCGTATTTCTATGACCAGGAAGGCAAGGCCTGGCCCGTCGGCCATGTGCTGAAAAACCCGCAACTGGCGCGCACCCTGCGCGAGATCGCCCGCGGCGGCGCCGACGCGTTTTACAACGGCCGCATCGCGCGCGACATCGCCGCCAAGGTGGCGGCGCATCCGACCAATCCAGGCAAGCTGACGGCGGCCGACATTGCCGGCTACCGGGCCAAGGTGCGCGAACCCGTCTGCAGCGACTACAAGGCCTGGACCGTGTGCGGCATGCCGCCGCCATCGTCGGGCGGCATCGCCATTGCGCAGATGCTGGGCATGCTGGAAGTGAAGGATATCCGCCCGTATCCGCCCGTCGACGGCGTGCTCGATGCGCAAGCCATCCATTTGTTCTCGGAAGCGGGGCGCCTGGCCTACGCGGACCGCAACCGCTACGTGGCCGACACGGACTTCGTCCCGCTGCCCGGCAACGGCGTCGCCTCGATGCTCGATAAAACCTATCTGGCGCAGCGCGCCTCGCTGATCGGCGACAAATCCATGGGCCGCGCCTTGCCCGGCACGCCGCCCGGCATGCAGGTGGCGTGGGGCATGGACAACGCCTTGCAGCGTCCGTCGACGTCGCACCTGGTGGCCGTGGACGCGTTCGGCGGCGGCCTGTCGATGACCACCAGCGTGGAAGACGCGTTCGGCTCGCGCCAGATGGTCGACGGCTTCTTGCTGAATAACCAGCTGACGGATTTCTCGTTCGATTCGCGCGATGCGGATGGCCCCATCGCCAACCGCGTCGAGGCGGGCAAGCGTCCGCGCAGCGCCATGTCGCCCACCCTCGTGTTTGAAAAGGGCACGCACAAGCTGGTGCTGGCGACGGGGTCGCCGGGCGGCTCGTCCATCATCAATTACGTGGCCAAGGTCCTGGTCGGCACCATGGACTGGGGCCTGAACGTGCAGCAAGCCATCAGCCTGCCGAATTTCGGCAGCCGCAACGGCCCGACGGAGCTGGAAAAGGGCCGCGCGCCGGCCGCCCAGGTCGAGGCGCTGCAGGCGATGGGCCACGAAGTGCGCGTGATCGAGCAGAATTCCGGCCTGCAGGGCATCATGCGCCTGAATGCGCACGGCAAGGATTTTTGGTTTGGCGGCGCGGACCCGCGCCGTGAAGGCATGGTGCGCGGCGACTGAAATTTCCACAAAGCATCAAGACCCTGCTAATCTGCCGGCATGGGAATGCAAAATAAAACAGGCTTGATACTGACGGGAGGGGGCGCCCGTGCCGCCTACCAGGTGGGCGTGCTGCAGGCGATTTCGGCGATCCTGTGGGAAGCGGGCTGGGCGCCGGCGCGCAATCCGTTCGACATCATCTGCGGCACCTCGGCCGGCGCCATCAATGCCACGGCGCTGGCCTGCCGTGCCGACAACTTCGGCGAAGGCGTGCAAAAGCTGCTCGACGTGTGGCAGCACATCGAGGTCGAACAGGTCTACCGCGCCGATTCGCTGGGCGTGATCCGTTCGGGCGCGCGCTGGCTGTCGCTGCTGTCGTTCGGCTGGCTGCTGCGCCAGTGGCATGCGTCGCCGCCCAGTTCCCTGCTCGACAATACCCCGCTGGTCAGCCTGCTGCACCGCATGCTCGACCTGCCGCGCCTGGACGCGGCCCTGGCCGACGGCCTGCTGCATGCGCTGGCCGTGACGGCGTCGTCGTACTCGGGCAGCCGCCACATGACGTTTTACCAGACGGCCGAGGATATCGCGCCGTGGGTGCGCACGCAGCGCCTGGCCTTGCCCGACCAGATCGGCGTGGAGCACTTGCTGGCCTCGGCCGCCATCCCCTTCATCTTTCCCGCCGTGCCCTTGTACGTGGGCGGCCAGCGCGAGTACTGCGGCGACGGCTCGATGCGCCAGCTGGCGCCGATTTCGCCGGCCATCCACCTGGGCGCGAACAAGGTGCTGGTGGTGGGTGCGGGACGCATGACGGAACCGGCGCCCGCCGCGTCCGAAGCGGCGCGCTACCCCAGCCTGGCGCAGATCGCCGGCCATGCGCTGTCGTCGATCTTCCTCGACGGCCTGGCCGTCGACATCGAGCGCCTGAACCGCATCAACCTGACCTTGTCGATGCTGCCGCCCGAATTGCTGGGCAAGACGGCCTTGCGGCCCGTGGAATTGCTGGTCATCGCGCCATCCGAACGGCTCGACGCCATCGCCAGCCGGCATATCGGCAGTTTGCCCCGTCCCATCCGCACCATGTTGTCGGGCATCGGCGCCGCCGAAGCGCGCGGCGCGGCGCTGGCATCGTATTTATTGTTCGAATCGACGTATACTAATGAGCTGATCCGTCTTGGACAGCGCGATACGCAGGCCCGCAAGGACGATGTACTGGCGTTTTTTGGTTCTTGAGACGGCCCCCGGCACAGTAGCCGGAGTTTTCGCGTTTTTTTGACAGGACGATTGTGCAGGTATTTCGACGTGTTCATGATGTTGCCTTACTGCTAATTTTGCTGCTGGGCGGTGCCGCCGCGGCGGCGCCTGCGCCCACCCTGCGCTTCGACCAGCTCAGCGTCGACCAGGGCCTGGCGCAGGAATCGGTGCTGGCCATCGCCCAGGACCGGCAGGGCTATATGTGGTTCGGCAGCCAGTCCGGCCTGAGCCGCTACGATGGCTACCGCATGGTCGTCTACAAGAATGTCGAGGGCGACAAGACCAGCCTGGCCGACAACTGGGTCGGCGAGCTGCACGTCGATAGCCAGGGCCAGCTGTGGGTGGGCACCGACAACGGCCTGGACCGCTTCGACGCGGCCAGCCAGACCTTCATCCACTACGTGCCGGCCGAAAAGAGCAAGCGCGGCAACGGCAACCGGCATATCCACGCCATTGTCGACGATGGCGCGCGCGGGTTCTGGATCGCCACCTCGGACGGTCTGCAGCATTTCGACCCCGCCACGGGCACCTTCCGCACCTGGCACCATGAAGAAGGCAATCCGCACAGCCTGGGCGACAATGAAATCAAGGCGCTGGTGCTGGACGGGCAAAAGCGCCTGTGGATCGGCACGGTCACGGGCCTGGACATGCTGGCGCCGGGCAGCGACCGCTTCGAGCATTTCTCCGTCGATGCGGCGCCCGGCTCGAAGTACAACGTGATCCAGGCGCTGCTGGTCGACCGCCAGCAGAACCTGTGGATAGGCACGATGGCCGGCGCCGAGCGCTGGCGCCTGGGCGGCGCGGGCGAAGCGCCCCAGTCGCGCCTGCGCCTCAGTGAAAAACAGGGCTTTTCCGCCATCCGCGTCGCCAGCCTGTACCAGGATGTCGACGCCACCGTCTGGCTGGGCAGCAATGCCGACGGCCTGTTCCGCTGGCAGCCCGGGAGCGACACCTTCCTGCAGTACCGCCACCAGACGGGCGACAAGTTCAGCGTCGCCGACAACCAGTTGTCGTCGCTGTACCGCGACCGCGCGGGCACGTTCTGGGTCGGTTCCTGGTACAACGGCGTGAGCCGCGTGGACCTGGGCAGCGGCGGCTTTTCGCGCATGGCGCGCGCACCCGGCGATGTGGGCGCCCTGGCGGACAAGAAAGTGCGCGCCGTGGCCGACGCGGGCAATGGCAAGCTGTGGCTGGCCACCAAGGCGGGCCTGAAACTGTACGACACGCGCGACGGCAGCTCGCGCGTGTTCGACCTGCGCAGTTCGCCCGGCATGTCGCGCGACGAGCAGGTCACCACCCTGTACAAGGCGCCGGACGGCACCCTGTGGGTGGGCGGCTCGACGGGCTTGCACCGCTTCGACCCGGCACTGGGGCGCTTCTTCACCATGCGTTTTGCCGCCGGCGACCCGAACAGCGACACCATCCGCAATGTCGTGAGCGACCGCAGCGGCATGCTGTGGGTCTCGACGCGGGGCGGCGTGCACCGTTTCGACCCCGCCAGCCAGCGCTTTACCACCTACCGCCACGATCCGGCCGATCCGAACAGCCTGTCCGACAATATGGTGCGGCCCGTGCTGGAAGACGGCAAGGGGCAGCTGTGGATAGGCTCCTTCCATGGCCTGGACTTGCTGGACCGCGCCAGCGGCCATTTCCGGCATTTCCGCCACGATCCGCAAAATCCCCATAGCCTCAGCCACGACGAGGTGCACTACCTGCACGAGGACAAGCGCGGCGTGCTGTGGGTGGGCACGGCCAATGGCCTGAACCGCATGGACGTCGATGCGAAGGGCGAGATCCGCTTCCGCCGCTTCGTGCGCAAGGATGGCATGGCCGACGATGCCGTCGCCAGCATCCTCGGCGATGACAACGAGCAGCTGTGGCTGAGCACGAACAGCGGCATCACGCGGCTCGACATGCGCAGCGGCCTGTTCCGCAACTACGACAGCGCCGATGGCACCGTGGAAGGCTCGTACTTCGATGGCGCGGCCCTGCGCGCGTCGGACGGGACCATGTACTTCGGCGGCTTCAACGGCATGACGGCGTTCGTGCCGCAGGATATCCACGACAACCGCGTGCCGCCGCTGGTGGCCGTCACGGAACTGCAGATATTCAACAAGCCCGTGGCCATCGGCCGCGGCGAGTTCGCGCACGTGCTCAAGACGGCGATCGACCATACGCGCAACCTGGTGCTGACCAGCCGCGAAAGCGTCTTTTCGCTGGAATTCGCGGCCCTGCATTTCGCTGCGCCCCAGCGCAATATGTTCGCCTACCGGCTCGAAGGCTTCGACCAGGACTGGGTCATGACGGATGCGGGGCGGCGCTTCGCCACCTACACCAACCTCGATGCCGGCAATTACGTGTTTCGCGTCAAGGCGGCCAACAAGGACGGCGTGTGGAACGAGAGCGGCGCCACCCTGGCCATCACGATCCTGCCGCCGTTCTGGAAAACCTGGTGGTTTCGCACCCTGATGGCGGCGCTGCTGCTGGGCGCCGTGTATGGCGCCTACCGCCAGCGCGTGCGCGCGCTGCGGCGCCAGCAGAACGAACTGGAAGAGCTGGTCAGCGAACGCACGGCCGAGTTGCAGAGCAAGGAAATCGAAGTGCTGGCCCAGTCGGAAAAGCTGGCCCAGGTCAACAGCAGCCTGACGAAAAACGAGGAAAGCCTGCGCCAGGCCAAGCGCAAGGCCGAGGATGCGACGCGCCAGAAGTCGGAATTTTTGGCCAACATGAGCCACGAGATGCGCACGCCGCTGGCCGGCGTGATCGGCATGCTGGGCTTTGCCCTGCGCGACGAGCAGCTGCACGATGCGACGCGCGAGCAGATCCTGCGCGGCCAGGCCAATGCCCAGTCGCTGCTGGTGATCATCAATGACTTGCTCGATTTTTCCAAGATCGAGGCGGGCAAGCTGAGTATTGAAAACATCGACTTCGCGCTCGGCGCGGCGATCGAGACGGTCGTCAGCCTGTTCGAGGAGCAGGCGGCCGCGCGCAGCATCGGTTTCTCCATCGATTTCGCGCCCGACCTGCCGCCGTTTGTGGTGGGCGACCCCACCCGTTTGCGCCAGGTGCTGGTCAACCTGGTGGGCAATGCCTTCAAGTTCACCCAGCGCGGCGGTGTCAGCGTGAGCGTCGAGCGGGCCGGCGTGGCCGGCGGCAGCGGCGGGCGCAAGGTCAGCCTGATCCGCTTCACGGTCAGCGACAGCGGCATCGGCATCGATGCCGATGCGATGGCGCGCCTGTTCCAGAAGTTCGAGCAGGCCGACGCCAGCACCACGCGGCGCTACGGCGGCACGGGGCTGGGCCTGGCGATCTGCCGCCAGCTGGTCGAACTGATGGATGGCGAGATCGAAGTGGCCAGCACGCCGGGGCAGGGCAGCACCTTTGCCTTCACCTTGCCGCTGGCCGATGGCGTGGCGCCGCCGCTGGTGCCGCAGGTGGCGCTGGCGCCGCACAGCCACCAGCTGCGCGTGCTGTGCGCGGAAGACTTCCCCACCAACCAGATCATCATCCGCGTCATGCTCGAGGAGCTGGGGCACCGGGTCGACGTGGTGGCCAACGGCGCGCTGGCGGTGGCCGCCTGCGTGCATACGCGCTATGACCTGATCCTGATGGACGGGCGCATGCCGGAGATGGATGGGGCGACGGCGACGCGATTGATCCGCGTGGGCGGCTGGCCGGACCAGCCCGTGCGCGACCAGGAACTGATGATCGTGGCCCTGACGGCGAATGCCAGCGAAGAGGACCGCAGCCGCTACCTGGGTGTCGGCATGGATGATTTCCTCAGCAAGCCAGTGGACGAGGCGGCGCTGCATGGCTTGCTGGCGCGCGCCATCGAGCGCCAGTTGCAGCGCGGTTTCATGCTGCCGCGCATGCCGACCAACGTGCCGCGCGGCGCTGCGCGGGGGCAGGCCGAACTCGATGCCCTGTTCGGCATCGCACCGGCCATCCCCGCCCCGGCGCCTTCCCCGTCCGGCCGCAGCGGCGAACTGCAGCGGCGCATCCGCATCGCCTTCGTCGCCGACCTGGAGGGGCGCCTGCGTGAACTCGACGCAGCGCTGGCGGCGCAGGACAAGGACGGCGCGGGGCGCCTGCTGCACGGCTTGAAGGGCAGCGCCGCGTATCTCGATGAAACGCAGCTGCACATGCTGTGCACGGAACTGGAGGAGGCGGCGGACGGCGGGCGCTGGACCCAGGTGGCCTTGCATTTGCCCCAATTGCGCGCACTGTTGACGCAAATAGCCGTTTCGGACAAGGAAATGTAAAATAGGCAATGCCGGCCATGGAGTGCGCGGCGAAACTGGGTAGAATACGGCCAGGCGCCCTGATGCTGCCGGCAATGGAGAAAGCAATGAAAGTACTGGTGGTTGACGATGATGTCGTGTCGCGCATGGTATTGATGCATTTGATCGACAGCTGCGGCGTGCACGATATCGTGGAAGCCGAAGATGGCGCGGCGGCGTGGGAGCAGCTCGAAGGCGGCTTGCGCCCATCGCTGTGTTTTTGCGATCTGCGCATGCCACGCCTGTCCGGCATGGAGCTGCTGCAGAAAATCCGCTCCGACAGCGCGCTCGACGCCATGCCGCTGGTGCTGGTGTCGTCGGCCAACGACCAGGACACGGTGCGCGACGCCGTGCAGGCCGGCGCTGCCGGCTATATCGTCAAGCCTTTTCAACCGGAGCAGGTGCGCCAGCATATCGACGCCTGCTTCGACGTGTCGGCCTTGCCGGCCGAGGCGCCGCGCGACACGCTGCAGCGGCTGGGCATCGACGGCGAACGTTTGCTGGCCTACCTGACGGGCTTCCAGGGGCAGGTCGGCGCCGCCGGCGAACAGGTCGACGCCTTGCTGGCGCGCGGCGAACCGGCGCAGGCGCGCCAGCAGCTCGAACGGCTGCACCTCGGTTGCCGTACCCTGGGCCTGCATGGCGCGGAGGCCGCGATGATGGACCTGCTGCAGGCGTCGGTGCTCGATGGTGAGCAGATACAGGGTGCCCTGGCCGCGCTGGCGCGCAGCGTGGCGCAACAGGCCCACCTGCTGCGTCAACAGGACGGGATGGACTGAATCTGCCGTTTTCCCCTTGCTGGAAAAATACTTTAGGTTTAAAGTATCTGCTTCCGGGCCTTGTGCACGCGCCCGTCACCAGCCAGGATGAGCATGAGCAGCGACCCTTCGCCTACCACCGCATCTCCCCAGGACGACTTTGCGCGCGCGCACCTGCCGCCGCGCGAACTGTGGCCGCAGCTGTGCCTTGACTTGCCCGAGCTGCAGTATCCGCCCCGTCTCAATTGCGCCGCCGCGCTGCTTGATGCGGCCGTGGCCGGCGGTGGCGGCGGACGCACCGCCATCCTTGCCGACGGCCAGCGCTGGACCTACGCGCAGCTGGCGCAGCAGGTCGACCGCATCGCCCACGTGCTGCAGGCCGACCTGCGCCTGATCCCCGGCAACCGCGTGCTGCTGCGCGGCGCGAATACCCCCATGATGGCCGCCTGCCTGCTGGCCGTGCTGAAGGCCGGCTGCATCGCCGTGCCCACCATGCCGCTGCTGCGCGCGCGCGAGCTGTCCACCATCGCAGCCAAGGCGGAAGTGAACGCCGTGCTGTGCGCGCACGGCTTGCGCGCGGAACTCGACGGCATGTCCGGCTTGCCGCGCATGCTGTGCTTTGGCGCCGAGGGCGCCGAACTGGAACAGCGCATGGCGGCGCACGCCAGCCCGTTTGCCGCACACGACACGGCGGCCGACGACGTGTGCCTGATCAGCTTTACCTCGGGCACGACGGGCGTGCCGAAGGGGACCATGCACATGCACCGCGACCTGCTGGCCATCTGCGACTGCTTTCCCCGCTCCATGCTGCAGGTGCGCGCCGACGATATCTTCATCGGCACGCCGCCGCTGGCGTTCACCTTCGGCCTGGGTGGCCTGCTGCTGTTCCCCCTGCGCTTCGGTGCGGCCACCGTGCTGCTGGAAAAACTCACGCCCGATACCCTGCTGCGCGCCATCGCCGCATACCAGGCCACTATCTGCTTCACGGCGCCGACCTTCTACCGCCAGATGGCGCCCTTGGCGGCCAGTCATGACGTGCGCAGCCTGCGCCTGTCCGTCTCGGCGGGCGAGGCGCTGCCGCTGGCCACGCGCGACGCCTGGCAGGAGGCGACGGGCCTGGCCATGACGGACGGCATCGGCGCCACCGAAATGCTGCACATCTTCATTTCTGCCACGGGCGATGGCATACGCCGCGGCGCCATCGGCAAGGCCATCCCCGGCTACCAGGCGTGCATCGTCGACGACGCGGGCGTGGTGCAGCCGCCCGGCGTGACGGGCCGCCTGGCCGTGAAAGGGCCCACCGGCTGCCGCTACCTGTCCGACCCGCGCCAGCACGAATATGTGCAGAACGGCTGGAACCTGACGGGCGACACCTTCGAGATGGATGGCGACGGCTATTTCTATTACCGCTCGCGCAGCGACGACATGATCGTCTCGGCCGGCTACAACATCGCCGGCCCGGAAGTGGAGGAGGCGCTGCTGCGCCATCCGGCCGTGGCCGAATGCGGCGTGGTCGGGCGCGCCGATGCCGGGCGTGGCCAGATCGTCGAGGCGCACGTGGTGCTGAAGGACGGCTTCCAGGCCGGCGACGTGCTGGCGGCCGAACTGCAGGACTTCGTGCGCCAGCAGATCGCCCCGTATAAATATCCGCGCGCCATCCGTTTCCTGCCGGCCTTGCCCCGCACGGAAACGGGCAAGCTGCAGCGCTTCAAACTTCGCACGGACACCCCATGAATATTGTCTGCATCGGCGGCGGTCCCGCCGGCCTGTATTTCAGCCTGCTCATGAAAAAGCAGAATCCCGGGCACCGCATCACGGTCATCGAGCGCAACCGCCCGTATGACACGTTTGGCTGGGGCGTGGTGTTTTCCGACCAGACCCTGGGCAACCTGGCCAATGCGGACGAGCCGACGGCGCGCGCCATCCTGCAGGCGTTCAACCACTGGGACGATATCGAGATCCACTTCAAGGGCGAGACCGTGCGTTCGGGCGGCCACGGCTTTTGCGGCATCGGCCGCAAGCGCCTGCTCAATATCCTGCAGGCGCGCTGCGAGGAACTGGGCGTGCAGCTGGTGTTCGAGACGGAAGTGCAGGACGACCAGGCCATCGCGCGCCAGTACGGCGCCGACCTGGTGATCGCCAGCGACGGCTTGAACAGCCGCATCCGCACGCGCTATGCGGCCAGCTACCAGCCCGAGATCGAGCAGCGCCATTGCCGCTTCGTCTGGCTGGGCACGCGCAAGAAATTCGAAGCGTTCACGTTTGCCTTCCGCCAGACGCCGCACGGCTGGTTCCAGGCGCACATCTACCAGTATGACGGCGACACGTCGACCTTCATCGTCGAGACGCCCGAACACGTGTGGCGCGCGGCGGGACTCGACAGTATGAGCCAGGAAGAGGGCATCGCCTTTTGCGAAGCGCTGTTTGCCGGGGAACTCGATGGCCACTCTTTGCTGAGCAATTCGCCGCACTTGCGCGGCTCGGCCCAGTGGATCACCTTCCCCCGCATCGTCTGCCGGCAATGGGTGCATGTACAGGATGGCGTGCCCGTCGTGCTGATGGGCGACGCGGCCCACACGGCCCATTACTCCATCGGCTCCGGCACCAAGCTGGCGCTGGAAGACGCGATCGAGCTGGCGCGCTGCTTCGGCCAGCACGCCGATAGCGCTGCCGGCACCGATGCGGCGCTGGCCGCCTACCAGCAGCTGCGCGCCGTCGAAGTGCTCAAGATCCAGAGCGCGGCGCGCAATTCCATGGAGTGGTTTGAAAACGTCGAGCGCTACAGCGCCATGGAGGCGCCGCAGTTCGCCTATTCCATGCTCACGCGCAGCCAGCGCATCTCGCATGAAAACCTGCGCCTGCGCGATCCCGCGTACGTGGCCGGTTATGAGCGGTGGCTGGCGCGGCGCGCGGGCGAACAGGCCGGCGTGGCGATGCCGGACGAGGCCCTGCCGCCCATGCTCACGCCCTTCCGGCTGCGCGGCGTGCTGCTGAAAAACCGCATCGCCGTTTCGCCGATGGCGCAGTACAGCGCCGTCGACGGCGTGGCGGGCGACTACCACCTGATGCACCTGGGCGCGCGCGCCATGGGCGGCGCGGGCCTCGTGTTTGCCGAGATGACGTGCGTCTCGGCCGACGCGCGCATCACGCCCGCCTGTCCCGGCATGTACAGCGAAGCGCACACGCAGGCGTGGCGGCGCATCGTCGATTTCGTGCATGCCGGCAGCGATGCGAAGATCGCCCTGCAGCTGGGCCATGCGGGGCCGAAAGGCTCGACGCGCCCCATGTGGGACGGCATCGACCTGCCCCTGAAGGAGGGCAACTGGCCGCTGCTGGCCGCGTCCAGCCAGCAGTACCTGGCCGGCGTGTCGCAGGTGGCGCGCGCGGCCACGGAAAGCGACCTGGCGCGCATCGAGCAGGACTTCGTGCGTGCCACCCTGGCGGCGGCCGTCGCCGGTTTCGACTGGCTGGAACTGCACTGCGCGCATGGTTATCTGCTGTCGAGTTTTATCTCGCCGCTGACCAACCGCCGCACGGACGACTATGGCGGCAGCCTGGAAAACCGCTGCCGCTATCCCTTGCGCGTGTTCCGCGCCATGCGCGCCGCCTGGCCGCAGGATAAACCCATGAGCGTGCGCATCTCGGCCCACGACTGGGTCGAAGGCGGCATCACGCCCGACGACGCGGTCGTCATCGCGCGCCTGTTCAAGCAGGCAGGCGCCGACCTGATCGACTGTTCCTCGGGCCAGGTCAGCAAGCTCGAACAGCCCGTGTACGGACGCATGTTCCAGGCGCCGTTCGCCGACCGCGTGCGCAACGAGGCGGGCATCGCCAGCATGGCCGTCGGATCCATCTTCGAGGCGGACCACGCCAACAGCATCATCGCCGCCGGCCGCGCCGACCTGTGCGCCGTGGGCCGCCCGCACCTGGCCAACCCGGCCTGGACCCTGACGGAGATGGCGCGCATCGGCTACAGCGGCGCCGCTTCAAGCTGGCCGAAACAGTACCGGCCGGGCCAGCAGCAGCTGGAACGCAATCTGCAGCGCGAGCGCCAGCTGGCCGCCGCCAACACGGGACTGACCCCGCAACAGGTGGCCGCGCGGCTGCTGGAAGGATGACATGAGCAAGGTAGCATTGATGGACACGTTGTCAGAAAAACATGCGCTGGTGACGGGCGCCGGCAGCGGCATCGGCCTCGCTTGCGCGGGCGCCTTGCTGGACGCGGGCGCCCGGGTCACCCTGGCTGGGCGCGACGGGGCGCGGCTGGCGCGCGCGCGCATGCAGCTGGAAGAGGAGGGCCACGCGGGAAGGGTGGCCATCTGCGTGCTCGACGTGGCCGTGGAAGCGTCCGTGCAGGCTGGTTTCGCGCAGGCGGCCGCGCACTTCGGCCGCATCGACATATTGATCAATAACGCGGGCCAGGCGCATGCGGCGCCGTTCGGCAAGACGGATGCGGCCATCTGGCAGCAGATGCTGGCCGTGAACCTGACGGGCGTGTTCCACTGCTGCCAGGCCGCCATGCCGGCCATGCTGGAATCGGGCTGGGGGCGCATCGTCAACGTGGCGTCGACGGCGGGCCTGAAAGGCTATCGCTATGTCAGCGCCTATGTCGCCGCTAAGCACGGCGTGATCGGCCTGACGCGCGCGCTGGCGCTGGAAGTGGCGCCGCGCGGCATCACCGTCAACGCCGTCTGCCCCGGCTACACGGAAACGGAGATGGTGGCGCAGGCCGTGCAGAACATCGTGCGCAAGACGGGGCGGGGCGAAGACGCGGCCCGCGCGGAACTGGCCGCGGCCAATCCGCAGCAGCGGCTGGTGCAGCCACGGGAAGTGGCCGATGCGGTGGCCTGGCTATGCCTGCCCGCGTCGGCCGCCATGAATGGACAATCGATCGCCGTCGCCGGCGGCGAAGTAATGTAACTGAATGAAGATCATGGATAAAGACAGCGCTGACGCGCAAGAACAACCGGTGCTGGACCTGTCCAGCCGCCTGACGCAGGACCACCACCAGTCGCTCAAGCTGTGGCTGCGCATGCTCTCGTGCACGGTAAAAATCGAAAACGAGGTGCGCACGCGTTTGCGCGCCACCTTCGGCATCACCTTGCCCCGCTTCGACCTGATGGCGCAGCTCGAGCGCTTTCCCGACGGCTTGCGCATGGGCGAACTGTCCAAGCGCATGATGGTCACGGGCGGCAATATCACGGGCATCACCGACCAGCTGGAGCAGGAAAAACTGGTGGTGCGCGTGGTCGATCCGAAGGACCGCCGCTCGTACAGTGTCAAGCTGACCCCGGCGGGCCGGCGCGCGTTCGACGAGATGGCCAGGGTGCACGAAGGCTGGATCGCCGAACTGCTGCAGGGCGTCACGCCGGACGACAAAACCCAGTTGATCGACCTGCTGTCGCACATGAAACAGCAGCTCAATGACACCTCATTAAAGGATTGACCATGCGCCATCTCCCCGGCCAGCCGCAAGACCTGCCAGGCAACCGTGCCAGCCTGGCCGGCTACGCCGCGCGGCATTTTCTGTTTTCCGTCGATGCGGGCGTCGCCACGTTGACCCTGCACCGGCCCGAGCGCAAGAATCCGCTCACCTTCGATTCGTATGCGGAATTGCGCGAACTGTTCCGCGCGCTGGCGCATGCGGACGATGTCAAGGCCGTGGTGATCACGGGCAGCGGCGGCAATTTCTGTTCGGGCGGCGACGTGCACGACATCATCGGGCCCCTGACGAAGCTCGACATGCCCGGCTTGCTGGCGTTTACCCGCATGACGGGCGACGTGGTGAAAGCCATGCGCGCCTGCCCGCAGCCCATCGTCGCCGCCATCGACGGCATTTGCGCGGGCGCCGGCGCCATGCTGGCGCTGGCTTCCGATATCCGCATCGGCACGGCGCGCAGCAAGACGGCTTTCCTGTTTACCCGCGTGGGCCTGGCCGGCTGCGACATGGGCGCCTGCGCTCTGCTGCCGCGCGTGATCGGCCAGGGCCGGGCCGCCGAACTGCTGTACACGGGCCGCTCCCTGCCGGGACTGGAAGCCGAGCGCTGGGGCTGGTTCAACAGCCTGGCCGAGCCGGAAGAACTGGCGCAGGCGGCGCAGCTGTTTGCCGCCGGCCTGGCCGGCGGTCCCACCTTCGCGCACGGCATGACGAAGAAAATGCTGCAGCAGGAGTGGAACATGGGCGTCGACGAAGCCATCGAGGCGGAAGCGCAGGCGCAGGCCATCTGCATGGCCACCAACGATTTCCACCGCGCCTATCACGCTTTCGTGGCGAAAGAGCAACCCCGCTTCGAGGGCGATTAAGAAGATGAACACTACACGCGACACCACTTACCTGGACTGGCCGTTCTTCGAAGCGCGCCATGCCGAACTCGAACGGGCGCTCGACGCCTGGGCCGCGCAGCACCTGCAGGAAGCCCATGGCGCCGACGTCGATGACGCCTGCCGCACGCTGGTGGCGCAGCTGGGGCAGGGCGGCTGGCTCGCGCATGCCACGGGCATCGATGGCCAGATCGACACGCGCGCCATTTGCCTGATGCGCGAAACCCTGGCGCGCCACAATGGCCTGGCCGATTTTGCGTTTGCCATGCAGGGCCTGGGATCGGGCGCCATCGGCCTGTTCGGCAGTGCGCAGAACAAGGCGCGCTACCTGCCCGACGTGGCCAGCGGCAAGCGCATCGCCGCGTTTGCCCTGTCCGAGCCGCAGGCCGGGTCGGACGTGGCGGCCATGGCGTGCGCGGCCCGGCGCGACGGCGACGAGTATGTGCTCGATGGCGAAAAGACGTGGATCTCGAACGGCGGCATCGCCGACTTCTACGTGGTGTTTGCCCGCACGGGCGAGGCGCCCGGCGCGCGCGGCATCAGCGCCTTCATCGTCGACGCCGACAATCCCGGACTGGAAATCGCCGAACGCATCGCCGTCATCGCACCGCATCCGCTGGCGCGTCTGCGCTTCAAGCACTGCCGCGTGCCCGTGTCGCAGCGCCTGGGCGAAGCGGGGCAGGGCTTCAAGGTGGCGATGGCGACGCTGGACGTGTTCCGCACGTCGGTGGCCGCCGCCGCACTGGGCTTTGCGCGGCGCGCCTTCGACGAGGCGCTGCGCCACGCGACAAAGCGCCAGATGTTCGGCCAGACCCTGGCGGACTTCCAGCTGACGCAGGCAAAATTGGCGCAGATGGCCACCGGCATCGATGCGTGCGCCTTGCTGACCTACCGCGCCGCCTGGCAGCGCGACCAGGGCCGCAAGGTGACGAAGGAGGCGGCCATGGCCAAGCTGACGGCCACGGAAACGGCGCAGCAGGTGATCGACGCGGCCGTGCAGATGTTCGGCGGCATGGGCGTGGTCAGCGACCACCCCGTCGAGCGCCTGTACCGCGAAATCCGCGCCCTGCGCATCTACGAAGGCGCCAGCGAGGTACAGCAATTGATCATCGCGCGCGAACTGCTGCGCGAGGCGGCGGACGCATGAACAACGAGGAGAAGACGATGCAGGTGCTGCAACCACCGGGATGGGCGAGGCCGCGCGGCTATGCGAACGGCGTGGCCGCCAGCGGGCGGACGGTCTATGTCAGTGGCATGATAGGCTGGGATGCGCAGGGCCAGTTCCATACGGACGATTTCGCGGGACAGGTGCGCCAGGCGCTGCAGAACATCGTCGCCGTGCTGGCCGAGGCGGGCGCCTTGCCCGAGCATATCGTGCGCATGAACTGGTATGTGCTCGACAAGAAGGAATATGTGGCGGCGTACCCGCAAATCGGCGTGGCGTACCGCGAGCTGATCGGCAAGCATTTCCCCGCCATGACGGCCGTGCAGGTAGCGGGCCTGATCGAGGACCGCGCCAGGGTGGAAATCGAGGTGACGGCCGTGCTGCCGCCATGATGGCGGCATAAATAATTGCATTAACGGCATTTCAATTGAAATAAATTAATGTAATTAATGCATCACCTTGTGCTATATTGATATGCCGAAATTTTGCGGCATACACACAGGGGGAGCGATGCAAGAACAAATCATGCTGAGAATCAAGGCGGCGCGGCCCGCCACCTTGCTGGCTGGCGCCATGCTGTGCGCCGCCATCGCCCCTGCCGCCATGGCGCAATCCCTGCTCAACGGCGCGCAGGAAGCGCAGTTGTCCGCCTGGCTGGGCGAAGGGCCGCTGGCGCTGACGGCCATCTACACGAAGGCGGCGGGCGACACGTCGCGCGACTTTCACCTGGCGGCCGACGGCAAGGGGCGCACGTTTTCGGTGATGCAGGCGAGCAACGCTGCGGGCCAGACCTGGCTGGTGGGCGGCTACAATCCGCAAAGCTGGAATTCCTCGGGCAACTACAACATGACGCCCGAAGACCGCGACCGCACGGCCTTCATCTTCAACCTGACATCGGGCCAGCATTTCCGGCAAACGCCGAAAACCTATGCGCTCGATACTGTCGGCTCGTACCAGACCTTCAACGATATCAACGCGGGCCCCACGTTCGGCATCGGCGCAGACCTGGGCATGTCGGCTGACCTGAGCAGCAATGGCGTGTCCTCGCGCTACTCGTATATCGATCCCGTCAATGGCATCTTTGGCGCAAGCTTGCTCGATGGCACGCCGTACGGCTCGTATCCCAATGTCACGTTTGGCGCCATGCAAGTATTTAGCGTCAGCGCCGTGCCGGAACCGGCAAGCTACGCGATGCTGGCATTCGGCCTGATCATGCTGGGCAGCTGGCAGGCGCGCCGGCGCCGGCGTCACGGCGGCAAGGCCTGAGTCCGCTCCGTTGCTATTGACGACGAGACAATATCGGTAGACGATGCGGATGACGATGGAAGATTTCTACTATGCATGTTTCTTTAGGTTAATAATATTTTCACAATAATATTATTGTGCAATTGAAGTTCTTCCATGAGTCACCTTCGTCTTTCGGGATCGCGCTGTGCTATTTAATTCATTTCCTTTTTTTCTGGTGTTTTTGCCGCTGGCCCTGCTGGGCTATTTTTTGCTGTCAAAATATTCCTTACGCCTTTCCATCATTTTCCTGCTGTTTGCCTCGGTCGCGTTCTACAGCTACTGGGACGTGTCCTACCTGCCCTTGCTGGCGCTGTCCGTGTGTTGCAACTTCGCCGTCGGCCGGGCCATATCGCAGCGCAAGGAGCAGGGCAGGGCGCGCAGCGCCAAGGCCTGGCTGATCGCCGGCCTGGCATTCAATCTGTCGCTGCTGGTCTTCTTCAAGTATTTTGATTTCCTGCTCAGTAATATCGCCGCCGTGACGGGCGCCCCGATCGCGGCCATCGGGATCACATTGCCCATCGGCATATCTTTTTTTACGTTTACCCAGATTGCCTATCTGGTCGACTGCCACGCAGGCAAGGTCAAGGATTACCAGCCAGAAAGCTACGGCTTGTTTGTCACGTATTTCCCCCACCTGATCGCCGGCCCCATCCTGCATCACAAGGAAATGATGCCGCAGTTCGTGGCGGCGGAATCGCACCGCTTCAGCCGGGGGCGGCTGGTCGTGGGCCTGGCCTTCTTCACCATCGGCCTGTTCAAGAAAGTGATCCTCGCCGATGGCGTGGCGCGCTATGTGAGTCCGGTCTTCGACCTGCACCATCAGCACCTGAGCATGCTGGAAGCGTGGGCGGGCACGCTGGCCTACACCTTCCAGCTGTACTTTGATTTTTCCGCCTATTGCGACATGGCTTACGGACTGTCCTATATGTTCGGCATTATTTTGCCGATCAATTTCAATTCGCCGTACAAGGCCGCTTCCATCATCGATTTCTGGCGCCGCTGGCACATCACCTTGTCCAACTTCCTGCGCGACTACCTGTACATCCCGCTGGGCGGCAACCGCCAGGGGGCGTTCCAGCGCTACCGCAACCTGTTGCTGACCATGTTGCTGGGCGGACTCTGGCATGGCGCCAACTGGACCTTTATCGTTTGGGGCATGTTGCACGGCATCTACCTGATCGTCAATCACGCCCTGCGGCATCTTCTGGGGGGATACAGCAACCTGGCGATCCGCGTGGCCGGCAGCGTTGTCACCTTTCTTGCCGTGGTGCTGGCCTGGGTCTTCTTCCGCGCCAGTTCGGTGGCGGTGGCGTTCGACGTGCTGCGCGCCATGACGGGCAGCACGCTGACGCTGCCCATGCAGGCGGGAGCGCTGGGCATGAACCGCATCATGGAACTGGGAAGCTGCCTGTGGTGGCTGGGCGCCTGTGCGGCGATCGCCTTTTGCCTGCCGAACGCCTACCAGATGCTGGGGCGCGGCTTGCTGCGCGAGCGGGAGGCGGGCCTGAACGGCAGCCGCGGCACCTTCTTGCTGGGCGCCATGTTGACGTTGTGCATGTTGTTGCTGGCCATTAGCGAGACACGCGGCGTTTCCGAATTCTTGTACTTTAATTTCTAACTCATCCTATGCGCCCATTATTTGCAATCGGCCTCGGTGTCGTGGCCACGGCGCTGGTGCTGGAAGTCGTCCTGCAATGCCTGCCGGTGGTGTCCGGCCTGCGCATGGCAGACAGCAGCAGCGCCGTGCCGTTCAACCGCTATCTGCCCGGGCAGCCGTATGTGTATTCGCATGGCTGGGCCCTGGCCAATGCCCGGCGCGGCGTGACGAATGCCCAGGGCTACAATAATTCTGCCGACTTCCAGGAGGGCGCTGCCGTGCTGGTGCTGGGCGACAGCTTCGTCGAAAGCCTGATGCTCGACTATGCCGACACCGTGCAAGGCAAATTGGACCAGGCCTTGGGCGGCAAGGTGTATGCCGCGGCCGGTTCCGGCAACGGTCTGGCGGACGGCCTGGAAATGCTGCGCTATTACCAGCCGCGATTGCATCCGCGCACGGTGCTGCTGTTTGTCGATGCGGGCAATCTGAATGAGCTGCTGGCGCCGGCCCAGCGCGGACACAGCAATTTTGTCGTGGATGGACAGGCCGTTTCCGTCGCGCACACCCCCTATGCCGAATCGAAGGTCAAGCGCCTGGTGGCCCATTCGGCGCTGGCGCGCTATGTGTATTACAACCTGAAGCTGTCGGACTGGCTGCTGTCCAAGTTGCAGAGCAGCAAGCCGGCCGGCGCCGCCGCGGCTGCCCCGGCCGGCGCGCGTGAGGCGGCGCTGGAGTTCTATCTGACGCAGCTGCGCCAGGCGGGCGGGGCGGCGACGCGCGTCATCTTCCTCGTCGATGGCGAGCGCAACCTGCTGTACGAACCGGGCCACGCCAAGCCCCAGTGGCACGGCGACAACCGCGCGTTCTTCCTCGAGCGCGCCAGGCGGCATGGCTATGCGGTGGCCGACATGCAGCCTGTATTCGCGCAGCACTGGGCCTTGCGGCGCGAACGCATGGATTTCCTGCCCATGGACGGGCACTGGAACAAGGTGGCGCACGCGCTGGCGGCGCAGCAGGTCCTGCCCCTGCTGGCGGCGGACGCGCCGCCCCCTCCTGGGGCTGCGGGAAACTGATTGCCGTGGCGAGATTCGACTTGCCGGACTACTAATGCGCCGCGCCAGGCTGTATAATGCCGCTTCGCGTGTCGCCATCGTACAATGGATAGTACAAGGTCCTCCTAAGACTTAAATGCAGGTTCGATTCCTGCTGGCGACACCACATTCCACGCAGCGCGCGTCGGCGGCCCGGGTCCATGCGGGCGCAATTTGGTGGTCGATGGCGATTGAAGTCCGAGTTATCGGTACAATGCGTGCTTCATTCATCCAATCGGCGGCTGTTTTGCACACCACACGGTGTGCGCGAGACGGCGCCCGAGCACTCTTACTCATTATGGCTGTCATTTCTCTTTCATCGGCGCAACTTGCGTTCGGTCACGTCGCGCTGCTCGATCACGCGGAATTTTCACTGGAAACCTCGGAGCGGGTCGGCTTGATCGGCCGCAACGGCACGGGGAAATCGTCGCTGTTGAAGGTTATTTCGGGCAAGTTCAAGCTCGATGACGGCTTGTTGGTGATGCAGCAAGGCATCAAGATCGCCTATGTGGAGCAAGAGCCGCAATTCGATCCGGAAATGTCCGTGTTCGATGCCGTCGCGTCCGGCATGGGCGAGTCGCAGACGTGGCTGAAGGAATACGATGCATTGACGGGCCAGTTTGGCCAGGGCAATGACGACGAACTGATGGAACGCATGCACGACATCCAGGTCAAACTCGATGCGGCCGATGCGTGGAGCTTGCCGAACAAGGTGGAAACCGTGCTCGACCGTTTGAACCTGACGGGCGACATGGCCATGAAAACCCTGTCCGGCGGGATGCAGAAGCGCGTGGCGCTGGCGCGCGCGCTGGTGTCGGCGCCCGACGTGCTGCTGCTCGATGAGCCTACCAACCATCTGGACTTCAGCTCCATCCTGTGGCTGGAAGGTCTGTTGCGCGACTTCAAGGGCAGCGTGCTGTTCATTACCCATGACCGCTCCTTCCTCGACAACGTCGCCACGCGCATCATCGAACTCGACCGCGGCCGTCTGCTGTCGTATCCGGGCAACTTCACGGCGTATCAAGTGCGCAAGGCCGAGCAGCTGGAAATCGAAGAAGTGGAAAACGCCAAGTTCGACAAGTTCCTGGCGCAGGAAGAAGTGTGGATACGCAAGGGCGTCAAGGCCCGCCGCGTGCGCGACGAAGGCCGCGTGCGCCGCCTGGAAGCGCTGCGTCTGACGCGCAATGCGCGCCGCGAACAGCAGGGACAGGTCAAGCTCGACGTGTCGGCCGGCGAACGCTCGGGCAAGATCGTGGCGGACCTGGAAAACGTTTCCAAGATTTATGGCGACAAGGTCATCGTCAAGGATTTCAGCGCCACCATCCTGCGCGGCGACAAGGTTGGCCTGATCGGTGCCAACGGCGCCGGCAAGACCACCCTGCTGAAGATGATCCTGGGCGAAGAGCAGTCGGACACGGGCACCATCCGCCTCGGTACCAAGCTGCAAGTGGCGTATTTCGACCAGATGCGCACGCAGCTGAACGAAGAGGCGAACCTGATGGAAACCATCGCGCCGGGCAGCGACTGGGTCGAGATCAACGGCCAGCGCCGTCACGTGATGACTTACCTGAACGACTTCCTGTTCGCACCGGAACGCGCGCGGTCGCCCGTCAAGTCCCTGTCCGGTGGCGAACGCAACCGTCTGCTGCTGGCGCGTCTGTTCGCCAAGCCGGCCAACGTGCTGGTGCTCGATGAGCCCACCAACGACCTGGATATCGATACCCTGGAATTGCTGGAAGAGTTGCTGGAAGAATACACGGGCACCGTCTTCCTCGTCAGCCATGACCGCACCTTCCTCGACAACGTCGTCACGCAGGTGATCGTCGCCGAAGGCGAAGGCAAGTGGCGCGAATTCGTCGGCGGCTACACGGACTGGGAGCGCGTGCGCACCCTGCCGATCGCCACGGCGCCCGCCAGCAAGCCGGCCGTGAAGGTCGAGGCTGCCGCACCGGCCGCCAAGCAGAAAAAGCTCAGCTACAAGGAGCAGCGCGAGCTGGAAGAGCTGCCCAAGCTGATCGCCAAGCTGGAAGACGAGCAATCGGTGCTGGCCGCCGAGCTGTCGCATCCGGACTTCTATAAGAAGACGCCCGCCGAAGGCAAGCGCCTGAATGCGCGCGTGGCCGAGATCGAGGGCGAACTGCTGGAAGCGCTGGAAAAATGGGAGCAGATCGAGGCGCGCGCCAACGGTTGATGTTGTTGCATACTCTGTTGTAATTTAAGTCAGGATTATTTGCCACGGCAACGGTCCCGCTTGATATAATTATATAATTATATTTATTACATCGGAGGATGCATGTTTGTCATGAAAAGCACGCGCCCCGGACCACCGCGTCCGGCGCGTGGTTCCACCTCCGATGCGCGGCAATATGTTTGACCGCGCCGCCTTGCCCCGGGTAGCGCCATTCCTGGCCTACCTCTCCTTCATTTTCATTGCCGACATGCTGGGCCGTCTGGGCGTGGCCGCGCAGGACTTGCGCTGGCTGTATCCCGTCAAGATCGGCGTCGTGCTGGGCATGCTGTTGTACTGGCGCCGCAGTTACACGGAATTGGTGTGGACGCCGTTGGGCGCGCGTGCCATTCTCGGGGCGCTGGCTGGCGGTGTTGTTGTTTTTTTGCTGTGGATTAATCTCGACGCCAACTGGATGATGATCGGCAATGCCGACGGCTTCGATCCCCGCACCGATGGCCGCATCGAGTGGAGCCTGGTGGTGCTGCGCATCGCCGGCGCGGCGCTGGTGGTGCCCGTGATGGAGGAGCTGTTCTGGCGCTCCTTCCTGCTGCGCTGGATCGACAAGCCGGATTTTTTGCGGGCCGATCCGCGCCTGGCCAGCGCCAAGGCCTTCGCCATCAGCGTGCTGCTGTTTGGCTTTGAACATAATTTATGGCTGGCCGGCATGGTGGCCGGTGCGGCATATAGTTTGTTGTACATGCGTAGCCAGTCCCTGTGGTCGCCTATCCTCGCGCACGGCGTGACGAACGGTGTGCTGGGGCTCTGGATTATTTCTGGTGGGCACTGGATTTACTGGTAGTATTGCCTATCAACTGTGTGATCTTTCAAAGACAAAATCCATGTTGAATACCTTGCGTAAAAATGCCGTTGCCGCCGCCCTGACGGCCAGCCCACGCCTGCCAGCCGCGCTGCTCCTGGCCGTGGCCGGCACCCTGGCCAGCGGCGCCGCGCTGGCCGATATCAGCGACACCATCAAGCCTTTCGTCGCCACGACCTATTCGTACGATGACAACCTGATGCGCTTGCCCGACGACGTGCCGGGCTTTTCCGGTCCCCGTTCGGATACGTCGAGGATGCTGCAGGCGGGTTTCCTGTTCAACCGTCCCATCGGCCGCCAGATACTGACGGGGCAGGCCAAGTGGTCGAAGGTGAGCTTCGACCGCTTCAGCCAGTTCGATTACGACGGCAAGGATTTCCTGGCCGACCTGGAGTGGCACATCGCCAACCACCTCGAAGGCCATGCGGGCGCCAGCTATGCGCAGACCCTCACGCCGTTCAGCGACTTCCAGACCAATGTGCGCAATTTGCGCACGCAGCGGCGCGAGTACCTGAACGGCGCCTGGCGCTTCCACCCCAGCTGGCGCGTGCGCGGCGGCCTGTCGCGCGACCGCTATTCCTACGATTTGCCGTCGCAGGCTTTTTCCAACTGGACGGAAGACGCCACCGAACTGGGCGTGGATTACCTGGCGCCCAGCAACAGCCGCATCGGCGTGCAGCTGCGCCACCTGAACGGCAAGTATCCGAACCGCAACGCGCTTGAATCGAGCGTGTACGGCAGCGGCTACCGCCAGGACGAGATCAAGGCGAACATCTATTGGGCGCTGAGCGGCATCACGCAGCTGGAGTTTTTGGGCGGCTGGGTGCGCCACCGCAACAACCTGCTGTCGGGGCGCGATGTCAGCGGCACGAACGGACGCCTGAGCATGTACTGGCAGCCGCTGGGCAAGGTCAATTTCACGGGCATGGTCTGGCGCGAATTCGGTTCCGTCGACAACTCGCTGGTGACGAGCAGCCTGAACACGGGCGCCAGCGTGTCGGCCGCCTGGACGGCCACGGCGAAGGTGCGCGTCGATGCGCTGCTGCGCCAGGAGCGGCGCGATTTCTCCGCCGTCAGCGGCCTGGTGCTGCCGGGCGACGGGCGCGATACCACGCGCACGGCCTCGCTGGGCGTCACGTATGCGCCTTACCAGAAGATCCAGCTTGGCGTGCGCGTGTTCCAGGAGCGGCGCGAAGGCGTCGCCATCATCGATAGCGGCAGCTACCGGGCCAAGGGCATTTCCTTCAATGGCAGCGTACAGTTTTAAAAGATCAACATGACGGTCAATGATATACCCCTGATTTCGTTTTTCCAGCGCATCCTCGACCCGATCATCATCATGGGCTTGCTGTACCTGATGACGGTTTTGTCGGGTTCGCCATTCACCGGCTATACGCTGGTGCTGATGATACTGGCCGTCTTCATTTCGTCGACGGTCTTCCAGCACATCGATCCCTACCGTACCTGGCGCAGCGGCCGCATGCTGGCCTATGCGCGCGATATCCTCGTGGGCTGGACGATCGTCGCGCTGATCCTCACCTTCCTGGGTTCGGCCACGGGCCTGGCCTATCATTTCGATACCGAAGTGGTGCTGGCCTGGTTCGTTCTCACGCCCTTCGTGCTGCTGGCCGGGCACCTGGCCGGACGCAAGTTCAGCCTGCATCCGGACGGCGAAAGCGAAGTGCGTTCGGTGGTCATCATCGGCGCCAACGACGCCAGCCTGAAGTTTGCCGCCACCATCGAGCGCAATGCCAACCTGTTCATGCACGTGCATGGCTTTTTCGACGACCGCACGGACGACCGCTGGCCGGAAAAGATGCGCGAACCGATGCTGGGGCGCATGGACGATATCGCCACCTACGTGCGCGAACACAATATCAAGATGATCTTCATCAGCCAGCCGATTTCGGCCCAGCCGCGCATCCGCAAGATGCTCGACGAGCTCGAAGATACGACGGCTTCCGTGTATTTCTTGCCCGACATTTATATCTTCGACCTGATGCAGGCGCGCTTCGACAACGTGGGCGGCATGCCCGTCATCGCCATCCGCGAATCGCCGTTCACGGGCTTTAACAGCATGGTCAAGCGGGGCAGCGACATCGTGCTGGGACTGGTGATCCAGGTGCTGCTGCTGCCGGTGATGCTGGTGATCGCCATCGCCGTCAAGACCACCTCGAAAGGCCCCGTGATTTTCCGCCAGCGCCGCTACGGCCTGTATGGCGAAGAGATCGTCGTCTACAAATTCCGCTCCATGACGGTGGGCGAGGATGGCGACAAGGTGGTGCAGGCCACCAAGAACGACCAGCGCGTGACGCGGGTGGGCGCCTTCCTGCGCCGCAGCTCGCTCGACGAGCTGCCGCAGTTTCTCAACGTCCTGCAGGGCCGCATGAGCATCGTGGGGCCGCGCCCCCATGCGGTGGTGCATAACGAGCAGTACCGCAAGCTGATCAAGGGCTACATGCTGCGCCACAAGGTCAAGCCCGGCATCACGGGCTGGGCCCAGGTCAACGGCTTGCGGGGCGAGACGGAAACGCTGGACAAGATGGAGGCGCGCATCCATTTCGACCTCGATTACCTGCGCAACTGGTCGCTATGGCTGGATCTGTGGATTATTGCGCGCACGGTGAAAGTGGTGCTGGCGCGCGAGAACGCGCATTGAGCGCCAGTCTGGTGCTGGCAGGAAAAAATAGCGTTTGAATATACTTTGCACGGAGTCAATACGCGTTAAAATGGAGCATCTTAGACAGCACCAGCGCATCACGCGACTACTCCGCGCGCATCCTGCCACGAGTCGTGCCGGCCATGCGCCAGGCCGCGACAGGCAGGCGATGACGTCACCGTGTTGCGGCACATTACTTTCCTCTTGGAAAGGGTCCGACGATGTGTGCAGTATCCGGCCTTGCCCCTGCCGGTCGTTGCGTCACCCTGACGGGCAGTCGTCGGGGCCGCCACGCGCCAACTATCATTTTTAAAGTCAGTCTGAACCACGCAATACATAATTTTTTGCAATCAAGCAGACTACGGAAATAGTTGTTTTTATATCTCATAAGTAGATTTTTAAGCAAATATTTTCCTTGTCGTCGTGCATTATGTGTATTATGTTTACAATATTGTTAATTATTTGACGCATAACTATTTTCGGGGAAATCATTTCGTGCGCTGCCAGCGGCCCCGGGCCGTTACACTCGCCGGATTTTCCACCCGTCATACCCGTCATCCGAAGGAGCACGCTTGAATCACTTTATCCACTCCCGTCCCGCGCCGCGCCTGCTGTGCGCCGCCCTGGTCCTGCTGGCCGCTGCCGGCCTGTCCGCTTGCGGCAACAAGGAAAAAAAGGCCGGCCAGGCGCTGGCCAGCGTGAATGGCGAAGAAATCACCATCCTGCAGTTGAATGAAGAGTTGCAGCGCGCCGGCGTGCAGGCGCCGCAGCAGGCTGCGGCCAGCAAGCAGTTGCTCGAGTCCCTGATCGACCGCCAGTTGCTGCAGAATGAAGCGGCCAAGGAAAAGGTCGACCGCGATCCGAAAGTCATGCAGGCCATCGAACGCGCCAAGGCGCTGATCGTTGCCCAGGCATACATGCAAAAGCGCATCGGCGCGGCCACCCGTCCCAGCAAGACGGAAGTGGACGAGTACTACGCGAAAAACCCCCTGTTCTTCAGCCAGCGCAAGCAATTCGATTTGCGCGAGCTCGTCATTCCGACGGCGGCGCTGAACGACGAGCTCAAGGCCGTCATGGACCGCGCCAAGTCGCTGGAAGACGTGGCGCAATGGCTCGATGAGCACAAGATCGCGTATGGCCGCAGCCAGGTGTCGCGCACCAGCGCAGACCTGGCGCCCGAACTGAGCAGCAAGCTGCAATCGATGCCCAAGGGCCAGCTGTTCATCGTGCGCGAAGGCGAGCGCAGCCTGCTCATCGCCTTGGCCGATATCAAGGACAGCCCCGTGGGCCCGGACGCGGCCGCGCCGCAGATTGAACAGTTCCTGGCAAACAAGAAGAACAAGGATGCGGCCGAAGCGGAGCTGAAACGCCTGCGCGCCAGCGCCAAGATCGAGTATTTCAACAAGGATGCATCGGCTACGGCCTCGGCGGCACCCTCGGCCAGCGCATCGGCTGCCGCACCTGCGGCAGCGGCGCCGGCAAACAGCGATCATGAAGCGAATGTGCGCGGCGTAGCGGGATTGAAATAAGTGACGTATCGACAAGTAGTTCAACATCAGCAATCTACCAACGGGAATCTGTAATCATGAAACGACTCGCAAACTGGATGATGGCGGCCTTCCTGGCCCTCGCCGCAGGCATGGCCGGTGCAGCCGATGTCCCCCTTGGGGCTGGTGATGTGCTGAAAATTTCCGTCTACGGCAACCCGGACCTGGGCCTGGAGACGCGCGTGAGCGAAGCGGGCGAGATCACCTTCCCGCTGGTGGGCGCGGTGGCCGTCGGCGGCCTGTCCACGTCGGCAGCGGAAAAGAAACTGGGCGGCCTGCTCGAGAGCGGCGGCTTCCTGCGCAAGGCGCAAGTGAACATCATCGTCACCAGCCTGCAAAGCCAGCAGGCTTCCGTGCTGGGCCAGGTGAACCGCCCGGGCCGCTACCCGGTGGAAGGCAAGCGCAGCGTGATGGACATGCTGGCCATGGCCGGCGGCGTGAGTCCTGACGGCGCCGACCAGATCACCGTGATCCGCAAGCGCGGCGGCAACAGCACGCGCGACGTGGCCGATATCCTCGACATCGTGCGCAACGGTGACCTGAAGGGCGACACGGAAGTGGGCGGCAACGACATCATCTACGTCGAACGCGCGCCGCGCTTCTACATCTACGGCGAAGTGCAGCGCCCGGGCGCCTTCCGCCTGGAACGCAACATGACCGTGCTGCAAGCGCTGTCCGTGGGCGGCGGCCTGACGGCGCGCGGCACCGAGCGCGGCGTGCGCGTCAAGCGCCGCAATGCGGAAGGCCAGATGGAAGTGCTGTCGGTCAAGCATGACGACTTGTTGCGCGTCGACGATGTCGTGTATGTCCAGGAAAGCCTGTTCTAAGAGCAACTGGCTCCCTATCTTTTAGTATTGAAAGTTTACAAATGAACCTCACCCAACTATTGCTGATCCTTCGGGCACGCAAGAAGATTGTGCTGCTGACCTTGATGATCACCGTGGCGCTGGCGCTGGGCGTCAGCCTCGTGCTGCCGAAGACCTACAAGGCCACCAGCACCTTGCTGCTGAACTACAAGGGAGTCGATCCCCTGACCGGCATGACCATGCCAGGACAGCTGTTGCCCGGCTACATGGCGACCCAGGTCGACATTATCGGCAGCAAGAACGTGGCCTTGCGCGTCGTCGACCAGCTGGAGCTGGCACGCAGCCCGGCCGTGATCGCCCAGTTCAATGAAGCGGCACAGGGCAAGGGCACGGTGCGCGACTGGCTGGCCGATTTGCTGCTGAAGAAACTCGAAGTGATGCCGTCGCGCGAAAGCAGCGTGGTCGACGTCAGCTTCAAGGGCGCCGACCCGCAATTCGTGGCCGCCGTGTCGAACGCCTTTGCGGAACAGTATCAAAAGGTCAGCATCCAGCTGAAGGTCGATCCGATGCGCAAGGCGACCACCTACTTCGATGACCAGACAAAATTGCTGCGCGATAACGTCGAGCGCGCGCAAAGCCGCCTGTCGAAATACCAGCAGGACAATGGCATCGTCAGCGTCGACAACCGTCTCGACGTGGAATCGAACCGCCTGAACGACCTGTCGGCGCAGCTGGTGCTGGCGCAGGGCCAGGCCATGGAAGCCAATTCGCGCCAGCGCATGGCGCAGGGCGGCAACCTGTCCGAATCGCCGGACGTGGCGTCGAATCCCCTGATCCAGAGCCTGAAGCTGGGCCTGGGCAATGCCGAAGGTAAATTGGCCGAACTGGGCCAGCGCCTGGACCGCAATCACCCGCAATACCAGAGCGCCAAGGCGGAAGTGGACAAGCTGCGCCGCGACCTGGCCGAGCAGACGCGCGCCACCTCGCAAAGCGTGGGCAACAATGCGCAGATCCTGCAGCAGCGCGAAGGCGCCATCCGTGCCGCCCTGGCGGCGCAAAAAGCCAAGGTGCTGGAACTGAACCGGACGCGCGATGAAATGGGCGTGCTGAGCAAGGATGTGGAAAGCGCCCAGCGCGCCTTCGACGTGACGTCGCAGCGCCTGTCGCAGACGCGTATCGAAGGCCAGGCGGAGCAGTCCGACATCGCCATGCTGAACCCGGCCACCGCGCCGATCGAGCCGGACAGCCCGAAGATTCCCCGCAACGTGCTGCTGTCGATCTTCCTCGGCCTCATGCTGGGCTGCGGCATCGCGCTGCTGGCCGAATTGCTGGACCGCCGTATCCGTTCCGACCAGGACCTGAGCGAAGTGCTGCAGATTCCCGTGTTCGGCGTGGTCGACTGGAAACCCAAACAGCGTCGCATGCGCGGCATGCTGCCGCGCCGTTTGCGCCTGAACTGAGATGGAACCTATCATGACTTCAAGTCCACACCTCCTCAATAGCACTGCACCGCTGGTGCGCGGTGCCGATTCCAGCATTGGCGGCCTGTTGCTCGAATCGGGCAAGATCACGCCGGAAAACGCCGAACGCGTGCTGCGCATGCAAAAAGAACTGGGCATCCGCTTCGGCGAAGCGGCCCTGCGCCTGGGTTTGATCACGGAAGCCGATATCGAGCAGGTGCTGGCGCGCCAGTTCGACTACCCGTACCTGCAGCCGGGCGCCGGCAAGTATCCGCAGGAACTGGTGGCCGCCTACCAGCCGTTCAGCCACCAGGTGGAAACCCTGCGCGCCGTGCGCAGCCAGCTGATGCTGCGCTGGTTCGCCCGCGGCAGCAAGTCGCTGGTCGTGCTGGGCATGGAGCCGGGCGACGGCGCCAGCCTGTTCGCGGCCAACCTGGCCGTCGTGTTTTCCCAGCTGGGCGAGCATACCCTGCTGGTCGACGCCAACCTGCGCGCGCCGCGCCAGCAGGAAATCTTCGACCTGAAAACGCGCCAGGGCCTGTCCGACGTGCTGGCCGGCCGCGCCGAACTCGATATCATCGCCAAGGTGGAATCGTTTGTCGCGCTGTCCGTGCTGGCCGCCGGCACCTTGCCGCCGAATCCGCAGGAATTGCTCAGCCGTAGCTCCTTCGTCACGCTCAACAAGCAGCTGGAAAGCCGCTACGACGTGGTGTTGTACGACGTGCCGGCGTATGCCACCGGTTCCGATGCGCTCGCCGTCGCGGCGCGTGCGGGCGGCGTGCTGCTGGTGGCGCGCAAGAACAAGACGCCGATGGCGGACGTGGCGGCCATGACCGAGCAAATGACGCACAGCGGTGCCCAGGTGGTCGGTTCCGTGATGGTCGACTTTTGATGGCTGCGCCTGGCCATGCCATCCCGCCGGAGCGGGCCGGCCGGTCCGCCTTGCCGGACTGGCTGCCGCTGGCACTGGGCTTCCTGGCCATGCTGGTGCCCAGCCTGGTCGGGCTGTTTCGCGGTATCTGGTCCACGGAAGAACAGGCGCACGGGCCCATCATCCTGGCCCTGTCGCTGTGGCTGATCTACCGCAAATGGCCCGAGATGCTGGCGCAGAGCGCCGGCGCCCGTTCGGCCCGGGCCGGCTGGCCGCTGCTGGTCGCCGCGCTGCTGCTGTATGTGCTGGGCCGTTCGCAGCAGATCCTGTCGCTGGAAATCCTCGCCCTGATCGCTACCGGCCTGGCCCTGCTGCTGCTCAAGCGCGGCTGGGTTGCCGCGCGCATCCTGTGGTTCCCCTTCTTCTTCATGCTGTTCATGGTGCCGCTGCCGCTGCCGCTGGTGACGACCCTGACCATGCCGATGAAGATGGCCGTGTCCTATGTGACCGAACATATTCTTTTCCTGGCCGGCTATCCGATCGCGCGCAATGGCGTGATCCTGCAGATCGGCCAGTACCAGCTGCTGGTGGCCGACGCCTGCGCCGGCTTGCAGACCCTGCTGACGCTGGAAGCGCTGGGCCTGTTCTACCTGAACCTGGTGCGCCATACTTCGCCGTTCCGCAACATCGTGCTGGCCCTGCTGATCGTGCCGATTTCCTTCACGGCCAACGTCATCCGCGTGATGGTGCTGACCCTGATCACGTATTACTTCGGCGATGCGGCGGGGCAGGGCTTCCTGCATGGCTTTGCCGGCATGGTGCTGTTCATTTCCGCGCTGCTGCTGATCCTCAGCGTCGATAGCCTGCTGCAGTGGATCGTGCGCAGGCGCCAGGCGCGCCGCGCGCCAGCCATGGGAGCGTCGACATGAACGGGGCATTGCGCATGAATGTACTGCTGGGCGCCTTGCTGCTGGGCGCGGCTATCCTCAGCCACGCCGTGGCGCCGGGCGTGAAGCTGGCCGACCAGCGTCCCAGTTTTTCGCTGGAAGCGGCCGTGCCGCAAGCGTTCGGCGAGTGGCGCGTCGACAGCTCGATCGTGCCGCTGCAGGTGGACCCGGAGACCCAGGCGCGCCTGAACAAGATCTACAACCAGACCCTGTCGCGCACCTACATCAATACGCAGGGCGAACGGGTGATGCTGTCGATCGCGTATGGCGGCGACCAGAGCGACAACATGGGCGTGCACAAGCCGGAAGTGTGCTACGCGGCGCAGGGTTTCCAGGTCGAACGCGACGAGTATGGCGAGCTGGCTTCGGCCTACGGCAGCCTGCCCGTGAAGCGCTTGCTGGCCGTGAATGGCAACCGCAGCGAACCCATCACGTACTGGATCACCATCGGCGACAAGATCAGCAAGGTGGGCATGCAGCAGCGCCTCGAGCAGTTGCGCTACGGCCTGACGGGCACCGTCGCCGACGCCATGCTGTTCCGCGTGTCGAGCATCGATACGGACTTGCCGCGCGCGTACCGGCTGCAAGCCAGTTTCGTCAACGGCTTGCTGGCCAGCATGCCGGCAGCGGACCGGAGCCGCCTGATCGGCGTGCCGCCCGGTTGAGGCGCGGCTTGATAGTCGGGATGGCGCCGGCGGGCGTGGCGCAAGGTAGCAGATAGCGAGAATCATGAGCAGCGACATCAACAAGAAAAGCGTCAGCGCCGTCAAATGGGCGGCGATGGGCACGGTCCTCATGTTCGGGCTGCAGCTGGTCACGCAAGTGGTGCTGGCGCGCCTGCTGGGTCCGGAAAACTACGGCTTGTTCGCCATGGGACTGATTGTGCTGACATTTAGCAACTTTCTGGCCGATTTCGGTTTTTCCTGGGGGCTGGTGCAAAACCGCACGCTCAGCGACGAGGACGTGCGCTTCACCGTCACCTGGCAGGCGCTGACGGGCCTGGCGGCCATGACCTTGCTGTTTTTCATGGCGCCGTGGATTGCCGCCTATTTCAAGGAAGCGCGCATCGCGCCCGTGATCGCCTGGATGAGCCTGACCTGCCTGCTGAACGCGCTGACGGCGCCGGGCAGCAGCCTGCTGCGGCGCGCCCTCGATTTCCGCTGGCTCAACATCATCCAGGTGAGCAGCTACATCGTCGGCTACCTGCTGGTGGGCTTGCCGCTCGCGTATGCGGGCGCCGGCGTGTGGACCCTGGTGGCCGCCTGGCTGGGACAATCGGCCACGGCGCTGGTGCTGACGTATGCGCGCACGCGCTTCTCGCTCAAGCCGCTGCTGTGGTACGAGGGCGCGCGGCGCTCGACGAATGTGGGCGTGACGGTGTTTGCGACGAATCTGTGCAACTGGTGCCTGAACAATATGGACCGCGTGTTCCTGGGCCGCTTCCTGAACGCCCACGCGGTGGGCGTGTATGCGGTCGGCTACAACCTGGCCAACACGCCCAATTCCCTGTTCCTGAGCGCCCTGCAGCCGGCCTTCCTGGCCACGGGCGCCAAGCTGCAGGACGATCTGCCGCGCCTGCGCGACACCTACCTGTCGGTGCTGGCGACCATCTGGATCGTCATCCTGCCGCTGTTCGTGCTGCTGGCGATGACGGCGCCCGACCTGATCGGCGTGTTGTATGGCAAGGTATGGCAAGAGTCGGGCATCGTGCTGAGCATCCTGGCGCTGGCCATGCCCGCGTACATCACGTGGGGCATGTCGACGCCGATTTTATGGAATACGGGCGGCAAGCACCTGGAAAGCCTGCTGCAGCTGCCGCTGATCGCGCTGGCCGGCGCGGCGCTGTGGCTGTGGGCGGGGCAGGGCGTGGCGGTGGTGGCCATGATCGCCGCCGGCACCCTGCTGGCGCGCGCGCTGGTGGTGGGCTCGGTGGCGTGCCTGCGCCTGGGCGTGCGGGCGGGCGAGCTGGCGCCGCTGGCTGCGCGGGGCCTGGCCATGGGCTTGCTGGCCGCCGCCGGCAGCTGGGGCGGCGCCGTGCTGGGCAGCCTGGGCGGCAGCCATCCGCTGCCGGCCTTCCTGGGCGGCGCGCTGCTGGGCGGCCTGACCTTGCTGCTGGCCGTGCTGGCCTGGCCGGGTTTGCTGGGCACGCGCGTGGTGGGCATGCTGGCGCGCTTCAGTCCGCCGTTGCCGGCGCGCGTGGGCAGTTATCTGCGCGCCCGCTGCAGCGCCTGATGCAGGGCCCGATGCAATACGGGGCAGGGCAGGGAAATACCGATCAAGCGGCGCGCTGCGCCTGCGACAATTTACTGGATACGCGAGAACCACATGAGTGAAATACTGTTTGGCCTGTTTGCTCTGATCAGCGCGCTGGTGGTGGTGTTCGTCATCGCCTTGAGCATTCATTGGGGCAATAAACGCGAGACGGGGCTGGTGCCGTACGTGTTCTATCCCGTCATGCTGTCGATCGCGGTGACGGCCATCCTGTCGAACCGCGATATCTCCGGCAACGAGATCCTGCTGACCGTGCAAACGATACGCCACCCGGCCGGCGTCTGGTTCGGCCGGCTGACCTCGCTGTTCGTGATCTTTGCCTGCGGCGAGCGCATCCTGCACCGCCTGGTGACGCGCGAAGTGCAGAAGCCCATGCCGATGCTGCTGTTCTGGGCGCTGCTGATCTATTTCCTGACGAATATCCTGAGCCCCGCCTTCCTGGGCAGCCATACCGATGTCTCGCATGAATACCTGTACATGTTCCTGGCCGGCTATGCTGGATTGCTGATGACCTCGCGCGAGGTCGACAAGAGCATCGTGTCGATGCGCAATGCTACCTTGCTGTTCCTCGTGCTCAGCGCCGCCGTCGTGGCCTGGAACCCGAACATGGTGCTCAACAAGAACTACCATGGCTTGCTGCCCTTTCTCAGCGTGCGCTATGCGGGCCTGGCCAGCCATGCGAACAGCCTGGCGCCGATGGTGGTCGCTTTCCTGCTGTGCCTGTGGAGCAAGCCGTATGCCTGGCGTTCGCTGAACCTGTTTGCCTGGGCACTGGGCCTGGGCAGCCTGCTGCTGACGCAATCGAAAACCAACTGGATCGCCTGCATCCTGTGCTTTGCCTGTATCGCGTATTTCGGTTTCCGCGAGCAGATCAAGGAACGCCTGTTCGACTACCGCCGGCCGCAGCTGTCGATCATCGCCATCTTCGGTTTCATCCTGATGTGCGTGCTGGGCATGTTGCTGGTGATGTTCGGCAATATCGATGCCAAGCTGGCGCGTTTCGCCTCGAGCAGCGAAGGGTTTGAACTGCTCAGTCTGACGGGCCGCGACGTGATCTGGCAGGTGGCCGTGCAGGAGTGGCACAAGAGTCCCGTGTTCGGCTACGGCCTGCCGCTGTGGGATGACGCCTTCCGCCTGAGCATCGGCATGCCCTACGCCACGCATGCGCACAGCCAGTTCTACCAGAGTCTGGCCAGCGCCGGCACCGTCGGCGCCGTCGGCCTGGTGCTGTACGTGATCGTGCTGCTGTACGGCGCAGCGCGCACGGCCAAGGCCAGCAAGGGGCTGTCGATGGCCTTGTTCGTGCTCATCGCCAGCCGCTCGTTCAGCGAGGTGCCCCTGTCGCTGGCCGGCTTTGCCGCCGAGGCGCTCACGCATTTGCTGCTGCTTATCATCGTGGCCGCCTACTATCCCACGGCCGACCGGCAAGCCGTCAGGGCGCGCAAGGTCCGCGTGCCGGGAATGGCGTAATGCTGTGTTCCGTCATCATCCCGCTGTATAACAAGGGGCCGTACGTCGAGGCGACCCTGGCGTCGGTGCTGGCGCAGACGCATGGCGACTGGGAAGTGCTGGTGGTCGACGACGGTTCCAGCGACGACGGCGCGCAGCGCGTGCTGGCCTGCGCCGATGCGCGCGTGCGCCTGATCCGCCAGGCGAATGGCGGCGTGTCGCGCGCGCGCAACCACGGCATCGCCGAGGCGCGGGGCGAACTCGTCTGTTTTCTCGACGCGGACGACCTGTACGCGCCCGATTACCTGCGCACGCAGGTGGGCCTGGCGCAGGCGTTTCCCGACGAATGCTTCTTTGCCACCGGCTACACCAGCTTTGCGCCCGGCAGCATGCCGGACATGGCGACCTCGCCCGTCGCGCCCGCCCAGGCGCAGCGCATCGATGAATTCTTCACGCACTTCAACCACCACTGGCCCTTCTTCTGCACCAATTCCGTGGCCGTGCGGCGCGCCGCGCTGGCCGCGCTGCAACCGTGTTTCCCGGAAGGCGAGCAATTTGGCGAAGACCTGGACCTGTGGTTCCGCCTGGCCGAGCGCCACCGCCTGGTCCTGGCGGCCGCGCCCCTGGTGGCGTACCGGCGCGAAGTGGGCGGCAGCCTGACGGCCATCCTGGGACGCGACGTGGTCTTGCCCGTGTTTCTGCGGCTCGAAGCGCGCGCGCGCGCCTGGCCAGCCAGCAACGGCGCGCGCCGTTCCGCCTTGCTGCTGGCGTCGAATGCGCGCGTGGCCGTGGTGCGCGAACTGCTCGAAGGGGGCCGGCGCGGCGCCGCCCTGGCCGAACTGGCGCGCGCGGCGCGCGATGGCGTAACGCGCCACTGGTGGACGACGGCGGCCATGTGCGTGCTGTTTACACCGGGCATGACGCGGCGCTGGTCCTTGTGGCGTAAATCACGCACTCCCGCTTAATTCCGGCGTTGCCGTTAGGCATTTCGGTATAATTGCGGCATACGCCTGAGTTCTTCGGGCGCAGAAACCCCCTTATCCATGTACGAAAAAACCGTACTGTTTGCGTTACGGTAACGTTGTACGAGTTAAATAGTAACCAAAAGTAATGTTTTCTCGACGCTCAACCCGCCCCCCGGCAAAGGAAGCCCCCGCCATGAAATCTAGCAAACGTCCACTGCTGCGCGCCGCCTGGCTATTGTTGTTGCCGCTGTGCGGACTGGCCCAGGCTGACTGGGTCCAATCGAGCGAAGCCCTTGCCGTTCGTCCGCTGCCCGACAATATGCAGTCGCAGCCGCAAAACCCGCCCACCTTCACCTGGTCGCGGCATGCCACCCTGCCGCCAGCCTATGTCATCCAGGTGATGCAGGGCGGCGCCGTGTATAAAACCTTCAATGCCACGCGCAACTGGTACTTGCCGCCGAAATCATTTCCTGCCGGCAGCTACACATGGCGCGTGCGGCCATCGACTTCGCAAGAGTGGTCGAGCCCCCGTAACTTTGTAATCGGTAGTAACTCACAGTTGTTTGAAGTGCCGGAAAATGTGACTTTGCGTAACACCATCCTGAACAAGGCACGGCCGCGCTCATTGCCGAGCGGCACCAAGCTGTTTTCCGCGTGGACGGCAGCCATGCGCACGGACCGCACGCCTGCGTTGAATGGCCTGACGGGCGAAGTCAAGTATTACATGACGGGCCTCAAGACGGTGGCCGACAGCGAATGGCCGCTGGTGCCGGGCGCGATCCGCACGGCCGCCGTGGTGGCGCAGGCGGCCAACATCATGACGCGCGTCAATCCGAATGCGCGCCAGCTGGAAGGCGCGGCGCTGCTGTACCGCCTGACGGGCGACAAGATCTACCTCGATGAAGCGATCCGCCGTGGCGACCAGTTCGCCGCGCTGAACCTGACGGGCCCCACCAGCTATGCGAACCAGGACATGGCCAGCCGCGTCATGGCGCAAAGCCTGATCAAGGCCATCGATTACCTGGGCACGGCGCTGGTCGTCAATGGCGACGCCACGCGGCGCAACAAGTGGCTGTCCGTGGTGGCGACGCGCACGAATGCGCTGTACAAGGACCTGTCGGCCAATGGCGGCCGCCTCGACCAGTACCCCTACGATTCGCACGCGGCCACCAGCATGGCCTATCTGACCCTGACGTCGACCCTGGCGCTGGGCGACATCCCCGATGCGCAGACCTGGTTCGACTTCGCCTTCCGCGCGTTTGCCAGCTCGTTCAGCATCTGGAGCGGTCCGGAGGGCGGTTTCGCCAACGGCACGGCGTATGCGGAATACGAAGCGGACTTCGCGCTGCAGATCTGGCCGGCGCTGGCCCAGGCCACGGGTGTGAACATGTTCGACAAGCCCTGGTCGCGCGGTTTCGCGCAATTCCTCATGCATTTCGTGCCGCCGGGCCAGCAGACGCACGTCTTTGGCGATGGCCACGAGACGGCGCCCGAGTACCGCTTCATGAAGGGCTTTGCCTCGCGCTACGCCACGCCGCAGTCGGCCTGGTACGTGAAGAACCTGACGCGTCCGGACGACGTGCTGACCACCTTGCAGTCGCCTTATCCGATGCCCGTCAACAGCGTGACGGCCACGGCCACGCCGCCGGCCAACGCCGCCTACTACCCGAGCATCGGCTGGACGGCCATGCACAGCAACCTGGCCGACAGCGGCCGCACTTCGCTGTACTTCAAGTCCAGCGCGTACGGCTCGTTCAACCACAGCCATGGCGACCAGAACGGTTTCGTGCTGTTCAGCGGCGGCGTGCCCCTGCTGACGGAGACGGGCTGGTATGACTGGTACGATTCGCCGCTGTGGAATTCCTGGTACCGTCCGTCGAAGTCGCACAATGCGCTGACCTTCGACGGCGGCGTCGGGCAAAACGTGGATGGCTATGAAGAGCCGCTGGCGCGCAATGGCCGCATCACGGCGTTTTCCACCACGGCGGCCGTCGATTACGTGGAGGGCGACGCCACCCTGGCTTACGCGGGCTTGCTGAAGTCGGCCGTGCGCAAGATCTGGTATGTGCGCGGCACGGACACGGCGGTGATCCTTGACCAGTTCTCGTCGGCCACGCCGCGCGTGTTCGAGTGGAACTTCCACGGTTACGCCCCCATCGTTGCCGACGCTGCCGGCAAGATCTCGATCACCAACCAGAGCCGCAAGGTGTGCATCGTGCCGCTGGCCACGACGGCGCAGCGTTTCGAACGCCGCGTGGGACCGCCGCCGCAAGCGGGTACCTATGAAGACCACGGCGTGTTCGTCAAGGCGGCCGCTGCCACCAGCGGCGAATTCCTCACCGTGCTCGACGTGGGCTGCAAGAATACCGCCGTCAAACTCGACACCAGCGCCGGCTTGCGCAAGGTGATCGTCGGCACGCAAACGTTGACCTTGCCGCTGCCCAAGTAAGGTCCGCGCGCAGCACCCGAGAAAAGCAATGCCAACCGTGGCATTGCTTTTTTTTTTTGCGCCGCAGCATGTCGCGAGCATGCTGTTTTTCATGTAACATAGATAATAAATTCATATGAGTATCGGGTGGTGTAGACTATGCCCGAGCCTTGTTTCCCCTCTGATGCGCCAGGTAGACGGTTGCCCCATGCCCTTGAAGATTTTACAATTTGTACCGGAAAGCCTGCCCACCTTCCGCGCCGATGTCGCCGTGCTGTTCGGCAAATACCTGCCGCGCCACGGCGTCGAATGCGACATCGTCGGCATGCCCACGCCCGCTTCTCCCGATACGCCGGCGGCGCAGGGCTTCCGCTCCGTGCGCAGCGGCCGCTTCCGGCACAACCGCATCGCGCGCGAACTGGCGTTTCAATGGACTTGCCTGCGCGCCTTGCTGGCGGCCACGCGCGCCAACTGCGATGCGATCCAGGTGCGCGACATGGTGCCCACGGGGCTGATGGCCCTGCTGGCGGCGCGCCTGAAGGGCATCCCCTTTTATTACTGGGTTTCGTTCCTGATCAGCGAAGGGCGCATCGAGCGGGCGCGCAGCAGCCTGGCGCAGCGCCGCACCGTGCGCGCGCGCCTGGTGCTGTGCAAGGGCCTGGTCGAGCGCTGGCTGCTGTACCGGGTCGTGCTGCCGCGCGCCGACCATGTCTTCGTGCAAAGCGATGCGATGCTCGAGCTGATGCGCGGGCACGGCATCGCGGCGCAGCGCATGAGCGCCGTGCCCATGGGCGTGGATACGGAAGTGCTGGGCCAGCAATCGATCGCGGCATGCCGGCCCGCAGGCTGGGAAAGCGTGCCGCTGCTGGGCTACCTGGGCACCCTGGACCAGTCGCGCCAGCTCGAACGCCTGCTCGACGCCTTGCTGATCGTGCGCCAGCAGCTGCCCGACGCCTGTCTGCTGCTGATCGGCGCATCGGATACGCCGTCCGACGTGGATGAACTGCTCGATTACGCGCAGCGCGCGGGCCTGGCCGACGCCGTGCGCGTGACGGGCTGGCTGCCGTCCAGCCAGGCCTGGCCCTTGCTGGCGGGCACCGATGCAGCCCTGTCGTATTTTCCACGCGGCACGATCGGCGATGTCTGCTCGCCCACCAAGCTGCTGGAATACCTGGCCCTGTGCCTGCCGGCCGTGGGCAATGACAATCCCGACCAGGTGCGCGTGCTGTCGGACAGCCAGGCGGGCTGGCTGACGGCCAGCAATCCGGCCGCGATGGCCGTGGCGATGACGGAGATTTTGCGCGACGTGCCGGCGGCGCGCGCGCGCGCCTTGGCCGGCGCCCCGTATATCGAAGCGCAGCGCAGCTACCGCGTGCTGGCGGCGGAACTGGCGCAGCGCTACCGGGTCCTGGCTGCTGCCTGACGGCATGTGTACAGACAGCAAGTATTTGTTGCCGATTCAAGCCGTGGCGCGCAGAATGAAGCTGGCCATGCTGCGTGAAAGCAACTGGAGTGTGGCCTGATCGGTGTAAAAATAGGTGCGTCCATAGCTCAATTGCAAATTTATAACATATAATGTCAATATGACTACTGTAATGTTGCTTGGACCCGCGCTCAATGCGGTCAGCGGGGTGACTACCCATTTGAATCAACTGTTTTCCTGTTCCCTGTCGCGCGACTTTCAACTGGTGCATTTCCAGGTGGGAAGTGAAGGCCGGCAAGAGTCGCGCTTGCGCAAGCTGCTGCGTTTTGCCTGGAGTCCCGTTCAGTTCGTGCGCGCCTTGCGCGTGCACCAGCCGCAGATCGTGCATATCAACACGTCGATGGAAGTGAAAAGCTATTGGCGCGACCTCGTGTACTTGCTGCTGGCCAAGGCCATGGGCAAGCGCGTGCTGTACCAGGTGCATGGCGGTGCCTTGCCGCAGGTATTTTTTGGCGGCAAGGGTCTGCTGACGGGTCTGCTGCGGCGCGTGCTGCGCCTGCCCGATGCGCTGGTCTTGCTGGCGCAGTGCGAATTGCTGGGCTACCGCCGCTTCGATGCGGCACTGGCTCCTGAAGTGATACCGAACGCCATCGATGCGGGCATGGATGCGGGCGCCAAGCCGCTTGCGCCGCTGCGTCCGCTGTCGCTCGTGTATGTGGGCCGCCTGGCCGACAGCAAGGGATTGTTCGAGTTGGTCGAGGCGATGCGCCTGGTGCGCGGCGCCGGCGTGGCGGCCACCCTGGCGCTGGTGGGCAGCGGCCCGGCCGACGGGGCCCTGCGCGAACGGGTGGCGGCGCTGGGCTTGCAGCAGGAAGTGACGTTCCTGGGACAGAAGTTTGGCGCGGAAAAAGACGCGGCGTGGCGCGATGCCGACCTGTTCGGCTTTCCCACGCACCATGAGGGCTTGCCGTACGCCTTGCTGGAAAGTATGGCCGCGCGCACGCCGGCCCTCGTGTGTCCCGTGGGCGCGATTCCCGATGTGATGCAGGACGGCGTGCATGGCGTCTTCGTGCCGCCGCGCAATGCGCAGGCGCTGGCCGACGCCATCGTGCGCCTCGATGGCGACCGCGCCCTGCTGCAGCGCATGGGCCAGGCTTGCCGCGAGCGCATCGAGCGCCATTACACGGTGGAACGCCTGGCGCAGGATTTTCGCCGCGTCTATCGCACCCTGCTGGCGCCGCCAGCGATCTAGTCGGACCCTTTTTTAAGCGAGCCTATATGTGCGGTATTGCCGGTTTGATTTTCCCCTCGTCCGTCGCCGGCCTGCCTGCGGCGCTCGACGCCATGGGGCGCGCCATCGCGCACCGCGGCCCCGATGACACGGGCGTGCTGCAGGCGGCCACGGCCGACGGCGCCTGGCAGGTGGGCTTGCTGCACCGCCGCCTGTCCATCATCGATATCGCCACGGGCCACCAGCCGCTGGGCAACGCGGATGGCGACGTGCAGATCATCTTCAACGGCGAAATCTATAATTTCCAGCCCCTGCGCGACGAGCTGATCGCGCTGGGCCACCATTTCCGCACGGCATCCGACACGGAAACCATCGTGCATGCCTACGTGCAATGGGGCGAGGATTGCGTGCAGCATTTCCGCGGCATGTTTGCGTTTGCCATCTGGGATGCGCGCAACGAGCGCCTGTTCATGGCGCGCGACCCGTTCGGCAAGAAACCCCTGTTCCTGTGGCAGCAGGAAGGCAAGCTGGCTTTCGGTTCGGAAATCAAGGCCCTGCTGGCCTTGCCGGACGTGGCGCCGCAAGCGGACCAGGCCGCCATCTGGGATTATTTCGCCTACCGCTACGTGCCGGGTCCGGCCACCTTGTTCCAGGGCATCCGCAAGCTGGCGCCCGGGTCCACGGCCACGTGGGAAAACGGCGTGCTGCGCGAACGCGTGTATTACACGCCGCCGGACAGCCGGCCCCGCGCGGCCGCGCCGCTGCCGGCCGACCCCGTCGCCACCTTCCTCGACAAGCTCGACGAATCGGTGCGCATCCGCATGATTTCCGACGTGCCCTTCGGCGCCTTCCTGTCCGGCGGCATCGACTCGTCGGCCGTGGTGGCGCTGATGTCGCGCCATGCGGGCGTGCCCGTGAAAACCTTTTCCGTCGGCTTCAAGGAGGGCGGCTTCAGCGAACTGGCATATGCGGCCGATATCGCCCGTCAGTTTTCCACCGAACACCATGAGCTGGAAGTGTCCGTCGACCAGGTCATCGCCTTGCTGCCCGACCTCGTGCGCTTCCGCGACGCTCCCGTGGCCGAACCGTCCGACATTCCCATCTATTTGCTGGCGAAGGAATCGCGCAAGACGGTGAAGATGGTCTTGACGGGCGAAGGCTCCGATGAAATCCTGGGCGGCTACCCCAAGCATGTGTACGAGCGCTATGCGGGCAATTACCAGATGCTGCCGGGCCTGCTGCGCCGGGGCTTGATCGAGCCGGCCATCGGCGCCTTGCCCTACCGTTTCCGCCGCGCCAAGACGGCCATCGTCAATCTGGGCCTGGAAGCGTTCGACGAGCGCATGCCGCGCTGGTTCGGCATGATGTCCGACCAGGAACGGGCGCGCCTGGTGGCCATGCCGGCGCCGGCGCGCCAGCGCGATCCTTCGCTGGGCTGCGGCAACGGGGACAACAGCGCCTTGCGCCGCATCCTGTGCTTCGACCAGCTGAGCTGGCTGCCCGACAACCTGCTGGAACGGGGCGACCGCATGACCATGGCCGCGTCGCTGGAAGCGCGCATGCCCTTCATGGACCACGAACTGGCCGCGTATGTGGCTAGCCTGCCGGACGACTACCGCGTGCGGGGCCGCACGACCAAGTGGATCTTGCGCGAAGCCATGAAGCAGTTACTGCCGGAAAATATCCTGTCGCGGCCGAAAGTGGGTTTCCGCGTGCCCGTCAACGAATGGTTCCGCGGCCCCATGAAGGACTATCTGTACGACCACCTGACGGGCGCCGATTCCCGCACGCGCCACTATTACCATGCGGCGGCGCTGCAGCAGGTGCTGGCTGAGCACGTGGCCGGGCGGCAAAACCACGAGAAGTTGCTGTGGAGCTTGCTGACCCTGGAAATCTGGCACCGCCAGTATCTGTGATATGCCCATGCTGAGTAACCTGTCCTGGAAACTGAACCGCTTGCGCGCCATGGGAGCGCCCGAGGTGGCGCACCGCGTGCGCGATGCCGTGCAGCAAAAGCTGCAGGCGCGCGGCTATGGCCTGGCGCATGTGCCGCCCACCGCCGCGCGCCAGCGCTTCGGCGCGCCATGGCTGGGATTGCCTGTTGACGCGGCGCCGCACCTGGCGGCGGCCGAACGCATCCTGGCGGGCCGCTTCGACGTGTTTGCCCTGCGCGATGCGGACCTGGGTTTCCCGCCCGAATGGAACCGCGACCCGAAGACGGGCACCGTGGTGCCGCTGGGCTTTGGCAAGACGCTCAATTACCGCGATGAAGCGGTGGTGGGCGACATCAAATGCCTGTGGGAACCGAACCGCCACCTGGCCGTGGCCGACCTGGCGATGGCGTACCGGCTCGGCGGCGACCTGCGCCATGCGCACGGCGCGCAAGCGTTGCTGGAATCGTGGTGGCAGCAGTGTCCGTATCCGCTGGGGCCGAACTGGAGCAGCGCGCTGGAACTGGCCTTGCGCCTGGTCAGCTGGTCGCATGCGTGGCACTTGCTGGGTGGCATCAACAGCCCCTTGTTCCAGGGCGCGCAGGGACAGGCGTTCCTGCAGCGCTGGCTCGACAGCATCTACCAGCATTGCCATTTCATCGCCGGACATTTTTCGCGCCACTCGTCGGCCAACAACCACCTGTTCGGCGAATTGACGGGCTTGCATATTGCCGCGCTCACTTGGCCTTGCTGGCCGGAAAGTGCCGGCTGGCTGGCGCAGACGGAACGGGAACTGGAAGGGGAGGCGCTGAAACAGAACGGCCCCGATGGCGTGAACCGCGAGCAAGCCATCTATTACCAGCACACGGTGGCCGACGAGATGCTGCTGTGCGTGCTGGCGGGCCAGGCCAATGGCCGTCCCCGCTCGGCTGCCTTTTTGCGGCGCCTGGAAGCCATGCTGGAATTTATCGCCGCCATGCTGAACGTGGCGGGCGAAGTGCCGATGATCGGCGACGCGGACGACGCGCAACTGGCGCACTGGGACAAGGCGCCCGGCGCGAGTCCCTACGCCGCGCTGCTGGCCAGCGGCGCGGCCCTGTTCGGTCGCGCCGATTTCAAGGCCAAGGCGCGCGCGTTCGACGACAAGAGCGCCTGGCTGCTGGGCGAGGCGGGACGCCAGGCGTTTGACGCCTTGCCGGATGGCGCGCCCGATACCCTGCCGCGCGCCTTTCCCGACGGCGGCTACTATATGATGGGCAGCGGTTTCGGCACGCGCTCCGAAGTGCGGCTGATTGCCGACGCCGGTCCGCTGGGCTACCTGGGCATCGCCGCGCACGGCCACGCCGATGCGCTGGCGCTGACCTTGTCCGTGGCGGGCCAGATGGTGCTGGTCGACCCCGGCACCTACGCCTACCACACGCAAAAGCAGTGGCGCGATTATTTCCGCGGCACCAGTGCGCACAACACGGTGCGCATCGATGGCCGCGACCAGTCCGAATCGGGCGGCAACTTCCTGTGGCTGCACAAGGCCCGCGCGCAGTGCCTGGCGTGGCGCGACGATGCCGATGGGCAATTCTGGAGCGCCAGCCACGACGGCTACCTGGGCTTGAAGGATGGTGTGCTGCACCGGCGCGACGTGCGCGTGGCGCCCGGTGCCGCGCTGATCGCGGTCGACGACGTGCTCGAGTGCCAGGGCGCGCATGAGGTGGAGCTGTTCTGGCACTTCGATCCCCGCTGCCGCTTGCAGCTGGACGGCCATGTGCTGCATGTGACGGGCGATGCCTTCGCGCTGGACATGCATGTGCCGCGCTTGCCCGACGCGACCGTGCAGCTGGTGTGCGGCAGCGACGATCCGCCGCTGGGCTGGATTTCGCACCGCTTCGATGAAAAGCAGGCTGCGCCTGTGCTGGTCTGGCGTGGGCGGCTGCAAGGCACGGCCACCTTGCGCACGGAGTTTCACCTGAGTTTGGCTACCCCTGATCTGTCAGAAAATACGAGGAAAACATGAAAATTAGCATATTTGGTTTGGGTTATGTGGGTGCCGTCTCGGCTGGTTGCCTGGCAACGGATGGACACGAAGTGATCGGCGTCGATCCGAACAGAACCAAGGTGGAGCTGATCAACCAGGGCACCACGCCCATCATTGAAAAAGACATCGGCGAAATGATCGCCGCCACCGTGAAAAGCGGCCATTTGCGCGCCACCTTCGACGTGCGCGACGCCGTCTTCGGCTCGGACATGTCGCTCATCTGCGTGGGCACGCCGTCGCAGCTCAATGGCAACCTGGACCTGAGCCATGTGCGCAAGGTGTGCCAGGAAATCGGCGCCGCCATCCGTGAAAAGGATAGCTTCCACGTCGTCGTGGCGCGCTCGACCATGCTGCCCGGCTCCATGCGTTCGCTCGTCATTCCGACCCTGGAAGCGGCGTCGGGCAAGGTGGCCGGCGTCGATTTCGGCGTGTGCAACAACCCGGAATTCCTGCGCGAAGGCACGGCCGTCTACGATTATTACAATCCGCCGAAGACGGTGATCGGCGAATCCGATGAAAAGGCGGGTGCACTGCTGGTGCAGCTGTATGAAAAGATGGATGCGCCGCTGGTGCGCACGGACGTCGAGACGGCCGAGATGGTCAAGTACACGGACAATACCTGGCACGCCGTGAAAGTGGCGTTCGCGAATGAAATCGGCAACATCTGCAAGGCCGTCGGCATCGATGGCCACAAGGTGATGGAGATCTTCTGCCAGGACACCAAGCTGAACCTGTCGCCGTACTACATGAAGCCGGGCTTTGCCTTTGGCGGCTCCTGTCTGCCGAAAGACGTGCGCGCGCTGACCTACAAGGCGCGCAGCCTGGACCTCGATTTGCCGTTGCTCAATTCCATCCTGCCGTCGAACCAGCGGCAAGTGGAAAAGGGCATCAAGATGATCGTCGACAAGGGCGCGCGCAAGGTGGGTATCCTGGGCTTCTCGTTCAAGGCCGGCACGGACGACTTGCGCGAGTCGCCGCTGGTCGATGTCATCGAATATCTGCTGGGCAAGGGCTACGAACTGAAGCTGTACGACAAGAACGTCAACCTGGCGGCCTTGACGGGCGCCAACCAGGATTACATCCTCAATCACATCCCGCACATTTCCAAGCTGATGGTGACGAATATGCAGGATGTGCTCGATTTTGCCGACACCATCGTCATCGGCAATGGCGCGGCCGAATTCAAGACCGTGCCCGGCAGCCTGCAGCCGCACCAGCACATCGTCGATCTGGTGCGCATCAGCAAAGAACAAAGTGGAGAGCAATATGACGGCATCTGCTGGTAATACCGTGGCAGGACAGCCGCGCCGGGTGCTGATCCTGGTGGAAAACCTGCCGTCGCCGTTCGACCGGCGCGTGTGGCAGGAAGCGACCACCCTGCATGCGAACGGCTATGAAGTGTCGATCATCTGCCCGACGGGCAAGGGCTATGAATCGCGCTATGAAGCCATTGACGGCATCCATATCTACCGCTACAACCTGCCGCTGGAAGCGGAAGGGGCGAAGGGGTACCTGGTGGAATATTCGCTGGCCCTGTTCCATACCTTCCGCCTGGCATGGAAGGTGCATTTCGCGCGCGGCTTCGACGTCGTCCACGCCTGCAATCCGCCCGACCTGCTGTTCCTCATCGGCGGCTTCTTCAAGTTGACGATGGGCAAGCGTTTCCTGTTCGACCACCATGACATCAACCCGGAACTGTACGAAGCCAAGTTCGGCCGGCGCGATTTCTTTTACAAGCTGATGGTGCTGTTCGAGCGCTGGTCGTTCCAGAGCGCCGACGTGTCGATCGCCACCAACGAGTCGTACAAGAAGATCGCCATCGAGCGGGGCGGCATGCAGCCCGAGGATGTCTACGTGGTGCGCAGCGGTCCCAAACTGGACCGCCTGCGCGTGCTGCCGCCCGTGCCAGCCCTCAAGAAAGGCCGCGCCTACCTGGTCGGCTACGTGGGCGTGATGGGCGCGCAGGAAGGCATCGACCTGCTGCTGCAGGCGGCGCAATACATCGTGCAGACCTTGAAGCGCGAGGATGTGCAGTTCGGCCTGGTGGGTGGCGGCACCTCGCTGGAGCAGATGAAACAGATGGCGCAGGACCTGGGCATTGCCGACTACGTGACCTTCACGGGACGCGTGCCGGACCAGCAACTGCTGGAAATGCTCAATACCTCGGACGTGTGCGTGAACCCGGACGTTGCCAACGACATGAACGACAAGTCGACCATGAACAAGATCATGGAATACATGGCCCTGGGCAAACCGATCGTGCAGTTCGACCTGGTCGAGGGCAAGGTTTCTGCACAGCAGGCATCCTTGTACGCATTGAAGAACGATCCCGTCGACATGGCGCGCAAGATCGTCGAACTGCTGGACGACCCCGCCCGCCGCGAGCAGATGGGGGCGTTCGGCCGCCATCGCGTGGTCAACGAACTGGAGTGGGAGTATGAAGCGCCGAAACTGCTGGCCGCGTATGCGCGCCTGTTTCCCGCCGCCGCGCCCGCGGCTCCCGTAACCTTGAGCAAGGACGGCCGCTGACATGCGCTGCCTGGCCAGCCATCCCCAACCTTGATGGAGTAGTACGACGATGAAAGCGATGATATTGGCGGCAGGCAAGGGCACGCGCGTGCAGCCCCTGACCTACGATTTGCCCAAGCCCATGATTCCCATCCTGGGCAAGCCTGTGATGGCTTATCTGGTGGAACACCTGGCCCAGCACGGCGTGACCGACATCATGGTCAACGTCAGCTACCTGCATGAAAAGATCGAGGAGTATTTCGGCGAAGGCCACCAGTTCGGCGTGCGCATCGGCTATTCCTTCGAAGGCTATACGAACGATGCGGGCGAGGTCGTGCCGCAACCGCTGGGCTCGGCTGGCGGCATGAAGAAGATCCAGGAATTCGGCGGCTTTTTTGACGACACGACCATCGTCCTGTGCGGCGACGCCTTGATCGACCTGGACCTGGAAGCGGCCCTGCGCGAGCACCGCCGCACCGGTGCGCTGGCGTCCGTCATCACCCTGGAAGTGCCGTGGGACAAGGTGTCGAGCTATGGCGTGGTGGTCAGCGACGACGATGGGCGCATCCGCGCGTTCCAGGAAAAACCGGCGCAGGCTGACGCGCTGTCCAACTGCGTCAGCACGGGCATTTATATTTTCGAGCCGGCCGTGCTGGACCTGATTCCGCCCGGCCAGGCGTTCGATATCGGTTCGGAACTGTTTCCCTTGCTGGTCGCGCAGGGCTTGCCCTTCTATGCGCAAAAGCGCCAGTACAACTGGATCGATATCGGCAGCGTCAAGGATTACTGGGAAGTGCTGCAAAGCGTGCTGATGGGGGAGGTGGCCCATTTGCACGTGCCTGGCACCCAGATCGCCGAAGGCGTGTGGGCGGGCTTGAACACGAGCATCGACTGGAGCGGCGGCACGCGCATCGAGGGCCCCGTGTATATCGGTTCGGGCTGCCGCATTGAAGCGGGTGCGACCATCATCGGACCCGCCTGGATAGGCCACGGTAGCCACATCTGCGATGGCGCCGAAGTGGTGCGCAGCGTGCTGTTCGAATACACGCGCGTGCTGCCTGGCGTGGCGCTGGATGAAATGATTGTCTTTAAGGATTATAGTGTCGACCGTGCCGGCCAGATGCGCCATGTTTCCGAGTATGAAAAAGATGCCTGGGGCAATGCGCGCGACCGGCGCAGCCTGCGCCGCGCGGACACGCCGCCGGCCCTGTATGCTGCCCAATAAACTGTTTGTGAAGTGAAACCATGAAAATTTATCCAGTCATCCTGTCCGGCGGTTCGGGCACCCGTTTATGGCCGCTGTCGCGCGCCGTGCTGCCCAAGCAGCTGTTGCCGCTGGTAACGGACAAGACCATGTTGCAGGAAACGGCACTGCGCGTGCAGAGCCTGCCCAACCGCCGTGCCGGCGATAGCGGACTGGCCGATTTCGACGTCATGCCGCCGCTGGTGGTGTGCGGCAATGAACACCGCTTCATGGTGGCCGAGCAATTGCGCGAGATCGGCTTGCCGCCGCTGGGCATCCTGCTTGAACCGGTGGGGCGCAACACGGCGCCGGCCGTGGCCGTCGCCGCGCAATACCTGCTGGCCATCGATCCCGATGCGCTGATGCTGGTCTTGCCGGCCGACCATGTCATCACCGATGTGGCCGCGTTTCACCAGGCCATCGCCCAGGCGGCCTTGCTGGCGGCCGACGGCGCGCTGGCCACCTTCGGCATCGTGCCGACGGCGCCGGAGACGGGCTATGGCTACATCCGCAGCGGCGCGCCCGTGCACCCCGGCGGGGCAGGCTGCAAGGTCGAGCGTTTCGTGGAAAAGCCGGACCTGGCCACGGCGCAGTCGTTCCTGGCCGCCGGTAATTATTTCTGGAACAGCGGCATGTTCATGTTCCGCGCCGAACGCTATCTGGGCGAGCTGGGGCAGTTCCAGCCGGCCATGCTGGCCGCCAGCGAAGCGGCCGTGCGCGACGGCTACCGCGACCTCGATTTCTGCCGTCTGGAAGAGAAGGCCTTTGCCGCCTGCCCATCGGACTCGATCGACTATGCCGTCATGGAGCACACGGCGCATGCGGTGGTGCTGCCGGCCGCCATCGGCTGGAGCGATGTCGGTTCCTGGTCGGCCCTGTGGGAAGTGCAGCAGGGCGATGCCAGCGGCAACGTGGTGCGCGGCGACGTGTATCTCGATGGCGTGAGCAATTGCCTGGTGCGTGCCGAGCGCCGCATGGTGGCCGTGCTGGGCGTGCAGGACCTGGTGGTGGTGGAAACGGACGACGCCGTCCTGGTGGCGCACAAGGACCAGGTGCAGCGCGTGAAACAGGTGGTTGACCACCTGAAGCAGGCGGGCCGCAGCGAACACGTGCAGCACCGCAAGGTGTACCGCCCGTGGGGCAGCTATGAAGGCATCGATATCGGCGAGCGTTTCCAGGTCAAGCGCATCACCGTCAATCCGGGCGGCAAGCTGTCGCTGCAGATGCACCATCACCGCGCCGAACACTGGGTGGTGGTCAGCGGCACGGCGCAAGTCACGTGCGGCGACAAGGTGACCTTGCTGACGGAAAATGAATCCACGTACATTCCCATCGGCATGACGCACCGGCTGGAAAATCCGGGCAAGCTGCCCCTGCACCTGATCGAGGTGCAGTCGGGCAGCTATCTGGGCGAGGACGACATCGTGCGCCTGGAGGATGTCTACCAGCGCGCCTGATGGCGCCATCACCGCAGGGCAGCCGCGGCCCCGGCCGCCTGCCTCCGATTCCCCTTACCGGTGCACCGACCCTTGCGTAACTTCCTTTGTCTTTCGCTGGCGCTGGCCGCCGGCGCCGCCCATGCCGACGCGCCTGCCGCAGCTGCGGTGCCGCCCGGCTTGCAGGCGGCGCAGCTGGCCATCGTCATCAATGATGCCGAGCCCAACAGTGTCGAGGTGGGCGAGTACTACCGCAAGGCGCACGGCATACCCGCCGCGAATGTGGCGCACGTCAACATCCCCAACCGCCCGCGCAAGCTCAGCATCGACCAGTTCACGCAGTTGAAAGAGCGCATCAATGCGCAGCTGAAACCCGAGATCCAGGCCGTGCTGATGGTGTGGAGTGCGCCGTACGCCGTCGAATGCAATGCCATCACGGCCGCCTTCACCCTCGGTTATGACGGGGATCAATGCGCGAAGACTTGCGATCCCGGTAAACCGAGCAGATATTTCAACAGCGAGGCGGCGCAGCCCTACACACAGCTGGGCTTGCGCCTGTCGATGCTGCTGCCCATCGATTTCGTGGAAGAGGCCAAGGCCGTGGTGGACCGCGGCGCCGTCAGCGGCTTTTCCGTGCCGGCAGCCAGCGCGTACTACCTGACCACCAGCGACACGGCGCGCAACAGCCGGGCCGCCTTCTTTCCGCCCGCGGGCGTGGTGCGCCAGCGCAAGCTGACCGTCAAGAACCTCAAGGCGGACAGCCTGGAAGGGGCGCAAGACATCATGGTGTACCAGACGGGACTGGCCAAGGTGGCCAAGCTGGAAACCCTGCATTTCCTGCCCGGCGCCCTGGCCGACCACCTGACCTCGTTTGGCGGCGACTTGCAGGGCAGCAGCCAGATGAGCAGCCAGCGCTGGCTGGAAGCGGGTGCGACGGCCAGCTATGGCACCGTCAGCGAACCGTGCAGCTACTGGCAGAAGTTTCCCAATCCGACCGTGCTGCTGCGCCGCTACCTGTCCGGCAGTACGGCGCTGGAAGCGTACTGGGGCAGCGTGCTGTGGCCCGCCCAGGGCCTGTTCATCGGCGATCCGCTGGCCGCCCCGTATGCGGGCTTCCGGCGTTGAAGCCTGATTCTTTCAGACAATAAAAAAGGCCCTTGCGGGCCTTTTTTCATGGTGCAGCGTGACTGCGGCTGTTACTTGCTTTTGCGGCGGCGCGCCAGGGCGACGAGGCCCAGTCCGGCCAGCAGCATGGCATAGGTTTCCGGTTCCGGCACGGCGGGAATGTCCGGCGTCACGGGAATGATGCTGCCGCCCGTGAAACCGCCACCGGAGCCGCCGCCGCCCACGCCGCCGCCGTTATTGCCCGTAGGCAAGCCATCGCCGAGGGGCCTGGAAACGACCAGGGGCGCATAGGTGTCGCTGCCGCGGGCCTGGTTGTACGAGCGGCCTGGGGCCGTATAGCCGGGGCCATCGTCGAAGGGACGGTTTTCCTCGGATGCCACGAAGTCGCGCGTGGCAAAACGGAAGTTGCGGTCGCTGTTGGCGAGCGCCTTGCGCGGTTCCTCGGCACTGCTGTCGGCCGGCAACTGGCGCGTGGCCAGGCGGTGGTTATTGTCGCCCGATTGCGCGTTGCGGAATTCCTGGTCGGATACGCCGCCGTTGAATTCCGGCGTCTTGTTCGAGCCGTCGTTGGTGCGCGTGCCCGCGCCGATGAAGCCGTTGGCCAGGCTGCAGGCGCTGTAGGTGCCGTCCAGATTGGCGTCTTTCGCATTGCCGTTCGCGGCGTGCGTGCTGGCCTGGCAATTCTTTTCATTCTGCTGAGCAGGCGCGGCCGCTTGTGTCTGTGCCTGGGCGCTGGCGCCGAACAGCATCAATGCTGCGGCCAGAAGCAAGGGACGGGAAGAGGCTGGCGTGAAAATTGGTGTTGGCATGATCGATCTCTCAAAAAGCATGGAACGGTGCGTCGCTCGACGCGGCTATCCGCATGCGATTGTTGCTGGTCCCGTCCAGGCTACTGTTGCGAGCAAGGCGGGAGAGCATTTCAAGGTCAGGCATGGATGGGGCCTGCACTACGGGGTCTGGTGTCGCAGTTCAATTCATTGTCAGGAACTAAACTTATTTGTTTGAATTATATCACATTGCGCGGCCACATGCGCGCCGGAATTGCTTTGTCGCGCTTGGCGTTGCTGAAAAGATACTGGCCGCATGCGGCAGCCCGCCTGGATTCCGTTCCGCCATTACTCCGTTCAGCTTAACGAAATGTCATCAACTCGTCATGCGCGCTGTTTAGTATGTAAATAATAAGTTCGTCATCATTTTATCAAGACCAGCTTGCCAGCGCCCACCCGGGCCGGCCACCCGCCGGCCACCCTTAACCGACCAGGAAAACCATGCCTTTCCCTCTTGCCGCCCCGTCCGTCTCGCCTTCGCCCCTGCACAAGCCCCTGCGCCTGACGGTCATGGCCGCCGTGCTGGCCAGTCTGTCCCTGCCGGCACTGGCCGCCTCCGATATCGTCATCAGCCAGGTGTATGGCGGTGGCGGCAACACGGGTGCCGTGTACCGCAACGATTTCATCGAACTGTTCAACCGCGGCGCCAGCCCCGTCAACCTGAGCAACTGGAGCGTGCAGTACGGCGCCGCCGCCAACACGAGCTGGTCCGTGACAGCCTTGCCGGCTATCGATTTGCAACCTGGCCAGTATTTGCTGGTCCAGCAAGCCAAGGGCACGGGCGGCACGCAGGACTTGCCCGCGCCGGACGCCACGGGCACCCTGGCCTTGTCGGGCACGACGGGCAAGGTGTTGTTGAGTAATAGCAAGACGGCCCAGGTGGGCGCCAGCCCCACGGGCGCGGCCGTCATCGACCTCGTCGGTTTCGGCACGGCCAACGGCTTCGAAGGGGCCGTGGCGCCCGCGCCATCGAATACCTTGTCCATCCTGCGCGCCAATGGCGGCTGCGGCGACACGGACGACAACAGCGTGGACTTCGCCACCGGCAGCGTAACGCCGCGCAATACGGCCTCGCCGCTGAATGTGTGCGGCGGCCCCGTCGTGCACAAGATCGTCACCAGCTGCCCCGCCAGCCTGGCCCTGGCCGCCGGCAGCGGCGGCAGCGCCGTGCTGCGCGCGTCCGACGTGGATGGCGTCGTGAACGCCGCTATCTTGAGCTCGCCGGCCGTGGCCGGCATCAGCCTGGCCGGTTTCAGCGCGGCCGGCGTGGCGGGCGAAAGCGCCACGGTCAGCCTGCTGGTGGCTGCCGGCGTGCCGGTGGGCAACTACCCCGTCATCGTCAGCTTCAGCAATGACCAGCAGCAGACGGCCACTTGCAAGGTCGATGTCGCCGTGCAAGGACTGGCTGCCGTCAGCCACACGATTCCGCAAATCCAGGGCGCGGGCGCGGCCAGCCCCTACGCCAATTCCGTGCAGACGACGGAGGGCGTGGTGACCCTGAAAGTGGGCACGGGCTTCTTCATCCAGGATGCGGCCGGCGATGGCGACCCTTCCACGTCGGACGGCATCTTTGTGTACACGGGCGCGACGGCCACCACCGTGCAGCCGGGCGAGCTGGTGCGCGTGACGGGCACGGTGTTCGAATACACGCCCACGGGCGCAAAGAATTCCTACACGGAATTGAAGGACGTGACGGCCATCCTCACGCAAAGCGCGGGCCACAGCATCGTGCCCACGAACGTGACCTTGCCGAACGACAAGCTGGCCGCCGTGGAAGGCATGCTCGTGCGTTTCACGCAGCCCCTGACCGTGTCGCAAAACGCCTACCTGGGCGCGCGCGGCGAATTGACCCTGTCGGCGGGACGGCGCGAAGTGCCGACCAACCGCTATCCGGCCGGCTCCGCCGAAGCGCAAGCCTTGATCGCCGCCAATGCGAACAACCTGATCGTGCTCGATGATGGGATTTTTGTCACGCCGCCCACCATTCCCTACATCGGCCAGGACAACACCGTGCGCAGCGGCGACACGGTGGCCGACCTGACGGGCGTGGTGGATTTCGGTGTCATCGGCGGTGGCGGCGCCGCGTATAAATTGCAGCCGACGCAGCCGCCGCAATTTTCGCGCGACAACCCGCGCACGGGCAGCCCGGAACTGCCATCGGGCAACGTCAAGGTGGCCAGCGCGAATGTGCTCAATTTCTTTACGACCTTTACCAATGGCAACAATATCTTTGGCCAGACGGGGCAGGGCTGCACCGTGGGTGCCTCTACCACCAAGAGCAATTGCCGCGGCGCCGACAACCTGGCCGAGTTCGAGCGCCAGCGCGACAAGATCGTGGCCGAACTGAAAGCCATCGATGCGGACGTGGTGGGCTTGATGGAAATCCAGAACAATGGCGAAATAGCCGTCACCTACCTGGTCGAGCAGTTGAACGCGGCCATCGGCGGCGTCACGTACGCCGTGGTGCCGAAGCCGGCCGCCACGGGCACGGACGCCATCCGCGTGGCCATGATCTACAAGCCGGCCAGGCTGGGCCTGGTGGGCGGCGCCATGTCGGACGCCAACGCCATCAACAACCGTCCGCCGATGGCGCAAACCTTCCAGGCGGGCAATGGCGAAAAGTTTTCGCTGATCGTCAACCACCTGAAGTCGAAGGGCAGCTGCCCGTCCGGCACGGGGCCCGATGCGGACAACAACGATAGCCAGAGCTGCTGGAACGCCACCCGCGTGCAGCAGGCCCAGCGCCTGGTGGGCAGCTTCGTGCCGCAGGTGGCGGCCGTTGCCGGCGACGCCGACGTGCTGGTCATCGGCGACCTCAATTCATATGGCGCGGAAGACCCGATCCAGGTCATCACGGGCGCCGGTTTCGTCAATGAACTCGAGCGTTTCGTGCGGCCGTCCGGCATGCCGTACTCGTATGTATTCGGCGGCCAGAGCGGCTACCTCGACCATGCGCTGGCCAGCGCCTCGCTGAGCCCGCAAGTGGCGGGCGTGGCCGAATGGCATGTGAATGCGGACGAGCCGGAAGTGATCGACTACAACATCGACTCTGCCAAGCCGCAAGACCTGTACAACGCCTTGCCCTACCGCGCCTCGGACCACGATCCCGTCGTCATTAGCCTGGACTTGCAGCCCGCCTACCGCGACATCACGGCCAGCGTGGCGCAAGCCGGTTCGGGCCTCGCGTACAACCGCGCGACGCAAAAGTACACGGGCACGTTCTCGTTCACCAACACGGGCACGAGTGCCCTGGCCGGTCCGTTCCAGGTGGTGTTCGGCGGCTTGCCGGCCGGCGTCAGCCTGGCCAACGCCACGGGCAGCCATGCGGGTGCCGCGTATGTCACGGTGAATGCGGCCAGCCTGGCGCCGGGCGCCACGGCTTCGTTTGCCGTCAGCTTCAGCAATCCGTCGAAAGTGACGATCAATTATTCCGCCAGCATTTACGCCGGCAATTTCTAAGGACACCATCATGATGACAACGACACTCCCTCCGGCCCTGCGCCGCGCCCTGCTGGCCGCCGTGCTGGCTGCCAGTTCCAGCGTGGCGCTGGCGGATCCGCTAGCCTATCGCGTGGAAATCGACACGAGCGCGTTTGCGGGCGCCGGTTTCCTCGATTTCGCCTTTATCGCCGGCAACAGCCCCGCGCCCGGCGCCAGCGCCGTCCTCAGCAATTTCTCGGGCGCTTTCGGCGCACTGGAATCGCAGGAAGGCAATGTCAGCGGCAGCGTGCCCGGCACCTTGACCTTCGGCAATAGCGGCGCCTATAACGACTGGTTTCACAACGTGACCCTGGGCGGCAAGTTCGGTTTCAATATCGTGTTTGGCGGCGATTTCCTGAACACGGCCGGCAATGCGGGCACGACCTTTGGCGTGGGCTTGCTCGACTACACGGGTATGTCTTACCTGGGCAATGCGAATGGCAACGTGCTGCAATTCGAGCTGACCCCGCTCAACGGCGGCTTGCCTGCCAGCATTACCGGCAGCAGCTACGCCAGCATCGCGACGATCTCGGCCGTGCCCGAAGCGTCGGAATGGATGATGCTCACGGGCGGCCTGGCGCTGATCGCTTTTGCCCTGCGCCGCCGCCAACCCGTCACGCGCGCCTAGTCTTTCCAGCCTGGACACAACGCGCCTGCGGGCCGCTGTGTTTTTTTTCGACTATTTATTCGAAATAGCTATAAATCAGGAAACTAAATTGTATTGGTCACCGTTTTACGCTTGATGCATAGTAAAAAACTTGTCGGGCAGTCTAGTATTTTCATGATTGCTGCCAACTTTTTTCGGGAGGATGCATCGATGCCTGGCCATATCCTGGTGCTGGACCCTGCGCCCGCCATGCAAGCGCTGCTTGCGCACAACCTCGAGGGCGCGGGCTACCGGGTCAGCTGCGCCCCGGATGCGCGCGGCGCGCTGGCCCTGCTGGCGGCCGATCCGCCCGACGTGCTGCTGCTGGAATGGGCATTGCCCGATGCGTCCGGCATCGCGCTGCTGCGCCAGGTGCGCCAGGATGGCTTGCTGTGCGACTTGCCCATCATCATGGTCAGCGCGCGCGACAGCGAGCAGGACAAGGTGCTGGCGCTGGAAAGCGGCGCCGACGATTACCTGTGCAAGCCTTTCGGCCCCCGTGAAATGCTGGCCCGCGTGCGCGCGCTGCTGCGCCGGCGCGCACCGGCGGCCTTGCGCGCCGGCTCGGGCGCGGACGGCACCACCGCCTTGCGGCTCGACCCGCACACCCAGCGCGTGACGGCCGGCAGCGTGTCCGTCAACCTGGGCCGCGTGGAATTCAGGCTGCTGCATTTTCTGATGGGCCACCCGGACCGGGTGCACAGCCGCGCGCAGCTGCTGGACCAGGTGTGGGGCCATGGGGCCTATCTGGACGAACGCACGGTCGACGCCCACGTGGGCCGCCTGCGGCAGGCTTTGCAGCCGGGCGGTTGCGGCCACCGCATCGAAACCGTGCGCGGCAGCGGCTACCGTTATCTGGCGCTGGACGCCGCCGTGTGCGCCTGATGCTGCTGACGGGGAGGGAGCAGGAATACCTGCTGCACGCCGTGCTGGGCGCGCATGGCATCGCCGCGCCCGGCGATTTCTTTTTGTGGAGCCAGGGGCCGCTGCAGGCGCTGCTGCCGCATGCCGTCCTCGTCTGCGCGCAGCTGGGCGCCGATGGCGGCGTGGTGCGCAGCGCGGCGTGGCATAGCGCCGTGCTGGACGAGGCCGAAGTGCAGGCGCTCGGCGACCCGCGCCAGGGGCAGGTGGCGTGCCTGGCGCGGGCCTGGCGCGCGGGCGGGCGGCGCGTTGCCATCATCGACGGGGTGCTCGTGCATGGCAGCGCGGGCGCTGGCGGCGGCAGTTTCTTTGCCCTGTTCTGCGCCCCTTGCGCATCCTGGCCGGACCCGGCGCGCCAGGCGTACGTGCTGGAACTGCTGCTGCCCTACCTGCACGTGCATTGGCTGGCGCTGCCGGACGGCACGCAGGCGGCTCCCGCCGGCGCGGCGCGCGCGGCCAGTGCGCGCGAGCTGGAAGTGCTGCACTGGGTCAGCATCGGCAAGAGCAATGAGGAAGTGGGGCAAATCCTCGGCATCAGCGGCGGGACCGTGAAAAGCCATTTGCAGCGCATCTATAAATTATTGGGCGTGAGCAACCGCACGCAAGCCGTTTCGCGCGGCATCGCTTTGCGCCTGCTGGCCGCCTGATGCCGCTCAGCGCTGCGGCTCGGGTGCGGCAGCCTTGTGCGTGCCGCCACCGTTGAACTGATCGTCGGTGCCGGGCGCGACCCGCGCGACGAGGGGGCTGGCGCGCAGGCGCTGGACTTCGGCCGGCGTCAGCATGGCGGCAAAGCCGTTCAGCGCGGCCGTGTAATGGTATTGCACCGTGGCATCGGGCACCAGCGCCAGCACGGCGCGGCGTCCCGCTTCCCGCTGTGTTTCTCTTTGCGCCGCGTCAGGCGGCGCCAGTTGCGCGCGCAGTTCCACGACGTATGCCTGGCGCTGGGGCGCGGCCGACGCGCCGGCAGGCAGCACGCTGGCGGCGGCCAGGAGGGCAAGGCTCAAGCGGATGGCGGACATGCGTTCCTTTCGCGGGAGGCGGCGGCATGGCCGCCCATGCGCCGATTGTACGCCGGCAGCAGGGCCGGTGGCGCGCGGCTTGCGTGAGTGCGCACTCGATGGTTTCCCCCGGAATTTTGTTGTTTTCAGTACAAAGAAAAGATTGTATTTACCATAAGCGGCATGGTAGCCTGCTAGGCATCAGGCAGGCGCGCGCCGCCTGTGCGCGGCCACCAGCGGTGCACATGGCGGCAATGTATTGAAGGTAGGCAATAAGGAGTTAGCGGATGCATGCAGCACACAGGCAGAACCTTGCGGCAACGCGCCATGCGCGCGGCTTTACCTTGCTCGAACTGTTGGTCGTGATCGTGATCATCGGCTTGCTGGCGGCCTATGTGGGTCCCAAATATTTTGCCCAGCTGGGCAAATCCGAAGTGACGGTGGCCAAGGCCCAGATCGAGGCGTTTGAAAAATCGCTGGACACCTACCGCCTCGACGTGGGGCGCTATCCCACCACGGAAGAGGGCCTGGCCGCGCTGCTGGCCGCGCCGCCCGCCGCCGGCACGCGCTGGAATGGCCCTTACCTGAAAAAGGCCGTGCCGCTCGACCCGTGGGGCCATGCCTATCAATACCGCGCGCCCGGCAGCAAGGGCGAATATGACATCGTTTCCATGGGCAAGGATGGCCAACCGGGCGGCAGCGGCGAGAATGCGGACATCAGTTCGCAATAAGGCCAGCGCGCTCACTCTTTTGTCACGGACACGCCATCATGCAGTTTGAAGTACGCGCGCTTTCCACGGACCAGGCCGTTGCTACCTTGCACACTTGCGTGATCGACGGCCGCGACGAAGCCGATGCGCGCCGCCAGGCCGAGGCGCGGGGCCTGTTTGTCAGCGCCATCCGTCCGCTGCGGGCCACGCCGTTCAGCGCGGCCGGGCGCCAGCGCGCGCGGGCGCTGCCCTTGCTGCTGTTCAGCCAGGAATTGCTGGCCTTGCTCAACGCGGGCCTGGGCATCGTCGAGGCGCTGGAAGCCTTGCTGGAAAAGGAGGCCGCGCCGGCCACGCGCAGCGTGCTCACGCGCCTGCTGGAAGGCTTACGCGAAGGCAAGCGCTTTTCCGCCGTGCTGGCGGAGCAGTCCGAACTGTTTCCACCCCTGTACATCGGCATCGTCAAGGCGGCCGAGGGCACCAGCGACCTGCCGCGCGCGCTGTCGCGCTACATCGACTACCAGCAGCGCATCGATACGGTGCGCAGCAAGATCGTCAGCGCCGCCATCTATCCCGCCATCCTGCTGGCCGTGGGCGGCGGCGTCAGCGCTTTCCTGATCAGCTATGTGGTGCCCCGTTTCGCCGAGGTCTACCAGGGCGCCGGGCGGAACCTGCCGTGGATGTCGCAAGTGATGCTCAGCTGGGGGCAGTTCGTCACGCAGCATGGCTTGCTGCTCTTGCTGGGGCTGGCGCTGGCCGGCAGCGCCGTGTTCATGGCCGTGCGGCGCGTGCTGCGCCATGGCGGCGTAGCGCGCCTGCTGGCGAAATTGCCCGGCATCGGCGAGCGCGTGCGTATCTATGAACTGTCGCGCCTGTACCTGACCCTGGGCATGCTGGCCGAGGGCGGCATCACCATCGTGCAGGCGATCGGCACCGTGCAGGCGATGGTCTCGCCCGGCATGCAGGCGTCCTTGCAGGGCGCGCGCGGCGCCATCGAGGCGGGCCAGCCCCTGTCGTCCGCGTTCGAGCAGCATCAATTGACTACGCCCATCTCGCTGCGCATGCTGCGCGTGGGCGAGCGCACGGGCGACATGGGCCCCATGCTGACGCAGTCGGCTGCCTTTTACGACGGCGAAATCAGCCGCTGGATCGACCGTTTCACGCGCACCTTCGAGCCGCTGCTGATGGCGGCCATCGGCCTGGTCGTGGGCGCCATCGTGATCCTGCTGTACATGCCCATCTTCGACCTTGCCGGCGACATTTCATGATGCAGAGCGCAGCCGAATCCACCGTGGCCGGCGTGGCCATCGATGCCGCGCTGCTGCAGCGCGCGCGCGCCCTGTGCCGGCAATCGAAGCGCAGCCTGGTCGAGGAATTGCAGCAGTTGAGCGGCATCGAGGCGCGCGCCGTGGTGCGCGAGCTGGCGCGCCCGTTCGGCCTGGACGTGCTGGAAACGGCCGACATGCTGGCCTTTTCTCCCGCCTTCGACGTGCTGCCCCTGTCGCAGGCGCTGGCGCGCCACAGCGTGCTGCTGCGCGCCGCCGACGGCCAGCTGGTGGGCGTGATCGCCGACCCCTTCGACCTGGACCTGCAAACCTGGCTCGGCGCGCGCGCGGGGCAGGGTGCCCTGAGCGTGCGCCTGGCGCTGCAGGCCGACATCGGCGCCTACCTGTCGAAGCAGGAAGAATCGGCGCGCGCCGTCGACAGCCTGCTGCCCGGCGCCGCCACGGACGCGCGGCGCGACGGCAAGACGGCCGCCGTGCTGTCGTTCGCCAGCGTGTCGGAAGCGGCCAGCCCCGCCGTCAAGCTGGTCAATTCGACATTGTACGACGCGCTGAAGGCGGGCGCCTCGGACATCCACCTGGAAAGCACGGCCGGCGGCCTGGCCGTCAAGTACCGCGTCGACGGCGTGCTCGATCACGCCACGTCCGTCAATGGCATCGAAGTGGCCGAGCACATCATCTCGCGCCTGAAAGTGCTGGCCGAACTCGATATCGCCGAGCGCCGCGTGCCGCAGGACGGCAGCTTCCGCGTCGAGGCGGGCGGGCGCGAAATCGATCTGCGCGTCTCCATCATGCCCAGCATCCATGGCGAGGACGCCGTCATCCGCATCCTCGACAAGCGCGCCATGATCGAGGCGTATGGCGCCCTGACCCTCGAAGCGCTGGGCTTTGACGCGCCATCGCTGGAAGCCCTGCGCGCGCTGGCGCAGGAAGCCTACGGCATGCTGCTCGTCACCGGTCCCACGGGGTCGGGCAAGACGACGACCTTGTATGCGGCGCTGACGGAAATCCACAACGGGCGCGAAAAGATCATCACCATCGAGGACCCCGTCGAATACCAGCTGCCCGGCATCCTGCAGATACCCGTCAATGAAAAGAAGGGGCTGACGTTTGCCAAGGGCCTGCGCTCGATCCTGCGCCATGACCCCGACAAGATCATGGTGGGCGAGATCCGCGACCGCGAGACGGCGGAAATCGCTGTGCAATCGGCCCTCACGGGCCATCTGGTGCTCACCACCGTGCACGCGAATAATGTGTTCGACGTGTTCGGCCGCTTCACGCACATGGGCATCGACCCGTATGCGTTTGTCTCGGCCCTGAACGGCATCTGGGCGCAGCGGCTGATCCGCACCAACTGTCCCCATTGCGCCACCGGGTACGTGCCCGACGACCTGGAGCTGGCCAGCGTGGGCCTGGCGCGCGCCGACGTGGCGCAGTACCAGTTCAAGCAGGGCAAGGGCTGCGGCGACTGCCGCGGCACGGGCTATAAGGGGCGCCGCTCGATCGCCGAGATTCTCGTGCTGACCGATGAAATCCGCGAACTGATCGTCGACAAGAAGCCGATCCGCCAGATCAAGGCGGCCGCGTATGCGAACGGCACGCGCAGCCTGCGCCTGGCGGCGCTGGAACTGGTCAAGCGGGGCGCCACCACCATCACGGAAATCAAGAGGGTCACCCTGCATGCGTAGAGGTTTTGCGAAGTTGAACCTGGGGCAGGGGCTGCGCCTGGGCGTGGCGGCGGGCCATGCGAGCCTGTGGCGCAGCAGCCGCTTGCGCGCGCCCGCATGGACCTTGCTGGGCGAAGCCGCGTATGCGCCGGACGACTCGCTGCACGGCGATTTTTCCGCCCTGGGCCAGGCGCTCGCGCAGTTGCTGGACCGGCTGCTGCCGGCGAACGAGTACGCGGGTTGGCCATTGTCCGTGGTGCTCGACGACGGCTTGACGCGCCTGTGGCAGGTCGATGCGCCGCAAGGCGCCGCGCGCCTGGCCGACATCGAGGCGGCCGCCGCGCTGCGCTTCCAGTCGCTGTATGGCGATGCGCCCGGCCTATGGCACAGCAGCAGCGCCTGGGATGCGCGCGCGCCGTTTTTTTGCGCCGTGCCCCGCGCGCTGCTGGCGCAGCTGACCCGCGTGGCCGCCGCGCGCAAGCTGGCCCTGATTTTCATCACGCCGCAATTCGCGCGCCACTGGAACCGCTGGCACGGCGCGCTGAAGCCGGGTGCCTGGTTCGGCCAGCTGCAGGAGAACGCCTTGACCCTGGGCGTGCTGCACGACGGCCGCCTGTGCGCCGTGCGCGCGCTGCCCGTGCCGCCCGGCGCGGGCCGGGACTGGCTGGAACAGACGCTGGCGCGCGAGGCGCTGCTGCAAGGCGTGCCCGCGCCGGCCTTGCTGCAGCTGTGCGGCGCGCCACCGGCATCGTGGCTGGCGCCGCACGCGGCGGGCGGTTTCGCCTGCCAGCCGTTTGCGCTGCCCGCGGCCGGCGACGTGCCTGTGCCGGCCGCCCGCCTGGCGCACAGCGGAGGCGTGGCATGACGCGCCTCGATGTCGATTTCGCGCCGCCCGGCTGGCGCCGCAGCCTGCACCGCGTGCCGACGTGGGCGTGGGGCGTGGGCGCGCTGGGCGTGGTGCTGACCGTCACGGCCGCATGGAGCGGCAGCGCCGCATTGCAGCGCCAGCAACTGCGCGAGGGGCAGCTGCAGCGCGCGCAGCAGCGCGTGCTGGCCGCCACGCAGGGGCCGGCGCCGGCACCGCAAGCGCCCATCGCGCCGGCGCAGGCGGCGGCCGTGAATGCGGCCATCCTGCAATTGAACCTGCCGTGGCGCGATGTGCAGGATGCGCTGGCCAGTGCCACGCCGCCCGGCATCGCGCTGCTGGCGCTGGAGCCGGATGCGCGCAAGCGCGTGCTGAAGATCACGGCCGAGACGACGGGCAGCGACGCCATGGTGGCCTACATCGCGCAACTGAAGCAGCAGGAGCTGTTTGGCACCCGGGTGCAGCTGCTGCGCCATGAAATCAACGCGCTCGATCCGAACAAGCCCTTGCGCTTCCAGCTCGAAGCGCACTGGGGCGCGCCATGATGGCCACCGACCTCGCGCTGCTGCGCCTGCGCGCGCAACTGCTGCTGCGCCGCCTGGGCGCACCGGCCTGCCTGGCCGTGGCCCTGCTCGTGCTGGGCATGGCCGCCTGGGCGTGGGCCTGGCAGCAGCGCGCCGTGGCGGCGCGGCTGGAAGCGCGGCCCTTGCCGCAGCCTTCGGTGGCCGTCGCCATCGCGGTGCCTCCGGCGACGGCCAGCGAGAACCTGGCGCGCTTTTATGCCGCGCTGGGACAGCAGCGCCATGCGGAGCAGCAAGTCAAGCAGCTGTTCGACCTGGCCGCGAAGAACGGCTTGCTGCTGGCGCAGGGCGAATACAAGAGCGGCTACGACAAGGCCAGCAGGGTCGCCACGTACCAGGTGACCTTGCCGCTGAAGGGCAGCTACGCGGCCGTGTGGCAGTTCGCGCTGCAGGCGCTGCGCGCCGTCCCCTTCGCCTCGCTGGACGAATTGAGTTTTCGCCGCGAGCAGATCGCCGATACGGAGCTCGAAGCGCGTCTGCGCCTGACCTTTTACTTGACCGATGCGCAGGCCGGTACGCCGGCCGATGCGGGAGGCGCGCCATGATGCCGCGCCACTATCTGATGCTGGCCGGCGTGCTGGGGGCGGGCGCCTTGCTGCTGTTCGGCGAGCGTCAGCCCGTGGCCGAAGTGGCCGAGGCGGTGGAGCGGGCCGTCGTGCCGGTGCGCCATGCGGCCGCCAGGCCGCAGGCCGCGCAACCGGCCATCCTGGCCCTGCTGCCGCGCAGCGAAGTGGCGGGCGAGGATGGCGATACCTTTGGCGGCGCCGGCGGCGTGTTCCAGAGCCAGAACTGGACCCCGCCGCCGCCGAAGGTGGTGGCCGTTGCCGCGCCGCCGCCACCTGCGCCGATGGCGCCGCCGCTGCCCTTCGTCTACCTGGGCAAGGCGGCCGCCGACGGCGCCTGGGAAGTGTTTTTGTCGCGCGCCGACAAGACGTATATCGTGCGCGCCAATACCGTCATCGATGGCGCCTACAAGGTCGTGGCGATCGCGCCGCCCGTCATGACGCTCACTTATCTGCCGTTGAACCAGGTTCAGCAGCTCAACATTGGAGTACTCGAGTGATGTCCCGTTCCTTTTCATCGGCGCCGTTGCTGGCACTGCTGGTGCTGCTGGCCGGCTGCGCCGGGCAGCAAGCCTACCGCGACGGGCGCGAGCTGATCGCGCAAGACCAGGTGCCGGCCGGCCTGCAAAAGCTGCAGGAAGCGCTGCAGCAGGACCCCGGCAACGCGCAATACCGCAGCGCGTACCTGCAGGCGCGCGAACGGGCCACCAGCAGCCGCTTGCAGCAGGCCGAGCGCCAGGCGCAGGCGGGGCAGGGCGAGCAGGCGCGCGCGGGCTTTCTAAGCGTGCTGGAAATCGATGCGCAGAACGAGCGGGCCGCCAGCGGCTTGCGCGCGCTCGAACGCGAGCAGCGCCAGGGCAAGCTGCTGGCCGAAGCGCAGAAGGATGTCGAAGCGAAGCGCTACGACCCGGCGCGCCAGCGCCTGAACGCCATCCTCACGGAGCAGCCGAATCACGCCGGCGCGCGCGCGCTGCTGCGCGACGTCGATGAAAAGACGGCGCCGCCCGTGGTCGAATCGGGCCTGGCCAGATCGTACAAGCAGCCGATCACGATCGAGTTCCGCGACGCGCCGTTAAAACAGGTGTTCGAGCTGATCGCGCGCCGTTCCGGCCTCAATTTCGTCTTCGACAAGGACGTCAAGGCCGATGCGAAAACCTCGATCTTCCTGAAGAACAGCACGGTGGAATCGGCCGTCTACTTCCTGCTGGTGACGAACCAGCTGGAACAGCAGGTGATGGATGCGAACACCATTCTGATCTATCCCAATGTGGCGGCAAAACTGAAGGAATACCAGGAAGTGCTGGTCAAGACCTTCTTCCTGGCGAACGCGGATGCCAAGCAGGTGGCCAACACGCTCAAGACCATCCTGAAGACGCGCGACGTGGTGGCCGATGAAAAGCTCAACCTCGTCATCGTGCGCGACACGCCCGAGGCGATCCGCCTGGCCGAGCGCCTGATCGCGCTGCAGGACGTGCCCGAGGCGGAGGTGGTGCTGGAGCTGGAAATCCTCGAAGTCAAGCGCAGCCGCCTGCTGGAGCTGGGCGTGGCCTGGCCGTCGAGCCTGACCCTGGCGCCACTGAGCCGGTCGGGCGGCCTGGGGCTGACGGTCAGCGACCTGAATAACCTGAACCAGCACAGCATCGGCGTGAGCGACCTGTCCGTGACGGCGAACGCCAAGAAGACGGACGGCGATGCGAACATCCTGGCCAACCCCCGCATACGCGTGCGCAACCGGGAAAAGGCGAAATTCGTCATCGGCGACAGGGTGCCCGTGATTACCACCACCATTTCGCCGGGCATGGGCGGTTTTGCCTCCGAATCCATCAGCTACCTGGACGTGGGCCTGACGGTGAACGCGGAACCGACCATCTATCTGAACAATGAAGTGGGCATCCGCATCTCGCTGGAAGTGAGCAACCTGGGCGCGGCCACCATCACCAAGAGCGGCTCGACCCTGTACCAGATCGGCACGCGCCAGGCGTCGACCATGCTGCAATTGAAGGATGGCGAAAACCAGGTGCTGGCGGGCCTGATCAACAATGAGGAGCGCAGCTCGGGCAACAAGGTGCCGGGCCTGGGCGAGATTCCCGTGCTGGGACGCCTGTTCGGCAGCAGCAAGGACGACAGCCAGAAGACGGAAATCGTGCTGTCGATTACGCCGCACCTGGTGCGCACGGTGCAGCGTCCGGAAGCGAAGGAATCGGAATTTTCCGCCGGCACGGAAGGCAGCTTCCGCCGCCGTCCCGACATGGCGGCCAAGGCGCCCACGCAGATGCCGGGCACGGTGATCGTGCGTTCCGGCCCGTCGGCCGTCGGCATGCAGGCGGCGCCGCCGCAGCCGCTGATGGCGCCGGGCCAGGTGCCGTCAACCTTGCCGCAGAGCGTGCCGGCGCCGGAAGTGGCGCCGTCGCCCGAGCCGGCCCCGTCGTCCCTGCCCATATCGTCGGGCCAGCCCGTGCCGCTGCAGGCGTCGCCCTTGCCGCTGTCGTCCAGCCAGCCGGTGCCGGTGGCGCCGCAGCCCGCCAAATGAGGCTGGCGCCTGCGCAGGGCGATCAAGGTGGCTTCACCCTGATCGAGCTGCTGGTGACCTTGGCCATCCTGGGCGTGCTGGCCACCCTGGTCATTCCCGTCACGCAGGTGACGGTGCAGCGGCGCCAGGAGCAGGAGCTGCGGCGCGCGCTGCGCGAGATCCGCCAGGGGCTCGACGCGTACAAGCGGGCAGGCGACGAAGGCCGCATCCTGCGCGCGCCCGATGCCAGCGGCTATCCGAAAAGCCTGGAATTGCTGGTCGAGGGCGTGCCGGACCAGCGCAATCCGAAGCGCAGCAAGCTGTTTTTCCTGCGCCGCGTACCGCGCGACCCGTTCAACGCGAACGCGGGCCTGAGCGATGCGCAAACGTGGGGCAAGCGCAGCTACGCCAGCGAAGCGGCCGAGCCGCGCGAAGGCGACGATGTCTACGATGTGTATTGCACGTCCGGCAAGACCGGCTTGAACGACGTGCCCTACCGTTTATGGTGAACCATGGCTGCTGAAAATGCCCCGGCCCGCCCGCGCGGCTTTACCCTGATCGAATTGCTGGTGGTGCTCGGCATCGTGGCGCTGCTGCTGACCCTGGCCGTGCCCCGTTACTTTCCCAGCCTCGACAAGGCGAAGGAAACCGTGCTGGCGGACAATTTGCGCAACCTGCGCGCCACCATCGACCAGTTTCACGGCGATACGGGCCGCTATCCAGATTCCCTGGAGCAGCTGGTGGAAAAGAAATACCTGCGTGCCATGCCCATCGACCCCATCACGGACAGCGACACCAGCTGGCTCATCGTGCCGCCACCGGACGACACGCCGGGCCAGGTGTATGACGTGAAAAGCGGCGCGCCCGGCAAGGACCGCAGCGGCACGCCGTTTGCCGACTGGTAGCGGCAATGCGCCGTTTCGCACGCCGCCAGCGCGGCTTTACTTACCTGGGCCTGATCATCCTGGTGGCCATCCTGGGCCTGGTGGGGGCGGCCGGCTTGAAGGTGGGTTCTCTGCTGCAGCGCCAGGCGGCCGAGCAGGAGCTGCTCGACATCGGCGAGCAGTTTGCCGATGCGCTGCAGAGCTACGCGGGCGCCACGCCGGCCGGCCAGCCGCAGCAGCCGCCCACCCTGGCCGCCTTGCTGCGCGATCCCCGTTTTCCTCAGGTGCGCCGCCACCTGCGCAAGCTGTACGTCGACCCCATCACGGGGCGCGCCGAATGGGGCTTGCTGTACCAGCCCGGCAGCCGGGGCATCATCGGCGTGCATAGCCTGTCGTCATCCGCGCCCTTAAAGGTGGGCAATTTCGAGGCCCGCTTCACTGGCTTTGAAGGCAAGACGCATTTGTCCGAGTGGCAATTCGTCGTCGGCAGCCCCGTGCCGCCGGCGGGGCTGGCGCAGGTGCCGGCAGACGTACCCGCGCCGCCCGCCTTGTTTCCACCGCCTCGGCCAGCAGTGCCAACAGCCGAACCAGCGGCGCCCGAGGCGGCGGAACCGGAGGAAGAGGCCGGTGCGCAGCAAGAGGCGCGCGATCCGCCTTAACCATAAGTTAACAATGAACAAGGCAGGTAGAACTATTTTCACTTGGAAATACTCCATCGCCTGCAACCATTTCATAGAGGAAAGAATTGCAATAAATGAAATTTCGATAAAATATTTATAAGTAATTTAATGCCTTTATGCTACTATCGTGCTTGGTACTTTCGGTACTAAAACGGTGGCTGGCTCCATTGTGGCGGCCATAAATTACTTTTAAGGATAAGTTATGAAATTGAAATTTATCGCGGCAGGCATCCTGGCTGCAGCATCGTTCAGCGCGTCGGCGGCAACGTACGACCTGGGCATCCTGGACCCTAGCGGTTCCGATACGCTGTCGGCAATCACCACCAAATTCACGGCGGGGGCCCTGGTTGACGACTTCTGGACCTTTAAACTGGTAACGCCATCGTCGACGTCGTTTGGTGCCCTGCAAACGTTTTCCGTGGTGGAAGGCGCGATCCAGGATTTTTCGGCCACCTTGCTCGGGTATGGCAGTCTCACCAACAGCACTGCGGCCGGGGTGCAAAGCCTGAGCTGGACGGGTCCCCTGGCCGCTGGCGAGTACACCGTGCACGTCACTGGCCTGACGGGTCTGGCAAAGGCCCAGTATCTGGGTTCGGTATCGGCCTTGCCGGTACCTGAGCCGGAAACCTACGGCATGCTGCTGGGTGGCCTGGCGCTGGTCGGTTTCGCCGCCCGCCGCGCTCGCAAAGCCGTTTGATTGTTTCCCAGCCAGAATGACAAAACCCGCCGAGGCGGGTTTTTTTGTTTCTGCAACCTGCGCAGGACTAGGCGCCAAGTCGAAGACAGTACGCCAGTACGGCGAGACGCAGGCAACAACGTCCTGCGCAGCTTGTCAGGCGCTGCGCTTGAAGTCGCGGAAACGGAAGCCAACAAGGAATAGGGTGGCAAAGTAAGCCACGCCGCACAGGCTCACCACGAGGGCCAGCGCGCCGGCCCGCAGCAGCGGATGGGCTTGCATAGCGATCCAGTCGATGCGCAGGGCGCCCAGATACGCCACGCCGCCCATCACGATGAGTGCCGGTAACAGGCGCAGGAAGAACTTGGCCCAGCCCGGTTTCGGCTGGTAGATGCCCCGCTTGCGCAAGCCCCAGTACAGGAAGCTGGCGTTCAGGCAGGCGCCCAGGCCGATGGACAGGGCCAGGCCGGCCACGGCGATGTAGGGCACGAACAGCAAATTCATCAGCTGCGTGGCGATCAGCACGCCGATGGCGATCTTGACGGGCGTACGGATGTCCTGGCGCGCATAGAAGGCGGGCGCCAGGGTTTTCACGAGGATGATGCCGATCAGGCCCAGGCTGTAGGCGACCAGCGGCTCCGTCGACATGGTCACGGATTCGGCCGTGAACTTGCCGTAATGGAAGAGGGTGGCGATCAGGGGTGTGGCCAGGGTCGCCATGCCGACGGCGGCGGGCAGGGCCAGCAGGAAAGTCAGGCGCAAGCCCCAGTCCAGCAGGGCCGAGTATTCCGTCTTGTCGCCATCCACGTTGGCCTTCGACAGGCTGGGCAGCAAGATGGTACCCAGGGCCACGCCCAGCATGGCGGTGGGGAATTCCATCAGGCGGTCCGCATACGACAGCCAGGAAATGCTGCCTTCGGCCAGGCGCGAGGCGATGCTGGTGTTGATCATCAGGCTGATCTGGGCTGCGGAGACGGCAAACACGGCCGGTCCCATCTTTTTCAGTACACGGCGCACGCCGCCGTCGGACAGGCCGATGGCGGGATTGATCGACAGGCGCGGCAGCATGCCGATCTTGATCAGCGCGGGAATCTGGATGGCCACCTGCAGTACGCCGCCGGCAAACACGGCAATGGCCATGGCGTAGATCGGCTGTTTCAGGTGGGGCGCGAGGAAGAGCGAGGCGGCGATGAACGACAGGTTCAGCAGCACTGGCGTGAACGCGGGGATCTTGAATTCGCGCCAGGTGTTCAGAATGCCGCCGGCCAGGGCCACGAAGGACATGCAGCTAATATAAGGGAACATCAGCCGCGTCATCCACACGGCCGCATCGAACGCGCCCGGGTCCTTGGACAGGCCCGTGGCGATCGCGTACACGAACCAGGGCGCGCCCACGATGCCGACTGCGGACACGAGCAAGGTGGCCCAGACGAGGGTGGTGGCCACATGGTCGGCCAGTTGCTTGCTGGCTTCCTGGCCATGCTGGTTCTTGTATTCAGACAAGATCGGCACGAAGGCTTGCGAGAACGCCCCCTCGGCAAACAGGCGGCGCAACAGGTTGGGGATGCGGAAGGCAACAATGAAGGCGTCCGTGTAGGCGCCGGCGCCAAAGGCGCGCGCGAACAGGCTTTCGCGCAATAATCCGGTTACACGGGACAGCATGGTCATGCTGGAGATGGCGGCGAGGGTTTTAAGCAAGTTCATGGGGGCAGATTATAGCCGGGGGCGGTACCGTTAAACGCTTAAAATATGGTAACAATTGCTGCCGATTCGCTGCGGATATGCCCTTGCCGGCCCCATTTTCACGTGTTTTTGGCGTGATACACGGTTTTTTGATTTGCCCCCGCTTGAAAATATCGCTATAATCGAAGGCTGTACAGAATTCTGTTACGCAGACACTAATGTTTGACAGGCACTGGTTTGGCACACATGGTTCGGCAGACGCACAGAACGCACCGGTTGGCAAACACTAATGTTTGCAAACGCACTTTGACCCTGTTTTAGGAAATTCCATGGCAAATACCGCACAAGCGCGCAAACGCGCTCGTCAAGCAGTTAAGCAAAACGCACAAAATTCGTCCCAACGTTCGACCTTGCGCACGGCTATCAAAGCTGCTCGCAAAGCGATCCAGGGCGGCGACAAGGCAGCTGCTGCTGCAATCTTCCAAGCATCCGTGTCGACCATCGACCGTATCGCTGACAAGAAGATCATCCACAAAAACAAGGCAGCTCGCCATAAGAGCCGTCTGGCAGCTGCTTTGAAGGCACTGTCCGCTTAATATTCGCCAGCAGGCAAGCCGCCAAGGCGGCCTTGCCTGTGCCAGTACGCTGGCACTGGTTGAAAAGCAAAAACCCGCAGATTCATTCTGGCGGGTTTTTTCGCGTTCATGCGCGGTTTTTGCCGTTGTCGCCGGCAGCGCTTGCCGGCAGCCGCCGGCCGCCACAGGCTAGCGCAGCGCGGGCAAGTTGCCGATGCTCATGCCTGGCTTGATGTTTTTCTGTTTGAACCAGCCCAGGTTCATTTCCAGCGCATAGCGCACGGGCACGGTCCTGGTGGAGCAATGGCTGTCGAGGGTGTGCGGCTGCATGTCTTCGATGTTGACGATCTTGCCGCTGGCATCGATAAAGGCCACCGACAGGGGCAGCGGCGTGTTTTTCATCCACATGCATTGCGTGGATGGGTTGCCAAAGACAAACAGCATGCCCGCATTTGCCGGCATCTTTTCACGGTACATCAAGCCCAGTTCGCGCTGCTCTTCCGTGGCGGCCACTTCCGCCTGGATCAGGTGCATGCCGGCCGATAGCTGCAGGCTCTTGCCTTGCGGTGCTTGTGCTTGAGCAATGCCGGCGCACGCCATCACGGCGATGGACAGGCTGAGACGGTGCAGGGAATTTTTCATGGGGCGGGATGGTGGCTGCGAAGCGGCGATTAAGCCATGCTGGCGCTTGCCCGGTCAAGCATGCTGCCTGGCCGCGCCGAAAGCGTGGGGTTACAGCAACATGACTGCCGCCGTAACCCCGGGAATTACCCTTGATTCCTACCTCTTGCGACTTACTTCACCGGCTTGCCTGCTTCGGCGGCCGGCTTGTTCGTCTTGCGCGCCTGGGGAACCAGGCGTTGCGGCGCATCGGTTGCGGCCGAGGCCTTGGTCGACGCACCCGAACGTGCCGCATCCGTCGCGGCGGACGCATTGGTGGACGCCGATGCCGGCGGTACCGGCTTGGCGGCGTCGGTGGCGGCCGATGCATGGCTGGCGGCCGATGCGGGTGGCGGTTTGACGGCATCGGTGGCTGCGGAAGCATGTACCTGGGCGCCCGACTGGGCCAGTGCGGCGCCAGCAAGCAGGGAAGCGGCCAGGGTCAGTATTACTTTTGTCATCATCTTTCCTTTTCCGTCATGTTAAGGTGAGATGATTTTAATGCATTATCTAAAAATAAATAGTGCTTATTGGCAAAATTTCAGCAGCGAACTCGCTATTTCTTGTCCTGCTCACGCTTTTCCAATGTTCTCGGCCGGCACTTCGCACCATTCGCCGGGCAGCAATGGGTGGCTGGCCAGCGAGAACGGGCCGATGGCGCTGCGCACCAGGCGCAGGGTGGGCAAGCCGACGGCCGCCGTCATGCGCCGCACTTGCCGGTTTTTTCCTTCCTTGAGAGTGATCGCCAGCCAGGACGTGGGCTTGTCGGCGCGCGCGCGGATGGGCGGATTGCGGGGCCACAGCCAGTCCGGCTCGGCGATGCGCACGGCCTTGCACGGCTTGGTGATGAAGTCGCCCAGGTCCAGCGGCGCCTGCAGGCGCGCCAGGCTGGCCGCATCGGGCACTCCATCGACCTGTACCAGGTAGGTTTTCGCTTCCTTGCGGTCCGGGTGGCTGATTTCGTGCTGCAGGCGGCCGTCGTCCGTCAGCAGCAGCAAGCCTTCGCTGTCGGCGTCGAGCCGGCCGGCCGGATAGATGCCGGGAATGGTCAAATGGTCGGCCAGGGTGGCGCGGCCGTCCTGCGGCGAAAACTGGCACAGGACCTGGAATGGTTTATTGAAGAGGATGAGTGGCATGCTGGTCGATTAATTGATGCAAACGATGGTGGCTGCTGATTGGCGCCGCAAAAGCGTGGCGCCTTGTAAGATACTGGTGCATAATGTGAAATGATAGTCTTATGTCTTATAGAAGACTTGAGGTCCGCGTGCCCGTACGCTTCCCTGGCGCGGCGTGCTGCATGGCGATGCGGATGGCCCGGGGCTTCTTTCCCTGCTAAAGTGCGTTGTTGCCGCCATGTTCGGACTTGTTTTTGTAAACTCTGCAACCGCAGAGCGCGTCGCCGGCCTGTGTTGCCCGCCGGCGGCGTGTCCCACTTCGGAGATCACGATGTATCAACATATCACTGTACCTGCTGACGGCCAAAAAATCACCGTCAACGCCGATTTTTCGCTGAATGTACCAGATAATCCCATCGTTCCCTTCATTGAAGGCGATGGCACGGGCATCGATATCAGTCCCGTCATGATCAAGGTGATCGACGCTGCCGTGGCCAAGGCCTATGGCGGCGCGCGCAAGATCAGCTGGATGGAAATCTATGCGGGCGAAAAATCGACGAATGTGTACGGTCCCGATGTGTGGCTGCCGGAAGAAACCCTGGCCGTGCTGAAAGACTACGTGGTCTCCATCAAGGGCCCGCTGACGACGCCCGTCGGCGGCGGCATCCGCTCCCTGAACGTGGCCCTGCGCCAGCAGCTGGACCTGTACGTCTGCCTGCGCCCCGTGCGCTACTTCACGGGCGTGCCGTCGCCCGTGAAAGAGCCGGAAAAGACGGACATGGTGATTTTCCGCGAGAACTCGGAAGACATCTACGCGGGCATCGAATACCAGCAGGGTTCCGAAGGCGCGAAAAAGCTCATCGATTTCCTCGTCAAGGAAATGGGCGTGTCGAAGATCCGCTTCCCGAACACCTCCGGCATCGGCATCAAGCCCGTGTCCATCGAAGGCACGGAGCGCCTGGTGCGCAAGGCCATCCAGTACGCGATCGACAATGACAAGCCTTCCGTGACGATCGTGCACAAAGGCAACATCATGAAGTACACGGAAGGCGGTTTCCGCGACTGGGCGTATGCGCTGGCGCAAAAGGAATTCGGCGCCGAGCTGATCGATGGTGGTCCGTGGTGCAAGTTCAAGAATCCGAAGACGGGCCGCGACATCATCGTCAAGGATTCCATCGCTGACGCGTTCCTGCAACAAATCCTGCTGCGCCCGGCCGAATACAGCGTCATCGCCACCTTGAATCTGAACGGCGACTATATTTCCGACGCGCTGGCGGCGCAAGTGGGCGGCATCGGCATCGCGCCGGGCGCCAACCTGTCCGATTCCGTGGCCATGTTCGAAGCGACGCACGGCACGGCACCGAAGTACGCGGGCAAGGATTACGTGAATCCCGGTTCCCTGATCCTGTCGGCGGAAATGATGCTGCGCCACATGGGCTGGCTGGAGGCGGCCGACCTGGTGATTGCCGCGATGCAGAAGTCGATCGCCTCGAAGCGCGTCACCTATGACTTCGCCCGCCTGATGGAAGGCGCGACGCAGGTATCGTGCTCCGGTTTCGGCCAGGTGATGATCGAGCACATGTAACACGAGGGGGCAGGGTGCCGGGCAGGGCACCCTGCGGACGAAAAAAAACCCCGTTTCGCAACGGGGTTTTTCACATCTGAGGGCCGGCGATGCTTAGGCTGCTTGGATGTTGGAAGCTTGCTTGCCTTTAGGGCCTTGCGTGACTTCGAATTGAACTTTTTGACCTTCTTTGAGGGTCTTGAAACCGTTCATGTTGATTGCGGAGAAGTGAGCAAACAAATCTTCGCCGCCGTCATCTGGAGTGATGAAGCCAAAACCTTTGGAATCATTGAACCACTTAACTGTACCTGTTGCCATAAAAAGAACTTTCAAAATTAAAACAAATCACACGAGCCATAAAAGCAAGAAGCTTCTTGCCCCCTCCTCGACGTCTCACTTCTTATCAAGCTGTACATTACTGCAACAGTCGATACAGCATTGTTGGCGGAATAAATAATGAAGTCAAGCGCTTTTCCATCGATATTGCCAAATTCTTCACGACAACCAAAAAAGCAACTCTTGATTTTGACAGCAAGGTCGCCATCTGCGCACTATTAAGAAAACGCGTAAGATTGAAAACAATTGGAAAGGCGTAGATATTGCGCATGACAACCACTGTGAAAGCATTAGAATAAGCGTATGGCAACCAAGCACGACACAGAAACCCTGCTGGAGCGGCAAGTGCTGAAGCCGCCACCGCTCTACCAGGTAGCCTTGCTCAATGACGACTACACCCCGATGGAATTTGTGGTGGCTATCATTCAGGAGTATTTCAACAAGGACCGTGAAACGGCGACGCAAATCATGCTCAGTGTTCATCGCTACGGCAAAGGAGTGTGCGGCGTGTTCTCTAAAGATATAGCGTGTACCAAAGTGGAGTTCGTTTTAACGCATGCGCGCAAGGCGGGGCATCCCCTGCAGTGCGTGATGGAGGAAGTATGATTGCGCAGGAATTAGAAGTAAGTTTGCACATGGCGTTTGTCGAAGCTCGACAGGCACGGCACGAATTCATCACGGTTGAGCATTTACTGCTGGCACTGCTGGACAATCCCTCCGCTGCCGAGGTATTGCGTGCCTGCGCGGTCAATATTGAAGACCTGCGCAAGACCCTCACCAATTTCATCGGCGATAACACGCCGACCGTGCCTGGCACGGGCGAAGTCGACACCCAGCCGACGCTTGGTTTCCAGCGCGTGATCCAGCGCGCCATCATGCATGTCCAGTCTGCCTCGAATGGCAAGAAGGAAGTCACGGGCGCCAATGTGCTGGTGGCCATCTTCGGCGAAAAGGACTCGCATGCGGTGTACTACCTGCACCAGCAGGGCGTGACGCGCCTGGACGTGGTCAATTTCATCTCGCACGGCGTGCGCAAGGACCAGTCGACGGAAAGCGCGAAAGCGTCCGAAGGCGTGGAAGAAGCGCCTGTCGACGGCCAGCCGAAGGAAAGCCCGCTCGACCAGTTCACGCAAAACCTGAACAAGGCCGCTGCCGAAGGCAAGATCGACCCGCTGATCGGCCGCGAGGAAGAAGTCGACCGCGTGATCCAGATCCTGTGCCGCCGCCGCAAGAACAATCCGCTGCTCGTCGGCGAGGCGGGCGTGGGCAAGACGGCCATCGCCGAAGGCCTCGCTTACCGCATCACGCAGAGCGACGTGCCCGAAATCCTGCAGAATGCCGTCGTGTATTCGCTGGACATGGGCGCCTTGCTGGCCGGTACCAAATACCGCGGCGACTTCGAACAGCGCCTGAAAGCCGTGCTGAAACAGCTGAAGGACAACCCGAACGGCATCCTGTTCATCGACGAAATCCACACCATCATCGGTGCGGGTTCGGCTTCGGGCGGCACGCTGGACGCATCGAACCTGCTGAAACCGGCACTGGCCAATGGCCAGCTGAAGTGCATCGGCGCGACCACGTACACGGAATTCCGCGGCGTGTTCGAGAAAGACCATGCCTTGAGCCGCCGCTTCCAGAAAGTGGACGTCAACGAGCCGACCGTCGAGCAAACCGTGCAGATCCTGCGCGGCCTCAAGTCGCGCTTCGAAGAGCACCATGGCGTGAAATACTCGGCCTCGGCCCTGTCGACGGCGGCCGAACTGGCGGCGCGCTTCATCAACGACCGCCATCTGCCCGACAAGGCGATCGACGTCATCGATGAAGCGGGCGCAGCACAGCGCATCCTGCCGAAGTCGAAACAGAAGAAAACCATCGGCAAGGCCGAGATCGAGGACATCATCGCCAAGATCGCCCGCATTCCGCCGCAAACGGTCAACCAGGACGACCGCAGCAAGCTGCAGACGATCGACCGCGACTTGCGCAACGTGGTGTTCGGGCAAGATCCCGCCATCGACGCGCTGGCCTCGGCCATCAAGATGGCCCGTGCCGGCCTGGGCAAGACGGACAAGCCGATCGGCTCCTTCCTGTTCTCCGGTCCGACCGGCGTGGGCAAGACCGAGGTGGCCAAGCAACTGGCGTTCATCCTCGGCATCGAGCTGATCCGTTTCGACATGTCGGAATACATGGAACGCCACGCCGTCAGCCGTCTGATCGGCGCGCCACCGGGCTACGTCGGTTTCGACCAGGGCGGCCTGCTGACGGAAGCGATCACCAAGAAACCGCATGCGGTGCTGCTGCTCGATGAAATTGAAAAAGCCCATCCGGACATTTTCAATATCCTGCTGCAAGTGATGGATCACGGTACCTTGACGGATAACAATGGCCGCAAAGCCGATTTCCGCAACGTGATCATCATCATGACCACCAATGCGGGGGCGGAAAGCTTGCAGAAAGCTTCGATCGGCTTCACGAATTCCAAGCAGGCAGGCGACGAGATGGCCGACATCAAGCGCATGTTTACGCCGGAATTCCGCAACCGCATCGACGCGACCATCAGCTTCCGCGCGCTGGACCAGGAAATCATCCTGCGCGTGGTCGACAAGTTCCTCATGCAGCTGGAAGAGCAGTTGCACGAGAAAAAGGTCGAAGCCGTGTTTACCGAGAAGCTGCGCACCTTCCTGGGCAAGAAGGGCTTCGATCCGCTGATGGGCGCGCGGCCGATGGCGCGCCTGATCCAGGATCTGATCCGCAAGGCCCTGGCCGACGAGCTGCTGTTCGGTCGCCTGGTTACCGGCGGACGGGTCACGGTCGACCTCGACGACAAGGAGCAGGTCTTGCTGGAATTCCCGGAACCGCCAGACGCGGCGCCGACGGCTGCACCGGAAACGGTGGAAGTGGAGTAAGCGCAGCCTGCGCCACGCGCATCCGAAAAACCCGCCCCACGCAAGTGGCGCGGGTTTTTTTACGTGCCAGCCATGCCGAGGGCTGAAATGTTGTAAAAATAGCTTTGTTTAAAAATAGGTATTGCTTTCGCACAAGCTATGCAAGAATCATGATCCCGATGTCGGCTGCGCTCCACATCGTTTCGCCTCCCTAGCTCGTTGAAAGACTGCTTACATGAAAATTTCCCGTACTCTTGCCTTCCTGTTGTGTTCCGCCGGTCTCCTGGGCAGCACGGCCGTCATGGCCGCTGCCGCGACGGCAGGCAGCTATTTCCGTTTTCCTGCCGTGCGCGGCGATACCGTCGTGTTCACGGCCGAAGGCGACCTGTGGAAAAGCAGCGTGCGCGGCGGTGCCGCGCAGCGTTTGACCACGCATCCCGGTTATGAAACGAATGCGGCAATTTCGCGCGACGGTCAGTGGCTGGCCTTTTCCGCCGCCTACGAGGGCGCGCAGGAAGCATATGTGATGCCGCTGGCCGGCGGCTTGCCGCGCCGTATTTCGTACGACAATGGCGGCGTGCTGGTGCTGGGCTGGACGGCCCAGGGCGAAGTGCTGGTCAGCACGCAAAATACGGATGGTCCCGCTTCGCGCCGCATCGTTGCCGCCATCGATCCCGTGAAACAGACGCGCCGCGTGTTTCCCGTGGCCGACGCCAACGATGCCGTGCTCGACGACGCGGGCAAGACGCTGTTCTTCACCCGTTTCGGCCTGGCCATGACCAACGACAATGTGCGCAACTACCGGGGCGGCGCCCATGCCACCCTGTGGCGCTATGACCTGGATGGTAAGGGCGAAGCCGTGCGCATGCACGCGGAGCCTGCCGTGTTGGCGGGCAATAACAAGCGCCCCATGTGGTGGCAGGGCCGCGTCTATTACATCAGCGACGAGGGCGGCAGCGACAATCTGTGGAGCATGCTGCCCGACGGCTCCGACCGCCGTGCCTTGACCGGCCACACGCAGTGGGACGTGCGCAATGCGGCGCTGGGCGATGGCAAGATCGTCTACCAGCTGGGCGCCGACCTGCACGTGCTGGACCTGAACGCGCCCGCCGCGTCCTCGGCCTCTTCCACCTCGCAGCCGCTGGCCATCAGCCTCGTGTCCGATTTCGACCAGCAGCGCGCGCGCCAGATCCGCTCGCCGCTCGATACCTTGAGCAATGTGCAGGTATCGGGCAAGGACGAACGCATCATCCTGACGGCGCGGGGCAGGGTCAGCATCGCGGGCACGGGCAGCTTGCGCCGCGTCGACATCGCCATTCCCGAAGGGGCGCGGGCGCGCGACGCGGTCTTTTCCAGCGACGAGAAATCCGTGTTCGCCATCGTCGACACGAGCGGCGAGAACGAAATCTGGAAGTACGCCGCCGATGGCTCGGGCAAGGGCGAGCAGCTGACGACGCAGGGCGACAACCACCGCTGGAAACTGTATCCGTCGCCGGACGGGCGCTGGCTGGCGCACACGGACAAGAAGGGCCGTTTCTGGCTGCTGGACCTGGCGACCAGGGGCAACGCGCTGATCGACGACGCGGGCAAGGCGGGCGTGGACAAGCACGACGAAGTGCAATGGTCGCCCGACAGCCGCAACCTGGCCATCGTGCGCGTGGCCAGCAACGAGCAGCGCGAACAGATCGGCCTGTACACGCTGGCCACGAAGCAGCTGCAGTTCGTCACCAGCGACCGCTACACGTCCGGCTCGCCCGTGTTTTCACCCGACGGCAAGTGGCTGTATTTCCTGTCGGCGCGCAATTTCCAGCTGGCCAACGGTTCGCCTTGGGGCGACCGCAACATGGGTCCCGTGTTCGACAAGCGCATCGGCGTGTATGCGCTGGCGCTGCAGCCGGGCAACCGTTTTCCGTTCCAGCCCGACGATGAACTGAGCCGCCCCGGCGTCAAGCCGGCCGAGACGGACGATGAAAAGGCGGCCGAACTGGCGGCGGAAAAGGCGCTGGAAAAGGCGGGCGGCAAGGCGGCCGTGAAGAAGGCGCCGGCCGCGCTGCCGTCCATCGTCAGCCAGGGCCTGGCCGAGCGCCTGTATGAAGTGCCGCTGGCGGCGGGCAATTACAGCGCGCTGGCCGCCGACGACAAGCGCCTGTATTTCCTCGAGCGCGACGGCGGCGAGAACAAGTCCAGCCTGAAGACGCTCGCCATCGGCAATACCGGTTCCAAGCCGGAGCTGCTGGTGGCCAATGTGCGCGAATTCGACCTGGCCCAGGATAAAAAACACCTGTACTACCGCACGGCGGCCGCGACCGGGCCGGGCGAGATGCTGGTGATCGAGGCGGGCGCCAAGCTGCCGGCCGACCTGTCGAAGGCCAAGGTCAAGGTCGACGACTGGACTTTCGTGTCGAACCCGCGCCTGGAGTGGAAGCAGATGTTCAACGACGCCTGGCGTTTGCACCGCGACTTCCTGTACGACGCGAAGATGCGCGGCGTGAACTGGAAGGCGGCGCGCGACAAATATGCGCCGCTGGTCGAGCGGGTCACGGACCGGGCCGAACTCAATGACGTGCTGGGCATGATGGTGGCCGAAGTGGGCGCCCTGCATTCGCAGATCCGTCCCGGCGAATTGCGCCGCACGGAGCAGGAGGGCGCGCCGGCGGGCCTGGGCGCCGTGCTGGCGCGCACCAGCGACGGCTACGCGGTCGAACATGTCTACCGCAGCGAGGCGGAATTGCCCGCGGCGCGCGCGCCCCTGTCGCGTCCCGACGTGGATGTGAAGGCGGGCGACGTGATCACGGCCGTCAACGGCAAGGACGTGCTGGCCGCGCGCGACATCAGCGACCTGCTGCTGAACCAGGCGGACAAGCAGGTACTGCTGCAGGTGAAGCGGGGCAAGGCTGCGCCGCGCGCCGTCATCGTCACGCCCGTCAACATGGCGAAACAGACGGCGCTGCGCTATGGCGACTGGGAACTGAGCCGCGCCGAGCAGGTGGCTGCCGCCTCGCAAGGGCGCATCGGCTACCTGCATTTGCGCGCCATGGGACCCAATGACATCGCCTCGTTTGCGCGCGACTTTTACGCCAACATCAACCGCGAAGGCCTGATCATCGACGTGCGGCGCAACAACGGCGGCAATATCGACAGCTGGATCATCGAAAAACTGCTGCGCAAGGCCTGGGCCTACTGGGCGCCGCCGGGCGTGCAGCCGTCGTCGAACATGCAGAACACCTTCCGCGGCCACCTGGTCGTGCTGGTCGACGAGCTCACGTACTCGGATGGCGAGACCTTCGCCGCCGGCATCAAGGCCCTGGGCCTGGCGCCGCTGGTGGGCAAGCGCACGGCCGGCGCCGGCGTCTGGCTCAGCGACAATACGCGCCTGGCCGACAACGGCATGGCGCGCGTGGCGGAAAACGGCCAGTTCGGCATCGATGGCCAGTGGCTGATCGAAGGCGTGGGCGTGGTGCCGGACGTGGAGGTGGAAAATCCGCCGCACGCCACCTTCAATGGCGCCGACCGCCAGCTGGAAGTGGCGCTGGACATGCTGGCGAAAAAGCTCAGGGAGCAGCCGCGCCCCGCGTTCCAGGCGCAGCCGATTCCCGCGCTGAAGTAAGGCCGCTACAGGCCGGTGATTGCCTTGAACTGCTGCGCGCGGCGGCGCGATACTTCGATCACGCTGCCGTCCTGCAGGCGCAGGTCGAGGCCATCGGCGGCATTCGGCGCCACCTGCACCACCTGCGCCAGGCTGACGATCTGGCGCCGGTTGGCGCGAAAGAACAGGGCCGGATCCAGTTTCTCCTCCAACTGGTTCAGGGTGCGCAGCATCAGCGGATGCTGCGCGCCGAAATGCACGCGCGTGTAGTTGCCTTCCGATTCCAGCAGGCGGATATCGTCAAGCGCGACAAACCAGCAGCGCTCCCCATCCTTGATGAAGACCTTGCGCGGCGCGGGTGTCGGCACGGCCTGCGCCCGCGCGCCGGCGCGCGCCAGCGCCGTGGCCAGGCGCGCCGCCTGGACGGGTTTTTGCAGGTAGTCGAGGGCGCTCACTTCAAATGCCTGCAGCGCGTACTGGTCGAAGGCCGTGCAGAAGATGACGTCGGGCGCCGCGTCGAGCGACGCCAGCAGGTCGAAGCCGGAGCCGCCCGGCATCTGCACGTCGAGCAGCAGCAGGTCGGGCTGCAGCTTGCCGATCTGCGCGACGGCGTCGGCCGCGCTGGCCGCCTCGCCCACGATGTCGACGGCGCCGCATTGCACGTGGGGCGCCAGCAGGCGCCGCAGCTCGGCGCGCGCCAGGCGCTCGTCATCGACCAGCAAGACCTTCAGCGGCGGCGCGCTCATGGCTGCTCCGGCAGGTCCATGGTGGCGCAGACCCAGCCCGCCTGTTCGCGCAATTCCAGGCTGGCGTGCTCGCCGCAGGCCAGCTGCAAGCGCTGGCGCGCATTGCGCAGGCCGACGCTGGTGGACGTGCCGGGTTCGCGCAAGGCGCCCGTGTTGGCCACTTCGACCTGCAGCATGGCCACGCCTTCGGCAGGGGGCGCACGCCGCGCCGCGATGCGGATGTCGCTGCCGTCGGCGCTAATTTCGACGCCGTACTTGACGGCGTTTTCCACCAGCGTCTGCAAGGCCATGGGCGGCACGCGCACGTGATCGAGCCCGGGGGCGATGTCGAAGCTGACGCGCAGGCGCTCCTCGAAACGTATCTGTTCGATCGCCAGGTAGGCGCGCACGGCTTCCAGTTCTGCCGACAGCGGCACCGTGTCATGCTGGCCCGATTGCAGCGCGTGGCGCATCAGGCCTGCCAGCTGGTCGATCATGTGCGCGGCAGCCTCGCGGTCTTCGTAGATCAGGGCGCGCACGCTATTGAGGCTGTTGAAGAAAAAATGCGGGTTGACCTGCGCCTGCAGGGCGCGCAGTTCGGCCTCCCGTCCATGCAGCTGCAGGCGCAGGGTTTCCGCTTCCAGGCGGGCGGCGCGGCGCAGCGACAGCGCGGTGAAGTAAAACACCGTCCAGGTCAGGAAGACCCCGAACCAGAACAGCAGCGCGCCGGGCAGCCAGGCGATGCCGCGCAGGATGTCGGGCGGATACATGACGTGGAAGGCGGCCGTCACGCTGGCCGTCTGGATGGCGGCCAGCAGGACCAGCGACGGCACGATGCGTTTCCAGCGTAAGCCGTTGGCCGCCCAGCCGCGCCGGCGCAGCACGCCATGCCACAGGTGCGACAGCAGCAAGCCGCCCAGCGATCCCCAGCAGGCGATGGTCGCGACGATGCGCAGTTGCGAGGAGCCGCCGTACACGCTGTTGAACAGGGCCAGCGCGCCCCAGCCGGCCAGCTGGAAGGTCCAGTACCAGTCGATCCGGGCCAGCAGCGGTGGGCGGCGGAGTGGCGTCATGGCTCAGCGCAGAAATTGCTCGATCTGGCCGAACATCCAGTCCGGCTGGTCGTACATGATGAAGTGGCGCGCCGTGTCGGCCAGCGCGATCTGCACGCCGGGCAGCTGGCGGTACTGCTGCTGGAAAGTGGCTTCGATGGCGGCACGCGGCGCGTAGTCCTGGTAGGCGATCCAGGTGCCCAGCACCAGGGTGGGCGACTGCACTTTCGCTACATCCTGGCGCAGGTCGCTGGCCATCAGGGTGCCCATGGCGCTGATGACCGTTTCGCGGTCCGAGCGCTGGCCCCAGCCGACGATGCGTTCCACGTCGGCCGGCGCGCTGGCCATGGCCGCGACGGTGCGGCGCCGGCTGGCGCTGGCGGCCGCCGCATCCTGGGCCCGCATGGCCGCCTGCATCTGCTGCGACATCGCTTGCAGCTGTTCCGGCGTGATGGAGGGCAGCTGCGTCGCGCCCAGCGCCGGCAGCGAATCGACGATCACCAGCTTGCCCGCCTGTGCGGGATGGTCGATGGCCATCTTCAGGGCCAGGAAGCCGCCCAGACTATGTCCGATGATGGCCGGCCGGCCCAGTTTTTTTCCGGTGATGTAGTCGGCCAGCTGCTGTTCCGCCTGCGCCAGCAGGTCGCCTTCGATCGGTGCCACGCCGGCAAAGCCGGCCAGTGTCAGCACGTGGCAGGCGCGCCCGGCCTGCGGTCCGCACAGGCGCGCCACCGTGCCTTGCCAGACTTCGCCCGAGGATGCGAGGCCGGGAATCAGGATGAGGGGACGGCCTTGGCCCGTGACCTCGACCGTGAATGCCGCGGGCGCGGCGGCCTGGCCGGCGCCCGCCAGCAGCGCGCTACTGAGCAGTATCAATGTTTGCAATGTTCGTTTCATGGGGTACTCCTCCTTGACGACCATGCTAGCGGCGCAGGCGCCCCGCAGCCAGCGCTGCGGGATGAGCGGCGCCAGGGCGGGATGAACGGTTCAGATCCACACATCCTGATCCTGGCAGTGCTCCGGATGGTAGGTCAGGTACTGCACCATGCGCGGCGCGGGGCCCCGGTTGGGCGTGGCGCAATGGGGCAGGGCCTGGTGCCAGATGATGAAATCGCCGGCCTGGCCTTCGACGGGCACGGGCTGCAGGCTGTGGATGGCCCATTCGCGCGGCGTGGTGCCGGGCGGCACCTGCTGCATCCAGCCGGCGATGTGCCGCTGGAAACCGGGCACGCAGTGGAAGGCGCCGTGCTGCGCCGGACAGTCGCTCAGGTACAGCATGCCCTGCAGTTTGAACGGAATCGGCTGTTGCAGGCTGACGTCCCAGTGCAGGGCGCTGCCGAGGAAACGGTGCTGCGGCGTTTCCGGGGCATTGAAGCTCACCTTGTCGATGCTGGCATAGATGCCGGTGCCTGCGCCGTACAGCTGCTGGTAGGCGTGGCGGATGCGCGCGACGTGGCGGTTTGCCTCGAGGGCCGGATGGTCGGAAAACTGCAGCATCAGGCCCCGCTTGCCCGGGTGCGGCCGGTACCACGATGCAGGTTCGTCGGGGGAGGCGCCCAGGTAGTCCCAGATGGCCGCCTGGGCGGCGGCGCACTGCGCGCGCGGCACGGCGCCGCGCAGCACCAGGTAGCCGTGTTCCTCGAAATGGCGCAGTTCGGCGGCGGACAGCACGTCCTCGTGCGGGCTGCTGGCGTGGGCCGGGCGGGGCCGCGTGCGCGCGGCGATCCAGTCGGCGTAGGCTTGCAGGGTGGGCCGCTGCTGGTACAGGAAGTGCAGCGCGTCTTCCATCGAAATGCCGCGCGCATACAGCGCCTTGATGTCCCCGTTGTCGCGCGCCAGTCCGTCGGCGCCAGGCGCACCGCCTTGTCCCGTGCAGCGCTGCCATAATTGGTGCAAATGAGGCCAGTCGTCCATGGTGTCTTGAGGTGATTGAGAAATTAGCCGGCGCGCAGGCGGCGCCACAGGGTGGTGCGGCTGATGCCCAGGTATTGGGCGGCGGCGTCGCGGCGCCCGCCGAAGCGCGCCAGTACGGCGCTGGCGCTTTCGTCTTCCGGGCGCGGCGCGGCGGTGGCGGTGGTGGTAGCAGCCGGCGGCAGCGCCGCCGTGCCGGCGCCATTGGTCAGTTCCGGCGCCACGCCCAGCACGAAGGCGGGAGTGAGCGCCTGCAGCGGTTCGGCGGCCAGGAACAGGGCCAGGCGTTCGGCCAGGTTGCGCAGTTCGCGCACGTTGCCGGGCCAGTCGTAGCGGCGCAGCAGCGGCGCGCAGGCGATGATTTCCGCGTGCAGGTTGGGGTGCGGACGGGCGCCCAGCGCGGCCAGCGCGTTTTTCAGCGACCATTCGGCCAGGCCGGGAATATCGCTGGCGCGTTCGCGCAAGGCAGGCAAATGCAGGCGCAGCACGGCCAGGCGGTAGAACAGGTCGGCGCGGAAGCGTCCTTCGCGGATGCGCTGCTCCAGGTCGCAGTGGGTGGCGCTGATGATGCGCACATTGATGGCGATGGGCCGCGTGCCGCCCACGCGCACCACTTCGCGCTCTTCCAGCACGCGCAGCAGCCGCGTTTGCAGGGCCAGCGGCATTTCGCCGATTTCGTCGAGGAACAGGGTGCCGTGGTTGGCCGCCTCGAACAGGCCCGCGTGGCCGCCCCGGCGCGCGCCCGTGAATGCCCCGTCTTCGTGGCCGAACAGTTCCGATTCCAGCAGGGACTCGGCGATGGCGCCGCAATTGATGGCGATGAAGGGCCGGTTCGCGCCCAGGCTGCGGGGGCTTTCGCGGTGGATGGCCTGCGCCACCAGTTCCTTGCCGCTGCCCGTCTCGCCCTGGATCAGCACCGTTGCCGGCGAGCGGGCGTACAGCACCACCGACTGGCGCAGCGCCTCCATCGCTTCGGATTCGCCGCGCAGATCGTGCAGGCCGTGGCGTGCGCGCAGGGTGTCGGCCACCACTGCGCGGCGTCCGCGGTTCGATTCGATCTGGGTCAGGCGCGCCAGTTCCAGCGCGTCGTCGAAGGCGCGCCGGATGGCCGTGGCCGAGTACACGAAGACGGCGGCCAGTCCCGCTTCCTCTGCCAGGTCGGTGACGAGGCCCGCGCCGACGACGGCCTTGACGCCGGCCGCCTTGAGTTCGTTGATCTGCGCGCGCGCGTCTTCCTCGGTGGCATAGGTGCGTTGAAAGATCGGAAAGCCGAATGTGGCGGCAAATTCGCCCAGTTCCGGCATCGGGTCCTGATAGGTGACGACGCCGATCTGCGGCGAGATGCGCCGCGCGCGCGCCAGCGCCTGCATCACGTCGTAGCCGCTGGCCTTGGCGATGATGACGGGCACCGACAGCCGGCCTTTCAGGTAGGCGCCGTTCGAGCCGGCCGCGATGACGGCGTCGCAGCGCTCGGTGGCCATGCGTTCGCGGATGTGGCGCACGGCGTCGTCGAAGCCCAGGTTGATCGGCTCGATCGTTGCCAGGTCGTCGTATTCGAGCGTGATGTCGCGGAACAGGTCGAACAGGCGCGAGACGGAGACGGTCCAGATGACGGGTTTGTCGCGGTGGTCGAGCGGAGGTTGGGGAGGGCGGCGCATGCTTTATTCTAAACGATTTGTTTCATTTTTTAGCCATGCAACGGCCTTGCAACGGGCGTGTTGCAAGCAGTCTGTGGCGTTTCAGATATTGCCAATAAGGAATATGAAAAAACCCCGGGAAACTGGTTTATGATCTAGCAGCACCATGATGCCTATGGAATATATTGCTCAGGCGCATGTTCGACCGTTACCAACCGACCCATGGTGTCCATGAACCGCGTACCGACCAGTCCCGATTTCATCGCCGATGCCTTGCAACTGATCGCCTTGCCGGCGTGCGCCTGCGATGCCTGCGGCATGGTGGTGGCCGCGAATGGCGCCTTGAACGCCTTGCTGGGCAGGGATGTGTCGGGCCGGCTGCTGGCCGATTGTTTCAGCGACGCCTACCGCGCGTCGAGCACCAGCATGCTGCGCGGCGCGCTGGGCGCGGCGGGGCGCGAGCGGCACTGGGACAGCAGCCTCGAAGGGGAGGCGGGCGCCATCGCCGTGCAGGTGTGGGCCAGGCCGCTGCCGGTGGGCGATGGCTTGCCGGGGGCGACCCTGGTGTTTGCCGACATCAGCGTGCAGCAGCGCGACCAGCAAGCCTTGCGCAAGACCCTGCTGGAACAGCAGGCCATCCTGGAAAGCGCGGCCGTCGGCATCGTGTTTTCCAAGGGCGGATTCATCGAGGAGTGCAATATCCGCGCCGCCGAGATGCTCGGTTATGCGCGCCACCAGTTGACGGGCATGCCGGGCGCGGTGCTGTACCGCTCCGCCGAGCATTGCCGCGCGCTGGGGCTGGAAGCGGCGCCGCTGCTGTCGAAGGGCAAGCCGTACCGCACCGAACTGGAATTGCGGCGCCAGGATGGCACCTTGTTCTGGAGCCGGTTGCACGGGCGCGCCGTCGATCCCCTCAATACCCATGACGGCACGGTATGGATCATCGAGGATATCAGCGACCACCGGCGCGATGAAGACCAGCTGCGCCGCGCCATGCTGGAAATGCAGGCCGTGATGGACAACGCGCCGCTGGCCATTGGTTTTCAGCGCGACAAGGGCGTGCTGCGCTACAACCGGCGCTTCGCCGAATGCTTCGGCTTTGACGGCGACAGCGGCGTGGGCTTGCCGGTGGCCGACCTGTATCCGTCGCGCGCGGCGTACGACCATGTCGTCAGGCAGGCGGCGCCCCTGCTGCGGCGCGGCTTGCCGTTCCAGGGCGAGATGGAGATGCGCCGCCGCGACGGTTCCACGTTCTGGGCGCTCGCGTATGGCTATGTCCTGAACCCGGAGAGCCAGGCCGACCGCGGCCTGCGCGACACGATCTGGCTGTTCGACGACCGCAGCGCGCAAAAGGCGGCCGAGGAAGCCACGCGCCAGCTGATGCTGGAGCAGCAGGCCATCCTCGACAACGCCTCCGTCGGCATCCTGTTTTCCCGTTCGCGCCTGGTCCTGCGCTGCAATCCCCGCTTCGCCGAAATGTTCGGCTACGCGCAGGAGGAGATGACGGGCCTGCCCGCCGCCGAGCTGTTTCCCTCGCCCGCCGCCTACGAGGAATTTGGCGTGCAGGCCACGCCGCTGCTGGGACAGGGCTTGCCGTACGAGCAGGATGAAGCGCTGTTCCGCCGCCGCGACGGCAGCCTGTTCTGGTGCCGCATCCGCGCCAAGGCCGTCGACCAGGTGCACAGCGAGCAGGGCACCATCTGGATCCTCGAAGACGTCACGGCCAGCCGCCAGACGCAGATGGAAGTGGCGGCCATCATGACGAATGCCTCGGTGAGCATCCTGTATACCAAGAACCGCCAGATCACGCGCTACAACCTGGGCTTTGCCGCGATGTTCGGCTACAGCGGCGACGAGGCGCTGGGCTTGCCCGGCCGCGCGCTGTACGTCTCGCAGCAGTCCTACGAGCTGCTGGGCGCGGCGGCCTTCCCCTTCCTGTCGGTGGCCAAGCCCTTCCAGACGGAAGTGGAAATGATGCGCCGCGACGGCAGCACCTTGTGGGCGCAGCTGATCGCCTATGTCGTCAATCCGGACGATCCCGCCGCCGGCACCATCTGGATCATCGAGGACCGCACGGAAGCGAAGCGCGCCGAGGAATCCCTGCGCAACGCGCTGCTGGAAAACCAGGCCATCCTCGACAGCGCCGTGCTGGGCATCTCGGTGGTGGAGGACGGCTACAATTTGCGCAGCAACAGCAAGATGGAAGAGCTGTTCGGCTACGGCCCCGGCGAGATCAACGGCCTGTCGGTGCAGGCCCTGTATCCGGACGTCGCTGCGTGGAAGGCGGCGCGCGGCGAGACGGCGCGCGACTTCGGCGCGGGCAGGGTGCACATGTCGGAATACCAGCTGGTGCGCAAGGATGGCAGCCGTTTCTGGGCGCGCCTGTCCGGCCGGCCGTTCGACCTGGCGCATGCGCATGGCCGTTCGGTGTGGCTGGTTGACGACGTGACGGCGCGCCGCGAGGCGGCCGAGGCGGTGCGCCGCGCGCGCGACGAACTGGAACTGCGGGTGCAGGAGCGCACGGCCGAACTGGCCGGCGCCAACCTGCTGCTCCAGGGCGAAATCGTCGAGCGGCGCCAGGCCGAGGCGCGGGTGCACCACATGGCCTACCACGACAACCTGACGGGCTTGCCGAACCGCGCGCTGCTGTCGGACCGGCTGGAACGGGCCATGCTGGCCGCGCAGCGTTCCGGCCGCAAGCTGGCCGTGATGTTCATCGACCTGGACCGCTTCAAGACCATCAACGATTCGCTGGGCCACATGACGGGCGACCTGCTGCTCAAGGAAGTGGCCGCGCGGCTGTGCGGCGCCGTGCGCGCCAGCGACACGGTGGCGCGCCTGGGCGGCGATGAATTCGTCGTGCTGGTGCCGGGCATTCGCGGCACCGATGAAGCGGCGCGCGTGGCCGAGAAGATCATCGAGGCGCTGACGCCCGCCTTTCCGCTCGACGGCCATGTGCTGCACGTGACGCCGTCGATCGGCATCTGCGTGTATCCGGACGATGGCGGCGACGTCGACGCCCTGATGCGCCATGCGGATGCAGCCATGTACCACGCCAAGGGCAATGGCCGCAACAATTACCAGTTCTTCACGCAGACGATGAACCAGGCGGCGGCCCTGCACTTCGACCTGGAAAGCAGCTTGCGCACGGCGCTGGCGCTGCAGCAGTTCGAGCTGTTTTACCAGCCCGTCATCGATATCGGCACGCGCCGCCTGCATGGCATGGAAGTGCTGCTGCGCTGGCGCCGTCCCGGCCATGGACTGGTGCTGCCTGACCGCTTCATTCCCATCATGGAGGAAAATGGCCTGATCGTGCCCGTGGGCGAGTGGGTGATGCGCCAGGCGTGCGAGCAAAGCATGGCCTGGCAGCGCCAGGGCCTGCAAGCGGTGCCGCTGGCGGTGAACCTGTCGCCGCGCCAGTTCATGCACAAGGGCCTGGTGGCGGCCATCGGCGCCGTGGTGCGGGAAACGGGCATCGACCCGTCACTGCTGGAATTCGAGATCACCGAGACGGCGCTGATGCAGCATGGCGAGCATACGCTGGAGATTTTGCGGCAGATCAATGGCATGGGCCTGCGCCTGTCGATCGACGATTTCGGCACCGGTTATTCCAGCCTGGCCTACCTGAAGCGCTTCCCCGTGAAGAAGGTCAAGATCGACCGCGCCTTCATCAAGGATCTGGAGCACAGCGGGGAAGACCGCGCCATCGTGGCGGCCATCATCGCGCTGGCCGACAGCCTGCAATTGTCGACCGTGGCCGAGGGCGTGGAGACGGAAGAGCAGTTCGCCCTGCTGCAGGCAAGCGGCTGCCGCTATGCGCAGGGCTATCTGTTTTCCGCTCCGGTGCCTGCGGCGAATGCGCAGGTGCTGCTGGAGAGCGCGACCTGAACTGCCGCGCTTCGGCCGGCGATCAGTCGATGGTGGCCACGACGGGCGCATGGTCGGACGGCTGCTCCCACTTGCGGGGCACGCGGTCGATCACGCAGGCCGTGCAGCGGGCGGCGAGGGCGGGCGAGAGCAGGATATGGTCGATGCGCAGGCCCTTGTTCAGGCGGAAGCCCAGCTGGCGGTAGTCCCACCAGCTGAACGATTTGTCAGCCTGCTCGAACAGGCGGAAGGCATCCGCCAGGCCGATGTCGAACAGGCGCTGCAGGGCCGCGCGTTCCTTGTCCGACACCAGCACCTGGCCGGCCCAGGCGACGGGATCGTGCACGTCGCGGTCGTCGGGCGCGATATTGTAGTCGCCCACGACGGCCAGTTGCGGATGCTGCTGCGCTTCTTCGGCCAGCCAGTCGTGCAGGGCGGCCAGCCAGCCCAGCTTGTATTCGTACTTGTCCGAGTCGACGCTCTGGCCGTTCGGCACATAGGCGCAGACGACGCGCACGCCACCGATGGTGGCGGCCAGGATGCGCTGCTGCGCATCTTCATAGCGGGGATTGTTCTTCACCACGTCGGTGATCGGCAGCTTCGACAGAATGGCCACGCCGTTGTAGGTTTTCTGGCCGCTGAAGACCACCTGGTAGCCGGCCGCCTCGATCTCGGCGACGGGGAACTTGTCGTCCGTGAGCTTGGTCTCTTGCAAGCAGAGTATGTCGACCGGGTTGTCTGTCAGCCACTGCAGCACTTGCGGCAGGCGCACTTTGAGCGAGTTGACGTTCCAGGTGGCGAGTTTCATGGGAAAAATCCTTGCTTGAATAGGTATCGATAGGCGCGAATCTTACCGCATGCGTGCCGGCAGCGTCCTGCCCCGCTTGCCGGGGGCATGCTTTATTTGCTTGCAGGGAAAAAGAGTATTAATAAAGTATTTATATTTAACCAATCGTGGCGCATGAATATTATGTTTTTGTGTATCATTGATCAACCCCTATGTTTGATTTGGCATAAGTGGCTGGCGCGGCAGGCTGCGTCTCCCCATTTAACGCGACAAAGGTGTAAAGTTTCTCGCTAAAACGCGATAAAAACTACTAAAATGGCACAATGTAACAACTGTGTCATACGGCTTTGTTACAGCCAAGTTAAGAACCGAACAGGAAGCAGTTGTAATTAGTTGTAATTGCTATTCCGATTACATGACCACTGTGCCCGGGGCGGAGCGTAGATTCCGTCCTTGGCGCCGCCAGACTTGTTATATAAATTGCAGTACTATATCTATGAGACTGTTTTGCGACATCAATAGATGGTACTATTTTGAAATGTTGCAGTTTTAATAGTGAGACTTGCGCGTAGCATTTGCAAAGGAAGAAAATGCGAACTGCATTTGAAGCGTGGGCGCAGCGTGACGGCCACATTGTGCGGCGAAGAGAAGACAAACCGGATGAGTACCTGATCTTCGAGACCCAGCGTCGCTGGGTTATCTGGCAGGCTGCTCTGACGCATGGCAAGACGGCTGCGAAGCCGCGGGTGAGCGCTGCCGAAAAGGCGGCGAAGGCCCAGCGCGCGCTGGAAATGTCTTCCGATGAAGCGACCGTGCGCAACAAGGTGCTCAATGAGGTGCTCGACGCCTTCAGCGGCGCCGATGGCGCGGCCGGCATGGAAGGCATACTGAAAGTGATCCAGAGCCTGAAAATGAAGCAGAAGGCACTGGCCGACGACAAGAGCGAAGATTCCACGGCTTGAGGAGACGGCGATGCGTTATCGGCACTACAAGGGCGGCATTTATGAACTGGTGTGCGAAGCCACGCTGGAAGCGGATCTCACGCCGATGATCGTCTATCGCGCCGCCGACGGTTCCATCTGGACCCGGCCGAAAGACGTGTTCTTTCAGCTGATCGAGGTCGAAGGCGTCATGGTCCAGCGTTTCGCCCCCATCAACTGATGGCCGCCTGCGTGCGTGCCCGGGATTATCTTCATGCGTAAATTGCTGCCTGCCGCAGTGCTGCTGGCCCTTGCCTGCACCGCGGCGCATGCCGAAACCATCGGTTCGGTCGACACGGTGTTCAAGCTGATCGGCCCTGACCACAAGATCGTCGTCGAAGCGTATGACGATCCCCGCGTCGCCGGCGTCAGCTGCTATCTGTCGCGCGCCAAGACGGGCGGCATCAAGGGCGCCGTCGGTCTGGCCGAAGACAAGGCCGATGCGGCCGTGGCCTGCCGCCAGGTGGGACCGCTGCAATTCAAGGGCAAGCTGCCGCGCCAGGAAGAAGTGTTTACCGAGCGCGCCTCGATCTTCTTCAAGCATGTGCGCGTCGTGCGCATGGTCGACAGCAAGCGCAATGCGCTCGTCTATCTCGTCTATTCCGACCGCCTGATCGAGGGTAGCCCGAAAAATAGCGTCACCGCCGTCGCCGTGCCGGGCGACCAGCCGATTCCCGTCCGTTAAGCGAGCCATCCATGCGCGTACCATCGTCTGCCGCCATTGCCGCCAGGACGCTGCTGCTGTTTGGCCTGGGCGGCTGCGCCACGTTGACGGGCAACACCGAGCAGATGGTGCTGGTGCAAACCATCCAGGACAACCGCGAACTGAGCGGCGCCGGCTGCATCCTCAGCAACGACGTGGGCAAGTGGTTTGTCACCACGCCGGGGCGCATCACCATCCGCAAGAGCCAGGAACCGCTGAAGGTCGATTGCCGCAAGCACGGTTCGCCCGCCATCGCGACGGACGACCATATCGATCCCAAGCTCAATGGCAGCGTCTGGGGTAATGTCATCCTGACCCTGGGCGTCGGCTATTTCGTCGACCGCAACACGGGTGCCGGCTTCGACTACCCGTCCATTCTGACCATCGTCATGCAGGACCCCGCGCGCCTGGCGCCGCCTCCGCCGGTTCCCGCACCGCCGCCGGCGGCCGCCGTGCCGGAAGCGGTGGTGCAGCCCAAGGTGGCGCCGCTGCCGATTCCCGATCCCGTCGTCTACTGATTCATGCGCTGCGCATAAAAAAAAACCGCCATGGTCGCAAGACCTGGCGGTTTTTTTCACGGTGTCACGACGCCTGACAAAACCGTCGCGAGCGGGAGCTAGTGGTGGCCGAGAAGCGCAGCTGTACTTCAGGTACAGCGAGCATCGCCGGCAGCCAATAGCCCCGCGCAGCAGGTTTGGTCTGGCGTTTCCTTACACGCGGTTGATCAGGAACGTCGTCAAGAGCGGCACTGGACGGCCGGTCGCGCCTTTTGCGCCACCCGATTTCCATGCCGTGCCGGCGATGTCCAGATGCGCCCAGGTGTACTTCTTGGTGAAGTTTTCCAGGAACGCCGCTGCCGTCACCGAACCGCCGCCTGGCGTGCCGATGTTGGCCAGGTCGGCGAAGTTCGACTTCAGCTGCTCGTTGTACGCCTCTTCGATCGGCATGCGCCATGCCGTGTCGCTCGATTGCTTGCCCGCTGCCAGCAGTTCATTGGCCAGCTGGTCATGCGCCGCATCGCTGCGCGTGAACAGGCCGCTGTTGTGGTGGCCCAGCGCGACCACGCAAGCGCCCGTCAGGGTGGCGATATCGACCACGGCTGCCGGCTTGAAGCGTTCGGCGTAGGTCAGCGCGTCGCACAGCACCAGACGGCCTTCGGCGTCCGTGTTCAGCACTTCGATGGTCAGGCCATTCATCGAGGTGACGATGTCGCCCGGTTTGGTGGCGCGGCCCGACGGCATGTTTTCGCACGCGGCGATGACGCCGATGACGTTCAGCTTCAGATTCATTTCGCCGATGGCGCGGAAGGTGCCCAGTACCGAGGCGGCGCCGCACATGTCGTACTTCATTTCATCCATGCCGGGACCGGCCTTGATGGAAATGCCGCCCGTGTCGAAGGTGATGCCCTTGCCGACCAGGACCACTGGCGCATCCTTGGCCTTGCCGCCCATGTGTTTCAGGACGATGAATTTCGGCGGCTGCTCGCTGCCGTTGGTGACGGACAGGAAGCTGCCCATTTTCAGCGCTTCGAGCTGTTTGCGGTCCAGCACTTCGACTTCGAACTTGTAATCCTTGGCCAGCTGCTTGGCCGTGTTGGCCAGGTAGGTCGGGTTGGCGATGTTCGCCGGCAGGTCGCCCAGCTTGCGCGTCAGGTCGGAACCGTTGGCGATGGCGATGGCTTGCGCCAGCGCGCCGCGGGTAGCGGCCGTTGCTGGTGCCGACAGGACGATCTTGCGCACGCCCGCGGGTGCCGGGTCTTTTTTGCTTTTTTGCGAGTCGCAGCGGTATTCGCTGTCGTGGGCGGCTTGCACCACGCAACGGATTGCCCAATTTACGTCGCGCTCTTTCACTTCCGTCAGCGGTAATGCGATAATGGCGTCCGCAGCGCCCAGCGAGCCAAACGCCTTGAGCGCCGCTTGCACGCCGCTGGCGAAGCTTTTTTCGCTGACAGTTTCATCGCTGCCCATGCCGACGAGCAGAACACGTTCCGCGGCGACGCCATCGACTGCGCGCAGCAGCAACGTGCTGCCAGGCTTGCCGCTGATGTCGCCGGACTTCAGCGCAGCCGAAATCGCACCCTTGCTGTCCAGCGATTTTGCCGCTGGCGACAGTTTTTTGTTTTCGAATACCGCAACCGCGATGCATCCGCTTTTGGCCGTGCCGAGGGTGCTCTTGGTATCGAATGCTTTTATGCTAAAGTCCATTTGGTTCTCCGTTTTCATTTACTAGTAACGTGTTACTCAACTAACTGACCCGAATTATAAACTCCGAATGATCTTTCAACGCGCCCTTCGACGTGAATTGGCTAGTGCCGCCGGGGCCACCTTCACTGTTTTGTTCAGTATCCTGCTCACCTGGATGCTGATCGGTATTCTCGGCAAGGCGGCGGGCGGCAAAATCGCGTCGTCCGACGTCATGTCCCTGATGGTCTTTTCCGCCCTGATGCAGCTGCCCACCATCATCATCCTCACCGGTTTCATTTCGGTGCTGATGGTCGTCACGCGCAGCTACAAGGAGTCGGAGATGGTGGTGTGGTTCGCTTCCGGCCTGAGCCTGTCGCGCTGGATCTGGCCCGTCCTCAGCTTCGGCCTGCCGCTGGTGCTGGCCACCGGCGTCCTGAGCCTGTACGCCACGCCGTGGGCGCAAAAGAAAAGCGATGAATATGTGGCGCGCTTCGAAAAGCGGGAAGACCTGCAGAAAGTCACGCCGGGCCAGTTCCGCGAATCGGCCGGCAGCAACCGCATCTTCTTCGTCGAGGGCGTCAGCGGCGAGAAAAACGTGGTGCAGAATGTTTTCGTCAATACCGTCGATGAAAAAGGCAGCGCCGTCGTCGTCGTCGCCCGCGAAGGCGTGATCAATACCGACGCCAAGGGCGAACGCTTCCTGGTGCTCAAGAGCGGCCGCCGCTACCAGGGCGTGCCGACGCAAGCGGACTTCCAGACCATGGAATTCGAGCAGTACATCATGCGCATCGAGAGCAAGCAGCAGGAGCTGGGAGCGGAACTGGGCGTGCGCGCCATGAGCACCATGGCGCTCATCGCCGAGCCGAACCCGTACACCATGGCCGAATTGCTGTGGCGGGTCAGTGCGCCGTTGATCGGCCTGATGCTGATCCTGCTGGCCATTCCGCTGGGCTTTGTCAATCCGCGCGCCGGCAGTTCGACCAACCTGATCATCGCCCTGCTGATTTTCTTTACCTACAGCAACCTTATCAAGGTCGTCGAAGCGAGCGTGAAACAGGGGCGCCTGAGCTTTGGCGTGGCCTGGTGGCCGCTGCATTTGCTGGCGGCACTGGCCGTGGTGGTGCTGTTTGCATGGCGCCTGAATGTGAATCACCGCTATCATCCGCTGGTCCTGCTGGCGTCCTTCAAGCGCGCGCGCCGCGCCGGCAATACAAGTAAAGCGGCATCGAAATGAAGATTTTACAGCGCTATTTTGCGGTCTCGATATTCCAGGCGGTGCTGTTCGTGCTGCTGGCCTTTCTGGCACTGCAGGCCTTCATCGACCTGACGGGCGAGCTGCCCAAGGTGGGCCGCAACGGCTATACCATCCAGTATGCGTTCCTGTACGTGCTGGTGCTGGTGCCGGGGCATGTGTACGAGGTGATGCCGATCGCGGCCCTGATCGGCACCATTTATACGATGGCGCAGTTTGCCGCCAGCTCCGAATTTACCATCATGCGCGCGTCGAGCATGTCGACGGCGATGGCGGCCGGTTTCCTGTTCCGCATCGGTATCGTCTTCGTCGTCATCACCTTCATCTTCGGTGAACTGATCACGCCGCGCACGGAGCCGCTGGCCGAGCGTATCAAGCTGACGTCGCGCGGCGCGGCCGTGTCGAGCGAGTTCCGCTCCGGCCTGTGGACCAAGGACATGGTCAAGAGCGACGGCCTGACGGGCACCGTCACCGGCTCGCGCTTTTTCAATGTGGGCGAAGCGCGTCCCGACGGCCAGCTGAAAAACGTCAAGCTGTATGAATTCGACACCGACATGCGCTTGCGCACCTTGACCGTGGCCAAGGGCGCTACCTACCAGGGCAATAATATCTGGCGCCTGACCGAGGTGACGGAAACCTCGTTCTCGAACAGCGCGGCCACCGCGCCCGGCTTCGAGCCGAAGCTGTCGAACTACTATGGCCAGGAGACGAGCCTGGTGCGCACCGTGCAAAGCGCCAGCAAGGACATGACGTCGGAAGTGACGCCGAAGATCCTGACGGTGTCGGCGTCCGATCCCGAGCGCATGTCGGCCAGCGAACTGGCCGTGTATACGCGCCACCTGGCCGAGAACAAGCAGGAAACCGAGCGTTTCCGCATCGCCTTCTGGAAAAAGCTGATCGATCCGCTGGCCATTTTCGTGCTGATGGCGCTGGCGCTGCCGTTCGCCTACATGCACACGCGCAGCGGCGGCATCAGCCTGAAGATCTTCATCGGCATCATGATCGGCGTGAGCTTCATGCTGGTCAACACCCTGTTCTCGCATCTCGGGCTGCTCAGCACATGGCCAGCCTTCGTGACGGCGGTGGCGCCGAGCGCCCTGTACCTGCTGCTGGCGCTGGGCGCCCTGTGGTGGGTGGAGCGGCACTGATGGCGGCGCACGTGCAACAGGCATTGATCCTGTTTGCCCACGGCGCGCGCGCCGCATCGTGGGCCGCGCCCTTCGAGCGCCTGCGCGACCTGACCCAGGCGCGCATGCCCGACGCCAGCGTGCACCTGGCTTTCCTGGAACTGATGTCGCCGCGCCTGCCCGAGCTGGTGGCGGCCCTGCTGGCCCAGCTGCCCGCCGGCGCCGTGTTGGACGCCACCGTGGTGCCCGTGTTCCTGGGGCAGGGCGGGCATGTGCTGCGCGACTTGCCGCTCTTGCTGGAAGAATTGCGCCAGCAGCATCCGCAACTGCGCCTGAAGGTGGTCGAAGCGGTGGGCGAGAACGCCAGCGTGCTCGCCGCCATCGCCGACTACTGCGTGGCCGCGCCAGGCACCAGTCCCAGCTCCAGCCCTATCCCTTGAACGGCGCCGCCAGCGCGATGCCTGCCGCGGCCATCGACATCGTCTACCTGTGGGTCGATGGCGCCGACCCGGCCTGGCGCGCGCGCCGGCAGCACGCGTATGCCGCCTGGGAGCAGGCGCATCCGGGCCAGCTGGCCCTGCACGGTAACGTGGCGGGGCGCTACCGCGACAACGGCGAACTGCGCTACAACCTGCGCGCGCTCGAGCGCTTCTTCCCCGGCCACGGCCATATCTATCTGCTGACGGACCGCCAGGTGCCTGCCTGGCTGCGCGCGTCGCCGCGCCTGACGGTGATCGACCATGCGAGCCTGATGCCCGGCGCGTCCCTGCCCGTGTTCGATTCCGGCCATATCGAATCGTATCTGCACCATATTCCGGGCCTGTCCGAGCGCTTCCTGTATCTGAACGACGACGTATTCTTTGGCGCGCCGTTCGAGCCGGCCTTCTGGTTCGGCGGGGAAGGGGACGGGCGCTTGAGCGTTTTCACGGAGAGTGCGCTGCAGGACGACATGCAGGGCTTGCGCGCCGACGTGGCGGCGCCCGTCAATTGCGCCACCTTGTCGCGGCAATGGCTGTCGGCGCAGTACGCCGATTACCGGCATGAGCCGCGCCTGTATGCGCATGCGCCGCGGCCCATGCTGAAAAGCGCGCTGCATGCACTGGAAGGGCTGGCGCCGGCCATGTTTGCCGGCGTGCGCGCGACCGTGTTCCGCTCCTGGCAGGTGCCGGCATTGCTGCCCGACCTGGTGCCGCGCTGGATGGTGCATCAGGGAGTGGCGCGGGCGCGCATGCTCGATCCGCTGCATATCGCCAGCGGCGACGCGGATGCGCCGCGGCAGCTGGAGCAGCTGCTGGCGCAGTTCGGCCGCTTGCCGTTTTTTTGCATCAACGATACCTGCGACGAGGCCGAAGACGACGATCCGCGCTTGCTGCGCGTGGCCGCTACCTTGCAGCGGCTGCTGCCGCTGCCCTCTTCGTTTGAAATGTGACGGCGCTCAAGCCGCTTTCTTGTTTGGCGCCAGGCTGATACGGGCGGCGGCCGAGCTGTCGGACAGCGCGGCGAGGAACAGCAGCAGATAGGCGCCCAGTTCCAGCACTTCTTCGCCCAGCAGCGCGTAGGCGTCCGGCATGCCGTGGAAGACCTTCTTGTCGAAGGGCCAGCCGGCGACCATCAGCAAGCCGCCGATGGCCGTCAGGATGGTGATGCGCATGCTGAAAATCTGCGGCGCCTGGGCAAACACCTTGCGGGCGCGCGGCGCGAAGAAGATCAGTACGCGTATCAGGATCAGCAGCTCGACCACGCGCAGGGCCTTTTCCAGCTGCGCCCACGCGGGCGCCGTGCCGAACTGGTCGATATCGAGTTCGCGCAGCAGGAAGCCGAACAGCAGCGCCGACAAGCCGGCATGCATGAGGAAACGCAGGGACTGGCGGTCGGGCTCCTGCCACGCGCGCGCGCCGTGCACCGTGCAGGCCAGGGCCAGGAACAGCGCCTGCAGCCATTCCAGCAAGTGGTTTTCATCGTCGATATTCGGAAACACCGTCCACAGGGCGATGGAGGCAAGCATGCTGAACAGCACAGCGCTGGCGACGCCGGCATTGCTGCGGCTGAGCGAAGTCAGGGCTTCGCGCACGGAAGAGAAATTCATTGTTGATTGTGACGGCTCAAGTTGCGCGGCGCGGTATTGCAGCCTGCGGGCGCAGCTTTTTTCGGGGAGATTGCCGGGGGCGGTTCCCGTCAGCGGGGAAGCCGCGCAGCAAGCGCTATGGCGGGGCGAAGCGTGATTTTCTTGCTATCACGCAACAACTTCTCGAGAAAAGATGCGTGAGCATCGTATCATGTTTCGCCGAAAGACGTCAGTTACTGACTTTAAAGTCGGTAAAATACGGTGTATTTATTCAAGCATGGCGCGCCACAATGGCGGCCTCTTCGTCGATGGCCTGGTGCGCGCGCGCGGCCATGGCGTCGCCCAGCATCACCAGCACGGGGCCGTGGGTGTCGCCCAGACCGTGCGCGAGGGCGCTCAGCGGCAGGCGCACGATGCGCTGGTCCGGGCGGCTGCAGTTTTCAATCATCACCACGGGCGTGTCAAAGCGCCGGCCCTGGGCCAGCAAGCGCTGCGCCGTGGCGATGGCTTCGCGCCCGCCCATGTATTGCACGAGGGTATCGCAGTCGGGAATGCGCGTCTGGTCCGGCTCGCCCGGCGCCGTGCTGGACGTGAAGAAGGCGACGCTGCGCGACACGCCCCGCTTTGTCAGCGGCTGCTGCGTGGCGGCCGCGGCAGCGAGCGCCGTGGTAATGCCGGGCACCACTTCGACGGCGATGCCCGCTTCTTCCAGCGCCCGCAGTTCCTCGTCGGCGCGGCCGAACAGCATGGGGTCGCCCCCTTTCAGTCGCACCACGACGGCGTGCTTGCGCGCGTGGTCGACCAGTTGCTTGTTGATGAACGCCTGCGCCGTCGACAGCTGGCCGCAGCGCTTGCCGACCAGGATTTTTTGCGCCTGCGGGCACAGCTCCAGCATCTCTTCGGTGACCAGCGCGTCGTGCAGCACGACGTCCGCTTGCGCCAGCAGGCGCGCGCCGCGCAAGGTCATCAGATCTTGCGCACCGGGGCCGGCGCCGATCAGGTAAACCTTGCCGGGGAGAGATGGGGAGCTGTTCATATGGCTGCCTTTCCTGGACGATGCGGGGTTAGAGTCGGACCATGCCGGCCGCAACCGTCTGGTGGGTCACTTCATCGATCAGGATAAACGCGCCCGTGGCGCGGATATCGGCATACGCATCGGCCGCCAGCGCCTGCTGCACGTTCAGGCTGATGCGGGCGATATCGTTCAGCTTCAAGCCATCGGCCGGGTGGCGCTGCTGCGTGTTGATATCGAGAATGGACTCGATCGCCGTTACCTTGGCCGCCGTCTGCTTCGTGCCGTGCTTGATCCAGTACTTGCGGCGCAGGTCCAGCGCGTCTTCCGACAGCCAGCACACGTCGGCCACCACCTGTTTCAGCAGGGTGGCAGGGCGTTCGCTGCTGGCCAGCAAGTCGCCGCGCGAGATATCGAGGTATTCATTGAGCAGCAGGGTCACGGACTGGCCCACCACGGCCGTCGGCAGCGAGCCGTCCAGGGTGACGATATCCTTGACGGTGGCCGTCTGGCCGGACGGCTGCACCACCAGGGTGTCGCCGATGCTGACCTTGCCCGCCTCGATGCGGCCCATGTAGCCGCGGAAATCATTGGCTTCGTGGCCGTTGTGGCGCGCCACCAGCTGCACGGGGAAGCGGAAGGGCGCGTCGTGCGATTCGTCGTAGACGGACAGCGATTCGAGCAGTTCGATCAGGGTGGGGCCCGTGTACCAGCCCAGCTTGTCGCCCCGTTCGACGACGTTGTCGCCCGTGAGTGCCGACAGGGGGATCGGCGTGATGTCCTTCAGGCCCAGCGACTGGGCGAATTCGCGGTAGGCGGCGACGATGCGGTTGTACACCGTTTCATCGTAGTCGACCAGGTCCATCTTGTTGACGGCGACGACCACGTGCTCGATCTGCAGCAAGTGGGCGATGGTCGAGTGGCGTTTGGTCTGGATCAGCAGTTCCACGCTGCCGTCGTCGCCCAGTTTCACCTTCGACACGTCGATCAGGATGATGACGGCGTCGGCCGTGGATGCGCCCGTGACCATGTTGCGCGTGTATTGCTCGTGGCCGGGCGTATCGGCGATGATGAATTTGCGCTTCGGCGTGGCAAAGTAACGGTAGGCCACGTCGATGGTGATGCCTTGCTCGCGTTCCGCTTCCAGGCCGTCCGTCAGCAGGGACAGGTCGACCGTGTCGCCCACCGTGCGCTTGTGCTTGGAGCGCGACATGGCGTCGAGCTGGTCGGCGAAGATGCCCTTGCTGTCGAACAGCAGGCGGCCGATCAGCGTGCTCTTGCCGTCATCGACGGAACCGGCCGTGATAAAACGCAACATGCCGCGTTCGACGCTGTCGGTGAGATTGGTGTTCTGGATTGCTGCGTTCATTAGAAATACCCTGCTTTCTTGCGTTTTTCCATCGAGGCTTCGGAAGTCTGGTCATCCATGCGGGTGGCGCCCCGTTCCGTGATTTGCGTGATTGCCGTTTCGGCGATGATGGCGTCCACCGTGGCCGCATCGGACGACACGGGGCAGGTGCACGAGATATCGCCCACCGTGCGGAAGCGCACGACTTGCGTTTCCACCGTCTCGCCTTCGCGCGGCGGCGTCAGGTCCGTCAGCGGCACCAGCAGGCCGTTGCGCGGAATCACCTGGCGTTCGTGCGCGAAGTAGATCGGCGGCAATTCCAGCTGCTCACGGGCGATGTATTGCCATACGTCCAGCTCCGTCCAGTTCGAGATGGGAAACACGCGCATGTTTTCGCCGGGATGCACGCGGGTGTTATACAGGTCCCACAATTCCGGACGCTGGGCTTTCGGATCCCAGGCGCCGAATTCGTCGCGGAACGAAAAGATGCGTTCCTTGGCGCGGGCCTTTTCTTCATCGCGGCGGGCGCCGCCGATGCAGGCGTCAAAACCGTGTTCGGCGATGGTTTCCAGCAAGGTCACGGCTTGCGCCGCATTGCGCGAATCCGTGGCCGGGTTGCGCAGGCGCACGGTACCGCGCTTGATCGAATCTTCGACGGAACCGACGATCAGGCGTTCGCCCAGTTCTGCCACTTTCTTGTCGCGGAAAGTGATGACTTCCGGGAAGTTGTGGCCCGTGTCGATATGCACGAGGGGAAATGGAAACTTGCCTGGGCGGAAGGCCTTTTCGGCCAGGCGCAGCAGGACGACGGAATCCTTGCCGCCGGAAAACAGCAGGGCGGGGTTGGCCGATTCGGCCGCCACTTCGCGCATGATGTGAATGGCTTCCGACTCAAGGCTGTCGAGGTGGCGCTGGTTCAAAATATTGCTCATATGGAGTGCTTTCTTGTTCTGCTGCGTCTGTTATGTCTGTTCAGGCAGCCACGGATTTGATGCGTATGAGTTTGCCGTCCACCATGTGCAGGCCGCATTCCTTGGAATCGGGATTTTCCCACCACCAGCGCCCGGCCCGGACATCTTCGCCCGGCTGGACGGCCCGCGTGCACGGTTCGCAGCCGATGGACGGGTAGCCCTGGTCGTGCAGCGCATTGTAGGGCACGTCGTTGGCGCGGATATAGTCCCACACGTCCTGCTCGGACCAGTCGGCCAGCGGATTGAATTTCGTCATCGCGTGCGCCGCATCGTCTTCCTGCACGTGCAGTTCGGCGCGCGTGGTGGACTGCGCGCGGCGCTGGCCCGTCACCCAGGCCTTGTTGCCGGCCAGGGCGCGGCCCAGCGGCTCGACCTTGCGGATGCGGCAGCATTCGCGGCGCATCTCGACGCTGTCATAAAAGGCGTTCAGGCCATGCTGTTCCACGTAGGCGGCCACGGCTTCCGGCTGCGGGCGGTACAGGGTGATGTCGTGGCCGTAGCGGGCTTTCACCTTGTCGAGCACGGCCAGGGTTTCCTGGTGCAACCGGCCCGTTTCCAGAGAAAAGATGCCGATCGGCAGCTTCGCTTTGAGAATCATGTCGGTCAACACCATGTCTTCGGCTGCCAGGCTGGACGCGAACACGGCCGGCGAAAAGTCCGCGGCGATGCGTGTCAGCGTTTGCTCGGTGGCGTGTATCAAAGAAGTCAAATCGCTCATGACAATTCCTCAGATGCCGGCCGCGTTGTCGAGGTCGGGATTCTGGCCTTCGCGGTGGTGGCGGCGGAACAGCGGCGACTTCTGGTCCCACGACGCCTGGTAGGTTTCCGAAAACACGGACAGGCCTTTCAAGGCGTCATGGATGCTGCGGTCCGGCCGCGTCGCATACGCATCGAAGCCGACCCTGTGCATGGAAAACAGCTGGTCGCGCAGCACGTCGCCGATGGCCCGCAATTCACCCTGGAAACCGAGGCGGGCGCGCAGGTTGAAGGCGATGGAATAGCCGCGGCCATCCGTGAATTTCGGGAAGTCCACGCCGATGACGGGCAGTTGCGCCACGTCGGCCGCCAGTTCTTCCGGGCGCTCGTCGCTGGCCAGCCAGACGCCGATGTCGGGCAGGCGGGCGGCCAGGGCCTCGCGCTGGGCTTGCCACACGGGCAGGGGCACGATGACCTTGCCGGCGGGTACGACCACCGTTTCCGGCGTCTCGTTTTCATCGAGGCGCAGCAAGCCCCAGGTATTCGGCACCACGGCGGCGTTCTTGATGATTTCTTCGCGTACTTCAAACATATTCGTCTTCTCCCACCAGGTTGCCGACCGTGATCGGCGTTGCATATACGTGTTCCTTGAACGGCGCCAGGCCCAGGCGCTGGGCCGTGTCGACGAAGCGCTCGCCTTCATGGCGTTCGCGCACGTAGACGTGCAGCAGGCGGCCGATGACTTCAGGCATCTGCAGGGAGGAGAACGATGGTCCGATGATCTTGCCGATGGCGGCGTTGTTGCCTTGCGCGCCGCCGATCGACACTTGATACCATTCGCTGCCATCCTTGTCGACGCCGAGGATGCCGATGCTGCCCACGTGATGGTGGCCGCAGGCATTGATGCAGCCGGAAATATTCAGTTCGATCTCGCCGATGTCGTGCTGGAAGTCGATGCTGTCGAAGCGTTCCGCGATGGCAGCCGCGATCGGCAAGGACTTGGCGTTGGCCAGCGAGCAGAAATCGCCGCCGGGGCAGCAGATCATGTCGGTCAGCAAGCCGATGTTCGGCGTGGCCAGGCCGTGCGCCTTGGCTTCCTGCCACAGTTTAAAGAGTTTCGATTGCTCCACGTCGGCCAGCACCAGGTTCTGTTCATGCGTCACGCGCAGCTCGCCAAAGCTGTAGCGGTCGGCCAGATCGGCCACGAAGTCGATCTGCTCGGCCGTCGCGTCGCCGGGCGGCACGCCCGTTTTCTTCAAGGACAGCACCACGGCCACGTAGCCGGGACGCTGGTGCGGCTTGACGTTGCGCGCCAGCCAGTTCACATACGCCTTGTTGTCCGCGTGCTCCGCCTGGTAGTCGAGTTCCGGCAGGGCAAGGTAGGCGGGCGGATTGAAGAAGTCCGCCACGCGCTGCATTTCCTCTGCCGTCAAGGTTTCCGGGCCATCTTTCAGATCGACCCACTCTTCTTCCACCTGGCGCGTGAATTCTTCCACGCCGATGGCTTTGAGCAAGATCTTGATGCGCGCCTTGTATTTGTTGTCGCGGCGGCCGTGCAGGTTGTACACGCGCATGATGGCCTGGATGTAGGTCAGCAAATGCTGCCACGGTAAAAATTCGCGCACCACGCTGCCCAGAATCGGCGTGCGGCCCATGCCGCCACCGGCCATCACCTTGAAGCCCACTTCGCCGGCTGCGTTGCGCACGGCCGTCAAGCCGATGTCGTGCACGGCGATGGCGGCGCGGTCTTCCTCGGCGCCATTGATGGCGACCTTGAACTTGCGGGGCAGGGCGATGAATTCGGGGTGGAAGGTGCTCCACTGGCGCAATACTTCCGCGTACGGGCGCGGATCGATGATTTCATCGGCGGCGACGCCGGCATACGGGTCCGATGTTGTATTGCGGATACAGTTACCGGAGGTCTGGATCGCGTGCATTTCCACGGACGCCAGGTCCGTCAGGATATCGGGTGTCTGCTCCAGCTCGATCCAGTTGAACTGGATGTTCTGGCGCGTGGTGAAGTGACCATAGCCGCGGTCATACTTGCGCGCGATGTGCGCGAACATGCGCATCTGCTTCGACGACAGCAAGCCGTAGGGCACGGCGATGCGCAGCATGTAGGCGTGGCGTTGCATGTACAGGCCGTTTTGCAGGCGCAGCGGAATGAATTCCTCTTCCGTCAGTTCATTGGCGATACGGCGCGCAACCTGGTCTCGGTACTGGGCGATGCGTTCTTTGATGATGAGGTGGTCGTACTGATCGTAATGGTACATATCAATTCCTAAAAAAGCCGGGGTGCTGGAAGATTGCCTGGGATTATGTTCTTGATACTGTTCGTGTCACATGGTCGGTCAATTAATAGATTAGCTTTACTGCCACGCCGGTCAAGGTCATCGCCAGCAAGACTCTCAAAAACTTTTCCGGCACGGAGCGGGCCACCCAGGAGCCGAGCGTGATGCCGGGCAGGGAGCCGACCAGCAAGGAAGCCAGCAATTCCCAGTGGATGGAACCGAGCCACCAGTGGCCCAGGGCGGCGATGGCCGTCAGGGGTACGGCGTAGGCGATGTCGGTGCCCGCCACTTCGGCTGAGCTCATGCGTGGATACAGCATCACCAGCAGGGTGGCGCCGATGGCGCCGGCGCCAATCGACGACACCGTTACCAGCACGCCCAGCACGGCGCCGGAAAAAATGGTCGCGGCGGCAAGCTTGTTGCCTTGTAATTGTTTTTCAGGGTGGGCATTGATCCAGGCCAGCATGCGGCCCTTGAAGATCAGCGCCACGACGGTCAGCAGCACGGAAGCTGCGATGGAATAGCGGATGATCTGGCCGATCTCCGGCGACAGGGTGCCGAACGATTTCAGCGCCAGGGTCGAGACGACGGCAGCGGGCAGGGCGCCGATGCACAGGCGCTTGACGATATCCCAGCGGATGGTGCCGCGCAGGCGGTGCGTCAGGGTGCCGGCGCTCTTGGTGATCGAGGCGAAGGCCAGGTCCGTGCCGACGGCCACGGAGGGCGGCACGCCAAACAGCAGGGTTAACAGCGGCGTCATCAGCGAACCGCCGCCCACACCGGTCATTCCTACGAGTAATCCTACGGCAAATCCTGAGACTATATAAGACAAAGTCATGCTTTCACCCCCAAAGTACCCGCAATAGTAATAAACTTGGCGTTTAATCCAAACTACTTAGTACGCATTTGCTTATATGCGATATGCGTATATGCATGAACGCAAAATCATGGGTGGGGCGGAAACTCGGCAAATCACGGCAATCTAGGGCAAACCAGCAATGAATCTCCATCAACTGCGCTTCGTGCGCGAAGCGGTCCGGCAGAATTACAACCTGACGGACGCCGCCAAGGCCTTGTTTACGTCGCAGCCGGGCGTATCGAAGGCCATTATCGAGCTGGAAGAAGAACTGGGCGTGGATATCTTTACGCGCCACGGCAAACGCATCCGCGGCTTGACGGAGCCGGGCCGCCTGGTGCTGGAGTCCGTCGAGCTGATCATGCAGGAAATCGACAGCATGAAGCGCATCGGCAAGGAATTCGCGGCGCAGGACAGCGGCAGCTTCACCATTGCCACCACGCATACGCAGGCGCGCTACACCTTGCCCAAGGTGGTGCAAGCTTTCATGCTGAAGTTCCCCAAGGTACGATTGTCTTTACTGCAAGGCAATCCGCGCCAGATCGCCGAGATGGTGCAGCGCGACCAGGCCGACCTGGCCATCGCCACGGAATCGATCGCCGCCATCGATGGCCTGATCACCTTGCCCTGCTATCAATGGGAGCACGTGGTGGTGGTGCCGGTTGACCATCCGCTGCTCAAATCGAAGTCCGTGACCCTGGAAGAAATCGCCGCCTTCCCCCTGATTACCTATGACAGCGCGTTTGCCGGACGCAACAAAATCGACCACGCTTTCGTGCTGCGGGGCTTGAAGCCGGACATCTTGCTCGAGGCCATCGATGCGGACGTGATCAAGACTTATGTCGAGTTGGGCATGGGGATTGGTATCATAGCGGGTATGGCCTTCGATGCCGAGCGCGACAAAGGCTTGCGCGCCATCCCTGTCGGCCACCTGTTCGGCATGAATGTGTCGCGCGTGGCCGTCAAGCAGGGCGCGTATTTGCGCAGCTATATCTATACCTTTATCGAGTTGCTGACGCCGACCCTGAATCGCAAGCTCATCGAGCAGGCGATGAGCGGTGATAAAGAGCACTACGAACTATAACAATGCATGAAGTCGGCCGGGCGATGTGCCTGGCCAAGATTATTTAAGAAGAGAAGAAACAATGATTACCGATCAGCTTGCCAAATATTACGCCACCATCGCGCAGCAGTACGAGCGCGTCTATGACAAGCCCGAACGCCAGGAAGACCTGGAAGTGTTGCGCGACAAGGTCGCCGACGTGCTGGAAGGCCACACCGTGCTGGAACTGGCTTGCGGCACCGGCTACTGGACGGAAGTGGTCGCCGAATCGGCCGAATCCGTGCTGGCCACCGATATCAACGATGAAATGCTGGCGCTGGCCCAGGCGCGCGGCTTGCCAGACAACGTCACGTTCGCCAAGCTCGACGCCTTTAACCTGCCCGATGACTTGCTGGGCAAGTTCACGGCCGTGTTTGCCGGCTTCTGGTGGTCGCACGTCAAGCGCGAAGACCAGGACAAGTATCTGAAGCAATTGCGCAGCAAGCTGGGCAAGGACATCCTGCTGGTGCTGATCGACAATTCCTATGTCGATGGCAGCAGCACCGTGATCGCGCGCACTGACCTGGAAGGCAATACCCACCAGTTCCGCACGACGGAGGGGGGCGAGCGCTATGAAGTGCTGAAGAATTTCCCGTCGGATAGCCATCTGCGCAAGAAGTTTGCCCACTCGGCCCGTGAAATCCGCATGAAACGCCTGGAATACTACTGGCTGCTGAGCTGCCGCCTGAAGTAAGGCCGGAACGACAATATGAACCGCCTTCGGGCGGTTTTTTTTCGCCTGTTGTTTTTAGGTAACACGGTGTTGTGCCAAAAAGCAACATCTTGTCGATGTCATATTGTTGAAGTATTTGATGGGCATGATTCGGTTCAGCAGCTAAGCAGCAACACTCTTGTCCAACCTAATGTAGAGAATCTCAAGTGAAAAAAATTACTCTGGCAGCATTGATCATCGGCACCTTCGCGGCAGCTACGGCGCAAGCACAATCGAACGTCACCGTGTACGGCCTGGTTGACCTCGGTATCGCCAAGACCACTGGCCAGCCGACCGTCGAACGCGAAAACAATGCATCGCGCCTCGGTTTCAAGGGTACGGAAGATTTGGGTGGCGGCCTGTCCGCAATTTTCAACCTGGAAAGTGAATTCCTGGCCGACACCGGCGCGCAAAAAGGCGTGTTGTTCGACCGTCAAGCGTATGTGGGCTTGAAAGGCGCTTTCGGTACCGCCATCCTGGGCCGCACCAAGAACCTGGTCGATGGCACCATCGCCCGCGTCGACCCATTCAATACCTACGGCGTGGTTGGCAAGAACAATGAAACCCTGCTGCGTTCGGGCGTCGGCTCGTCGCGCGTGAACAACGCCGTGACCTACAACAGCCCAAGCTTTGAAGGTTTCGTGGGCAGCCTGCAATACGTGCTGAGCGAAGTCAACAGCGCTGACGCTGGCGTGATCGGCCTGGCAACCTACGACAATGGCCCGATCAGCCTGCACGCCGGCTACGAAAAAGCCGTGCAAGCAACGGCAACGTCCGCCAAGGCTGACCTGTGGTCCATCGGTGGCGGCTATAAATTCGGCCCAGCCAAGATCACGGCTGCCTACTCGAAAGGCGACACCAAGGTGGCAACCACCGGCGAATTCAAGTCCTACCTGATCGGCCTGAACTACACGGTTGGCGGCGGCGATGCCAAAGTGTCGTATGGCAAGCAAGAGCAAAGCAACAACAAGTTCAAGGATCAGGACACCATCAAGGAATTCGGCGTCGGTTACGACTACCACCTGTCGAAGCGCACCGACGTGTACGCTTACGCCGGCCGCGAGCGCGTGAAATCGCTGACCTCGTACCAGGTTGGTATCGCACACAAATTCTAAGCATCGCTTGATGTGAGGGATGACAAGGGCGCCTGCGGGCGCCTTTCTTATTGCATCGCCGCGGCGGCCGCCTCCGCATGCATGGGCAGCGAGATTTCGATGCGCGTGCCGCCCAGTTCGCTATCGGCGCCGATATGGATGCTGCCGTTCAAGCCCCACACCCGTTCGCGCATGCCCAGCAGTCCCAGTGCCGTGGCTTTTTCCAGGTCGTGTTCGGCAATGCCGCGGCCGTCATCCTGGATGGTGATCGCCAGCGAGGAATCGATGCGGTGCAGGGCGATGGTGATGTGGTTCGCTTCGGCATGGCGTGCGATATTCGTCAGCGCCTCTTGCACTATGCGGTAGATGGCCGTGCTGCGCGCATCGTCGAGCACGAGGTCGGCCTCGTCGGCCAGCAAGTCGAAATGGATGGCGCGGCGCAACAGGAAATCGTGGCGCAGTTTTTGCAGCGCGAAATACAAGCCCCCTTCATCGAGCGCGCGCGGACGCAGGTTGCTGGCGATGCGCCGCAGCGAAGTGATGGCCGTCACCAGCAAGCCGTCCATGCTATGCAGCAAGGCCTGCAGGGGCACGGTGGTATCCGTGTGCTGGCGCACGAGGGTCAGGTCGACGCGCAAGGTGGCCAGCAACTGCCCCAGGTCGTCATGCAGTTCGCGCGCGATATGCTTGCGCTCTTCTTCGCGGATGGATTGCAGCGCGCTCGACAATTCACGCAATTGCGAAAAGGAGCGGGCCAGCTGTTCATGCATCTGCTGGCGCGCACTGATGTCGCGCACGATGATGGTAAACACGCTATGGCCGTCTTCCTGCATGCTGGACAGCGAGCCTTCGAGGGGGAACATGGCGCCATCGTTGCGCCGTCCCGTCAGGGTGTAGTCGGTGGCGCGCCGGCCCGTCAGGCGCAGCTCCTGGCTGATATCGCCGAACGGCGGATCGCCATCCTGCTTGCCCAGGCCGCCCAGGGTGCGCAAGTCGCGCAGAATGTAGTGACCCAGGCGCATGCCGCGCATGCCGGCCGGCGTGTCATCGAATAACCTGGCTGCCGCCGCGTTCGCATGCAGGATGATTTGTTCGCTGTTGATGCTGATGATGGCGTCGCTGGCGTTGTCGATGATGGCCTGGCCACGCGCCTGCCGTTGCCGGCGGGCTTTCAACGGAGGAAACAAACACAGCAAAAGCGCCGCCGCCATGCCCAGCGGCAGGATGCGCAGCAGTGCGGGACTGCCTCGGTCGGGCATGGGTATCTCCTTGCGAACGTGTACGAAGGCAGGCAAGACAGCGATGGCGGGCAGGACTTTATCTAAGTAAATAGCCTATGCCTGCTGGGACGGCGCGGCTTGATGTGGCGCAGGAAGGGGAGTGGACGAGATCAAGACGCCGCGCCGGCATGGGCCGGGCGGCGGCGGACTTACATTTGCTTGAACAGGTGCAAGAAGCTGCGGCTCACTTCGAGCTTGTCGGATTTGCCTTTGATGAGCACCAGGTGGCGTCCGCGGATGTCGCGCGTCACGCCTTCGATGGCATTCACGTTGACGAGGGTGGCGCGGTGGATTTGCCAGAACAGCGAAGGGTCGAGCTCTTCGGCCAGGTCGCGCACGGGCTTGCGGATCAGCGCCTCATACTTGGCGGTCTGCACGCAGGTGTATTTCTCGTCGGAGCGGAAAAATAAAATCTCTTCCACGGGAATCATGCGCAAGTCCTGGCCGATGCTGGCCTGTATCCATTGCAGGTAGGTGGGCTTGGCCGTGATTTTCTCCGCCAGCTGCGACAGCATGGCCGTGACGCTGCTGTTGACATCGAGGGCCGGCTTGTTCAAGTGCGTTTTCAGGCGCTCCACCGTCACCAGCAAGCGCTCATGCTCGGGCGGCTTGAGCACATAATCGACGGCGCCCCGCTCGAACGCTTCCACGGCGTGGGTATCGTAGGCCGTGACAAAGACAATATGCGTCTTGCTGCCAATCACTTGCGCCGCTTCCATGCCCGTCTTGCCCGGCATGCGGATATCGAGGAAAGCAAAATCGGGTTTGAGTTGTTCCACCAGTTCGATCGCTTCGTCGCCATTCTTGGCTTCGCCGATGATTTCCAGTTCGGGCCAGGCCTGGCCCAGGCGCAGGCGCAGCTGGTCGCGCATCAGTCTTTCGTCGTCGGCAATAATAGCGGTAGGCATAGGTCTCAAGTGTGAACAGGCGAAGATTGATTATTCAATGATTTAGCGTTTTTATCAACTGTCTTATTTGGGCAGCTTATTTGGACAGTTGATATGGCACTTCGATCACGGCGCACACGCCGCTGGGCTGGTTGGGTGTGATCGTCAGGCTGCCCTGGTCGCCATGCAGCAGTTTCAAGCGTTCGCGGATGGTGGGCAAGCCCAGGCCCGTGCCATCGCTGGGCACTACGCCAAAGCCCAGGCCGTCATCGGTGACGGTGACGCGCAGCTTGCTGTGCGCCACTTCGGCCACGATGCGCAGGGTGCCGCCTTCCGGCTTGACTTCCAGGCCGTGCTTGATGGCATTTTCCACCATCGATTGCAGCATCATGGGAGGGAAGGCGGCACTGCGCAGGCCGTCGGGAATCTGGAAATCGACGGTCAGGCGTTCTTCCATGCGCATTTTCAGCAGGTTCAGATACGCTTGCACCATGTCCGCTTCACGGCCCAGGTTGGTGATCAGGGCGTTGTCGCGCATTTGCGGCAGCACGGCGCGCAGATACTGGATCAGGCTGCGCTGCATCTTGGCGGCGCGAGGCGGATCGACCTGGATCAGGTGTTCGACGGAGGCAAGCGTGTTGAACAGGAAGTGCGGCTCGACTTGCGCCTGCATCATCTGCATCTTCGCTTCGCTGAGCTGGCGCTGCATGGATTCGCGCTCGGCTGCCTCGTTTGCCGTGACGGTTTCCGCTTCTGCACGTTTCTTGCCGCCCACCAGGGCCTTCATGGCGAACAGGGCCAGGACCAGCAGGGACACAAAGCTCTTGAACCAGGTCGAGGCTTGCTGGTGATAGCGCGACACTTTTTGTTCTGCGGCATCATCGACCGCTTCTTCTATGGCATTCGACAACTCTTCACCGATTTGTGGCGGCAATTCAATATGGACTTCTTCCCCAGAAGCATTCGTGGTCACTGGATAGCTGGGTTTGGCGGGGGCGGCCGGCGGTTCCGGTGGCGCCGGCGGCGCGGTATTTGCGTGCTCATCCGTCTCGGCGGCATCGGCCAGCTCGCTGGCCGCATCTGCCGTGCTGCTGCGCCGGTTCTTGCTGTTGCGGGGATTGAAATGGATGCCCGTATCGTCGATCAGGATATTGGTTTCGCCCGAGCCCTTGCTGCTGCGCTTGTGCGACTTGATGACGACTTCTTCATCCGGGTTGGACGAGAACAGCTCATCTTGCAAGATGGAACCGGCGATCAGGGCCAGCGCGGCAAACAGGAAAAATTTCCACCAGGACAGCTGAGTGACCCAGGTCGTCGTCGCGTCGAATGCCCGTTGCAACCAAGCGAGGATGGTTTTCAACAATTGGGGCAGGCTGGAAATCGGAAGCATGGGGGCACTTTCAAGTACAAGAGTTAATCGACGCAGCGGGCAAGTTTAACCGCTTGTTGAGCCGCGTCAGAGTCTGATGTTGCCACTGTGCCTAAAGACTACGAACTACGCCAGCCGATTGCGACAGGCTGCACAAAAAGGCGCTTGAAGTGAAGACTATGCTTGCTGGGCGGTGGGACGGGGGTAGTATAAAAATAGCCCTTGCGGCGGCGCGGCACCTTGGCTATAATTCGCCCCCTCGTTGAACGACGCATGCAAATGCCGAGTGAGACGAGAAAAAGAAGGAGTTGACGGACGTAGCAAATTGCTTCATACTCTTCCTTCTTCGCAGCTGGCAAACACAACGCTTTGTCGATAGCGCGAAAGCAGTAACCGAATACAGTTCTTTAACAATTAACAGTCGATAAGTGTGGGCATTTGATGTAAGTGCAGCGCTGCGTAAGCAGCGTCAAACTTAAAATATCAAATGTTCACAAGAAATAATGAAATAGGAT
>NZ_JAZARD010000007.1:0-236935 GCF_036231885.1 Janthinobacterium sp. P210006 | reverse complement strand
AAGGCATGCCGCCAGCGTTCAATCTGAGCCAGGATCAAACTCTTCAGTTTAATCTCTGTTACTTTGCCGTTTTACCGGCATGGTCGAACTATTTAACTAGTTCAAACCCCTCGCATTGCGAGGTGTTTGCTCACTCAAAAAACTGACAGGCCACTACTTGCGTAGCGCCTATTTCATTATTTCTTGTGAACATTTGATATTTTAAGTATTACGCTGCTTACGCAGCGCTGCACTTACATCAAATGCCCACACTTATCGACTGTTAATTGTTAAAGAACTGTATTCGGTACTGCTCTCGCGCTATCGACAAAGCGTTGTGTTTGTCAGCTGCGAAGAAGGAAGAGTATGAAGCAATTTGCTACGTCCGTCAACACCTTCTTTTTCTCTCGTCTCACTCGGCATTTGCATGCGTCGTTCAGCGAGGGGGCGAATTATAGCCAAGGTGCCGCCGCTCCGCAAGGGCCATTTATGGCATGACGAACGATTTCACCAAGGTCAGCTCGCCAGCGGCCCGCATCGGCACCTGGAAGCTCTGCAGCTTTTCACGCGGCGTGCCTTCATTGGTGATGATCGATATGCGGGCGACGGTCAGCATGGAGGTATTCTCGCCGCTGCCGTAGTAATTGACATAGACGTGATAGTTGCCCTTCAGGGGCGCCGCGCTGGAAAAGATTTCCGGCCCATAGCCGGTCGTCACGTCCACATCCAGCGCGCCGCCATCTTTCAAGACGCGATTGCCATACCAGGCGTGGCCACCATCCGGCGTGACCACATGCAGATCGAGATCAGTGCCGGCGCTGTCCCAGGACAGCACGATACGCAAGCGCGCCTGCGTCTTGCCCTGGTAGCTGTCGACAAACTGGGTGCGCGCGCGGCTCCTGCCATCGGGCGAACGCACTTCCACGCTGTTCGAACCGCTGCCGAAGCCATACGGCCGCCCATAGCTGCCGTCCTCGCCCACTTCCATCGGCATCGCCACGCCATTGACCACCAGGGTCGCGGGCTTGCCCTTGACGGCGCCTGCGATGCGCCCCCGTATCTGCGCCGTCTCGGCCTGGCCCGGCTGCAGGTTGACCGACGAGGCGGGATAATTGACCGCCTGCGTATAGTCCTCGCGCGCGCCGGCCGAATTGCGCCAGCCGCCCTTCGGTGCATCGATCGTGACCTGGGCCTGCGCCCAGAGTGGCAATAACATTAGCGGAATCGAGCAACGGATGTAAAAACTCACAGGACCTCCAGGTTAAGATCGACGAGCCGGCGGGCCAGCCGCTCGACATATTCCTCGCCCTGCCCGCTCGGATGGCGGCGCAGGCCCAGGTGTAAATATTCATGGGCCAAGGTGATGCGGTCTTCGCGCGTGGCCAGCGGCCGCATGAAGATGCGGTTGCGCGACTGTTCCGAATACGGCGCGCCGCTGGACAGGGCGCAGACCAGCGGCGCTTGCGGCGGCGCCTCGTAGCCGGCTTCGCGCAGCAGCACGCGCTGCCAGCGCGGCACGGACCGCGCCAGCCAATCCTCGTTCTGCGCCAGGCGCCGGCAACGCACACCGGTATTGCCAAAGGTGCTCAGCGCGCCGCCGGGATAGGCCGCCGCCAGCAATTCATCGTAGTGCTTGCCTTGTCTGGCCTGGCGCACCGCCTCGCTCCACGCCATCGTGCCCTCGGACGGCAAGTTGCTGTGATAGCGCACGGTGACGCCGTCGACGATCAACTGGTCCGTCCAGCGCGCAATGGCCAGCGCCGCCGGCGTGGCAGGGCTGGGACTGACGCGCTGCGTCGCGCTGCTGTCGGCAATCTGCTGGCAGCCCGCCACGGTCGCCGCGTTCTGCTGCAAATACGTACGCGCGGCAATCGCCAGCGCCTTGGCCGCTTCCGGCTCACTGGCACTCGCTTCGCGGTCGAGTACCCGCGCCACATATTCATTGACGCCGAAGCGGCCGCGCAAGCGCGGGCGGCCGCCCTTCTCCTGCAGCAGCATCAACTCGCCCGTGCTGCGCAAGGCGAGGTTCTGGCCATTCTCGAATTGCACGTGGTAGCGGCCATTGAGCGGACCGGGCGCCGCCACGCCGCGCTCGCCGCGCACGGCACGGATCGGATAGCGCGTGAAGTAATCGACCACCACGCAGCCGCCATCGTCGGCCGCGCCCACGGGCGGCAAGCTGGCGGCCAGCTTGGGTGCCCACTGCTCGAACACATTGCTGCTGCCGCCCGCGCCGCCAAACCAGATGGGCGTGCCATCGGACAGCCAGCCGGCCGCGCCGCCGATACGTTCCTCTGCCCGGCGCTGCGCGTGCCAGGAATACGTCTTCACGCGCAGCTGGCTGCCGAACCAGCGCGCCGTGCCGGCACCGCGCCCGTCCAGCACCACGCGCAGCAGGGCCGCTTCGGCGTCCGCGCGGCTGGCTGCCGGTATGCTGTCCAGCGCGCGCAGCAGGCTGTCTAACCGAACCAGCCGCCCCGGCGTAAGCTGCGCAGGATCGAACAGCCAGGCAAAGTCGCCCGCAGGCGCACTGCCCAGGCGGCCCGTCCAGTACTGGCGCCACGGCGCCTTCGCTATCATCAAGCGCCCGGGCGAAAAAAATGGGCCGCAGGACTGCGCCAGCGCCGCATCGTGGCCGATGCTCTGGCCCGCATCGCAGCAATACACTTCGTCCGGATCGCGGCCGCCGCAGCGGTAGTCCGGCATCGCCACCTTGTTATCGGCCGCGTATACATAGACAAACAGCTTCCACAGGCTGGCCAGCGGCACTTGCCGCGCGCCGTCGAACGGCGGCGAAGGCCGCGACGCGGTGCTACCCTGGCGCAGCTGCCGCACTTCGATCTTGCCATCGCGCCACCAGGCCACATCCAGCGATTTTGCCGATGGCTGCGCCCAGGCTGGCGCGGCCAGCCACAGCGTCGCCAACAAGGCGGGAATTGCCACGCGCATCACTCGACCTTCAGTGCGCGCGTGGTCTTGCCGCCGCCCTCGAACGCTTTCTGCTCCGGCTGGTACATGCGGTAAAAGCGCGCAGGCGGCAGCACATAGCTGCCCTTTTGCGCAAAGCGCAGCAAATGGCGCACCGTCACGTCGCCGGCCAAAGGCTCGATGGGCACGGCATAGCCGTCGCGGCGCTCGGTGTGGCGCGCGCGTTCCAGCGCGGCCGGCTTGTCGCCCGCCATGACCATGCCCCAGGTGGTCGATTCGACCATGGCGCCCGGCGGCAGCGCCACTTCCAGCAAACCAAAACGGTGCTTCGCGCCCGGCGCCGCCTTGAGCGTGATTTCATCGAGGTACAGCGCGTCCGTGCTGAGCGCCTCGCCCGGCTTGACCAGCTCCGTCGTGTAGCCGCCCTTGCCTTGCTTCATGCGCAGGATGCGGCGCTCGACGGCAACCGGCAAGGTTTGCGCTTCGACGGCGTGGCTGTCGTACTGCAGCACGGCCACCGTGCCCGCAGGCGCAGGCGCAGCGAGACGCAGTTTGTCAGGCTGGCCCTTGGCGTCGCTCCAGCGCCAGACCGGCTGGCCGCTGCGGCTGTCGCGTTTTTGCCATGCGCCGTCCGGCGCGACGACAGGCCCCTTGCCGAACGATGCGCCACCCAGCTTCTTTTGCACCCACATCAACGTCATCGCGCGGTCCAGGGTCGGCATCTCGGCGCGCACGCCGGCCAGCACCGCGTCGGCCTGCGATGGCGGCACTTCGCCGGCCAGCATCAGCAAGGCTTGCGCTACCGGCGCCCTGGACTCGCGCAAGACTTGCCAGGCACTGGCCACCTGCAGCTGCAGTCCATGCGGCAAGGCGATGCCATTCTGGCTGGCGACCAGCGCCACCAGGCCCAGCCCCATCGCCTGCGCCTCGCGGTCAAGGGCACCGCCCAGCAGCAGGCTGCCGCCGTCGCCCGCCTGGCGCGGCTTGCCGCCCAGGGTGGCACTCGCGCTGTCGTCCACCAGGCCGGCTGCCAGCGTCTGCGTGGGCAGGCCCATCTCGCGCGCCATCCACAGCACCAGCGCGCGGTCGCTCATCGCATCTTTCAAGCCATGTTCGCTGTAGACGGCCAGCAGCTTGTTCCAGTGTTCGGGCGGCAGTTCGATGCGCAGCGCACGCGACGCGTACCAGTCCGCGTAATACGCGTACGCCGTCATCAAGGCATTGCCATCCGTGGCGTTGCCCCACCAGCCGAAGACGGCGTTCGGCCCCGCCATGGACACCAGGCGCAGGCGCTGCGCCGTCAGCAACGCTTGCAGGCGTTCGCCTGCCGCGCCGGCGTCCGGCCCCAGGCTTTGCGTGGCCAGCGCGAGCGGGATCAAGCGGCTCGCCGTCTGCTCCACGCAGCCATACGGATAGTCGATCAGGTCGTCGGCAATGCGCGCGAACTGGCTGGCGGCCCCCTGCGCAAACGACACGCGGATATTGCGCGCGTCCGCCGGCAGCTTGAGCGCAATATCACCCGTGGCGCCGTCGAGCGGCAGCACCAGGGTGCGCGGGCTGCTCCAGGCGGCGGGCAAGGTTTGCATGGCGGTGTCGAGCGCGTCGACCAGTTTGCCATTCTGTTTCAGCTCCAGGCGCAACGGCCCGCTGCCTGCGGCCAGCGGGAACTCCACGTAGTTGACGCCCGGCTTGGCCGACAGTTTTTCCGTCTTCGGCTGTGTACCACCTGAGAGGACGACGTCAAGCGCCTGCTCCTTGCCGGTCTGGTTGAACACGGCCACCGAGGCACGCGGCGCATCGCCGGCGCGCATCCAGTCCGGCGCCGTCCACTTCGCATAGAAATTCTTGTCCGAGCGCAGATAGGCGGTGCGCTGGCCCACGCGCCCCTGCTCGTCCATCGCGCGGCCCGTGATGCGCCAGCGGGTCAACGCGTCGGGCATGGTGAAGCTCACGCGCGCCTGGCCATTGGCATCGGTCTTCAGCGATGGCGCCCAGTACGCCGTATCGATATTGTCGCGGCGCGGACGCTCGAGCACCTTGACACCGCGCTCGTTGTAATTGTGACGCGCGGGCGCGCCGGCAGTACGGCCCTGCGCCATGTCGTAGCTGATGAAGGACAGGCTGGCCGTCGTGCGCACGTTGTTGCGGCGCGGATGGTAGAAGAAGTCGCCGATGTCCGGCGCGATTTCCGGCTGCAGCACATAGATCATTTCATCGACCACGCCCAGCGCCACCATCGTGCTCAGAGGCTTGCCGTCCAGGGTAGCCGTGACGTCCAGGGTCACCTTCTCGCCCGGCTGGTAGACCTCCTTGTCGCTCTTGAACTGCAGCGCGATGCGCGGCTCGATCACTTGCAGGCCGGCGTTCTCGAACACGAAATCGCCATTGCGCGTGTACGCCACGGAAAACGTCATGTTGGGGCCATGCTCCTCCTTGACGGGAATGCGCACGCGCCACTGCCGCGGCGCCACCTGCTTCGCCTGGTACCAGCTGGCGGCGCCCGCCATCAAGCCATATTGTTCCACCTTGTCGCGCTCGAGCGTCAACAGCGCCTGGTCCACCTTGTCGGAGAACGTGATCAAGGCCTCGGCGGTATCGCCCGGACGATAGCGGGCGCGATCCAGCACGATCTCGATGCTGCCCGGCGTCGTCTGCACGCCATCGCCCGACACCCAGTGGCTGGCGGCGGCCAGCAGGTTGCCGCGCTCGTCGCGCAGCGCCAGCCGGTACGAGCCGGACGCAGGGAATGTCACGTCCCAGCCCTTGGCGTTCGGATCGAACGCACCCTCGGTCTTGCTCTGTTTTTCCAGCTGCACCATCTCCCAGCGCACGGGCTTGGCCGCGCCCTGGCCATCGGCCACCAGGTAGAAATGCACGGCCTGGCCCGGATCGGAAAACTGGCGCGTGGCCTTCAGCTGGTAGCTGCTGCTCGAGCGCTCGATCATCAGTTCGCGCGTCGCCTTGACGCGGTAGGCCGCGCCATCGGTCGCCAGCACGGTCAGGATGTAGCGCGAGGGATCGGCCGCGGGCGGCAAGGTGAAATCCACATTTCCGCTGCCGTCGCTCATCACCTCCTCGGTCTTCAAGGCCACGGGGAACAGGCCGCTGTAACGCAACTCGCCCTCGACCATGGTGTTTTGCTGGCCGCGCAGCGACAAGGTCATCTTCGCGTTTTTCACCGGCTTGCCATCGGGGTAGCGCAGCGCGATGCTGCCTTTGACCGCTTCGCCCGTCTTGAATTCCGGTTTCGCTGGCTGGACGTTGATTTCAAAGTGCGGCTTGACGTATTCGGCCACGCGGAAGGCCGCGCCATAGGCGCCGTCCTTGTAATTGAAGCGCAGTTCATAACCGCCGGCGGTGGCTTCCGTCGGCAGGCGAAAGCGCGTATCGGCGCCCGTGTCGCTAGATAACTGCAGCGTCTGCGTCAGCAGCGGCGTGCCGTTCGGATTGAGCACGGTCAAGCTTAACGGTGCGGCAGCCGCCGCCTGCGAGTTGCGCGCCGACGTGAATTCGCGGCCCACAAACTTGACGTTGACTTCGTCGCCTGGCCGGTACAGAGGGCGGTCCGTCACCGCATAAATCTTGGTGTTGTAGATCTCGCTGTCGTAATAAAAATTCTCGGACACGAATACGCCGCCGGCGCGGTCCTGGCCCAGCACATACGTGTGTTCCGGGCTGCCGCGCTCGAGCGAGGCGACGCCGTCGGCACCCGTGGTGGCCGACTGCAGCACGCCGGTGCCGTCGGTCCACGCCACGCTGGCGCCCGCCACGGCGGCGCTGTTGTCGCGCCGCGCCGTCCACACCAGCATCTGGCCGGACGATACCTTGGTGACGGCCACCGTGTCCGACACGAACACCAGGGTGGTGGCGCGGTGCTCGCCGATGATCGCTTCGATCAGGTACAAGCCCGGCTTGCGCTTGCCCAGCGGGATCATCACATTGCCGGCGCCGGCGACGATGAAGTCGCTGCTCGAACCATCGAGCTTGACGCCCTTCGGCGGTGCGATGGCCTTGGCTTGCCAGATCGGATAGCGGAAGCTGTCGACCAGCTCCATGCCCTTGATCGGCTTGTATTGCGGATGGTTGGCGAACACGGTACGCCGGCGGATCGCGTCATTCGTCGCCAGCTGCGGCTGTTCCTTGGTTACCGCGCGGCGCGCCTCGCCGGAAAACAGCTTGCGCCAGGCCAGGCGCGACTGCTTCCACCAGCTATCCCACAGAAAGCTCAAGGTGTTGGCCAGGCCCTCGCCCTGGTAATTGCCCTCCACCTGGATGCGGTGCAGATTGCGCTGTTTTTTCAGGAACTCCATCGGTTCGGGCACGCGGTAGACGACGATGTCCGCGCCGGAATACGCTTCCAGGTTCATGCGCCCCATGTCGCGGCCCGGCACCTCGAGCCGCACGCGCGACTCGTCGCCGCTGCCGTAGCTGGCATCCGACAGCAAAAAGAAGGGTTCGCCCTTGAAGGTGCTGTAGTTGCTGGGTTCGCGCTCCTGCGCCGAGGCGCCATGCGTGAGCAGCAGCGCCAGCGCGCCGGCAAATAACAGCTTCATGAGAAGCTTCATGACAAAAACGCCAGCCGGAACACACCGGCGAAATTCGGATTGTTGACCACAGGTTGCCACCGCGTGTCCTTCCAGCTCGTAAGTTCTTTGATATCGACGGTCCGCAGACCATTGTCGTCGGGGGTGACGGTGCCGGTGTGGTAGGCGATGCGCGCCCCCATCCAGACCATCAGGTGCTGTTCATCGCCCTGGTCGAAAAACAGCAGGTCGCCGGGCAGCGCCTGGCTGATTTCGCGGGCGATGAAACGGCTGTTGTGCTGCACCAGCGCCAGCGCCGTGACGAAGTGGCCGACCGTGCCATCCGTCTGCACCCAGCGGTTGCGCAGGGCCGCCTGGGCCCCGTTCAGTTCCAGCTCGGGCGGCAGGCGCCGGTCGCTGGCGATGCCGTTCGCGCGCAGCCACTTCGCGTCATGCACGGTCAGGGCTTCGTTGACGGCAAAGCGCACGAGGCCGGCGCAATCGCGGTGCGTCCAGCGCGGCGACGGTCCCCGTTCGATCTGCGCGTTGACGATGCGCAGCATCCAGGCCTGGAACGCGCGGCTCTGGGCCTGCGACAGCTGCACTTGCGGCTCGGCAGCCGCGCGCAGGGCCCACGCCCGGGGCGCCGCCACGGTGGCGGCGCAGGCCGCCAGCCGGCGCAAGGCGGCACGGCGCGCATGCCGCACCGTCATCGTGCAGTCTCCTGCCATTCCAGCGCTTCCCATGACGTGCCGCTGGCTGGCTGCCGCTTGAGCACCATGCGCAGCGGCGGATATTTCTTCAAGGCGTTCAGGCGCGGCACCAGGTGTTCGTTGGCGGCCGCGCGCAGTACCGGTTCGTTATTCGCCGGCAGGGTATCGAAGGCTTCCAGCTGGATCAGCCGGGCCAGCGACGCGGGCGCGATCAGGCCGATGGTGTGCGCGCCATCGGGCAGCAGGTCGCTGGCCGCCGGGGCCTGCTTGCGGCGCACGGCCAGCACCTGGTCCACCAGTTTGCCATCGGTGGAAAAGACAACGGTATTGCCGGCCACGGCCAGCGCCGGCGTGGACTGGCCCAGGGCCGTGGCGACGCTACGCTCCCAGCGTACGAACCCACCTTTAGCATCCTTGCCCGTCGTCTTGCGCACGGGGTCCTTGCCGCCGATGGCTGCCTCGAACAGGCTTCCATAGACAGCGTCATCCCCGGCCTGCGCACTGCGCGTGGCGACAAACACCGGCGTATGCAGGCGCGACGTCCCGTACCAGCAGGCGGCGGCCGGGCCTTGCAAGTGCCCGGCCAGCGGCACCACCGGCTCGGAGGTATTGCTCCCCAGGCGCTTGAGCACGGGCTGCAGCGCGGTCCAGTCCACCGGCACGCTGAAGCAGGCGCTGGGACTGTGCGGCAGCACGGGCCACAGGGCGCTGCTGTCGTAGCCGCCGTTTTTTAACTTGTCGGCATTGAGCAGCACCTTGGACTGCCAGGCGCCCTGTTGAAAATCGAAGCGCAGCGCTTCGAGCGCGCCGAAGAACGGCTGGTAGCCGAACGACAGGAAGTCCGCCTTGACGGCGATGCTGTGGCCCTCGGGCGCGGCGCCGTCGAGATGGAACTGCGCATGAAAGACGTTCTGCTTGGCCGCTTCCGGCGCCAGCAGGCTGGCCACGGTTTTCTCGGCCGTGCCATCGCCCTTCTTGCCGTCGGCGCCGCCATACAGCATGCCCGGATGGGACAGGATGACCAGGCGCTGGCCGTGCGCGGCAAACAGCAAGGTGCGCTGGTAGGCGTAATTGAGCGCATACACGGGCACCTGGCTGCCATCGACGCGCAAGCTGCCGGCCACGCGCATCTGCGTATCCTTCAAGGCGATCTTGCCCGCTTCCTCCAGCAGGCGCGTCAGCTGGCTGCGCGATACGGCGATGGCGAAATGCTTGAGCGAGCCGTCGGCGTCGCGCCACAGGGCCACTTCCGCAGGCTGGTCCAGCACCATGCGCAGTAGCTGGTCGCCCCATCCCAGCTCATGTTCATAGGCGATGCGGCGCAGGCTGCCCTTGAGCCCCAGGCGGTCTTCGCTTTGCTCGTAATAGAACAGGAAGTCTTCGCGCAGCACGTCGCGTGCCAGCGGCACCGTCAGCAAGTCGCGCGGCAAGGCCGACAGGCTTTTCGTCCGGACCAGCGCGTCGGGCCGGGACAAATCCAGCTTCAGGCCATTGACCGGTCCCATCGCGCCCCAGCCGAAGACCCGGTAACCGACCAGTGCGGCGGCCACCACTGCCACGCCGCCCAGCGCCCCGAGCAAGACTTTCTTGTTGAGTACTTTTTTCGCCAGCACCATGTATCCTTTTTACCCTGCCGAAGCATTGACAAGTTAGTAATTATTGACAAATGGTAACATGGCATTTGTGGCCGCAGCGCACAGCTGACGCGACAGCGTAAAATAGCGGTTTCGCCGTTTCAATCGCCTCCCATGACCATCCTGCTCTCCACCCTGAACGCCCGCTACACCCACGCCTCGCTGGGCTTGCGCTACCTGCTGGCCAATATGGGGCCGCTGCAGGCGCAGACGCGGCTGCAGGAATTCGTCATCGGCACGAAAACCACGGAACTGGTCGAGCGCATCCTGACGAACAAGCCCCGCATCATCGGTTTTGGCGTGTATATATGGAACGTCGAGGAAACAACGAAACTGGTGGCCATGCTCAAGCGCGTGGCGCCCGAGGTCATCGTCGTGCTGGGCGGGCCGGAAGTGTCGCATGAGGCGGGCGAGCAAGAGATCGTCAAGCTGGCCAACTACCTGATCACGGGCTGGGGCGACGTCACCTTCCCCAAGCTGTGCGGCGAGATCCTCCACGGCCCCAAGCCGCTGATGAAGATCCACGCGGGCGTGCAGGCGCCGCTGGCGGAACTGCAGCTGCCCTACTCCTTGTATACAGACGACGATATCCGCCACCGCACCATCTACGTGGAAGCGTCGCGCGGCTGCCCGTTCAAGTGCGAATTCTGCCTGTCCGCGCTGGACAAGACGGCCTGGCCCTTCGCCCTGGAAAATTTCCTTGCAGAAATGGAATCCCTGCATGCGCGCGGCGCCCGCCTGTTCAAGTTCGTCGACCGCACCTTCAACCTGAACATCAAGACCAGCCTGAAGATCATGCAGTTCTTCCTGGACAAGATCGAGGCGAATCCCAACGACCCGATCTACGCCCATTTCGAGCTGGTGCCCGACCACCTGCCCGACGCCTTGAAAGAAGGCATCAGCAAATTCCCGCCCGGCGCGCTGCAGTTCGAGATCGGCATCCAGAGTTTCAATCCGGACGTGCAATCGCTGGTCAGCCGCAAGCAGGACAATCAAAAGGCAGCCGACAACATCCGCTGGCTGTGCGAGGAATCGAACGCCCACCTGCACGTGGACTTGATCGCCGGCTTGCCGGGCGAGGATGAAGCGAGCTTTGCGGCCGGCTTCAACAAGCTGGTGGCCCTGAAGCCGCATGAAATCCAGTTCGGCATCCTGAAGCGCCTGCGCGGCACGCCCATCATCCGCCACACGGAAAACTATGGCATGGTGTTCGACCCGCACCCGCCGTACACCATCCTGGCGAACAAGCAGCTCGATTTCATGAGCATGCAGCGCCTCGTGCGCTTCGCCCGTTACTGGGACCTGGTGGCCAACTCGGGCCGCTTTGCCAATACGGTGCAATGGATGCTGGGCGACGCGCCATTTGAAAACTTCATGGATTTTTCGAACTGGCTGTACGCCCACACGGACGCCACCCACCGCATCGCCATGGAGCGCCTGGCCAAGCTGGTGGCGCAATGGCTGCAGACGCGCGGCATGAGCGCGCTTGAAGCCAACGCCCTCGTGGCCAGCGACTATGCGGGCGGCGCGCAGGCGGCCTCGCACGCCAAGCCAAGCGAAGTGAGTACTAGCAATGCCAAGGTGCGCCCGGACGTCGCCCTGCCGCAGCGGCAGGCGCGCCACCTGGCATCCTGACGGGCCGTCGATTGAACAGCGGTGGCGGTCTGCGCCATTCTCCCTTAAACTGGCACGATGCCGACTGTACAATCGCCGAAACTGACCCTCTCCCAGACCAGCTCCCAACAGGGAGCCCTTGTCACTGCCAGCGGCACCTGGCAGGTGCATGCGCTGGCGCATGACAATGCCATCAAGGCCATCGATGCCCAGCTCAAGCCCCTGCAGGACGACGCCAAGGTGCAATGGGACCTGTCGCAGATCGACAGCATGGACCATATCGGCGCCCAGCTGTTCTGGAATGCCTGGGGCAAGCGGCGTCCCGCGCAGCTGACCCTGGCACCGTCGCTGGAAGAGTTTTTCCGGCGCATCGAAGAGACGGGCCCCCTGGAAACGCCGCCCTCGCGCGCCAACCGCCTCACGCCCGTGATGAAGCTGGGCATGGCCATCCTGCTGTTTTTCGAACATTTGAAGGGGTTCATTGCGCTCGTGGGCCAGGTGACGCAGGATATCGGCCGCTTCGCGCGCCATCCCATGCGCGGGCCCTGGCGTGAAATTTCCGCCAACATCTTCCATGCGGGCTTCCAGGCGCTGGGCATCACGGCCCTCGTGGGCTTTCTGATCGGCGTCGTGCTGTCCTACTTGTCGGCCCAGCAACTACGCGCGTTTGGCGGCGACATCTACCTTGTCAACCTGCTGGGCATGAGCATCATCCGCGAACTGGGGCCCTTGCTGGCCGCCATCCTCGTGGCGGGCCGCTCGGGCTCGTCGATCACGGCGCAGCTGGGCGTCATGCGCGTCACGGAAGAGCTCGACGCCATGCTGGTGATGGGCATTTCGCACGGTTTCCGCCTGATCATGCCAAAAGTGCTGGCCCTGGCCATTTCCATGCCCCTGCTCGTCATCTGGACGGATACGGCCGCGCTGATCGGCGGCATGGTGGCGGCCAAGGTGGAACTGAATCTGTCGGCGCGCTACTTCATCCAGAAGCTGCCCGACGCCGTACCGCTGGCCAACTACATGATCGGCCTGGGCAAGGGCGCCATCTTCGGCATGCTGATCGCCCTCGTCTCCTGCCATTTCGGCCTGCGCATCAAGGCCAACACGGAAAGCCTGGGGCGCGGCACCACCACCGCCGTCGTCACGGCCATCACCGTGGTAATCCTGGCCGACGCCGTGTTTGCCATCGTCTTCAATGGAGTGGGCTACTGATGGCGGACGACACCAATATCGCTTGCGGCACGGGCAAGGAAGGCCAGTTCAACCTGCATGGCAGCGCGCCCGTGGTGGAAATCACCAATCTGTGGACCAAGTTCGGCCGCACCGTCGTGCACCAGGACTTGAACCTGGAAATCGAACGGGGCGAGATCCTCTCCATCGTGGGCGGCTCCGGCACGGGCAAGACGGTGCTGCTGCGCCAGATGCTGGGCCTGGAACACCCGGCCCGCGGCTGCGTCAAAGTCTTTGGCGAGGATATCAACCAGGCCAGTTCCGACCAGCTGCAGCAATTGCGCAACCACTGGGGCATGCTGTTCCAGCAAGGCGCCCTGTATTCGGCGCTGACCGTGTTCGACAACGTGGCCCAGCCCATGCGCGAATTGCGCGTGCTGCCCGAGGCGCTGATACGCGACGCGGTACTATTAAAGATGAACATGGTGGGACTGGGACCGGAACATGCGCTGAAAATGCCGTCGGACCTGTCGGGCGGCATGATCAAGCGCGTGGCCCTGGCGCGCGCCCTGGCGCTGGAACCGAAACTGCTGTTCCTCGACGAACCGACGGCGGGCCTGGACCCGGACTTGTCGGAAAGTTTCGTGTCCCTGATCCAGTCGCTGCACCGCGAGCTGGGCTTGACGGTGGTGATGGTCACGCATGACCTCGACACCCTGTTTGCCCTGTCCACGCGCATCGCCGTGCTGGCGGCAAAACACGTGATCGCCATCGGCCCCACGCGCGAGGTGATCGAAGTCGACCACCCGTTCATCAAGCAATTTTTCCTCGGCGACCGCGGCAAGCGCGCGCTGGCCGTCCTCGATGAAAAGCAGGCGGCAGAAGGCAAGGCGGCGCAGCCAGGCGACGACGCCGGCACAGACAAGAAAGCGGAGAAGTAATGGAAAACAGATCACACGCCCTGATGACGGGATTTTTTACACTCACTTTGCTGGTGGCCGCCATTCTGTTCGGCGTCTGGTTCAACCGCGACCGCGTGGAAAGAGTCCCGTACCTGCTCGCCACCACCCTGTCCGTGCCGGGCCTCAATCCGCAGGCGACCGTGCGCTACCGGGGCCTGGAAGTGGGCAAGGTCGACGCCATCGATTTCGACACGCAAAAGGCGGGACAGATCCTCGTGCACATCAGCGTGGCGCCCGATACCCCCGTCACCAACACCACGTTTGCCACCCTGGGCTACCAGGGCGTGACGGGCATCGCCTACATCCAGCTCGACGACGAGCACGTGGGTTCCAAGTTGCTGGGCACCAGCAAGGACAAGCCTTCGCTGATTCCCCTGCGCGCGGGCTTGCTGGACCAGCTGGAAAAGCGCGGCAAGCGCATCCTCGACCAGGCCGAGCAGATCACCAACAAGGTGAATAATCTGCTCAGCCCCGACAACCAGGCGGCCATGCTGGGCGCCTTCAATGAAGTGGGCAAGGCGGCCAAGGCCTTTGGCGCCATTCCGCAGCAGCTGGAACCGACCTTGACGCAATTGCCCCAGCTGACGGAACAGACGCGCCAGACCTTGACGGCCGTCAGCACGGCCAGCAAGAACGTGTCGGACTTGACGGCCACGTGGAAAAAACTGGGCAACGATATCCAGGCGCCCGGCGGCGTGCTCGAGAAGGTCAATGGCACGGTCGACAGGGTGGGCAATTCGGTGGAAACGGTGGCCAATGGCGTATCGCTGGAAGTCTTGCCGCAAGTGATAGAACTGAGCGGCGAGGCGCGTTCCTCGATGCGCGCCCTGAAAACCACCATGAGCACGCTCAATGAACAGCCGCAGAGCATCTTGTTCGGCGCCCCAGACATTCCGCCCGGCCCGGGCGAGCCCGGCTTTTCGGCGCCAGGCAAATAAGGAGAACACAGCATGCATATCCCTCGCAATCTCAGCGCACTGATGCTGGCCGGCGCTTTCCTGCTGGGCGGCTGCGCCAGCCGCGGCCCCGTCCCCACTTTCTATGATTTCGGTCCGGCCGCGCCCCAGGCGGCGGCACAAACGGCCGCGCCAGCCGTGCCCGTGCTGGTGATCGCCGACGCCAACGGCCCTTCCTGGCTGGACAGCCAGCGCATGTATTACCGCCTGCTGTACGCCGATGCGCAGCAATCGCGGCCGTACGCCTACAACCGCTGGAACACGCCGCCGCTGCAGCTGCTGAGCCAGCGCCTGAAGACGCGCGTGGCGCAAAGCGGCGTGAAAGTGCTGTCGACCACGGACGCGGCCGCCGGCATGCCCCTGCTGCGCATCGACGTCGATGATTTTTCGCAGGCTTTTGACACGCAGACGCAAAGCAGCGGCCATGTGTCGCTGCGCGCCTCGCTGTTCCGCGGCCACCGCCTGATCGACCAGAAAACCTTCAGCCGCAGCGGCCCGTCCGCCAGCGCCGATGCGCAAGGGGGCGCGCAGGCGCTGGCGGCCGCCTCGGACGCCATCGCCGCCGACCTGCTGGCCTGGCTGGGCACGCTGACCATCCCGAAAGAGTGACCGCAGCCGAATGACCGCCTCCGCAGCCCCTGCCAGCCCGCCCGCGCCACTGCCGCCCGCACGCTCGTCGCCCGTGTCGCGCGCGACCCTGCTCGCCTACGTCTTCCTGATCGTGTACGCCAGCTGGTTCCCGTTCACGGGCTGGCACAGCAACGGCTTGTCGCCGCTGACCTTCCTGGAAAACACGCGCATGCCCCGCTACTGGACGGGCTTTGACGTGGGCATCAACATCGTCGGCTACATCCCGCTGGGTGCGCTGATCGTGTATTCGCTGTTTCCAAGGGTGACGGGATTCCTGGCCGTCATCGTCGCCAGCCTGTGCGGCGTCTTCATTTCCGGCAGCATGGAAGCCGTGCAAACCTATCTGCCCAGCCGCGTGTCGTCGAATCTCGACTTCTATACGAATTCGGCGGGCTGCCTCATCGGTTCCATCATCGGCGCCTTGACGGCGCGCAAGCTGCTGGACCAGAGCCATTTGCTGCGCCTGCGCCAGCGCTGGTTTGCCCAGCACGCAAGCCAGGGCCTGGTGCTGGTGGCCCTGTGGCCGCTGGCACAAATCTATCCGCAAGGCTATCTGTTCGGCCTGGGCCAGCTGCTGCCCATTTTGTCGGACTGGGCTTCCACCCTGATGGGCATGGAAATCGACCTGGCCACGTATCTGCGTCCCGACACGATATTGACAGTTGAGCAATACTGGCTATCGGAAACCATCATCACGGCCTGCGGCATGACGGGCGCCGTGCTCACCTTGCTGTGCCTGCTACGTCGCGCCGCGCCGCGCGCCGTGCTGATGCTGGTCCTGATCGCCGCCGCGCTGGTGGTGCGCTCGATGGCCAGCGCGCTGCTGTTTTCGCCGCAAAACGCCTTCGTCTGGATCACGCCGGGCGCCCAGGGCGGCTTCCTGATCGGCCTGATCATGCTGGGCGGCCTGGCCTTCGCGCCCCACGTGGCGCAGCGCCGCATCGCGGCCGCCACCTTGCTGCTGAGCCTGGTGATGGTGAATACGACGCCCATCAACCCGTATTTCATGTCCACCTTGCAAGGCTGGGTACAAGGCAAGTTTCTCAACTTTAACGGCGCGGCGCAATTCCTGGCCCTGCTGTGGCCCTTCATGGCCCTGTGGTTCCTGTGCCTGCCCTCGCACCGGCTGAACCGGCAGGACGATGTGCAGCGCCAGCGTCGCGAAGACCACCCATAAGCGCTATCATGGCGCATTAATGTATAGAACAGCAGGAGAGCAGCATGAGCGACGCACCGTATTTTGAACGCCACGTTTTTTTCTGCATGAATAAACGTGAAGATGGCCGCAACAGCTGCGGCGACCATGGCGCGGAAGCGGCGCAAAAGCATTGCAAGCGCCGCATCAAGGAACTCGACATGAATGGCGCGGGCAAGATCCGCATCAACCAGGCCGGCTGCATGGACCGCTGCGAAGAAGGCCCGCTGCTGGTGATCTACCCGGAAGCGACCTGGTACACCTATGTCGACACCAGCGATATCGATGAAATCATCGATACGCACCTGGTGGGCGGCAAGATCGTCGAACGCCTGAAGATTTAATGCCAATTTAAGAGAATGCCACCAGTATGAGCATCATGAACAGAAACTCGGAAAAATTTACCCTCGCCGGCCATGCAGGCAGCATGGAAGGCTTGCTCGATTTCCCGGCAGATACCCCGCGCGGCATCGCCCTCGTTGCCCATCCGCATCCGCTGTACGGCGGCACGATGGATAACAAGGTCACGCAAACCCTGGCGCGCGCGTTTGTCGCCCTCGGTTACGTGGTGGCGCGCATCAACTTCCGCGGCGTGGGCGCCTCGGAAGGCGTGCACGACCATGGCGCGGGCGAGACGGACGACATGCAATTGCTGTATGAACACATGCGCGGCCTGTACCCGGGCTTGCCCGTGGCCTTGTCCGGTTTCTCGTTCGGCACCTTCGTGCAATCGAAACTGCAGGAACGCCTGGCCGCCGCCGGCACGCCCGTCGAGCGCCTTGCGCTGATCGGCAGCGCAGCCGGCAAGTGGGCCATGGCCGACATCCCGGCCGACACGATTTTGATCCACGGCGAACTGGACGACACCATTCCCCTGTCCGCCGTCTTCGACTGGGCCCGTCCACAAGACATTCCCGTGATCGTGATCCCCGGCGCCGACCACTTTTTCCACCGCAAGCTCAATCACATCAAGAACCTCGTGATTGCGCTGTGGCATGGTGACAAACCCGCAATCGCAGCCGATGATCATTGAAGTGTGGGCTTACTAGCGCTTCCACGGCTATAATTGATCCGTTTTTTCCACGCGGCCATGTAAGTAGCAACGACATGGCCCTCAGCCTTCATCTTTTTCTCGCAGACCAGCCTCCATGAAAAAACTTTTAGCGGCACTGGCCTCCAGTGTACTTTTCCTATCCGCCGCCTTCGCCCAGAGCGTTCCAGCCCCGACCATCGCCGCCAAGTCCTGGCTGCTGCTCGACGCCACCAGTGGCCAGATCATTGCTTCGCAAGATCCGGACGCGCGCATCGAACCGGCATCGTTGACCAAGATCATGACGGCTTACCTGACGTTTGCCGCCATTCGCGAAAAGAAACTGGCGCTGGACCAAAAGGTGAACGTGTCCGTGCGCGCCTGGAAAGTCGATTCGAGCAGCTCGAAGATGTTCATCGACCCCGCCACGCCCGTGTCGATCGACGACTTGCTGCATGGCCTGATGATTCAGTCGGGTAACGATGCCGCCGTGGCGCTGGCTGAAGCCGTTGCTGGCGATGAAGGCACTTTCGTCGTGCTGATGAACCGCGAAGCGCAGCGCATGGGTCTGAAAAACACGCGTTTTGCCAATCCGCATGGCTTGCCTAGCCCCGATAACTATTCCACCGCGCAAGATCTGTCCGTGCTGGCCCAGCGCGTGATCGCCGACTATCCGGAATTCTACAAAATCGATTCCATCAAGAGTTTCACTTACAACAAGATCACCCAGCCTAACCGCAACCGCCTGCTGTGGCTGGACCCAACCGTCGATGGCATGAAGACGGGCCACACGGAAGCGGCCGGCTATTGCATGATCGCCTCGGCACGCCGTCCAGGCGGCACGGGCGAGCGCCGCCTGATCTCCGTAGTGCTGGGCACCACGTCCGACCAGGCCCGCACGCAGGAAAGCCAGAAGCTGCTGAACTGGGGCTTCCAGAACTTCGACACGGTCAAGCTGTACTCGAAAGGCCAGGCCGTGGCCACGCCGGAAGTGTGGAAAGGCTCGAAAGGCACCGTGAAAATCGGTTTTGCGCGCGATGTGCTCGTCACCGTACCAAAAGGCACGGCTGCCAAGATGAAACCTGTGCTGGAACGCAAGGACCCGCTGGTCGCGCCGCTGGCTGAAAACGCTCCCGTCGGCAAGCTGAAAATGATGGTCGACGACAAGGTATTGCTGGAATTGCCAGTCGTGGCCCTGGAAACCATCAACCAGGCAACCATCTTTGGCCGCGCCTGGGATTCGATGCGTCTGTGGATGAAATAAGCAGTCAGTACTCCCATCAAAAATGCCCGCATCGCTGCGGGCATTTTTTTCGTCTTGCGCTAAGCCACATTACTTCAGCGGCGCATCCTTCAGGTGCGGCTTGCGCGCCACGGGCGGGAAGGTGCCCGGGCGGCCTGCCGCAAACGTCGCTTCCGTCTGCGATGCTTCCACCGGCACGGACAGCTTGCGCACCTTGGCCACCTGCGCCGCCGTCACCGGCGTGCCGCGGTTGCCCCAGCTGGTCTGGATGAAGGTCACCACCTGCGCAGTCTGCTCATCGTTGAAGATGTCGGCATATGGCGCCATCGTCAGCGCCGACGGCGCCGTGCGCGTGGCGGGCACGGCACCGCCCGACAGCACGATGTTGATGGCCGAGGTCGGGTCATTCGTCTGCAGCACGGCATTGCCGGCCAGCGCAGGGAAAGCCTTGTCGTAGCCCGTGCCGTCGGAACGGTGGCAGCCGGCACAGCGGTCCAGGTACAGCTGCGCGCCCGTGGAATTGACGATGCCGCTGAACAATTGCTTGCCCAGCTTGTCATCGGCCACGAAGGCGGGCGTGGCCGGATTCGATGGCGGCAACGATTTCAGGTATTTCGCCATGGCCGCCAGGTCGCCATCCGTCATGTGCTGCATGGAATGGGCCACCACATCGTTCATGGCGCCGAACGAGGCCGTATGGCTGTTGCGGCCCGTCTTCAGGAATTCGGCGATCTCCGCCGCGCTCCAGCGCGCCAAACCGCCGCCATGCTCATTGCGCAGCGAGGGCACGGACCAGCCGTCGATCACGCCGCCGCCCGCCAGAAACGTCGTGTTGCCCTCGTCCGTCAGCGATTTTTCCTGCATGCCCACGCCGCGCGCCGTATGGCAGGCGCCGCAGTGGCCCAGGCCTTGCACCAGGTAGGCGCCGCGCAGCAATTGCGCATCGCCCGTCGCCGGCACCTTGTACGGCTGCGGCGTGGGCGCGAAGGCCCAGCGCCAGATGGTCAGGGGGAAACGCATCGACAGGGGCCAGGGAATGTCGGCCGCCTTGTTCGGCGTCGGGTCCGCCTTCACGCCATGCATGAAGTAGGCGTACAGCGCCTGCATGTCCGCCTCGCTCAAACGCGAGTACGACGGATACGGCATGGCCGGATACACGGTGTAGCCGTGCTTGGTCACGCCGGTGCGCATCAGCTTGTCGAAATCGGCAAAGCTCCAGTCGCCGATACCGGCCTTTTTATCGGGCGTGATATTGGTGGAATACACCTTGCCGATCGGCGTTTCCATGCCCAGGCCGCCCGCAAATGGCTTGCCCTTCGTGCCGGCCGTATGGCAGGCGATGCAGTCGCCCGCGCGGGCCAGGTATTCGCCCTGGCGTATCAGCTGGGCGTTCGGGGTGGTGGCAGCGGCCGGGGTAGCAGACCAGGCGGTGCTCGAGGCGAGCGCCAGCAGCAGCGCGCCCACGGTATGGGTGAATGTGTTGTTCATCTTCTTGTTCTTTATCAGGCGACCAGGGGACGGGGATCTTTCAGGTATTGCTCGCGGATGGCCTTGGCCGACCAGTAGGTCAGCGCGCAAGCGAGGCCCGTCGGGTTGTAGCCGATGCCGACCGGGAACACGCTGGAGCCGACGGCAAACACATTGTGCACGTCCCAGCTCTGCAGGTAACGGTTGACGACGCTGGTCTTGCGGTCCGCGCCCATGGCCGTGCCGCCCGCCCAGTGCGTGGTCTGGTAGTTGCGCAAGTCCAGGTGGTCGCCCACGTTCTTGACGGACACCTTGATCGATTCCGGATTCATGGCTTCGGCCACCTTCATCATCTTGTCCGTGACGAAACGGCTCATCTTGATGTCGTTTTCCTTCCAGTCGAAGGTAAAGCGCAGCAATTTCTGGCCATACTTGTCCGTGTAGGTGGGATCGAGGTCGACATAGCAGTCGCGGTACGTCATGTTGGCGCCGTGGCAATCGAAGGACACCGTGTTCAGGTAGCTCTTCTTGACGGCCTTTTTCCAGGCCGAACCCCAGGCGGGCGTGCCGTCCGGCGTGGCAATGCCCGAGATCGGCTTGGAGCCGGCCGGGTTGCACCAGGCGGGCGAACCGCCCACAAAGCCCAGCGGGCCATGGTCGAAATTGTCGCCATTCCAGTCATCGAGCGCGACGCCGGTGCCGCCGGCGCCGATGAAGGGGTTGGTGTTCGTGTCTTCCTTGAAGAAGGTCTGGATGGTGGACATCATCTGGTAGGCGATGTTGCGCCCCACCACGCCTTCATTGCTGACGGGGTCATACGGCTTGCCGATGCCCGACAGCAGGAACAGGTGCGCATTGTTGTAGGCAAAGGCGCTGGCGATGACCAGGTCGGCCGGCTGCTCGACAGCCTTGCCGTCCGCATTGATGTAGGTCACGCCCGTTGCGCGTTTTTTGCTGCCGTCGAGGTTGATGCGCACGACGTTGCAGTTGGCACGCAGCTCGAAATTCGCCACCATGCGCAGGGCCGGCATGATGTTGACGTTGGGCGAAGCCTTGGAATAGTTGTAGCAGGCGTAGCCGGAGCAGAAACCGCAGAAGTTGCACGGTCCCATCTGGCAGCCGTACGGATTCGTGTACGGACCGGACGCGTTCGACGACGCATTGACGAACGGGTGGTAGCCGACGGCCTTGGCCGCGCGGCGGAACAGCTCGGCCGTGTACGGCACTTTTTGCGGCGCCAGCGCGTAATTGTCGGAGCGGTCGCCCTCGAACACATTGCCGTCGCCGTCGCCGACGACGATGCCGTTGACCTTGTACGCCTGGCCCGAGGTGCCGAAAACTTTTTCCACAAAATCGAAGTGCGGCTCCAGCTCGGCGTAGGTCACGCCAAAGTCCTGGATCGTCATGCCTTCGGGGATGAATTTCTTGCCGTAGCGGCGTTCGTAGTGGCTGCGGATCTGCAGCTCTTCCGGCAGGACGCGCCAGTGCATGCCCGACCAGTGCAAGCCCGCGCCGCCTACGCCCGTGCCCGGTTTGAACGCGCCGATCTGGCGGTAAGGCACGGCCACGCCCGTAATGCTGTGGCGGAAGGTAAACGTGCTCTTCGACATATCCTGGAACAGCTTGCTGCGCTGGATATACGTCAGCTCGTCGAGGGTCTTCGGATAGGCGCCGTCGGGATAGGTGTCGCGGTACTCGCCCCGTTCCAGCGCGACCACGTTCAGGCCCGCTTCCGTCAATTCCTTGGCCATGATGGCGCCGGTCCAGCCGAAGCCCACAATCACGGCGTCGACAGGCTTCATTTTCAAATCTGGTGTGATATCACTCATGATGGTTTTTCTTTTTCTTTGATCTGGTACAAAAAGTCTTAGGCGATAGAAACAGGGGGCAGCGGGTATTTCTTGCCGTACTGCTCTACCCAGTCCATGTAGTCGGCGCGGGCGCCAGGGAATCCCACCATCTTCCAGGCCAGCATGTCCTTGTTACCGCCGTGCACGGGATCGCAAAAATAGCCTTCGCGCGTGTTTTGCAGCAGCTGGTTGAAGAAGACCTTGGCCGGCACTTCGCCGATGTCCAGGGTTCCCTTTTGCAATTGCGTGATGACGGCGTCGCGCTCGGCCGCATTCAACTGCACGAAAGGCTTGCCCGACTGTTTATTGACGGCTGCGTTCACGCCGGCCAGGGCGCTCTTGTACAGCTCGCGCGGCGCCATGTGGAACTGGTAGCCGAACTGTTCGATCGAGGGCACGAACGGCCCTTGCATGTACCACAGCGCGCCATACGCGTACGGCGTATTCATCTGCGCGTCGATGAACTCATGCGCGCCCGATTCCAGCGCGCCCGGCCCTTCGCCATCGGCCGGAATCAGGCGGTCGACCAGGGCCGTCAGGGTGGCCCATTCGGTGGCGTCAAAGAAGCGGGGTTTGTAGGCAGGCTGATCCTTGGAGACGGCCATGGCCAGGCCGCCGCCGGCGCCGGCCAGCAAGGCCACGGCCGGCGCGGCACCGACGGCCTTGCGCAAGAAGTTACGCCGATGGGGCGAAATCCCGATGATTTTCATAGGTTTTCCTCAGGCGGCACAAGCCGCCACAGTGATGGATGTGGGTGTCAGACAGAAAATGCGGGCACGCGCCGCTGAGATTGCAGGTTTCACTAGAGATGACTGGGGTATCGGGGCGCGGCGCAACAACCTGTCGGTTAATTGACCAACATGATTGACAAGCAGTCGCTTTGCATTTACGGTGCGCATCGTACCATAATTAAAAGAAACATTCAGAGACAGGTATTACATGATCAAAAATGAGGCAGCGCCGCGCGGCCGCCCGCGCAAGGCTGGCGTGGAAGATGCGGTGCTCGAAGCGATCGTCATGCTGGTGCGCGAGCACGGGCTGGACGCGGTGACGATACAGATGGTGGCCGACGCTGCCGGCGTGGGGCGCCAGACGATTTACCGGCGGTGGCCGCGGCGCGAAGACATGCTGCTCGACGCGCTCGTCAAGCGCACGGCGGAAAAGCTGCAGCGCGCGCTCGACATGCCGGACGGCCAGGAAATCGAGGCGATCTGCGCGCGCATCTTCGACAACCTGAACGCGGACGGCCGCTTCACCTGCGATCTGTTGGTGCTGATACACAACGATGCGGCCGCGCAACTGCGCTTTCGCGAGCAGATCGTCGCCCCGTGGATCACCCTGGTGGTACAGCGCCTGGTCAACATCGGCGTGCGTGCCGACCTCGACCTGCGTTTGTTTGCCTTCATGCTGCAATCGGCGCTGGTGTACCAGATGCAACTGGGCGGCCAGCTGGACCTTGCCTTGCAGGAGCGTTGCTGCCGCTTTATCCGCAGCATGCTGTAGATTAGCTGGCTATAATCGTGGCGAGTTCTTCCACATACCACCAGAAAGCCAGCCCATGAGCCATGTATTTCCCGCCAGCCTGCAAGCGCCGCGCAGCCGTTTAAGCAGCAACGGTCCCGAACTGTCGCGCATCGTCGCCGGCATGTGGCGCATCGGCGAGTGGAATATGTCGGCGCAGCAGCGCCTGGCCTTCATCGAGCAATGCCTGGCGCTGGGCGTCTCGAGTTTCGACCATGCCGACATCTATGGCGATTACAGCGCCGAAGGCCTGTTTGGCGAAGCGCTGGCCCTGCAGCCGGGCTTGCGCGACAAGATGGAGCTGGTCAGCAAGTGCGGCATCAAGCTGCTGTCGCCGCACCGTCCTGGCCACGCCATCCAGCATTACGACACGAGCGCGGCGCACATCACCAGCTCCGTGGAACATACCTTGCGCCAGCTGCACACGGACCGCCTGGACTTGCTGCTGATCCACCGCCCCGATCCGCTGATGGATTTCGACGAGATCGCCGGCGCCTTCAGCCAGTTGAAGCAGGATGGCAAGGTGCTGCACTTTGGCGTGTCGAACTTCAGCCGCCACCAGTTCGAGTGCCTGCACCGGCGTTTCCCCCTCGTGACGAACCAGGTGGAATTTTCACCGCTGCACGTGGCGCCCCTGTTCGACGAAACCTTCGACGGCTTGCAGGACGTGGCAGTGGCGCCGATGATCTGGTCGCCGCTGGCCGGCGGCAGGCTGTTCCAGGGCGGCGATGCGAACGTGGAAAACTTGCGCAATGTCATCAAGCAAATCGCCGACCAGCTGCAGCGCCCGTTTGCCAGCGTGGTGTTTGCGTGGATCATGCAACTGCCATGCCGCCCTCTGCCGCTGACGGGTTCGGGCCGCATCGAGGCCGTGGGCGTGGCCGTGGAAGGCACGCAATTCACGCTCAGCCGCAGCGACTGGTTCGCCATCCTGCGCGCCGCGCGCGGGCACGAGGTTGCCTAAGATTTAATCAATCTCATCCGGGTCGTTGAACACTTGCGGCAACGCAATGCCGCGCCAGCCCAGGTACCACGCCAGGTTCAACGCCAGGGTGGCGCCGATATACACGGCGAAGAACAGCGCGAAAAAGCTGGTCTTCAGCCACACCAGCAGGGCGATGGCCACGATCAGCACCAGCAGCGCGGCCAGGCTTTTCTTTTGCTTGGAGCTGGGGAAACGCAAGGTCGACACCATCAGGCTGCCCACGCCCACCAGCAGCAGCATCAGCAGATAGCTGTGCAGCATGGAATCGATGGGCGCCGGCCAGGCTACCACCACGGCCGCCACGCAGGCAGCCCCGGCCGTGATCGGCATGCCGACAAAATACAGGGGATCGGTGCGTCCCACGTTCACATTGAAGCGCGCCAGGCGCATGGCGCCGCAGGCCACGAAGAAGAAGCTGGCCATGCCGCCAAAACGCAGCAGCAGCGGATCGTGCACGCCCATCTGCACGAAGCCGTAGCAATACAGTAGGACGGCAGGGGCGCAGCCGAAATTCATCACGTCGGCGATGGAATCGAGCTGCACGCCGAACTGCGAACTGGTGTTCGTCAGGCGCGCCACATAGCCGTCGAGCGCGTCGAACACCCCGGCCAGCACCAGCAGCGCCGCCGCAAGCCGGTAGGCATCCGCGTCGCCCACGGCGGCGTTATCGACGGAAATGACGATGCTGGCAAAACCGCAGGCTATCGAAAGCAAAGTCACCATGCTGGGCAAGGCGTATTTGGCGCGCTGCAGGCGCGACTTGGGCAATGTGTTCAAAGTTGTGGGCAATCAAAGAAATCAGGAATGAGGCAATGCAGCGGCAAACGCCGCACTATGCTCATTCTACCCTGCGCGGCTACGGCACCGTCCGCGCACGAGCGCGCAGCATATCTTTTCAGAGATGCTCTACGGCAGATCAAAATGCCTTAGAATCGTTTTACAGCCCCCCACCAGACAGGAGTCAGCTTGATTGCCTCGTTATCGCGTTGGACACACACCCTTCCCGCCCTCCTGACCGTTGCACTGCTGAGCGCCTGCGGCGGCGGCAGCGATAGCGGCGGCAACACTTCGCTGAGCAGCGCCACGGCGGCAAAACAGTTGACGGAGGAGCCGGGCGCCCCAGCCCTCAGCAACAATATCGCCACGGATGGCTTCAACTGGATCAACTACCGGCGCAGCCAGATCGGCCTGGGCCCGCTGGTGCGCAATAGCCTGATCGACAATGCGGCACTCGGCCATTCCAACTATCTGAACAGCAACAACGTGGTGGCGCACAGTCAAATCAAGGGCAAACCCGGCTTTACGGGCGAAACCCCCTTTGACCGCCTGAGCGCGTCAGGCTATGCCGTCACGTCCACCTGGGGCGAAGTCATCGCGGGCATAACGACCAACTCCGGTTTCTACATGGCGGAAAACCTGATCACGGCCGTGTATCACCGCTTCGTCATCTTCGAACCGGTGTTCAAGGAAGGGGGGGCCGGCTCTGCCGTCAACAACAGCGGCTACGCCTACTTCACCACCGACTTTGCGGGCAACACCCGCTACGGTCCCGGTTTGCCGGCCGGACAGATCATCAGCTATCCGTTCAGCGGACAGCTGAAAGTTGCCACCAGTTTCTCCAGCGATGAAGAGACGCCCGATCCCGTGCCCAACCAGGATGTGGTCGGCTACCCCATCAGCGTCCATGCGAACTTCGACGCCACCCTCGGCGTGACGGCGTTCACCGTGCGCCAGCGTGGCGCCAGTGCAGACCTGGCGGTACGCCTGCTCAGCAAGGAGACCGATGCCATTAATACATCGCGCTCGGTGGCCGCCATCATCCCGCTGGCCCCCCTGCTGGCGGGCACCACCTATGACGTGAGTTTCATCGGCAAAGTCAATGGCGCGAACGTCACGCGCACCTGGTCCTTCACGACACGCTAGGCGGCAGGCGGCCGCCAAACGGGCGCAGTGTCGAGGACGACTGGATGTAAAATAGCAGTTCCTGCTTTACTGCCATTGATACGTTTTGGGGCTCTGCGCACACCGGGCATGATGAAACCACACGCCACCTGCGATGATGATGCTGCCGTTGCGGCATCCGACATGGTCCGCATTCTCGATGTCGAGAACGGACTGGGCCGCATCATGGGCGACCGCCTCCTGTACCTGAAAATCCTGCGCCGCTTCCTGCATGACCACGGCACCACGCCGTGCCAGATCCGCGCCGAATTCGACGCGGGCAACTATGCCAATGCGCGCCTGAAGGCGCATACCCTGAAAGGCGCCGCCGGCATGATCGGTGCGCGCCACGTGCACGGCCTGTCGGCAACCCTGGAATCGGCGCTGCGCGCGCAGGCGCCCGACCTGGCCCAGCAGATGCTGCAGCTGGAACTGGCGCAGGATCAATTGCTGGGCGCGGTCAGCAGCATGCTGGGCACGCCGGAAGCCACCCATACGGCGGCGCAGGACGTGGCGCCCGACCCGGCCGCGCCTGCCATCCAGCTGCTGCTGGCGCGCCTGGCCAGCCATCTGCGCGAAGGCGATGGCGCGGCCATCGACATCCTGGAAAATTCGGCCAGCCTGCTGGCCGCCAGCCTGGGCGTGCACGTCTACCAGGAAGTGGCGGCCGCTGCGCATGAGTTCGACTTTGACGGCGCACTCGCGGCGCTGCTGCGCCGCCGCTAGCCTCCAGGTTCAGGGGTGGTATTGCGCCTCTTCCGCGTAAGCCATGCCGCAACTCTTGCCGCAAAAGCGGCGCACGGCGTCGAGCGGTTTGTCGCAATACCAGCACGCGCCTTTCGGCGGCAAGGTCGCGATCAATTCCGGCATGGCGGGCAATGGCCGCGCCACTGCCTCATCCTCGCATACCACGACGTCCGGCTGTTTGCTGTCCATGGCGCTTCCTTTCCTAGCGGCACTTCAAGGCCGCTCAGCAAGATTACGTCAGCGCTGTCCGGAGCCCATGACATTTCTCAACGGCGGCCACGCTTGCCCCATCCGCATGCTGAAATTTCCAAACGACAACGTTGTCACTTAACACTACAATCAATGTTCCGTTCACTTGTGCGCTTGCCATGAAACCCATCCCTCTGCTGCTCTCCTGCCTGCTGCTCAGCGCCTGCGCCACGCGCGCGCCCACGGCCTACACGCTCAACTCGGGCGCCGAACGCACGCCGGAACAATTGGCGGTGGTCTTCGAACACGCCGACCTGACCCTGCGCATCGATCCGGCCAGCCGCAGCATTGCCGGCGATGCCCGCCTGACCTTCCTGGCGACGCAGCCGATCACGCGTTTCGCGCTGGACCTGGACCGCAACCTGCCAGTCGATGCCATCGAAGTCGACGGCAAGGCGCTGCGGCCGCAGGACTATGCCAACCCGCAAGGCCAGCTCAGCATGACCTTGCCGGCCACCATCGCGGCCGGCGCGCGCACCACCATCCGCATCGTCTACCACGGCGTGCCGCACGTCGCCGTGAAAGCGCCGTGGGATGGCGGCATGGTGTGGTCGAGCACGGCAGACGGCGCGCCATGGATCGCCAGCGCCGTGCAAGGCGAAGGCTGCGACCTGTTCTGGCCGTGCATCGACCATCCGATGGGCAAGGCCCAGCTGATCGACCAGCACATCCAGGTGCCGGCGCCGCTGGTGGCGGCCGGCAACGGCATCGCGCTCGGCATGGACGAGGCCGACGGCTGGCGCACCTGGCATTGGCGCGCCAAACATCCGAGCACCTATGGCATCGCCCTCAACGTGGCGCCCTACCGCAACATGCAGGGGGAATATGTGAGCCGCTACGGCAACCGCATTCCCCTGCAATTCTGGTATCTGCCGGAAAGTGAAGCCAAGGCGGGCGCGCTGTTCGCGGAGCTGCCGCCCATGCTCGATTTTTTTGAAAGCGTGATCGGCCCCTACCCGTTCGGCGATGAAAAAGTCGGCATCGCCGAAACCCCGCACAAGGGAATGGAACACCAGACCATCAATGCCTATGGCAACAAATTCGCCAAGACCAGCTACGGCTACGATGAACTGCTGCAGCATGAATTTGCCCACGAATGGTTCGGCAACCAGCTGACCAACAGCAACTGGGACGATATGTGGCTGCACGAAGGCTTCGGCACGTATATGCAGCCGCTGTACATGCAGTACCTGCGGGGCGAGCAGGAATATTTTGCTTCGTTGCAGCAGATGCGCGCCGGCATCGTCAACAAGGCGCCCATGGTCTCGGGCAAGCCGAAAAGCGAGGAAGAGGTCTACGACCTGAAGAAGGGCGGCCCCGGCGGCGACCTCTATGTGAAGGGGGCGCTGGTACTGCATACCTTGCGCGGCCTGATCGGCGACGAGGCGTTCTTCCGCGCCGTGCGCCTGCTCGTATACGGCACGGAACAGCCGCAGCCGGGCCAGTTCCAGCCCCGCTACGGCAGCACGCAGGAATTCATGGCCATCGTCAACAAAGTCACGGGCAGCAATTACGACTGGTTTTTCCAGGCTTATCTGTACCAGGCGGCACTGCCGGAACTGTCCGCCGTGCGTGACGGCGACACCTTGCGCCTGCTGTGGAAGACGCCTGCCGACATCGCCTTCCCGATGCCGGTGGAAGTGCGTATCGGCAAGGAAATCCATACCGTTTCCATGTCGCTGGGCTTTGGCGAACTGCCCCTGCCGGCTGGCGCCACGTACACGCTCGACCCGCATTCGCGCGTGCTGCGCCGCGCCGAACATATCGAGACCTTCCAGAAATTCAAGGAAGAACAAGGCAAGGGCAAGAAAAGCTGAGCCAGCCGCAAGCCGGGGCAGCAGCTATTTCCGGAAGCTGCGCACCGCGTCATTGGCATTGTCGGCAATGACTTTTTGCAGCGCCGGCTGTCGCGCATACTTGGCGGACAGGCGCTTCCACTGGCGCTGCGCCTGGCCGCAGGAGCTGGCCACGGCTTGCGTGATTTCGCGCTGGCGCGCCTTGTCGTGGTCATCCCATTCGCCGGCAAAATGCTCGCACATTTGCGCCTGCTCAATGAATTGCGCCACGTCGCGCGGCAGTTTTTCCTCGGCCGTCGCCAGCAGGGGCAAACAGCACAGCAGAGCGGCGATCAGGATTTTCATCGCGGCCCCTCTTACTTGCCGATGCAGAAACGGCTGAAGATCACGCCCAGCAGATCGTCGGGCGAAAACTCGCCCGTGATGCTCGACAGCTGCACCTGCGCCAGGCGCAGTTCTTCGGCGAACAGGTCCAGCGACTGGTCGTCCTGCGCCGCGTGCGCGGCCGCGATATTCAAATGCTTGCCGGCCGACTTGAGCGCGATCAAATGGCGTTCGCGCGCCAGGAACAGCGATTCGCCCGTCTGCTGCCAGCCGGCGATGCGCAGCAGTTCCGCGCGCAGCAAATCGATGCCGATGTGCTCGTGCGCCGACAGGTAGACGTGCGTGGCGTCCGGCAAGCTGTCGACGCTGGGCTTGTGGCCCGAGAGGTCGATCTTGTTCCACACGCGCACCACGGGCACGCCTTCGGGGAAGGCGGCAACGATGGTTTCGTCGGCCAGGGTGGGGCCGTGGTCCGCATCGAGCAGGTGCAGGATGACGTCGGCCTTGCCGATTTCTCCCCAGGTGCGCTCGATGCCGATGCGCTCGACAGCGTCGATGGTGTCGCCCGCGCTGCGGATGCCGGCCGTGTCGATGATGTTGAGCGGAATGCCTTCGATCTGGATGGTTTCGCTGACCTTGTCGCGCGTGGTGCCGGCGATCGGCGTGACGATGGCCACATCGGCGCCCGCCAGCGCGTTCAGCAGCGACGATTTGCCCACGTTCGGCTGGCCCGCCAGCACGACATTGAGACCTTCGCGCAGCAGCGCGCCCTGCGCCGCCTGCGCAAACACTTTATTCAAGGCTTCGATGACGGCTTTCAGCTGGCCGCGCGCATTTGATTTTTCCAGGAAGTCGATCTCTTCTTCCGGGAAGTCCAGGGTCGCTTCGACCAGCATGCGCAAGCCCGTCACCTGCTCCACCAGCGCGTGAATCGTGTTCGAGAACACGCCCGACAGCGATTGCGAGGCGGACTTGGCGGCAGCTTCCGTGGAAGCGTCGATCAGGTCGGCCACGGCTTCCGCCTGTGCCAGGTCCAGCTTGTCATTGAGGAAGGCGCGGCGCGTGAATTCGCCCGGTTCGGCCAGGCGCAAGCCGCTGTCCCGGCCCGCTTCCAGCACGCGCGCCAGCAGCAGCTGCAGCACCACGGGGCCGCCGTGGCCCTGCAATTCCAGCACGTCTTCGCCCGTGTACGAATGGGGGCCCTTGAAATGCAGGGCGATGCCCTGGTCGATGATGGCGCCGTCGCCGTCCGTAAACGGCAGGTAGGTGGCGTGGCGCGGTTTCAGCTGCTGCGCGCCGAACAGGGCCGTCATCAGGGGAGCGAGATTTTTGCCGGAGGCGCGTACCACGCCGATGCCGCCGCGCCCGGGAGCGGTGGCGATGGCGGCGATAGGGGAAGAGTCGAGTTTCATGGGGTAATTGTAGTGTATTCGGGAAGGCTGCAGGAGCCGCGGTATTTTCAGCGACAGACCGGGTGCACATGAAGGGGGAGGACAGTGGAAAACCGGCAAAACCCACTTTTTTTGACATCGTGCCCATTGGGTACGATGTCAAAAAAAAGCCCGCGCGAGGCGGGCTTTCTGGTCGCTGGCCGGACTTACTTGACGGCTGGCGCGTATTTCTTGGTGATCACCCATTGCTGGCCGATCGACAGGACGTTGTTGACGACCCAGTAGAGTACCAAGCCCGACGGGAAAAAGAAGAACATCACCGAGAATGCCAGTGGCATGAACAGCATCATCTTCGCTTGCATCGGATCGGCCGGGGCCGGGTTCAGCTTGGTCGTGATGAACATCGAGATCGCGTACAGCACGGGCAGGATGCACCATGGGTCATGCTGGGCCAGGTCCGTAATCCAGCCGATCCATGGCGCGCCGCGGATTTCCACGGACGCGTTCAAGACCCAGTACAGCGCGATAAACACGGGCATCTGGATCAGGATCGGCAGGCAGCCGCCCAGCGGATTGATTTTTTCCGTCTTGTACAGCTCCATCGTGGCCTGATTCATCTTTTGCGGATCGCCCTTGAAGCGTTCGCGGATCGCTTGCATCTTCGGCGTGACCAGTTTCATCTTGGCCATGCTGCGGTAGCCGGCGGCCGACAGCGGGAAGAACAGCAGCTTGATCAGGATCGTGAAGGCGATGATGGTCCAGCCCCAGTTGCCCAGCACGCTGTGGATCTGTTCCATGACCCAGAACATCGGCTTGGCGATGATGGTCAGCCAGCCGTAATCCTTGACCAGTTCCAGGCCAGGCGAGACGTTTTCCAGCAGGTGCGCGATTTGCGGACCCGAGTACAGCTTGCTGTCCATGCTGGCCGAAGCGCCCGGCGCCAGGGTAGGCAGGGGCAGCACGTTGCCGATGGCGTACAGGTTGGTGCCGACCTTCTTCGTGAAGATGTCGCGCTTGGCGTTTTCAGGCGGAACGAACGCGGACACGAAGAAGTGTTGCGAAATCGCAAACCAGCCGCCATTTGCCGTGGCCGGGTGCAGCGCCTTCATGGCGTTGTCGTTGCCCTTCTTCTCGTCTTCCACGGCCGCTTTTTCGATTTTCTCGAACGTCAGCTTCTGGTACTTGTCTTGCGGCGTGTACAGGGTCGGGCCCGTGAAGCTGCTGTTGAAGAACGAGTCGCCGACGGGCTTGTTGCCGTCATGCGTCAGTTGCAGATACAGCTGCGGCGTGACGGGCGCAGCGCCCACGTTGGCCACGTCGTGGCGCACGTCGATGACGTAGTCGCCGCGCTTGAAGGTAAACGTCTTGGTCAGCTTGACGCCGCCTTCGACGGCTTCCATCACCAGTTGAATCTGCTTGCCATCGGCCAGGGTGCGTACGCCCGGCTGCACGGTGAAACCGCTCGCGTGCGTAGGGAAGGGACCGCCGACCAGGCCCGATTGCGCCAGGTAGGTATGGTTTGCGCCTTCGTCGAACAGCACTTCGTTTTGCTTGCCGTCGTCAGGCTGGCACCATTTGAACAGGCCGAAGCAGCCGCCAAACCAGCCCGGATTGCCCGCGCCCTTGAATTTCAGCAATTCCAGACGCTTGACCTGGCCGCCCAGGGTGTCGATGTCGACCTTGATGACGTCGGTGGTGATGGTAATCACTTCGCGCTTGAACGCGGCGGGATCGACAGCCTCACCCGGCAGGGCAGGCACGCCTGCCGCAGCCGACACAGCGGCCGTCTTGGCAGGGGTCGCAGGCGCCTTGGCGGTTTGTTCCGTGTTCGCGGAGAACATCGACGGCTTGCCGTTCGAGATCATCCATTCGTTCCAGAGAATTACCAGCGAGACGGAAAACACGATCCACAGGATGGTACGTTTATTGATATCCATTAGGGTATTTGTCAGGAGTGGTTGCAACCGCAAGCGGTCGTTGAAGATTGTTTAGCGTCGGCCGGCGGCACCGGGTCGACGCCCCCTTCATTCCAGGGGTGGCAACGGCACAGGCGCTTGGCAGCCAGCAGGCTGCCCTTGGCAGTACCGTGCACGCGCAGCGCTTCCATCGCGTAATGCGAACAACTCGGATAGAAACGGCAATTCTGTCCCAGCATGGGGCTGATCAGCAACTGATAAGCACGCAGCAGGAACAGCAGCAGGGTTTTCATGGCGCGGACGGTGGTGGCGCAGCAACAGAACGGGCCTGGGCGGCGATTTGCGCCGCGAACAGGCGGCTCAATTCTTCACGCAGCTCGGCTTTGAGTCGGGTCGTGGTGGCCGGGCCATCCTTGCTGTTGACGGCGCGCGACAAACGCACCACGCAGTCGACCGGCGGCAGCGCGCTGTTGCGAAACAGCTCGCGCGTCACGCGCTTGATCGTGTTGCGGGTCGCCGCGCGCGGCGCGAAACGCTTGGCCACAACGACGCCCAGCCGCGCATGCGGCAATTGATTGTGTCGGGTGTACAGCACAAAATGCGCTGTTTTTTGCGAAGGGCGCAAACGAAAAACGGATGAAAATTCATCCGTTTTAACGATACGCCGAACGCGCGCGAAGTCGTGTGAACCTTCGCGTTGATTGCCGACTGGAGTACAGCTAGCCACGCGATCAGCTGTCAACGACAAGCCTAGACGGCCAGACGTTTGCGGCCCTTTGCGCGACGTGCGTTGAGCACATCACGGCCACCACGGGTAGCCATACGAGCGCGGAAGCCGTGCGTACGCTTGCGGCGAACGACGGAAGGTTGGTAAGTACGTTTCATGTTGGTCTCGCTAAAAACAAAAAAAATGCAAAATCGGGTCTGACGTCCCGTCAGTTTTTGGTGCCAATGACAATCGCGCACTTATGCCAAGGCACAAGCTGGCCAATCTCATCGCCCGCTTAATCCACGCTTAGTCCATATTGTCGTTCCAAATGAATAAACACGGAATACGGGCGGGGAACCCTGAATTATTCAGCATATGCCCCCCTCTTGTCAAGGATTGCCGTGATCGCCAAGAAATTTGCGCGCCGGGCTCCGCCTGCCGGCAAGGCCCCGCCGCAGGCCGCGCCAGCACTGCCTGTCACGGGATAACCGGGGGATAAGTCGCCTCTTATGCACACGGCGCCCCACCCCGCCACACAAAAATAACAGCCGTGCCTGTGGATAACTTTCGCAGTCGGGAGTAGAATAGCGCGTTACGTGTGGCGAGCCCTCGCGCGACGCCGGCCTTGCAACACGGTGACCGCAGGGCAGAATCGATACGCCCTCCCACACCTTTTCACATAGACATACATGGATAATTTCTGGCAGGCCTGTTCCGCGCAGTTGGAACTGGAGCTGACACCGCAACAATTCAGTGCGTGGATCAAACCGCTTATCCCTCTCGATTACGAAGAGGGCAAGCTGCGCATTGCTGCGCCCAATCGCTTCAAGCTCGATTGGGTCAAGACCCAGTTCGCCAGCCGCATCACTGCCCTGGCCATTCAGTACTTCGAAGCGCCCACGGAAGTGCAGTTCGTGCTCGACCCGCGCCTGGCCCTGCCGAAGAAACCCGTTGCCGCCAGCACCCCGGCCAGCGATCCGAATGGCGGCGCGCCCAGCGCGCGCGCCGCGGAGCCGCAGCCCAGCGTGCCGGAACTGAGCATCGGCGCCGCGCCGCGCCGCGAACAGAGCCGCATCAACACCGACTTGACCTTCGACAGTTTCGTGACCGGTAAGGCCAACCAGCTGGCGCGCGCCGCCGCCATCCAGGTGGCAAACAACCCGGGCGTGTCGTACAACCCGCTGTTCTTCTACGGCGGCGTCGGCCTGGGTAAGACCCACTTGATCCACGCCATCGGCAACCAGGTGATGGCCGACAATCCGGGCGCAAAGATCCGCTACATCCACGCAGAACAGTACGTTCGCGACGTAGTGACCGCTTACCAGCGCAAGGGTTTCGACGACTTCAAGCACTATTACCACTCGCTCGACATGCTGTTGATCGATGATATTCAATTCTTTGGCGGCAAGAGCCGCACGCAGGAAGAGTTTTTCTATGCGTTCGAGGCATTAATTGCCGCTAAGAAACAAATCATCATCACCTCGGATACGTATCCGAAGGAAATCACGGGCATGGACGACCGCCTGATTTCGCGCTTCGACTCGGGCCTGACGGTGGCCATCGAACCGCCGGAACTGGAAATGCGCGTGGCCATTCTGTTGAAAAAAGCCAAGCAGGAAGGCGTGACTTTCTCGGATGACGTGGCGTTCTTTGTCGCCAAGCACTTGCGCTCGAACGTGCGCGAGCTGGAAGGCGCACTGCGCAAGATCCTGGCGTACTCGCGTTTCCATGGCAAAGACATCACCATCGATATCGTCAAGGAAGCCCTGAAGGACTTGCTGTCGGTGCAGAACCGCCAGATTTCCGTGGAAAACATCCAGAAGACGGTGGCCGACTTCTTCAATATCAAGGTTGCCGACATGTATTCGAAGCGCCGCCCCGCGAATATCGCCCGGCCGCGCCAGATCGCCATGTACCTGGCCAAGGAATTGACACAGAAGAGCCTGCCGGAAATCGGCGAGCTGTTCGGCGGCCGCGACCACACCACGGTGCTGCATGCCGTGCGCAAGATCGCGCTGGACCGCACCAAGAACCCGGAATGCAACCATGAATTGCATGTGCTGGAACAAACATTGAAGGGTTAAGCGCCGCTTGGGCAAGACTGGCTCAAAACGTGCTTTACCCTTATTATCTGGGAGAGCGCCGCAGCTGGTCTGCCGGGGTTCCCCATGCAATGATTGTTAAATTACTACGTTAAACTTCATACCTATACATTGAGGATAAATATGCAATTGGTCAAAACCACCCGAGATACCCTTCTCCGGCCACTGCAGATCGTGAGCGGTATTGTCGAGCGTCGGCACACTATGCCGATTCTGGCCAATATCCTCATCCGCAAAGACGGTGAAAATGTCTCCTTCCTGTCGACCGACACCGAAGTGCAGATCACCACGCACGCGGAAATCGGCTCCGGCGCGGACGTCACGGGCACCACCGTGGCCGCGCGCAAGCTGCTGGACATTCTGCGCGCGCTGCCCGAATCGGGCGACGTCACGATGACCCTGCTGAACAAGCGCTTGACCGTGCAAACGGGCAAGTCGCGCTTCGCCCTGCAAACCCTGGCAGCGGAAGAGTTTCCAACCGTGCAACAAGCGGAAAGCTACAACGCCAGCGTCACCCTGCCCCAGAAAACCTTGAAGCACCTGTTCAACATGGTGCATTTCTCGATGGCGCAGCAAGACATCCGCTATTACCTGAACGGCTTGCTGCTGGTTCTGGACGGCAATAATGTGATCGCCGTGGCCACCGACGGCCACCGCCTGGCGTTTTGCCAGGTGGCCACCGAGCAGACGTTTGCGCGCCAGGAAGTGATTATTCCGCGCAAGACCATCATCGAACTGCAGCGTCTGCTGGAAGAGAACGATGAACCGGTGCAGCTGGACATCGCCGCCAACCAGGTGAAACTGACCTTTGCCGACATCGAGCTGATCTCGAAGCTGGTGGAAGGCAAGTTCCCCGACTACACGCGCGTGATTCCAAAAGGCTACAAAAACGACTTCACGATCGGCCGCGATGAGCTGCTGCGTTCGCTGCAACGTGCCGCCATCATGACCAGCGACAAGTTCAAGGGCGTGCGCTGCATCATCACCCCGGGCAGCATGAAGATCAGCTCGACCAATGCGGACCAGGAAGAAGCCGTCGAAGAGCTGGAAATCGACTACGGCGGCGACTCCGTCGACATCGGCTTCAACGTGACGTATCTGCTGGACGTGCTGAACAACCTGAAATGCGAATACGTCAACATCGCGCTGGGCGATTCGAACTCGTCCGCACTGATCTCCATCCCTGACAACGCCGACTTCAAGTATGTCGTCATGCCGATGCGCATCTAAAGACCACAGCAGTGACGTAGGTCGGATTAGCGCAGCGTAATCCGACATGCTGAGCGCCATCTATCGGGTTACGCCGTTCCGGCTAACCCGACCTACGGCCATCAGCCAGCAGCCCCGAATCAATCAGCAATCGTTATTTGAGAAAGCAGTCCATGTCCGAGAATCCACAAGACACCCCGATCCAGGCCAAAACGGAAGAATACGGCGCCGCCTCCATCCAGATCCTGGAAGGCCTGGAAGCCGTGCGCAAACGCCCGGGCATGTACATTGGCGACACCTCGGACGGCACCGGCCTGCACCATCTGGTATTCGAGGTGCTGGACAACTCCATCGATGAATCGCTGGCCGGCCACTGCACGGAAATCCACGTCACCATCCACAGCGACAATTCCATCTCGATCACGGACAATGGCCGCGGCGTGCCGACCGGCCTGAAAATGGACGACAAGCACGATCCGAAGCGTTCGGCGGCGGAAATCGTCATGACCGAGCTGCACGCGGGCGGCAAGTTCGACCAGAACTCGTATAAGGTCTCGGGCGGCTTGCACGGCGTGGGCGTGTCCTGCGTGAACGGCCTGTCGAAATTGCTGAAACTGACCATCCGCCGCGATGGCAAAGTGCATCACATGGAATTCGTGCGCGGCGTGCCGCAAGACCGCCAGATCGTCATGGTGGGCGACGTCGCCACCTCGCCGATCAAGGTCATCGGCGAAACGGACAAGCGCGGCACGGACGTGCATTTCTGGGCCGACGAAGAGATTTTCACGCACGTGGAATTCCACTACGAAATCCTGGCCAAGCGCATCCGCGAACTGTCCTTCCTGAACAATGGCGTCAACATCAAGTTGTCGGACCAGCGCACGGGCAAGGAAGAAGTGTTTGCCTTCGAAGGCGGCACGCGCGGCTTCGTCGAATACATCAACAAGGCCAAGTCGGTCTTGCACCCGACCATTTTCCAGGCCACGGGCGAGCGCCTGTCGGACCAGGGCACGAACATCACGGTCGACGTGTCGATGCAGTGGAACGATGCCTACAATGAACAGGTGCTGTGCTTTACGAACAACATCCCGCAACGCGACGGCGGCACCCACCTGACGGGCTTGCGTGCGGCCATGACGCGCGTGATCAACAAATACATCGATGAACACGAGTTCGCCAAAAAGGCGAAAGTGGAAATCAACGGCGACGACATGCGCGAAGGCTTGACCTGCGTGCTGTCCGTAAAAGTGCCGGAGCCGAAATTCTCGTCGCAGACGAAAGACAAGCTGGTGTCGTCCGAAGTGCGCGGCCCTGTCGAAGAGATCGTTGCCAAGACCCTCGCTGATTACCTGCAAGAAAAACCGAACGACGCCAAGATCATTTGCGGCAAGATCGTCGAAGCGGCGCGCGCACGCGAAGCAGCCCGCAAGGCCCGCGACTTGACGCGCCGCAAAGGCATCATGGACGGCCTGGGCCTGTCGGCCAAGCTGGCCGACTGCCAGGAAAAAGACCCAGCCCTGTGCGAACTGTACATCGTCGAGGGTGACTCGGCAGGTGGCTCGGCAAAACAGGGGCGCGACCGCAAGTTCCAGGCGATTCTGCCGCTGCGCGGCAAGGTCTTGAACGTGGAAAAAGCCCGTTTCGAGAAAATGCTGTCGTCCGAGCAGATCACCACCCTGATCGCCACGCTCGGCACCTCGATCGGACCGGACGAATTCAACGTCGAGAAACTGCGCTACCACCGCATCATCATCATGACCGATGCGGACGTCGACGGCGCCCACATCCGCACCCTGCTGCTGACCCTGTTCTACCGCCAGATGCCGCAACTGGTCGAGCGCGGCCACATCTACATCGCGCAACCGCCGCTGTACAAGGTGAAGGCGGGCCGCGACGAGCGCTATCTGAAAGATGATGCCGAAGAAGCGAGCTACATGATGACGGTGGCGCTGAACACGGCCGTGCTGGTGCCGCGCGAAGGCGCGGACGGCATTTCCGGCGATACCCTGACGGAACTGGTGCGCAAGTTCAACCTGTCGAACACCATCATGACGCGTTTGACGCGCGTCATCGACCGCGCCGCCCTGACGGCCATCATGACGGGCGTGCAGCTGGACCTGTCGACCCTGGACCTGGCGGAAACCTCGGCCCTGGCCCTGCAGACAGCCATCAACGACAGCGCCGTGCGCGTGCATGTGCGTTCCGACGACCTGTCGGAAAAACACAAGCTGCACATCGAACGCATGCACCACGGTAACGTCAAAGTCACGGCCATCGACGCCGACTTCGTGCAAGGCCCGGACTACGCCGTGCTGAGCAGCGGCGCCGCCACCTTCGAAGGCCTGATCGGCGAAGGCGCCTTCGTGCGCCGCGGCGAAGGCGAGCGCATGAAGGAAATCGCCGTGGTCGACTTCCACCAGGCCATGCAATGGCTGCGCGACGAAGCCGAACGCACCGTCTCGAAACAGCGCTACAAAGGTCTGGGCGAAATGAACCCGGATCAACTGTGGGAAACAACGATGGACCCAACCGTGCGCCGCCTGCTGAAAGTGCAGATCGAAGACGCCATTGCGGCGGATCAGATCTTCACCACCCTGATGGGCGACGACGTGGAACCACGTCGCAACTTCATCGAAAACAACGCGCTGCGCGCGGGGAATATTGACGTGTAAGCTGTCGGGTGACATTGAAAGTGAAAACTGTGCCAGGTAAGTGAAAAACTACTGACATAGAAAGTGGAAAGATCAGGGCTTCTAAGGAGACAGAATGGCTGGGCCAACGATGAAGATTCTTTGCGGGCCACCAGGTACCGGAAAGACCTTTCGAGCGGCGCGTGAGGCTGTTAAGGCGTTGGAGCCGGAACGGTTTGCCACGGCACAGTTAAACGGAAACCCTGAAGAGGCAGTTCGTGCCTTACACGACAGCCTCGTTGCTGAAGGACGGATATTGTGGGTCACGTTTCACCCCAGTTATTCGTACGAAGACTTTGTTGAAGGTTATCGGCCCATCGTTGATGAAGAGGGTCGTCTTGCCTATCGTGTTATTGATGGTCCCTTTAAGTCACTTTGTCTGAGAGCTGGATCAGAAACAGACCTTCAAATAGGTGACCGGTTGGTGGATGGTCGAAACCTGTTGGCTGGATCTGTCATAGACAAGGATGCTGGCGGGTGGACAGTCAGGAGTACACCCGCGCGTGCAGATCAGGTTGCGGCCTACTACGACAGATATGTTCCTCGATCTGTCATAGAGAAGGTGATCTCGATGGGGTTACGCCCTCAGATTTTCTCTATTCCAGGGACTGGGGTTAGAGAACTTTCCGATTTTGGGATCGATCCTGCCGACCCTGACCTTCCCGCTCCAGTTGGTGCAGAAACGGCAACTGCGCGAGATGGAACGATCATCAAGAGATTTGTCTCAGCACGTACGCGCATGTTCTCTACGGTCGATCTTGGAAATTCTTCGCACTACGGCGCCGTTATGCGGAAACTTTTGGAGTTGCGTGCTGCGGGCCCAAGAGGCGGAACATCTGTAGTGCTGGTAATTGATGAGATCAACCGAGCAGAGCCATCAAGAGTCTTTGGCGAACTTTTGACCTTGTTGGAGGTGGACAAGCGGCAAGGAATGCCAGAAGAAAAAAGGATATGGTTACCTTACTCGAAGGAATTGTTCACTGTACCCCGTGATGTTTCTGTCATTGGTACGATGAATACAGTCGATCGTTCCTTGACTGCGTTGGATTTTGCTATGCGCCGTAGATTTGAGTTTGAGTATGTTGGACCGGAGACTTCACTGGTGTCTCAAAACTATGGCGGCGTTGACGTCAAAGCATTGCTTAGCCGATTGAATTCCAGAATCCGAATGTTGCTGGGCGCCGGGTACGAGTTCGGACATTCATACCTCATGTCAAGCAAGTTGGACGCCATAGCCCAATCGCGCGCATGGGATACCTTGCCAGATGCACAGCTTCGCTCGCTTGCTCGCGTATTACGCACGGCGCTGATTCCTACCTTGGCCGAGTACTTCCATGACGACTGGAAAAAGATCCGAGCAGTAGCTGGTGAAGTGCGTAGCAATGCGGAGCTGATTTCGTTGTTTAGCTCCATGGCCTCCGATCCGGCCTTTGTGGAAAGGCTTCCAGAAGAATACGAACTGGCAGAGTCTCAAGCACCCGTTTATGCCGATTGGTGGGAGCCGGATGCAGGCACTTGGGACGCGGACAGGTTCAAGCGGTTTTGTATTGCATTGGCAGCAGGAACATGAGCCATTGGGGAGTCTGAATTGACAGTGCTTACGACTTGGGAAGGCATGCCAATTCAGATGCCAGAAGGCTCGGACGGCCGCGCAATTGCGGCTCGGGTGATGAGGATTTCGGAATCGATTCCATTTCCAGCTTTTCGGATGAGCAAGGGCAGATTGTGTGCCGCAGAAGCCGTTGGAACAATTCAGGTGGCAGGCGTGCGGATCAACGTTCTGCCAAAGACCGACACCAGGGAAGAAGCGAGAGATTCGGATTTCCTAGTAAATATTCTTAGTGCGGCAGGCTATCTTTGCCGCGCGTATACAAGCTCTGGAGCTGTCCGCTCTAGTGTGCGTGATCCCCTGGAAGTCATGATCTCTGAAGCTGCAGCCGAATTGAATTTCGTGTTGAAAGATGGGGTGCCGCGTCGTTACCAAGAGAAGCATGAAGACTCTAGATCCCTGAGAGGTCGAATTGACTTTGGGCGGCTTGCTACGCGGCTCCCTAGTGACCTAACTGTTCTCCCCGTAAAGCACACGCCCCTCACCATTCAGAATGATCTGGCACATTGCCTTCTTTGGTTGGCTACGACGTTGGCGCGGTTGACGCGCAGCAGCTTCAATCGGCAACTGCTTACAACTTTAATTGGAAGATTAAGCGCGGTTTGGAATGGCGGGCATAAGCTTCCCATCCCTGCATTTGCAAAGCTTCGGCTTGCACCTTCAGAAGCACATTGTGAGCGCGTTCTATCTTTGGCGAAGCTTCTCTCCCAAGGCCAATTCGTGGATCCGACATTTGCCGGAAATACTGATGGATTCACAATGCTATTTCCTCTGCAGCATCTGTTTGAGAGAGCAATGCGGAAGGTTTTGGCTGAGACTCTGAGTGACTGCGGAATTACTATTAAGAACAGCGGGCAGCCATTGTTTCTTCTCCACGGAAATGATGATGGCGATAATGTATTGCGCCTGAAGCCTGATTACCTTCTGTATCGGGGAAATAGATTAATAGCGGTAGCGGATGCAAAATGGAAGCGTCTCAACGAAACTGCCCTGGCATATGGAGCAAGGCGTGAGGATTTCTACCAAGTCAACGCATACCTAGATACATTTGCGGTGGACAACTCCGTTGTCCTTATGCCCCGGGCGCCTTGGATGCCGTCTCCGTGGGTTCGCAGCTATACGGTAACTCACAGCAGGCGGAAGGTCCACTTGGTTGGTGTAGATATAGAGAAGCTGGTCAGCCATCGCGCTGAGGTCAAGACAGCAGCACGTGATGCCCTTCGAGATGCGCTTTTAGCGATTGTCTAGTGCAACAGCAGATGGAGCTGGCTTAGAGCTTCAGAGGATTGCGATGACGATGCTCGGATCTGCCATCGGATTGATGAAATAAATCCTCGATCAACCAAAGTTCTGTGCCGTCTGCCTGAGGATCAACTCGGGTTACAACAGGTCGGCTTGCAATAACATTTTCTGGATTTTTATATACATTGAGAACTAATGCGACCACCTGTTCTAATCCGCTTTTGATCTCATGTTCCCAAAACCGTAGGACCATCCATCCATTCTCTATTAGACGAAGGGTTTGGACTTGATCCCGTGCTGTATTGGCCCTGAGCTTATCTGCCCAAAACTCCAGTTTTGAACGTGGGCGAACGTAGTGCAAAGGGCAGCCATGCCAGAAACATCCATCGACAAATACCGCAAGTCTTTTTGTTTTGAACACGATATCAGGCCGTATTCCTTCAATCCTGCTGTGTAGGCGGTAACGCAATCCCTTCTTCCAAAGGGCTTTGCGAAAAAGGAGTTCAGGCTGCGTGTTTATGCCGCGAATGCGTGACATGTTCGCGCTGCGTAGAACGTCCTTCCTAAGCTGATGGTCATCCATGTCTTGCGCTTCTGCGATCCTTGCTTTGCCGCGATGCATCTACCAATGCCAAAACCTTGGCGACCCGCTCTGCAAACTGCAAACTTAACAAGGGGGGAACGGCGTTGCCCACAACCTTGAAGCCATCTACCAGACCAACGCTGCCAAAGCGATAGTCGTCAGGGAACGACTGCACTCTCGCGGCTTCTCTTACGGAGAGGGTCCGTGGAACAGTTGGATGCACATAAGCATAGGTGTCCTTTGCCATATGGCTCACAATAGTCTTTGATGGTTGTGCCCCATTCATTCGCGCAAGCCAGTCTCCGTGAGCACCTTCACGCTTCTGTAGATAGGTCCGCGTTAGAAGATGATGCTGCTCTTCCCCAGGAATAGGTGAAATGCTCTCTAACAGAAGGCGAAGGCTGAGTGATCCATCCATAGAGGCTGCAAGAGTTTCAATAGCCGCTGGATCCAACCCAAGCTGTTGAGCAAGCTCTGGTTCTCGCGCGAGAGAGGCCTGAAGTGAGCCCAGTACGTTGGCAAGTGACCTCAACGTTGGAGCTTCATCGCAGCGGTAATCCATCCACCTCTTTCCTGGGCCCATCAGCCCGAAGAACGCGCTGTCGTCTAGCCTTGGTGGGCGCGCCAAGTGCCCATCAACAGGCGATGTGCTTTGCGTCCATGTCCTATACACGTCAGAAGCAGTCCCTGCTCCCGATGAGATAGGAACGCGGGCGGTAACAACACGCGAAGCCATGTTTGCTTCAACCTGATTAGCAAACAACGGTTCAGGAAGGCCTTCCAATGCGACTTGGAGGGAGACAGATTCCCTGAATTGCAGAGACAGGCACAATGAAGCCGCATTCATCCCAGTAAGCGCACCATCTAAATCACGGCGGATACCTGCCATGACAAAGCGTTCCCGCGCTTGCGGGACGGCGTGTTTAGATGCAATAACGATTTTTCGAGCTACTGCATATCCCAAGCCTCCTGCTGAAACCGCCTCAATGGACTCTGCAAGTATGTCTGCTGCATCGAACTCAATGCCTTCGGATCGAACCACTGCCTGAAAATGCCGGACATTCTCAAACAAGAACACCTCCGGAGCCAATGCAGAAACAAAGAGCACATACTGATGCATCAGTTGATTTCTGCTGTCCACAGAATCTTCATCTTCTTGGACATGCACACTCTGCTCGCGAAGGCTACGGATCTTTCCTCGACCAATTCGGCTAAAGCCTTGGCAGGGCGGCCCCCCCAGCAGCACAGACACTTGGTGACCGTCTTCATAGATTTCTCTCAGGCGACCTTGAACCACAGGATTGTCGAGGAATGTGATTCGCACGGCTTCTCTAGAAGCTCGCCAGTTGATCCAGTGCTCCCGCACAAGAAGCATAGGCTTCGTGTCGATAAGCGTTATGAAGCGGTTGATCCGATCTGCCGCAGATGCAAGCTGCCCACGCCCTGACCCTTCAGCTCTAGTAATGAGCTTTTGTAGTTCTGAGAACCAGAGCTTGCGAGCCCGGCTTTTGCATGCCTTGATGAGCTTGTCATCGGCTTCAATGGTTCCTCGCACGTCACTTGAAGCAACTTCACCCTCTTCATGCCAGATCAGGGGGCCAAACTTCGGGTATGCATTACTGGTCGTAGGGAGCTTCGTAGCGTTGTGGAAGCCGATCACAGACGTTTGACCAAGTGATCCAGACCCAGTGTTGCGAAGTGCTGATATGTATTCTTGATCGCGTCGCAACTCAACCAATTGCCCTTGAAACTCAGCGTCGATCTTCTGGAGCGACTGGCGCAGTGCGCCCAGGCTATAGGGCCCAAGGGACATCAATGACGATGACAGCTTCTGATCACCGGTTGTCCTGGCGAGGTGATCCAAGTAGTACGCGAGGATCTCGGCCTCATTCATGAATTCGGCAATGTCCCCGCGTCTGCCGATGGGCAACTGCCCAGTTGGTGACGGATGGTTGTCGTTGAAGACCCGAACCATAGGCTCCTCAATGTCTAGCGCCATCGCGATCTGGTAGACCTGTCCATCCCTAAAACGTTCGAATCCCAAGGACATGCCACCACAGCCGCAGAAGAGATCTACGACGTAACGCCGTTGAGAGGGAATCAAGAGGGGCGGAACAAAGTCCACCAGTTGAGGATGTATGGACTCCTCATCTGATGGAGTAAAGTCAGAGGCAGCAGTTACAGTAACTGCTGCTCGCTGGGGTGCTCCTCCGTTCAACCATAAGCGATATTTTGCGAGAGAGTCGCTTCTTGCGTACTCTCCAGCAAGGTGCCGCTTCAAAACTCCCACGCCAACACCAATGGCACTGGCGGCTACGCCGAGGTTCATATGGTTTGCCTCAATACGACGGCGTAGTTGTTCGATGATTGGGTCAGCCATAGCATTCATTGGTACAAATCGGAAAGGTTCAAGGAGCTCTGACGAGCACTTTTGATAGAAGACAGGTGGAGTTGCAGGGTGCTTCCAATGCGACTTAGAGACTGCGATCAACCAGCTCTATGGCGACTGATGCATTGCTACTGAGGGTACTCATGTAGTGAGTTCCTGCTCAAGCAGCCGATAGACAGCGAGATTGATAACCGCTGCACGGCTCTGCCCCATAGCGGACGCGAGCCGATCAACCTTGGATAACAGGTCAGGGCTGATAGTGTGGGATATCTGAAGCCGACATCCCTTGCTTACACCCTTAGTCGTCTCTGACGTGGGCGGGCGACCCTTTGTGGATTTTTTTGCGAGCACGGAATAAATTCACTTTAGTCATATAGAATTATATTAACACAATCTAATCTACGTGTAAATTAATACTTGATTGATATCGATTTAATATTAATACGATATTACCAGACAAACATACAACTAAACAGTTAGACCCTTTCATTTATCAAAAGCTGTTCAAGCGATATAGCAGTTCCACGGTGAGGACCTGCGCGACCATGAGTCTGCACACTGTTTGCAAGTTGCTTGGCACCGCCGCTCGGGAAAAATCAGTATTAGTGGCACAGGGACCGGGTTACTTCAATTTCTGCGGCACAGACGAAAAATCTTCTGTCACAGTAAGTTAAAAATATCTTTTGAAGCAACCGCGTCATTTTCACTTTCCGTGTCACTCGACATGAGCCAGCTCCCCTGATTTGCGTGACAGTCAAGGCGGCCCTTTCCGGGCCGCTTTTTTTATGCACCCATTCCTGCACCATATTGACATACTTGCCAAAAGCAATCAATAATCTGCCATAAGCAAGTAAATGGAGGTGTTGCATGCAGGCAGATCAACTCGACGAACGCACGGAGATCGTGCGTCGCTTCAACCGTTTCTATACGCGCCAGATTGGCGTGCTGCATGAACACTTGCTGGACAGCGCATTCTCTCTGACGGAGGTGCGTATCCTGTATGAATTGGCGCACCAGGCGCAGCTGACCAGCGCGGACCTGTGCCGCGAGCTGGGCTTGAACGCGGGTTATCTGAGCCGTGTCATTGCCGGGTTTGAAAAGCAGGGACTGATCGCCAAGACGCGCTCGCCGACGGATGCCCGTGCCGTGCAATTGCAGCTGACCGAACAGGGACAGCGCACCCTCGCGCCCCTGGTCGACGCCTCGCGGCGCGAAGTGGCCGCCATGCTCGAACGCTTGCCGCCAGCGGCGCAGCAGGAGCTGGTCGATGCCATGGGACAAATCCAGGGCTTGCTGGGGGAACCATCGCCCAGTTATCTCCTGCGCAATCCGCAGCCGGGCGATATGGGCTGGATCATCCACCGGCAAGCCGTGCTGTATGCGCAGGAATATGGCTGGAACAACGAGTACGAGGCGCTCGTTGCCGAGATCCTCGCCAAGTTCGTGCGGGAATTCGACCCCACCCGTGAACGCTGCTGGATCGCCGAGAAGGACGGCAAGGTAATCGGCTCCATCTTCATCGTGCGCCAGGACGACACGACGGCCAAGCTGCGCCTGCTGTATGTCGATCCCTGCGCGCGCGGCCTGGGCATCGGCAGCCGCCTGGTCGATGAGTGCCTGCGTTTCAGCCGCCAAGCGGGCTACACGAAAATGGTGTTGTGGACCAACAGCATTCTCACCGATGCGCGCCGCATCTACGACAAGGCCGGCTTCCAGCTGGTCGAGGAAGAGGCGCATCACAGCTTTGGCAAGGACCTGGTCGGCCAGGTACTGGCGCGCGACCTGTGACACCCCGCGCTGCCGCACCGCCGCATGCCACTGTGGCGGCGGCAGGACACCGGCCGCCGTTTTCCTCGCCACTATCCCCATTGCGCCCAAGAAACCAGTACACTAGTTCCTGAGCGCAACTAATTTTGTGCGCGCGCCATGCCGCCTGCCGTTGCCGGGAGGTGTCCTTGCCGCAAGGCTTATTGTCTGCCTGGACAAATGCAATGTTCACTTCGCGCAGCCTGTCTCCTGCCTTCTATTACCTGTTCTTTTCAGGAGAACCGGAGCAGCAGCAGCGCTTTTTCAAGGAACTGCATTTCATTTCGATAGCCATCCTGACGTTTGGCCTGGCTTGCTGGCTGGTCACGTTCAGCCTGACCTTGCCGCGCGCGTCGCTCGATCATGCGCATGCGGCGCTGGGCGTGACGGGCATGCTGGTCGGGCTGGTGCTGACCGTGTATGCGAAATCGCTGCAAGCCATCATCGCCAGCGGCACCATCAGCGTGCTGTTCATCGGTTTCAGCTTTCGCGTGCTGATGCTGGGCACGGAAGACCCCGCTTTCTGGGTATTGCCGCTGGGCGTGATGATCACCCTGACGACGGCGCCCATCTTCAGCGGCATCGCGTATTACCTGGGCGTGTCGCTGTGCGTGTGGGCTATCCTGGGGCTGGGGCAGTTTCCCGTGCATGCGGGACAGGCCGACCAGCATTGGCCCGTGCTGGCCGTCACCATCAGCGTGATCATCGGCCTGGCGCTGAATATCTATTTTCTCGTCTTGCGCATCCACAACTACCGCGCCCAGTGCGAGCTGGCGACGATGGCCTACAAGGATGGCTTGACGGGACTGAACAATCGCCGCATGTTCACGCAAGGCGCGCGCACCTTGCAACGCACGGCGCGCACGCCCGCGTATTTCCTGATGATCGACATCGATGACTTCAAGCAAATCAACGACGTATACGGCCATGACGTGGGCGACGAGGTGCTGAAGAAAATCGCCGCCGTGATCGCAGGGCTGTCGGGCGAGCACCTGTGCGGCCGCCTGGGCGGCGAGGAGTTTGCCGTCATTTACCTGGGCGAAAAGAATGCGGCCTGCGCCTTTGCCGCGCAGCTGGTCGATGGCGTCGAGGCGGCCTTCGTGCCGGAACGCAAGGTATCCGTCAGCATCGGCATCGCGGAACTGATCAAGGAAGCGGACTTGTCGCACAGCTACCGGCGTGCCGACGAATCCTTGTACCAGGCCAAGAAGAACGGCAAGAACCGCTACGTGCTCAACGCCGCCTAGGCATGGCCGTCAGGCCTGGCATCGAGCAGCGCCAGCAAGGCTTGCGGCGAAATCTTCCAGGGATCGCGCTGCTCGGGATCGACTGCATGCCAGCTGTCCTGGGCCCCGATCTTGAGGATGCTCAAGGGAATATCCTTGCGCTCAAAAAACGCCAGCATGCGGCGGAGCATGCGGCTCACTTTGGCGTGCTCGTCCGTGTACAGAGGGCCGGTATAGAAACAGCCCTTCTCTCCCCTGCGCAACATGTTGGCCGCGCTGACGCGCGAGCGGCCCACGTACTTGTGCACGAACTCGGTCACGACCTCATCGTCAACTGGAATACTGCAGGAAATGGTGATCTGGGCCATGACAATTCGGACGGTGATTCAATAGCCAAGCTTAGCAGAAAGAGTTTCATTCCTGAAATGCTAAGATCGCGGCCCGCGCACGCCGGCAACCGCACCGGCATGGCGTCTCGACAAGGATCGTCATTGAACACCCGCACTCGTTTCATCTTGCCCCTGCTGTCGCTATGCGCGGCCCTGGGCGCGCCTGCCATGGCGCAAACGCCAGCAGCCGAGGACGCCGCCTTCGTGGCCGCCACCGTGCCCGTGCCGTCGCCGCCCCTGCGTTTGAGCGCGCATCCCGAGATCCGCGCCGACGTCTTTAAACTGCTGGGCTACGCACGCGGCAGCTATACGCAGGGCAACACCCTGATCGCGCGCCAGGTGCTCGACAGCATGCAGTCGCTTAACGACATCACGCGCACCATGCTGCCCGACGGGCGCTCCGTGCTGGCCTCCATCGATGCCGGCACGCACGGCGCGTGGCGCGCCGCCATGCTGTTCGACCCGCAACGCAAGCTGTTGGCCCTGGGCCTCGTCAACGGCCATTGCCAGGCCGCCATCGATGACGCCGCCCCCGCCTGCCTGCCGCGCACGCACGCCGTGCTGACGGTGTTCCTGCCGCCGGGCGCCGAGGACGAGATGGCCGCGCCGCTGCTGGTGTGGGCGCGGCAGCTGCCGGCCATGCTGGCACAGGCTGCGCCGGAGCAGCGGCAAAGCATTGCTGCGGTGGAATACATCACCACCCGCCCCGGCCAGCCCGGCTGGGAGCCGCGCGACGTGCCGCCCGGCTTTCCCGCCAGCTTGCTGCATTTGCTGCTGCCGAATGCGGAACTCAATAGCAGCTCCAGCGGTGGCAAACGCATCGCGCCGGCGGGCCTGGCGGGTTTGCCCATGCGCACACAAGCGAGCGAGGCAGGAGACGAGTCCATGCCCGACGCCAGCATCACCCTGCGCAGCTATGCCGATTTCCACTGGGTGCTCAACACCTATGCCAAGCTGGCCAAGGGCGCGCAAGTGAAGGGCCATGACGACAAGGTCGTGTTCACCGGCAGCGATACGAGCGGCCGCTACACGGTGACCCTGCGCGAGCCGGACAAGGAAAACGGCGTGCTCATCACCGTGGCCAGCTGGCGGAAAGAATAGGCGGAAGCAGCATGCGGACAGGGGAAAGCATTGCCATTACGCACAGGAGCATGGCATTTTGGCATTTTGCGGTATGATTTCCGGCCGTGCGGCGCGGCCCGATCCCTGCCTTGCCCACCCCGCCCTACAAGCCAGCCACGCTTGCGTAGCATTCTGCCCTAAGGAATTCATATGTTCGGTTTTAACTTGCGCGTTGCCAAGATGGTGTGGACGGCTTTCCTCATCGCCTTCCTGCTGTTTCTCACCTACAAGGTCTCGTCGACCCTGATCGTGGTGGTCTTTGCCATTTTCTTCAGCTACCTCGTGTATCCGCTGATCGGGCTGCTGGAGCGGTATGGGCCGAAGCGTTTGCCGCGCACGGCCAATATCGGCATCGTCTTCCTCGTGGTGATCTTGCTGGTGGCGATACTGGGTTCCATCTTTGGCGCCCGCATCGAGGAAGAAGCAATCAAGCTCAGCGATCAGTTACCAACCCTGCTCAAGGGCAACAACTTTGCCGAACGCATTCCTTTGCCGGAATTCATGGAACCGTTGCGCGCGCGCCTGCTGTCGTTCATGCAGACGCAGCTGAGCAGCGGTTCGGGACAAGCGATGCCGCTGGCGAAAGAACTGGGCTTGACCGTCATGCATGCGGCCAGCAACCTGATCTATCTGGTGCTGGTGCCCGTGCTGAGCTTTTTGCTGATCAAGGAAGGACCGGACATGCGCGACGGCTTGCTGTCCCTGCTGAACCGTCCGAACAAGAAACTCTGGGGCGCCATCATCGACGACCTCGACATCTTGCTGTCGCGCTATGTGCGCGCCCTGCTGCTGTTATCGATCGCCACTTTTGTGTCCTACAGCATCGCCTTTTCCCTGATGGGCGTGCCGTACAGCCTGCTGCTGGCCGGCGCCGCGGCCTTGCTGGAATTCATTCCGTTTGCCGGCCCGCTGGCCGCCGCCGTCATCGCCGTCGTCGTGGCCGGCTTCAGCGGCTTCGAGCACGTGTTCTGGCTGATCGGCTTTATTGCCGCCTACCGTTTGTTCCAGGATTACGTGGTCAACCCGTACTTGATGAGCGAAGGCGTGGAAGTGAGCCCGCTGATGGTGATCGTGGGCTTGCTGGCCGGCGACCAGCTGGGCGGCGTGGTGGGTATCTTCCTGTCCGTGCCCGTGATGGCGGCCATCAAGATCGTCTTCGTGCGCGCGCGGGCGGCCTTGCAGGCACGCCATGATGCGCTGGAGAAAGCGGAACAGGCCGCAGAGGAAGCGCGCGCCCAGGCCCTGGCCGAGGCGGCGCGATTGCAGGAACAGGGTAGCAAAGCCACCCTGGAAGCGCCGTAACTTAAAACTCTTCCCACTCGCCGCTGTTGTCGGCAGCAGGCTTGGCCGGACGCGGTTTAGCGGCAGCAGGTGCGGCCGCCGCACGGGCTGGCGCCAGGTGCAGCGCCGGGCGTTTCAAGGCCGTGCTGGCGGCGGCCACGACAGGCTTGCGCAAGGCAGGCTTGGCGGCAGCGGGGCCGCTATGGTTGGCGTCAAGCTTGAAAATGCTGACCATCTCGGCCAGCGCGGCCGCCTGCTCCTGCATGGATTCCGACGCGGCTGCCGCTTCTTCCACCAGCGCCGCATTCTGCTGCGTCACGGTATCCATTTCCGCCACGGCTTGATTGATCTGGCCGATGCCCAGTTCCTGCTCGCGGCCGGCGGCGCTGATTTCACCCATGATGTCCGTCACGCGGCGGATGCTGGAAACGATCTCGTCCATCGTCGTGCCCGTCTGGCTGACCAGCGCGCTGCCCGCGCCCACGTTCTGCACCGACGCTTCGATCAGCACCTTGATGTCCTTGGCGGCGCTGGCCGAGCGGTGCGCCAGGTTGCGCACTTCCGTGGCGACGACGGCAAAGCCGCGCCCCTGCTCGCCGGCGCGCGCCGCTTCCACGGCCGCGTTCAAGGCCAGGATGTTGGTCTGGAAAGCAATGCCGTCGATCACGCCGATGATGTCGGCGATCTTTTTCGACGATTCGCTGATGCTGCCCATGGTATCGACCACTTGCGCCACCAGCGCGCCGCCTTTGACGGCCACGTCCGAGGCGGAGACGGCCAGCTGGTTTGCCTGGCGCGCATTGTCGGAATTCTGCTTGACGGTCGAGGTCAGCTCTTCCAGCGAAGAGGCCGTTTCTTCCAGGCTCGACGCTTGCTGCTCCGTACGGCTCGACAAATCCAGGTTGCCCGAGGCGATTTCATTGCTGGCCGTGGCGATGGCGCCGCTGCCGTCGCGCACGCCGCGCACCGTGGTCGACAGGCGTTCCTGCATTTTCTGCAAGCCCGTCAGCAAGGCGCCCATTTCATCGTTGCGCGTGATGACGATGTGATTGGCCAGGTTGCCGTCCGAAATGGCGCCGAAATGGCGCAGGGCCTGGTCCAGCGGACCGAAGATGGCGCGCAGCAGCAAGACGCTGGAAATAATGGTCAGCAAGGCGCCCACCACCATGCCGATAATGGCCATCGTCACTTGCGTGTGGTAGCTGGCCTGGCTTTCCGCATACATCTTGGCGGCCGAGCTGGCCTGGTATTGCGTCAATGTTTCGGCGGCCTGGTCCAGGCTGCGGTACAGGGGCGTGAGGCCCTTCATCATCAAGCCATCGGCTTGCGCGATATTTCCTTCACGCAAAGCCTTGCTCATGGTCAGCACGCCATTGTTCATGTAATCGCTGCGCTTCTTGTCCATGTCGTCGGACAGGCGCTTTTCTTCCGCGCTCTGCGGCAAGGCCAGGTACACCTTCCAGGCCTTGTTCGACGCTTCCAGGAATTGTTCGGCGCGGGCCAGGGTATCCTTGGCATCGGGCGCATCGGGGTGCACCATCACGCGGTCCATCGTGAAACGGGCACGGCCCAGGGCAATTTGCGATTCGCCGATCGCTTGCGTCGATGCCAGCTGATTGCTGTAGACCTCGTTGAGGCTGTTGTTGGCCGATTTCAGCCCGATCATGCTCATGGCGGCCAGTACGGCGATCAGCAAGCCCAGCACGCTCATGGTGGCGATCAGGCGCATTTTTATTGTTATGTTCGACAACATGCAGTTTCCTTGGTAAGGGCGCAACCATGCTTGCGCATGCCGGACGAGATAGCGGCAAACGCCAGATGGGCGGGTCACGTGAATTGTTCAGGACAGGTCGATACGGCGTGTGCGGCGGCAGGGGGGAAGGCGGCCCGCGCATATCGTCAGGAGTGAAATACAGGTCAACAGGGTTGAGGTTTTCCGTATTTTTAATTTCCTGACTGCAAGATACAGGGAAAGATTACCAGTAGCAACATCCAGCATGGATTTTCACGCTTTGTAACAAGCGGATGATGTTTTTTGCGCAGAACTGGCATTCCGCTGACGTGCGCGGTCGCGCCGGAATGCCAGGTATGTTAATAGACGGTTTCTTCAATTAACTGGCCATCGTCGCGGAAATACTGGAAGCGGCCCGTTTTCTTGCCCATGTGATAATTGCCTATCTGCTTAGGTTTCCCGTTCTGGAAATGTTCGATGCTGGCGCCATGCAACACGCCCTGGTGCCAGTTGCGGTGAAATTGCGGCAGTTCGCCATCGGGATAAAACAGGGTTTCCCCGCCATCGCGCTTGCCATCAACAAACGTGCCCTGGTAACGCCGCTTGCCATCCGGATAAAAACTCTCCATCGGCCCCTCGAGCACGCCCAGGCGATAATGCTCGACCAGTTCCAGCTGGCCGTCGGCCCCGTATTGCTCGAGCTTGCCTTCCGGTTTGCCATCGAGCATGGTCAACACTTGCCAGCCGCCGTCCGGCGTCGCCTTCTTCCACGGCCCCTGCGGCACGTCATCGACGTAGTTGCCGCCACCGCCAGGTTCGATCCACGGGCCCTGCTTCTTGCCATTTACATAGTTGCCCTGCCAGTGCACCACCGTACCGATGCGTCGCTCGCTGGGGCCGTCCAGGCGGTCCCGGACGAAAGTATCGAAACCCTGGTAGTTGCCCTTGCCGGCCTCGCGCCATTCCTCCACGCCCGGGCTCACTTCCCAGCGTCCCGTGCGCTGGCCGTTGCGCATCTGGCCCGTCGTCGTTTCCTCGCCGCTTTCGTACGTCCACGGTCCTTCCGCCTTGCTGTCGACAAAAGCGCCCACCGAGCGGATGGTCAGCGGCTCTTCATAATGCCATACGCCGGTGCGCTTGCCCTGCGCATACTGGCCGCGGGCAAACACGCTGCCCACGCAGCAATTCACGTCGTATTCGATAAAGTAGCCATCCTGGCTGGCGGCAAAGCGCTGCGGCTGCGTTTCCCAGGTGATCCACTTGATGTGATAACTGGACGCGTGCCCTCCCTGCCAGCCCTTGCCCAGCAGATAGGTAACGGTCAGAAAATGGCCGTCTTTTTCCTCGAACGTTTTTTTATAGGCAAACGCCGGTGCATCGGCCGGCTTGCTGGACAATAACTCGCCATCGATATTGAAATAGCCGACCAGGGTACCGTGGCCATGCTCGATGGCGTCGAACTCGGCCACGCCCGTGGGCGCGTAATCGATGCTGTAATCGATCAGCTGCAAGGATGCCAGCGCGGCGCGCACCCGCGCCTCGTCCATGGATGTGGCGCCGCGCACGATGGCGTCCAGGGTGGGCTGCAGGGCGGCGACCTTGAACATTTTGCCGCCGCTGGATTCGTAGCGGTAGGCATGCAAGCCATAGGCCGTGCCGCTGCCAGCGCTGCGGCTGAGCACGAACGTGGTTTCGCCTTCGCTGTCGAGGTCGACCTGAAACACGGCGGCGATGCTGGCCTTGCCATACTTGTCCAGGTTCATGCGCTTGTCGCTGAGGCCATTGCACTGGCAATAGTAACCGTTGACTTCGCCATTTTCCCGCAGGAAGGCCAGCACCACGCCGCCGTCGCGGCGTTCGACAACGCTGGAATAGGCCATGGGAGCGCCTTCGTAGAAACGTGCCGCCTGTGCCGGCGCCAGGGCGCCCAGCGCCAGCAGTCCCGCCATCGTACTCATCCAAAATATTTGCCGCATGCCAACTCCACTGCCCGAAAACCGCCATTATGCATGGCCGTTCAGGCAAGCCCGGACACGCCAGGACGCTGGCGCCACAGGGGCCGCTGCACCGTCTGCGCCAGCAGCACGCCCAGCAGCGAGATGCCGCCGCCGACCAGGTGGTACGCATGCATGCTTTCGTGCAGCCAGAGTATCGCCAGCAAGGCCGTCAGCAAGGGCAGCAGGTTGACGTAGATGCTGCAGCGGTTCGGTCCCAGCAGTTTTACCCCTTCGATCCACAGGTAGGACAGCACGATGGACGAGCCGATCCCCGCATAGCCGATCAGGGGCAAGGTGGTGGCATCGAGCTTGGCGCTGCCGGGCGGCAACAGCAGGAACAGCGGCAACATGCAGGCCAGGGCCGCCAAGGCCTGACAATAGATGGCTTGCCAGGCGGGAATCGATAAACGCCAGCGGCGCAGCAGCACGCCATACAGGGCAAATACCAGGCAGGCCAGCAGCATCAGGGCATCGCCCGCATGCACGCCCTGGTGCAGCAAGGCCAGCACGTCGCCGCGCCCCACCAGGTACAGCAGGCCGCCAAACGACAGCACGCCGCCGGCCGCCATGCCCAGTGTCAATCGCTCGCCCAGCAGCAGCACACTGAGCAAGGCCGTCATCAGGGGCGCCAGCGCCGTGACGATGGCCATGTTGGTGGCCGTCGTGCTTTCCGCGGCGCGGTAGGACAGGCTCTGGAACAGCGCCATCGACATCACGCCGCACAGGGCCAGCTGCCACCACTGGCGGCGAAGGGCGGCACGGTTGCGCCACAGGGGGCGGGCAATAAACGGCGTCATCACCAGCAAGACCAGCACCAGGCGGTAAAAGGTGATGGCCGTGGGGGCGATGCTGGACGCGGCCAGCTTCGAGACGACGACGTTGCCGGCCCACAGCAGCATGGCCAGAAACGGATACAGATAGGCGCGCACAGGCATGCGTAGCTCCATAAATCATTGCGGGAAACCATCATGCCGCAGACGCGCCGCGCCTTCTCGCGCTAAGATGTCCATACCTGTCGCAAAACTGACCTTATTCTCATGGATTGCACCGCCCCCGCGTTTCAAGAATTGCTGCCCGTCACGGCGCGCGCCATGGCGCTGGCCATCGACTATGCGCACGGCCATGTGATTTCCGTGCACCGCCACACGCATGCGCAATTGCTGTATGCCATCGAGGGCGTGATGACTATCGAGGCGCAGGGCGGACGCTGGGTGGTGCCGCCCACGCGTGGCGTGTGGCTGCAGCCCGGCATCGCGCACCAGGTGCGCATGAGCGGCGCCGTGAAGATGCGCACGGTCTTCATCGATTGCGCCAGCTCACCGCTGTTGCCGCGCCACAGTTGCGTGCTCGACATCAGTCCCCTGCTGCGGCAATTGATCGTGGCGGCCGTCGACATCGCGCCCGATTTCACGGAAGGCAGCCGCGACTGGCATCTGCTGCAATTGCTGTTGCATGAGCTCGACAGCCTGCCCGTGCTGCCCCTGTACTTGCCGTTACCCGTCGATGCGCGCCTGCGCGGCATTTGCGCGCGACTGATGGAACAGCCGGGCGAACAGCAGACGGTGGCGCACTGGGCGCAGGAACTGGCCATCACCGAGCGCAGCCTGCACCGGCTGTTCCAGAAACAGACGGGCATGCGCTTCGGCCAATGGCGCCAGCAGGCACGCCTGCTGCGGGCGCTGGAACAATTGGCGCACGGCAGCAAGGTCATCGACGTGGCCATGGACAACGGCTACACGAGCCAGAGCGCGTTTGCAGCCATGTTCAAAAAGCATTTCGGCACCACGCCAACGGCGTTTTACCAGGCAAAAGTCATCGCTGTGTAAAAAAAATGCTGCTATGCATCAATAATCATGGGCGATAGTCGCCGCTCTTGTTATCATCGCAAGCCTTATCGCAGCGCGCCCATCCTGGCAGCGGTGCTGACCTCAATCACATCACCATGACACAGAATTTTTTCCAGACATTTATCCTGCTCTTGCTTGTCACCGACCCGTTCGGCAACGTTTCCCTGTTCGTCAATGCCCTGAAACGGGTACCGGTCGAGCGGCGCTGGAAAGTCGTGGTGCGCGAATGCATGATCGCCTTCGGTATCTTGCTGCTGTTTATGTTCTTCGGCCGCCACTTCCTGAACGCCTTGCAGTTATCGGAAGTCGCGCTGCGCATCGGCGGCGGCGTGATCCTGTTCCTGATCGCCATGCGCATGGTGTTTCCGCAGCCCAGCGCCGGCAATAGCGACCACGAGATGGGCGGCGAACCGTTCATCGTGCCGCTGGCCATCCCCGCGCTGGCCGGCCCATCGGCCCTGGCGACCGTCTTGCTGTTTTCCTCGCATGAAATGAACGACGTCATCGCCCACGTGGCGGGCTTGACGGCCGTGGCCGCCGTCTGGCTGGCCGTTTTCCTGTGCGCCGAACGCTTGCAACGGGCGCTGGGTCCAAGAGTCATGACGGCGTTCGAGCGCCTGATGGGCTTGATCCTGACGGCGATGGCGATTGAAATGTTGCTCGCCGGCATACGCGCATTCCTGAAATCCGTTTAACATACGACAGTCAACCACTGGAGGAATCACCATGAGCCGTTGCGCCCACATATGCCTGATGGCCGATTACAACCAGTGGATGAATGCCAAGGTCTACGCGGCGGCCGCCGGCCTGCCGCTGGAAGAACTGCGGCGCGAGCGGGGCGCCTTCTTCGGCTCGCTGCTGGCCACCCTGAACCACGTGATGGTGGGCGACACCCTGTGGCTGCAGCGCTACGCGAAACACCCGGCCGGCTTTCCCCTGCTCGACCCCATCCGCGCCATCACGCCGCCCGCCTCGCTCACGCACCCGCTGTTTGCGGCCGAGGATTTTGCCGCCATGCATGCGCACCGGCTGTGGCTGGACCAGGTCATCGTGGACTGGGCCGCTTCCATTACGGAAGGCGACCTCGACCATTTGCTCGATTACCGCAACAGCAAGGGCCCGAACCGGCGCGAGTTTTTCAGCCTGCTCATGCATTTCTTCAACCACCAGACGCACCACCGGGGCCAGGCCAGCACCCTGCTGTCGCAAGCGGGCGTGGACATCGGCGATACGGATCTACTGTTTCGCATCCCCAACCATATCGAAAGCTGACGGCCGGCGGTAGCACCACGCTTTCAACGCGATCACGGCCAGCGCCAGCGCCCCCAACAGCGCGCCGCAGCCCAGCGCCCCCTGCATGCCGTATTGTTCAATAGCCATGCCACCGGCCAGCGCGCCCACCGTCACGCCCAGGTTGATGGCGGCGATATACACGCCGATGGCGAATGCGGGTGCCTCGCGCGCTTCGCTGCTGAGCCACACTTGCGTGACAATCAGCCCGCTCGTATGCGCCGCGCCCCAGAACAGCAGCAGGACGGCCAGCGCCGCCCAGCCGGGACCCGTGCCCGCGTAACGGTACAGCAGCCAGTACGCCAGCCCCAGCAGCACGGGCTGCAGCACCACCGTGCGCAGCACATGCGTGCCCAGCTGACGCCCCGCGAACAGATTACCGGCCACGCCGCCCACGCCAAACACCACCAGCGCCAGCCCCGTCTGGCGTGCCGACAAGCGCGCCACCTGCTGCAGGTAAGCGGCCGCATACGCATACACGGCAAACATGGCGGCAAACACCAGCACGGCGGCGGCAATATTGAGCCACAGGGACAGTTTGCGCAGCACGGCCAATTGACGGCCATACGCCATCGGCGCTTCCTGCGGCGTATCGGGCAAGAACAGGAACAGCCCCAGCGCGGCCAGCGCATTGACGAGCGCGCAAGCGAGGAACGATGCCTCGTAGCCATATTGCGCGGCAATCCAGGTCGTCAGCGGAATGCCCAGCACCATCCCCATGCTGGTGCCCGTGAACGCATGCGCGCCGGCCCGCGCCGCCTCGCGGGGCGGGTACAGGGCGGCAGCGGCCACCATGGCCAGCGAAAAATACACAGGGTGGAACAGGGCCGGCACGATACGCAACGCCAATAGCCACTCGAAGCGGGGCGCATATGCGGACGCCGCGCTGGCCAGCGCAAACACCAGCAGGGAAACGATCAGCACGCGCTTGCGGCGCCAGCGCGTGGCCAGCAGCACGAGGAAGGGACCGCCCGCGGCGATCACCAGCGCAAACAGGCTCACCAGCGAACCCGCCTGCGCGGCCGTCACGCCAAAGCGCTGCATAATCATCGGCAAGATCCCCACCACGCCAAACTCGATGCAATACACGCCGAACAGGCCCAGCGCGAGGAAAACGACGGGATGCGGGCGGGTCATTGCCCCTGCTCCACGCCATACACGGCCTGGCACAGTGCCGTCACGAACGGTCCCGCCATGCCCTCCAGTGCCGTATTCGTGAACGCCACCACGGACAATTCCTGCGCAGGGTCGACAAACCACGAGTGGCCATATGTGCCGCCCATGCGCCAGCTGCCGACGGACTCCGGCGTGGCGGCAAGCCGCGGATCGGTCAGCACCGTAAAACCCAGGCCGAAGCCGCGACCCGGCCAGAAGGGCAGCTCGAAACCGCCCGTCTGGCTGGTGCCCATCTGGCGCGCCAGCGCGGGCGGCAGCAGCGGCGCGCCGCCCAGGCGCAGGGTTTCCAGCAGGCGCATGAAGTCGTCCGCCGAGCCCAGCATGCCGGCGCCGCCCGATGGGTACGCATGCACATCGAGCGCGCGCGCCGGCGACAGGGCAAACCCTGCCATACCATCGAGAAACGGCAGATGATCGTCCCCCGCCTCCCGCAAACGCCGCGGCTGGGATTCTCCCGCCGCACGGTCCGCATAGGCGACGGCCAGGCGCGCGGGGTCCGTGGCAATAAAACCCGTGTCGTGCATGGCCAGCGGCGCCGTCACCAGCTGTTGCACGGCTTGCGCCAGCGGCAATCCCGTCACCGCTTCGATCACGGTGCCCAGCACGTCGGTGGCGATCGAATAGGCCCAGCGCGCGCCCGGCGCATACGCGAGCGGCACGGTGGCCAGGCGGCGCAGGTTCTCTTCCAGGGTCATGCGGGAGGCATCCATGCCGTCGGACACCCCCGCCTGCGCATACGCGCCGCCCGGTGGCTGGAAGAAGCCGTAATCGAGGCCGGCCGTGTGCGTGAGCAAATGCCGCACGGTCATCGCCGCCACCATGCCGTCCGGCTGGCGCGGGGCAAAATACGGCAGCCAGCGCACCACGAGATCGTCCAGGCCCAGGCGGTTCTGTCCCACCAGCGCCAGCGCGGCCGCCGAGACGATGGGTTTGCTGACGGACGCCAGGCGGAAGATGGCATCCTCGCGCATGGGCGTGCCCGCCTCGCGGTCCAGGTGGCCGGCCACGCGGCGATACACATCCTGGCCACGGTGGCGCACCAGCACCACAGCGCCCACGAGGCGCTGTTGCTGCACGACAGCATCCAGCACGGCATCGATGCGGGCGGACAAGGTCGCGGGAGAAAAGGAAGAAGTCATGGCTGAGCCTTTCAAATGATCAAGCTGCCAAGGTAAGGCAGGCGAGATCAAAGAAAAATGGGCTATAGTTTCTGTCTGTGCGGACGTTGGCATCCGCAATTAATGGCGATGAAACGGAAACGAGATGGATAACCTGGCGGGATTCACGGCCTTCGTGCAGGCGGCGGAACTGCGCAGTTTTGTAGCGGCGGGCCGGGTGCTCGGCATTTCCGCCTCGGCCGTGGGCAAGAGCATCGCGCGGCTGGAAGCGCGCCTGGGCGTGCGCCTGTTTCACCGCAGCACGCGCAGCATCGCGCTGACCAGCGAGGGCACCGTGTTTCTCGAACGCTGCCGGCGCATCCTGGGCGAGATCGAAGCGGCCGAGCTGGAGTTATCCAATAGCAAGAGCGCACCGCAAGGCCGGCTGCGCGTCAGCCTGCCGCTGGTGGGCAGCTTGCTCAATCCCGTGCTGGCCGCGTTCGCGCGCGCCTATCCGCAGGTGGAGCTGGACCTCGATTTCAGCGACCGCCGGGTCGATGTGATTGAAGAGGGCTACGACGCCGTCGTGCGCGCGGGCGAAAGCGCCGACAGCCGTTTGATGAGCCGCCAGCTGGGCCAGTTCCAGCTGCAGCTGGTGGCCGCGCCCGCCTACCTGGCCCGGCATGGCACGCCGGTGCTTCCCGCCGATCTGGCGCAGCACACTTGCCTGCTGTACAAGTTTCCCAGCAGCGGCAAGGTCGAAGCCTGGCCCCTGCCCGAGTGGCCGGCCCTGCACGCGGCCGGCTTGCCTGCGCTACTGAACTGCAACAATGTGGAAACCCTGCTGCACTTTGCCGAAAGCGGCCTGGGCATCGCCGCCCTGCCTGACTTTGCCGTGCGCGCAGCGCTCGCCGCCGGCCGCCTGCACAGCGTGCTGGACGCCCACCGCCAGCACGACGGCGCCTTCCGCATCCTGTGGCCCAGCAGCCGTCACCTGACGCCGAAATTGCGCGCCTTCATCGATTTCCTGGCCAGCCACGTGTTTCCCCAGCGCTGATTTTTCCGGCTGGCGCGGCGCTCGTTGTTTCCACACGACAACTTATTTAATTTGCTACCAATTTTTTAACTTTTCGGGGACTTGATACAAGTATTTGTATTGCAGTGCGGAATTTTGAGGAACAATTACAGGCTGGCCGCCCTTACGTATAAACCCGTAGCCCTGGCCTGTCGACGTTTTCCCTCACTTCCGTAACACGAAAGCAATCATGTCACTCACACAATTCAAAATCGGCACCCGGCTCGGGATCGGATTTGCTGTCGTCCTCGGCCTGCTGGTGGCCGTCTTGCTCGTCGGCCTGTATTCCATGGGGCAACTGAGCGCACGTACCCACGACATCGTGGCCGACAAGAACGTCAAGATGGCGGCCGCCAATACCATGAGCGACAACGTGCGCAACATTACCCTGGCGATCACCAGCGTGGTGGTGGCGCCGACTGAAGCGCTGGTGCAGGCGGAGCTGGCAAAGATCGGCGAAGCGCGCAAGAAGTACGGCGCCGCCAAGGAAACCCTGCAAAAGAAAATCTCGACGGACAAGGAAACGGCGCTGATGGCCGAACTGGACGCGGCACTGAAATCGGGCGCGCCGCTGAACAACAAGGTCATCGAGCTGCGCAATGCGGGCCAGACGGAAGAGGCGATCGCCTTCCTGACGCAGCAGGCGGCGCCGAGCCTGAAGCGGGTGCTGGGCGCGCTCGACAGCCTGGTCGCGTATGAGGGCGAACAGGCGGCGCAGGCGGCAACGGACGCCGAAACGCTGAGCGCCAGCGCGCGCGCCTTCATGCTTACCCTGGGCAGCCTGGCCGTGCTGCTGGGTGCCTTCGTGGCGTGGATCATCACGCGCTCGATCACCCGTCCCATCAATGCGGCAGTCAGCGTGGCCGAAACCGTGGCATCGGGCGACTTGTCCTCGCACATCGTCGTCAATTCCAGCGATGAAACGGGCCGCCTGCTGGGCGCCCTGAAAGCCATGAACGACAGCCTGTTGGGCGTGGTGGCGCAAGTGCGTCACGGCACGGACGCCATCGCCACGGCGTCGAGCGAAATTGCCGCCGGCAACCTCGACCTGTCGTCGCGCACGGAAGAGCAAGCCAGTTCGCTGGAAGAAACGGCGTCGTCGATGGAAGAACTGACGTCGACCGTGAAACAGAATGCGGACAATGCGCGCCAGGCAAACCAGTTGGCGAAAAGCGCGTCGGAAGTGGCCGTGCGCGGCGGCAGCATCGTCTCGCAAGTGGTCGACACCATGGGCACCATCAATGAATCGTCGCGCAAGATCGTCGACATCATCGGCGTCATCGACGGCATCGCCTTCCAGACCAACATCCTCGCCTTGAACGCGGCCGTGGAAGCGGCGCGCGCAGGCGAACAGGGCCGTGGCTTTGCCGTCGTGGCCACGGAAGTGCGCAACCTGGCGCACCGCTCGGCCTCGGCCGCCAAGGAAATCAAGGAGCTGATCGCCGCCTCCGTCGCCAACGTGGACACGGGTTCGCGCCTCGTCAATGAAGCGGGCCAGACCATGGGCGACATCGTCGACAGCATCGTGCGCGTCACCGACATCATGGGCGAAATCACGTCCGCCACGCACGAACAGACCATCGGCATCGAACAGATCAACATGGCCATTGCCCAGATGGATGAAGTGACGCAGCAAAACGCGGCCCTCGTGGAAGAAGCGGCAGCCGCTTCGCAAAGCATGCAGGAACAGGCGGGCGAGCTGGCGCATGTGGTGGGCTTCTTCAAGACGGGCAACGCCGTTGCCGCACATCAACCCGCCGTCAAACTGGCCGCCACCCGCAGCCGTATCGCCGCGCCGGCACGTCCCGTGGCCCGCAAGGCGCCCGTGCGCCAGGCCGTGGCCGCCGCACCGGCGCGCCGCAACACTGCCGGCGCCGAGAGCGAATGGGAAGAGTTTTAAGCAATAAGCACTTCCCCTCGACGCGCCAGCCAGGCAGGAAGTTGCTGCCTGGCTTTTTTTCGTCTGCAAACCCCACTTTTTTTGCGGCAAAGCCCGCGCAATAGACAAAAGTGCAAAACGTGCACCGCGCATACGCTTTACAATCCTCGCTCGCTTTACAAAATATTGGTCATCATGAATCAGGCAGAACAGCAGCGCCTCCTGGCTATCCTGGAGTATTGGCACAAGATCGAATTCTTTATCCCGTTTGACCTGAATCAAATCACGGACGTTGAAGACCAGTCCACCGTGCGTCTCCTCCACCGCGAACAGCTGGCGCAATTGCCGCCACAGTTCGCCACGCAATGGCAAGTCCCGTCCGACCGCGAGATCGACGGCTTTAGCCTGTTCCTCGGCGTGTTCGACAAGGCTGAAATCAACAAGGCCTGTCCCGCCCCCATCGGCCCGGAAAACATTGCCGAAACAGAAAAAACAGAATTGCTGGGACGCTCGTGCTTTGCCCGCCTGTCCCTCAATGCGCTGGGCGAGCCGCAGTTCGATCCCGTATCCGTGTCGACCTTGCCGTGGGCGCTGGGCCGCGCCCGCACGCCGGACTGGTCGGGCCTGAGCCTGGACGCCTTCAGCGACAGCCAGCTGGCGCTGCAAGACAGCCTGCGCAACTTCGCGGCAAGGCGCGCGGCGCAGCAGATAACAGACGAAGCCGGCAATGTCTCATCTCCCCTGTCCGGCATGGAGATCGCGGCGCTGGCCGACCTGCTGCGCGACTGGGCCGGCTTCCATCCGTCGGCAGGCCAGCCGCTGGCCGTGCTGGAATTGCGTACGCGCAAGAAACGCGCGGCCGTGACGGATGCCGACCTGGCGGAAACGAGCCAGAACCGCACCCTGGACTTTGGCGACGCGGTGGAACCACGCATCGATATCCTCAACAGTTTTTACCTCGACGACCTGGAACAGATCATCCGCGCCTTGCGCGGCGGCAAGCTGCCCGCGACGGTCGCCGCCTATCTGACGCCGCTGGCGCAGGATGAGCGCATCGACCTGTACAGCCCGGCCGGACGCCAGGCGCTGGCCGCCATGCTCAATCCCGCCAACATGAACCGTGGACACTGGCTGGAAGACGCCAGCTACGCCATGAGCCTGATGCAGCAGTTCGCCATCCACGGCGCGCGCACGGGCTTGCACGAACGGGGCATTTTTTCCGTCAACGGCCCGCCGGGCACGGGCAAGACGACGTTATTGCGTGAATTGTTCGCCGACAACATCGTGCGCCGCGCCGCCGTGCTGTCCTGCCTGGACCGCGCTGCCGACGCCTTCATCGGCAAGGTGGCCGTGGCTTTCGAAGGCGTGCGCGACCCCATCACCATCGCCCGCTTGCGCCCGGAACTGACGGGATTTGAAATGGTCGTCGCCTCGTCGAACAATGCGGCGGTGGAAAATATTTCTGGCGATTTACCTAAACCCAAGCAGCTGGGCAAGGAATGGGCGCGCACGCGCTATTTCGAAAGCGTGGCGCGCCGGGTCGTGGCCGATGGCAATGGCGCCAACCGCGCCCTGGCCGAACAGGAAGCGCCATGGGGCTTGATGTCCTGCGCGTTGGGCAACAACGCGAACCGCCGCCGCTTCGTCAGCAATTTCTATGACGACGACTGGGACAAAAACACGCCGCGCAAGACGCCGAATGCGCAGAATATCCGCCAATGGCTGGCCAGCTACCAGGGCGTCAGCTTTGCCCAGGCGGCCCGCGAGTTTCGCGAAACGGAACACGTGGTGGAAAAGGCCCTGGCCGAGCATGCCCAGTACGCTGCCCTGTGGCAAGCCGTGGGCACGTGCACGGAAGCCGATTTCATCGAGGCCAGCCAGCACGCGCTGATTGCCGCAGAACAAGAAATGGATGCGGCCAACGGCGCCCTGGCCGGCGCGCTGGCGCAGCAGAACACCCTGCTTGCCAGCAAGAAGGAATTGCTGGAAGAAGAACGCCTGGTGGCGCTGACGCAACCCGGCTTCTTTGCCCGATTGTTCCGCACGGCCCCGGCGCGCGCCTACAAGGACGCCGTCGTGGCCAATGCCGAAGCGCAACGCCAGGCTGCGCGCGACGTCTCCGCCATCAAGCTGCTGCTGAAGGGAGAACTGGAACCGCGCTGCGAGCGCGCCCGCAACAGCCTGCACATCGCCCTGCGCACGGCGCAGTCGCGCCAGCGCGAATGGGATGACAGCACGGAACTGCTGCGCCGCGCGCGCATGCGCTTTCCCACCATCATCGCGCCGGCCACCTTGGACGAGCTGGACGGCGACGCCCTGCAAATTGGCGGCCTGTGGCATGAACCGGCGCTGGCCCGCCTGCGCTCGCGCCTGTTCGCCAAGGCCCTGGCCCTGCATGAAGCCTGGCTGGCCGAAGTGGCAAAAAAAGGCGGACCTGGATTTGGCGGCAACTTGCTGGCCGTCTCCAAATTGCTGAAAAACAAGCGCGCCTACGACCAGTCGCACATCGCCATGGTGTGGCACAGCCTGTTCATGGTGGTGCCCGTCGTGTCGACCACGTTCGCCTCGTTCGCGCGCCAGTTCCAGGGCATGGGCCCCGAATCGCTGGGCTGGCTGTTCATCGATGAAGCGGGCCAGGCACCACCGCAAACGGCGCTGGGCAGCCTGTGGCGCGCCAAGCGCGCCGTCGTCGTGGGCGACCCGCTGCAGATCGAACCCGTGTTCACGGTACCGGGCCGCCTCGTGCAGACCTTGTCCGCCCTGTCGCCGCACACGCGTGATGGCAGTTACGCGCCAACGGCCGTTTCCGTGCAGACCCTGGCCGACAAGGCCAACCGCTATGGCGCCGTCGTCGGCGCCGGCAGCGAAAAACCCTTGTGGATAGGCAGCCCCCTGCGCGTGCACCGCCGCTGCGTGGAACCGATGTTTTCGCTGGCCAACAGCATCGCCTACGAAGACAAGATGGTCTACGGGCTGGCCGAGCGCACGCCGCCGGCCGGCGCGCGTGGGCTCACGCGGGGCCCCAGCCGCTGGATCGATGCCGCCGGCCCCGTCAGCTACAAGCAGGTGGTGCCCGTGCAGCTCGATTTCGTGCTGGAAGTGCTGCTGAAACTGTACCGCCGCGACGGCAAGCTGCCGGACATGTACGTGATCACGCCCTTCAAGGCCGTGCGCAACGAATTGCGCTCGCGCATCATCGACATGGACTGGGACCGCCGCCTCGGCTATGGCAAGGCGCCGACGGCGCGCGAATTGCGCCAGTGGAGCAGCCAAATGGTGGGCACCGTGCACACCTTCCAGGGCAAGGAGCAAAGCGTGGTGATGCTGGTCCTCGGCGCCGACGACAGCACGGCCGGCGCCGCACAATGGGCAGCCGCCACGCCGAACCTGCTCAACGTGGCCCTGACGCGCGCCCAGCATCATGTGTACGTCGTCGGCAACCCGCTGCTGTGGGGACAGCTGCCGCACTTTACCTCCGCGTGCGCGCAATTGCCGCATACGGGCATGCATGAGTTTCTCGTGGAGATGGGCTGACGACCACGTGACCATGCGTTGCTGCGTAGGTCGGATGAGTGCGGCAACGCCGTGCGTAACCCGACATCTGCGCTGCCGCCAACACTGCGTCGGAATACGGCCTTGGCCTCGGCGGCCCCGCCTAATCCGACCTACGCGCCGCGCTGCTGGAGCGGAAACATCAAGGTAAACGTCGTGGCGGCCGCGTCGGACGCCACCGTCGCGCTGCCGCCATGCAATTGCATGATGGCCGTGACGATGGCCAGGCCCAGGCCCGTGGAAGCGGCCGAATCGCTGCGGGCGGGGTCGGCGCGGTAGAAACGGTCGAACAGGTGCGGCAAGTGGCGCGCGGGAATGGCGGGACCGAGGTTGCTTACGCTCAATTCCACGCCCTCGTTCGTCGTGTGCGAACGCAGCAGGATGGTGCTGCCTGGCGCCGCGTGGCGGATCGCATTCGACAGCAAATTGCCCAGCGCGCGGCGCAGCAGTTGCGGTTCGGCCGTGACTTCGCCGCTGCCGTGGCAGGCCAGCGCCAGCCCCCGCTCTTCAGTCAAGCCTTCAAAGAAATCGGCCAGGCGCACAAACTCGTCCTGCACGGGCAAGACTTGCTTGACGAGCACCATTTCATCTTGCTGCGCGCGCGCCAGGAACAGCATGCTGTCGATCATGCGCGACAGCCGTTCCAGCTCTTCCACATTCGACGACACCAGCTGTTCATACTCGTGCGCGCTGCGGGGACGGGCCAGCATGACCTGGCTTTGTCCCAGCAGATTGGTAACGGGCGTGCGGAATTCATGCGCGAGGTCGGCGGAAAACTGCGACAACCGTGCATACCCTTCCTGCAGCCGCGCCAGCATGGCATTGAGCGCCTGAATCAGAGGCAGGAGTTCCGTGGGCGCGCCACGGGCCTCCAGCTGCTGGCCCAGCTTGCCCGGCCGCACCAGGGCCGCATGGGCGGCGATATTGCGCAGCGGCCCCAGTCCCCGCAACAGCATCACGCTGGCCAGCAGCGCCGCCACCAGCGCGCTGACGGCCACCGACACGACGATCTGCCAGCGGTAGGCGGCAAACATGGCCGTGCGGTCGCCGTAGACCCGGGCGACGGAAATGTCGGCCATCTGCGCAGGATCGCCGATGCGCGCGCTGGCCGCCACGACCCGGGCGGGATAGCCGTCGCGGCTGGTCCAGCTGACGATGTCGCCGGCCGTGACGGGTGCATCGACGGCCACGGGGACAGGATGCGCCACTGCCTCGCCGTGCGGATTGACATCGATCAAACGCGTGCCATCGGCGCGCACGATGCGGACCAGGGAATTTTCTTGCCCGCTCATGGTGTCGCGGAAATACTGGGGCCGTTCGCGGATGATGTCCAGGGTACCCGCATTGCCCAGCAATTGCTGGATTTGCCGCAGTTTTCCCAGCAATAAAATGTCGTCGCGGCGCTCGATTTCCGCTACAAATGAACGGTACAGATGCATGCCCAGCCCGGCCGACACGAGCGCCACGATCAGCACGAACACGAGCGTGACGCGCAGGGTCAGCGAGCGGCGGAGTTGCGCCAGCTTCATGCGGCCGCGCCGCTGTCGGGAGCATGGGGCGCGCGCAATTCGCAGACATAGCCCATGCCCCGCAAGGTGTGGATCAGCTTGGGTTCGAACGGATCGTCGAGCTTGCTGCGCAGGCGGCGGATGGCCGCGTCGATGACGTTCGTATCGCTCTCGAAATTGATGTCCCACACTTGCGAGGCGATGATGGAGCGCGACAGCACTTCGCCCTGGCGCCGCGCCAATAAATGCAGCAAGCCGAATTCCTTGGCCGTCAGGGTGATGCGCTGGCCTTGCCGGCTGACCTTGCGTTTCATCACATCGATTTCCATGTCGCCGATGCGGATCACGTCGTCTTCGCGGGGCGGTCCCCGGCGCAGCAGGGTGCGGATGCGCGCCACCAGTTCGGCAAACGCAAACGGTTTCACCAGGTAATCGTCGGCGCCCAGTTCCAGCCCTTTGACGCGGTCCTGTACCTCGTCGCGCGCCGTGAGGAAGATGACGGGCACGTCCGCGCCGCCCTCCTGCAGGCGCAGCGCGCGCAGCACTTGCCAGCCATCCATGATGGGCAGCATGACGTCGAGCACGATCAAATCGGGTGCCTGCGTGCCGGCCATGTGCAGGCCGTCGCGGCCATTGCGCGCCAGGCTGACCGTAAAGCCGGACTCGGCCAGGCCGCGCAGCAGATAGTCGCCCGTCTTCGGTTCGTCTTCAATGACCAGGATGCGCATGGCGGCTTTCTAATGGGAATATGAGCCCATTTTACGCCGCACGCACGCCGCCGCGGATGATAAAAATGTCATGCGGCGATCATCTTCCCGTAGGGCAAGCCTGGCCATACTGGCGTCACCTGATTCTCTGGACGCCACATGAAAACCCTGTTATTCGGCAGTACCCTGCTGTGCCTGCTGGCCAGTCCCGCCCACGCGCAATTGCGCAGTATCAATGACCTGTCGCTGGCGGCGGCCAACAAGCTGGCCAACGCGGCCATGGCCGCGTGCCAGGCGCAGGGTCGGCACATCGTCGTCACCATACTGGACCATGGCGGCAATGTCGTCGCCGTGCAGCGCGCCGATGGCGTCGGGCCGCACAACACGGAAGCCAGCCGGCGCAAGGCCTACACGGCCTTGTCCACCAAGAGCGACACGTACACGCTGGCCGTGGCAGCCCGCACCCATCCGGACATGGCCAACCTGAGCACCGTGCCGGAACTGTTGCTGCTGGGCGGCGGCTTGCCATTGATGGCGCTGGGGCACGTGGTCGGCGCCATCGGCGTCGCCGGTGGCGGTGGCGCCCTGCAAGACCGTGCCTGCGCCCGGGCGGCGCTGGCCGCCCTCCCCGAACTCGATTCCCCCACCCTTTGAAGGATACAACGATGACCTGTCTGAAAAAAATCACCGCCGCCCTGGCTTTCGCCAGCCTGTCCAGCACGGCCCTGGCCGCCGCCAATCCCTTGAGCGTGCACATCCTCGACTTGCAAAGCGGCCAGCCGACGCCGGGCGTGACGGTGACCCTGGAGCAAAAGAAGGGAGATGACTGGAAGCCATTGAGCAGCGCCGTGACGAATGCGCAGGGGCGCATCGCAGCCATGTATCCGGCCGATACGCCCATGCAGGCGGGCGACTACCGCATCGTGTTTAAAACAGGCGAACACTATGCACGGCTGAAACAGGAAACCTTCTTCCCGGAAATCCCCGTGCAATTTCACGTGGAAAAGACCGAGCAGCACTATCACATTCCCCTGCTGCTCAGTCCTTTCGGTTTCTCCACATATCGGGGTAACTGAGGGGAAACTGAAACCTAAGCGAGCGTCTTCGCCGTCTGGCCGAACAGCACGCTTTTCGCCTCCTCGCTGACGGTGGGCTGCACATTGATTTCGGCCGCCCGCGCATACGCGCGCACGGTCGCGGGACGGGCGGCAATGGCCGCGAACCAGCGCGCCAGGTGCGGGAAATCTTCCAGCTTCTGGCGCTGGCGCGCATGCGGCACGATCCACGGGTAGATCGCCATGTCGGCGATGGAATAGCTGTCGCCGGCCACGAATGCACGGTCCGCCAGGCGCTTGTTCAGCACGCCGTATAGCCGGTTCGTTTCATTCACGTAGCGCGTGATCGCATACTCGATGGGCTCGGGTGCATATTGCACGAAATGGTGGTTTTGCCCAGCCATGGGCCCCAGTCCCCCCATTTGCCAGAACAGCCATTGCATCACCTCGGCGCGGCCGCGCACATCGGCCGGCAGGAATTGCCCGCTTTTCTCGGCCAGGTATTGCAGAATGGCGCCCGACTCGAACAGGGACAGGGGCGCGCCGCCATCTTCCGGCGCCTGGTCGACGATGGCGGGGATGCGGTTGTTCGGCGCGATGGCGAGAAATTCGGGCTTGAACTGCTCGCCCTTGCCGATATGCACGGGAATGAGCGTGTACGGGATGCCCGCTTCTTCCAGGAACATCGTCACTTTGTGCCCGTTGGGCGTGGTCCAGTAATAGAGGTCGATCATCGTGGTCTTTCCAGGTAGATAAGTAAAGCGGGCGGACTCTGCAAAACTATTGTCGCGCCGCAACTGGTGTGCATGGATATAATGCCACGTAAGCGAAAAACAAGACGGCGCCCAAGCGAGGCAAGCGCCCACTCGCAGCCTCACGCAGGCATCCCGACATTCCAGAGCACAAACAAAGAAAGCCGACCATGCGCAAACTCCTGATCGTCATGCTGTCCGTCCTGCTGTCAGGCTGTGTCCAGGACTTCGCCATCTACCTGTTCGACGGCCAGGACCACTCGCTGACCGTGCGCCGCCAGCAACGTTATTTTTGGCAAGATACCGTGGAAGTGCAGCTGATGGCCACCAATCTGCCGCAATGCCAGCGCCTGCATACGCTGTCGACGGATGCGCCAGCCGACATCAAGGTCGAGCTGTTTGCGGCCGGCGAGGGTGTGTGGAATATCCGCATGGGCAAGCAACTGTGGCAGGCGGAAACGAATACCTGCAATGAGCTGACGGAAATGGAAAACGACCCGAAAGCCGACCTGGGCCAGCCGGTCGGGCAATTCGTGGTCGTCGATGACAAGCTGGAATTCGAGCCGGCGCCGCCAGCAGCGGCGCCCGCCCAATAAGTCCTGAGCGAAGCCCCTAGCGCGCCGCCAGGCTGCGCAGCGGCTTTCTTGCCACGGCGCGTGGCGCGGCAGCCGACGTGGCCGCCAGGCGCGGCGCCGTTCCCGACTCCTGCGCCGACAGCTTGAAGCGCGCCACCAGCTGCGCCAGCACGGCCGCCTGGTCCTGCATGCTGGACGCTGCCGCTGCCGCCTCTTCCACCAGTGCCGCATTTTGCTGCGTCACGCTATCCATTTCCGTGATGGCCTGGTTCACATGGCCGATGCCCGTGCTTTGCTCGTGCGAGGCAGCCGTGATGTCGGCCATGATGTCGGTCACGCGCGAGACGGAAGCGACCACCTGATCCATGGTCGTGCCCGCCTGTGCGACGAGGGTGCTGCCGGCCGCGATGCTGTCGACGGAAGCGCCGATCAGTTCCTTGATTTCCTTCGCCGCGCCAGCGGACCGTTGGGCCAGATTGCGCACTTCCGACGCCACGACGGCAAAGCCGCGTCCCTGCTCGCCGGCGCGCGCCGCTTCCACGGCCGCGTTCAAGGCCAGGATATTCGTCTGGAACGCGATGCCATCGATGACGCCGATGATGTCGACGATCTTGCGCGACGAAGCGTTGATGGTGTCCATGGTGCCGATCACTTGCGCCACCACGGCGCCGCCTTGGCGCGCCACGGCGGAAGCGGACTGCGCCAGCTCATTTGCCTGCACGGCGTTGCCCGCGTTTTGCGTCACGGTCGAGGTCAATTCCTCCATCGAGGCGGCCGTTTCTTCCAGCGAACTGGCCTGCATTTCCGTACGCGCCGACAAGTCCATATTGCCGCTGGCAATCTCGCTCGATGCCGTGGCGATCGTCTCGGCGCTGTGGCGGATTTCGCTGATCGCGTCGACCAGGTTGGCCTGCATGGTTTTCATCGCGTACAGCACGCTGTGGCGGTCGTTGGCATGCGTGCGCACGGCGCCGCTCAAATCGTTGTTGGCGATCTTTTCAGCCACGTCGGCCGCATACTCGGGGTCGCCGCCCAGCGCATGGCGCAGGCTGCGGTTGATGGCCACGACGACGGCGGCCAGCAAGGCGCACACCAGCAGCAGCACGCCCAGCGAAGTGATCAGCGACTGGCGGAAGGCCGCGTCGATATCGTCCATGTACACGCCCACGACGAGGGTCCAGGCCCACGGCTTGTAGGCCACCACGCGGCTCATCTTCGGTTCCGGATTCTTCTGGCCCGGACGGGGGAAATAATAGTGGACGAAGCCCTTGCCCGCATCGCTCTTGCCGACGGTAACGATGTCGCGGTACAGATAGGTGCCGTTGGCATCTTTAAAATCCGACATGTTCTTGCCGTTGGTTTGCGGTGCGGCGGGATTCATCACGACGACGGCATCGAGGTTGATGATGGACAAATAACCGGTCTCGCCAAAACGCATGCTCTTGATGACGGCCGTGGCCTGCTTTTGCGCCTCTTCCTTCGTCAGGGCGCCGCTGGCGGCCAGGTCGCCGAACATCTTGACGGCGCCCAGGCCCAGGTCGGCGGCATTACTCAGGTCGGCGCTGCGCTCTTCGATGCGGATCTTGCGGATTTCCAGGGCGTTATAGACAAAAATAACGGTGATGCACAACAGGCTGCAAATCAGGGGAATCCATAACTTCTGCTGGAACGTCAATTTCTTCATGCTGTGTCTCCAACTATCTATTGTGCGGCGATGGGACGGGCCCGCTTCCAGCTCTGCAGGCCAGGAATGCGGCGGCGACGGTGCTCTGGCGGCACCGTTCAGACTGCTCCAGCATACGCTCGAACGACCAATATTTACAATGCCGGGAAGCAATGAATTTTTCCCGGTGTTGTTAATGCGTTGCGACAATTGATGAGAATTGATATTGCATTGCAATAAAAATGGGCCAGCGGCCGCCGCTCTTTTACGCTACAGTCATTGCCATTCCCCACCGCGCAAGGAGTGCCATGTCGACCACCATGAGCTGGCAAAGCTTTGCCATCCTGTCGGCCGTGTTCGAGCCGTTCACCCTGAAAGCGTCGGCCTGATCGTGCTCGGCTCGCTGATTTTGCTCCTGTGAGGCATTCCCCGGCACGCGGCGGCGCGCCTGTGTCAGAATGCACGCCGCATAGATCGACACACGAAAGAACAGCATGACCAAGAATGAAGCCATGAAACGCATCAACGACCGCCTGGGCAAACCCACGCTGACGGACAAGAACACGCACTTTGCCAGCGTCGCCAGCTATGGCACGGACGAAGGCTGGTGGCTGAAGATTCCCTTCCTGACCTTCAAGCAGGAATTGCACTTCATCCTCAACAATGAAAAGACCAAGAGCTTCCAGCACCTGAAGGTCGGCGCCAACCAGATCCTCAGCCCCGGCATGAAGTTCCGCAGCACGGGCGGCGCAGCCGACGCCTTCATGTCGGCCTCGGCACCGAAACGCCTGGTCGACCTGCTCGACGGCGGCAGCAAGTACAACTTCACCAAGCATTTCGTCAACGACTATCGCTACTAAAACACCTGACCAAACCTACTGCACGGCGCGCTTTGCGGCCTGCGATGCTCACCGTACTAGAAGTACGGTTGCGCTTCTTAGCCACAGCTACGGTTTTGTCAGGTGCTCTTGAGTTTGTCAACCCTCCCTTGGCGGCAGCCACGCCTTGAGCAAATGCTGGGCGATGTCGAGCGCGTCGTCGCGGCTGGTGCCGAAATGCAGGGGATAGCCCCAGAACTTGCCGAATAAAACGGCAAAGGCCTTGCCGGCCAGGCGCTTGGCGGCGCTCGGTTCGACCAGCACCATGCCCTGGATATAGGCGCGGATGGCAGCCTTGTTCTGCTTCATCCACAGTGAAGCCCGCTTGCGCTCCTCCTGCGGGTGCTCATGCCCGTCTTCGTCAAAGCCTTCCTCGCTGAGGATGACAAACGCCTGCCGGCGCGCCAGCAGCGCGTCGAATTGCGCGAACAAGGCATCGGCCTGGAGGCTGGACGCGCTGTCGCGGCGCATCCAGACGAGGGGAAATGTGGAAAAATCGAGTTGCATGGGATGACTCCTTCAAGGGGTTGCCGTTCCTCCTCACCTTCATCAGAACACTGGCGGCGGCGGTTGCCGTTGAAGCGGGGCTGCGGATGTGCACACGATACCGTTGGCGGCGTTACGCGTCATTGCATAAAATAGCCACAATATTATTCAATCCAGCCAACCCCTCATGCCCCATCCATTGTTGCCCAGCATGCTGACGGCCCACCTGGGCCTGGACGCCGCCGCCTCCATCTTCGATTTCGACGTCGATGGCGTGCTGCGCCCGCTGCTGGCCGTGGGCCTGGCCAGCGTACGCGAAGACGCGGAGCAGGCGCCGCACCAGCACCGCAAGGGACAGCTGCTGTATGCCACGCGGGGCGTGATTCATTGCGAGGTAGAAAGCGGCGTATGGATCGTGCCGCCCCAGTGCGCCGTGTGGATACCGGGCGGCCTGATGCATGCGGCGCAGGGCGTGGGCGAAGCCGAATGCTATTGCCTGTTTGTCGAGCCAGCCATGGCGCCGGCCCTGCCGGCCGTCTGCTGCACCGTGGCCGTCTCGCCCCTGCTGCGCGAACTGATCGCCAAGGCGGCCAGTTTTCCCACCCTGTATGCGCTGCACGGCGCACAGGAACGCCTGGTGGCGACCCTGCTCGATGAGCTGGCGGCCGCGCCCGTGGAAGACTTGCATTTACCGATACCGCGCGATGCGCGCCTGCGCCGCCTCGCTTCCCTGCTGCTGGCGCAGCCGGCCGATAAAAGCACCCTGGCCGAATGGGCCGGCCGCATCGGCATGAGCGAGCGCAGCATGACCCGGCAATCCCTGGAGGAAATGGGCATGAGCGTGGGCCGCTGGCGCCGGCAATTGCACGTCATCCTGGCCTTGCAACGGCTGGCGCAAGGCCACAGCGTGAAAGCGGTGGCGCTGGAACTCGGCTACGAAAACACCAGTGGCTTTGTCACCATGTTCCGCAAGGCCGTGGGCAAGCCACCGGCCCGTTACCTGGCGGAACGGGAATCGGGCAAGCCATAAAAAAAGGCGGCATCAGCCGCCTTCGTCCTGCATCGTCGCCGAAAATCAGCTTTCACGCGCCAGGGCCAGGAATTCCGTGCGCAGCGCCAGATTCGGCTGCATCTCACCCAGCATGGCCGAGGTGATGGTTTCTTCGCCCGGCGTACGGATGCCGCGGCTTTCCATGCACAGGTGGCGGCAGCGCACGACCACGCCCACCGACTTCGGTTCCAGCACTTCCATCAGCGCATTGGCGATCTGCATCGTCATGCGTTCCTGCACTTGCAGGCGCTTGGAGAAGCAATCGACCAGGCGCGTCAGCTTCGACAGGCCGACGATCTTGCCATTGGGCACGTAGCCGATGGTGGCCTTGCCGAAGAACGGCGCCAGATGGTGTTCGCAATGGCTGTAGACGGGGATGCCGCGCACCACGATCAGTTCGTTGTACTGCTCCGCGCCGTCTTCGAAGGCTTTCAGCAAATCGACCGGATCCTGGCCATAGCCCGACGTCCAGTGCTTCCAGGCCTTGGCCACGCGCGCCGGCGTTTCCAGCAAGCCAGGACGCTGCGGGTCTTCGCCAAAGCTGCTGATCAGCCGGCGCCAGTCGTTTTCGGAGAATTCTTCTTGAGACATGCTAAAACACCCTAAAATTTGCAATTGCCGCCAGTATATAGAAAATGTGGCAGGCTGCCTGAGCAGCCGCTGCTTTCCTACTGCGCCGGCGGGCGGTGCGCCTGCACCAGCAGCGCGGAAATCGACACGCTGGACGTCGCTTCCGGCCACGCATCGCCGGGGCCGAACCAGCGCGCCTCGGCGATCTCGTTCTCGTCCAGGCGGATGTCGCCATCGAGATAATCGGCCGTAAACGCGATCATCAGCGAATGGGGAAACGGCCAGGACTGGCTCATGAAGTACTGCAGGTTATGCACGCGCAAGCCCACCTCTTCCATCACTTCGCGGTGCACGGCTTCCTCGATCGATTCGCCCGCTTCCAGGAAACCGGCCAGCGGACTGAAGCGCTGCGACGGCGAGTGCTTGTGCATGGCCAGCAGCACCTGGTCGCCCTTGCGTATCAACACCATCATGGCGGGCGAAATGCGCGGATACGCGAGCATGCCGCAAGCGGCGCACGTGAAGCAGCGCTCGCCGCGCGTGCGCTGCATCGGCGTGGCGCACACGCCGCAATGGCGGTGCGTGCGCGCCCATTCGGCCAGCTGCACGGCACGGCTGGCCAAGCCCAGGAAACCGTCGTCGACGGCATTGAACAAACTGCGCATGCCATGCCAGGCCAGGCCGCCATCGGCGGGCAACGCTTCCTCATCGGACCAGACGGTCTGGCAATACCGGCCCTGCCACAGGCCCACGGGCTGGGCGCGGCTCAAGTCGATGCCGAGCGCCGCCACCTCGGCGGCTGTGGGCAAGAGCAACTGGGGCGTATGCAACAGCAGCCGCCCCCGGTGAAACACAAACGTGAGCGTCTGGTCAAAGGCCGGGGCCGGTTCGGGCGCATCGATCAGGGGAACAAAGGCATCGGGAGTGTGGAGCATGCTGGCAGTCAATTGTAAAGGTTGCTCATCATACTCCCGCTGCCAGACGCTTGCGCGCGTAGCAGCGGCCCGCCGGCAAAGCAAGCATTCATGCGGTATCACAGTGTTTTTTTTCCGATACCTGTAATCCGTTGTGTAAACGAGACTGATAACGATTCTCATTTACGAATTAGCGCCCAATTATTACAATGTCCCACACCCCGTCTCCACCGCCAGCCACTTGTCCGCGTGCCATTGCACCGCGCGCAGCGCCAGCCAGGAACCACTACCCTGACCTTATCGAGAGAGCAAGATGGCAATCAAGAGCCGCAAACACGCCCCCAACCGTTTCAACCAGCACATCGGCGCCGCCCTGGCCGTGATGCTGCTGCCCGTCGCCGCCCAGGCGGCCGATCCGGCCGGCCAAAGCGCCCCCGCATCGCAGCAAACCCTGAACGAAATCAAGGTCGTGGGCTCCAAGGAAAATGATTTCAAGGCCGAAAAAGCGTCGTCGCCGAAATACACGGAAGAGCTGGTCAATACGCCGCAAACCATCGTCGTGATCAAGAAGGAATTGATCGAACAACAAGGCGCGCTGACCCTGACGGACGCGCTGCGCAACACGCCAGGCGTCGGTACTTTTTTCCTCGGTGAAAACGGCAACACGAACACGGGCGACGCCGTCTACATGCGCGGCTTCGACTCGTCGGGCAGCATCTATGTCGACGGCGTGCGCGACGTGGGCTCCATCTCGCGCGACGTCTTCAACATCGAACAGATCGACGTGCTGAAGGGCCCGGCGGGCACGGACAGCGGCCGCGGTTCGCCCACGGGCTCGATCAACCTGGTCAGCAAGACGGCCACCATGGAAAACAAATTCAATTCCCTGCTGACGGCGGGCAGCGGCAAGCAGAAACGCGCCACGGCCGACTGGAACCGCATCCTCGACACCGACTCGGGCACGGCCTTGCGCCTGAACCTGATGACGCAAGACAGCGGCAACCCGGCACGCGATGAAGTCAAGAACAAGCGCTGGGCCTTCGCACCCACCGTCACCTTCGGCATCGGTAAACCAACGCGCATCACGGCCAGCTATCTGCACGTGGACCAGGACAACGTGCCCGACGGCGGCGTGCCCACCATCGGCTTGCCCGGCTACTCGACGCCGGACACCATCACGAAGACCAACCCGGTCATCCGCACCTTCCTGAACGGCGCGGCCAAGGTCGACCCGAAGAATTTCTACGGCTCCACTGCGGACTACGACAAGATCAAGGCCGACATGGGCACCTTGCGCATCGACCATGATTTCTCGCCCAACGTGCAGCTGCAAAACACCACGCGCTACGGCAAGACCAAGCAGGACTACCTGCTGACGGCCTTCATGGGCAGCACCGCCAACCTGAAGACGCCGGTCGCCACCGATCCGTCGACCTGGACCCTGGCGCGCTCGCTGCGCACCGTCAAGGAACAGGAAAACACGATCCTGACCAACCAGACCGTGGTCAGCGCGCAATTCGACACGGGCGTGCTCAAGCACTCGCTGGTGGCCGGCGCCGAGTTCACCAGCGAAAAGCAGACCAACTACAGCTATGTGCCCGCCAGCCTGGGGACCTTGCCGGACGCCAATCTGTACCACCCGAACCCGCGCGACCCCGTCACCGGCCACAACCCCGTGCGCAGCGGCGCCTACACCGAAGGCGAAGTCAACACGCAAAGCCTGTATGTATTCGACACCGTCAAATTCGGCGACAAGTGGATCTTCAATGGCGGCGTGCGTTTCGACCACTTCAACACCACGTATGACGCCGTCGCCCTGCAAGCGGCCGTCACGCCGCCAGCCGTACAGCCATTGCCAGTGGGCACGCCAATTCCCACCCACCTGACCCTGAGCGACACCTTGGCCAACGGCAAGATCTCGGCCATGTACAAGCCGACGCCGGACAGCAGCGTGTATGCCTTGCTGGCCACGTCGAAAGCGCCGCCCGGCGTCAACTTCGCCCTGAGCAGCGGCGCCAGCAGCGCGCAAAACCCGAGCTATGACCCACAGGAAACCCTCACCAAGGAAATCGGCACCAAGTGGGATTTCCTGAAGCAAAAACTGTCGCTGTCGGCCGCCGTCTACCAGACCACCGTCAAGAATGAAGTGGAACAGGATCCCGTCATCCCCACCATTTACTATCAGACCGGCAAGAAGCGCGTGGAAGGCCTGGAACTGGGCGTGGTGGGCGAGATCATGCCGAACTGGCTGGTCAGCGCCGGCTACACGCGCATGAATACCAAGGTCGAGTCGGGCAAGGTGGTCACGGCCAGCGGCATCAATAACCTCAGCTACACGCCGAAACAGGCGTTCACCAGCTGGACTTCGTACACGCTGCCGTTTGGCCTGAAGATCGGCGGCGGCGCGCGTTACGTGGGTGAAATGCTGCGCGGCACCGACGGCGCCGTCGGCACGCCGGCCCGCGTGGATGCCTACTGGGTCTTCGACGCCATGGCAACGTATCCCGTCAACAAGAACCTCGACTTGCAGCTGAACGCCTACAACCTGGCCGACAAGACCTATGTGGCGGCCATCAACAAGTCCGGCTTCCGCTACACCCCGGGCCAGCCCCGTTCGTTCAGCCTGACGGCAAATATCAAGTTCTGACGTCAAGAAAACAGGTATTGCGCGATATCAAGCCCCTCTTCGGAGGGGCTTTTTTATTGTCCTGATAATCTTGCCTTTTTGGCGCACCGCGCCCCTGCCGTGACTAGCGTATGAAAAGTCATACAGCGATGGCCCGCCGCGTCCAATATTTCGCGCAAGCAGGCCTGGTTGCGACTTCTTAACAACAAAAAAAGCTTCCTTAAATCAACAACTTAAGAAGTTACGTACCGAATTTCCATTTCAGGCATATCCTTTGCTATATACAGGTTTTGCTGCAAATAATCGCCAGCACGCAAGGGCTTGTTTTTGAGAAATATTGACTCCAAGCTTGAGTTGCTCGCTATCAATAATCCGCTCACAGCGGCGCTTCATTTGGAGGAGTCAAAATGAAAAAGAAACGGCCATTAACCCTGTACATCCTGATTGCCATGATCCTCGGCATTGCCGTCGGCTATGGATGCAACACCGCCTTCCCGGATGCCAAGCTCAGCGCTCAGATCGCTGGCAATATTTCCATCGTTACTGACGTCTTCCTGCGCCTGATCAAGATGATCATTGCGCTGCTGGTGTTCTCCACCCTGACGGTCGGCATCGCCCACATGGGCGACGGCAAGACGGCGGGCCGCATCGGCCTGAAAGCCATGTGCTGGTTCGTCGTCGCCTCGCTGGTGTCGCTGGCGCTGGGCATGGTGCTGTCGAACCTGATGCAGCTGGGCACCAACCTGGGCCTGCCATTGCCGGACGTACACGCGTCGACCAATTTGAAAACGGCCGCCTTCACCTTGAAAGATTTCTTCACGCACCTGGTGCCGAAATCACCGATCGAGGCCATGGCCAACAATGAAATCCTGCAAGTGCTGGTGTTCTCGATCTTCTTCGGCGGCGCACTGGCCGGCCTGGGCGAATCGGGCAAGACCCTGACGGCCGTCGTCGACCAGCTGGCACAAGTCATGCTGCGCATCACGGGCACCATCATGAACCTGGCCCCACTGGCCGTGTTTGCCGCGATGGCTTCCGTCATCACCACGCATGGCCTGGGCGTGCTGGTCACGTTTGCCAAGTTCATGGGTGGCTTCTACCTGGGCCTGATGTGCCTGTGGGCCCTGCTGATCGCCGCCGGTTTCGTCGTCATCGGCCCCCGCGTCTTCAAGCTGGTCGGCCTGATCCGCGAACCGTTCCTGCTGGCATTCTCGACGGCCAGCTCGGAAGCGGCGTATCCAAAACTGCTGACGGCGCTCGACCAGTTCGGCGTGGACCGCAAGATTTCCAGTTTTGTGCTGCCAATGGGCTACTCCTTCAACCTCGATGGCTCGATGATGTACTGCACCTTTGCCGTGCTGTTCATCGCGCAAGCCTACGGCATCGACCTGTCGATCGGCACGCAGATCACCATGCTGCTGCTGCTGATGCTGACGTCGAAAGGCATGGCCGGCGTACCGCGCGCCTCGCTGGTGGTGATTGCCGCTACATTGAACCAATTCAATATTCCAGAGGCGGGCCTGCTGCTGCTGATGGGTGTCGACCAATTCCTCGACATGGGCCGTTCGGCTACCAACGCGGTCGGCAATGCCGTCGCCACGGCAGTCGTCGCCAAGTGGGAAGGCGGCCTGGCCACCGAAGAAGAAGCAGCCGCGGCCAACGCGGCCAGCCAGAACACGGAAAGCCACTGGGGCGAAGCGGACCACGCTAGCAAGGCCTAAGGCGCCATGGCCCGCCACAAGCGGGCCATTTATTTGTTTTCATTGTTGAGTAACAAGCAGTCAGGTAGTGCGATCAGTAGTTATCCCCCTTACTAGAGAGATTCTCATGAAAAAAGTCCTGTTTACCCTGCTGGCCCTTGGCGCAGCTTCCGGCGGCGCGCTGGCCCAATCCAGCGTGACCATCTATGGCGTGGCCGATGCCGGCCTGGTGCTCGACAAGGATGCGGCAGGCGAGCGCGTCAATCGCGTCGCCTCTGGCGTGGCCTCCGGCTCGCGCATCGGCTTCAAGGGCAAGGAAGACCTCGGCGGCGGCATGTACGCCAACTTCGTGCTGGAAAGCGGTTTCAATATCGACACGGGCACCTCGGGCCAGGGCGGCTTGCTGTTCGGCCGCCAGGCGTATGTGGGCCTGTCCGGCAGCGCCGGCGCCATCACCCTGGGCCGTCAGTACTCGCCGTACTACCTGGCCCTGCGCGACGTGGCCGATCCGTTCGTCATCGGCCTGGCCGGCACGGCCTCGAACCTGATGGTGACGAATATCCGCGTCGACAACATGGTGCAATACACCACGCCGACCTATAGCCACCTGTCGGCCGACTTCGCTTATGGCTTTGGCGAAGTGGCTGATGACAATGCAAAAAACCGCAGCCTGGGCGGCGCCGTGCACTACATCGACGGCCCCCTGAACGTGACCCTGACGCACCACCGCAAGGAAAATGCGCTGGCCACCCAGCAGACGCGCAACACCCTGCTGGCCGCGCGCTACGACTTTGGTGTGCTGCAAGGCAACTTCGGCTATGCCGACAACCGCGCCCTCGACAACAGCAAGAGCAACGACTTGCTGGTCGGCCTGAGCGCCCCGTTCGGCGCCACCAAGCTGGTCGCGTCCTACATCCGCCACAACGACAAGAGCAACTTGAACCGTGACGCCCAGCAATGGGCCATCGGCGCCTTTTACTCCCTGTCCAAGCGCAGCGACCTGTACACCGGTTACGGCCACATCAGCAACAAGAACGGCGCCACCTTCGTCGTCGGCAACGCCACGGACAATGGCACCGGCAACAGCGGCTTTAACCTGGGCATGCGCCACACCTTCTGATCGCGGCTAATGACAGCGCAGGCCGCCGGATGCACATCCGGCGGCTTTTTTATTTCCGCGATTACTTAAATGCGATACTGTGGGTTCTTGCAAGTTGGCACCTGATTTTATGAATAGCAGCAGCAAACCACCTCTTTCCTGGCGCCAGCGCCTGTCGCAACGGTCGGGCCGCGAAACGCTGGCCTGGGGCGTGGTGCTGGCCGCCTGCCTGGCCACCGTCTGGCTCGTGTATTTCTGGACCGAACGCATCGCCATCGGCAAGCTGCAGGCCAGCGGCGCGCAGCGCCTCGAGGTGTACGTCAGCAGCCTGGAAAATGCGCTGGAGAAATACGACTTCCTGCCCAAGACCCTGGAGCTGAACCGCGACGTGATCCGCCTGCTGCAGCATCCGGAAGACCCGGTGCTGGTCGATACGGTCAACCATTACCTGGAGCAGATGAATGCCCAGGCGAAATCCTCGACCATCTTCATCAGCAACCTCGACGGCAACACGCGGGCCGCCAGCAACTGGCAAGGACCGGACAGTTTTATTGGCGACAATATCTCGTTCCGCCCGTATGCCCAGGACGCCCTGCGCGGCACGCCGGGCCGCTTCTATGGCGTGGGCACGACGCGGCTGGAACCCGGCTATTTCTTTGCCCATGGCATCTACCAGAATGGCCACATGCTGGGCCTGGCAACGGTGAAGGTGAACCTGGAAAACCTGGAAAAACGCTGGGTGCAGGGCGCCGACAAGGTGATGCTGGCCGATGAGCACGGCGTGATCTTCCTCAGCTCCATGCCTGACTGGAAATACCGCACCCTGGCCCCGCTGTCGCCCGCCATCGTCGAAGAACTCAACCGCACGCGCCAGTATTACTCAAAGCAGCTCGAACCGATCCCCTTCGTTTCCGACCGCCAGCTGGGCAATGGCGCGCGCGTGATCAGCGTGCGCGAGCAGGAACACCCCGATACGCCACCGAAGACCAGCTCCAGCGTGATGACGCAGATCAAGCTGAAGTCGCCGCAAGGCTGGACCTTCATTTATTTGTCCGACCTGGCGCAAGCGAAGGCCAGCGCCCGCGCGGCAGCCGCCTTCTCCTGCGTGCTGCTGGGCTTTTTCATGCTGCTGTTCTTTTACCTGCGCCAGCGCCGCGCGGCCGTGGCGCAAAAATTGCGCGCCCGCGAAGATCTGCAGCATGCGTACGACAACCTGGAAGCCATGGTCGAGGAACGCACGTCGGAACTCAATGCCATGACGCAAAGCCTGAGCCAGGAAATCGACGTGCGCAGCAAGGCCGAGCAAAAACTCCATATCACGCAAAATGAACTGTTCCAAGCGGGCAAGATGGCCGTGCTGGGGCAAATGTCGGCCAGCATCACGCATGAACTGAACCAGCCGCTGACGGCGCTGCGCACCATGTCCGACAATGCCGTCATCCTGCTGGAACGGGGACGGCTCGACGACGCGCGGCGCAACCTGGCGAAAATCTCGCAAATTGCGGCCAGGATGGGGACCATTACAGGCCAATTGAAGATTTTTGCGCGCAAATCGACGACCAGCCTGACCTCCGTGTCGATTCCCACGGCGATCAGCAACGCCCTGTTTCTGGTCGAACGGCGCCTGCAGGTTGAAAATGTGCGTTTCACCCTGCAATTGCCGCCCGAAGACATCTTCGCCATGTGCGAAAGTAACCGCCTGGAGCAGGTGCTGGTGAACCTGTACGCCAACGCGCTCGACGCCATGAACGGCAGCGACGTGCGCAGCCTGCGCGTGGCCGTCGAATGCACGCCGGAGCATGTCCTGATCCACGTGGCCGACACGGGACCGGGCCTGTCGACGGAAGTATATGAACACCTGTTCGAACCGTTCTTCACCACCAAGCCGCAAGGCCTGGGACTGGGTCTGGGACTGGCCATTTCCGAACAGATCACGCGCCAGTTCGGCGGCGTGCTGCGGGCCGAAAACGCGCCCGGCGGCGGCGCCATCTTCACCATCGAACTACAGATTGCAACGCAGGAGGAAAAACATGTTTGACGGCTTGAAGGTCTTGCTGGTCGAGGACGACCCCACCGTACGCGAAGGCAGCGAGCAGGCACTGCAGCTGGCCGGCCTGGACGTGCTGGCCTTCCACTCGGCCGAACTGGCCTATAAGCTGCTGACGCCGGATTTTCCCGGCATCGTGGTCAGCGACGTGCGCCTGCCCGGCATGAGCGGCCTGGAATTGCTGCAGGCGGTCAAGACGCTCGATGCCAACCTGCCCGTGATCCTCGTCACGGGCCACGGCGACATCACCATGGCCGTGCACGCCATGCGCACGGGTGCCTACGACTTCATCGAAAAGCCCTATTCGTCCGAGCAGCTGGTCGACGTCATTCTGCGCGCGCTGGAAACGCGGCGCCTCACCCTGGAAGTGCACAGCCTGCGCCGCCAGCTCGAGGACGGCGGCGGCATCGAAGCACGCTTGCTGGGCAATTCCGTGGCGATGCGCGACATACGGCGATTGATCCTCGACGTTGCCAACGAACCCGCCGACGTGCTGATCTATGGCGATACGGGCACGGGCAAGGAAATGGTGGCCCGCTGCCTGCACGACTTCAGCCATCGCCGCAAGCACAACTTCGTCGCCGTCAACTGCGGCGCGATTCCCGAAAGCATTTTTGAAAGCGAAGTCTTCGGCCACGAGCCGGGCGCGTTTACGGGCGCGGCCAAGCGCCAGGTGGGCAAGATCGAGCATGCGGACCAGGGCACCTTCTTTCTCGACGAGATCGAATCGCTGCCCCTGTCGCTGCAGGTGAAACTGCTGCGCGTGCTGCAGGAACGCTATATCGAACGGCTCGGTTCGAACGTGCCCACGCCCGTCGACGTGCGCGTGATCGCGGCGGCCAAGCTGGACCTGGAAGACTTGTCGCAGCAGCAGAAATTCCGCAGCGACCTGTACTACCGCCTGAATCTGATCGTGCTGCATTTGCCGCCCCTGCGCGAACGGCGCGAGGATATCCCCATCCTGTTCGAGCACTTCGTGCTGGCCGCCGCGGCCCGCTACAACCGGGCCGCGCCCGTCGTCTCCAGCGCGCAGATGCGCAACCTGATGGCCCATTCCTGGCCCGGCAACGTGCGCGAACTGCGCAATATCGCCGACCGCTTCGTGCTCGGTATCGCCGGTGGCGCGTCGAGCCTGCTGGCCGGCGGCCAGGCCAGTCCGCTGTCGCTGGCGGAACAGGTCAACGGCTTCGAACGCGCGCTGATCGAACAGGAACTGCGCGCATATTCTGGCAACGTCAGCGAAGTGAGCGCAGTGCTCGGTTTGCCGAAACAGACCTTGTATCACAAGATGCAGAAATACAACCTGGTGGCCGAAGAGTTCAGGTAATCAAGCCACGCGGCCCGTGCGCAAGGGTACGACCCAGTCGGGCCGGCCGTTCGCCAGCGCCAGCCGGGCCGCCTTTTCCCAGTCATACGCCACCGCATGCAGCTGCGCCGCCCAGGCGCCGTCCGCGCCCCGTTCCACGATGGCATAACGCGCGTGGGGCGTGCCGTTTTCCATCACGTGCGGATAAGCATGGTCGTCGTCGTACGCTTGCAAGCCCACGCTGCCCGGGTTGACGATCAGCCGCCCATCGGGCAGGCGTACCTGGCGCGGCATGTGCGTGTGGCCGCACAGGATCAGGGCCGCATCGGCCGGGCCCGCGCGTTCGGCCACCTCGATCGGCGTGGCGGCGCGGCTGCCTTGCGGCGTGACGCTGTCGAGAAAATATACGAGGTCGCTTTGCGGCGTGCCATGTACGAGCAGCACATCTTTGCTCAGACGCAAGGTGGCAGGCAGCGCCGCTATCCACGCGAGTTGTTCAGGTAACAGTTGCGCGCGCGCAAAGGCGTCCGATACGCCCATGCGGGCGGGGTCGCCGAACAATTGCCGCTCATGGTTGCCGCGGATGGTGGGCAAGTCCAGCGCCATCAGGCGCGCCGCCGTGGCGCGCGGCTGCAAATGGCCCGAGACGATATCGCCGAGGTTGACGATCATGTCCACGCCACGCAGGGCGATGTCGGCCAGCACGGCATCGAGCGCATCGAGGTTGCCGTGGATATCGGAAATGGCGGCAATTTTCATGGTGTGATTCCCTCCCGTGCGCACCATTGTGCGCGCGTCAGCCGATACAGGCAATGCGTGCGCAAACGGTGGCCCGGCGGCAGGGCCGGATGTTCGAACGTGGCCGCATCGCGATGCATGCCTAGGCGCGCCATCAGCGCGCTCGAGCGCACGTTAGGCAAGGCCGTAAACGAGACGATTTCCGGCAGGTGCAAGCGTGCAAACCCCGCCTGCAAGGCGGCCTGCGCCGCTTCCTGCGCGTAACCGTTTCCCCAGTAATCGAAGGCCAGGCGCCAGCCGATTTCCACGCACGGCGAGCACGGCAATTGCACGGTGGGAATATGCAGTCCCGTCATGCCGATGAAGGCATCGTTGTCGCGCAAGGACACGGCCCACAATCCCCAGCCCCGCTCGGCGATGAGGCTGCGGCAACGCTGCGCCATGGCGTCGCTGGCCTCGCGCGACAGGGTAGCGGGAAAGCAGGCCATCACGCGGGGATCCCCATTCAGGGCGGCAAATGGCGGCAGGTCGCTGTCGCGCCATTGGCGCAGCAGCAAGCGCGGCGTCGTCAGTTCGATGATCTGTTGCATGTTTTTCCTCTCTTGACTGGCGGTGACATTGGGTAGGACAAGTCCGACGGCCAGTTGCGTCGTGCGGCTACGTAATTCAAAAGTAACAATTGCTACCATTTCCTCATTGCATTACCGCATAAGGCCAGCCGCCCCGACGTCGCGGCCCGTTCACTTTATTTTGAGGAGTAGCCCCATGTTTGCCACGCCCGTCCCCGCCCGCCTGTCCCCACCACGCTTGCGCCATCTTGCCTTGCGCAGCGCCATGATGCTGGGCGTACTGGGCGTCGCCACGGCCGCCGCCACCGCGCGGGCGGAACCGTCGCCCACGCTGGATCGCGTCAGCATCTCGGTGGGGGCATTTTCCGCCGATCCGCGCATCAATATCGGCGCCGACACGCAGTTTGGCCGCATCGATGCGCCCGAATCCAAGCAGAGCCACACCACCATTCCCCGCGTCAAAGCGGACTTGCTGATCGGCGACCGCCACGGCCTGGCATTCGACTACTACCGCTACGACAAATCCTACACGCCAAGCCTGACTGGTGAAACCATCATCAATGGCCAGCCCGTCACGGGCACGGCCACGGCAAATGCCGACCTGAAGCTGGACTTGGCCAAGCTCGCCTATAAATGGTGGTTGGGCAGCGGCAACGACACCTTCGGCATCGGCCTGGGCGCCGCCTACTACCATGCCAACCTGAACGGCACGGCCACGGGCATCGTCAATGGCGAAACGGCCACGGCGCGCGATTCCATCGGCGAGCACGCGTTTGCGCCGCTGCTGGAAGTGGGCTGGCGCCACGCGTTCACACCGGACTTGCGCATGTATGCGGAAGCGTCGGGCATCAAGAAAAACGGCGGGCGCATCAACGGCCACATCTACGGCGGCAATGTCGGCGTGGAATGGTTTCCGTTCAAGAACATCGGTTTCGTGGCCGACTATGGCATCTCGAAAATCAAGCTGCACCGCGACAGCGAACGCGATGCCGACCTGAACATCCGCCTGACGGGCCCCTCCGCCTACGTCAAGGTCCGCTTTTAAGACAGTTCAGGCCGCCGGTTTCAGCACCGTCAGCTGAAACTGCGGCAAGGCCGGATCCTCGTACGCCTCGACACTGGCAAACGGCAGGCGCGCAAACGCCTGCTGCCAGAACGCGCAGGCCGCCGCATCGTCGCGGAATGTCGCCACCAGCCACGCCTGCGCGCTGCCCAGCAGCACGCGCCGCACCACTTCCAGCGCCAGCCCCCGGCGCCGGTATTTGCGCAAAATAAAAAAGTCGCTGAACTCCTGGACGGCAAGCGTGCCCGCCATGGCCGGCTCCGTGAGATAAAAACCTGCCAGCGCGCCATCGACCTCGATCCAGTGCGCCGTGTGGCCCGGCGCATGCACATACTCGGCCAGCCCCCCGTCGCACACGTCATAGCGGCCGTCGGCCAGCACGTCTTCGCCGCTCCAGGCGCTATTGTCGTAACAGTACAGCTGGAACAGCTGCGCCAACGCGCCTGCTTCGCCGGGCGCAACGGCGCGTAATGTCATGTGCTGCGCTATCGGCATGGTCCCGTCTTTCCGCCGCCTGGCGTCGCTGAAAAAGGCGAGTGTAGCACCACGTCATTCATCCCTCCCTCCTGCATTTCAGCCCTGTCATTCCACTGTTGGTCGCAAAAATATTAATTTCCTTCCAATTGGCTATATATTATTGTTTTTAAGTAACATCCGCCATCGCGGCTGAAAAAACAAGGGTGATCCCCTTCCACAGACCGGCAGACATGCATCTGCCGGCTTTCATACCCAAGCTCTGGAGAGTGCTGCACATGCTATCGATCAAACAGCTGAACAAAACGTATGCCAATGGCGTCAAGGCCATCAACAATGTCAGCCTGGAAATTCCCAACGGAATGTTCGGCTTGCTGGGGCCGAATGGTGCGGGCAAGTCCTCGCTGATGCGCACCATCGCCACCTTGCAGGATCCCGATAGCGGCAGCATCCATTTCGATGGTCTCGATGTGCTGCAGGACAAGGCCAGCCTGCGCCGCCAGCTCGGCTATTTGCCGCAGGATTTCGGCGTGTACCCGAAAGTGAGCGCGGAAACCCTGCTCAACCACTTTGCCGTCCTGAAGGGCTTGACGGAGAAGGGCCCGCGCAAGGAAGCCGTGGAAGCCTTGCTGCAGCAAACCAATCTGTGGGAAGCGCGCAAACGCAACCTGGGCACGTATTCGGGCGGCATGCGCCAGCGCTTCGGCATCGCCCAGGCCCTGCTGGGCGCGCCGCGCCTGGTGATCGTCGATGAACCGACGGCCGGCCTGGACCCCGACGAACGCAACCGCTTCCTCAACCTGCTGGCGAAGATCGGCGAGCAGGTGGTGGTGATCCTGTCGACGCACATCGTCGACGACGTGACGGACCTGTGCCCGCGCATGGCCATGATCGTCAAGGGACAGGTGCTGGTACAGGGCGAACCGCAAGCGGCCATCGACACCCTGCACAACAAAGTCTGGCGCCGCAGCGTCAGCATGGACGAACTGGTGCACTACCAGCAATCGCACAATGTGCTGTCGACGCGCCTGGTGGGCGGCAAGCCGCAGATCAATGTGTATGCCGACAGCCAGCCTGACAGCGGCTTCGTGCAGATTGCCCCGGACCTGGAAGACGTGTACTTCCTGCACGTGCGCAACGCTGCCCGCGGCGGCGCCGCAGCATCCGCCGCCGCGCCAGCCGCCGTCGCAGCGTAAGGGGCCGCCATGTGGAAGGAATTTTTCAAGTTTGACCTCGGCTACCAGCTGAAACAGCCGCTGCTGTGGATATTTGCCGTCATCCTGGCCTTGCTGGCGTTTGGCGCCAGCAGCAGCGATTCGATCCAGGTGGGCGGTGCCATCGGCAACATCAACCGCAATGCGCCCACCGTGGTGGCGCAGCTGCTGACAATGTTCAGCCTGCTGTCGATGCTGCTCATCACCATCTTCATCGCCGGCGCCGTGCTGCGCGACAGCGAAGTGGGCATGGCCGACATGCTGTTCGCCACGCCCATGCGCAAATGGGATTACCTGTTCGGGCGCTTCGCCGCCGGCTTCGTCGCCTGTCTGGTGATCTTTGCCGCCATCGCCCTGGCCATCATGCTCGGCCCCCTCATGCCCTGGGTCGACCCGCAGCGCGTGGGCGCATTCTCGCTGCATGCGTATGCGTGGAGCTTCGGCGTGATGGTGATCCCGAACCTGCTCTTCATTGGCGCCCTGCTGATGCTGCTGGCGGCCACCACGCGCTCAATGTTGCTCGTCTACGTGGGGGTGCTGGGCTTTTTCGTGCTGTGGGGCATGGCTGGCGCCTTTACGCGCGACATCAATAACGAATGGATCGCCGTCCTGCTCGACCCGTTCGGCATGCGCGCCCTTGGCCGCATGACGCGCTACTTCACGTCCGCCGAAGCGAATGCGGGCCTGCCGCCTCTGTCCGGCTTCCTGCTGGCCAACCGCTTGCTGTGGCTGGGCATCACGGTGGTGCTGTTCGCCGCCACCGTGATCCTGTTCAAGCCGCAGCGCACGGGGACGGGAAAACGCCTGTTCGGCAAGCACAAGGCAGAGACCATCGCGCCCGCCGTGGCCGCGCCGCTGCACCTGCCGCGCAGCATGCCCGCTTTTACCCCGGCAACTGCCTGGCGCCAGTGGTGGCAAATCCTGCGCTTCGATGCGGCCGGCGTCTTCAAGAGCGTGCCCTTCCTCGTCATGCTGCTGTTCGCCGTGATCAACCTGATCACCAGCGCCAATGTCGGCAAGAACATGTATGGTACGGCCGTGTATCCGATGACGCATTTGCTGTTACAGCAGATCAACAACAGCTTCAGTTTCATGCTCATCATCATCGTCACGTTTTATGCGGGCGAACTGATCTTCAAGGAACGCCAGGCCAGGATCGCCGATGTCAGCGATGCCATGCCCGTGCCCGACTGGGTTCCCCTGCTGGCCAAGTGCACGGCCCTGATCGGCGTCATCGCCGGCTATCTGCTGGTGGGCATCGTCGCGGCCATCGGCTTCCAGCTCGTCAAGGGCGGCGCGCCCGTGGAACTGGGGCTGTACCTGAAAGGCACCCTGCTGGGTTCCCTCTTCTTCGTGCTGATGGCCTTGTGCGCGCTCACCCTGCAAGTGCTGTCCAACAGCAAATTCATCGGCTACCTGCTGGTGATCCTGCTGATGGTGGCGCAAATGGTATTGGGCATGCTGCACTTCGAGCACAATCTGTACGCCTTCGGCGGCACGCCCGCCATCAAGTATTCAGACATGAATGGCTATGGCCACTTCCTGACCGGCTGGGCCTGGTTCGCGCTGTACTGGAGCCTGTTCACCGTGGCCCTCGTCATGCTGGCGCAGGCGTTCTGGGTGCGCGGCCTGTCCGCCGACTGGCGTGCGCGCCTGCGTCTGGCAGGACAGCGCCTGCGCGGCCGTGCGGGTGCCGCGCTGGCCCTGGTCCTGCTGTGCTGGGCAGGCACGGGCGGCTGGATCTTCTACAACACGAACGTGCTGAACCAGTACGAAACGGCGAACATCAGCATGGACAAGCAGGCGCGCTACGAAAAGTTGTACAAGCAGTACCAGCACTTGCCGCAATTAAAAATCACGGACGTCCAGGCCGATGTGGATATTTATCCAGAGCAACGCAAAGTCTTGATCAAGGGTCACTACGTGCTGCAAAACAAGACGCAGCAGCCGCTTGATACCCTGCGCATCCAGCGCAACCCGGACCTGGAAACACGCTGGTTGAACTTGCCCGAGCACAAGGTGACGCTGGACGACAAGGAACTGGGCTTCAGCATCCTCAAGCTGGCGCAAGCGCTGGCGCCCGGTGCCACCCTGCCGCTCGATTTCACGGTGGCCGTCACGCATCAGGGCTTTACCAACAGCGGCACGCCGGACCAGGTCAACCTGAACGGCAGCTTCTTCAACAACCAGGCCTTTTTCCCCCACTTCGGCTATGCGAAGCAAATGGAGTTACTGGACCGCAATGAGCGCCGCAAGCGGGGCCTGGGCGAGCCGCAGCGCATGGCCAAGCTGGAAGACCGCTCCGCGTATGACAACACAGTGCTGGGCGGCGATGCCGACTGGATCCATTTCGACACCACCGTGTCCACCAGCGGCGAGCAGATCGCCCTGGCGCCCGGCTATCTGCAGAGCAGCTGGGAAAAGGATGGCCGCCGCTACTACCGCTACAAGATGGACCAGCCGATGCTGCCGTTTTTTGCATATCTGTCGGCGCGCTGGGAAGTCAAGAAAGGCGAGTGGCACGGCTTGCCGATCGAAGTTTATTTCGACAAAAAGCATGGCTACAACACGGACCGCATGATCACTTCCGTGCAAAAGTCGCTCGACTACTACAGCACCGAGTTCACGCCCTACCAGCACAAGCAGGTGCGCATCCTGGAGTTTCCCGGCTACCAGAGCTTCGCGCAGTCGTTTGCGAATACGATTCCGTATTCGGAAGGCATCGGCTTCATCGCCGACCTGCGCAATAAGGATGACATCGATTATGTGTTTTACGTCACGGCGCATGAAATGGCGCACCAGTGGTGGGGCCACCAGGTCATCGGCGCCAATGTGCAGGGTGCCACCATGCTGATGGAATCGCTGGCGCAATATTCGGCCTTGATGGTGATGGAAAAGGAATACGGCCGCGACAAGATGCGCCGCTTCCTGCGCTATGAACTGGACCGCTACCTGAGCGGACGCGGCGGCGAAGCCATCGAGGAATTGCCGCTGGCGCGCGTGGAAGGACAGCAATACATCCACTACAACAAGGGCAGCCTCGTGTTCTACCGCCTGCGCGACGAGATCGGCGAGCAAGCGCTGAACCGTGCCCTGAAACGCTATCTGCAGGACAAGGGCTACCAGCAGGCGCCGTTTACCACCTCGCAGGAACTGCTGGCCTACATCCGCACCGAAACGCCGCAGGACAAGCAGGCGCTGATCACGGATCTGTTCGAGAAGATCGTCTTCTACGACAACCGCGTGACGCAGGCGACGGCCGTGCAGCGCAAGGATGGGCAATGGGATGTCACCATGCAACTGCACCTGGCCAAGCTGGAATCCGACGGCAAAGGCAAGGAAAGCCCGCGCGCCTATGACGAGCCGGTAGAAATCGCCATCTTCGCGCGCGCGCCGGGCGCCAAGGAGAAAGACGAAAAAGTCCTGTTCACGGACAAGCGCGTATTGTCCGGCAACGACCCGGTGGTGACGATGACGGTGAAGGAAAAACCGTTCGAAGTGGGCGTCGATCCCTACAACAAGATGATCGACCGCGTCCCGCGCGACAACCGCAAGGAAATCACGTTCAATTAAGCCTTGAGTTAACGCAAACAGGCCGCGCATTCCAGGAGTGCGCGGCCTTTTTTTTGCGTGTTGAAGCGTGGGCAATACTGGGCCTGCGCACGCTGCCGTACAGGCCCATGGCAGCAGCTGGCGTAAGATGGATGACAGCACCATCGACTGATTTTGACCTACAGATAAAGGGGAATAGCATATGCCGCATCGTCACCTGCCCATGCGCGCCAGCCTGCTGCTGGCGGCACTCGTTTTCACCACGCCGGCCTGGAGCGCGGACCCCGTCCACAAGGAAACAGTGGCACTGACCGCAGGCACAAGCGCGCACAGCGTGAAAGGCAAGATCCAGGGCTACGCCACGGCCGAATACACGGTGACCGGCAAGGCAGGCCAGACCCTCAGCGTCAAGCTGAAAACCAATCAGCCGTCGAATTACTTCAACATCCGCCAGGCTGGCCGCGATGACGCCCTGTTCACCGGCTCGAGCAGCGGCAACAGTTACCAGGCCAAACTGCCGGCCGATGGCGAGTACACGGTGCAGGTATATCTGATGCGCAATGCGGCGCGCCGGAATGCGGTGGCGACGTACACGCTCGATATCGGCTTGCGCGATTAGGCGAGTGAGCCGCCTACCCGGTCGATGCGGGCCGCATAACAGCCCCGCTTGGCATTGTGGGCGTGAATATAACTGACGTCCGTATTATCAAACAGCTGCGCAATGACGTCCTCCACGGCGTTGCCGTCCACCACCTCGGCATCGAGCATCATGCCATCGGCCGAATAGGCACGCAGCGACAATAGACGCCGCCGCATGGATGCCGGCACCTGGTTGACGGCATCGTAGGCGTGCGTGGCACCCTCGCTGACAAAAATGGCGTGGGAAGCCCGGTAAGGCGTCGCGGCGGGCTGGCAGACGTGATTCAGCAACAACACGGTCTCGCCCAGCTCGGCATCCACCAACCCTATACGGTCAGGAAATCCCGGATGTTGGTCGACCACATGGCGTTGTATGCCGAGTGCCGTTAACTGGGCATCGGACAAGGAAAAAAGGGGCAAAAAAGGCTCGGGTGACAGCCCCGTGATGCGAAAATCCATGCTGTTCTCCGGTGTCGTCAAAACCACCATCAGACCAGCATCGGGGCAGCGCTGCCACCCGTTTCTTGCTGTGGCATGGAACTGTGCGCCCCGGATCACCTTCTACAGCCCGTACATATGAAAAAGCCTGCTTCACGGAGGAAGCAGGCTTTTTATCGACAGTGCCTGACGGCAAGCGTCAGAACGGCGTACTTAGAACGGAATATCGTCATCCATATCCGAGAAATTCGGTGCTGGCTTCGGTGCCGGGCGTGGCGCCGGTGCCGGGGCTGGACGCGGGGCTGGTGCCTGGCGTGGGGCCGGGGCTTCGTAGCCGCCGCCACCGCCGTAGCTGTCATCGCCACCGCCGGCGTCGCCGCCCATGCCGGAACGGCCGCCCAGCATTTGCATCTGTTCCGCGATGATGTCGGTTGCGTACTTCTCGACGCCGTCCTTGTCCGTGTATTTACGGGTTTGCAGGCGGCCTTCGACGTAGACGGACGAACCTTTTTTCAGGTATTGGCCGACGATTTCCGCCAGGCGGCCGAAGAACGAGATACGGTGCCACTCTGTCAATTCTTTTTGTTCGCCCGTGTTGCGGTCCTTCGATTTGTACGAAGTGGCCACGGCGATGTTGGCGATCGCGTCGCCGCTAGGCATGTAGCGGATTTCCGGGTCACGGCCCAGATTGCCGACGATGATGACTTTGTTGACTGATGCCATGAATAACTCCTGATGAACTGCGGCGGGAGCCAAAACTCGCGCGCGTTAGATTTTTTACTAAACGACGATTATAAGCGAGTCGCCCGCGCAATGCGACTTCCGTTTCAGGCACAGGTCTTGCCATGCATTGAACGTTGCACGGTATAAATTTTTTCTGCTGCGGGAAAAACAGCAAGATTGAATACTGGTATTATATACAGTGTTTAACCCTCTGCACGCATCTGTATCAAACTTTATCGGGGCACGTTCCCCCGGCGGCGCAATCCGCCCAGAGACGCCTCAGGCATGCAGAACAAAACCCGGCTATAGTAACAGGTTGACCCGTTGTGGCCACTCATCCGTATCCTGGCCCGATGCGCCGGCCGCACACTCACTGAAAGCAAGGCAATCACATGGAACAGATCCGCATTCGCGGCGCTCGCACGCATAACCTCAAGAATATCAGTCTCGATTTGCCGCGCAATAAGCTGATCGTGATTACCGGCTTGTCCGGCTCCGGCAAGTCTTCGCTGGCTTTCGACACCTTGTACGCAGAAGGCCAGCGCCGCTACGTCGAGTCGCTGTCGGCCTACGCGCGCCAATTCCTGCAATTGATGGAAAAGCCGGACGTCGACCTGATCGAGGGCCTGTCTCCCGCCATCTCCATCGAACAGAAGGCAACTTCGCACAACCCACGCTCGACCGTGGGCACCGTGACGGAAATCCACGATTACCTGCGCCTGCTGTACGCACGCGTCGGCACGCCCTACTGCCCCGACCACCCGGAAAACGCGCTGGCGGCCCAGTCCGTGTCGCAAATGGTCGATGCCGTGCTGGCCATGCCGGAAGACACCAAGCTGATGATACTGGCGCCCGTCGTCGCCAACCGCAAGGGCGAACACGTGGACCTGTTCGAGCAGATGCAGGCGCAGGGCTTCGTGCGCTTCCGCGTGCAAAGCGGCACGCATGCGGCCAAAATCTATGAAGTTGATGACCTCCCGAAATTAAAGAAAACGGAAAAACACACGATCGACGTCGTCATCGACCGGGTCAAGGTGAACCAGGACATCAAGCAACGCCTGGCGGAAAGTTTCGAGACGGCCCTGCGCCTGGCCGACGGCCGCGCCATTGCCTACGAAATGGATACGGCCCAGGAACACGTGTACTCCAACAAATTCGCCTGCAATGTGTGTGGCTATTCCCTGCAGGAACTGGAACCGCGTTTATTCTCGTTCAACAACCCCATGGGCGCCTGCCCCGAATGCGACGGCCTGGGCCACATTGAATTCTTTGACCCGAAACGCATCGTCGCGTTCCCGAACCTGTCGCTGGCCTCGGGCGCCGTCAAGGGCTGGGACCGCCGCAACCAGTTTTATTTCCAGATGCTCACGAACCTGGCCGCCTTTTACGAGTTCGACCTGGACACGCCGTTCGAGCAACTGGACTTGAATTCGCAGCAAGCCGTGCTGTATGGTTCCGGCAAGCAAGTGATCCCGTTCAGCTATGTGAACGAACGGGGCCGCACCGTCATCAAGGAACACACGTTCGAAGGCGTGGTCAACAATCTGCAGCGCCGCTACCGCGAAACGGACTCGATGGCCGTCAAGGAAGAGTTGGCCAAGTTCATCAATGAAAAATGCTGCCCCTCGTGCGATGGCGCGCGCCTGCGCGTGGAAGCGCGCTTCGTCAAGGTGGGCACGGGCAAGCAGCAGCGCGCCATCTATGAAGTGGCGGAAAAACCGCTGCGCGAAACGCTGGAATTCTTTGAAAAACTGAAGCTGACGGGCGCCAAGAAAGAGATCGCCGACCGCGTCGTCAAAGAAATCATTTCGCGCCTGAAATTCCTCAACAACGTGGGCCTCGACTACCTGTCGCTGGACCGCAGCGCCGACACCTTGTCCGGCGGCGAAGCACAGCGTATCCGCCTGGCATCGCAGATCGGCTCCGGTTTGACGGGCGTCATGTATGTGCTCGATGAGCCGTCGATCGGCTTGCATCAGCGCGATAATGACCGCCTGATTGAAACCCTGAAGCACTTGCGCGACATCGGCAACAGCGTGCTGGTCGTCGAGCATGACGAAGACGCCATCCGCACGGCCGACTACATCGTCGACATGGGCATCGGTGCGGGCGTGCACGGCGGCGAAATCATCGCCGAAGGCACCCTGCAAGACATTTTGAAGAACAAGAAATCGTTGACGGCGCAGTACCTGAACGGCAAGCTGAAGATCGCCGTACCGGCCAAGCGCCACGCCAGCAATCCGGAAAAGCAACTGGTGATCACGGGCGCAACGGGCAACAATCTGAAAAAAGTGTCGCTGAGCTTGCCGGTAGGCTTGATGACGTGCGTGACGGGCGTGTCCGGCTCCGGCAAGTCGTCGCTGGTCAACGATACTTTATATCCTGCCCTGTCTCGCCATCTGTACGGTTCGCAGACGGAACCGGCGCCGCACGACTCGATCAGCGGCCTCGAACACTTCGACAAGGTCATTTCCGTCGACCAGGCGCCGATCGGCCGCACGCCGCGCTCGAACCCCGCCACCTACACGGGCTTGTTTACGCCGATCCGCGACCTGTTCTCCACCGTGCCGACGGCCAAGGAACGGGGCTACAGTGCGGGCCGCTTCTCGTTCAACGTGAAGGGCGGACGCTGCGAAGCGTGCCAGGGCGATGGCGTGATCAAGGTCGAGATGCATTTCTTGCCCGACGTGTACGTGCCGTGCGACGTGTGCCACGGCAAGCGCTACAACCGCGAAACCCTGGAAGTGCAATACAAGGGCAAGAACATCACGGAAGTGCTGGGCATGACGGTGGAAGAGGCGCATGAATTCTTCAAGCCCGTGCCACTGATCGCGCGCAAGCTGCAAACCCTGCTCGACGTGGGCCTCGGCTACATCAAGCTGGGGCAGAGCGCCACCACCCTGTCCGGCGGCGAGGCGCAGCGCGTGAAACTGTCGCTGGAACTGTCCAAGCGCGACACGGGCCGCACCCTGTACATCCTCGATGAACCGACGACGGGCTTGCACTTCCACGACATCGATCTGCTGCTCAAGGTCATCCACCGCCTGCGCGACCAGGGCAACACCCTCGTCATCATCGAGCACAACCTGGACGTCATCAAGACGGCCGACTGGATCGTCGACCTGGGCCCCGAAGGGGGCGCCGGCGGCGGACAAATCATCGCCACGGGAACGCCGGAAGACGTGGCCATCAATCCGGCCAGCGTAACGGGTAAATACCTGGGGCCGCTGCTGAAGCAGTAAGTTCCAATTTCCCTCACGATCCCCCGGGCCAGTTGTCTTGCCCGGGGGATTTTTCTATGGGAAACTGTTTTCCCGGCCCTGCGGCCATTTCATCCCGAGGGCCGTTTGTCGATCGCATCATCGCTTGTAACATTGGCGCGCCAATGCATCGCCCTGGCATTGGCTGGCGCCGCTCTGCCCGCATGGGCCTGTTCTTGCCCGCTAGACGAACCTGGGCAATTCCTGCACCTGGCGCCGGCCAAGGGCAAACGTCCGCCGTCCGTCACCTTGCCCGCCAATGCCCGCGGCATCCTGTTTCTTCCCGGGCAGTATCCCGATACGCTGGCCAGCGATAAGGACGGCTATTCCATCGTCGCTCCGCCGGTCCCCCTCTCCGCAACGCGCTTCCAACTCCGGGAACGCGGCACGGGCCGCAAGCTGACTCCGGTACTGGTGCGGCTGCATGTGGAAAAGCAGATGGGCTTGCAAGATAAGGGCAGCTTTCTGGCCAATACCGGAATGCAGCAATGCGCAAAGCAAAAACAGCCGCTCACGCCACTCTGCAGCACTTTGGCATCGTTGGAATGGGACTGGTCGAAACAGGAACAGGACGGCCCCAGCGACAAGGTGAAGCGATTTGCCTTACAGAATGGTTTGCGCGAGGTCAGTGACGAGGTCAATGCGGCCTACGGCCTGTACCGGGTCGAGGCAGGTGAAGGGTTCAAGCCTGGCAAGGTCTACGATATTGTCTATCGCGACGGCGGACGGCGCCTGACGGCCGAGCTACGCATGGCAAGAACGCCACTGAATACGGACGGCCAGATACCGTTCACTGTCGGCGTGGACGGTGCAGCCAGGCGAGAAAAGCTCCGCATGGCCCGCGGCGGTACTTGCGACATGCTGGTGACGCTGGCCAGCCAGCCATTGCGCCTGGCGCTGCCACCGGCGTACGAGGCCTATCCAGCACTGCTGATGTACTTCATGCAGGAAAAACTGGAGCAGCGGGACCGGCAGTAATTCTCTGCGGCGGGACGTTTCACGGCATTTCGATATTGGCCCACGGTCTGCACCAAGATTGCTTATGGCAGCAGTTTCCATGGACAGGGACGCGAACTGGCGATCGGTGAATGCCAGGCGCCTGCGCCACGCCAGGTCAAGGCCTACGCGGGCGTACTGGAAGTGGAGGACAGCCTGCATGAGACGGCGCCGTTGGCCATTACCTTTCCCGCAGAAAAGCCTGGGCAATGTCCCAAAATGCTGGACCCGGTCTACCCTATTTATGTCGTGCCGGCCAAGGCCGGCTAGACGCATCGGGCACGCCATAAAAAAACGGCGCGGATTGCTCATGCAATCCGCGCCGTTTCTCTTTTTGCTAGCACCCCAGTCATTGCCGGCGTGTCATTTATCGCACGCCAGTCTTTGCCGGCGTGTTTCTCCCCCCACTACAACTCTCCACACCTGACAAGCTGCTGCGCGGCGCGCTAGGCTGGTCAGGTGCTGCTTGACGCTAACTTACTTATGCACTCAGCCGCTTTTCCAGCGCAGCCTTGTTATCTGCCAATTCTTGCGGCAGATGATACGCGAGTTTTTCAAACAACTCCGTATGCAATTTCAATTCTTCCACCCACGCGGCCTTGTCGATCGAGGTGATGGTGTCGAACTGTTCCTGCGTGAATGGCAAGCCATCCCAGTTCAGGTCGCCATACTGCGGCGTCGTGCCGAACAGGTTTTCCACGCCACCGGCCTTGCCTTCGATGCGGTCCAGCATCCACTTCAGCACGCGCATATTGTCGCCAAAGCCAGGCCAGACGAACTTGCCTGCCTCGTCCGTACGGAACCAGTTGACGCAGTAGATCTTCGGCAGGGCGGCCGGGTTGACTTTGCCTACCTTGACGCCCATGTCCAGCCAGTGCTGGAAGTAATCGCTCATGTTATAGCCGATAAACGGCAGCATGGCAAATGGATCGCGGCGTACGACGCCCATCTGGCCCACGGCAGCCGCCGTCGTTTCGGAACCCATGGTGGCGGCCATGTAGACGCCTTCGACCCAGTTGCGCGCTTCCGTGACGAGCGGCACGGTGGTCGAGCGGCGGCCACCGAAGATGAAAGCCGAGATCGGCACGCCGGCCGGATCGTCCCAGGCCGCGTCGATCACTGGGTTTTGCGTTGCCGCAACAGTGAAGCGCGCGTTCGGGTGCGCGGCCTTGGTGCCGGACGCCGGCGTCCAGTCCTTGCCCTGCCAGTCGATCAAATGGCTAGGCGCTTCCTTGGTCAAGCCTTCCCACCACACGTCGCCGTCGTCCGTCAGCGCCACGTTGGTGAAAATCGTGTTGTCGCGCATGGACGCCATGCAGTTGTAATTGGTCTTTTCGTTCGTGCCCGGCGCCACGCCGAAGTAGCCCGCTTCCGGGTTGATCGCGTACAGGCGGCCATCGGCGCCCGGCTTGATCCAGGCGATATCGTCGCCGATGGTGGTCACTTTCCAGCCGTTAAAACTTGCCGGCGGAATCAGCATGGCGAAGTTGGTCTTGCCGCAGGCCGACGGGAACGCTGCCGCCACGTAATGCTTCTTGCCTTCCGGCGATTCCACGCCGAGGATCAGCATGTGTTCAGCCAGCCAGCCCGGGTTGCTGTCGGACGCTTGCGCCTCCTGGTAGCCCATGTTCGAGGCGATGCGCAGGGCGAAACATTTCTTGCCCAGCAAGGCGTTGCCGCCGTAACCCGAACCGAAGGACCAGATTTCGCGCGTTTCCGGGAAATGCACGATGTACTTGGTGCTGTTGCACGGCCATTTCACGTCTTGCTGGCCGGCAGCCAACGGTGCGCCCACGCTGTGCACGCACGGCACGAACTCGCCGTCGGTGCCCAGCACGTCGTACACGGCACGGCCCATGCGGGTCATGATCTTCATGTTGACGGCCACGTAAGGCGAATCGGACAGTTCCACGCCGATGTGCGCGATGGGCGAACCCAGCGGGCCCATCGAGAAGGGCACGACGTACATGGTACGGCCGCGCATGCAGCCATCGAACAGGCCGTTCAGGGTGTGGCGCATCTCGCCAGGCTCGGTCCAGTTATTCGTGGGGCCGGCCGCTTCTTTCGTTGCCGAACAGATATAGGTACGGTCTTCGACGCGGGCCACGTCGCTCGGGTCGGAGCAGGCCAGGTAGGAATTCGGGCGCTTTTCCGCATTCAGTTTTTTCATGGTGCCGCTGGCAACCATCTCGGCGCACAGGCGCTCGTACTCTTCTTGCGAGCCGTCGCACCAGTAGATGCGGTCCGGCTTGGTCAGCGCGGCAATGTCGGCCACCCAGTTGATCAGTTTCTGTTGTTTAATATAAGCTGGGACGTTGAGTGCGGCGACGCCACCCATGACGGGCTGATTCATATTACCTCCAATACCAATAAAAGAAATTCTGGTCGTTCCGGCAAGACAGGCAGCATCGTCGAGAGGTGGCTGCGGCTCACTGCAGGCGGCGTGTTCACGCGGACAGGGCTCTGGTGTCGTTTACCTGGATCATGCACCCAGGTTGCAGGAACAGTTTGCGCTATAACTATAATCAGGAAGCTTCAAAAGTGCCGGCGATTGTACACCCGCATAACGGCTATTCTCGCAAAAATGTAGGAGAATAGCTTGACTAATGTAGTAGGCTATTCAGCATTTCCCGTATCCTGTTATTTCCCTACCAAATCCTTACTAAAATCGGCCATCCACCATGAAAATTGCCATACTCGATGATTACCAGGATGCCGTGCGCGGCCTCGATTGCTTCCAGTTGCTCGATGGCCACGAGGTCAAAGTATTCAGCAATACGGCGCGGGGCCTGGGCCAGCTGGCGATCCGCCTGGCGCCGTTCGATGCGCTGGTGCTGATCCGCGAACGCAGCAGTTTCAACCGGGCCTTGCTGTCGAAACTGCCGAATCTGAAACTGATTTCGCAAACGGGCAAGGTCAGCGGACACATCGACGTGCCGGCCGCCACCGAACTGGGCATCGCCATCGCGGAAGGCATCGGCTCGCCCACGGCGCCGGCCGAACTGACGTGGGCGCTGATCATGGCGGCGCAGCGCAAGATCGTGCCGTACGCGCAACATTTACAGGAGGGGCTGTGGCAGACGGCGTCGCTGGAGCCGGCGCGCAACACCCTGGGCACGGTGCTCAAGGGACGCACCCTGGCGATCTGGGGCTACGGCAAGATCGGGCAATTGATCGCGGGCTATGGCCGCGCCTTCGGCATGACCATCCTCGTGTGGGGCAGCGAAGCGAGCCGCGCGGCGGCCGTGGCGGCCGGCGATACGGCAGCGGCATCGCGCGAGGCATTTTTTGAGCAGGCCGACGTGCTGACCTTGCACCTGCGGCTGTCCGACGCCACGCGGGGCCTGGTAACGGCCGAGGACCTGGCGCGCATGAAACCAACGTCCCTGTTCGTCAACACCAGCCGCGCCGAGCTGGTCGCCGATGGCGCGCTGGAAGCGGCGCTGCCGCAGGGACGCCCGGGCGCTGCCGCGCTGGACGTGTTTACGGACGAGCCGCTGCCGCCCGGCTCGCCATTGCTGCGGCTGCCGAACGTGCTGGCCACGCCACACCTGGGCTACGTCGAGCGTGACAGCTATGAACTGTATTTCCGCTACGCCTTGCAAAACATCGTCGATTTTGCGCAAGGCCAATGCACGCGCCTGCTCAATCCCCAGGTGCTGCAGCACGCGCGCCAAGCGCCGGAGAACAGCTGAGCAAACCTGCTGCGCGCGCGTCGATTTTGCCAGGCGCTCTCAGGAGCGCTGAAAACCCTTCAGCAGGTCCGGCTCGCCCGTGATGCCGATGGCCGGCGCGGGCAGCACGTGCCGGCCGCGCCACAGGCCGGCCCAGCCGGGCGGCCAGGCAATCTGCGGACCCGCATACGGCGCCACGCCGGCGCGCACGGCAACCACCGGCACGGGAGGCATGTCGGGCAAGGGGCCGCCGTCGCTGCGCTGCATGTCCAGGCTGTACATATAATCGGGCAACAAGGCATCGCAGACGCGGCCAAACCACTCGCTATGGTCGTCGTCGCGCCCCAGCGCCTGCGCCAGCCCCTGCGGGTCGAAACGGGCCAGCGCATCGATCAGCTCAGCAGTGGAGGCTCCCGGCGTATCGCCCCAGCCCATCACGGGGTTGACGTTGTAATCGGCGCCCGAACCGTACCACCCTTCGCGCCAGGGTCGCTGCATCCAGTCGCGCGGCCCCGTAAACAAATGCCAGCGCCAGTGCAGGCCCGACGGTTTCGGCCAGGAGTACAGATACAGTTTCTGGTAACCGGCCTGATGCAGCTCGCGCACCATGGCCATCAGGCGCGCGTGGGGCATGCGGTCGGGCGGCGCGCGGCGAAACAGGATCGCTTCGCCATCGGCAAACTGCACGTCGTCGGTCGACAGGTTCAAGTCCAGGGTGCGCGCTTCGCTGCCGAAACGGGCGGCGATCCAGCCCGTCAGCAAATTGACGGACGTGATCACCCCGTAACCGCGGTGGCGGTGAAAAATGACGGTGCCGGGAGCGAGCGCTTTCATACGGAGTCGGAGTGGTAGGCAAACAAAGAAACCAGTGTACTCACAGATGGCCGGATTTTCCAGATGCGGCGCAAGCGCGGGGCAACAAGCACGTCCCCTCTGCAGCGCCATTCACGCAACGGTGCCAATCCACGATATCATGCGCGTCATTCTCCACTGACATCGTGACCACATCATGACTTTGCGCATACTCGCCACTGGCGGCACTTTCGACAAGCACTACAACGAATTGAACGGTACCCTGGGCTTTTCCGACAGTCATTTGCCGGCAGCGATAGCCCGCGCGCGCATGACGGCGCCCGTGGCGCTGGAGCAATTGCCCCTGCTGGACTCGCTCGACATGCAGGATGCGGACCGCCAGCGCGTGCTGGCCTCGTGCCGCGCGGCACAGGAAAAAGCCATCGTCATCATCCACGGCACCGATACCATGCGCGAAACGGCGCAAGTGCTGGGCGCGGCCAACCTGCAGCAAACGGTGATTTTGACGGGCGCCATGATTCCCTACGAAATCGACAACTCCGATGCCCTGTTCAACCTGGGTTTTGCCTGCGGCGTGGCGCAAACCTTGCCCGCCGGCGTGTACGTGGCCATGAATGGCCAGATCTTTGCCTGGGACAATGTGCAAAAGAACCGCGCCGCCGGCGTATTCCAGCCCTTGTAAGCCGCTGGCAGGCAGGGCGCAAACGGCAGACCGGCATACGCTCTGACTGACGCGCCGTCACAATTCTACAAGCCCGTTTTCAACGGGCTTTTTTTACGTTTTTTCACTTGTCACAAATTCTGAAAAGCAACAGTTTTCATCGAATTATTGTAGGTAAAACATCGAATTGCCAATACAATAATTTTATGTTGTAAAAAAACGCCATTAATCATTTTTAAAAACACAGATATTTATAAATATAAAACTGTCATTTAACAATTAAATTGAACATTCTTCTGTATCCATAATTTATTGCCAAATCCGACACGGTTGAGGTGCATTTTTCCTTGCTGAGACGACATAATGTTCGCCTCGACAAGTCAAAAGTGCATTTATAACAATATTGCGCTAAGTAGTCTTCCACCTCCCACCGACGTGGTTCCGCCTACCGTACACGCCTCCGCTGGCCATCTATCTGATGGCTTCATCGGTGCTCGTGTACTGCTTGTCGTTATTAAAACTACTACGGAGTAATTGTTACAATGGCATTTAAAGAAAAAATCGGCGTACGCAGCGTACGTCTGGCCCTGACCGTACTGGCAGGTAGCGTCTTGTTCTCTGGCCAATCCATGGCGGACGAAGCAATTCAAAAAGTTGAAATCACCGGTTCGAGTATCAAGCGTATCGCCGTCGAAGGCGCCTTGCCTGTACAACGCCTGTCGCAAGAAGCGATCGCCAAATCGGGCGCCACTTCGGTAGCCGACCTGATCCAGGCCCTGCCTGCCATGCAAGGTTTCACCATCGGCGCCGTCGCCGCTGGTTCGAATTCGGGCGGCAATACCAGCGCATCGCTGCACGGCATTGGCGAAACCTACACCCTGGTGCTGTTGAACGGCCGCCGTATCGCGCCACAAGGTTCCGGCACCACGGTCAACCTGAATGCCATCCCGATGAGCGCCGTTGAGCGCGTCGAGATCCTGACCGACGGCGCTTCGGCACTGTACGGCTCGGACGCCATCGCCGGCGTAGTCAACTTCATCCTGAAGAAAAACCAGCAAGGCGCCACCCTGGAAGCCACCTATGGCGGTCCGGAAGACAAGGGCGGCAACGCCTGGAATACCAGCGTCACCTATGGTTTCGGCGACCTGGAAGAAGACCGTTTCAACGTGCTGATTTCGTACCGCCACGACGAGCAGTCGAAACTGAAAGCGACCGATCGCAAGTTCGCCGATAGCTCGTACCTGAAATTCGCCCGCAACGGCAAGAACTACATCTGGGACCGTACCAGCACCTCGGCTGCACCAGCTGGCGCCACCGTTGCCTACAACACGAAGGACAGCGCCTCGACAGCCTTCACGCCATATTATCTGCAAAACAACAAAACATGCCCTGACGGTTTCGACCTCACCACAAGCAATCCACGCGCTTGCGGTTTCGACACCGGCTCCACCGTGGAAATCGTGCCGCAATCGAAACGCGACAGCCTGTTCACCAAAGCAACCTACAAGCTGAACGACAACCTGAACGCGTTCGCTGAAGTCGCCTACTCGCGCTTCGACCTGACCGCGCGTATCGCCGCCAATCCGATCCCGATTTCGATCGCCAAGGACAGCGCGCTGTACAACACCTATGTGTCGCCATACCTGACGCCAGCGCAACGCGCCGATGTCAAATCGGTCACCGCCAACTACCGTACGACGGACTTCGGCCTGCGCGCCAGCAACACCATCACCGAAACCAAACACATGGTCGTTGGTGTGGAAGGCGAACTGGGCGCATGGAACTTCGAAAGCGGCCTGACCTGGTCGCAAAACGCGATCGACGAGCGCTACACGGGCGGCTACGCGAAAAACCAGGCGTTCAAGGATATGATCGCCAATCCGGAATTCAACCCGTTTGCGAGCAAGCAATCGGCTGCCATCCAGTCGCAAATCGCTGGCGCGCAATTCGTCGGTTCGATCCGTACCGCATCGACCACGATGCGCGGCGTCGACACGCACGGTTCGCGTGAACTGTTCGACCTGCCAGGTGGCAAGGCCAGCCTGGGTATCGGTGGTGACTACCGCACCTACCGCTATGAGCAGTCGCCAGACAGCAACGGCACGTCGAAGGATATCTACAACTTCAACACCTCGCCTGCCTACGACCTGAGCCGCGATACCTACGGCGCCTTCGTCGAGTTGCTGGCACCGCTGACCAAGTCGTTCGAAATGACCGTTGGCGGCCGTTACGATGCCGTCAAGGCGATCGATGACAAGCTGACCAACAAAACGGTCGGCAAGAAAGACAGCGCCAATACCTACAAGGTATCGGCACGCTGGCAACCAGTACAAACCGTGCTGATCCGCGGTTCGTACGGCACGGGCTTCAAGGCGCCAAGCATGCTGGACCTGGCACAGCCGCTGGTCGCTGCAGGCTTTACTGCCAAGAAATTCGACTGCCCATACCCAGGTACGCAGCTCTGCCGCGCGGAAGCAACGCAATACAACGCCATGTCGCAAGGCAATCCGGACCTGCAATCGGAAAAATCGAAGCAGTTCACCCTGGGCTTCCGTGTCGAGCCTAGCGCGGCCTTCTCGTTCGGCGCCGACCTGTGGGACGTAAAACTGCGCAATGCCGTATCGGAAATCACCGAAGAGCAAGCATTTGCCGATCCGGTCAAGTACGCAACGAGCTTCACGCAATATATCGAACCGTCGACCGGCAATGCCTACTACGCATTCAAGAAATTGTCGGTCAACATCGGCAAGAAGGAATACCGTGGTATCGACTGGGATCTGTCGGCCAACCACAAGTTTGACTTCGGCAAGCTGACCGCCCAATTGAGCGGTACGCACATGTTGCACGCTAACTACACCAAAGCTGGTAGCGACAATGTGTACACCAGCAACATGAACTTCTTCGGCGACACCAACGAAGTCACGTTCCGCAACCTGATGAAGCTGACGACGACCCTGGATACGGGCCGCCTGAGCAACACGGTCACGGTCAACTACCGTAACGGCTACACCGATGCAGCCGCTACCGTGTACGACGTGGCAGCCAAAAAAGAAGAGAAGGGCTTCCGCCTGCAAGTTCCGTCGTACACCACGTTCGACTGGCAAGCACGTTTCGCCTTTGACAAGCAAACCACGATCCGCGCAGGTATCAAAAACCTGTTCGACCGTGCACCACCGCTGTCGCTGCGCTCTTCGTCGGGCCACCAGATCGGTTTCGACCCACGCTACGCCGATCCAATGATGCGTTCGTTCTACATCACCGGCAACTACAAGTTCTAATTTGACGTCCTAAATTAGCTTGTCTGAAAAGCGCCTTGCACTTCACCGTGCAAGGCGCTTTTTTTATCTTCCTCGCATCGCTCTTCCTCGCATTATGCAGGCGAAAAAAAAGGAGCCGCAGCTCCTTTTCTTGTTACCGCATGACGTGCTTACGCCGTCGCTTCGCCGCCCAGCGCTTCGACCACGTCGGCCATCAGCTTGCTCAGCTCGCCCGTCATCAGCATCACGTCGCCGTCGAAACGCTCTTCGTCGTTCTTCGTGCTCGATTCCGTTTCCTTGATCACGTCCAGCGGCTTGACGCTCTTGATGGCCAGGGACTCCGTCAGCACGAACGAGATCTTGTCGTTCCACGTCATGGCCAGGCGCGTGCACTGCTTGCCGGCCGCGATGTGGCGGCGCACGTCGTCCGCTTCCAGGGTGTGGCGCACGTAGCGCACGGTGGCCTTGCTTTCGCCCGTGGCGCGCAATTCCGTGTCCATGTCCACCGTGAAGCCGGCAGGCGCGTCGTCGGCCTGCAGCCATTCCGTCATCACCGCCACGGGCGAGCGCTGCACGCGCAGGCTTTCCAGCGGCAATTTATCCACGGCTTTCAACAGCAGCTTGATGACTTCATCGGCTTTCGCCGGGCTGGCGGCATCGACCACCAGCCAGCCATTGACGGGGTCGATCCACGTCCAGACGTTGCTGCGGATGCTGAAGGCGCGCGGCAGCAGCTCGTCGGCCACGCGTTCCTTCAATTCTTTCATGGCTTTCTTGCCAGGCGCAAAGCCTTGCGCTTCCTCCATCTCGGCGGCACGGGCCTTGGCCACCTGGTTGATGACGGTCGCTGGCAGCAATTTCTTTTCCGTGCCCAGCAAGATCAGCATCTGCTTGTTGACCACGTGGACCAGGCCGCCGTTCGGGCGTGGCGTATCCCAGCCCTGGCGCATCAGATCCATGCTGGTCGCCGGCGTAAATTTGTTCGAGGACAAGGCCTCTTCCAGTTGTTCTGGCGTATAAGCCCATGGTGCGGGCAGGCGGTAAATCTGAAGATTCTTGAACCACATAGTTTTTGTCTTCCGTTTGTTTCAGTAGTGCCAGGGGAACGCCATTCTACACTTTCAACACGGGAATGCCGTCAAAAGCGCGGACTGGCGCGGTGTTGTTGATGCGTGGGGAATACCGCTACAGGGCGGGAAACAGCTCCGCCTGGGCCGGCGCCTGCCGCGTCGCGACGGCCGGATCGGACAAGGTCGAGATACGCACGCCCAGCAGGCGGATTTTCTTTTCAAAGGGCACGCGCCGCAGGCAATCGCGGCTGGCGCGCAGGATGGCGGCCGCGTCCGCCGTGGCGCTGGGCAAGGTAATGTCGCGCGTGACGGTGCTGAAATCCTCGAAGCGCAGCTTGACGCCCACCGTGCGCCCCGCCAGCGACTGTTTATCCAGATCGCCCGCCACGCGCGTGCACAGGCTTTCCAGCTTTTCCGACAGGGTGGCGCGGTCGCGCACCACCTGCAAGTCGCGCTCGAACGTCGTTTCGCGGCTGACGGACTTGGTTTCCCGGCTCGTCTGCACGGGCCGCTCGTCGATGCCCAGCGCCGCCTGGTGCAGCCAGCCCGTGTACAGGTCGCCGAACTGCGTGCGCAGCATGGCCATGTCGGCTTGCGCCAGCTGGCCGATGGTGACTATGCCCAGCGCTTCCAGCTTGGCCGTGGCTTTCGGCCCGATGCCGTTGATCTTTTTCGCTGGCAAGGGCCACACGCGCGTTGCGATATCCTCGGGCTGCAATAGGGTCAAGCCGTCGGGTTTTTCCAGGTCGGAACAGATTTTCGCCAGCAATTTATTGGGCGCCAGGCCGATCGAGCACGACAAACCCGTCGCCTCGAAGACGGCCGCCTTCAGGCGCGCCGCCATGGCCGGCGCCTGCTCGCCGTGTTCCGTCAGGTCGATATAGATTTCATCGATGCCCACGTTCTGGATGATGGGACACAGATGGGCCACGGCTTGCTTGAAGCGGGCCGAATATTCGCGGTACGCCTCGAAATCGGCGGGCAGCAGGATGCTGTCGGGCGCCAGCTTGGCCGCCTTCATGATGCCCATGGCGGAAAACACGCCGAACGCGCGCGCCGCATAGGTGGACGTGGTGACGACGCCGCGCCCCACGTAGTCGCGCATGCGCGCAAACTGCCGCGTGCCGTCGGCTTGCAGCAGGGGCTGCTGCAGGCGCCCGCCGCCGATGACGACGGCTTCGCCCCGCAATTCCGGATATTTCAGCAATTCCACGGAAGCAAAGAAGGCATCCATGTCCAGGTGGGCGATCCAGCGGCGCACGGCGGGTGCTTCGGCAAGTGTAGGGGCAGATGGAATCAAAAAACACCTCGCGGCGGATCGGCTTGCCTATACGCGGCAAGATACTGTGCATGCATACAGTATTACCGGAAATGGGCCGGGATGCAAGTTGAACCGCACGGGACCCGATGGCGGCGATCAGCGGTTGCTTTTCCCAATGGCAAGATTACAATCCTGACACAACTATTTAAAGGAGTTGCCTTGTCTACAGCACATCACGCCTTGCGCCGCCTGGCCGCCTGCTCATCCATCGTGCCGGCCCTGCTGCTGTCCACGCTGGCGCCATCCGCGCTGGCCGCCGACGCCCCCCTCGCCACCGCACCGGTGGCCGCCAAGACAGCCTGGCAGGAAACGCGCCACGGCACCGTCGTCACGGACGACTACCGCTGGCTGCAAAAGAAGACCGATCCTGCCGTGATCGATTACCTGAATGCGGAAAACGCCTACACGGCCGCCGTCACGGCCCCGATCCAGCCGCTGGCCGACAAGGTGTATGCGGAGATCAAGGGCCGCATGCAGGAAGTGGACTTGTCCGTGCCTGCGCGCCTGGGCAATTTCTACTATTACACGCGCACGGAAGCGGGCAAGCAGTATCCGCTCAATTGCCGCCGCCCCGTCGGCGCCGGCGGCGCCTATGATGCGCAGGCGCCCGAGGAAATCCTGCTGGACCAGAACCAGTTGGCCGAAGGCCAGAAATTCTTTGCCGTGCGCGCGTTTGCCATCAGCCCGAACGAGCAGTTGCTGGCCTACACCACCGACACGACGGGCTTTCGCCAGTACGAGCTGCACGTCAAGGATTTGAAGACGGGTAAATTGCTGACCGACAGCATGCCGCGAGTCACCTCGCTGGCCTGGGCGGCGGACAATGCCACCCTGATGCTGACGCAGGAAGACGCCACCACCAAGCGCTCGGACCGCTTGTTCCGCCTGCCCTTGGGCGGCACGCCGCAACAGGTCTACCACGAACCGGTGGAGCAGTTTTCCATCGGGGTGGAGCGCACGCGCGACCGGCGCTTCTTCGTGCTCACTTCCGGCAGCACCGATACCAGCGAAGTGCTGCTGCTGCCGACCAGCACACCGAACGGCAGCTTCCACAGCGTGCTGCCGCGCGAGAAAGGCCACCGCTATGGCATCGAACACCGCGACGGCCAGTTGTATATCGTCACCAACAAGGGAGCGAAGAACTTCCGCGTCGTCAGCGCGCCGCTGTCTGCGCCGCAGCCAAAAAACTGGACCACGCTGGTGCCGCACGACAAGGATACCGTCATTAAATCCATCGACGCCTTCCAGGGCTACCTGGTGGTGATGGAAAAGACGCGCGCCCTGAACCGCGCGCGCATCTACGATTTCGCCCACAAGAACTGGAAAACCGTGCAGTTCGACGATCCAGTCTACCTGGCCACGGCGGCCGATACGCCGGAATTTTCCGCTACGCAATTTCGCATGTCTTACCAGTCGCCCGTCACGCCGCCCACCGTCATCGACGTCAGCATGCAGGACGGCAAGCGCACGGTACTGAAGCAGCAAGCCATCGTGGGCGGCTACGACGGCAGCCGCTACACGACGCAGCGCCTGTGGGTGACGGCGCGCGATGGCGTGCAAGTGCCGCTGTGGATCGTCTACAAGAAAGGCGTCAAGCTCGACGGTTCAGCGCCGCTGCTGCTGTATTCCTACGGTTCGTATGGCATCTCGACGGAAGCGAGCTTTGGCCTGTCCCGCATCAGCCTGCTGGAGCGGGGCGTCATCTATGCGCAGGCGCATATCCGCGGCGGCACGGACATGGGCGAAGCGTGGCATGAAGACGGCATGCTGATGAAGAAGAAAAACACCTTCAATGACTTCATCGACAGCGCCGACTACCTGGTGCGCGAAAAATGGACGAGCCCGAACCGCCTCATCATCCAGGGTGGCAGCGCGGGCGGCCTGCTGATGGGCGCCGTCGTCAACATGCGCCCCGAGCTGTTCCATGCCGTGCACGCGGCCGTGCCGTTCGTCGACGTGATGAACACCATGATGGACGCCAGCCTGCCCCTGACGACGGGCGAGTACCTGGAATGGGGCGACCCGAACCAGAAGGCGGCCTACGACTACATGCTCAGCTACTCGCCCTACGACAACATTGCGCGCAAGAATTATCCAGCGATGCTGGTGACGACAGGCCTCAACGACAGCCAGGTCATGTACTGGGAACCGGCCAAGTACGTGGCCAAGCTGCGCGCGTATAAAACGGATGGCAATCCCTTGCTGCTGAAAACGAATATGGGCGCCGGCCACGGCGGCGCATCGGGCCGCTATAACGCGATCGCCGAAAATGCGTTCAATATGGCGTGGATGCTGTCGCAATGGAATATCACTGAATAATGTGAAAAAAGCGCTTGCACAAGGATTTCCGTCGTCCTATAATAGCGCCTCTTCCAGACGTGGTGACAAACGTCGGGATGGTTTTCTGAGACAAGCAATGGGTGCTTAGCTCAGTTGGTAGAGCGGCGCCCTTACAAGGCGTAGGTCGGGAGTTCGAGCCTCTCAGCACCCACCAAATCAGAAAACTGTCCAGTGCTTCATGGATCAGCAATACAGATCATACGAGCTTGGAGTGGTAGTTCAGTTGGTTAGAATACCGGCCTGTCACGTCGGGGGTCGCGGGTTCGAGTCCCGTCCGCTCCGCCAATAAAAGAAAAGCCCTTTGGTTCTCTGAACCGAAGGGCTTTTCCCATTTCCGGGCCACAAATGCGCTGGAAAAGGCATCATCCTCCCCGCACTTGAACATTTTTGCGCTTTTCAGCAAAAAAACTGCTTTTAGCCCCCAAGAATAGTTGCACAAGGGGGAAGCCGCCCCCTATAATAGTGCCTCTTCCAGACGTGGTGACAAACGTCGGGATAGTTTTCTGGGTATGCGGGTGCTTAGCTCAGTTGGTAGAGCGGCGCCCTTACAAGGCGTAGGTCGGGAGTTCGAGCCTCTCAGCACCCACCACCAAACAGAAAATTATCCAGTGCTTCATGGATCAGCAACACAGATCATACGAGCTTGGAGTGGTAGTTCAGTTGGTTAGAATACCGGCCTGTCACGTCGGGGGTCGCGGGTTCGAGTCCCGTCCGCTCCGCCAATAAAAGAAAAGCCCTTTGGTTCTCTGAACCGAAGGGCTTTTCCCATTGTGGGGTCAGACCCTCAACACCGCCAACGTCAAGCTCAACGCTAACTTCTCCGGGGGGGCTGACCCCGGCTGTTAGAATCAGCGCTCTTGCCGACTCTGCCGCTCCTGCCTGATGCGCCTGCCCCGCAGTCTTTCCCCCTACCTTGCCCTGCGCTTGCGCCTGGCCCATCATGCTTTGCTGCAATTTGCCGCCAGCCTGGCCAGCTCCATGGAAATCCTCGTGTTCCTGGCCGGTCCCGTCTTGCTGGGTTTACTCAGCGTCATCGCCCTGCCCGGCTTTCTCGCCATGAGCCTGCCCTGGCCCGCCGCCCTGGGTGTCGTCAGCGGGCAAGCCCTGCTGACCTGCCTGCCCGCCTGGCTGCTGCGCAAGCGGCTGCTGCCGGCCAGCATTGCCGCCTGGCTGCGCCAGCTGCCCTTGCCACGCCGCTTGCGCTGGCAAGCCGATATCGCCGTGGCCGGCCTGCTGATGTTGCCGCTGGGCCTCGCCTATGCCGTCTCGGCCACCATCTGGCTGCTGCAGTCGCCGCCCTGGCTGCGCCCCATTGCCGCGCACGGCATGGCCGCCACCGTCGCTGCCTGGCTGCTGGCCTGGCTGCTGACGACCTTCATCGTGGCGCAGCGCCTGCGCGCGCCGCGTCCCGCATCAAGGGCGCGCCCGCCCACGATGACCGCCTATGTGCCGCGGCTGCCCCGCTGGCGCACCGCATTCCTGTGGCGCCAGCTGTTCTGGCTGCCGTTCTGGCGCAACGAGAACGTGGTCGGCCTGCAGCAAAGCATCTTGCTGGCCGGCGCTGGCGCCAGCATGCTGGCCTGGCTGCTGCACGCGCCCCTCGTGCCCGCCCCCTTGCTCGGCTTGCTGGCCAGCGCCAGCCTCGTCATCGTGACAGACCGGGGCGACAAGGCCGTGCGGGAGCAAATCGGCTTGCTGTCTCCATCGCTGAACGCCTGGCCCCTGGCCAGCACGGCCTTGACGCGCCTGGCCTGCGCCGCCAGCCTGCTGCCCGCCTTTGCCGTGCTGCTCGGTGCTGGCGTCTTGCTGTACTGCATCGATCCAGCCGCCCTGCAACGGCGCGTGACCAGCGTGTACGCCATCACCGCCAGCGCGGCCCTGCTGGCCATCGTCGGCTTGCCCCGCCTGACGGCGCGGGGCCGCGTCGCCCTCGTCGTTTTCTCCATCCTTGCCTTGAGCGCCATCGGAAGCGAATTATGGAATTGACCGTCCCGTCCCCCATGCTGCACGTCGAGCAGCTCGATTTCCACTTTGCCACGCACAGCGTGTTCCAGCGCTATAACCAGCAATTCGGTCCCGGCATCACCTGGCTGCGCGGCGCCAACGGGGCCGGCAAGACCACCCTGCTGAAGCTGGCGGGCGGCGCCCTGCTGCCCGCGCGCGGGGCCATCCGCCTCGATGAGATCGATAGCGGCGCCATGCCGCTGGCCTACCGCGCGCGCGCCTTCTATTGCGGCGGCGACGCGCCCGCCCTGCCCTGGCTGCAGGTGCACGAATTTCTCGACCTGCACCTGGCCCTGTATCCGGGCACCGACCAGGCCTTGCTGAATGCAGAGCTGGGCGCGTTTGCCATGACGTCGACCTTGCAGCAAAGCATCACCGCCCTGTCCCTGGGCCAGCATAAAAAGCTGCAACTGGCGCTGGCCCTCGCCTTGCCCGTGCGCCTGCTGCTGATCGACGAACCGTTCAATGGCCTCGATGCGGCTGCCATGGCGCACCTGCGCGCGCGCCTGGCCGAACCGGCCCGGCTGGCGCGCCAGTGCATCGTGCTGACCAGCCACCTGGCGCCGGACGTGCCGCTGGCGGCGACGGTACAGCTGTGAAATAGGACTTTGCAGATCAGACAAGAAGCGCTTAGGATGCCGTGTTGCAAAACCGGCGATCCCGGTGCAGCCACTACGATAAAACGGCGCGCTTACCACCGCGTCCAGCCTATTCTTGGAGATCCGCATGTTCAATACCTACCGCAGCGCCCTGGCCATCCTGTGCGCCATCCTCGCGACGTCCGCCATCGCGGCCGGCCCCACAGGCACGGCCGCCGACTATGGCACCCCGGCCCACCATGGCGCCGCCCAGCGCAGCATCGAGTTGCAGCCGGAGACGCGCCACATCAACGTCACGCGCGGCGAAACCGTCACCATCGCGCGCGCGGGCCAGCGTTTTACGTGGCACGTGCAAACCTTCCACAACAAGACCGTCTTTGCCCTGGCCGAGATTGCACCGAAGGACATGGCCGTCGACGGGATTCAAGTGTATGTAGCCGGCAATCCGCTGTACGCGGGCAGCTAAGTTTCCTCTGCGCATAAAAAAACCGGAAGGGCCTCGCGGCCGTTCCGGTTTTTTTTCAGCGTGGACAGTTACGCCGTCAATGCTTCTTTTGCTGCCGCTTCATCGACCACTTCCTCGTCGTCCGAGCGGATCAGGTGGTCGAAGGCGGACAGGGCGGCCTTCGCACCTTCGCCCGTGGCGATGATGATCTGCTTGTACGGCACCGTGGTGACGTCGCCGGCCGCAAACACGCCGGGGATCGAGGTCTGGCCGCGGGCGTCCACTTCGATTTCGCCGTGGCGCGACAGGGCCAGCGTGCCCTTCAGCCACTCCGTGTTCGGCACCAGGCCGATTTGCACGAAGACGCCTTCCAGCTCGACCTTTTTCGACTCGCCGCTGACGCGGTCCGTGTAGCTGAGGCCATTGACGATCTTGCCGTCGCCGTGGATTTCCGTCGTTTGCGCCGACGTGATCACGGTCACGTTAGGCAAGCTGTGCAGCTTGCGTTGCAGCACCGCATCGGCGCGCAGTTCCGCGCCGAACTCGATCAGGGTCACGTGTTTCACGAGACCGGCCAGGTCGATCGCCGCTTCCACGCCCGAGTTGCCTCCGCCGATCACGGCCACTCGCTTGCCCTTGAACAGCGGGCCATCGCAGTGCGGACAGTAGGCCACACCGTGGTTGCGGTATTCCTTCTCGCCCGGCACGTTGATTTCGCGCCAGCGGGCACCGGTGGCCAGGATGACGGTCTTGGCTTTCAGAACGGCGCCATTCGCCGTTTCGATCTCCACCAGTTTGCCCGGCGTCAGCTTCGTGGCGCGCTGGGTGTTCATGATGTCGACTTCGTATTCCTTGACGTGCTGCTCCAGCGCCACGGCGAACTTCGGACCATCCGTTTCCTTGACCGAAATAAAATTCTCGATCGCCAAGGTATCGAGCACCTGGCCGCCGAAACGCTCGGCCAGCACGCCCGTCTTGATGCCTTTGCGGGCCGCGTAGATGGCCGCTGCCGCGCCGGCAGGGCCGCCGCCGACGATCAGCACATCAAAGACATCTTTCTTGTTCAGCGCTTCTGCCTGGCGGGCACCGGCGTTGGTGTCGAGCTTGGCGAGGATTTCCTCGACATTCGTGCGGCCCTGGCCGAAGTGTTCACCGTTCAGGAACATCATCGGCACGGCCATGATCTGGCGCGCTTCCACTTCTTGCGGGAAGACGCCGCCATCGATGGTGGTGACCTTGATGCGCGGGTTGATCACGGCCATGGCATTCAATGCCTGCACCACTTCCGGGCAGTTGTGGCAGGAGAGCGAAATAAACGTTTCAAACTCGTAATCGCCGTCGAGATTGCGGATCTGCTCGATCACGGCATCGTCGAACTTGATGGTGTGGCCGCCCACTTGCAGCAGCGCCAGCACCAGCGAGGTAAATTCATGGCCCAGCGGCACACCGGCAAAACGCACGCCGATGTCGGAGCCTGTACGGTTGATGCTGAACGACGGGGTCCGTACGTCAGCGTCCATGCGCTCGACCAGCGTGATCTTGTCGCTCAACAGGACTATCTCCTGGAGCAATTCCTTCATCTCGCGGGCTTTTGCGCTGTCATCGAGAGAAGCGACCAGCTCAAGCGGATACACCACTTTTTCCAGGTAGGATTTCAGTTGGGTTTTGAGGGTGGCGTCTAACATGATTTTTTCCTTTTCTACAAATATTTAGGCGAATGCCGGGCCGGACACCCGGGCCGGCATCGCGGTAACTACTTGTTTGCTGCTTGCCGCTTCACACCTTAGATCTTGCCGACCAGGTCCAGCGATGGGGTCAGGGTTGCTGCGCCTTCCGTCCATTTGGCTGGGCACACTTCGCCTGGGTGGTTCGCCACGTACTGGGCGGCTTTGACTTTGCGCAGCAGTTCTGCAGCGTCACGGCCGATGCCGTTGTCATGCACTTCCAGCACTTTGATGAAGCCGTCAGGATTGATGACGAAGGTACCGCGCAGTGCCAGGCCTTCTTCTTCGATCATGACTTCGAAGTTGCGCGACAGGGCGCCGGTTGGGTCGCCGATCAGTGCGTATTGCACTTTCTTGATGGCGTCCGAGGTGTCGTGCCAGGCTTTGTGCGCGAAGTGGGTATCGGTCGAGATGCCGTAGACATCGACGCCCAGCTTCTGGAACTCGGCGTGGTGATCGGCCAGGTCTTCCAGTTCGGTTGGGCAAACGAAGGTGAAGTCGGCTGGGTAGAACACGAATACCGACCACTTGCCTTTCAGCGACGCTTCCGTCAGGTCGACGAATTTGCCATTGTGGTATGCGGTTGCCTTGAATGGTTTAACTTGGGTATTGATGAGCGACATAGTCATTTCCTCTCGTGTGGTGAATCAGTAAGACTCTAGTGTAAGGGGTTTTAACCCATATGCAAAATTGATTGTCACAATAGTTTCAATTAGTTTTAGCTATCATGACACCATGGGAACTCCATCATAGGCAGTTCCCGCGGGATTGGATAGCGGCAGCAGTGGATACCCCTGCTGCCGCCAGGTGTTTAATTTTTGAGTTCTTCCGGGACCTTGCCGCCGTTTTCCGCCAGCTTGATCATCACCTGGCGGTGCAGCCAGATATTCATGCTGGCCGAATCGTTGGTGTCGCCCGTGAAGTGCAGCTCTTGCGCCAGTTCCTTGCGCGCGGCCAGGCTGCTGTCCAGTTGAAGCAGTTTCATCAGGTCGACGATGGACGTGCGCCAATTGAGTTTTTCCGCGTTCTTGCTGGCCAGGTCGACCAGCACCACTTCCACGTCCACCACCGGCACGGCAGCCGCCGGTGCAGGTGCTGCTGCCGGGGCGGCCGCAGCTGGCGCGTCGGTAGCGGCGGCGGGCGTGGCTGCCGGAGCGGCATCGGACGAATGGTGGAAGATTTTGTTGTAGATATTGCTGAAAATGCCCATGAGGTCACCTCGAGTTGAGTGAATGGAAGAAGGTTTGCCTGCGCTCCAGGTCCAGGACCCATGACAGCAAAGCCGGGCGCAGGCGCCAGCCGGTCGAGTATAAGCCCGTTCAAGCCGGAAGCCCTGTCCCGCAGGCTTGCGCCAGATCTGGTGGCGGGCCTTGCCTGTTTCAAGGGTGCAAGGGCCGCTGGGCGCGCAGCAGCGCATCGAACGCTTCGATGGCCAGCGGCGGCGCAAACAGATCGCCTTGCGCGAAATCGCAGCCGATCTCCAGCAGCCGCGCGCGCTGCTCCGGCGTCTCCACCCCTTCGGCAATCACCTGCAAGCCCAGCGTGTGGGCCATGGTGACGATGGCTTCGCACAGCGCCAGTTCGCTGGCGCCGGCCGCCAGCTTGCGCACCAGCACGCCGTCGATCTTCAGGTAATCGATGCCGCATTGCTGCAATTGCGTGAGCGAGGCATGGCCGCTGCCGAAGTCGTCGAGGGCGATCTGCATGCCCGCTTCGCGCAAGTGCTGCAGCCGCTGCGCCATGCTGCTGCCGGCGCCGGGGCCCAGCAGCGCATCTTCGCGCATGTCGAGCACGATGGCCGAGGCCGGTACATCGAGCGCCATCAGCTGGCGCAGCCAGGTGCCGGGTGCCTCGGCTTCGCGCTGCAGCTCCAGCGGCGACTGGTTCAGGCACAGCTGCAGCCCCGGCAAGCCGATGGCCTGGCCCTGCGCGCGCCAGCGCAGCAGTTGCGCGGCCGCCGTGCGCAGCACCCAGTCGCCGATGTCGACGATCAAGCCGCTGCTTTCGGCCAGCGCCAGGAAATCGGGCGGACACACGATGCCCCGCTGCGGATGGTTCCAGCGCAGCAAGGCTTCCACTTTGACAATATTGCCGCTATGCAGCTCGACGACGGGCTGGTAATGCAGCTGCAGCTGCTGCTCCCGCAGGGCCGTGCGCAAATCCGCGCCCATGCGCATGCGGTTGACGGCCGCCACCTGCATGGCGGGCGTAAAGTAGCTGTAGCGGTTGCGCCCCGCGCCTTTCGACACATACATGGCCTGGTCCGCATGCTTGAGCAAGTCCTCGATATTGCCCGCGTCGTCCGGATACAGGGTGATGCCGATCGACGCCGACACGAACGCCTGTTCCTGCCCCAGCAGGAACGGCGCCAGCAAGCCGTCGAGTATCTGCCGCGCGATGCGGTCGACTTGCTGCAGGTCATCGAGGTCGGACAGGATCACCGTGAATTCGTCGCCGCCCAGGCGCGCCACCGTGTCCGTCTCGCGCACGCCCACGCGGATGCGCCGCGCCGCTTCGATCAGCAGGATATCGCCCTGGTGGTGGCCCAGGGTGTCGTTGACTTCCTTGAAATGGTCGAGGTCGATGAACAGGATGGCCACGCGGCTCGTATCGCGCCGGCCCTGGGCCAGCGCCTGGCGCAGCCGCTCGTGGAACATGCGCCGGTTCGGCAATTGCGTCAAGGTATCGAAATTGGCTTGCTGCCAGATCAGCGCTTCCGTTTGCCGCTTGTCCGTCACGTCTTCCAGCATGCACAGATGGTGCGGCCCGCCGTGGCGCGTCGTGGCGATGGCCGTCACCGAAGCATCGACCCACACCACGCCGCCATCGGGCCGCACGATGCGCTTGGCGTGGCGGAAACCCTGCATGCGCCGCTCCAGCAGCTGCGCCACGTGCACCTGCTCGCCCGCCACGTCGTCGGGATGGCTGATCTCCATCCAGCTCGTTTGCTTCATGTGCTCCAGCGTGCGCCCCGCGATGGCCAGATAGCGCGGATTGATGTCAAGAAACTGCCCGCTCACGGTATCGATCAGGGCAATGCCCATGGGCGCTTCCTCGAACATGGTGCGAAAGCGCAATTCCCCCTGGCGGATGGTTTCCTCGGTGCGGCGGCGCTCGCGCGCCAGGTTGCTGAAGTGAAAGGCAGCCGACACGGCCAGCAGGCTGCCCGCCACGCCCAGCGACAGGTACAACCAGCCCAGGTCGGCGCCCGGCACGGGGCGGTACAGGAAACCCTGGTAGGCGTGGCTGTCCGTGGCATTGCGCGGCAGCACGCCCATGGCCGCATAGGTATCGGCGATGTGCTGCCAGCGCTGGGGGTTCATGTAGCCCGGCTCCACCAGCACGGGCTGCAGCAGCAATTCCATCTGCTGCGCCTCGTACAGCAGATGCGCGCGGTCGTGGCGCTGGCTGTATTTGGCATGGATCAGCTGCGCCATTTCCTCGCGGTGCGCCATCGCGTATTGCCAGCCGCGTAGGCTGGCCGCGCGGAACGCTTTTACGCGCTCGGGATGGCGGCGCAATTCCTGTTCGCTGGTAAACAGGTTGTCGCCGTAAAAATCGATGCCCGCCGTGCGCGGCGTAAACTGGTAGTAGGGAAAGCCGGCCCGGTCCAGGTAGTCCGGTTCATTGGTGGAATACGCGGCAATGGCGTCGACCTTGCCATCGATCAAATCCTCGACCCGGTAGCTGGGCGGCAAGTGGCGCATCTGCTGCGGCGCGACGCCCATTTTTTGCAGGAACAGCGACACTTCGTCGGAGGCGGCCGTTACATTGCCGGGCGCGCCTATCATCACGGGCGCGCCCACCAGCTTGCGCACGTCGGGCGCGCCGCCTTGCTGGCGCATCAGCAGCACGCTGGGAGAATGCTGGAACACCACGGCCAGCACCACCACGGGCTTGCCCGCCATACGGCTGAGCAGCAAGGTGCTGTTGCCCACGCCATATTCGGCCTGGCCGCCCAGCACGGCCGCCTCGGCAAGCGGTCCGCCGCCGCCTTCGAGCAACCTGACTTCCAGCCCCGCCTCGCGGTAATAGCCCTGCTCGATGGCCGCGTAATAGCCGGCAAACTGGAACTGGTGCGTGAAATTGAGTTGCAGGGAGATGGTTTCCAGCGCGCGGGCTGGCGTGGCGCAGCAATACAGCAGGGCAAGCAGCGCCAGCCAGCCGAACACGCGCCTGCCTGTGCTCGGCGACAAGGGGCAGCGAACAGCGCAAGTTGCTTCCATCGGCATGGCAAGGCACCACAGGGATCTGCCGAGTTGGCAGGAATAAGGCTATTGTAGCCGCCCCTTTTGCCGAAGGATAACTATTTCAGTGAGGACAATACCGTTGATGTTTTTGGCAAACAGTCTGAGCTTTGTTTGCGTTAGAACACGACGCCGGCCACCAGAATGATGTTGGCATACGGACTGCATTCGCCCGTGCGCACGATGGCGCGCGCGCCCCTGGACAGTTGCTTGAACTCCTCGTGCGTGACCTGGCGCGCATCGGGCAAGGCCAGGGCCGCCACCTGCGCCGCCATGGCGGGATTGTGCTGCGGCAATTCGCTGGCGAGCAGATGGTATTCCACCTGCATTTCGCTCAAGACCGTGTTCACGGTATCGATGAAGCCGGGAATGCCGCGCGTCAGGGCCAGGTCGATCAGGGGCACGCCCGGCTGCGAAGGCAAGCCCGCGTCGCCGATGACGAGCATGTCGCCATGGCCCAGCGAGGCGATCAGTTGCGACAGTGCGATATTGAGCAGCGGAGTCTTTTTCATGGTCTTAGAACAGCTCGTGCAAGTGGGGAATCGAGGTTTGTGCGCCAGGCTTGGTGACGCTCCAGGCGGCCGCGCGCTGGCCTTGCTGGATGGATTCGGCCTCGTCCATGCCGGACGCCAGGCCCGCGACAAAACCGCCGATGAACGTGTCGCCGGCGGCCGTCGTGTCGACGGCTTGCACCACTTCGGCAGGGAAGGTGTAATCGCCGCCATACAGGGCCGCGTGCACACCCTTGGAGCCCAGGGTGATGATGACGTTGTCGCTGCCCAGCTTTTGCAGCGCCGCGGCCAGCGCCTTGGCATCCGCGCCATCCGGGCTGACGCCGGCCAGCATGGCCGCTTCGATTTCATTCGGAATCAGGTAGTCGACCAGTTCCAGCACGCCGTCCGGCAGGCTGACGGCCGGGGCCGGGTTCAGCACGACGGTCTTGCCCAGCGAACGGGCCAGTTTGATGGCGTGCACGACGGTGTCCATCGGCGTTTCCAGCTGCAGCACGACGATATCGGCCTGTTCGATCAAACCTTGCGCCGCATCAATGTGCGCGGGGCTCAATAAATCGTTGGCGCCGCCCGCGATGACGATGCTGTTCTGGCCGTTGTCGTCGACGAGAATCGAGGCGATGCCGGACGCGACGCCGGGCAAGGTGGTGATGTGGCTGTCGATGATGCCGTCGCCCACCAGCGCCGCGCGCAACGTCGCGCCGAACGCGTCGTCGCCCACGCAGCCGACCATGGCCACTTGCTGGGCGCCCGCCACCTTGCCGCTCATGCGCGCGCATGCGACGGCCTGGTTGGCGCCCTTGCCGCCAGGGATGGTTCTAAAAGCGCCGCCCGTCAGGGTTTCGCCGGGGAGGGGCATGCGCGGCACGCGCAAGACCAGGTCCATATTGATGCTGCCGATAACCACGATCATGATGTCATTCCCATCAGTTCAGTTGCAGGTGAAGAAGTAGGTGCGGAAGAAGTTACAGTGGCAGCCACGCTGGAGCCGCGCACGTGCAGCGCGGGTGCGATGCTGCGCTGCTGGCGCGGCAAGGCGGGGTCGGCGATGCGCGCCAGCAGGCAGGCGGCCGTGATGTGGCCCAGCTCGCGCGTGTTCTGCGCCACGCTGCTCAGGGCCGGATGCACGAAGCTGGCCAGGTCGATATCGTCGAAGCCCACGACGGCCAGTTCGCCGGGCACGGCGATACCGCGCTCGGCGGCGGCGCGCAGGGCGCCAAACGCCATCAAGTCATTGCAGCAGAACAAGGCGTCGGGACGCTGGCCTGGCGGCAGCGCCAGCAAGTCCAGCGCGGCCGCATAGCCGCCCGCACTCGTAAAATCGCTATGGCGGCACAGCGCGTCGGCCAGGGCCACGCCCGCGTCCGCCATAGCGCTGCGCGCGCCGGCGATGCGGTCGTTGGAAATGCTCACTTCGCGGGGACCGGCGATGCAGGCGAGGCGCCGGCGTCCCAGCCCCAGCAGGTGGCGCGCGGCCAATACGCCGCCGGCCCGGTTGTCGACGGCCACGGCGTCGATGGACAGGTCGCTGGGCGCGCGATCGAGCAGCACGGCCGGCACCTTCATCTTGCGCAGCAATTCGCCATCGCTGTCGGCCAGCGCGGACAGGATCAGGCCGTCGCAGCGCTTGGTCAGCAGCACGTTCAGGTAGTCGCGCTGCTTGACGGGATTGTCATCGGAATTGCACAAAATGACGCTGTAGCCGGCCGCGTAGCAGCTGTCCTCGATGCCGCGCGCCACTTCCGAGAAATACGGATTCGTATTGTTCGGAATGATCAGGCCGATGGTGCCCGTGCTGCGGCTGCGCAAGGAACGCGCCAGCGCGCTGGGCACGTAATGCAATTGTTCCGCCGCTGCCAGCACGGCGCGGCGCGCCTCGTCGCTGACGGGGCGGGTATTGTTGAGGACGTGCGACACGGTGGTGAACGACACCCCCGCCGCCTGCGCCACTTGCTTGATGGTTGCCATGGGCGATGTGGCGCTTACGCGCGTTCGCCGCGGCGGCGGTAGGTGTCGAGCACCACGGCGGCGACGATCACCAGGCCCGTGACGATGCGTTTCACGGGTTCGGACACGCCCACTTGCGCCAGGCCCGCTTCCAGCACGGAAATGATCAATACGCCGATAAAGGTGCTGATGACGGAACCGCGTCCACCCATCAGGCTGGTGCCGCCGATCACCACGGCGGCGATCACTTGCAATTCCATGCCCACGCCGCCGTTCGGGTCGGCCGCTTCCAGGCGCGACACCTGGAACAGCGCGCCCACGCCGGCGAGAAAGCCCATCAAGGCAAACACCAGCACTTTCGACGGCTTCGTGTTGATGCCGGACAGCCGCACGGCTTCTTCATTCGTGCCGATGCCGATCCAGTGGCGTCCCAGCACCGTGCGCGTGAGCACCAGGTGGCCGATGACGACGATGGCGATCGAGGCGATGAAGGCAGGCGACAGGCCGAACGCGATCGGCGAGCTGATGCCGTCGACGGCGCTGCCGATGTATTCCGTGCGCGAATTGGTCACTTGATACGCCAGGCCCCGCGCCATTTCCAGCACGCCCAAGGACACAATGAACGAGGGGATGCGCCAGCCGACGGAAATGAGGCCCGTGGTGGCGCCGCACAGGGCCGCGACAAACATGCCCAGCAGGGCCGCGCTCCACACGGGCCAGCCCCAGTGCACGACGGCCAGGGACAGCACGGAAGCGGCCAGCGCCATCACGGAACCGACGGACAGGTCGATGCCGCCGATGATCAGCACGAACGTCATGCCGACGGCCATCACCACCAGGGTGGGGATGTTGTTGGACAGGGTGCTCAGGGTGGCCAGGGTAAAGAAGTTTTCGCTGGCAAACGAGAACAGCACGCACATGGCCAGCAGGGCGCCGATCAGGCCCCCGTAGTTTTTCAGGTCGGCCAGGCTGCGCTGCAGATACGAAGGAGAGGAGTTGGTGGTCATGGGAATCTTTCCGGCGGATCAGGCCGCAGCTGGAGTGGAAGTGGGGGTCAAGTAGCCAGAGAACGCGGCCGACAGCAGCGCGTCCTGGCTCCAGGCGCCCCGCTCGAAGGTGTCGACGATGCTGCCCGCGCTCATGACGGCGATGCGGTCGCAGATCAGCATCAGCTCGCGCAAGTCGCTCGAAACGATGACGAGGCCCTTGCCCTGGCGCGCCTGTTCCGCCAGCACCTGATAAATATCAAACTTGGCGCCGATATCGATGCCGCGCGTGGGCTCGTCGAACAGCATCACGGGACAGTCGCGGTACAGCCAGCGGGCGATCACCACCTTTTGCTGGTTGCCGCCAGAGAGCTCGGCCACCGTTTGCGCGCTGTTGCGCGAGCGGATGCCCAGGCGCTGGATGTAGTCGTCGGCCACTGATGCTTCCGCCGCGTCGTTGAGCCAGCCGGCGCCGCTGACGGTGTCGAGCGAGGCCAGGGTCGTGTTGACGGCGATGGACTGGCGCAGCAATAAACCTTGTCCCTTGCGGTCTTCCGTGATCATGGCGATGCCGGCTTTTACGGCTGCCTGCGGCGAAGTCAGGGCGGCGGGCGTGGCGCTGTCACCGAGGAAAATGTCACCCGCATCGGCGCGGTCGGCGCCAAAGATCAGGCGCAGCAATTCCGTGCGGCCCGAGCCGATCAGGCCGGCAATGCCGAGGATTTCGCCGGCGCGCAAGTCGAACGAGGTGGGGTTGACCACCTTGCCGCGCGCCAGGCCCCGCACGCGCAGCAGCGGTGCGCCGATGGTGCGCCCGCTCAGGTCGACGGCGTCGTCGGCCGAGCGGCCCACCATCAGGCTGACCAGGTCGGCGGCGGAGTGGCCCGCGATATCGTCGTCGCACACGAGCTGGCCGTCGCGCAGCACGGCGATGCGGTCGGCCACGCGCTTGAGTTCTTCCAGGCGGTGCGAAATATAGATGATGCACACGCCTTCGGCCTTCAGGCGCTCGATCTGCAGGAACAGCAATTCCACTTCGCGGTGCGTCAGCATGGCAGTCGGCTCGTCGAGCACCAGCAGGCGGCAGGCGCCGATCAGGTTGCGCGCGATCTCGATCATTTGCTGGTGGCCGATGCCCAGTTCGCCGACCAAAGTCCACGGGTCCAGGCCGCCCAGGCCCACTTTCTCCATCTGTTCGCGCGCGTCGCGTTCGAGGCGGGTGCGGTCGATGAAGCCGAAGCGCTGCGGCAAATTCTTGAGGTACAGGTTTTCCGCGATCGACAGGGTGGGAATCAGGTTGAGTTCCTGCATCACCATGCGGATGCCCAGCGCCTCGGCGGCGCCGCGCGAGGCGGGCTGGTAAGGCTTGCCGTCGAGCAGCATCGTGCCCGTGGTGGCTTGCTCCAGGCCGCAGATGATCTTCGACAGGGTGCTCTTGCCCGCGCCGTTCTCTCCCGTCAGCGCCAGCACCTGGCCAGGGGCAAAGCGCAGGCCCACGCCGCCCAGCACGGGGCCGACATAGGACTTGCCGATGTTATCCAGGGTCAATAGAGGAAGGGCGGCCGAGGGCGCCGGGGGAATGTCGGTAGGCATGATAAAACTCCGCGGTAGTGGCGGCGGGGCCGGCACCGCCTGCTCGGTGAGCAAGCAGGCGCCGGCCCCGGCGGGATCAAACGATCAGGACTTGGCGCCCTTGGCGACCAGTTCGACCTTGGTTTCGATGACGCCACCCAGATCGGCCTGTTTCTTCTTCTGCGCCAAGGCTTTCAGCACGGTGTCGATGCCGAACACGGCTTGCTGCGAGCCGAACTGGTCGGCGGTGGCCAGCACGCGGCCATCGGCCAGCATCGGCTTGATGGCGTTGATATTGTCGTAGCCGACGACCAGCACTTTGCCCGTCTTGCCGGCCGCCTTGATGGCGGACACGGCGCCGATGGCCATGTTGTCGTTACCGCACAGCAAAGCCTTGATGTTCGGGTTGGCGTTCAGCATGGCAGCCGCCACCGTGTTGGCAGGGGCGATTTCCCACTGGCCCGACTGCACGCTGACGACTTTCGCACCGGCTGCCGTCATGGCGTCCTGGAAACCCAGGGTACGCTGCTGCGCGTTGTAGGTGGTGGACACGCCTTCGATGATGCCGACGGGGTCGCCCTTCTTGATTTGCTGAGCCAGGAAATCGCCGACCACCTTGGCGCCCTTGCGGTTGTCCGGGCCCACGAACGGCACGGTGATGCCCTTCTCTTTCAGGGCGCCCGCGTCGAGCTTGTTGTCGATATTGACGACGATGATGCCCGCGTCGATGGCTTTCTTCAGCACCGGCACCAGCGCTTTCGAATCGGCCGGCGCGATCACCAGCGCATTGACGCGCGAGACGATCATCTGCTCGACCAGCTTGATCTGGCTCGACGTATCCGTTTCATCCTTGATGCCGTTCGACAGCAAGTCGTACTTGGCGGCATTGGCCTTCTGATGCGCCTTGGCACCGTTTTCCATGGTCAGGAAAAATTCGTTGGCGAGCGACTTCATCACCAGCGCCACTTTCGGCTTTGCAGGCGTCTGCGCCATCGCCGGCACGGCGGGCAAGGCACACACCAGGACAGCGGCGGCAATCATTTTCAGGCGAATACGGGATGTCATGAGCGTCTCCAGAGTTGTTGGTCAAGCACGTGTACTGCATGCTTTTGTGGAATTTCATTGCGCGCAAACGTTTGCGCGAAGCGAATAGTGCCTCAATGCCCCATACCAGTGCAAGCAAAACTGTATGTGCGGTGCAGCAAAAAGGGGACGCCCAGAGGGAAGCAGACAGGCCGATGCGATCGGCCTGTCTGGGAGAAATGCGCGGAAGTCAGGGGTTTGTTGCGGGACGGGCACTCGCCCACTGCACGGCCAGCACGCTGGCCAGCACCAGCAGCAGACCCAGCATCGACCAGCCCGTCATGGCCTGGCCCAGCAAGGCCCAGCCCAGCACGACGGCCATCAGGGGACTGAGCAGTCCCAGCGAGGACACGGCCACGGGCGAGAGCCTGGCGATGCCGCGGAACCACAAGGCGTACGCGAGCAAGGCGCCGGCCAGGCACAGGTAGGCATAGGCCAGGACTTGCTGCAGGGATAGTGCGGGCAACGGTGCGTCGGCCAGCCAGGCGACGGGCGCCAGCATCAGGCCGCCCAGCAGCAATTGCCAGCCCGTCAGCGCCAGCACGGGCAAGTCCGGCTTCCAGCGCCGCGTCAGATAGGTGCCGGCCGCCATGCAAGCCGTGCCGCACAGCGCGGCGGCAATGCCGATGGGTTCCCACACCGTGCGCGGCGACAGCAGCAACACGCCCATGCCGGCCACGCCCAGCACGCTGGCGCCCAGGGCCAGGCGGGCCGGGCGGCGCCCTTCCACGCCCCAGGCCAGGCCCATCACCAGCAGCGGCTGGATGGCGCCCACGACGGCCGCCAAACCGCCCGGCAAGCGGTAGGCGGCCACGAACAGCAAGGCCTGGAACACGCCGATATTCAGGGCGGACAGGATCAGTACGCGGCCCCAGTCGCGCCGCGCGGGCAGGCGCCGCATCAGCAGCAGCAACAGCAAGCCGGCCGGCAACACGCGGATCAGGGCCGCCGTGAAGGGCCGGTGCGGCGGCAGCAGTTCGGACGTGACGATATACGTGGAACCCCAGATCAGGGGCGCCAGCGCGGTGAGCACGATATCGCCCCAGGCGGGGCGGACAGCAGAGGTGGCCATAAACTATCTCGACGTTAAGATAATTCGAGTGTGAATGCATACTATCTTGATGTCAAGATAAATACGCCAGCCTGGATGATGCTGCCGGCCATAAAAAAACCCGGCGCGCAGGCCGGGTTCTGGATGCAGCAGGCTTACCTGCGGCCGCTGCGTGCCGGCGTGCCGCCCTTGGCCGGCGGCTTGGCGCCCCGGCCCACGGGCGCGGCGGCGGGCTTGGCCTTGGTCTTGATGGTCGACAGGATCGATGGACGCACCTTCGACTCGACAGCCGTGGCCTTGGGCGCGGCGGCCGTGCCACCGAGGGCGATGCGGTTCTTGCCCGGCGTGACCTTGAACTTGTCCGACGTGCCGGCGCCATGCGTCTGGCGGCTGCGTTCGCCTGCGGCCAGGCCGCCCGACTCGGACGAGGTCCAGGCGGGAATCAAATGCTTGTCGCCATTGCCGATCAAGTCGCCACGGCCCATGTTGACCAGCGCTTCGCGCAGGATAGGCCAGTTGGCCGGGTCCTGGTAGCGCAGGAACGCTTTATGCGTGCGGCGGATCTTGCCGCTGCGCGCCGTTTCCACCACTTCGGAGTCCGCCGTGACCTTGCGCAGGGGATTCTTGCGCGTGTGGTACATCGTCGTGGCCATGGCCATCGGCGTGGGCATGAAGGTTTGCACCTGGTCCAGCTTGAAATTGTTTTTCTTCAGCCACAGGGCCAGGTTCAGCATGTCCAGGTCCGTCGTGCCCGGGTGCGCGGCGATGAAGTACGGAATCAAATACTGCTTCTTGCCCGCTTCCAGTGAGAAACGGTCGAACATTTCCTTGAATTCATCGTAGGCGCCGATGCCGGGCTTCATCATCTTCGACAAGGTGCCCTCTTCCGTATGCTCGGGCGCAATCTTCAGCAAGCCGCCCACGTGGTGCGTGACCAGTTCCTTCACGTACTCGGGCGAACGCACGGCCAGGTCGTAGCGCAAGCCCGAGCTGATCAGCACTTTCTTGATGCCAGGAATGGCGCGCGCCTTGCGGTACAGGGAAATGAGCTTGCTATGGTCCGTGCCCAGGTTGACGCAGATGGACGGGTACACGCAGGACAAGCGGCGGCACGAGACTTCGATCTCTTTTTCCTTGCAGGCCAGGCGGTACATATTCGCCGTCGGACCACCCATATCGGAAATGGTGCCCGTAAAGCCCTTGGTTTTATCGCGGATATGCTCAATTTCGCGCAGGATCGACGGTTCCGAACGGCTCTGGATGATGCGGCCTTCGTGCTCCGTGATCGAGCAGAAGGTGCAGCCGCCGAAGCAGCCGCGCATGATGTTGACGGAAAAGCGGATCATTTCCCAAGCGGGGATATGCGCCTTGCCATAACTGGGGTGCGGGGCGCGCGCGTAATTCATGTCGTACACGCCATCCATCTCGTCCATGGCCAGCGGCAACGGCGGCGGATTGAGCCACACGTCGCGTTCGCCGTGCGCCTGCACCATGGCGCGCGCATTGCCGGGATTCGATTCCAGGTGGAACACGCGCGACGCGTGCGCATACATGACGGGATCATCCTTGACGACGTCGTACGCAGGCAGGCGCACCACCGTCTTGTCGTGCTTTTCCTTGGCCATGGCCAAGCGCTCTTCGCGGCTCATGATGCGGATGGGCTTGATCACTTCGGCCGATTTCGACGCATTCTCGGTCGCGCAGGCGGTCTTGTCTTCCTGCACCATCTCGTACGGGCTGTAGTGCGGGTCGATCTTGCCGGGCACGTCGACGCGGGTGGAATTGTGCACGCCCCAGTCGTCGCCAGGCAGCCAGCCGGACGGCACCATGAAGGCCGTGCCGCGCAAGTCGCGGATATCCTTGATGGCTTCGCCGGCAGCAAGGCGGTGCGTCAAGTCCACCAGCGCCCGCTCGGCATTGCCGAAGATCAGCAAATCAGCCTTGGAATCGGGCAAGACGGAACGGCGGACCTTGTCCGACCAGTAATCGTAATGGGCGATGCGGCGCAGCGAGGCTTCGATGCTGCCGATGACGATGGGCACGTCGGGATACGCTTCGCGCGCACGCTGCGCGTACACGGTGACGGCGCGGTCCGGGCGTTTATTCGGTTCCGCGTTGGCCGTGTAGGCGTCGTCGGAGCGGATCTTGCGGTCGGCCGTGTACTGGTTGACCATGGAATCCATGTTGCCGGCGGTCACGCCGTAGTACAGGCGCGGCTTGCCGAGGATGCGGAACGCGTCGGCCGACAGCCAGTCCGGCTGGCTGATGATGCCGACGCGGTAACCCTGCGCTTCGAGCAGGCGGCCAACGAGGGCCATGCCGAAACTCGGATGGTCGATGTAGGCGTCGCCCGTGACGAGGATGACGTCGCACTGGTCCCAGCCCAGCGCGTCCATCTCGGCACGCGACATCGGCAGGAAAGGCGCCACGGCAGCGCGGGCAGACCGCTTGGGAACGGTCGCAAATAAATTGGTAGGGGAGCTCATAGGGTACGGATTGTACCGGAATTGGCCATTTCCAACCTGACGGCCTGCTTTTTACTGTTGGATTTCAGTACAAAAAACGTTTATTTTTCAATCACTTGGGAAATTCCCATCGAGAAATTGTGACTGAGGAGCAGTTTTTTATCATTACATCAATACCGTCTCGGCGCCTCTCAAAACCGTAGCGAGCAAGCTCAATGCCGGGTTGAGTAGCGGAACCGTACGAAGGTACGGTGAGCAACGGATGCCCGGCAGTGGGCTGCGCAGTAGGTTTTCAGAGGCGCATCAGATACCCATATTGGCGAGAATTTCACCCAATTCGCGTAAGGCAGGCTCCAGTTTCGGATGCTTGACGGCGAACTTGGCCGACAATTCCTGGCTGCGCTCGGCCAGGCCATAGGTGGTCGACTCTTCTTCCTGTTCCTGCGCGGCACGCTTTTCCATGAGCAGCTTGATATCGACGTCGAGCTTTTGCAGCAAACCCTGCAGTTCCTCATCGACGGGGCCGCTGGTTGCTAGTGTCGAATGCAGCTGTTGCAGCGATTCCTTGAGTTTGCTATCCATGTTTTTTCCTGTCAGTCAGTAAATTGCGTGTCCAGGTACAGCTGTTCCACCTTGCTCCTGGCCCACGGGGTCTTGCGCAAAAACTTCAGGCTCGACTTGATGCTGGGATCGCTGATGAAGCAATTGATATCGATGTGCTTGGCCAAGCCATCCCAACCGTAGTGGGCTTGCAGGCGCGTCACAATCGCTTCCAGGGTGATGCCATTCAAATCTTGCTGACTCATATACTCTTTCGACTGCCTTCTTGTTTACATCTTACTCAATTCTACGCCGCCGGCACAGAAAGCTTGCGTGCGCCAGGTCAACGCAACGCAAGCTTCGGCTGAGGACGACTTACTTCGCGTTCAAGCCGCGGCGTTCCAGCAAGGGTTCCACGGTAGCATCGCGGCCGCGGAAGTCACGGAACAGCTGCAGCGCATCGACGCTGCCGCCGCGCGACAGCAATTTGCTGCGGAACCAGTCGCCATTCTTGCGCGTCAGGCCGCCGTTTTCCTTGAACCAGTTGACCGATTCCGCGTCCAGCTTTTCCGACCACAGGTAGGCGTAGTAAGCCGCCGAGTAGCCGCCCGAGAAGCTGTGCGAGAAATATGCCGTGCGGTAGCGCGGCGGCACGGGTGCGTAGTCGACGCCCGCATCCTTCAACGATGCCGCTTCAAAGGCCAGCACGTCGGTCGGGATCTGGCTTGGCGCCAGTTGGTGCCAGCGCTGGTCCAGCAGGGCTGCCGACAGGTATTCCGTGGTCATGAAACCCTGGTTGAATTTCTTTGCCGCCGTCACCTTGTCGAGCAATTCCTGCGGCATGGCCGCGCCGCTCTGGTAGTGCTTGGCATAGTTTTGCAGCACTTCCGGCCAGATCGCCCACATTTCATTGACTTGCGATGGATACTCGACGAAGTCGCTGGGCACGCTAGTGCCGGCAAAGCGCGGGTATTTCACGTTTGAAAACATGCCGTGCAGCGCATGGCCGAATTCGTGGAACATGGTCGTCACTTCGTCGAACGTCAGCAGGGTCGGCTGGCCGGCAGGCGGCTTCGGAATGTTCAACTGGTTGGCCACCACCGGATGCGTGCCCAGCAGCGACGATTGCGACACGTATTCATTCATCCACGCGCCGCCATGCTTGTTGCCGCGCGCATAGAAATCGGCGATGAACAGGGCCAGCGGCTTGCCGTTGGCATCGAGCACGTCGTAGACGCGCACGTCCGGGTTGTACACCGGTAGATCAGTGCGCTGCTTGAAGCTGATGCCATACAACTTGTTCGCGGCAAAGAAGACGCCGTTGTTCAGCACGCTATTCAATTCCAGGTACGGTTTCAGCTCGTTTTCATCGAAATTGAAGCGTTGCTTGCGCAGCTTGTCCGTGTAGATGGCCCAGTCGGCTGCTGCCACCTGAAAACCGCCCTTTTCTGCGTCGACCACTTGCTGCAGGTCGGCCGCTTCGCGGCGCGCATTGGCGACGGCCGGTTTCGCCAGTTCCGACAGCAGGGTGTTGACGGCCGTGGTCGTCTTGGCCGTCTGGTCTTCCAGCGAGTACGCGGCGTAATTGGCGTAACCGAGCAAGGTGGCCCGTTCGGCGCGCAGCTTGGCCAGCTTCAGCACGATGGCGCGGTTGTCGAACTCGCCGCCCTGGCTGCCGCGGTTCAGCGACGCATCCATCAGGCGCTGGCGCGTGGCGCGGTTGGTCAGCACGGCCAGTGCCGGCTGGCCGCTGGTGTTCACGAGGGCAATGACGAACTTGCCGTTCAAGCCACGTTCCTTGGCAGCCGTGGCGGCCGTGTCGATATCGCTGTCCGTCATGCCAGCCAGTTCAGCGCGCGTGTCGACGACGATGCTCTTGGCATTCGTTTCCTTCAGCACGTTTTGCGCGAAGGCCGTTTCCAGGCCCGCCTGCTCGGCGTTGTAGGCTTTCAGTTTTTCCTTGTCCGCATCGGACAGCTTGGCGCCGGCGCGCACGAAATCTGTGTGATAGCGTTCCAGCAGGCGCAACGATTCCGCGTCAAGGCCCAGCTTGTCGCGCTTGGCGTACAGGGTGTCGATGCGGGTAAACAGTTTCGGATTCAGGGTGATCGCGTCGCCATGCGCGGCCAGTTTCGGCGATACATCCACTTCCACCGCTTCCAGCGCGGCGTTGGTGTTGGTCGACGTCATGTTGCTGAAGATGCTTTGCACGCGGTGCAACAGCTGTCCCGTACGCTCGAGGGCCACGATGGTGTTTTCGAACGTGGGTGCCTGGCGATTGTTGGCGATCGCATTGACTTCGGCCAGCTGGCGTTTCATGCCTTCGGCAAACGCGGGCGCGTAGTGCGCATCCTTGATCAGGCCGAATTGCGGCATCTGGAACGGCAGCGGACTGGCTTTCAGCAGGGGGTTCTGGGCGCTGACGGCGGCAGCCGGTGCGGCGTTGGCCGTGGCGGCAGCCAAGGCGGAGGGAGCGGCGTGGGCCAGCATGACGCTGGCGGCGATGACGAGCAGTTGTGGACGGATCATGACATCTTTCAGGAAGCGCGGGGAAGAACCGCGATCGCGTCGCGGGCCAGTGGCAGATCATAGCAGCCTGTCACACAGGCGTCATCCAACATGGGCGATCCTGTGGTGCATCCCGCAAAATGCGCGGTTTACCACGGTTTTCAATCAAAATCTCCAAATAAAAATGGCTGCCAATTGCTTGGCAGCCATTTTCATTGACCCGGCTTTGCGGCCGGGAATGACGCGGATTACTTGCCGTTCAAGCCACGGCGTTCCAGCAATGGCTCGATCTTCGCATCGCGGCCGCGGAAGTTGCGGTAGATGTCGAGCGCATCGGCGCTGCCGCCGCGCGACAGCAATTTGCTGCGGAACCAGTCGCCGTTCTTGCGCGTCAGGCCGCCGTTTTCCTTGAACCACTCGACCGTGTCGGCATCGAGCTTTTCCGACCACAGGTAGGCGTAGTAGCCGGCCGAATAACCGCCCGCAAATGCGTGCGAGAAATACGTGGTGCGGTAGCGCGGCGGCGCCGGGGCGAAATCGACGCCCGCATCCGTCAAGGCGGTTTTTTCAAACGCCAGCACGTCGGTGGGGATCTGTGCCGGGGTCAGCTGATGCCAGCGCTGGTCCAGCAAGGCCGACGCCAGGTATTCCGTGGTTTTATAGCCCTGGTTGAAATTGTCGGCCGCCGTCACCTTCGCCAGCAGCTCGGCCGGGATGGCCGCGCCCGTTTGATAGTGCTTGGCATAGTTTTGCAGCACTTCCGGCCACAGCGCCCACATTTCATTGACTTGCGACGGGTATTCGACGAAGTCACGCGGCACGCTGGTGCCGGCAAAGCGCGGGTATTTCACGTTCGAGAACATGCCGTGCAGCGCGTGGCCGAATTCGTGGAACATGGTGTTGACTTCGTCAAACGTCATCAGGGTCGGCTGGCCCGCTTCCGGCTTCGGAATGTTCAGGTTATTCGCGATCACCGGCTTGCGGTTCAGCAAGGTCGACTGGCCCACATAGGCATTTGCCCAGGCGCCGCCGCGCTTGTTGCTGCGCGCGTAAGGGTCCAAGGTAAAGATGGCCAGCTGCGTGCCGTCTTCATTGAAGACGTCGTACACCAGCATGTCGGACGTGTAGACGGGCAAGTCGGTGCGTTGCTTGAAGGTCAAACCGTACAGTTTGCCAGCGGCAAAGAACACGCCCTTGGTCAGCACGCTGTGCATTTCAAAGTACGGTTTCAACTGATTTTCATCAAAGTTGTAGCGTTCGGCGCGCACCTTGTCGCTATAGAAAGCCCAGTCGGCGGCGCCGACCTTGAAGCCGCCCTTGCCCGCATCGATGACCTTCTGGATGTCGTCCGCTTCGCGGCGCGCATTGACGACGGCCGGTTTGGCCAGCTCGCCCAGCAGGGCGTTCACGGCCGTGGTGTCGTGCGCCGTCTGGTCTTCCAGCGAATACGCCGCGTAGTTCGGGTAGCCCATCAGTGCAGCCCGTTCGGCGCGCAGTTTCGCCAGTTCCAGCACTTCCTGGGTGTTGTCGAACTCGCCGCCGCGGCTGCCGCGCGCTTGCGAGGCGGCCATGATGCGTTCGCGCAAGGCGCGGTTGGTCAGCAGTGCCAGCGGCGCCTGCCCCGTCGTGTTGACGAGGGCGATCACGTACTTGCCATCGAGGCCACGCTTCTTGGCCAGGCCCGCAGCCACTTCGATGGCGGCCGGCGACAAGCCGTCCAGCTCTTCGCGCGTGTCGACAACGACGGCCGAAGCGTTCAATTCTTTCAGCACATTCTGCGCGAACTTGGTCGACAGGGCAGCCAGCTGGCCGTTATAGGCGCGCAGCTTTTCCTTGTCGGCCGCCGACAGCTTGGCGCCCGCGCGCACGAAGTCCGTGTGGTAACGTTCCAGCAAGCGTTTCGATTCGGCATCGAGGCCCAGCTTGTCGCGCTTGGCGTACAGGGTGTCGATGCGCTTGAACAATTTATCGTTGAGCATGATCGCGTCGCTGTGGGCCGCCATTTTCGGCGCCAGCTCGCGTTCCAGGCCCTGGATCGTGTCATTCGTGTTCGAACCGGACATCACGGAAAACACGGTGCGCACGCGGCTCAGCAACTGGCCCGAGCGCTCCATGGCCACGATGGTGTTGTCGAACGTGGCCGGCTTCTTGTTGTTCGCAATCGCGTTGATTTCCGCCAGGTTGGCGGCCATGCCGGCCGTAAAGGCGGGCGCGTAGTCCGCGTCCTGCACCTTGTCGAACGGCGGATAGTTGAATGGCAGGCTGCTCGCTTGCGCAAACGGGTTGGAAGCAGGCAAGGCTGCGGCCGCGGTAGCGGCAGTGGTTGGCGCGGTGGTGGCGGTCGCGGCAAAAGCGGCTGGCGCCAGCATCAGGCTGGCGGCGATGACGAGCATTGTTGGACGGGTCATGTCTTCTTTCAAGAAACGCAAGAGAGCCGCGATTGTGTCGCGGGCCAGCCTGAAATAATAACAGCCAGAAACATTTGCGTCACCCGCAACTACCGATGGTAGCGTGCCAGCCGGTGATGAACGGTTTTCATGTACGCAGCACCACGATGCCGATTTAGTAATGCGGCGGACGTTCGTTGACCAACCCGCCATTTGCCTGCTGCGCCCCGTCGCGCACGTGCTCGCCCAGCTTGTGCAGCATCGCTTCCAATTGGTCGATGCGCTTGCCCTGCTGGTACACCATCTGGTTCAGCGATTCGACCAGGTCCTCCTGCTGCGCCAGCTTGATCTCGATATCGACGAAACGTGTTTCCATCTGTTCTGCATTGCCCATGGTGCTCATTCCTAACTGAAAGGGGGCATTCTACCGCCGCAGCGGCGTGAGCCAGGACAAACCTCGTCCATTCGCCATCGGTCAGACGGCCATTGCTGCCTATTCTTTCGTTTGGGGCCCCCTCAAACCGCTTGACGAATGAGAACAAACGATTACAATGAATCGACCATCACCAACGGAACCACCGCTGATCGACACGCGCAAGACGGCAGAATACCGGCGCTGGGAAGATTCCCTGCACGACGTGGCAGCCGCCGCCATCGACGCGCGCATCAAGCACTTGCAGCACGGCAAAAAGGGCGACTGGCGGCCAGTGGGCGAAGGCGTGTGCGAGTTGCGGTGCCTGCAAACGGGGCCCGGCTGGCGCGTGTATTTTCACGAGACAAACCGGGGTACCCTGATCTTGCTGCTGTTGGGCGGCAATAAATCCAGCCAGCAACGCGACATCAGGCAGGCGCAAGCGATCCTCCGGGACTTGAAAACCCGGCAGGCGGCTCTCAAAAAAGCGGCAGCCAGCCCATCGACAGGAGCACGAAAGAAATGAACTGGGATATCAACGATAAGGACTTCGACCTCGACGACTTCGACGCGCTGGGCCTGAGCAAATTTGATCCAACGCAACACCTGACCAGCAAGGCCGCCGTGGCCGCCTACATGAGCGAAATCATCGCCACCGGCAATGCGGAACTGTTCCAGTCGGCCATGAACGACGTGGTGCGCGCCTACGGCATGGGCAAGGTGGCGGCCAGGGCTGACATCACGCGCGAAGGCGCGTATAAAGCCTTGCGCGAAGGCAGCAAGCCGCGCTTTGAAACCATTTTAAAGATGCTCGATGCGCTGGGCATGCAACTGGCCATCGTGCCGAAGGCCACGCCGGACGGCACCGTGGAAGCCTGAGCGCCACCTACCCTTTCGGCGCGGCCAGCAAGGCCTTCATGCGCGCCAGGCGTTCCTTGGGAGAAATCACTTCCGCTTCCGTGGGCACGGCGTCGCCCACATCGAGTTCCATTTCCTTGATGAAGCGCGACGGGTCGCAATGGACTTGTTCGCCCGCCCGCTTGCGCTTCTTGCACCACGTGATGTGCAAGGTGCGCTGGGCCCGCGTAATGCCCACGTACATCAGGCGCCGCTCTTCCTGGATGCGCGCGGCAATGGTTTCGGCGGGCGCGTCCGCGTCGCCCTTGTGCGGCAAGATACCCTCTTCCACGCCGACGAGGAATACGTGCGGAAATTCCAGCCCTTTCGACGCGTGCAGGGTGGACATGCGCACGGCGTCCTGCTCCTCGTCCTTGCCTTCCAACATCGTCATCAGGGCAACCATCTGCGTCAGTTCCAGCACGTTCTTTTCTTCGCCATCGCGGTCCTTGCCGCCCCGGCCCCGTTCCTTGAGCCAGTTGACGAATTCCAGCACGTTCTGCCACTTGCTTTGCGCTTGCCGTTCCTCGAAGGCATCGTACAGATACGATTCGTAGTGGATTTCCTTCATCATGTCATCCAGCACCTCGGCCGCGTTATCTCCGCTGCCGGCCGCGCCCGGGCGGCTGGCGCGCGATTCGAGGTCGTTGATGAAGTTACAGAAGTCGCGCAGGGGACCCAGCTGGCGGTCCGTCAGCTTGGCCTCGATGCCGCCCTTGAAAACGGCCTGGAACAGCGAACACTGCCACTGCCCCGAAAACGCGCCCAGCACCTCCAGGGTCGACTGGCCCACGCCGCGGCGCGGCGTCGTCACGGCGCGGATGAAGGCCGGGTCGTCGTCTTCGTTCGCCAGCAGGCGCAGGTAGCTGATGATGTCCTTGATCTCGGCCTTGTCGAAGAAACTCTGGCCGCCCGAAATCGTGTACGGGATGCGTTCCTTGCGCAGGCACTGCTCGATGATGCGCGCCTGGTGGTTGCCCCGGTACAAAATCGCGTAATCGGAAAATTTGTTCTTGCGCTCGAAATGGTCGGCCGAGATCATGATGGCGACCTGCTCCGCCTCCTGCTCGTCCGTCTGCATGCCCAGCACCTTGATCGGCTCGCCCAGGCCGTGCTCGGACCACAGCGACTTTTCAAACAATTTCGGGTTGTTGCCGATGACGGCATTGGCCGCGTTCAGCACGCGCATGGTGGAGCGGTAATTCTGCTCGAGCTTGATCACGCGCAAGTCGGGGAAATCCGTTTCCAGCGTCTTCAAGTTTTCCACGGTGGCGCCGCGCCACGCATAGATCGCCTGGTCATCGTCGCCCACGGCCGTAAACATCGGCTTCTTGCCGATGCCCGTCACCATCAGTTTGACCAGTTCGTACTGGCAGGTGTTCGTATCCTGGTATTCGTCGACGAGCAGGTAGCGCAGGCGGCGTTGCCACTTGTCGCGCACGGGGCCGTTGTTGCGGAACAGTTCCACGGGCAGGCGGATCAGATCGTCGAAATCGACGGCCTGGTAGGCGGACAAGGTCGCCACATAGCTGCGGTAGATGCGCGCCGCGTTGGCCTCGTCCTCGTCCTTCGCTTGCGCCAGCGCCATGTCCGGGTCGATCAGGCCGTTTTTCCACAAGGACATCGCGTTCTGGATGCCGCGGATCACCTGTTTATCGGTGGTAATGGCGAGGTCTTGCACGAGGGAAAAACAGTCGTCGCTGTCCATGATGGAAAAGCGGTCCTTCAACCCCACGCCATTGGCTTCCTGGCGCAGGATTTTCACGCCCAGCGAGTGGAAGGTCGACACCGTCAACTGCTTGGCCTGGCGCGGCTGCTTCAGCAGTTTGGCGATGCGTTCCTGCATTTCCAGCGCCGCCTTGTTGGTGAAGGTCAGCGCGGCGATGGTGCGCGGGTCGTAGCCCCGGTCTTCGATCAGGTGGGCGATCTTTTGCGTGATCACGCGCGTCTTGCCCGAACCGGCGCCCGCCAGCACGAGGCAAGGGCCGTCGAGGTAGGTAACCGCTTCGCTTTGGGGCGCATTCAGACCGAACTGTGGTGCTTTGGACATCAGGGTATTTCCGCAGGGAACAGCAGCCCATTGTAACAGCGTCGCGTGGGCCAATTGCATGGCGGGCCATGCCTGAAAAACAGGCAACGGCATTGATATATCGCCATATGACGCCATCTCGGGCCATGCAATGCGTGCGGCGCGGCCACGCCTGGAGTACCATTCCGCCTATATCGCCCGTGCGCGCCCACTTACCGAATGGCAGTCCCATGAAATTTGAACACCTGATTGAAATCAACGATCCGCTGAACCCGCTGATCGACACCTTGACCCTGGAGCAAGTCTGGCGCGGCCTCGTCTTGCGCGCCGAGTCGCCCAAGCTGTTCGTGCCCCACCTGGACGAATGCCAGATCAGCGAACGCAGCGATGCAGGTTTCGCCCGCAGCCTGCGCTATGGCGAGCTGGTCATCAACGACAAGGTGGTGCTGGTGCCGCAACTGCAGGTGCGCTACGAAGTGCCGGCGCAGAAAGACATCAGCGCCTCCTCGCTGGTGATGACCATCGAGATGCCCGACGAGGCCAGCCTGTGGGTGCGCTTCCAGTACGACGACGGCCACGACGCGTCCACCGATGCGGCCAACGCCCTGTACGACGACTTCCGCCGCTCCGCCTACCAGGAATCCGACATCGACACGGTGCGCATCATGCGCGAACTGGCGCTCGAGGGACGGCTCGATGCGGGTCTGCTGAATTAAGCTATTGATGTAGAGAGCGTCTGGAAAACGCTCAGGGCTAGGCGCATTGTCGAAGGCAGTACGAAAGTACGACTAGGCAATGCAACGCGCCATGGGCGTCTTTCCAGGCGCTCTACGTTCTGGCGCTGCGGCCCCATAGCTGGTCGGGCCGGAACTGCAGCCCCGCCTGCTCCGCGCTGAGCACCTCGCGGATGGCGTGCAAGTCCACGCGCGTGTCGCGCCGCAAGGGTACGTCCAGACGCGCGCCGCGGGGGCCGATCAGCGACTGCACGTGGGGCGTGGTGGCATTCAAGCCCTTGCGCGTGACGACGCCGATTTCTCCATTCAACAGTTTGACGTAGGTGCCGATGGGGTAGATGCCCAGCTCGCGCACCAGCAGCGAGGCCAGCGGCGCATCCAGGGTGGCCTTGTCGGCCATCAGCATTTCGCGCAGGGCCACGTTCGGCAGCAAAGGCTGGCGGTAGCTGCGCTTCGATACGCGCGCGCAATAGCGGTCGGCCAGCATGATCAGGCGGGCGCCGATGCCGATCGCCGCGCCTTGCGTGCCCAGCGGATAGCCGCTGCCATCGATATTTTCATGGTGCTGCAACACGGCTTGCAGCCAGACGGCGTCGGTGACGCCCGCCGCGCGCAGCAAGTCGACACCCGCTTGCGGATGGGCACGCAAATAGGCGCGTTCCTGCGCATCCAGCGGCCCCGCCTTGTGCTGGAAATCCGCATGGCGTTCCAGCATGCCCACATTCATGCTCAGCGCGGCCAGCACCACGCTGCGCACGACGCCCTCATCGAGTTTCAGGGCGCGCGCCAGCAGGGCCGTGATGACGGCCGTATCGACGCTGTGGCGCACGGCAAAGTCGCCCGCGCCCTGGTTGTGCAGGATGCAGGCCAGCGCCACGTCGGCGTCCAGCACGACAGCCTCTTCCACCAGCTGCGCCAGCGCGGCCAGCGGCAGGTGGCTGCCCGCTTGCCCGGCGGCAATCGTCGGCAAGACGAGGGCCAGGCCTGCCGTGACCAGGTTCAGCATGCGCAGGGCCGATGGCGCTTCCGTGGCCGTGCGCGGCACGTCCGCACTGGCATCGGCAATGACGCCGCGCGCCAGCAGCAAGGCGATCTGGTTCTCGCTGCTGATGACATGGCCCAGCCGAGCCAGCAAGCCCCCCGTTTCGCCATGCACGTCCCAGGGCAGGGCCACGCCCAGTGCGAGTTCTCCTGCGTAAATGCGCCGAATTTTCACATCGTCTCCATCATCGCCTGCACCCGCCTGTTTTTACCATCCTGGCATCAGCGGTATGTACCGATTGAAATGTTTTTTGCTTTTAATCAATATTTCAATGTGGCAGCGATGATCGCGCAATCATGTGAGCTTGTCTACAAAATTATGTAAATCGCAAAGTTGCATTCAAGGACCGGGCGTGCAGTCGGCGCAGCCGGGCGCGTGTTCCGGATCTTTTTCCAGGTGCAGCGCCAGTTCGCGCAAGGCCGTGCGCACGCCTTCCTCGACGACGGGGTGGTAAAACGGCATGTCGAGCATGGTGGGCACCGTCAGCTGCGCCTGGCATGCCCAGGCCAGCAGGTGACCCAGGTGTTCGGCCCGTGGCCCGATCAGCTCGGCGCCGAGAAAGCGCTTGCTGCCGAACTCCGCATACACGCGCAGCACACCCTGGTTTTGCAGCATCACGCGGCTGCGGCCCTGGTTGCCGAACGACACGGCACCGACGGCAAAGCGGCCCGCATGGCTCACGCACAGTTGCTGGTAGGTGGCGCCCACCGTGGCGACCTGCGGCTCCGTGAAGGCGATCGTCAATGGCGTGCGGCGCAAGCCCGGTTTGACGTCAGGAAAGCGCGCCGCGTTGTCGCCCGCGATGCGGCCCTCGTCGGCCGCCTCGGGCAGCAGCGGCAAGGCGTTGTCGGCATCCCCAGCGATGAAAATCGCGCTCTTGCCGCACTGCATGGTGTGCGGGTCATGCAGGGGGATGCCGTGGCGGTCGAGCGCGATCTGCGCCGTTTCCAGGCCGATCTTGTCCACGTTCGGACGGCGGCCGATGGCGGCCAGCACATACTCGAACTGCTCGGTTTTTTCCTGGCCCGCGCCATCGCGGCTGGTCAGCGCGATGCCGCTGCCGTCCGGGCTTGTTGCCACGTGCGCCACGCTGGTCTGGAAGCGGATGTCGAGTTCACGCGCCAGCACGGCGCCCGCCTCCTGCAGCACGAGCGGGTCCGTCAGCTGCGCCACTTTATTGCCGCGCGCAAACAGGGTCACGCGCACGCCCAGGCGCGCCAGCGCCTGGCCCAGCTCCAGGCCGATCACGCCGCTGCCGACCACGGCCACGGAAGCGGGCAAGTCCGTCCACTCGAACACGGCGTCGCTGGTGATGACGCGCTCGCCCGCCGCCTGCCACTCTGGCGGCACGATGGGCGTGGAACCGGTGGCGATCACCACGCTGGCCGCCTCGACGATCGTGTGTTCATCCACCTGCAATTTGCCGGGGGAAATAAAACGCGCATGGCCGCGCAGTTTTTCTTCGTCGGCAATGGCGTTGACGCCGTCGAGCACGAAGCCGACAAAGCGGTCGCGCTCGCTGCGCACCCGGGCCATCACTTGCCGGCCATCGATACGCACGGGTCCCGGATGCACGCCAAACGCCGGCGCGGCAGCGACGGCATGGGCCGCCTCGGCCGCCGCGATCAGCAGTTTGCTGGGCATGCAGCCGACCCTGGCGCACGTCGTGCCGTACGGCCCGCTTTCTATCATCAGCACGCGCTTGCCCTGCATGCGCGCCGCCCTGTGCGCCGTCATGCCGGCCGTGCCGCTGCCGATCACGGCCACATCCACTCGTATCGTCTTCATGCTGCTGTCCATCCGTTTGAGGTTGCTCACAGCATTCGATACTACCCGTTTGCCGAAAATAAGGTTTTACTTTGCAGCAATATATGCATTAGTATAACTAATCATTTTTAAAATTTATAAGCTGAGCTAATGGGATCACTCGATTATCGCGCGCTGGCCGTGCTGGACGCCGTTGCCAGCCATGGCAGTTTCGACAAGGCTGCCCTGGCGCTGGGCATCACCCAGTCGGCCGTCTCGCAGCGCATCAAGGCGCTGGAAGACGCCAGCGGGCGCCTGCTGATCATCCGTGGCCAGCCGGCCGTGCCGACGGGCTTGGGCCAGCGCCTGATCGTGCATCACCGCAACGTCAAGCTGATGGAAGCGTCGCTCGACATCGACCTGGGCAACAGCGTCAGCATGCCGGAAATCGCCATCGCCATCGATGCCGACAGCCTGGCCACGTGGTTTCCCGACACCTTGTCGGCGCTGCTGGCGCCGCCCCGCTGCCAGCTCGACGTGCGCCTGGCCGACAGCGACAGCGCCTTGCAGATGGTGCGCGACGGCTCCGTGTTTGGCTGCGTGGCAGCCGAGTCCGGCACAGCGCTGGACGCGGCGGCCGCCACCAGCGTCACGCCGCTGGGTACCTTGCGCTATGTCTGCGTGGCCACGCCCGTGTTTGCGGGCCACTGGTTCGGCGACGGTTTCAGCAGCGAGGCGGTACAGCTGGCGCCGGCCGTGGTGGGCCAGCACGGCTTGCTGGCACGTTTCCTCGCGGAACAATTGAGCATGCGTGAACCGTTCCCCCACCACACCTTGCCGGTGGAAGCGGCGCGCCGCGGCTGCGTCCACGATGGCCTGGCCTACGGCCTGATGCCACAGCGCCTGGCCGCGCAGGCGCTGGCGATGGACAGGCTCGTCGATCTGATGCCGGGCCGTACCCTGGACGTACCGCTGAGCTGGCACGCGTGGACCCTGGACACGCCGTTTACCAAGCTGCTGTCCGAGCAGATCGTCAAGTCCGCGCGCGATTATCTGAACTAATTCAGTGAATTAATTTAAATATCGAGCGGATCCACTTCCAGCGACCATTTCACGCGCGTCTTCATGGCGCGCAATTGCGCCAGCCATTCCTTTAAAAACGCCTGCAGCGCCGGGCGCGAGGGGGACTCGAGCAGCAGCTGAGCGCGGTCCACGTTGTACACGCGCGTCATGCTCATGGGAATCGGGTCGTTGATGGTCACCTGCGGGTGTTCCATGCACTCTTTCGCCGCCTGCAGGAACTCGATAGCCGTGGCCAGCTCCGGGGCTTCCGCGCGCAGCAGGGCCTGGAACAGATACGGCGGCAGCGCCGCCTGGGCCCGCTCTTCCAGCAGGGTCGTGGCGAAATGGTCGTAATCGTGGTTGACGACGGCGTCGTACAGCGGATGGCGCGCATAGCGCGTCTGGATCAGCACTTCGGAAACGCTGCCCCCTTCCGTCTGCGCGGCGCGGCCGGCCCGGCCCGCTACCTGCATCAGCTGGGCAAACAGGCGTTCGCTGGCCCGGTAATCCTGGGAAAACAGGGCCGTATCCGGATTCAGGATACCGACCAGGGTCAGCTTTTTGAAATCGTGGCCCTTGGCCACCATCTGCGTGCCGATCAGGATATCCACTTCGCCCCGGTGCACGGTGTCGAACGCTTCCTGCGCGCTGCCCTTCTTGCGCGTGGAATCGGCATCGATGCGCAAGATACGCGCCTCGGGAAACAATTGCTGCAAGCCCTCTTCCACCCGCTGCGTCCCCCGTCCCAGCGGCTGCAGGTCGACGTTGCCGCACGTGGGGCAATGGCGGGGAATGCGCAGTTCCAGGCTGCAATGGTGGCAGCGCAGCCGGTGTTCGGGCTTGTGCAGCACCATGAACGAGGTGCAGCGCGTGCAATTGCTGATCCAGCCGCACGATTCGCAACAGATGACGGGCGAATAGCCGCGCCGGTTCAAGAACAGCAGCGACTGTTCGCCCCGCTCCATACGCAGCTTTAGTGCGGCTACCAAATGCGAAGTCAAGCCATCTTTCGGCCGGTCGCGTTCCATGTCGAGAATCTTGACGCGCGGCAGCACCGCATTTTTGACGGCCCGCTCGCGCAATTCCAGCTTGCGGTAGCGCCCCGTCTGTGCATGGTGCCAGCTTTCCAGCGACGGCGTGGCCGAGCCCAGCACGATGGGAATCTGCAATTGCCAGGCGCGCCACACGGCCAGGTCGCGCGCGGAATAACGCAAGCCTTCCTGCTGCTTGTACGACGGGTCGTGCTCTTCGTCGATGACGATCAGCTTGAGCTTGGGCAGCGAGGCCAGGATGGCCAATCGCGTGCCCAGGATGATGCGCGCCTGGCCCTGGTGGGCGGCCAGCCAGTGCAGCATGCGTTCGCCTTCGGACAGGCTGCTGTGCAGGGTAGCGAGCATGACGCCGGGAAAGCGCGCGCGGATATTGCCTTCCAGCTGCGGCGTCAGGTTAATTTCCGGCACCAGGATGAGGATTTGCGCATCGTCCTCGCGCGCCAGCACCTGGGCGCAGGCCTGTAGATACACTTCCGTCTTGCCGCTGCCCGTCACGCCGTACAGCAGGGTCGGTTTAAAGCCCTGGGCGCCGCCGATGGCGTCCGCCGCTTCCTGCTGGGCGGGGTTGAGCGCCGGCATGTTCAGCGGCGTGCCGTCGTGCGCGTCGGCCAGCTTGGCCAGCTTCTTGATGGCACGATCGAGCGCCACGGTGGTCAGCACGCGCAAATTCTTCGGTAAACCCGGCAGCGCCACTTCACCGAGCGGACGCTGGTAGTAATCGGCGGCAAAGGCGGCCAGCGCCAGCCACTGTTCCGACAACGGCGCCAGCTGGCTGCGCACGGCCAGCACATCCTTCAGTTTCGCGGCGGGCACGTCGGTGCTGTCGGACACGCCGACGATCAAGCCCATCACTTCGCGCCGGCCGAACGGCACCAGCGCCAGCTGCCCCACTTGCGGCAGCGGCGCGTCCGCGCCGGCCTCCGCCGCCCCGTTCCAGCGGTAATCGAACAGGGCGTTCAGGGGCGTGTCGAGCGCGATTTTCAGGATGCACGACGTCAAAATGCACTGCGACATGGAGGTAGGGCCTATCTCAATAAAAAAGCGCGCCGCAGGATGCAGGGCGCGGCACGATGTCAGGCGTCAAGCCAGCGGGCCATGATACTTGTTTCGCCCGTCAAATGCCTAACGGCGGACGCGACAGCGAGTCCGGGAGCCTGAAGAAAATTCTGTGGATAACTTTGTGGACAAAGCAAAATTAACTTTCAGAAAAATGTGGATAGAAAATTTTGATCGCCGTCAAGAGGGGCACGCAAGAAAAATTAACTATTTAAAATCAATGACTTAAAAATTGATGCCCGGGAAGCAGCAAATCGGTCCCGCGTTTCCGCGGCTGTGCATAACTGAACCATTTCTGATTATTTTATACAGGAATCAGCACCGTTTTGATGCACGCCATCGGCAAAAATGCCCGCCGCATGAGGTAAAGTTGACAATTGCCGGGCAAGCGTTCGTTTTTGCCTGTTGGGTGGCGAAACATTGTTCAATTATCATGCGCTGCAACATACACTTCAGGTGAAACCTGAACATCTACGCTAAGTATCGGTTAACAAATTACTTTTCAATTTTATCCACAGAATCTGTTGATAACTTTGTGGACAATGAAGGAACAAGACGGATCAGCGCAAGAATAACCATCTCAATTGCAACAAAATCCGCCGAACAATGCCTTTTTTATGTCTTAATAATCAAGCACTTGCAACGTCTCCCCGGGCATGGCTTTTCCACTGCCTCTTATTTCCGCAGCAAAAAAAATTGTGCATAAGTCGGTATTTCTTGCTGGGGCGCAGCAAAGAAAAAGGCAGGCTTTCGCTGGAAAGCCTGCCTTGTCTGCCCCTGCGCCAGGGGAAATGAAGACTTACTGGCCGCTGCGCATGGCGCGGCTCATGCTGTGCACGGCTTCCACCATCGCTGCCACGGATTCGGGCGGCGTGAACTGGGAAATGCCATGGCCCAGGTTGAACACGTGGCCCGTGCCGGCCGATGGCGCGCCGAACGCATTGAGCACCTTCGCCACTTCGGCGCGGATCTGCTCGGGGCTGGCGAACAGGATGGCGGGGTCGAGATTGCCCTGCAAGCCTACTTTATGTCCGACCAGCTGGCGCGCGCGCGTCAGGTTGACGGTCCAGTCCAGGCCCACGGCATCGGCGCCGATGTCGGCGATCTGCTCGATCCACTGGCCGCCGCCCTTGGTAAACACGATGGCGGGTATCTTGACGCCATCCTTGTCGCGTTTCAGCTGCGCCACCACCTGCTGCATGTAGGCCAGCGAGAATTCCTGGTAGGCGCCATCGGCCAGCGCACCGCCCCAGGAATCGAAAATCATCACGGCTTGCGCGCCGGCATCGATTTGCGCATTCAGGTATTGCGCCACGGACGTGGCGTTGATGGCCAGGATGTGATGCATCAGGTCCGGGCGGTTGTACAGCATCTTCTTGATGGTATGGAACTCTTTCGAGCCGCCCCCTTCCACCATGTAGCAAGCCAGGGTCCACGGGCTGCCGGAAAAACCGATCAGCGGCACGCGGCCGTTCAGTTCCGTGCGGATTTGCGTCACGGCATTGAAGACGTAGTCGAGCGATGCCAGGTCCGGCACCTGCAGCGCCTTCACGTCCTGTTCCGTGCGCAGCGGACGCTCGAACTTCGGACCCTCGCCATCGGCAAAATACAGGCCCAGGCCCATGGCGTCGGGCACCGTCAGGATGTCGGAAAACAGGATCGCCGCGTCGAGCGGGAAGCGCTCCAGGGGCTGCAAGGTCACTTCGGTTGCGTAATCGGGATTCTTTGCCAGGCCCAGGAAGGAGCCGGCCCGCTCGCGCGTGGCGCGGTATTCGGGCAGGTAGCGGCCCGCCTGGCGCATCAGCCAGACAGGGGTGTGCTCGGTCGGCTGGCGCAGCAGGGCGCGCAGGAAAGTGTCGTTCTGGAGCGGAGCAAATTGTGGCATGGAAGGCAATCAATAGCTTGGAGAAGCGGTATTATCGCATCCAATCGCTGCCATTTCATTGATTCCAGTGCCGCTTTGCAGCATTTGCCATGCACAGCGATATCTTTCGTTGTGCCTGCCCTTCCATTATGATGATGCACGCCGCCGCGCTGCCTGACGCCGCCTGGAGGCCCCCTCTTTCCACCACGACACGGAGCCCGCATGACCTCGACCGCATCCAGCACCCCTTATGGCATTTGGCCATCGCCGATCAGCGCGGCCATCGTCGCCGCTGGCGCCTCGCCGCTGACGCAACTGGCCCTGGGGGGGGCGGATGGCGCCGACGTGTACTGGCTGGCCGGGCGCGCCAGCGAAGCGGGCCGCAATACCCTGCTGCGCCAGCGCGGCGCGCGCGTCGATGAACTGACGCCCGCGCCGTTCAATGTGCGCACCCGCGTGCACGAATACGGCGGCGGCGCGTATGCGATCGCCGGCGATACCGTGGTTTTCTCGCATTTCGCCGATAACCGCCTGTACCGCGTGGCAGGCGACGGCGCGCCCGCAGCGTTCACCACGGGCGGCAACACGCGCCATGCGGACTTCGTCGTCGATGCGGCCCGTTCCCGCCTGATCGCCGTGCGCGAGCAGCATCCGGACGAAGGCCATGCCCATCCGGAAAACAGCCTGGCGGCCGTCGGCTTCGACGGACGCGAAACGGTGCTGGCGCGGGGCCACGATTTCTATGCAGCACCGCGCTTGTCGCCGGACGGCAGCCAGCTGGCCTGGATCAGCTGGGATCACCCGCGCCTGCCATGGCAAGGCACGGAACTGTGGCTGGCCGACGTGCACCCGGACGGCAGCCTGGGTTCGCCCCGCCTGATCGCCGGCGGCGCGCGCGAGTCCATCTGCCAGCCGGAATGGTCGCCCAGCGGCTTGCTGCACTTCGTTTCCGACAGCAGCGGCTGGTGGAATCTGTACCGCCTGCACGGCGCCGACATCGAGGCGCTGTGCCCGATGGAAGCGGAATTTGCCACGCCGCACTGGACTTTCGGCGGCAGCATGTACGGTTTCCTGTCCACCGACGAGCTCGTCTGCACGTATATCCAGGCCGGCATCAGCTACCTGGCGCAATTGAACGTGGCCACGGCCAAGCTGGAACCGATACCGCACCCGTACCAGGAAATCCGCGAACTGCGCGTGGGTCCCGGCTTCGTGGCCTTGCTGGGCGGCAGCCCCACCATCGCGCTGGAACTGGCGCGCATCGATTTGTCTAACCATGAGCTGGAAGTGCTGGCGCAGTCGATCGGACAGTTGCCTGCGCTCGCTTACCTGTCCGTGCCCCGCAGTTTGAGTTTTAGCAGCAGCAATGGCCGCACGGCCCACGCCTTCTTTTATGCGCCGAAGAACGATGACGTGCAGGCGCCGGCGGGCACCTTGCCGCCCGTCATCGTCATCAGCCATGGCGGCCCCACCAGCATGGCCAGCAATACCTTGAAACTGGCGACGCAGTACTGGACCAGCCGCGGCATCGGCGTGCTCGATGTCAACTACGGCGGCAGCAGCGGCTTCGGCCGCGAATACCGCGACGCGCTGCGCGGCCAGTGGGGCATCGTCGACGTGGAAGACTGCATCGCCGGCGCGCGCTACCTGGCCGCCAATGGCCTGGCCGACCCGGAACGCCTGATCGTCCGCGGCGGCAGCGCGGGCGGCCTGACGACCCTGTGCGCCCTGACCTTCCACGACGTCTTCAAGGCGGGCGCCAGCTATTACGGCGTGTCCGACCTGAAGGGCCTGGACAACGATTCGCACAAGTTCGAATCGCGCTACACCGACTACCTGATCGCCTCGCAGCCGCAAGCCGAAGCGCTGTACCGCGAACGGTCGCCCATCCACCACACGGATAAACTGTCGCGCCCGATGATCTTCTTCCAGGGCCTCGACGACAAGGTGGTACCGCCGCAGCAGTCGCAGCTGATGGTCGACGCCCTGCAGGCGCGCGGCGTGCCCGTTGCCTACGTGCCGCTGGAAGGCGAGGGACACGGCTTCCGCAAGGCGGAAAACATCGTGCGCACGCTGGACGCGGAACTGTATTTCTACCAGCGCGTGTTCGGCCTGCCCGTGGCAGCCGGCGAGCCGCCCGTGCATATCGATAATCTGCCTGCATGACCGACGCGCACGCCGACCAGCACCTGCTCGATGAATTTGCCGCACTGGAGCAGCACGAGCAGATGATCCTCGCCTTGCTGGCGATCCCGGGCGAGCCGGTGGGCAAGCATGCCGTGTACGAACACTTGCAGCGCGCCAATATCGTCGAGCCGGACGGCACGCCGTTTTCCCTGCTGGTGGTGACGAACATGCTGCTGCGGCTGACGCGCCTGGCGCTGGCGTCGGAAATCGTCGGACGCGGTTTTGCCTGCGAAGCGAGGCTGCGCTGGCCCGCCATGCGCGCCGCCATCGAGCACCTGGCGTTTCGCGACCTGTGCCAGGCCATCGAGCTGATCAATCCCGTGCGGCGCAACTGGGACGGCTATGTGGAATTGCGCAGCTACCGGCAAGGCGTGGCCCGCCTGCGCATCGCCCTGCTGCGCAACGACGAGGTGCGACACGTGGCCGCCATCCTGGCTGCCTGCATGGCCTGCTATGAAGCGCAGCAGCTGCATCCGCTGATCGAGATTTTCGGCCGCCCGTTCGAGCCGGAAATGTTGTCCTTCGTCATGCCGCAATTGCAGGACGACATACTCGCAGTGCTGCTGGGCAATGCGCCCCGCGAGCCGGCCACGGCGCACGCCATCCGCACGTACGCGCGCGCGCACCACGCGCGCCAAGCGGCGGCCGGCGACCAGATCAGCGCGGCCCTGCCGCTGGCCCTGGCCGAAGATGCCCTGCTGTGCGGCGAACTCGATACAGCTGCGCGCTACCTGGCGGACCAGCAGGGGCCGCAGGTGCTGTTTATCGACAGCAGCATCGCCCTGTTGCGCGGCGAACATGCGCACGCCGTGGCGGGCTTCGAAACGGCCTTGAAGGGGCTGCGCAAGGAAGCGGGCAAGCGCAAGCTGTGCTTTACGGGCATCGGCGGCCATTTGTATGTGCTGGCCCTGCTGCGCAGCAATGACGCCAAGCTGCTGAAAAATGCGGAAGCCTACCTCGATATCGCGCTGCATGCGCAACCGAATCACGACAGCATCGTCTACCAGCAGCTCAACACCCTGCGCCTGGTGCGCGCCGGCGTGCTGCAGGCGGAAAGCATCCCCACGCGCAGCTGGGAAACGGGACTGCAGGCGCAGCTGTTCCAGGCCTTGCTGTACTACTGGCTGGCGCTACCGCAATTGAGCGAACGCAAGGACCAGCTGCGATCGCTGGTGCAGCAGGCGGACGCGGCCGGCTACGACCTGATTGCCGCGCAGGCGGCCGGCTTGCTGGGCCTGATGAGCGAGCCGCAGCAGGAGCGCTATGCGACGGCCAAGCGGGCGCTACACGGCCTGACGGACATGGCGCCGTGGTTCGAGCGCCAGGAAGCGTGGCAGCGCCAGCTGAGCGCCCTCATCAATCTGCAGCAGAACGCGCCTGCCGAAGCCATCGGCGGCGTGTCGCGCCTCGTGTGGCTGGTGGCGTTCGACCCGCGCTTCGGCTTGACGGCCGTGGAAGTGCGCGAGCAGAAACGCGACGCGCGGGGCGGCTGGAGCAAGGGCCGCGCCATGGGCTTGAAACGCCTGGCAGAAGAGGCGGGCGACATCGATTTCCTCACGCCGCAGGACGCGCGCGCGGCGGGCAGCATCGCACCGTTCAAACAGTATTATTCGTCGGCGCCCCGCTATGAAGTGGAGCTGGACAAGGCCGCCGTGCTGCTGGTGGGCCACCCGCTCGTGTTCTGGCTCGACCACCCGGACACGCGCGTGGAACTGATCGCCGGCGCGCCCGAGCTCCTGATCAAGTCGCACGAGGGGCAACTGTGGCTGGGCATGCAGCCGCCCCTGCCCGACAGCGGCAGCAATGTGGTGGTGCAGCGCGAGACGCCGACGCGCCTGCGCGTGGTGCATATCCTCGACGAACACCGGCGCATCGGCGCCATCGTGGGCCTGGGCCTGTCCGTGCCGCTGCATGCGGAAAAACAGGTCATGCAGGCCATCGGCGCCATCTCGTCCATGGTCACCGTGCAGTCGGACATCGGCGGCGGCACCGGGGACGCGGAAGCCATCACGGCCGACCACCGCCTGCACGTACACCTGCTGCCCTACCAGCAGGGGCTCAAAATGCAGATTCTGGTGCGCCCGCTGCTCGACAATGGCGCCTATTACGCGCCGGGCAGCGGCGCCGAAAGCGTGTTTGCCGATGTGGCGGGCCGGGCCGTACAAGCGCGGCGCGACCTGAACGGGGAGCGCGAAGCCCAGCGCCAGCTCATCGGGCGCTGCCTGGTACTGGAAGAGGCGGAAGAAGAGCATGGCGAGTGGCTGCTGGGCCAGCCTGCCCTGGGCCTGCAGCTGCTGGTGGAATTGCAGGCGCTGGACCCCGCCGGCATCGTCCTGGCCTGGCCCGAAGGCGAAACCATGCGCGTGTCGAAACGCATCGACAGCGGCCAGATGCGCCTGAATATCAAGAGCGACAAGGACTGGTTTGCCGCCAGCGGCGAAGTGCAGATCGATGAAGACAAGGTGATGGATTTGCGCGCCCTGCTCGATTTGATGCAGAACAATAAAAGCCGCTTCGTGGCCCTGGGCGACAGCCAGTTCCTCGCCCTCAGCGACGAATTGCACCGCCGGCTGTCGGAACTGGCCGCGTATGGCGAGGCGCATGCCGATGGCGTGCACATCCACCCGCTGGCCGCGTTCGCGCTGGAAGAGCTGGCCAACGACGCGGGCGGGGTCAACGCCGACAAATTGTGGCGCGAACACTTGCTGCGCCTGCGCGCCCTCGACGATTTTCAGGCGCAGCTGCCCAGCACCTTGCAGGCAGACTTGCGCGATTACCAGCTGGCCGGCTACGAGTGGCTGGCGCGCCTAGCGCACTGGGGCGTGGGCGCCTGCCTGGCCGATGACATGGGCTTAGGTAAAACCTTGCAGGCGCTGGCGCTGATTCTGGCGCGCGCGCCGAACGGCCCCACCTTGGTAGTGGCCCCCACGTCCGTGTGCCTGAACTGGATCAGCGAGGCCAAGCGCTTCGCGCCCACCTTGAACGTGAAACTGTTCGGCAGCGGCGACCGCGCCGACATGCTGGATACCCTGCAGCCCTTCGACGTGGTGGTGGCCAGCTATGGCTTGCTGCAGCAGGAAGCGGCCCTGTTTGCCGGCGTGCACTGGCATACGATCGTGCTCGACGAAGCGCAGGCCATCAAGAATGGCGCCACCAAGCGCTCGCAAGCCGTGATGGCCCTGCAAGGGGACTTCCGCATGGTGGCCAGCGGCACGCCGCTGGAAAACCACCTGGGTGAATTGTGGAACCTGTTCCGCTTCATCAACCCCGGCTTGCTGGGCACGCTCGACCAGTTCAACCTGCGCTTTGCGGGGCCCATCGAGAAAGACCAGGACAAGCGGGCCGCGGCCGGTGCGCGTCTGCGCTTGCGCCGCCTGATCGCACCGTTCATCCTGCGCCGCACGAAGACGCAAGTGCTGTCGGAATTGCCGTCGCGCACGGAAATCGTGCTGGAAGTGGAACTGTCGCCGCAGGAAACGGCACTGTACGAATCCTTGCGCCGCGAAGCGCTGGAAAAACTGGCCATGGTGGAAGGGCCCGCGTCGAAAAAGGCCATCCAGATCCTGGCGGAAATCATGAAGCTGCGCCGCGCCTGCTGCAATCCGCAACTGGTGGCGCCCGAGCTGGGCCTGGCCAGCAGCAAGCTGGCCGCCTTCGCGCAACTGCTGTCGGGCTTGCTGGAAAACCGCCACAAGGTGCTCGTCTTCAGCCAGTTCGTCGACCACCTGACCCTGATCCGCCAGCACCTGGAGCAGCATGGCGTGACGTACCAGTATCTCGACGGAAGCACGCCCATGCAGGAGCGCAAGCGCCGTGTGGACGCCTTCCAGGCGGGCGAAGGCGACGTTTTCCTGATCAGCCTGAAAGCGGGCGGCATGGGCATCAACCTGACGGCGGCCGACTATGTGATCCACATGGACCCGTGGTGGAACCCTGCCGTGGAAGACCAGGCCTCGGACCGCGCCCACCGCATGGGGCAATTGCGCCCCGTCACCATCTACCGCCTGGTGGCGAAACATACGATCGAGGAAGGCATCGTCGAACTGCACCAGCACAAACGCGACCTGGCCGACAGTTTATTGGAAGGCAGCGACGCGGCCGCGCGCATGTCGGCCAGCGACATGCTGGGCATGCTGCAGGAGGGTTTGAAAAAATGAACGGGGAAGCCGCGTTCCATGCGATGATCCTTTTTCCCTGTTTATCGCCCACGCCATGACCGATTACATCGCCACCAGCGCCGGCCAGCGCGCCACCTTTTTGTGCGGCAAATCCTGGACCGCCTATGTCAGCACGTTCATCATTGCCGTGCTGCTCTTCTTTGCCGCCCTGCCGCTGGCCTTCAAGTACAACGCGCGCGCCGCCTTCGTGGTGCTGATCGGCTCGGCCCTGATCGTCGGCTACCGTCTGCTGACCATCCGCAGCTATCAGCTGTACTACGACGAGGCGGGCGTGTGGCTGGCCTCCGGTATCTTGCCGTGGAAAAAGAAACTGACGGGCGTCAAATGGCGCGACATGGATGAAGCCGTCTATGAAACGAACTTCTGGAGCTGGCTGTTCCAGTCCTACACGGTCAGAGTCAGCCAGCGCTACACGCAGGAAACGGAAATCCACGCCACCGGCATGGCGCGCGGCAAGGATGCCGTGGCGGCGCTGAATGCGCATCACCAAGAGATGCTGCGCGGCAGCGCCATCGTCGTCTAGCCGGGTTGCCTAGCGGGCAAAAAACTGCGCAAACGCGGCAATTAATGCTAATCTTTGGCCGCCCTGGCAAGCAAAGCCCACCTTTCAATAGTTGTTTGTTACTTATATTATCAGTTTATTATTTTCTGATTCGGACAAATAGCAAAATATTCAAGAGATAAACTATGCTGACAAAAAATAAAGTTGCGCTCGCCGCATTGATGCTGGCCTTTACCCTGACCCCGGCCAGCGCCGCCAAGAAGCCGCAGAAAAATGGCAAGGCCAGCACCAGCAGCAGCAAGAAAAAAACCGGCGCCAAGAGAGCGGCCGTCGTCACGGCCGCCACGGCAGCAGCCGTGGCCAGCGAGAACAGCAGCGACCGCGCGATGAATAACCTGAGCGGCCAGTTCCTCACCGCCCTGTGGCGCCTGGACCCGGAAAGCGCGATTTCGGTCGGCAAGTACGATGGCGCCGCCAACCTGAGCATTCCCGACGCGGCCAGCCGCCAGAAGCAGCTGGCCTTCATCGACGAATGGCTGGGCAAGTTCGGCAAGCTGAATGCGAGCAAGATGTCCGACAAGCAACGCACCGACCTGGCCTTGCTGACGAATAAACTGCAATCGGACCGCTGGTATCTGACCACCTTCCGCGAATTCGAATGGAATCCCGCCCAGTACAACGTGGCCGGCTCCATCGACTTCATCCTGAACACGGAATATGCGGCGCAGCCGCAGCGCCTGCGTACCTTGCTCAAGCGCATCGCCACCGTGCCGCAATACTATGCGGCCGCGCGCGCCAGCATCCATCAACCCACGCGCGAACACACGCAGCTGGCCATCGCCCAGAGCGCCGGCGTACTCAGCGTGCTTGACGACCTGAACAAGACGGCACAGGCGTCCATCCTGACGCCGGTGGAAAAACAGCTGTACACGGCCCGCATCGCCGCGGCCCGCACGGCCGTGCAAGGCTATGCCGCCTGGCTGACGGAACAGGACGCCGCGCTGGCGCAGAACGGCAACGCGCGTTCCTTCCGCATCGGCAAGGAGCTGTATGAACAGAAATTTGCCTACGATATCCAGGCCAGCGTAAGCGCCGAGCAGATGTACCAGAAAGCCCTGGCCGCGCGCGAAAAGCTGCTCGAGCACATGGATAGCCTGTCCGACGAACTGTGGGTGAAAACCATGGGCGCCACGACCAAGCCGGCGGACCGCACGGCAAAGATCGGCATGGTGATCGACAAGCTGTCGAGCAACCACGTGGCGCCCGCCGATTTCGTGCCGGAAATCCGCCGCCAGATCCCGGAATTGCAGGAATGGGTGACCAGCCACAATCTGCTGACGATGGACCCGAAAAAACCGCTGGTCGTGCGCGAAACGCCCGCCTACCAGCGCGGCGTTGCCGGCGCCAGCATCGAGGCGCCCGGCCCGTATCGCCCGCAGGACCGCACGTATTACAACGTGACGCCGCTCGATGGCGAAACGCCGGAGCAGGCGGAAAGCAGCTTGCGCGAGTACAACCACTGGATCTTGCAGATCCTGAATATCCACGAAGCCATCCCCGGCCATTACACGCAGCTCGTGTACGCCAACAAGTCGCCGTCGCTGGTCAAGTCCATCTTCGGCAACGGCGCCATGATCGAGGGCTGGGCCGTGTATGGCGAGCGCATGATGCTCGAATCGGGCTATGGCAATAACGCGCCGGAAATGTGGCTGATGTACTCGAAGTGGAACTTGCGCAGCGTCACCAACACCATCCTCGATTACAGCGTCCACGTGCTGGGCATGACGGAAGCACAGGCGCTGGATCTGCTGACGCGCCAGGCCTTCCAGACCAAGCGTGAAGCGACGGAAAAATGGCGCCGCGTGCAGCTGAGCTCGGTGCAACTGACCAGCTATTTCAGCGGCTACAGCGAAATCATGGACTTGCGCGAACAGCGCAAGCAGGCACTGGGCAGCAAGTTCGTGCTGAAGGATTTCCACGAGCAATTCCTCAGCTACGGCAGCGCGCCCGTGAAAGTCATCAAGGAATTGATGAATTAAGGGCACGCATCCTCAGCTTGCAAAGGGCGCCGCGGCGCCCTTTTTGCATGCGCTTGCGCCGCCGCAAAGCGCCCCGCCCGCCATGTCCTAAGCTGGCATGAAGGCAAGCGCCACCGCTCTCCTCACTGGCAATTGCCGATTTTTCTGCTAGGCTTGGAATCAGGAGCGTCCATGCATATGCCCATCCAGTTCGACACCCTCGATTACGCCAAACGCCTCGCCTCGGCAGGCGTACCCACGCCGCAGGCCGAAGCCCATGCGGCAGCCCTGGGCGAAGTGCTGGGCTCGGCCGTGGTCGTGCACGGCGAACTGGCGGCGCTGGAACGCAATCTGCTGGGGGAAATCAATCTGGTGACGCAAAAGGTCGATACCAGGACGCATGCCCTGGATATGAAAATAGACGCGCTGGAGCTCAAACTTGACACCCGGATCGATGCGCTGGAATTGAAGCTCGACACGAAGATCGATGCGCTGGAACAGAAATTCGACACCCGGATTGATCTGCTGGAGCAAAAATTCGACGCCAGGATCGAACGCCTGGACTTGCGCCAGGGGGCGGACATGAAACACGTCTACTGGATGATGAGCACCCTGATCCTGCTGAACCTGGGCATCCTCAGCAAACTGATGCTGCAGTAAGCGCTCGCCAACATGACCCGCCATAAAAAAAGCCGCTGCTCCCGAAGAAGGACAGCGGCTTTTGCTTGCTTGCCGGCTAGGACGCCTCTTCCGGCGCCTGCGTCGCCCTGACAAAGACGGGCGCCACCAGCAAGCCCAGCTCGAACAGCAGCCACATGGGGACGGCCAGCGAGAACTGGCTGACCACGTCCGGCGGCGTGACGATGGCGGCAATGACGAAGGCGCCGACGATCACATAGGGGCGCACTTCCTTGAGCTTGGCGACGGAAACAAGGCCCATGCGCACCAGGATGACCACGACCACGGGCACTTCGAAGGTGGCGCCAAAGGCCAGACACATCGACATGACAAAATCGAGGTAATTTTCGATATCGGGCGTGACGGCGATCGAGGAAGGGGCGAAATTGCTAATGAAGTGAAACACGCGGCCAAAGACAAAGAAATAGCAGAAGGCCACGCCCGCCATGAACAGCAGCGACGAAGAGATGACGAGCGGCGCGATCAGGCGCTTCTCATGCGTGTACAGGCCGGGCGCGATAAACGCCCACATCTGGTACAGCACCCACGGCAGCGAGACGATAAAGCCCAGCAGCAAGGTCACCTTCATGGGGATCAGGAACGGCGACACCACGCCCGTGGCGATCAGCTTCGAGCCGACGGGCAGCGAAGCGAGCATGGGCGCGGCGATGAAATCGTAGATGTGCGAAGCACCGGGCCAGTAAAACAGGATGCCGCAGACGATGGCAAAACCGATCGAGGCCTTGACCAGGCGGTTGCGCAGCTCGACCAGATGCGAGATAAAGGTTTCTTCCACCGGGGATTTGCTACTCATGAGTAAAAGGACGAGGAACTGGCACGCGGACGGAAGCGCGCCACGCGGGCCGCCGCCGACTGCACGTGCAGCTTGCCGCCATGGCGCTGCTTGTACCAGCCGGGGATGGCGGAATTGCGCACCAGCTTTTTGCGGCGGAATTCGCGCGCCTTGCGGGCCAGGTCGTCATTGGTGGCGCGCAGCATGGCTTCATGGGCGTCGTGATGCCCGTCATACGCGCTTGAATCGCCGCGCCAGGCGTTTTCCACCTCGGCCAGGTTGCCGGAAATCGAGTTTTCCACGCCATGCATGGATTTTTCCACGCTTTGCTTCACGGAATGGGCCGCATCCTGCACTTCCTTCTGCAGGTTTTTCAGCTCTTCCAGCTCGATTTCGCGCGAGACTTCGGATTTCACCTGGTTCAGATAGCGTTGCGCGCGGCCATACAGGGTACCGGCCATGCGCGCCACTCTCGGCAACTTTTCAGGGCCGATGACTATCAACGCAACCACGCCGATGATGGCGATTTTAGAGAGACCGAGATCGATCATAAGCGGACAAGGGCTGTTACCGGACGAGGCAAGCGCCCCGCCACGCTATCAGAACTTGTTTTTCTCTTTCGTCTCGACGTCGATGGTGCTTTTGTCGGCCACTTGCGATGGCGCAGCAGGAGGGGTGTTGGCTGCCGCGGCATCATCATCGCCCTTGACGCCATCCTTGAAGCCTTTGACGGCCTTGCCGATATCACCGCCGATATTGCCCAGTTTCTTGGTGCCGAAGACCAGCATCACAATGACCAGAACGATCAGCCAGTGCCAAATACTCAATGAACCCATCACATTCTCCTTGCGGGACGGTGCCCGAATAGCGTCAACCAATGCCGGTAGTATACACGCGAACCCGGCGCACGGCGAAATCAGTGCTGGCCGCGCCAGGGGCGGGGGCCGCCGTACACGTGCATGTGCAGGTGATACACCTCTTGCCCGCCGTTCGGGCCGCTGTTGATCATGGTCTTGAAGCCGCCCGAGGGCACGCCGTCGGCGTCGTGGCTGACGGCGCAGCCGAATTCGGCCGCGAGCTTCGGCGCCAGGCGCAACAGCTTGCCCAGCATTTCCGTATGGCTATCGTCGCAGTCGGACAGGCTGGCCACGTGCTGCTTCGGAATCAACAGCAGGTGCACGGGCGCGGCCGGGTTGATGTCCTTGAAGGCCAGCAAGTCGTCGTCTTCATACACGATGGAAGAAGGAATTTGTTTTGCAGCAATCTTGCAGAAAATACAGTTATCCACGCGTTCTCCGGTCAGGTCAGTGTTTGTCGGCTTCGCCCGCGTCGCGCAGCTCGTCCTTGCGCGCCGCCTTTTCTTCCAGGCCGGACAGGCCTTCGCGGCGCGCCAGCTCGTCGAGCACCTGCTGCGGCGTCAGGTCGAATTGCGCCAGCATCACCAGCGAGTGAAACCACAGGTCCGCGCATTCGTACAGGACCTTCGACGGGTCATTGTCGCGGCGCGCATCCTTGGCGGCCATCACCGTTTCCGTCGCTTCTTCGCCGATTTTTTTCAAAATGGCATCATCGCCCTTGGCAAACAGGCGCGCGACATAGGAGGTGGCGGGGTCGCCGCCATTGGCCAGCTTGCGCGATTCGATCACGGCGGCCAGGCGCTTTAAAGTTTCACTCATTTCTTGGTTTCCGCGTAAATCGTGTCAGGGTCTTTCAGCACGGGGTCGGTGACTTGCCATTCGCCCGTTTTTTCGTCGCCTTCGAACTTCTGGAAGAAGCATGAATGGCGGCCCGTATGGCAGGCGATGCCGCCCGCTTGCTCGATTTTCAGCAAGACCACGTCTTCATCGCAATCGAGGCGGATTTCCAGCACCTTTTGCGTGTGGCCCGACTCTTCGCCCTTGTGCCACAGTTTCTTGCGCGAACGGCTCCAGTATACGGCTTCGCCCAGCTCCACCGTGCGCGCCAGCGCGTCGCGGTTCATCCAGGCGAACATCAGCACGTCATTGCTGCCCGCTTCCTGCGCGATCACGGGCACCAGGCCGTGCTCGTCCCATTTGACCTTTTTCAGCCACTTGGCATTGCTTGCTACGATAGTTCCGTTTTGCATGTTCTTCTATCCTGCCTGTATTGACTGCTGATCGTTACGCCAGCCGCATGGGAATGCCCTGCTGCGCCATGAAACGCTTGGCTTCCTGCACCGTGTGCTGGCCATAGTGGAAGATGCTGGCGGCCAGCACGGCATCCGCGCGGCCCACCTTGATGCCGTCGACCAGGTCTTGCAAGCCGCCCACACCGCCCGAAGCGATCACGGGAATGCTGACGGCATCGGACACGCCGCGCGTCAGGCCCAGGTCGAAACCCACCTTGGTGCCGTCGCGGTCCATACTGGTGAGCAAGATTTCTCCCGCGCCCAGGCTTTCCATTTTACGCGCCCATTCGAAGGCGTCCAGGCCCGTGGCATTGCGCCCGCCGTGGGTAAACACTTCCCACTTGCCGGGCGACACCTGCTTGGCGTCGATGGCGACGACGATGCATTGCGAGCCGTGCTTTTGCGATGCCTCGAACACCAGCTGCGGGTTCGTCACGGCCGAGGTATTGATGCTGACCTTGTCGGCGCCCGCGTTGAGCAGCCGGCGCACGTCTTCCACCACGCGCACGCCGCCGCCCACGGTCAGCGGAATGAACACTTGCGACGCCACCGCTTCGATGATGTCGAAGATCAGGCCGCGGTTGTCGCTCGAGGCGGTAATGTCGAGGAAAGTGATTTCATCGGCGCCCTGCTCGTCATAACGGCGGGCGATTTCCACCGGGTCGCCGGCGTCGCGCAATTCCGTGAAATTGACGCCTTTGACGACGCGGCCATTGGTCACGTCGAGGCAGGGGATGATACGTTTTGCAAGCATGATGGTATCCAGATTGTTGCCAGGCCCGGGCATGCACGCGCACGCCCGGGCCGGACAGGCTTAAACGGCGGCGTCGGTCAGTTCGTCGGCGCGTTCCTGCGCCTGCGCCAGGTCGATCGTGCCTTCATAGATGGAACGGCCGCAGATCACGCCTTCGATGCCTTCGGCCTGGACGGCGCACAGCGCTTCCACGTCGCCGATATTGTGCAGGCCGCCCGAGGCGATGACGGGGATCTTGACGGCTTGCGCCAGCTTGACGGTGGCCTCGATATTGATGCCGCCCATCATGCCGTCGCGGCCGATGTCCGTGTAGATGATCGATTCGACGCCATACGCCTCGAATTTCTTCGCCAGGTCGATCACTTCGTGGCCCGACATCTTGCTCCAGCCATCCGTTGCTACTTTGCCATCCTTGGCATCGAGGCCGACGATGATGTGGCCCGGGAAGGCGCCGCAGGCGTCGTGCAGGAAGCCGGGGCTTTTCACGGCCGCCGTGCCGATGATGATGTAGGTGATGCCTGCGTCGAGGTAGCGCTCGATGGTATCGAGGTCGCGGATGCCGCCGCCCAGCTGCACGGGGATTTCCTCGATGTCATTTTCCACGGCGAAATCCTGCACGGCTTTCAGGATGGCTTTCACGGCGCCTTCGTTCTTCGGCTTGCCGGCAAAGGCGCCGTTCAGGTCGACCAGGTGCAGCCGGCGCGCGCCTTGCATCAGCCAATGGCGGGCCATTTCGGCCGGGTCTTCGGAAAATACGGTGGCAAGTTCCATATCGCCTTGTTTCAGGCGTACGCAGTGACCGTCTTTCAGGTCGATGGCGGGAATAAGCAGCATGGTCAGTGTGGTTTAAAAGTGAGTGAGAGGCGGAAAAAAAGCCGGAGAGCTAACGTTAAGGTTGCCAGTGAACGAAGTTCTTGTACAGCTGCAAGCCAGCGGCAGCACTTTTTTCAGGGTGAAACTGTGTCGCGAAAATATTATCACGGGCGACGGCGCACGCGAACGGCGCGCCATAGATAGTCTCGCCCACCGTGTGCGCCGCCTCTTGAGGTTGAGCAAAATAGCTGTGCACAAAGTAAAAATAGGCGTTGTCGGCGATGCCATCCCACATGACATGGGACGCCGTTTGCCGCACTTGGTTCCAGCCCATCTGCGGCACCTTGAAGCGCGAGCCGTCTTCCTGCACCTGGCCGTCGAGCTGGAAGCGCACGACTTTGCCTGGCAGCAAGCCCAGACCGGCCGCATCGCCCTCCTCGCTGCCTTCGAACAGCATTTGCTCGCCGATGCACACGCCCAGCACGGGCTTGCTGTCGGCGGCGCGCAGCAGCGCTTCGAGCACGCCCGATTCGCGCAGGCTGCGCATGCAGTCGGGCATGGCGCCCTGGCCCGGCAAGACGATGCGGTCGGCGCTGTCGATGTCGGCCGGCACGCCGGAAATGCGCACGTCGGCTTCGGGCGCCACGGCACGCAGGGCCTGCGCTACCGAGCGCAGGTTGCCCATGCCGTAATCCACCACCACAATTTTATTCATGTTTGATCTCGGAATCTGCAATGTATCGCGGGCGCTTACAGGCTGCCCTTGGTCGATGGAATGATGCCGGCCGCGCGCTCGTCGAGCTCGGCAGCCATGCGCAGCGCGCGGCCAAAGGCCTTGAACACGGTTTCGCACTGATGGTGGGCATTCGTGCCGCGCAAGTTATCGATATGCAATGTCACGCCCGCATGGTTGACGAAGCCGCGGAAAAATTCCAGGGTCAGGTCGACGTCGAAGCCGGCGATCATGGCGCGCGTAAACGGGATGTGGTATTCGATGCCCGGGCGGCCCGAGAAATCGAGCACCACGCGCGACAGCGCCTCGTCCAGCGGCACATACGCGTGGCCGTAGCGGCGGATGCCCTTCTTGTCGCCGATGGCCTTGGCCACGGCCATGCCCAGGGTGATGCCCACGTCTTCCACCGTATGGTGGTTGTCGATATGCACGTCGCCCGTCGCTTCGATATCGAGGTCGATCAAGCCGTGGCGGGCGATCTGGTCCAGCATATGGTCGAGGAAGGGCACGCCCGTGTTGAGCTTTTGCTGGCCGGTGCCGTCCAGGTTGAGGGCGACGCGAACTTGCGTCTCATTGGTGTTGCGCGTGATTTCTGCGGTGCGGTTCATGGGAGGCTCTGGCGGTAGGCTAAACGAGGGATGCCTTGAAGGCATCGTAAAAAAGGGAATTGTCTTCCGGGGTGCTGACGCTGATGCGCAGGCAATTGACCAGCGCAGCATGCATTTTACTCATATTTTTAATTAAAACCCTGTGGGCAAGCAGTTTTGCGCAAACATCGTCGGAATCAGCCACACGAATCAGAAGAAAATTTGCCTTCGACGGAAACACGGTCACGCCCGGCAGCTCTGCCAGGCGCAGCGCCAGCGCATCGCGCGCGCTGTTGAGCAAGTCTGCCTGGGCATTGAGCACGTCGAGGTGCTCGAGCGCGAATTCGGCTGCCGCCTGCGTCAGCACATTGACGTTGTAAGGGGGGCGCACTTTTTCAAATTGCGCCAGCAGGGCCGGCGCGGCCGACATATAGCCGAGGCGAATGCCGGCCAGGCCCAGTTTCGACACGGTGCGCATCACCACCAGGTTCTCGAATTCGGGCAGGCGGCCCATGAAGCTGTGCTGCGCGAACGGTTCATACGCTTCGTCGACGACGGCGATGCCCGTGTCGCCCAGGGCCGCGAGGATGCGCTCGATGTCGGCGCTGGTAAACAGGTTGCCCGTCGGGTTGTTCGGATACGCGAGGAACACCAGCGCCGGGCGGTGCTGTTCGATGGCCGCCAGCATGGCCGGCATGTCCAGGCTGAAATCGGCCTGCAGGGGCACGCCGACGAAATCCATGCCGGCAAACTGCGCCGAGCGCGCATACATGACGAAGGCGGGCACGGGCGCCAGCAGCACGGCGCGCTTGCCCGCTTCCTGAGTGGCGCAGGCCATGGCCAGGATGGAAATCAGTTCGTCGGAGCCGTTGCCCAGCATGACATCGTAGCCGGCGGGCACGCCCAGCTTGGCGCAGATGGCTTGTTGCAGGCTGGCGTAGGACGGCGGATAGCGGTTCAGCGCCACGCCGGCCAGGCGTGCGCCCAGCTCCTCGCGCAGTTGCTGCGGCAGCGGATACGGGTTTTCCATCGCATCGAGTTTGATGTAACCGCTGGCATCGGCTACCTGGTAGCTTTTGACGGCTTGCACATCGGGCCGTACGGTGTTGCTGATTAACTGATCGAGGAAAGACATGCTGCAAACACTCCTGATGGAATTAGATGGAGACTAAATGACGACGTCTTCCGGCACGGCGGCGCTGCGCGCCTTGCGGGCCGGCGCTTTTTTCACGGCTGGCGGCGTCTTCGCGGCGGCCGGTTTTTTGCTGGCCGCCTTGGCGGCCTTGGGCGCGGCGGCTGCCGCGCGGCGCTTGGCCGGCGCCTTTTTCTCGGGCGTCGGCACGGCCGGTTCGGCCAGCTCCTGCGCGAGCGCCGTCAATCGCTGTTCGATGATGGCGCAGTAATCGGGATTCAGTTCAAAGCCGACGAAATCGCGTCCGCAGCGCTTCGCCGCCAGCGCCGTGGTGCCGCTGCCCATGAACAGGTCGAGCACCACGCCGCCGGGCGGACACGAGGCCTTGACCATGCGCTCGATGATTTCCAGCGGCTTTTGCGTCGGGTGGTCGGCCCGTTCCGGGTGTTCCTTGTGCAGGCGCGAAACGCTCCACAAGTCTTTCGGGTTGTAGCCCACTTCCAGCCATTTGGCGCCGATGAAGATCGAGCGCGAACGGGCTTTCTTGGTGGCCGCGTCGTAGGCGATGCGCACCGCGTCAAGGTCGAAGTAGTAATCCTTGCGCTTGACGAAGAAGCCGATGGTATCGTGCACCGATGAAAAGCTGCGCACGCTGCCGCCCATGGACGGCACGCGGCGGTCCCAGATGATTTCATTCATCATCGCCATGCGCTGTTTCAGCATGACGAAGATCTCGGGCGAATAGCGCCAGGTCAGGAAGATATACAGGCTGCCGTTGGCTTTCAGCTTGGGCAGCGCCGCATCGATCCACTGCTCCGTCCAGCGCAGGTAGTCGGCCACCGACTGCTGGTCCGAGGCGTTGCCGTAATCCTTGCCCAGGTTGTACGGCGGATCCGTCAGGATCAGGTCCACCGAGCCATCGGGAATGCGCGCCAGCCCCGCCAGCGCGTCTTCGCAATAGACCCGGTTGACCCAGTCCGGCTGCTCCGCCATATTCGTCATGGCTGCGGCTTCAAGCGCAGTTCGGCGCTGCGCGCGTGGGCTTGCAAGCCTTCGCCATACGCCAGGGTGGCGGCGACGCGGCCCAGGGTTTGCGCGCCCGCTTCGCTGACGTGAATGATGGACGAGCGCTTCTGGAAGTCGTACACGCCCAGCGGCGACGAGAAGCGCGCCGTGCGCGACGTCGGCAGCACGTGATTGGGGCCGCAGCAATAGTCGCCCAGCGATTCGGACGAGAAGCGCCCCAGGAACATGGCGCCCGCGTGGCGGATCTGTTCGGCCCACTGCTGCGGGTTTTCCGCCGAGATTTCCAGGTGCTCGGCCGCGATGGCATTGGCGATCTCGCACGCCTCCGCCATGCTGCGCACCTTGATCAGCGCGCCCCTGTCCTGCAGCGACGTGCTGATGGTGGCCTGGCGCGGCATCGTCGGCAGCAGCTTGGCGATGCTCTCCTCGACTTGCGCGATGTAGTCCGCGTCCGGGCACAGCAGAATCGCTTGCGCCAGTTCGTCGTGCTCGGCCTGCGAAAACAGGTCCATGGCCACCCAGTCCGGGTCCGTCGTGCCGTCGCACAGCACGAGGATTTCCGACGGTCCGGCGATCATGTCGATGCCGACGATGCCGAACACGCGGCGCTTGGCGGCGGCCACATAGGCGTTGCCGGGACCGACGATCTTGTCGACGGCGGCAATCGTCTGCGTGCCGTAGGCCAGCGCGCCGACGGCTTGCGCGCCGCCGATGGTGATCACGCGCGTCACGCCGGCGATGGCGGCAGCGGCCAGCACCATCTGGTTTTTCACGCCATCGGGCGTCGGCACCACCATGATGATTTCGCCCACGCCCGCCACATGCGCGGGAATGGCGTTCATCAGCACGGAAGAAGGATAGGCTGCCTTGCCGCCCGGGACGTAGATGCCGACCCGATCGAGCGGCGTGATCTTCTGGCCCAGCACCGTGCCGTCGGGCTCGGTGTAGGTAAAGCCGCGCAATTCTTCGCGCTGGCGTTCGTGGAAGGCGCGGATGCGCTGGGCGGCGATCTGCAGCGCTTCGCGCTGGGCCGACGGCAGGCCGTTCAAGGCCGCCTGCAATTCGGCTTGCGAAATATCGAAGGCCGCCATTTCCGCCGCGCCGCCATGCGGGATGCGGTCGAAACGGTTCGTGTATTCCAGTACCGCGGCGTCGCCGCGCGTTTTCACATCGGCCAGGATGTTGGCGACCGACGCTTCAATCGCTGCATCGGTGCCCGCCTCGAACGCCAGCAGCGTATCGAGCGATTGTTGGAAACCATCCTGGCTTGAATCGAGCTTGCGTATCTGTATCGGCATAATCGGCTTTCTGCTACTTGAATGTCTAGGCTTGCGAAGCAGTTTGCGAGGCGCTTTCGAACGCCTCGATAATCGGCTGCAAGCGCTCGCGCTTGAGCTTGAGCGCAGCCTGGTTGACCACCAGGCGCGACGAGATTTCCATGATGTGTTCGACCTCGACGAGGTTGTTCGCGCGCAGGGTACTGCCCGTGCTGACCAGGTCGACGATGGCGTCGGACAGGCCGACCAGGGGCGCCAGCTCCATCGAGCCATACAGCTTGATCAGGTCGACGTGCACGCCCTTGGCGGCGAAATGCTCGCGCGCCGTGTGCACGAACTTGGTGGCCACGCGCAAACGGGCGCCCTGGTGCACGGCCTTTTCATAGTCGAAGCCGGCCTGCACCGCCACCGACATGCGGCAGGAAGCGATATTCAGGTCGATCGGCTGGTACAGGCCTTCGCCGCCGTGTTCCAGCAGGACGTCCTTGCCCGCCACGCCGAAATCGGCCGCGCCGTACTGCACGTAGGTCGGCACGTCGCTGGCGCGCACGATGATGACGCGCACGTTCGGATCGTTGGTGGCCAAAATCAGCTTGCGCGAGGTCTCCGGGTTTTCCAGCACCTTGATGCCAGCCGCTTCCAGCAGCGGCATGGTGTCTTCGAAAATGCGGCCCTTCGACAGCGCCAGAATCAGCTGGGAGCTGTCACCGTTGTTCGATCCGTTCATGCTCGTTCCTTTTTCTTGTTTTTACTTGATGCGCACGATGTTCGCGCCGACGGCCGACAACTTCACTTCCATGCGGTCGTAGCCGCGGTCGAGGTGATAGATGCGGTCGATCAGGGTTTCGCCATCGGCGGCCAGGGCCGCGATCACCAGCGACGCCGAAGCGCGCAGGTCGGTCGCCATCACGGGCGCGCCGCGCAGCTGCTTGACGCCGGCGATGATGGCCGTGTTGCCTTCGATGGTGATGTCGGCGCCCAGGCGGTTCATTTCCTGCACGTGCATGAAGCGGTTCTCGAAAATCGTCTCGGTGACGCGGCTGGCGCCATTGGCGATGGTGTTTACGGCCATGAACTGCGCCTGCATGTCGGTCGGGAAGCCCGGGTATTCCGTGGTGCGGAAGCTGACGGGGTTCGGACGGGCCGACATCTCGGCGCGGATCCAGTCGGCGCCGAAGGTCATCGTCAGGCCCATGGCGCGCAGCTTGTCGAGGGCCGCGTCGAGGATGTCCGTGCGCACATTGCGCAGGGTGATATCGCCGCCGGTGGCTGCCACGGCGCACAGGAAGGTGCCCGTTTCGATGCGGTCGGCGATCACCGCGTGCGAGGCGCCGTGCAGCGCGTCGACGCCCTGGATGACCAGGCGGCTGGTGCCGATGCCGTCGATCTTCGCGCCCATGGCCACCAGCAGGTGCGCCAGGTCGGTCACTTCCGGCTCGCAGGCCGCGTTTTCCAGGATGGTCTCGCCTTCGGCCAGGGTCGCTGCCATCAGCAGGTTCTCGGTGCCGGTGACGGTGATCATGTCGGTGACGATGCGCGCGCCTTTCAGCTTGGCGCACTTGGCGTAGATGTAGCCCGCTTCGATGCGGATCTCGGCGCCCAGCGCTTCGAGGCCCTTGATATGCTGGTCGACGGGGCGCGAACCGATGGCGCAGCCGCCCGGCAGCGACACCTTGGCTTCGCCGAAGCGCGCCAGCATGGGGCCCAGCACGAGGATCGAGGCGCGCATGGTTTTCACCAGTTCATACGGTGCTTCCAGGGTGTCGATGGCGCTGCCGTTGAGGACCACGCGGTCGCCGTCCTGCTGCACTTTCAGGCCCGTCTGGCCCAGCAGTTTCAGCATGGTGGCCACGTCGTGCAGGTGCGGCACGTTGCTCAGGTCCAGGTCGCCCGCGGTCAGCAGGCCAGCGCACAGGATGGGCAGGGCGGCGTTCTTCGCGCCGGAGATGGCGATGTCGCCGTTCAGGCGGTTGCCGCCGTTGATGAGGAGCTTGTCCATGTGCTTATCCTTGGAATTCTTCAGGTGTCAGGGTTTTCATCGACAGCGCGTGGATTTCTTCGCGCATGCGGTCGCCCAGCGCCGCGTAGACGATCTGGTGACGCTGGATCAGGCGCTTGCCGGCAAAGGCGGGCGAGACGATCACGGCCTGGAAGTGCTGGCCGTCGCCCTCCACTTCGAGGTGCGTGCATTCGAGGCCGGCCGACAGATAGCCGTGGATCAGTTCTGGAGTGGTGGTCACGATAAGTCCTTGATATTGAATAATGTAGTGATGTGATGTGCCGCAGTCAACGGCGCAATTAGTGTCGCAAACGATAGCCGCTTTTCAGCAGGCGGATCGACGCCAGCGCCAGGATCACGAGGAAGCCGGCGACGATGGAAAGACTGAGCCACGGGCTGACGTCGGACACGCCGAAGAAGCCGTAGCGGAAGCCGTCGATCATGTAGAAGAAGGGGTTCAGGTGCGATACCGACTGCCAGAACGGCGGCAGCGAGTGGATCGAATAGAACACGCCCGACAGGAAGGTGGCCGGCATGATCAGGAAATTCTGGAAGGCGGCCAGCTGGTCGAATTTCTCGGCCCAGATGCCGGCGATCAGGCCCATGGTGCCCAGCATGGCGGCGCCCAGGAAGGCGAAGACGACGATCCACAGGGGCGCGACAAACGACAGCTTGGCGAACCAGCAGGTGATGGCAAACACGCCAAAGCCCACGGCCAGGCCGCGCGCGACGGAAGCGAGTACATACGCCGAGAAGATTTCCCAGTGCGACAGGGGCGTGAGCAGCACGAACACCAGGTTGCCCGTGATCTTGGACTGGATCAGCGAGGACGAGGAGTTGGCAAACGCGTTTTGCAGCACGCTCATCATCACCAGGCCGGGAATCAGAAAGGCCGTGTAGCTGACGCCGGGGCTGGGCTCCACGCGGCCGTCGAGCACGTGGCCGAACACCAGCAGGTACAGCATCGACGTGAGCACGGGCGCGGCCACGGTTTGCGTCGCCACTTTCCAGAAGCGCAGCGTCTCTTTGTAGACGAGGGTGCGAAAGCCTGTCGAAATCATACGGTACCTTTATCCATGATCTGCAAGAAGATATCTTCCAGGTCGGCTTGTTGCAATTGCATTTCATCGATCTCGAGGCCCGCTTCGCGCAGGCGGGCGAGGATTTTCTCGACTTCGCTGTATTCGTTGACGCGCAGGCTGAACTTGTTCGGCGCCTGCTGTTCTTCCGGGTGCAGCACCAGGTGCTGCAGGTCGGCCGGCAAGCTGCCGTATTTGAGGTGCACCTGCAGCTGCGAGCCGGCGATGCGGCGGATCAGGGCCGACATGGTGTCGAGCGCCACCACCTTGCCCGTCTTGAGCATGGCCACGCGCTGGCACATGGCTTGCGCCTCTTCCAGGTAGTGGGTGGTCAGCACGACCGTGTGGCCCCCTTCGCGGTTCAGGCGCGAGATGAACTTCCACAAGGTCTGGCGCAGTTCCACGTCGACGCCGGCAGTCGGCTCATCGAGCACGATGACGGGCGGCTTGTGCACCAGCGCCTGGGCGACGAGCACGCGGCGCTTCATGCCGCCGGACAGGGCGCGCATATTGGTGTCGGCCTTGCCCGTGAGGTCCAGGTTTTCCATGACCTCGTCGATCCACTTGTCGTTGTTCGGCAGGCCGAAATAGCCGGACTGCAGGCGCAGGGTTTCGCGCACGGTGAAGAACGGGTCGAACACCAGCTCCTGCGGCACCACGCCCAGGTTGCGGCGCGCATTGCGGAAGTCGCTGACCACGTCGTGGCCGTGGATCTTGACGGTGCCCGCGTCGGGGCGTATCAGGCCGGCGATGATGGAAATGAGCGTGGTCTTGCCGGCGCCGTTGGGGCCGAGCAGGCCGAAAAACTCGCCTTCCTCGATGGCCAGCGACACGCCGCCCAGCGCCTTGAGCGATTTATAGCTCTTTTCTACATTCGTTATTTGAATTGCGGTCATGTGCTTGTTTCAAGTGTAATGCGTCTGGTGTGATGCGCCAGTTGCCGGTGCAATGCAGGCCGGCTGGCCGGTGCAGGGCGCCCCTTCCGCAGAGGGTGGCGCAACAGTCAATTATAGTTGGAAACTTCGTGGAACACTTGGAGATCAATCCGGCGGCGCTGCTGGCCTGCCGGCTTGAAAGCTACTGCTGATGCGGGGAGTGGGACAGGATCAATGATGATGCAGGTCGGACGGGCTGCGTTCGGCGTGGCCGCCGGCGCTGCCGCAGTCCTCGGCCGTCAACGTGCTCGAGACGAGCGAGCAGACGCCATACAGCTTGGTGAGGTTTTTCAGGTTCGTCGGCAGGTTTTTCAGCTCCAGCACGCCGCCCGCTTCCTGCGCGGCGCGTTGCCACGTCAGCATGACGGAAACGGCGGCCGAATCGACAGCCTTGACGTTGCGCAGGTCGAACTTGGTCTGACCCGAGCGGATGGCGTCCAGACCCTGCTCCAATGCCGAGGTGGCATTGTGCACGGTCAGGGAAGTCAGGGACTGCAAGGTGTCGAGAGAGTCGGGCATGGCGTCGGGCTGCGCTGGTCTGGAGCTGGGTCAGGAGCTATATGATAGCCGATTATTTGGCTTTGGCAGCGGGACGGCTGGCCAGGGCCTTGTTTTTCGCTTGCAAGGTCTTGATCAGGCCATCGATGCCGCCCTTGCTGATCTCGCTGGCAAAGCTGCTTTTGTACGTTTCCACCAGCCACGCGCCCAGCACGTTGATGTCATAGATCTTCCAGCCGGTCGGGGTTTTCGCCACGCGGTAGTTCAGGGGCACGGGTTCGCCGCGCGCCACGTTGACCTGCGAGCGCACTTCCACTTCCGTGTCGGCCGGGTCGGCACGCAACGGCTTGAATTCCACGGTTTCGTTCTTGATCTGCGACAAGGCGCCCGAGTACGTGTAGATCAGCAGGGTGCGGAATTCGCTGGACAGCTGCTTTTGCTGGTCCGGCGTGGCGTCGCGCCAGAAGCGGCCGGCGGCCAGGGCCGTCATGCGCTGGAAATCCACGTACGGCAAGATCTTGCTTTCCACCAATTCGGTGACGCGCTTGATATCGCCAGCCTGGATAGCCTTGTCGTTCTTGGCCGTATCGATCACGTCCTGGCTGATGCGTTTGACCAGCACGTCCGGCGCTTCCACAGCGGGGGCGGCCTGGGCGGCGGTGGCAAAGGCGATGGTGGCCATCGCCAGCAGTTGTTTCATCAATTTCATGGTTCTACCTTTCATGGTGTTGCTAAGCACCGGCTGGCGTCGGTCGCAGCCGTGGTGTTTCTTTACCGCAGTTTACTCCTGAGGCCTGGCCTCGGATGCAACGGTATTGCTACCAGATGTTACGAGGTCCACGGGCGCAACAACGGCCGCAGCCGTGGCTGGCGGCTCTTCCGCAGGGGCCGCTTGTGGTTTCGCATCGTACTCCGGCTCGTAATCGCTGGTGTCGTTTTTTGGCACTTTCCGGTCGCGGCGGCTCGTATCGCCATCGAAGACCTTGCTTTCGCGCGCTTGCAGGAAGCCGTCGCGGATGAATTCATAGCGGTCCAGCGCGGCCGCTTCCATCAGATTGGTGGCGTCGAGCAGCGCGGCGCGCTTGTCGACCACGCGCGTCACCGTGCCGATATTGCGCACCGAGACAGGGTCCTTGTAGCGCCATGGGTCGCCCGTGATGTCGAGCGGCAGGGCCACCGTGTCGCGCACGGTCGATGGGCCCAGCAGCGGCAGCATCAGGTAGGGACCAGGCTGCACGCCATACCAGCCCAGGGTCTGGCCAAAGTCTTCGTTATGCTTGGGAATGCCCGCCTGCGACGCGATGTCGATCAGGCCGAGGATGCCGAAGGTCGAGTTCATGCTGACGCGCACGACATCCTGCAAGCCCGCTTCACCCTTGCCTTGCAGCAAGTTGTTCACGGCGCTCCACACATCGGACAAGTTGCCGAAGAAGTTGCCCACGCCCGTTTGCACGAACGACGGCGTGACCGTCTTGTAGGCTGTGGCGGCCGGTTTCAGGGCCACCTGGTCGACGGTGTCGTTGAACTTGAACATGGCGCGGTTATACCCTTCCAGCGGGTCGCGCGGATTGGTGCCGGTGGCGCAAGCGCTCACGCTGGCGGCGATGGCCAGGGCCAGGCCGATACGCGCCAGGCTGCCTCGGGATTTCATGGTCGACTCGCTCATTTGCTGTCCTTTCCTTCCGCTGCCTTGCTGTAGATGAACTGATTGATCAGGTCTTCCAGCACTGTGGCCGATTGAGTACGGGCAATCTTGTCGCCCTCTGCCAGGTTCGCCAGATCGCCGCCTGCTTCCAGGCCGATATATTGCTCACCCAGCAAACCGGCCGTCAAAATCTTGGCCGAGCTGTCTTTCGGAAATTTGTAGCCATCTTCGATGTCGATTTTCACCAGCGCCTGATACGTCTTGTCATCAAAGCGGATTTCCGCCACGCGCCCCACCACCACGCCGGCGCCCTTGACGGGTGCCTGCGGCTTGAGGCCGCCAATATTGTCGAACTTGGCCGTAATGGTATACGTCTTGCTGAAAGACAGCGAGCTCATATTGCCGGCCTTGAGCGCCAGAAACATCAATGCCGCCACACCCAGCAAGACGAACAAGCCGACCCAGACATCCAAAGATTTACGTTGCATAAACAATCCTAAATAATTTTTACTTGTTGCCGCCTGCGCAACATCCTGCCCAGGCCCGCTGTTTGTCGTTGATCGGCAATTACTTGCTAAACATCAACGCCGTCATCATGAAATCGAGCCACCACACCATCAGCGACGAAATCACCACCGTGCGCGTGGTCGCGCCGGACACGTCTTCCGGCGTCGGCTGTGCCTGGTAACCCTGGAACAGCGCGATGAAGGTCACCGCAATGCCGAACACCAGGCTCTTGATGGTGCCGTTGCCCACTTCTTTCCAGACATCCACGCCGCCTTGCATCTGCGACCAGAACGAGCCTTCGTCGACGCCAATCAGCACCACGCCCACCAGGTAGCTGCCGATGATGCCGACAGCCGTGAAAATGGCGCCGAGGATCGGCATGGCGATCACGCCGGCCCAGAAACGGGGCGCCAGCACGCGCTGGATCGGGTTCACGGCCATCATTTCCATGGCCGACAATTGCTCGCCCGCCTTCATCAAGCCGATTTCCGCCGTCAGCGACGTGCCGGCGCGGCCCGCAAACAGCAGCGCCGTGACCACGGGGCCCAGTTCGCGCGTCAGCGACAGCGCCACCAGCAAGCCCAGCGACTGCTCGGCGCCATACGTGGTCAGGGTGTAATACCCTTGCAAGCCCAGCACCATGCCGACGAACAGGCCGGAGACGGCGGTAATCACTAGCGAGCGATTACCGATAAAAAACAGTTGCTCGATCACCAGGCGCGGACGGCGCCACAGGCCGCCCGAGGAAGCGATGATGATGAAAAACGAACGCACGGCAAAGCCGAGGTCTTGTACCGAATTGCGCAACCATGCTCCGATCGCCGCCAGGAAACGCGCGATCATCGGCCCACTCCCGCGTGCAAGCCCAGGTCGTCGGCCAGCGACTTGCCCGGATAATGGAACGGCACGGGGCCATCTGCCTCGGCATTGACGAACTGCTTGACGTACGGATGCGTCGACACGGCCATCTCGGCCGGCGTGCCGTGCGCCACAATCTTGCCCGATGACAGAAAATAGACATAATCAGCGATGGCGAAACACTCCTTCACATCGTGCGATACCAGGATAGACGTGGAGCCCAGCGCATCGTTCAGATTGCGGATCAAATTGGCCGTCACGCCCATGGAAATCGGGTCCAGGCCGGCGAACGGCTCGTCGTACATGATCAGTTCGGGATCGAGCGCGATGGCGCGCGCCAGCGCGACGCGGCGGCCCATGCCGCCCGAGATCTCGGCCGGCTTCAATTGCGCCGCGTTGCGCAAGCCCACGGCGTGCAGCTTCATCAGCACCAGGGTACGGATCAGCTCTTCATTCAAATCCGTATGTTCGCGCAGGGGAAACGCCACGTTCTCGAACGCCGTCAGGTCCGTAAACAACGCACCGTGCTGGAACAGCATGCCCATCTTGCGGCGCAACTGATATAACTGGTCGGTCCCCAGCGTATGCACGATCTGGCCGTCGACATTGACGGAGCCGGAACTGGGGCGCAGCTGCCCGCCGATCAGGCGCAATACGGTCGTCTTGCCACTGCCGGAGCCACCCATGACGGCCACAACTTTTCCACGTGGGAAATCCATTTGAAGGCCCGATAAAATCGAACGTTCTCCATAGGCAAAGTGTAAATCACGGATCTCAACAAGATTTGGCACGACGAAGCTCACTATTTTAATGGCGTATTGTAGTGCAGAAACGCCAACCTCTGCTGAGACACCCCTTGGGACAGCCTTGTAAAGGGGAAGAATACAACACTAATGAATCGAAAGTCAGATATTGTATTAGAAATTTGGCCGGCGCATCGCGGCCCCCCTCCGATGACTTGCACGGCCGTTGACCTGGCAGATAAAAATAGCAAAGGCCACGGCGCGATCCGCGCCGTGGCCCTGGTAAAAAACGAACAATTGCTCGTTTTTAGCGCGGCAGCAGGGATGCCCCCATCAGGAACTCATCGACGGCGCGCGCGCACTGGCGCCCTTCGCGGATGGCCCACACCACCAGCGACTGGCCACGGCGCATGTCGCCGGCCGCAAACACCTTGGCCACCGACGTCTGGTAGCAGCCGGCGCCATCCGTGGTCGCCTTGACGTTGCCGCGCGCATCCGTGTCGACGCCGAACGCTTCCAGAACTTGTTGTACCGGAGAAACAAAACCCATGGCCAGGAAGACCAGGTCGGCCTTCATCTCGAATTCCGAGTTCGGCACTTCGCTCATCTTGCCGTCTTTCCATTCGACTCGGCAGGCGATCAGCTTTTCCACCTTGCCGCCCTTGCCTTCGAAACGCTTGGTGGCCACGGCCCAGTCGCGCTCGCAGCCCTCCTCGTGCGAAGACGAGGTGCGCAGCTTGGTCGGCCAGTACGGCCACACCAGCGGCTTGTTTTCCTGTTCCGGCGGCTGCGGCATCAGTTCGAACTGGGCCACCGAGGCGGCGCCATGGCGGTTCGAGGTGCCCACGCAGTCGGAACCCGTGTCGCCGCCGCCGATCACCACCACGTGCTTGCCCGTGGCCTTGATCTGGTCCTTGAGCTTGTCGCCCGCGTTGACCTTGTTTTGCAGCGGCAGGAAATCCATGGCGAAATGCACGCCTTTCAGTTCGCGGCCCGGCACGGGCAAGTCGCGCGGCTGCTCGGCGCCGCCGGCCATGATGACGGCGTCGAATTCTTTTTCCAGGTCTTCCGGGAAAATGGTTTCCTTGGCCCAGTTGTTCACATGGGCAGGGAAATCCTTGCCGACCAGCACGCTGGTGCGGAAGACCACGCCTTCCGCTTCCATCTGTTTCACGCGCAGGTCGATGTGCGACTTTTCCATCTTGAAGTCAGGGATGCCGTAACGCAGCAAGCCGCCGACCCGGTCGCTCTTCTCGAACACGGTGACGGCATGGCCGGCGCGCGCCAGCTGCTGTGCCGCCGCCAGGCCGGCGGGGCCGGAACCGACGATGGCCACTTTCTTGCCGGTACTAAAGCCGGCAGGCTGCGGCGTGACCCAGCCGTGCTCCCAGCCCATGTCGATGATCTTGTGCTCGATGGACTTGATGCCGACGGGATCTTCGTGGATGCCCAGGGTACAGGCCGATTCGCACGGCGCCGGGCAGATGCGGCCCGTAAATTCCGGGAAATTGTTCGTCGAATGCAGGATATCGAGCGCTTCGCGGTAGGCGCCGCGGTACACGAGGTCATTCCAGTCGGGAATGATGTTATTCACGGGGCAACCCGTGGTGCAGAAGGGAATGCCGCAATCCATGCAGCGCGCGCCTTGCACGGTCGCTTGCGCGTCCGACAGGTGCAGCACGAATTCCTTGTAGTTCTTCAGACGCGCGGCAGGCTCCAGATAGTGCTCGTCCTGGCGCTTGAATTCCATGAAGCCGGTAATTTTACCCACGATGTTTCCTTTGTATTTAGCTGGCGGGGAGCGGCCAGGCCGCTCCCGTGTCACATTTTTGGCAATGAGCTTGGCTGGCTCAGGCGGCGACGGCTTGCACTTCCATGGCCGCATCGGCAGCCATCTCGATCAGCGCGCGCTTGTATTCGTTCGGGAAGACTTTCACGAACTTGCCGCGCGCCGCGGCCCAGTCGTCGAGCAGGACGCGGGCGCGCGTGCTGCCCGTGTGCTTGAAGTGACGCTCGATCAGGCGCTTGAGGATGACTTCGTCCGCTTCCGGCACGCCGTCGCGGTGCTGCGTATGCCAGGCATCGCGGTCGACATGCTGTTCCGCTGCGGACACGACCTTGTCTAGGCTGACCATGGCCGTGTTGCACTTGCTGGCAAAGTCGCCCGCCGGGTCGTACACATAGGCGATGCCGCCCGACATGCCCGCCGCAAAGTTGCGTCCCGTGTTACCCAGGACCACGACCGTGCCGCCCGTCATGTATTCGCAGCCATGGTCGCCCAGGCCCTCGACCACCGTGGTGGCGCCCGAGTTGCGCACGGCAAAGCGTTCACCGGCCACGCCATTGAAGAAGGCTTCGCCGGCAATGGCGCCGTACAGCACCGTGTTGCCGATGATGATGTTGTCCACGGCCCAGCCACGGAATTCCGTATTCGGCCGCACGATGATGCGTCCGCCCGACAAGCCTTTACCCACGTAATCGTTGCCCTCGCCCACCAGGTCGATCGTGATGCCGTGCGCCAGGAAGGCGCAGGCCGATTGGCCCGCCGTGCCTTGCAGCTGGATGTGGATGGTGTCGTCCGGCAAGCCGGCATGGCCGTATTTCTTCGCCACTTCGCCGGACAGCATGGTGCCCACCGTGCGGTTCAAGTTGCGCACGGGCGAGATGAAGGAGACGCGCTCGCCCTTTTCCAGCGCCGCGCGCGCTTGCGCGATCAGCTTGTGGTCGAGCGCCTTTTCCAGCGCATGGTCCTGGAATTCCACGTGGCGACAGGCCTGGCCATCCGGGGTTTCCGGCTTGTGGAAGATGGCCGAGAAGTCCAGTCCCTGCGCCTTCCAGTGCGAAATCGCCTTCGATTTGTCCAGCAGGTCGACGCGGCCGATCAATTCGTCATACGTGCGGATGCCCAGCTGCGCCATCAACTGGCGCGCCTCTTCGGCAACGAAGAAGAAGTAATTGACGACATACTCGGGCTTGCCCGAGAACTTGGCGCGCAGCACGGGATCTTGCGTGGCCACGCCCACCGGGCAGGTATTCAAGTGGCATTTGCGCATCATGATGCAGCCTTCGACCACCAGCGGCGCCGTGGCGAAACCGATCTCGTCGGCGCCCAGCAGGGCGGCGATGACCACGTCGCGGCCCGTCTTCATCTGGCCGTCGGCCTGCACACGGATACGGCTGCGCAAGCCATTGAGTACCAGCGTCTGTTGCGTCTCGGCCAGGCCCAGCTCCCACGGCGTGCCCGCATGTTTCACGGACGACAAAGGCGAGGCGCCCGTGCCGCCATCGTGGCCGGCGACGACCACGTGGTCGGCCTTGGCCTTGGTGACGCCGGCCGCCACCGTGCCGATGCCCACTTCCGACACCAGTTTCACGGAGATCGACGCGCGCGGGTTGGCGTTCTTCAAGTCATGGATCAGCTGCGCCAGGTCTTCGATGGAATAGATGTCATGGTGCGGCGGCGGGGAAATCAGTCCCACGCCCGGCACGGAAAAGCGCAGGCTGGCGATGTATTCGGACACCTTATGGCCCGGCAACTGGCCGCCTTCGCCCGGCTTCGCGCCCTGCGCCATCTTGATCTGGATCTGGTCGGCCGAGTTCAGGTAGGCGGCCGTGACGCCGAAACGTCCCGACGCCACCTGCTTGATGCGCGAACGCATGGAATCGCCTTCCTGCAGCGGAATATCGACGACGATCTGCTCGGCACCGACGACGGATGCCATGGTGTCGCCCTGGCGGATGGGGATGCCCTTCAATTCCTGCGTGTAGCGGTTCGGATCTTCGCCGCCCTCGCCCGTGTTCGACTTGCCGCCGATGCGGTTCATGGCCACGGCCAGGGTCGCGTGTGCTTCCGTGCTGATCGAGCCGAGCGACATGGCACCCGTGGCGAAACGCTTGACGATTTCCTTGGCCGGTTCCACTTCATCGAGCGGGATGGCCTTGGTCGGGTCGAGCTTGAACTCGAACAGGCCGCGCAGGGTCAGGTGGCGACGGCTCTGGTCGTTGATGATTTGCGCATACTCTTTATAGCTGGAGAAATTGTTGCTGCGCGTGGAATGCTGCAATTTCGCAATCGCATCCGGCGTCCACATGTGGTCTTCGCCGCGCACGCGGAACGCATATTCGCCGCCCGCGTCGAGCTTGTCAGCCAGCACGGGATCGCTGCCGAAGGCCAGCGCGTGCAGGCGCAGCGCTTCTTCCGCCACTTCAAACACGCCGATGCCTTCCACGTTCGACGCCGTACCCTTGAAGTATTTGTCCACCAGCGACTTGTTCAAGCCGATGGCTTCGAAAATCTGCGCGCCGCAGTAGGACATGTAGGTCGAAATACCCATCTTCGACATGACCTTCATCAAGCCCTTGCCCACGGCCTTCGTGTAGTTGTAGATGGCTTTGTCGGCGGACAAATCGCCAGGCAAGCCGTGCGCCATCTCGGCCAGGGTTTCCATGGCCAGGTAGGGGTGGACGGCTTCCGCGCCATAGCCTGCCAGCAGGGCAAAGTGGTGCGTTTCACGGGCCGAGCCCGTTTCCACGACGAGGCCCGTGGAGGCGCGCAAGCCCTTGCTCACCAGGTGCTGGTGCACGGTCGAGGTGGCCAGCAGCGCAGGGATCGCCACCTGGTCGGCGCAAATGGCGCGGTCCGAGACGATCAAAATGTTATGGCCGGACTTGACGGCGTCGACGGCTTCCGCGCACAGCGAGGCCAGGCACGCTTCCACGCCTTCCTTGCCCCAGGCCAGCGGGTAGCAGATGTCCAGTTCGTACGACTTGAACTTGCCGCCCGTGTGGGCGCTGATGTTGCGCAAGCGCGCCATGTCGTCAAAGCCCAGCACGGGCTGCGCCACTTCCAGGCGCATCGGCGGGTTGACGTTGTTCGTATCGAGCAAGTTCGGTTTCGGGCCGATGAACGAGACGAGCGACATCACCATCGCTTCGCGGATGGGGTCGATCGGCGGATTCGTCACTTGCGCGAACAGCTGCTTGAAGTAGTTATACAGTGGCTTCAGTTTGTTCGACATGACGGCCAGCGGCGAGTCATTGCCCATCGAGCCCGTCGCCTCTTCGCCGGCTAGTGCCATCGGCGCCATGAGGAATTTCAAGTCTTCCTGCGTATAGCCGAACGCCTGCTGGCGATCCAGCAACGATGGCTGGACTTTTTCGCCCTGGGCGCGGTCCTGCTTGGCCTGGCCTTCGGCCAGCTTGATCTCGTCGAGCTTGATGCGCACCGAGTTGATCCACGCCTTGTACGGCTTGGCGTTGGCGTAGGTGTTTTTGAGTTCCTGGTCGTCGATGATGCGGCCCGCTTCCAGGTCGATCAAGAACATCTTGCCAGGCTGCAAGCGCCATTTCTGGATGATTTTCGATTCCGGAATCGGCAGCACGCCCGATTCCGACGCCATCACCACCAGGTCGTCGTCCGTGACGATGTAGCGGGCCGGACGCAAGCCGTTGCGGTCCAGGGTGCCGCCGATGTGACGGCCATCCGTGAACGCCATGGCGGCAGGGCCGTCCCACGGCTCCATCATGGCCGCGTGGTATTCATAGAAGGCGCGGCGGTTGTCATCCATCGTCGTGTGGTTTTCCCACGCTTCCGGAATCATCATCATCATGGCCTGGGCGATCGGGTAACCGGCCATCAGCAGCAGTTCCAGCGCATTGTCGAAACACGCCGTGTCGGACTGGCCTTCATAGATCAGGGGGAACAGCTTTTGCAGGTCGTCGCCCAGCACGGCCGACTTCATCACGCCTTCGCGCGCGCGCATCCAGTTGAAGTTGCCTTTCACCGTGTTGATCTCGCCGTTATGAGCGATCAGGCGGTACGGGTGGGCCAGCGGCCATTCGGGGAAGGTGTTCGTCGAGAAACGCTGGTGCACCAGGGCCAGGGCCGAGATGCAGCGCGCATCCTGCAAGTCCTTGTAATACACGCCCACCTGGTCGGCCAGCAGCAAGCCTTTATACACAATCGTGCGCGCCGACATAGACGGCACGAAGAATTCCTTGCCGTGCAGCAGTTTCAAGGCCTGGATGGCGTGGCCCGACGATTTGCGGATTACATACAGTTTGCGCTCGAGCGCGTCGGTGACCATGATGTCCGGGCCGCGGCCGATGAAGATCTGGCGGATCACGGGTTCCTTGGCGCGCACGGTGGGCGACATCGGCATGTCCGTATGGATGGGCACGTTGCGCCAGCCCAGCACGACCTGACCCTCGATGCGCACGGCCCGCTCGATTTCCTGCTCGCAGGCGATGCGCGACGCGTGTTCCTTCGGCAGGAAGACCATGCCCACGCCATATTCGCCAGGCGGCGGCAATTCCACGCCCTGCTTGGCCATTTCTTCCCGGTAGTACTGGTCGGGAATCTGGATCAGGATGCCGGCGCCATCGCCCATCAGCGCATCGGCGCCCACGGCGCCCCGGTGATCGAGGTTTTTCAGAATCAGCAAACCCTGTTCGACGATCGAATGGGTCTTGTTGCCCTTGATATGGGCGACGAAACCGACGCCGCAGGCATCGTGTTCATTGGCTGGGTCGTACAGGCCTTGCGCTTTCATGGGCTTCTCCGCTGCATATGACTATCGAAAAACTAGAGTAGTGCAACGCAACAAAAAACTCAACCACAAAAATTAGGGTCGGAGTCGAATTAAATTCGATTCCGTCGCCCTAAAAATTTAATAGGGACACAGTCGAAGCAATTTCAATAAAAGCGCGGAAAGGAACCATTTTTTGTTTTAAATGCGAATGCTTTTTAATTAGGGGCCGCGTCGGCCACGATTTTGCGGGGACGGCCCCGCTTGGCAGGCAGCACTTGCCGCTGCATTTTCTGCTCCAGCGCCTGCTTGAAAGCGTCGGAACCCAGCGGCCAGCCCTTCAGCACAGCCTGCTCTACCGCCTTCACCTGGCTGCTGCCCAGGCCCTGCTCGAACAGGCGCAGATACGCGGCCTCGCGGTCGAACGGCGTGTTGCCCAGCGCCCAGTACAGCGCATGGTCGGTAATGACGGGATCGGGCCGCACACCCGCATGGTGGGCATAGCTGGACCAGCTGTAATCGAGCGCCTGGCCCGCCAGACCCGTTTGCACGGGTACGCATTCCAGGTAGCGGCAGCAGGTCAGGAAGAAATTGTCGGGATCGATGACGGAAGTTTTGTAGCGTCCCTGCCACAAGGCGCCTTCGCGGCCGTATTTTTGATTGAAATACGGCACGTAATAGCGTCCCAGCCACTGCATCAGCTGTCCCAAGCCCGTGGCATCGGCCGGCGTCGCCAATACATGTAGCTGATCAGGCAACAAAACATAGGCGTGGATGGCCACCTTGAACATTTTCGCGCCCGTTTTCAGCCAGGACAGGAATTGCGCGTAATCGGCCGCATCCTGGAACACGGGCTGACGGTTGCTGCCGCGCTGAATCACATAATGGGGCAGTGCGGGAATGATAAGACGGGGCAAACGGGCCATGGCAGAATCGGTCAAAAGAAGGCTAAGGCCTTGATTTTACACACTCTGACGCGTCAGGCGCGACTCTGACCCTGTTTTATTTTGAATGCAGGAAAAAGCCGTTGACTCTGTCCCTTTTTATGGCACCACCCGCCTGCGGGTGGCTGCAGGCGCTGATCAGGACAGGTTGAAGCTGGCCGACAGACTGTAACCCTCGCCATACGCGCTGCGCAGCGGCAAGTCCTGGCCCAGGCCCGTCTTGGCTTTCTTGCGCAGGCGGTACACGAGCATGTCGACCCGGCGGCCCGCATCGGGATCTTCGCCGCCCATGCCGGCCACGATGACGTCGCGCGGCACGGGGCGGGTGTTGATGGTCAGCAGGTGCAGGAAGTTGAATTCTTTTTCCGTCAGGGCGATGACCGAGCCCATCAGTTCAAGTTGGCGAGCGCTTACTTTCAACGTCCACTTGCCCGGCTCGGGCACGGGGTCTTGCGGCCCCACGCGGCGGTCGAGCGCCTCGATGTGGGCGGCCAGTTCGGGGAACTTGATCGGCTTGGTCAGATAGTGGTCGGCGCCCAGGCGCAAGCCCAGGATGCGGCTGTCGAACGCCACGCGCCCCGTCAGCACCAGCACGCCGATTTGCGGATACAGCTGGCGCATGCGGGGGATGACATTGAAGCCATCCTCATCGGGCAAGCCCAGGTCCAGTACGACCACGCCAACATTGCCATGGCTCAACGCCGTCCACATGCCGCCAGCGGAGCTGGTGATATGGACTTCGTGTTCGAGCTCAACGAGAAACTCCGCCATGTCTTCGGCGTAGTCCAGATTGTCTTCGACGATCAGTATTTTCGTCATTGCAACGCCATTCTTCCGTTAGTGAGCTACCGTGGGCAAACCATGCCATTCACTTCTGCACCATGATGGACGGCACAATAGGTTTACGTCAAGGAATTATCACGGTTGCCTTCAGCGGAAGCAAGGCTTTTCCTTGTCTAGACAGGCAAGGGCAGCCAAATCCGGAAAACAGCCCCGCCTTCGGGCAGATTATGCCCCTGTAAACTCCCCCCATGCACGTCCACCACGGCGCGCGCCATGTACAGGCCCAAGCCCGCCCCCGGATGCTGCGCATCGGTTCCACGGAAACCTTTTTCGAACAGCTGCGCCAGTTCTTCTTCCCGCAAGCCGGGCCCCGCATCGCGCACGCACAGGGCCACGCCCCCTTCGGGCACCAGCTTGGCCGACAGGGTGATGGCACTGCCCGGCGCGCTGAACTTGACGGCGTTATCGAGCAGGATTTTCAGGCACAGGGCCATGCCGGGCACGTCGCAGCGCAGCCTGGCCGGCAAGTCCTCGTCCAGTTCCAGCTGCACGCGGTGGCTGGCCGGTACGGTGGCGGCCGCCTGCTGCAGCAAGGCCAGCGGCGCGATGCCGTCGGCGGCCCGCTCGCGGCCGATGGCCGCCATGCGTTCGGGCGACAGATAATCGTCGATCATGGACAACAGGCGGTCGACGGCCGTCTGGATTTTCACGTAGCGCTTGCGCGTGGCGTCGTCCGCGTCTTGCGAGGTCGACACGAGGCGCTGGATGGCACCGTCGATGGTGGCCAGCGGCGTGCGGAATTCATGCGACAGCATCGAGGCGAAGCGCTTCTGTTCCTTTTCCCGTTCCGCTTCCTGCGCCTGCGCCTCGCTGACGTCGCGCAAGCTCCCCACCAGGGTCATGCTGCGCCCCGCCGCCGCGGGCACGATGGTCGAGCTGATTTCCAGCGCCAGCAGGTGGCCGTCGGCGTGCGGCAGCGCCACTTCGCGCAGCAGGGTCAAACGGCTGGCATCGCCATCGCGCCAGCGCTGCAGCCGGGCCGGCACGTCCGCCGCCAGCTGTGCCGCGTGCCCGCGCAAGGCAGGCAAGTCGTAGCCCGTCAGGCGCTGCGCGGCGGGGCTGATGTAGAGCAATTCGAAGGTGGTGGCGTCGAGCAGGAAGGCCGCGTCGCGCCCGTGCTCGGCCAGCAGGCGGAACTGCGTTTCGCCCGCCCGCGCGCGCAACAGGGCGCGGCGCAACTGGACGAAACGCAGCGCCATGAGAATGGCGCCGGCCAGCAGCAATACAAGAAAGGGCAGGAAGGGCAGCATGCGTTATACCTGGCAAGAAAGAATCGCCAAGTATAAGCGTGCGGCAGCGTTAATCTTCCAGCGGGGCGAAAATCTGCTGCAAGTCTTCCTGCGTGAGCGCCATCTTCTGCGACTCGCCTTCGGCCAGGATCGATTGCGCCAGCTCCGATTTCTTTTGCTGCAGCAGCTGGATTTTTTCTTCCAAGGTGCCCTTGGCGATCAGCTTGTAGACGAACACGGGCTTGTCCTGGCCGATGCGCCAGGCGCGGTCCGTGGCCTGGTTTTCCGCCGCCGGATTCCACCACGGATCGTAATGGATGACCGTGTCGGCCGCCGTCAGGTTCAGACCCACGCCGCCCGCTTTCAGGCTGATCAAGAAGATGGGCACGGCGCCCTGCTGGAAGGCCGCCACTTGCGCGCCCCGGTCCTTCGTCTCGCCCGTCAGCAAGGCGTACGGAATGTCGCGCGATTCCAGCTCTTCCTCGATCAATTCCAGCATGCTGGTAAATTGCGAGAAGACGAGGATCTTGCGCCCTTCGTCGAGCAAGTCTTCCACCATCTGCATCAGGTCGAGCAGCTTGGCCGAACCGGCCGACTGCTTCTTCGCCGGCAAGGATTTCACGAGGCGGGGGTCGCAACAGACCTGGCGCAATTTCAACAGCGCTTCGAGGATGACGATCTGGCTGCGCGCCACGCCCTTCTTGTCGATTTCTTCGCGTACTTTTTGATCCATCGCAAGACGCACGGTTTCATACAGGTCGCGCTGCGGTCCCGTCAATTCCACCTTGCGCACCATTTCCGTCTTCGGTGGGAGCTCCTTGGCCACATTGTCCTTCGTGCGGCGCAGCAGGAAAGGCTTGATGCGGCGGTTCAGCAGCATGCGGCGCAGCGGGTCGTCCTGGCGCTCGATCGGGTGACGGAACTGCGTGTTGAACGTCTTTTCGTCGCCCAGCAAGCCCGGCAGCAGGAAGTGGAATTGCGACCACAATTCTCCCAGGTGATTTTCCAGCGGCGTGCCGGACAGGCACAAACGGTGGCGCGCGCGCAGCAGGCCCGCGCTTTGCGCCGCCTTGCTGCGCGTATTCTTGATGTAATGCGATTCGTCGAGAATGACCAGGTGGAAATCATGCTCGCGCAGGGTTTCCTCGTCGCGCGGCAACAGCGCGTAGGTGGTCAGCACCAGGTCGCATTGGTCGATCTGGTCGAATTGCTGGGCGCGGTCCTTGCCTTGCAGCAGCAACACTTTCAGGCTGGGCGCGAACTTGGCCGCCTCGTCCTGCCAGTTGCCCATCAAGCTCGTGGGCGCGATCACCAGAGCTGGATGCGTGAGACGTCCCGCTTCCTTTTCCACCAGGATATGCGCCAGCGTTTGCACGGTCTTGCCCAGGCCCATGTCATCGGCCAAAATCCCCGCCAGGTCATGGTCGCGCAGGAATTGCATCCACGCCAAGCCATCGGCCTGGTAATCGCGCAAGGTCGCTTGCAAGCCGGCTGGGGCCGCCACTTTTTGCACGGAACCGAACTGGCTCAGCTTGCGGCCCATGGCGCGCAGCTGCTCGCCGCCCGTCCATTCCATGTCCAGACCCCGCGCCAGCTCTTCCAGGCGCGCCGCGTCCAGGGTCGACATGCGCACCGCATGTTTGATCTTGTCGCTGAAGTACAGTTCCCCCAGCGTGTTCAGGATGGGGCGCACCCGGCCCCACGGCAGGGCCACGCGCGTGCCGTTTGGCAAGGTTGCCAGCATCTGGTCATCGTCCGCATGCGCTTCGATGACTTTCGGGTTGAAATCGTTGGGCGCGTTGCGGATCAGCTGCACCAGCACGGGCAGCAGCGGCACGCGTTCATGGTTGACGACGATGCCCAGTTCCAGCTCGAACCAGGCATTGCCGCTGTCCGGGTCCTGATCGTCGATCTCCGCATACCAGTCGCCCACGTCGCTCACGTCGTAGCGGTATTTGGCCGTCTTTTCCACGATCCAGCCCTGGTCCAGCAAGGTGTCGATACCGGACTCGGCAAAACGCAGCCATTCCGCCTGCGAAGGCAACAGCAAGGCGCCCTTCAAGCCGCTCAAGGGGGCGGAGCCCGGCTTCTTGAATTGCAGCTCGGCCAGGGTGGCCAGCGCGCGCGCTTCATCGGCCGTGTTTCTCTGGATAATTTCCGTCACGTCGCCCACTTGCCGCACCACCCGCTGCGACGGGTCGAACGAGACGCGCTCGCCATCATAGTCGTAGGACAGCACGGCGAAGTCGCTCCAGCGCTGCGCGCTGCCATCGGCCAGCATGGCGCTGTCCATCAGCAAGACCGGTTGCGCCGGCACATCCTTGCGCAAGCGCTGCGGCAACGGTTGCGGCAGCGGCATCAAATGCTGCAAGCCCTGCGCCAGCAGCAGTTGCGACACGCGCACCTTGTCGTTCGCGTTCAGCGGCGGCGCCTGCGCCACCAGCGCCTGCAAGTCGGCCAGGGAAATGTCGGAGCCGCCCTGGTTCAGTTCCAGCACGCCGCACGACAGGTTGTCGATGTACCACGGCGGATCGGTGGGCAGCATGTAGTCGATCTGGTCGGCGCCATGGTGCTTCGCCCCTTCCGGCGGGTCCACCTGCCAGCCCAGGCGCATGGTCTTGCCTTCGTCGCGCCAGAACAGGCGGGCGGGACGCACGGGACCTTCCTTCAGCGGATACACGAGTCCATTCCCCACATCGGCCCAGGAATTGGCCCACAACAATTTATCCTGCTCGGCCAGCATTTTCAGCAGGGCCGCGCCCACCTTGCCTTTCGGCTCCGTGGCGCTGCCCGTCTGCGAGTTCTGCCCACTGCGCATGGCCACGAAGAAACGCACGAGGTCTTCGTCAAACGGCGTCAGGAACGTGGGCGGCGCGGACAGCAGGGAAAAGATTTCGCTGATGGGACTGGCCGCCGCCACGTCGCCGTTCGGCCGCAGTCGCGCCTTGTACAGGCACAGGGCCACGTGGCGGCCACCGCTGGTGGGCGCCAGCACGTAGATCAATCGATGCTGGTTGAGCTTGGGATCAGGTTCGGCAATCGTCAGCACGGCCTTCGGATGGGCGGCTGCCTCCACCCGCTGCAGCCAGGTGGCGACGGCATACGGCAAAGGCGCTCCCGGCGCGCTGGCCGGGGCAACTGGGGTTTCACTGGTTTCGTCGCGGGTAAAATCCATGGGGCGCATTTTTGTGTAAAGGTCGTATCCAAATCGGCAACAGGCAATATTATCCGCCATACAGCCGTTGCTGGCTTGATTCACACACGCTCTTTAAGCAGTTTTAATGCGCGATGCCTAAAAAATAAGTATTTAATACGACACTTGGGACCCGCAGGCGGCAAAAAAGACCCGTCACCGGCCCTTTTTGCCGCCCTTGACCCGCTTATCAGGCTGCTACCGTTTCCTCTTCGGCCACGCTGGCGGCCTCGACTATCGGTGCCGTGCTCGTGTCGGCGGGCGTAAAGTTGCGCAAAAACAAGAAGAACTGGCCCATCATCTGCGTCCACAGTTGCAGATTGATATTCAGATACTCCTGGCTGACGCCACCGGCAACCAGCACATCCATTTCCAGCACGACGAAATCGCCATGCTGGGCCACGCGGGCAAAACGCTTGCTGCGGTGCCATTCGGCCAGCAAGCCGGCCGGCAAGTCGCCGCCCTGCACGCGCAGCGGGCAGCTCAGGGTCAAATCGGCGTACTGGCCAGGCGCCGCTTCATTGCCCCACAGCACCTGAAAGCCGATGCCATGGCTGGCACTGTGCAGGCGCACGACGCCGTCGTGTTCGATGCTGGTCACGGCGCAGCCGGCCGCCTTGATGGCGTCGGCCATTTGTTCCGCATTCAGGGTGCTCAGCAAGTTGGTATTGTTTTCCATCGTCATTCCATTCATTTCAAAAAATAAAATTATTGGGGAGCGGGCGCGGGGGCGGCCGGTGTGTCACTGGTTTGACGCGCATCAAAGCGGCCCTGGTACAGCTGGTCGCCGTACTGCTGCGCAATTTGCTCGAGCTTGACGCGGCTTTGCGCGGCGAACGGCTGGCGCGCCTTCATGACGTCCAGCACGTTCAGCGACTCGTACGCTTGCAGGATTTCCTGCCCGGCCGCGAACAGCTGGGCATTCTTGCTCTCGCAGCGCGCCAGGGCGCCCCGCTGCAACGCCACTTCGCCGTCGAGGCGCGCACGTTCCGTTTCCAGCTGCTTGCCCGTGGCGGCCAGCTGTTCGCTGGCCTGGCGCAATTGCGCCAGACTGGCGGCCGCCTCTTGCGCGGCGGTAGCGCTGCGCTGTTGTTGCTCGCCCAGTTTTTCCCGCTGCGCGCGCTCTTGCGCCAGCTGCGACTGGCTGCGCGCCAGTTCCTTTTTCAAGCCCTCGCTGGCAGGCGCGGCGACGGGCGCCGCCTTGGCGGCAGGCACGCCCTTGGCTTTCAGCATTTCCAGCTCGCCGCGCGTCTGCTGCAATTGCGCCGTGACATTGCGCAACTCAGCCCGCAGGCGCTCTTCCATGCTCTGGCCCTTCTGTCCCTGCGCCTGGGCAGTGCCGGCAGCCAGCAAGCTCAGCAACAGTAGCGGCACGCGCATTTTGTTGGATATCAACATCATGGCTCCTTAAAAACGCGCGTTCAGTTCGATTTGCAGGGTATCGATCGACAGTGCCGAACCGAACACTTCACGGCTCGACGTCCAGCGGCCGTTCAGCCAGGTATTCTTGTCGAGCGCATATGCGCCGCCCAGGTAGTAGCCACGCGCATTCGTGCCGCCCAGGTGGAAGGTGGAATCGTTGTAGGCGTCAGGCAAGGCATCCGGTTCGATGCGCTTGTAGCCAAGTAAAACGTTCCAGTCGCCGCGCGCCGCCGGATTCGCCTTGCCCAGGGTTGCCTGCAGCATGTAGGCGTTGCCGCCGCTCCTGAAATCGGCTTGCGACACGCCGCCCGTGCCGCCGAAGTTGTTCATGATGCCGCCCTTGGCGCGCGCCCACATGGCATTCTTGTCGTAGGCCATGTTGCGCACATAATCGCCTTCGATGCGCAAGTCCGTGCCGCCGGCCACCTTGCTATCCCAGCGCGCATTCAGGTTGGCCAGGCGGAATTTCGACGCCAGGCCCACGAATTGCGGCTGCGGCGTATTCGCCGGGTCCAGCGGATTGAGGGCGATATTGCGCAACAGCATCAAGCTATTGCCCTTTTGCATACTCGACGGACGCGACCAGTCCGTGCTGCAGCCATCGGCGCCCGCGTACAGCGCGCACGGCTGCGAATATTCGCCGCTGATGTTGCGGAAGTTGTAGTAGGCCAGCGCGCCGCGCAATTGATGGTCGCTATTGATCTTCCACGAGGCGCCCACTTGCGCGCCCAGCAGCCATTTGTTTTCGCTGGACATTTTTGCCTGGCTGCGGCTAGGCGCATTGTCGGACGAATACTCGAGCGGAATCAGGCCCAGGGTACCGAACACGGTGACGTCCTTGCTCTCGCCCACCGGTTGCTGCACCTTGGCGGCGATGCCGTCGAAATTGAGTTCGCTGGAAAACAGTTCGTCGCCGGACACAAACGGATTGTCGAAGCGGCCCGCCGTCAGTTTCAGCCACGAGGCAGGCTGATACGACAGCCAGGCCTGGTCCAGCCAGATGTTTTTCTTGCCCAGGCCGCCACCGAGCGTTTGCGTGGTGGACACGGGGCTGTCGTCGTTGCCGCTGGCCAGGCGGATGCCTGCCTGCGTGCTGTCGGAAATGTCGGCTAGGATGCCCAGGCGGGCACGGGCGCGCAGCAAGTGCTTGCGGTCTTCACGCGTATTCAGCAGCGCCGGCAGGGCCAGGTTGGTGTTCGAATTGACGTCGTAGCCGCTGCCGCTGTTGAGCGAGCGCCAGTCGATCTCGATATTACTGTTGGCCATGTCGTAGTAGCGCGATTCGTAGCGGGCGCGCACGTCGCCTTCCACGCGGATGCGCTTGGTCCAGGCCGGCGTTTCATTCGGCGCCGCCCAACCGCCCGCTTTTGCCTCGGCCAGCACTTGTCCCTTGATCTCGTCGCGGATCTGCTCGCGCACGGTTTGCGAAATATACGGCACGCGCACGTCGCCCGGCTGCACCTGCGCCAGGGCGGCCGGCGCTGCCGCCGGACGCGCTTGCGCAGCGGCCAGCGCCTCGCTCTGCGCCTGCGCCAGCAAGGCTTCGCCGGCATCCTTGTTCAGGGCGCCGCTCTGGATCAGGCCGCGGATCAGCTTGACCATGGTGCTGTCGGCCGGCGCCTGCGCTTGTACTGCGCCTGCCGCCATGCTCAACGCCAGGGCAGCGAGCGCCAGCGGAAGGCGGCGCATGCGCTGTGGGGAAGAAAATAAGGAATTCATTGTTTCTTTCGGTAAAAATTAAAATGAATGTCGTCAAGAACGCCTGACAAAACCGTCGCGAGCGGCAGTGAGTTGTGGCTGAGAAGCGCAGCTGTGCGCAGGCACAGCGAGCATCGCAGGCCGCAAATCACAACGCGCAGCAGGTTTGGTCGGGTGTTCACGGCCGGCGGCCCTTGATCGATACACGTGCCGGGAAACGCAATGACGCCGGTGGCCGCTCATCGGCGCGGAAGTCGCGCACCATGGCCAGCACCTGCTCATCCGTCTGCGCATTGCCCGTGCCTTGCACCAGCTGCACCTTCGTCGTCTTGCCTTCCGTATCGAGCCACAGGTCGACGCGGATGTCGGCAAAGGCCAGCTGGCGCGTGCGCGGGTCGCGGGCAATGGCCATCTGCAGCGCATTGGCGACATAGCGGCCATACGATCCCGCGCCCAGGCCGCCGCCACCGCCGCCGCCCGTCATGCCGCCGCCGCGCCCGGCCTGGATGCCGAAGGCGTCGCTGCCGGCCTGTGCCGCGCCGTCGATGGTGACGGGGTCGCCCTTGTCCGGCGACGGGCTTTCCGGCGCGTCATCCATGGGCTTGTCGGCCGGCGTCGGTTCCGGCTCCGACACTTCCGGCACCACCTTGTCCGGCGTCGGTTCCGGCAGTTTTTCCGGTTCCGGCGGCGGCGGGGGCGGGGGCGGCAACATCAGCATCGGCGGAGCCGCCACTTCGCGCTTGGTGGCCGCCGTGTCGGACAGCAGATACCAGACCAGCGCGGCCAGCGCACCGGCCAGCAGGGCGCCGCCGGCCACGCCGCCCCAGCGGCGCCACCATTGCGCCGCGCCCGACGGTTCCGAGGCAGCCATCTTCATCATGTCGTCACGCTTCACCTTGCGCTCCTCATGCCGGCTTGCCGGTCACCAGGCCCACCTGGTTCAGGTCTATGCGGCGCAGCAAGTCCAGCACTTCGACCACTTTCGCGTATTGCACGGCGGCATCGCCGCGCACGATCACGGGGAAGTCGGGCGTCAAGGCCTTTTCCGTGCGCAAGCGCTCTTCCAGCTCGGGCAAGGTGACGGGATAGGCGTCGAGGAAGACCTGGCCCGCGTTGTCGATGGTGATGGCCTTGGTCTTCGGTTTTTCCAGCGCCATGGCCGAGCTGGCCTTGGGCAGGTCGACCTTGATGCCGGGAATGCTGGCATTGCTGGTCAGGATGAAGATCACCAGCACCACCAGCAGCACGTCGACGAAGGGCGTGATATTGATGCCGCCGCTACGCTTGCGGGGGGTAAACTTGGCGGAGGTGGCCATGGTTATGCGCCCCTCACGCCTGTTGCAGCACGGGACGCATCTGGCGTCCGTCGCCCTGCTCTTCAGCCAGGCGCGTGGCAAATTCATCGACGAAGACGGCCATGTCGGCAACGATGGCGTCCGAACGCGACGACAGCCAGTTGTAGCCGAACAGGGCGGGAATCGCCACGCCCAGGCCCGCAGCCGTACACAGCAGCGCTGCCGCCATGCCTGGCGCCACCGAGTTGATGTCCACGGCGCCGGCCATGGCCGCCACGACGAACACCAGCATGATGCCGATCACGGTGCCGAACAGGCCCACGTAGGGCGCGCCTTCGATGGTGGTCGAGAGCCAGATCATGCGCTTGGACATGCGCTCGCTTTCGCGCACCATCACGCCATCCATGGCGGCGCGGATGGCGCCGATCGTCGCGTTCGACACGGCGTTCAGGTCGTAGCCGCGGTCGTGGCGGCGGCGCATCTCGTCGATGGCCACGTCATACAGGCGCCACAGCGAGGAATCCGTCTTCACGGAAGCGCTCAGCTTGCCGTTGCGCGCCAGGTGGTCCAGCGGCGCGCCGGCCGCTTCGTGGAACGACTGCATGAATTGCGCATTGGCGCGCGAGATGGCGCCATAGCTGCGGCCCTTGCCGATCATGATGATCCACGACAAGACCATCATCAGGCCCAGCACGCCGACGACGATCCACGCGTCGAGCGGCATGGCGGCGACGATGAAGCCGAAATGGCTTTTGCCGGCCTGCTGTTCGTCGGCGCCAAACACGGCCAGGCGCGATTCGGAACCTTGCGAGACGGCATCGGCCAGCAGCAGGGCGTCGGGACGGGCCGTGCGCGACAGGCGCAGCTCGTCGATGGCGCCCGTGAAGTTGGCCAGGGTGGCGGCGCCGGTGGCGACCGGCGGCGCATCGGCGCCTACCGAGGCGGCCGTGGCAAACGCCGGCAAGGCGGTGGCCAGCGACACGGCCGGACGGCCGCCCACATACAGGGCCACGTTGGCTTTATCGGCCTTGACGGCCAGGTGCGACCATTGCGCTGCCTGGATCGGTTGGCCGGGCTTGCTGCGCTGGCCATTCACTTGCACGAAGGGTACGCCCTGGTCTATGCCGATCAGCAATTCATTGGCGCCGTCGCGGCGGGCATACAGCACTTGCTGCGCGCCCAGGCTGTCCGGACGCACCCAGGCGGAAAACGTGAACGGCGCGCCGGCAGCCAGCGCCAGCGAAGGCGAGGCGGGCAGCATCAGCGGTGCCGTGCCCAGGCGGGCGCCAGCGCCGATGACGGAGCCGTCCAGCGCGGGTACGGCCGTCTGGGCATGGTTGCCGTAGGCGGTGCTGTCGCGCGAAGGCACGCCGGGTTCCGTGAAGTGGTACACCAGGCTGTAATCGGGATCGAAGGTGCGCTGGCCGTTACCGGAAGCGGGCGCCTTCGGATTGCCGTAGTACATCCACAGCTGCTGCGGCGTGCCGGCCGTCAGGGCCGGGACGTCGACCCAGATCAGGGCGATGCCCAGGAGCGGGTTGAACTGTTCGATCTGGTGGTTCAGCACCGTCTTGTCATCGCCTGCCACGAAGCGCAGGTCGGCGCCGTTGTCGCTGACGCCTTCGAAGTTGAAGTTACCCGAATGCAAGCGCAGCAGCACGGGAATGCGGCCGGGATCGCCGCCGACGGCGCCTGCCTTCGGACCGGCATCGACGGTGACGGGTTTGCGGTAAGCCCAGTCGGGCTGCCACCAGGCATGCGCCAGGCCGGGAACGAGCGTGCCCAGGATCGTGAGCAGAAAAAGAAAACGTTGCATGACAGTGATTCTCCGAAGAAAAGTCTAAAAAAGTGCAGTGCTGGTGAGCTGGCCCGTCAGTAGCTGGCCGACAGGTTGAAATTGATGCGGCGCACGTGTTTGTGCGTGCGCGGGCCATCGCGCAGCGGGTAGGCGAAATCGATGCGGCCATTCAGGTAGCGCAGGAACTGGAAGCTGCTGCCCACGCCCACGGAAGCCAGGCCGAACAGGTCTTTCTGCTCGATCATCGGGTCGCGCAGGCGCAGGCGCGCGCCATCGGCAAAGGCAAACAGGCGCCAGTTTTCCAGGCGGCTGAAATACGTGAGCTGGGGCGTGCGCCATTCGACGGTGCCCGAGACGCCGTAGTCGCCCGTCGCTTCGGCCGACAGATAGCCGCGCACGGAATTGGCGCCGCCGGCGGCCATCTGCTCGCCCGACACCAGCGCCGCGTCGGCCAGCTGGCCCGACATGCGCCCGTGCAGCTGCGCGCCGCTGCCCAGGGTGTAGGTGGCGTTGGCGTCGCCCTTGAGCACGAGGAAGCTGGGCGAAGCCTTGTAGCGCTTGTTGTCATAGGCGGCGCTGTTGCTGCCGTAGCCGAACGAGGCGCGCGTGCCGGCCACCAGCGACAGGCCCAGGCCGTACGTCGCCGCGTCCGTCTGCGCAAAGCCGTTATACGACACGCTCAGGGGCACGTACTTGAGCGGAATATTGCTGCCCGTGCCATTGAGTTTCAAGGCTTCCTGGTTATCCTTGAAGTCGATGCCGGCAGAAAAGCTATGCCACCAGATGCCGCTGTTGGGCACCGTGTAGTTGACTTTCATGCCCAGCGCGTGACCCTTGCCCAGCACGCTGGTGCCGCCCGTGCTGGCCACGTTGCTGTTCGACTGGTAGCCCGTCGCTTCCACGCTCCAGCCCTGCGTGCCGATGGGCGCCACGTACGAGGCGGACCACACCTTGGTCTGGTTCAGGTCGCCCGGCGTGCCGAAAAAGCTGATGGTGGCGCTGTGTCCCAGCTGCCACAGGTTGTCGTGGCCGACCGACATGCTGGTGCGCAGCTTCTTCGTGTCGGCGCTGTAGTCGTTGTTCAGGCCCACGCTGGCGCGCCACGGGCTGCTGTCCTCGACTTTCAAGTCCACGTCCATGGTGCCGGGCAGGCTGCCCTGCTTGACCAGCGGCATCACCTGGCGCTTGGGTCCCCGGTTCAGGGCCGTCAGTTCCGCTTGCGCCTGCGTAAAGTCCGGCACCTTGCCTTCCGTCAAGGCCGGCACTTGCTGGCGCACGTCGAGCGGCGAGTTGTATTGCGCACCGACCACGCGCAAGCGTCCCACCTTCGTTTCGCTCACCTGCAGCACCACCACGCCCTGCTCCACCTGCTGCTCGGGCAAGTCCACGTAGACGGACTGGTAGCCGCGCGCCTGATAGGCGGCGACCAGGGCGTCGCGCGCCCCTTCCACGTCCTTCAGGGTGCGGCCCGGTCCCAGGAAGGGCGTGACCGCCTCTTCGATGGCACGCGCATCGAGCACGGTATTGCCGCGCACCAAATATTCCTCGATCGTCACCTGGCGCTCCGGCACGGCCGGCGCGGCTGCAGCTGTTTCCTGAGCGTATGTCATGCCGGGCAGCGCCAGCATGGCCAGGCACAGCATCGTCAAGGCCGTCACAGGCGCCGCTGGCGCTGCACCGTTGCCCTGTTTTTTCATCTCACGCATCTTCCATTCACCTTAAAATCAAACGGTTGCCCTGTATTGCGGCGCTGGGCCGGCGTTGTGTACTGCGCATGTCGTCCATCGAAGCTTGTCTACTGATGCCTAGACAGTCGCCGCGCGCGGCGACTGCCGAATGTCATCAAATGTTCATAAAACTCCGCTCAAGGCTGCAAACCGCGCCGCTCGTTCGGCGTGAGCGCCTGCAACTGCGGCGCCGTCAACGGCCCCGCACCGAGCACCTGCACCACGCCGGCCGGCTGGTAGCTGGACGCCTGCGGTTCGCCGCCCGTGTGCTTGCCCACACCGGCTTCGTCCGCCTGCTCATTGCCAAAACCCAGCACCTTCACCGTAAACAGCGACGGCTGCGCCTGGCGCGTGGCGGCCCGTTCGCGCTGCAGCACATCCTGTGCCGCCGTCACGGCTTGCGAGGCGGCCGCGCTGGCATTGCTGAGCGCCCCCACGTTCACCGAGGCGATCACGGGCATGCCCGTCGACTTGCCCTGCACCTGGATGTTTTCCGCATTCACCACCTGCAAGGCCGCCAGGTTGACGTTGCCCGAGACGCGGATGCCCGCCTCGCCCGCGTCGATGCTGCCCAGCGGGGCGATCAGGTCGATGTCGCCGGGCGGCACCTCCGGGATCGGGTTCAGGGTGGCGATGCCGGCGCCCGTGCTCGGCGTGCTCGGCGACAGGCTGACGAGGCCGATGCTGTCATAGTTACGGCGCTGCGGCGTGTAGACGACGGTGGACTTGGTGCCGCGGCCCGCATTGATGTCGCCCGTGGCCGACCAGGCCAGGATGTTGCCGCCGAAAGTGGTGAAGATGCGGCTCTGGCCCAGCAGGATGCTGTCTTTCGCATACATCTGGATCTCGCCCGCCCCCTGCGTCAGCACGCCCGAGCCTTCGCCCGGCGCATAGCCGCCGTCGACGCCGATCAGCGCGCGGCCGCCCGGCACCGCGATGCCGATATCGCCGCCGAAATCCGTGTGGATGCCGGCATCGTTGACGATCACGTGCGGCACGTTGACGACCGGACGCCCCGCCTCGGCCCACTCCTGCGGGCTCAAGTAGCGCACGCCCTCGACGGGCCGCTTGGTATAGATGCCTGCGTAGTCGTTGACCGTGTACAGCGCGCTGCTGAACATCGTCAGGTCGCCCTTGTACTCGATCTTCTTGCCCGCCTTGTCCTGGGAGGGGAACAGGGTGGCGATGGCTTCGCGGCCGCGCAGGTAGCTGCCGCGGCGCATGCCGTCCGGATCGTTGTATTCGCGCCCGGCCGCCTTCAGTTCGGCAAAGTAGACATTGCTCAGGTACACCTGCTGCTGTTCCTTCGGCAAGGCGGCAAAGAAGCTGCGCGCATCGGTTGCCGGGTCGTAGCGGATGCCCAGGCCGCTGTCGCCGCCGAAGCGCGTCGTCAGCCAGTTCACCAGGTGCAACTGGCTGACCAGCGCGTATTCGCGCGCCAGGTCGCGCCGCACGCCGCCCGTTTGCGCGCCGGCCTTTTCCAGTTCCGCCTGTTTCGTGCCGAGGAAGGCGGAAGCGCCCGCCTCGTCGCCGCCGTAGCCGAACTGGCCGCGCAGCCAGTCGGCCAGGGTCAGCTTGCCGCCGTAGACGTACACGGCACTGCCGGCCTGGTCGGCCAGCGGGCGGCCCGGGTCGGCCAGCTTGGCCGGGTCCAGGTAACGCGCCGCGAAGGCCGCATAGTCGGGGCCATTGCGGCCCACGCCGGCGGCCACGCTGATGCCGGCGCCGTTGCCGCGCTCGCCGGAACCGGTGCCGACGATGGAACCGAGGCTGCGCAATTCCGCCTTGTCGGCCATGTACAGGTCGCGCCCGGCGCTCACGCTCAGCTGGCCGGGACCCGCCACATAGAAGGTGCTGTAGCGGATATCGCGCCCGGCGCTGACGACGGAGACGTCAGCGGCACGGCGGTGCACGAACAGATTGCCGCGCGCCGACGAGCTGCCGGTGACGACCGGCTTGTCCGGATAGTCCGGCCGGCCGACAAAGCCCTGGCTGGTCCATCCGGCCGCGCCGTCCGGCACGTCTTCGATGCTGCCGAGCGGCGTACCCGAATTGACGATGTCGCGCCCGGCGCGCACGGCCACGGCGCCGCCGCCCTCGTACCACACGCCCAGCGGACCCACGTCTCCCCTCAGCGTGGCCCGGTACACGATGCCGCCCGTGCGCAGGCCGACGATGTCGCCACTGTTGGCATAGAAATGCGCAGGCAGCTGGCCCACGGGCACATAGTCCGACACCGTCGGTGCCGTCATGCTGAACAGCGGATAGGTCTGCGCCTCCACGCCGGCGCCATTGGCATTCCCCGCAAACGACTTCAGCGGCGAAGGCGCCAGCGCATTCGTGCTGACGTTATGCAAGGGCAGCAGGCCGAACCAGACCTTGTCCAGCGCCCCGACGAAGCCCGGATTGAACGGGTTCGGCAAGAGGCGCGGATCGGCGCCCGATGGCGTGATGGGATAGCCGGCCGCATGGATGGAATCGGCGGCCAGCATTTCCAGCTGGCCCGTGCCCGTCTTGACGAATTGCGGCGCCACCGGCGACGGCGCCAGGATCACGCCGTTTTGCGGCATGTCGACCTTGCCGCCCTCGCCCAACCTGCCCAGGCTGGCATTGCCGTAGTACAAGCTGCCGCTGGCAGCCACGGCGCGCAGCACGGACGGCATGACAAAACGTCCGTCCGAGGGCGCATGGTTGTTGCCCGTCAGCGTATTGATCCAGGCGGACGTCGGCGTCAGGTTGCCGCCGGCGCTGAACAGGTCGATGGCCGTGGCCGGCGTCCACAGCGAGAACCAGCTCCAGCCCTCGCCGGCGCGCTCGACGCCCTGGTAGTTGAACGGCGAACCGTTGCCCAGCTGCTTGACGCGGCCCGCATCGGCCGTGCCACCCAGCACCAGGTCGCCGCGCGCATCGATGCGCACGCCGCTGTCGCCCGGCACCAGGATCGGCCCGCCGCTGGCAATCGCCGTGCCCGCCGTATAGGTTTCATACGGCCGCGATTCCTTCGGATCGGCGCGGTCGAAACGCAGCTCGACGCCGCCCACGGCGCCCGCCTCCATGCGCAGCGCGCCGCGCAGGTTCGTGAAGGTGCTGTTGAGCGTGAGAGACTGGCGCTCGTAGCGCGTATCGACATTCTGGGCATCGCTGTTGCGGTCGAAACTGCGCACCTCGGCAACAGGGTTGAGCCCGCCGCCGATGCGGATGTCGAGGTCGCCGCCGCCCGTCAGCAGCAGCTTGCCGTCCGGCGTCACCCTGCCCGTGCTGCCCACGGCCACGTTCAGGCCCTGGCTGCGCGGTGCGTACTCGCCGCCCGGATCGGTGCGCGAGGTCAGCATGCCGGCATCGCCGCCCGCCTGCAGCAGCACATTGCCGCCCCCCAGGGTGCCGATGCCCGTAAAGCCCGACACGGCCGGCTGGCCGGCAAACAGCTCGCTGCCGTCGGGACGCGCGACATAGGTGCCGAAATTGATCCACCATGCCGTCGGCACGCCCGCGCCCGTGCTGCCGCTGCCCTGGCGCCACAGCCAGGTACCGATGTCGCTGGTATCCTGCTGCCGGCTCAGGGCGCCGATGGCGTCCTCGCGGCGCTGCGTGGCGGTGCCCACGGTATCGCCCTTGACGTCGCCCTGGGCGCGCAGCAGCAGGTTGCCGCCGTGCTCCGGATACCAGGCGCGGTACAGGCTCTCGCTGCCCCCATCGACGAAGCGCGTCAGCTGGTTGTCCAGGGCGCCGAGCAACTGGCCCTTGGCACTGACGCCGCGGGGCAGGTTGAACAGATCCTTGCCATCGACCAGCGGCGAAGCCGACTGCGTGCCCGCCGTGTAGACGCCGTACAGCGAACGCATGTCGAAATCGCCGGCGGCCAGCAGGTCGAGGTCGCCCGTGCCCGTACGCAGCACGCTGAACAGGGGCTGGCGCGCCGGCGCAATCACGTCCACGTATTCGGGCGGTGTGCCATCGGCAACCTTGACCACGATTGCGCCATATTCATTGAAGCCAAGCAGCACTTCTTCGCTGCCAAAGTCATCCAGGTTGATCGGCGTGCCCGGTTCCTGGCCAAACAGGCCGGCATCGTCGCCCCAGATGTATTGTCCGGGCAAGCCGGTGCCTGGAACCAATTCGCGGGCAGGGACCATGCCGTAATGCGTATCGGCCAGCATCAGGTGGGCGTCCTTCGCATGCGGCCGCAGCGCACGCGTGTCGGCCGCGGCCGTATCGGCGCCGCCCACCAGGCGCAGCGACCACGCTTGCGAACCCTGGGCCAGCATGGGCGCCAGCGCCAGGTTGCGGCCCTGGCTGCCGCTGCCATCCTCGCTGCGCAGCGCCACCATGGTCGCGTCGCCAGGCAGCTTGACCACGGTGCCGGCGGGCAGCACGCTGCCCTTGTCCAGCGCCAGCGCGGTGGCCAGCACCACGCCGTTGACGGGATTCCATCCATCGCCCACGTCCCACGGCTTGCCTTCCGGGAAGGGCAAGGCCACATTCGCGGGCCACACCATGGCCGCCACCCTGGCCGCGCCAGGCAGGCGCAGGCCGGGATCGAGCTGCATGCCGCTCGATAAGGTCAGCGCCTTCTGCAAGACCGTGCCGGCCGCGTACAGCACGCTGCCATCGGCGTTGCGCACGGCGCCGCCCAGCACGCTACCGGCCGGCAAGTTCAACTCCGCCGTCAAGGTGGCGCGCACCGCCAGCAAGGTGCCGCCGCGCAATTGCATCGGCTTCATCGGCACGGCGAAATTGAGGCTCGTGCCCGATTTGAAATACGTGTCTTCGGCCAGGGTCACCAGGCCCCCTTGCGGCACGACGACATCGCCGCCCCACGGCAAACGGCCCTTCACCAGTTGCCAGCCCTGGTCGTCCGACGTGACGGGCAAGGTGCGCGTATCGAAACCATCCGTGATGCTGCCAAAGACGCTGAGCTTGCCACCGGCGCGCACGACCAGCGCGCCCGCCTCGCCCGAGCCGTACACGCCGCTCAGGCGCGCCAGCGGATTGACGCCGTCGTAGCGGTGGCCGGACAGGTCGATGTCGCCATCGATATGCAGGTCGCCGCCCGGCGTGGCGCTGACGATTTCGACGCCGGGTCGCAGGTGGAAGGCGTTCGCATCGCCGCGCAAGCCGCGCAGTTTGTTGTTCATCAAGTTGCCGTTCGCCAGCGCATTGACCATGAAGGCCTGGCTGTCTGCATGCTTCCCGTCCAGGTAAGCCTGGGTAATGCTCTGGTAGCTGCGGCCGTCCGCATCCTTGCCGGTACCCGCCGGGGCATCCTTGTATTGCCAGAAGGCGTTGACGTTGATGTTGCGCGCGCCCGCGATGTTCAAGGCGCCGGCCGCATCGATATCGATATCGTCGCCCGTGGCGCCGCCCAGGCGGCGCGCATTCAAGTCGATGCTGCCGTAATTGCCGCCCTTGTCTCCGCTGCGCAGGTCGAGCCGCGCGCCGTTTTCCAGGGTCAGGCGTCCGCCAGGCGACGCCAGTTCGATCACGGCGCGGTTCGGCGCCTCGATCACTTGCCCGTAGCTGTCCGTGCGCAGCACCGTGCCATGCGCGTCGAGTACGGCGCCGGACTTGATGGTGACGCCGTCGCGGCCGGCCAGGCGGATGCTGCCCACCTGTTCGCCGCTGGCGTCGATGCGGCCGTTCACCGTCAGCGCGCCGCCATCGACGGACACGCTCACTTCGCGCGCCTTGACCTCGTCGCCGATGGCCAGGTCGCCCTGCTTGAGCTGGAAGCTGCGGCTGCCGAACACCTTGCCCGTGTTCAGGCGCTGGTTCAGGCCGGCGAAGTCGCCGATCCGCTGGGCGCGGATTTCCGCGCCGCCGGCCGCATAGGCTACCTGGGTACCGCCCGCGTCATAGCTGCCGCTGGCGCCGCCCAGCAGGGTGCCGCGCAAGTCGGCCGTGCCGGCCGCGTCGCCCGTGGCGATCACGCTCAGCTTGCCGGCGCGGTTGTTCACGGCCGACACGTCGATCACGGAAGCGGCCGCCTGGCGCACATCGCCCTCGCGGCTGTCGAGGATCACGTCGCCGCCCCAGCTGTACTTGCTGGTGTCGTAGAAATCGATCTTGCGTCCCGCCAGGTCCAGCTTGGCCTTGTCGCCCAGCAGCACATCGCGCTCGGCCGACAGCGTCAATTTTCCGCTTGGCAAGACCACCGACGTATCCACGCTGACATTGTTGCCGCTCAGCGCCACTTCGGCGCCCAGGGCGCCGGCCAGCGCCGCATTCGTCGGCGTGGCGGCGGCCGCACCTGCCGGCGCGCTCACCGTCAGGTTGCCGCCCGCCGTGATGCGGTTGACGGAACCGGCCGCGCCCGTCAGCAGGGGCGTGTTGATCACGACGTCGCCACCGCTGTAGCGGTAGCCATTGATGGCCGTATCCCACGCGCCCTGCGACTGGTAGACGGACAGGCTGCCCTTGTTATTGGCCGTCAGCTGTTCGCTCGCATTCAGCGCCACCTGGCCGAAGCCCAGTATCAGGCGGTCCAGATTGTGGATGGTGTCGGGACGGCTGTCCGGCGTAAAGCCGAACTCGATGCGCTTGGCATCGACCTGCAGGCGGCCGCTGCCGGTGCCGGGGCCATCGGCAACCACGGCGCCGGGCGCGTTCGTCGCGCCTTGCCACACCAGGGTGTCCGTGTGGATGCGCGCCAGCGCGTCCGCGCCGCCATAGCCATAGATGGCGGGCGTATTGAGCACCAGGCGCGACAGCGACGACTTGCCCGTGGCCGCATCGATGGTCGACAGCTGCGTCGAGTCATAGAAATTGAAGGAATTGCGCGCCGTCAAGCCCAGGCTTTCCAGTGCCGGTGCGCCCGTGCTGGTATCGCCGCGCAGCAGGCGGTCAAGCACGCCCTGGTTCAGCGCCAGGCCATCCGGCAAGGCACCGCGGGCGCTGGCGTCCGCCAGCGAGGCTTCGCTGCCGATATTGATCGAGCCCATCGCCAGCACCAGGTTGCGCGTGCCGTAGCGCACGTTGTCGCGCAGGGTAAACGCGCGCTCCGTCACGGCCGCGATGGTGCCTTCCGAATACAACGCGGTGCTGCCGCCGCAAACGCCATTGACCTTGGCGCAGGCGCCGATGTCGATGATGCCGGGGCCATACGATTCGGACGGCGTGCGCGCGGCCGGCAGCATGTCCAGCCAGCCGTTCGAGACGGCCAGCACGCTGCCCATCGGCTGGTACACATAGCCGTCGCGCGAGTCCCAGGCCGCCTTGCCGCGGCCCAGCGTATTGATGCCGGAACCCTGCTCGAGGATGATGCCGTCGTTTTTTTTCGTCGTCACGAGGAACACTTCGGCCGCCTTCAGCACGGCGCCGTCGCGCAGCACGATGCCGCCTGCCGATTCGTTGATGGCGGCGATGTTGGCGCGCTGGTTGCTGCCCGTGGCGAAATCGCTGTAGGTGACGCGCGGCAAGCCGCCGATGCCCACGCGCTGGGCGCCGAAGGCATTGATTTGCGAGGCGTGCACGGACACGCCATCGAAGTCCGCCAGCGGCGCCGTGCCGTCGGCCAGCACTTCGTAGCGGGTCGACGCATGCGTCCCCGTCCCCAGCAGCAGGGAACCGCCAAAGCCGCCCTCGGCCGGCGCGTACAGGGCGCTGCCATCCATCATCAATGGCGTCTGGTTATTCTCGACACTGCGCAGGGACGGGGCGATCAGCTGCAGCCGCACGGCCTTGGCGTCGCGTTCGAGCATGGCGCGCGGCACGCCGTCGCGCGTGGCTTGCGCCATGGCAAAAGCGGCATAGCCCGTTTCATTGTATTGCGAATAGCTGCGCAGCACGTCGGCCGGCGTCAGGATGGCCTGGCCGGGCACGGCGTCGCGGATGGCCGTGCCGGCGATGCCCGTCTGCGCCGCCGTGGCGTACGAGCCATTGCGCATGGCCACCGTGCCGCCCGCCTCGACGGCGCCGGCCAGGCCATTCAATTCCACACGAAAAGCGCCCGGCAGCAAGGCGAAATTCGATGGCAGCAAGGTGTAGGTGCCGGCCGCCAGGCCGGGCACGCCCGCGCCGATGGTGATCTGGCGTCCCACGGCAGGCTTGCCCGCGCCCTGCTCGGCCATCAGTGGCGCCACGTCCGGCTGGACGCCGGGGATGATGGCGTACACGGGGTTGGTATTCAGGCCAGGCAAGGTGAAGCCGCCATTCGGCTTCATCTGTACCAGCGGATTGAGGCGCGCATCGGTGGAGCCGCCCCGTCCTGCCAGGAAGGCGGCGCCCGTCAAGGTGCCGCCGCCCGACAGGTCGAGCACGGCGCCGGCCTGCACGTCGACGGCAGCGCCCGTCAAAGCGATCTCGGGGCCGTTGCCCACGCCCTTGAACACGACGTCGTTGCCGTCATACAGGTAGCTGAGGCCATCGAGCGTGCCGCCGTACGGCATCGTCAAGCCCTTCGCGCTGACGGAGGTCAGGCTGCCCGGCAACAGGTTGACATGGTCCGTATAGGCTTCATAACCTTCGGCGCCCAGGGTGATCTGGCCCAGCGGCGCGCGCAGCACGCCGCGCTGGTTGATCGTGGGCGCAACCAGGTTCAGGCTGCCAAAGACGGAAAACGGCTGGTTCGGCGTGGCGCTACCGGCGCTGCGCTCGATATTGAGCGTGCGCAAGGGATCGAGCGTGACGCGCACGATGCCGTATTCGTCGACCCGGCTGCTCTGGCCCACGGTGACCATGCCGCTGTCGCCCGTGGCCGGGTAGATTTGCGCGGCCACCAGGGTGGCATTGCCCGGCTGGTACAGGGCGGCGTTGTTCGACATGCGCAAGTCGCCGCGGCTGTTGAGGGTCAGCTGTTCGAAGGCATCGCGTTCCACAGCCAGCGGCTTGCCGCTGCTTTGCACGATCTCGCCCCGCGTGCCCATGTTGACTTCGCCCGCGAGATCGAGCATGCCCGCATCGATCTGCAGCAGGGAGCCGTCGGCCACCAGCGGCACGCCCAGCATGCCGCGCCCCTTGCCCGAGTTTTTCGACCCTTTCACGGCATTGGGCACGATGAAATTGTCCTTCTGCGCGCGTGCGGCCGTTCCCAGGCGCACATACGGCGCCGCCAGGTGTACCTGGCTGGCCAGGCTTGGCCGCTTTTCCTGGCCGTCCTTTTCCTGGCTGTCCATACCCGGCTGTTGCGGCGGCTGCGCCAGGCCCAGCGACGTGGCGCTCAGGCGCAGGCTCTGGCCCAGCGCCAGGTTGACGTCGCCATCCACGCTGAGCATGCCGTTCACGTGCATGGCCAGGTTATCGAAGCCGCCGGCCTGCACGCGGTCGGCACCCAGGCGCGCACTGCCGTAGCGCAAGGCTTCATCCTGCTGGCCGGCGCGCAAATCGGCCGGCAAGGCGCTGTCGCCCTGTACCTGGGCCAGCACGAATTCGCGCGGCACCCGCACCACATTGTCGACGCCGGCGCCTTCCAGCGTCTGGCGGTCCACCTGGCCATAGTTGGGCGTGTCCAGCGCCAGCGCCAGGGTGCCGCCGGCCGCCCCCGCGCCACCGGCCGCCGCGCGCATGGTGCCATCGGCAAAGATGCCGTTGTAGGAACTGAGCGAAATCAAGCCGCCGCTGCCGGCCACGTTGACGGCGCCCTGGTTCGGCAAGTCCAGCGTGGCTGCCGCGCCGCTGGCGTCGAGCAGTGCGCCCGGGCGCACGACGACAAAGGCATCGGCCGCATCGACGCTGGCGGCATCAGCCTTGTAGCGGGCGCCGATTTCGATGCTGCCCCCCTTGTCGGCGCGGCCATAGCGGCCGCCGCGCATGTCGGTGGCGACAGTGGCGCGGCCGGCGACGTCGAGCACGGCGTGTTCGCCGATCCAGATCGACGTGGCTTGTCCCTTGCCATTCGGCACATCCACATCGTTGCCCGTGCCAAACGTGCCCGGCAGCACGGCGATCTTGCCGCCCCAGGCCTCGAGGCGGCCATCGATGCTGACCTGGCCATTGCCAGTCAAGCTGATCTGGCGGCCCGGATCGACCGTCACGACGGAGCCCTCGGCCACCGCCAGGCCGCCCTTCACGTACGGGCTGCCCGCCGTCAGCGTCAGGTCGGCGCCGGCGCGCTGCGTCAGGCGGCCCTTGCGCGCATCTTCCTGGTACAGCGGCGGCGTCCACACTTCCAACGCGGCGCCTGGATCCGTGCCGCCGGCCACCGTGTGGCCGGTGGCGGGTTTGAAGCGCAGCACGGGCATCCGCACATCGATCTGCGCATTCTTGGCCACCACGACGCCGTCGCGGCCCGTGACGGCGTAGTCGGCAAAGCCGCTCTGGAACAGGCTGGCGTCCAGCGCCAGCATGGGCTGCACGGCAACGTCGCGCCCCAGCGCGACACCGGTCGGCAGCAGCTGGCCTCGGGGAGCGGCCAGCGCTTCGGCAGCGATGCTGCCGGCCGCATACCGCGTCGTCATCGGCTGGATGGGCAAGCCGTTCGGAAAGGCCGCCGCCGAGACCACGAAGCCCGCATTCAAGCCGTTAATCGACGTCAACACACTGCCGGCGGGAACGATGGCGCCGCTGCCCAGATAGATCGCACCGTTGACGACGACCTGCGCGCCCTGCGGCACCACCATGCTGGCCCCCAGGACCAGCGGTTTCTGCGCCGACACATCCACCGTCACGGCTTGGCTCAGGGTCTGGCCCGGCTTGATCAGGCTGGTGCTGAGCGCGAAATCGAAGGGGATCTTCTCGCCCTTGGCAATCAGGAATTCATCGACGAGGCGCAGGCCCACTGGGGCGCTGCTTCCTGCTGGCAACACGTCGCCGTCGAGCAGCTTGCCGCCGATGCTGACGGCCGTGCCGCTATCGATCGTCAGGCGGCCGCCGCCCTTCACGCCATGGCCGCGCAGCTCGCCGTCGAGCTTGAGCAAGGCGCCCGTCGGCGCCTTTTCGCGCGGCAAGTCGACGGCCAGGGTGATGTCGCCGCCGCGGCCGCCCTGCAGGCTGCCATTGCTCATCAGCGCGGCGCCGGACGAGACGTCGATGACGCTGCCGCCGGCCAGCTCGATGCCGCCGGAGCTCTTCAGGCTGACCTTGCCGCCATTGATATACGGCAAACCGGCGCCGGCGCCCGGGTCCAGCTCCAGGTTGCTCCACAGGCCGCGCGTATCGAGGCGCACGCCGGGCGCCACGCGCACGCCGGCCGCTCCCGCGGGACGCGCTTCCGGCGACACGGGCAGGTCCGCCCACACGGCGCCCGCGGAGGCAAGGTAGCGCGAGATCATGTTGCCGGCGGCAATGCTGCCGCTGCGCGCACTTACGTTCGCCTTGATCCCCACGTCGCTGGCGTGCAGGGCGATGTCGCCGCCATCGGCCACGCGCACGTCGGCATTGACGTCGAGCTTGTCGTAGGCGTAAATGTTCAGTGCGCCCAATTCCAGGCCGTTGAGCCAGTCCGCATCGAGCTGCAAGGTGTTGCTGCGCGCGGCGGGCAAGGCCGCATTGAGCAGCTGGCCATCGGCGATGGCTGCCACCTTGCCGATCTCGACCTTTTCCAGCACGGCTTGCGGGCTGTCGCGCAACTGACCCGACTTCGGATCGAAGACGGGCGTCATTTTGCCGACGATCAATTGACCAGCGCGCGCCGCCGACGTCTGCGCCTGCTTGTAGCTGTCCACGCCGTCGTCGCGCTTGCGCTGCTGGCGTTCGCCCTGGAACACGGATGTGTCGATGTCGCCTTCCAGCACGGCCGCGCCCGTGGAAACGATCAGGCGGCCCGCATCGCGGCCCACCGTGTAGCCGTTTTCCAGGCGCTCGCGGGGACCGATCAAGGCATTGGCAAAGGTTTCCGTCGTGTTCGCGCCCCAGCGCGCATGCGTGCTCTCATAGCCGCGGTACAGGCCCGTGTACAGGTTGTCGCCAGGAGCCGTGCTGAGCTTGTACATCGCGCCATCGGCGCCCTTCAGCCACGTCTGCTTGACCATGCCCGTCTGCACGTCCAGCGAACCGCCGGCGATGTTGATGCGCGAACCGGCCTGCGTCACCACTTCGCCGCCGCCAAAGCCGACGGTGCCGCCCTGGGCCGCCCATTCGCCGACGCCATGGCCGCTGGTATTGAGGTAGCCGCTCACTTCCAGCAAGCCGCCCGCCGTGTACCAGCGGTCCGTGGCGTAGCCGTTGGTGCCGGCCGGCACCAGCACCAGGTCGCGGCGGTCGACCCACACATCGCTGTTGTTCAGGTACTTGGCGTCGCGGCTGCCCGGCGCGTCGCGCTGCTCGTTGCCCTGCACGTTGATCAGCACATTGTTGCTGCTCATGTCGACCTTCACGCCGACGGCGCCGGAGACGTCGATGGCGGCGCCGCGCGCCACGTGGCTGCGGCGGGCTGCATCGGCCAGCACCTGGCCGCCCGTGGCCAGGGTCAGCGAATCGCTCTCGAACTCGATGTTACCGGCGGACACGATGCGCACCAGCGACTGGTCGCGCCGGTCCTGCGGCGTGTCCGTGCCCTTGCCCGTGTCTTTCAGCAAGGTATCGCGCTGCACGTCCAGCGCCGTGGCGCCATTGTCATCGATGAGGATGGCGCTGACGCTGCCGCGCGCCAGGGTGACGCCGGCGTTCTCGTCCGCCGCCGTCAGGTGGATCGTGCCGCGGCCATTGACGGTCGTGCTCGACAACAGCACGCCATCCTGGCGCACGCTATTGCCGCTGAGCGTGATGTCGCCCGTTGCCGCCTGGATCAGGCCGCTGTTGACGACGCTGCCGGCGCTGCTGCCGGCCACGCGCAGCATCCCGACTTCATTGCCGCGCGTGCTCGAATATTGGTTCTTGTCCGTGCCCATGCCCTGGCGCACGACGATGGCGTCGCCGGCCGCCAGGGTCGTCTGGCCGTTCGGCGTGGTGATGGCGCCCGCATTCTCGACACTGCGGCCGGCCAGCAGCACGTAGCCGCCGCCCTCGGTGACCGTCTGCGGCTTGCGCGTGTCGATGCGCGCGCCGGCGGCGACGACGACGTCCGCCTCGGCCGCCCCATGCGTGTAGGTGTTCTGGCCCAGCAGCAAGTCATTCGCAAAGGTCGGCACGGCGCCCGTGCCCTGCGCCTTGCCGTACAGGCCGCTCTTGAACTGGCTGTCGCTCATGCCCATGGCGGCGGCGGCCAGATTGCGCGTGTCGACCTGGCTGCTGCCCGTAAACACGATGCCGTTGCGGTTGACGATCATCACCGTGCCGTCGGCCTTGATCTGGCCCTGGATCTGGCTGGGGCGCGCCAGCGGATCATTTACGCGGTTCAACACGGCCCAGTTCGATTTCTGGTCGAATTGCAAGGTGGTGTTCTTGCCGACGTTAAAGCTTTCCCAGTTCAGGATCGCCTTGTCATCCGTCTGCACGACCTTCACGACAGTCTTGCCATCGGCCTGGGTCTGCACGGGCGCCTGGGCATTGAGCCAGCCCGCCGTCAGGCTGTTGCTGTCGACCTGCAAGCCGCCCTTGACCAGGCCCTCCGGTGCACCGCCGGCGGCCAGCGCCGCCTGGCGCGCGGCCGCCTGCACGGCCTGCTCGGCGGCGATGCCGCGCGCGGCCAGCAACAGGTTGTTCAGCGATTGCTGCAGCTTGCCTTCGGCCTTTTGCTGCTGCAACAAGGGATTGTTCAGCGATGTGGCTGGCTGGCCATTCGGCAAGCGCCCCGTGGCGGCAGCCGTGCCCTGCTGCGCGCCCTTGCCCGCGAACCAGGCGCCGCTGAACGGCTGCTGCGCCTGCGCGCCGCCCGCCTGCAGCAGCACGGCGATGGCCAGCGCCAGCGGTTTCAGGCGCACCGGGCGCCCGGTCCGGTTGCCCGCCATGGCGGAGGAGGATGCGTGTTTCGTGACCGACTTGCTTCGCTGCATGGCGACATTCCCTTTTCATGTTCCGTTGCTGACCGATATCGCGAGGCGGCGCGCGGCACGCACGGGGCGGGCGGCAGGCACTGATTCGCGGCTTCCAGCAGCATTGACAGGGAACAAGGTTCGGGACTGCAAAAGGTCATCAAAATGTCATAATTGGCAGCATGCCATCGGCGTGCAGCGCTAGCCGAACAGCACGATGCCGCCCGGCAGCCGCGTCACGCGCGCGCCATACGCATCCTGGATCAGGGCGATCACGTCGTCGAGGCGGTCGAGCGAAAAGCTGGCCTGCACGCGCGCGTGTTTCAAGGCGTCGCCATTGAGGATCAGCTTGCCGGGACGGTAGCGGTTCACCTCGTCCACCACCTCGGCCAAGGTGCTTTGCTTGAACACCAGCAGGCGCTGGCGCCACGCGCTGACGTCGCCCCTGGCCACCGCGCGCGCGATGCCGAAATGCTCGGGCCGGTAACGCAGCTGCTGGCCCGCGGCCAGCTCCGCATCGTTGCCCGCCTGCGCCACGCGCAGGCGGCCCGCCAGGCACGTCACGCATACTTCCTGGCCAAACAAACGGATGTTGAAGCGCGCGCTGCCGGCCGACACCGTGCCGTCGCCCGCCTGCACGCGCACGCGCGCCGCGCCGCGCAGGCCGGCCTGGAATTCCGCCTCGCCCGCCAGCAGCACCAGCGCGGCGGCGCCGTCCTGCAGCGGCGCCGCATCGAGGCGCGTCTGCGTATTCATCTGCACCAGCACGCCGCCGTCGAGCGCCACTTCGCGCTGCTCGCCCGTGCCGGTGGCGTAGTCGGCGGCCAGGCCCGCCACGGCCGGCCACAGGTCCGTGGGCGGGCGCACTATCAGCAGCCCCAGCGAGGCGGCCACGCCGGCGCCCAGCCAGGCGCGCCGCGCCGTATTCACTGGCTGCTGCGCCCGCTTGACGGCAAGCGCGGCCGGCGCCATCGCGCCCCACACGGCGCGCGCCTCGGCAAACGCCGTCGCATGCTTGCGGCTGCGCGCGCACCAATGGCGAAACACTTGCGCGTCGCGCTCGCTGACCTGGCCCGAGGCCAGGCGCACGACCCACGCCTGCGCTTCCTTCTGGATGACACCCATGTCGTCTTCCGCTTGTTCAATCATGATGTTTAGACGTTTTTCCCGCGCCGGGACCGAAGCGCTGAATGAAATCGCGTCCCATGCGCTCGCAGCAATGTTCGAGGCCGGCGCGCAGTTCCTTCTCGACCGTGCGGGCGGAAATGCCGAAACGCTCGGCGATGTCGCGGTGCGGCAATTGATCGACGCGGGCGGCAATGACGATGGCGCGCCGGCGTTTCGGCAACTCCTGCAAGGCCCGCTCCAGTTCCTCCAGTTCGGCGCGCGCGCTGAAGGTGCGGGCCGGGTCGGCCAGTTCATCGGCCATCTCGTACAGATCGTCGATATCCGGCAGGCTGAGCAGGCGCGCATTGTCGCGGCGTTGATCTTCCGCAACGTTGATGGCGATGCGCATCAGGTAGGCGGACGGATAGCTGATCGCCTCGGGCGCCGTCATCCGTTCCACCCGCAAATACGTTTCATGCAGCGCGTCGTTGGCCAGGTCTTCCGAGCCCAGGCGGCGCTGCAAGTGGCGGCGAAACTGTCCATAGCGTTCCAGGAACAGCTTGCGCAAGGTGGTTTTCAGCAATTCCGACATGCTCAGGGCGCCCCGGCCAGGTGCAGATACGGCGCGCAATCGGCATCCGGATCGGGCCGCGGCGTCAGGAGGATGGTCAGCGGCTGCGGCAAGCCCGCAGGCGGCGCGCCATCCATCAGCAGGCTGCGCAGGCGCTGCAGCACGGCGCGGTCGCGCTGCGCCACGCCGCTCGGTTCCAGCACGTGCACGGCGCGCACCTTGCCCCGCTCATCAAGCCACAGCTGGAAGGCCAGGCGGTAGCGGCCGAAGGCGTCCGGATGCAAACGGCACAGGGCGCGCGTAAGCGAGCGCTGCAGGATGACCGCATAACCTTGCAACGGCGGTGCGGCAGGAGCGGCCTCGGCCGGTACGGGCGCCGGCGTCGCGGGAGCGTCCACCAGCGCTAGCAAGGTAAACGCATTGCTGCCGCTGAAGCGCGCGCCCAACTGCGTGCCTGCCAGCAAGCGCTGCAGCGCCTCGGCCGGCGTATAGTCGCCGCGCACGGACGATGCCACCCGCCCCGCCGCCAGCTGGCTGCTGACGAGCACGGAATAGCCGGTCACTTCGCCGAACGCCACCAGCGCCGCATCGAGCGGCTGGGCGGGCAAGTCGAAGCGCAGGGTCGCGTGCGCGGCCGCGTCAGCACCGTCCGCGCTGGCTGCCGGCCGCACGAATGTCATCAATGTCATCAACGTCATCAGCAAGCAGGCGGACAGGGCATTGCCCGTTGCGGCGCGGCGGTGGCTTAGTGTCATTTTCCAGGGGAATCAACGAAGAATCCTGCTCATGAAGTGTCTTGACTGCAATGTTGTCTGCAGAATGGCAAGATGGTAGCTTCATAAAATGACAACTGCATGACATGAAATATTTGCTGCAGTTGCCGTGTGTCATCGCCGCGACATATGGTTTTGCTATGCTGAACGCTTCTTCCACCGCTCCGGGAGCCGCCATGGCACGCCTGTTCTTGCTGTTGCTGTCGGCCTGCGCCGCCCTGTCCGCGCAGGCGGACGAACACACCGTCGTCGTGAACGCCGCCGCGCCCGCGAAGGGTTGCGTGGAAGTGGAAGTCAATGGCAAGCGCGCGCAATCCATTTCTTGCCTGAATGAAAAATTATTGCCGGATAGCAACACCGTGAACCGGCAGCCGCCCACCCTGTCCGGCGCGGAAGCGACCGTGCAGCGCCCGTCGAACCAGCTGGGCCTGTACAACCGCGCCGCCCTCGAACACCGCATGGGCAATGCCTTCGGCAAGTCCGTCACGCCGCAGAGGCCGGCGCCTGCACCGCCCGCCAGCCCGCTGCTGCCGCCCCGCTAGGCCGCTACTCAACGCACAGTCCATTTGCGCTGTCAAGATTGCGCAATCGCGCCGATTGCGTATCATTCCAGGCTTGATCGCTCTGGAAACAACCATGCTGCCCACTATCGAACAACGCCTTGCCCTTGAACTTGCCGCCAAACCCGTGCAAGTTGCCGCCGCCATCGAACTGCTCGACGAAGGCGCCACCGTGCCCTTCATCGCCCGTTACCGCAAGGAAGCGACCGGCGGCCTCGACGATATCCAGCTGCGCCTGCTCGAAGAGCGCCTGCGCTACCTGCGCGAGCTGGAAGAGCGGCGCGCCGCCATCGTGGCGTCGATCACGGAACAGAACAAGATGACGCCCGAACTGCTGGACGCCGTCATGCACGCGGAAGACAAGACGCGCCTGGAAGACTTGTACCTGCCATACAAGCAAAAGCGCCGCACGAAGGCGCAGATCGCCATCGAAGCGGGCCTGATGCCGCTGGCCGACGGCTTGCTGGACAATCCGGAACTGACGCCGGAAATGGAAGCGGGCAAGTTCCTGCGCGAAGCGTTCACGAGTGCCGACGGCAACAACCCGGGCGTGGCGGACACCAAGGCGGCCCTCGACGGCGCGCGCCAGATTTTGATGGAGCGTTTCGCCGAAGACGCGACCTTGCTGCAAACCTTGCGCGAATACGTGCAGGAACACGGCATCGTCGAATCGAAAGTGGTGGAAGGCAAGCAGGACGAAGGCGAAAAATTCGCCGACTATTTCGATTACTCGGAAACCATTTCCACCGTCCCCTCGCACCGCGCGCTGGCCCTGCTACGCGGCCGCCGCGAAGGCATCCTCGACGTCACCCTGCGCCTGGACACGGAAGCGGAAAAACCGAAATGGGATGCGCCGCACAATCCGTGCGAAGGCCGCATCGCTGCCCGCTTCGGCATCAAGCAACAAGGCCGTCCCGCCGACAAATGGCTGGCCGACACGGCGCGCTGGACCTGGCGCGTGAAAAGCTTCATGCACCTGGAAACGGAACTGATGGGCGCGCTGCGCGAACGCTCGGAACTGGACGCCATCAACGTCTTTGCCACCAACCTGAAAGCGCTGCTGCTGGCCGCGCCGGCCGGCCAGCGCGCCACCATGGGCCTGGACCCTGGCCTGCGCACGGGCGTCAAGGTCGCCGTGGTCGATGCCACCGGCAAAGTGGTCGACACGGCCGTGATCTACCCGCACCAGCCGAAGAACGACTGGGACGGCTCCCTGCACACCCTGGGCCGCCTGGCCGCCAAGCACAATGTGTCGCTCATTTCCATCGGCAATGGCACGGCCTCGCGCGAGACGGACAAGCTGGCGCAGGATTTGATCAAGCAGCATCCGGAAGCGAAGATGACGAAGATCGTCGTCTCGGAAGCGGGCGCGTCGGTGTATTCGGCATCCGAATTCGCCTCGAAGGAATTGCCGGACATGGACGTGTCCCTGCGCGGCGCCGTCTCCATCGCCCGCCGCCTGCAAGACCCGCTGGCCGAGCTGGTGAAAATCGATCCGAAATCGATCGGCGTGGGCCAGTACCAGCATGACGTGAGCCAAAGCCAGCTGGCCCGCTCGCTCGACGCCGTGGTGGAAGATTGCGTGAATGCCGTGGGCGTGGACGTGAACACGGCGTCGGCCCCGCTGCTGGCACGCGTGTCGGGCCTGTCGGCCAGCGTGGCGCAAAGCATCGTCACCTACCGCGACATGAAAGGCGCGTTCACCTCGCGCGCAGCCTTGAAAGCCGTGCCGCGCCTGGGCGACAAGACCTACGAACAGGCAGCGGGCTTCCTGCGCGTGATGGGCGGCGAAAATCCGCTCGATGCCTCGGCCGTCCACCCGGAATCGTACCCGCTGGTGGAAAAGATCCTGGCCGACATCAAGAAGGATATCAAGGCCGTCATCGGCGAAACGGCGCTGTTGAAAACCCTGAGCCCCGCCAAGTATGCGGATGACACTTTCGGCGTGCCGACCATTTCCGACATATTAAAAGAACTGGAAAAGCCGGGCCGCGACCCGCGTCCGGAATTCACGACGGCCACCTTCAAGGAAGGCGTGGAAGAAATCCGCGACTTGCGCCCGGACATGATCCTCGAGGGCGTGGTCACCAACGTGGCCGCCTTTGGCGCCTTCGTCGACATCGGCGTGCACCAGGATGGCCTCGTGCACATCTCGGCCCTGTCGAACACCTTCGTCAAGGATCCGCACACGGTGGTCAAAGCGGGCCAAGTCGTGCGCGTAAAAGTGCTGGAAGTCGATGAAAAGCGCAAGCGCATCGCGCTGACCATGCGCTTGACGGACAGCGCGCCGCAGGCGGGCAGCAAGCCGGAGCAACGTGGCGACCGCAACGACCGCCGCAGCATGGCGCAGCACCAGTCGCAGTCGCGCAACGCGCCGGAACCGGCCGGCAGCATGGCCGCCGCATTCGCCAAGCTGCGCGGTTAAGCCTGTGGCCGCCGGACAGGACATCACCATCCTGGCGGCGGACGCGGCCGGCCCGGATGCCCAGCTGCTGCTCGACGCATTGTCGGACGCATTGCTGCGCATCAATGGCGACAGCGGCCGCTCCTCGTTCGACGTGGAAGCGGCCACGCCGCGCGGCGGCTTTTATATTGCCCGCGACGGCGCCGGTGAACTGCTGGGCTGCGCGGCCCTGCGCCCGCTGGACGGCGTGGCGGACAGTCCAGTGGGCGAACTCAAGCGCATGTATGCGCGCCCCGGCTCTGCCGGCGTGGGCGCGGCCCTGCTGGCCCACGTGGAAGCGCAGGCGCGCTGCTACGGCTATGCGCGGCTGCACCTGTCCACCCGTGTGGCGAATCGCCGCGCCATGGCGTTTTATGCCAAGCACGGCTATGCACCCGTCAATGCCTGGGGCAAATACGTGGACGCCGCCCAATCGGCCTGCCTGGGCAAGCAGTTATAAGCGCCAGCGTGGCTGACTTGCCCGATTTATGACCTGAGCGCATACCCGTGCCGTCGTTTTCTTATAAAATGACGGCATCTATTTATTTACCCATCAGAGGCAGCTATGAGCGACGTACAAACCTGGATCAAAGAAACCGTGACGAACACGCCAGTCGTGCTGTTCATGAAGGGCACGGCCCAGTTCCCGCAGTGCGGCTTTTCCGGCCGCGCCATCCAGATCCTGAAAGCATGCGGCGTGGAAAACATCGCTACCGTCAACGTGCTGGATGACCCGGAAGTTCGCCAAGGCATCAAGGATTACTCGAACTGGCCGACCATTCCACAGCTGTATGTCAAAGGCGAGTTCATCGGTGGTTCCGATATCATGAATGAAATGTTTGAATCGGGCGAACTGAAGTCCCTGCTCGATGCCTGATAGTCAACTTGCGCGGCCGCGCCGTATCGTCGTGGCCATCACGGGCGCCACGGGCGCCGTGTACGGCTTGCGGCTGCTGCAATTGCTCGGCGCCATCCCCGGCGTCGAGACGCATCTGGTCTTGTCCGATGCGGCCGTACTGACCCTGCACCAGGAAACGGGCGTGGGGCGCAAGGAGATCGAAGCGCAGGCGCACGTGGTGCACAAGCTGCGCGACATTGGCGCAAGCATTGCCAGCGGTTCGTTCCAGTCCGATGGCATGGTCGTCGCGCCATGCTCGATGAAGACCCTGGCGGCCGTGGCGCATGGCTTGTCGGATAATTTGATCACGCGGGCCGCCGATGTGGTGCTCAAGGAGCGCCGGCGCCTGATCCTGATGGTGCGCGAAACGCCGTTCAACCTGGCGCACCTGCGCAATATGACGGCCGTGACGGAAATGGGCGGCATCATCTTCCCCCCCTTGCCCAGCTTTTATCACCACCCGCACAGCATCGCGGAGATGGTCGACCATACGATGGCGCGCGTCATCGACCTGCTCGGCATCGAGCACAGCCTGGCGCCGCGGTGGAATGGTTTGAAAAACCCGGACCAGTCAGCAACAAACTAAACAACTACGCGTCAAACTACGCACGCTCCGATGCCTGACAAAAGCGTAGCGAGCGGCAGTGAGGCTCGGCGCCCCCTTCTGGCCGAGAAACCCAACCGTACTTTAGTACGGTGAGCATCGCAGGCTAGCTATGCCGACACGCAGCAGCCTTGGTCAGGCATCCACCACTAGCGTTTTTCGAATTGCGTGGCACTGGCCTGCTTCAAATCCCTGGCTTCTTCAACCATCCTGCGGTGGGCGATCCGTTTGCGCATCACTTCCGCATGTTGCGCGGCAGTCATGGGGGGCACGGTCATCAAGTCTTTCAGCTGCGCGGTATTGCTGTAGTTACTTTTCATAAGACGGCTCAAATGCTCGGCTCCGTAGTGGATGAACTAGCTGCTTCTGATGTGATTATGCGCTGGTATTGGCCGCTGCGCCGCTGCAGGCAGGATTATTGTCAAATAATTCCGCTGCAGCGCAACATGCGAGGTCTTATTGTGCGGCAAAATCATGTCTCCAGTATGACTCTGCGCAAATAAAAGTACAGGAGAAGCACCGTCAGCGAAAAGCGGACGGCGCCGGCCGGGGATGGCCTGAATGCTTACTTTTGGTAGTTGACGCGGACCAGCATGCGAATAAATTCTCGCGCGATTTGACGATGATGTTCATCTAATCTTTGCAAATCGGCAATTAATTTCACATCGGCGGACTCAAACCGCGACAAGGCGCTGCCCGCTTCGCCATTCGGCGTGGCGCTTTCCGGGCCGCCAAAACGCAACCATTCCGCCGGCACGCCCAGCCATTGGGCAATCATGCGCAATTTCTCTTGCGTGGGAATTGCTTCACCTACTAACCATTTCCTAGCTGCATGCACGGTAATCGGGCGCCCGTCGAAACGGATGTTGAATTCCCGGGCCAGTCTGGTCGGGCTGTCTGGAGAATAATGGGCGTTTTTGAGAGCCAACTGAAGTCGCTGGCTGAAGCTTTCGCGTTCGTTAGAAGAATTCATAGGTGTACTATTTCATGTTGTAACATGAAAGTCAGTTTCTTGAATGACCATACAGAATGTTACATTCGAAAGGAGCATCAATTAACAATTAACACTCGGGCCGGACTTTCCGGGTAGAAAAGTGGGCCGAATTTTCTCTTGTGATTCTGCGTGGCTTCGGGTCAAATTCGCGGCTGGCCTTGATTTTCGCACTGCAGCACGATTCAAAGCCTCGGTTTGGCATTACAACGTACGGTATCGGATAATGCCCTCCTCTGCCGATACGCGCAATGCCCATGTCATACAATTTCTTGTAGACAAAGTTTTCAGAAGGGCCATTTTGTTTTCAATATGGAAACGAACTAAACAGCGTACTCATAGTGGAACGTTGTTTTTTGATCGTGCCGATTGGAAAGAATCTGCGCCCAAAAATTTTACTGCCATCGTAACGAAAAGAATGTCGCCGTTGTGCCAGGAAAGCTCTTTTTGGTGTCATCTTGGCCACCAACTCTCGATCTTAAGCGCGTTTGCGCAAGAAGAATCAATTTATTTTCAGTAACTGTTGCCATATTCGCCAAATCACCGCGTCCCTGCCCGCTTTTTTCTTTGTTGCAGCACGGGCAGGGCACGCTACAATAGTATTGACGTTGACGTAAACGGCACTTTGCCACCACCTGCCTCGCAGCATCCATCCAGCGACCGACCACCCATGCAACCGACACCGCCCCCAGCAACGACGACCTACACCATTACCGAACTGGCGCGGGAATTCGACATCACGGCGCGCGCCATCCGTTTCTATGAAGACCAGGGCCTGCTCAGCCCGAAACGCGAAGGCGCAGGCGGGCGCAGCCGCGTCTACACGCCGCGCGACCGCACGCGCCTGAAACTGACCCTGCGCGGCAAGCGCCTGGGCCTGGCGCTGTCGGAGATCAAGAGCCTGGTCGACATGTATGAATCGCCAAAGGACACGCGCGCGCAGATGGACCGCTTCCTGGGCGTGCTGGCGCAGCACCGCCAGACCCTGGAGCAGCAGCGCATCGATATCGAAATGGCGCTGGCGGAAATCAGCGCGCACGAAGACGCTTGCGCGCGCATGCTGGCAGACTTGAACCTTGATAAGGCGCCAACAAGCTGAGTGGACACGCGGCAGGCGCTGGCCGCGCGCGCATCGCTTTACGTTTACGTAAACGTCACAACTGAGTATCATAGCTTTACTGACCCGGCATCCATGACCGCCACACTTATAACGACGAGGACGACATGCTCCATCTCCCAGGCTTGACCTTTGACCACGGCGAAGACATCGCCTCCCTGCGCGAAGCGATCCAACAATTTGCCGCCGCCGAAATCGCGCCGCGCGCGGCCGAAATCGACCGCACCGACCAGTTCCCCATGGACCTGTGGCGCAAGATGGGCGACATGGGCTTGCTCGGCATCACCGTCAGCGAAGAATACGGCGGCGCCGGCATGGGCTATCTGGCGCACATCATCGCCATGGAAGAAATCTCGCGCGCCTCCGCTTCCGTCGGCCTGTCCTACGGCGCCCATTCGAACCTGTGCGTGAACCAGATCAAGCGCAACGGCACGGCCGAGCAAAAGGCCAAGTACCTGCCGAAGCTGATCACGGGCGAGCACATCGGCGCGCTGGCCATGTCGGAACCGAACGCGGGCTCGGACGTCGTCAGCATGAAGCTGCGCGCCGACTTCAAGGGCGACCGCTGGGTCTTGAACGGCACCAAGATGTGGATCACCAATGGTCCCGACGCGGACGTGCTCGTGGTGTACGCGAAAAACGACCTGGAAGCGGGCCCGCGCGGCATGACGGCGTTCCTGATCGAAAAGAATTTCAAGGGCTTTTCCATCGCACAAAAACTCGACAAGCTGGGCATGCGCGGTTCGCACACGGGCGAACTGGTCTTCCAGGATTGCGAAGTGCCGGCCGAAAACGTGCTGGGCGGCCTGGGCAAGGGCGTCAACGTGCTGATGTCGGGCCTCGACTTCGAACGCACCGTGCTGTCCGGCGGTCCGCTGGGCATCATGCAGGCTTGCATGGACCTGGTCGTGCCCTACGTACATGACCGCAAGCAATTCGGCCAGCCCATCGGCGAATTCCAATTAATGCAAGGTAAACTGGCCGATATGTATTCGACCATGATGGCGTGCAAAGCCTATGTGTATGCCGTGGGCCAGGCCTGCGACCGCGCCACCACGCCGGAAGCCGTACGCCAGCTGCGCAAGGATGCGGCCGGCGCCATTCTGTATAGTGCGGAAAAGGCGACCTGGATGGCGGGCGAAGCGATCCAGGCCCTGGGCGGCAACGGCTACATCAACGAGTTCCCGGCCGGCCGCTTGTGGCGCGATGCCAAGCTGTACGAAATCGGCGCCGGGACCAGCGAAATCCGCCGCATGCTGATAGGCCGCGAACTGTTTGCGGAAACCAAGTAAGCACGGGCGCGCGGCTATCGACTGGGTGATGAGCTATTCATGCGAGTACAGCTATGACGCAAATTGCCTTCCCCAAATTGCTCTCTTCCCAGATTGCATTCGATATCGCGCGCACCATCCGCGACGGCTTTGACAAGCATTACCGCCTGTTCCGCGCCACCAGCCAGCACGCCAAGCAGTATTTCGAGCAAGGCGCCTGGGCCGCGGCACAGACGGCGGCCCGCGAACGCATCGACTTCTATGACAAGCGCGTGCAGGAATGCGTGCAGATGCTCGAAGATGAGTACGAAGAGTCGGAGTTGAGCGACGAAGTGTGGCGCGAACTTAAGCTGCACTACATCGGCATGCTGACGGAACACAAGCAGCCGGAACTGGCGGAAACCTTTTTCAATTCCGTCTGCTGCAATATCCTGCACCGCACGTATTTCAATAACGACTATATTTTCGTGCGGCCCGTCGTTTCCACGGAATACATCGAAACGCAAGACGCGCTTCCCACCTACCGCGTGTATTACCCGGGCGAGGACGGCTTGCGCCACACCCTGCTGCGCATGCTGACGCACTTCCAGCTGGACTGCGCATTTGCCGACCTGGAACGAGACGTGGCCCAGGTGGAAGCGCGCCTGCAGCAATTGTTCGGCGGCGACAGGATCGAACCGAACCACCAGATCCAGGTCTTGACCAGTTTGTTCTACCGTAACAAGGGCGCCTACCTGGTGGGCAAAGGCATCAACGGCAACCGCGAATACCCGTTTGTCGTGCCCATCCTGCACAACCGTCACGGCAAACTGGTGCTCGATACGGTGCTGTTCGAGCACCAGCAGATTGCCGTGCTGTTTTCGTTTACGCGCGCGTATTTCCTGGTCGATATGGAAGTGCCGTCGGCCTACGTACAATTTCTCCGAAGTTTGCTCCCGCGCAAGCCGCGCAGTGAGATTTATACGATACTGGGCTTGCAAAAACAGGGCAAGACGCTGTTTTACCGCGACTACCTGCAGCATCTGAAACACTCGTCGGACCACTTCGAAAGCGCGCCCGGCATCCGCGGCCTGGTCATGCTGGTGTTTGCCCTGCCGTCGTTTCCCTATGTCTTCAAGGTGATCAAGGATTTTTTCCCGCCGCCCAAGGAAACCACGCGCGCGCAAGTCCAGCAAAAGTATTTGCTGGTGAAACACCACGACCGGGTGGGCCGCATGGCCGACACGCTCGAGTATTCCAACGTGGCCTTTCCCCGCGCCCGTTTTGCCGAGGAGCTGCTGGCCGAGCTCAAGCAGTTCGCTCCCTCGCTGATCGAAGAAGACCGCGAGCAGATCATCATCCGCCACCTGTACATCGAGCGGCGCATGGTGCCGCTGAACATGTGGCTGAGCAATGCCGAGAAGGAAGGCCGCGATGACTTGGTCGAACACGCCATCGTCGAGTACGGCAACGCCATCAAGGAGCTGGTGGCGGCGAATATTTTTCCCGGCGACATGCTGTATAAAAACTTTGGCGTCACGCGTCATCAACGTGTCGTTTTTTACGATTACGATGAAATCGAGTACATCACCGATTGCCAGTTCCGCGTCATTCCCCAGGCGCGCACGGAGGAAGAAGAAATGTCGGCCGAACCCTGGTATCCCATCGGCAAGCACGATGTGTTTCCCGAACAATTCGGCACCTTCCTGCTGGGCAATCCCCGCATCCGCACCTATTTCATGCAGCACCATGCCGACCTGCTGACGGCGCAATATTGGCAGGCGCGCAAACAGCGCATCGAAGACGGCCATATCGAGGACGTCTTCCCTTATCCGCAGCACCTGCGTTTTTGTATGCAGTCATCATCCCCACCTTTAACCGGAGATCCAACATGAATGATCCAGTCGTAATCGTCGGTGCCGCGCGCACCCCCATGGGCGCCTTCCAGGGCGACTTTGCCAACGTCACCGCCAGCGACCTGGGCGCCGTGGCCATCCGCGCCGCCGTCGAGCGGGCCGGCGTGGCGCCGGACGCCGTTGAACACGTGTTTTTCGGCAATTGCCTGATGGCGGGCCAGGGCCAGGCGCCTGCGCGCCAAGCCTTGCGCAAGGCTGGCTTGCCCGATTCCACGGGCGCCGTGACCCTGTCGAAGATGTGCGGCTCGGCCATGCAGACGACCATGTTCGCGCATGACACCTTGCTCGCCGGCAGCGCCGACGTGGTGGTGGCGGGCGGCATGGAATCGATGACCAACGCCCCCTACCTGGTGCCGAAGGCGCGCGGCGGCTACCGCATCGGCCACGGCATGATCTATGACCACATGATGATGGATGGCCTGGAAGACGCCTACAGCCGCGATGAAAAGGGCAATGCCCGCTCGATGGGCACGTTTGCCGAAGAGTGCGCCAGCCAATACAGCTTCACGCGCGAGGCGCAGGATGCCTTCGCCATCGAATCCGTGAAGCGCGCCCAGGCCGCCACCAAGGATGGCAGTTTCGAGTGGGAAATCGTGCCAGTGACCGTGTCCGGCCGCGGCGGCGACACCGTCGTCAGCATCGATGAAGGCCCGCAAAAAGCCCGCCTGGAAAAAATCCCGACCTTGAAGGCGGCGTTCAAGAAAGACGGCACCATCACGGCCGCCTCGTCTTCGTCGATCAACGATGGCGCGGCCGCCCTCGTGCTGATGCGCGAATCGACGGCGAAAAAACTCGGTTGCACCGTCATCGCCAAAATCCACGGCCACGCCACGCACGCGCAGGCGCCGAACGAATTCACCACGGCCCCCATCGGCGCGGTGAAAAAACTGTACGCCAAAACGGGCTGGAGCAGCAGCAATGTGGACTTGTTCGAGATCAATGAAGCGTTCGCAGCCGTACCCATGGCTGCCATGCACGACCTCGACATTCCGCACAGCAAGATAAACATCCACGGCGGCGCGTGCGCGCTGGGCCACCCGATCGGCGCCTCGGGCGCGCGCATCATCGTCACCCTGCTGGGCGCCTTGAAAAAAACGGGCGGAAAGCGCGGCGTGGCAGCCCTGTGCATCGGCGGCGGCGAAGCGACGGCGATGGCGATCGAACTGGTATAAGCTCTTCCTGAGCACGGGCGCGCACCGCAGTTCACGGTGCGCGCCTTTCATTTTATTTTCAGGGAGAAAAGATATGCCTACCGCATTGATCATCGGCGCCTCGCGCGGCATCGGCCACGAGCTCGTCCGTCAATACCGCCACGATGGCTGGCGTGTCATCGCCACGGCCCGTACATCCGACGCTTGCGCAGCCCTCAAGCAACTGGGCGCCGAAGCGCACCAGCTGGATGTGACGGATGTGGAAGGCTGCGCCGGCCTGGGCTGGAAGCTCGACGATGAAAAGCTCGACGTGGCCATCCTCAACGCGGGCGTGTATGGCCCCCGCCACGATGGTTTCCCCGCGCAAGCCGATTTCGACCTCGTCATGCACACGAACGTGCTGGCCGCCATGCGGCTGCTGCCCATCCTGGCGCCGCTGGTGGCCAACGCGAAAGGCAAGCTGGCCGTATTGTCCTCGCACATGGGTTCCCTGAGCGAACGGGGCAACCCCACCGGTTCGCTGTACCGCGCCAGCAAGGCCGCCTTGAATTCCGTGCTGATCGACACTGCCCTCGTGCATGGCTCGCAAGGCGTCAGCTGCGTGGCCTTCCACCCAGGCTGGGTACGCACGGACATGGGCGGCGCCGGCGCCGACCTTTCGCCCGAGGAAAGCGCTGCCGGCATCCGCGCCACCCTGGCCAGCCTGCCGGCCACGGACAAGGCCGTGTTCCGCAACTACGATGGCAAGCCCATAGCCTGGTAATTCCACCACACACCATATAAAAACAAACGAGACGACGTCCCATGATACTCAATGAAGAACAATCGATGATCCAGGAAGCGCTGCGCAGTTTTTCGCGCGAGCGCCTGGCGCCCAACGCGGCCCGCTGGGACAAGGAACATCATTTCCCGAAAGAAGAATTGCAGGAACTGGCTGCGCTGGGCGCCTTTGGCGTGGCTGTGCCGGAAGCGCTCGGTGGCGCCGGCCTCGACTACGTGTCCCTGGCCCTGGTGCTGGAAGAAATCGCCGCCGGCGATGGCGGCACCTCGACGATTATCTCCGTCAACAATTGCCCCGTCTGCAGCATCGCCATGATGTACGCGAATGACGCGCAAAAGGAGCAATGGCTGCGTCCGCTTGCGCAAGGCGCCATGCTGGGGGCTTTTTGCCTGACGGAACCGCACACGGGCAGCGACGCCTCGGCCCTGCGCACCACGGCCACGCGCGACGGCAATGACTACGTCATCAACGGCACGAAGCAGTTCATTACCAGCGGCAAGTATGCGGACGTGGCCATCGTCATGGCCGTCACGGACAAGGCAGCCGGCAAGCGCGGCATCAGCGCCTTCTGGGTGCCGACAAACACGCCCGGCTACATCGTGGCGGGGCTGGAACAGAAGATGGGCCAGCACTCGTCGGACACGGCGCAAATCCTGTTCGACAACTGCCGCATCCCGGCAGAAAACCTGATCGGCGAAGAAGGACAGGGCTACAAGATCGCCCTGTCCGGCCTGGAAGGCGGACGCATCGGCATCGCCTCGCAAGCCGTGGGTATGGCGCGCGCCGCGTATGAAGCGGCCCTGAGCTATGCGCGCGAGCGCGAGAGTTTCGGCAAACCCATCTATGAACACCAGGCCGTGCAATTCCGCCTGGCCGACATGGCCACGCAGATCGAAGCGGCACGCCAGCTGATCCGTCACGCGGCGGCCATGAAGGATGCGGGCCTGCCCTGCCTGAAGGAAGCGGCCATGGCCAAGCTGTTCGCGTCGGAAATGGCGGAAAAAGTGTGCTCGGACGCCATCCAGGTGCACGGCGGCTACGGTTACGTGTCCGACTTCCCCGTCGAACGCATCTACCGCGACGTGCGCGTGTGCCAGATTTACGAGGGAACCAGCGATATCCAGAAGATTTTGATTGCGCGGGCGTTGTAAACCCCACGGCAAATGCTGGGGTCAGACCCGCCGGGTCTGACCCCGAGCGACTGCCAACAATGGACGAAAAAAAAGCCCGCTAGCGCGGGCTTTGTTCCAATGTATTACCAATGCTTTAATCGTGTCATGGACGCCAGTGCTATCTGCAAAGTGCCTCCTGATTTTCGGACTCCCATGCTATCTGCATGGTGACTCCAAGTGTAAATCGACCAACGTATCCGGAATTACAAAATCCACTCTTTCGCACTGTCACGCCATCGACATTACACCTGTCGGTCGCCGCGCTGAGCCTGGATAGTGAGACTATTTGCAAGCAAATCTCAATCACTGAACGGAGTATAGCACAGACTTTTGTGCAATGCAACAACCATTTAAAATCAAGTCCTTAGCGCCAGCGGCTTGTCTTCTTCACCACCGCGGGCCACCCTTTCGTACTCGGAAATCACTTGCGCGCCCAGCAGCAGCAGGGTGGCGCCGATTTCCAGGCTGAACATGACGACGATGGCCGTCGTCATCGAGCCATACACGACATTGACCTGCGACAAGGTGGAAAAATACCAGACCAGCACATGCCGGGCGATTTCCCACAGCAGGGCCGCCGTCACGCCGCCGATCAGCGCATGCGTGATCGATAAGCGTCCGACGGGCATGACCAGGTAGATCGAGCTGAGCACCAGGATTTCACCCGCCAGCCCCAGCAAGTACAGCAGCACGCCGGACACGCCTTCCAGGCCCCAGTCGTGTCGCAGGAACCGCACGCTTTCCTCGCCCATCACTTGCAAGCTGCCCGCCACCAGGGTGATCAACAGGATACCCACGCCCAGGCACAGGATGTAGCAGTACGGCAACACGGCGGAGATGAGGAAATGGCGGCGGCGGATGGCCACGCGATGTATGAAAATCACGCTCATGGCGTTTTCCAGCACGGTAAACGCCAGCGAGCTGAAAAACAGCATGGTCAGCAGCAACAGCCAGCCGATCACGCCCCGGTTGTTGAGGAAATGCGCCACTTCCGCCACGATGGCCTTCGATTGCCCGGGCACCAGCCATTCCAGGTAATGGCCGATTGTCTGCAGCAATTCATCCTGCGCGATCACGTGCGACAGGGCCACCACGACCAGCATCAGCAGGGGCACGATGGACAGCAGCGAGTAATACGCGACGGCGCCCGCCAGCAGCAAGCCCTGGTTGGCGCGAAAGCCCTTCAGCACCTGCAGCACGAAGGCCAGCGGGTGGCTCAGAATGTAGGCGCTGGCGCGGCGGTTGATCATGAGCAAACCGTTCAAGGATGCCGGCATGGCCCGATGCCTTGCCGCACATACCCCTAGCATACTGACTATCCCCGTACTGTGCCGTGCGCGAACGAACAGACTAGCTGACGGCAGCTTCCAGCAAGGTCAAGGTTTGCCGGTCCGCATCGAGAGTGGCCAATATGCCCATCGGTATCGTGAACTGGTGGCGGATGTGGCCAAACGAATAGCCGCTGACGGCCGGCACGCGCAAGGGTAGCAGATGCTGGTCGAGGGTAGCATCGAGGGTCAGCGCCGTATCGCCCTCGGCCGCCTCGCAATGCTCGAAGATGCCCAGCATCAGTGCCGCCGCCTTGTTGAACCCCACGGACAGGTCCAGCTGGCACAGCATGCGGTCGATGCGGTACGGCACTTCGTTGATTTCTTCGAGGAACAAAATATGCTCGCGGAAATCGGCCGCATACGGCGTGCCGGCCAGTGCGCTGACCATGCACAGGTTGCCGCCCGTCAAGCGTCCCGTGGCCTGGCCGCCGTGCACGGTGCGGATGGCGAAGTTCGGCTGCGTCTGCGCGCGGCGGTGGTTGTCCAGCGCCATGGGGATCGTGTAACTGTCTTGCGGCGTCATCAGCACATTGCGCAGCTGCGTCACCGCGTACTCGGAAAACGTCGATGACGCCACGGGACCGTGGAACGTCACCAGGCCCGTCTCGCGGCCGATGGCCAGGTGCAGGGCCGTGATGTCGGAATAGCCGACCAGCACTTTCGAGTTGCGCCGGATCAAGGCGTAGTCGAGCAGCGCCAGCAGCGAAATGCAGCCGGAGCCGCCGCGAATCGCCCAGATCGCCTTGACTTCGGGGTCGGCGAAGGCCGCGTGCAGATCGTCGAGGCGCTGCTGCACCGTGCCCGCATAGTTGCCGTGCACGGCGCGGATGTTGGCGCCCAGGCTGGCGCGCAGTCCCAGCGATTCGATATTGCGCACGGCCTTGGCGATGGCGTCGTCATCCGTAAAACCGCCCGGTGCGATGATGGCCACCAGGTCGCCTTCGCGCAGGCGCGCCGGCTTGATCATGGAGTGTTGCTGTTGCATGCGTTTGTCCTTCCCTTGCGCGGCCGCCGCCCACGCCGGTGTGCCTGCCGCCCCCACGGTGGCGGCCAGCAAGCCGCCGAAGCGGCGCCGGCTGAGATTGGTCTGACTGGACATGCGGCCCTTTCCTGGAATAAAAACGGCGACGCCAGGCGCCGCCGCATGAGATTAGCATGCCGGCAGGATCGCCGCCGGCATGGCCGCCTTACATGAACTTGTACTTCAGCTGGAACGACAGCGAGCGGCCGCGTGGATCGGCCACGCGCGGGTCCCAGCCGGCACCCACCACTTCATCCACGTTGTGCGCGGTGAACGGTGGATCGCGGTCGAACAGGTTCTGGATGCCCACGGTAATCGTCGTATTTTTGAAGCCCGTGTACGTGCCCGACAAGTTATACGTGGTGTAGCTGGACACATCCGGCTTGAAGCCCGGCGGCGGCGTACCCTTGCCGCCGTTCGGCACCTGGTCCTTGTAGCCCGACGAAAAACTCTGGATCAGCAAGCCGCTCCAATCGCCGCGCGACACGCCGAAGCTGGCATTGTGTTTCCAGCGCAGGTACAGATCGCGCGTATAGAACTTGCCGACCAGCTCCTGGTATTCCTGGCCTTGATACTCCGCAAACTTGAAGCTATCCATATACGTGCCATCCAGGGTCGCCGTCCATTTCGCGTCCTGCACCTTGCCTTCGCCACGCAAGCCCACGTCGAGACCACGCACGCGGCTGCCTGCCGCATTGATCCAGCCCGCCTGCACATACTCGATGGTGCCATCCGGATTGCGGTGGATGTACTGGTTCAGCGCCTGGTAGTTGGCCAGCACGATTTGCGGCGTGCGGTTCAGGATGCGGTCCTTGGTATTGATGGCCCAGTAGTCGAACGAGGCGGAATAGCCCTTCACCGGTTCGATGACAAAACCGACGCTGCCCTGTTTCGACGTTTCCGGCTTCAGGTTCGTGTTGCCGCCCGTCTTGTAGTTGAGGCGATCGATGGCGCAATACTCGGGCACGCCCGGATGCTTGGCGCAGCCTTCCTGGTCGATCACGCCGTTCGGCAATTCCTGGCTCAGCGAACCGGAATACAGCTGCTGGAAGCTTGGCGCGAGGAAACCCTTGCTGGCCGAACCACGGAACAGCAGGAAGTCGGCCGGCTGGTAGCGGAAGGCCACTTTCGGATTCGTCGTCGCGCCCACCAGGCTGTAATCGTCGCGGCGGATGGCCAGCTGCATTTCCAGGTCTTTCGTGACCGGCACCAGCAACTCCGCATACACGGCCTTGACGGTACGGCTGGCATCCTTCAATGCGGCATTGCCTGGCGCCAGCAGGATCTGCGTGGCGTCGACGTCTTGCCCGAAGCTGTACCCTTCGCGGCGCAAGTCAAAACCGGCCGCCATCGCCAGCGCCCCGGCCGGCAGCTGGAACAGTTCGCCCGAAACGGAACCGTCGATCTGCGTCAGGGTCGTCTTGCCGTGCTGGAAGTCGCCACGGAACTTGGTCGATTCGATCAATTGCTTGGCCGCTTCCGTCTGGCTCTGGCCGGCGCCCACCCATGGATTGATGATGCCGGTGGCCAATGCCGCGTACAGCTTGTCCGTGTAGGAATAGCCATCCGTCAGCTTGGTCTTGGTGCTGCTTTCGGCGCGCGAAATGCCGGCCTTGTAATCCCACTTGCCGAAGTTCCCCTCGAAGCCCACCAGCACGCGGGCATTGTCGGTCGTGTTTTCCTGCGTGCGGTTGCCCACGTCATTGGCGCGCCACTTGTAGGAAATCGGCTTGGTGTTGTCGAACGTGGGGATATACGCCGACAGATCCTGGTAATACGCGCCGCCGACCGGATACACGGCCTTGTTGGCGATCGTCGCCTGCACCTGCATCGGCGTCAAGATGGCCGTGGCCTTGGTGCGCGAACCGAGCACTTCGACAAACATGCGGTGGTCGGGCGCCAGCTGGAAGGTGCCGCGCGACAACAGGTTGGCCCGTTCGACAGGGAATTGCAGCACATAGTCGGCGCCATAGTCGTAGGCGCACGAATACCTGGTGCGCAGCGGCGAAGTCACGTCTTTCCACAGTTCCGTCTGGTATTGCGACATGCCAGGTAGCGTATCGCACTTGCCCTGGAAGCTCAGGGGATTGGCTTGCAGGTATTTATTCGCATCGCCAGGCAACTGGAACGAGGTGCCCAGCGCCGTGCCGGTACCGGCCATCTGGTTGGCAAACGGCGTGCCCGTGGTATCGGGCGACAGGCCGCGGCCCGGCTGGAAGCCGTTAACGAAGGAGCGGTCGCTGCCATTGAGCTGCTGCGCCTTGTCGACGGTCAGGCTGGCCATGATGTTGTAGCGGTCCGATTCCAGCGAACCCGTGCCGGCCAGCAGCGAGGCGCGGCGCGTGGCGCCGCCGCCTGCCTGCGTATCGTTGGTGGAAACGGACGCTTCCACGCCGCTGTAATTGGTTTTCAGAATGAAATTGATCACGCCGCCGATGGCGTCCGTGCCGTAGATGGCCGAAGCGCCATCCTTGAGGATTTCCACGCGTGAAATCGCGCCCAGCGGAATCGAGTTCAGGTCGACCGACTTGCCGCTGGCACCATGCGTGGCGATGCGGCGGCCGTTCAACAGCACCAGGGTACTCGACGGTCCCAGGCCCCGCAGCGAGGCAAACGAAGCGCCGCCGCTGACACGGTCGGCATCGGCGCCAAACACGTTGTTGCCCGAAGTCATGTTATCGGCGCCCGTGCCATTCGCCGACAAGGTGCGCACCAGTTGCTCGGTCGTCGTGATACCCTGCTTTTCGATCTGGTCAAACGAGATGACTTGCACCGGCAGCGCGCCTTCCTTGGCCACGCGCTTGATGCTGCTGCCCGTCACTTCGACCCGTTGCATCGCTGGCGCCGCCGCGTCCTGTGCCATTACCGGCCCCACCACCCCCATCAATGCCACCAACTGCGCTAGCTTCTTCAATTTCACAGGTCTTCTCCTTGTTGGGCAATCGAAACTTGAGTTATCAAGTCAGGCTGTTTTTTCACGTCGCAGTTGTCTGTCTCGCAGTACATTTTTTTATGACATTTGCGCATGACTTTATTTGTTTTCATTTTCAGAGTAGCGCGATGCATCCGCGGCCAGCCAATGAAAAATGCTTTCCTAACCATAACTTTTTGGAATGAATGCCCTTTTCAGCGATATGGTCACTTGCCTGCGGGGCTGCCCCTGGCTTTATCCACGTCCAGGTAGCGCCAGGACGTGAATTCCACGGGGTGGCGCCTGTAGTTTTTTAGCCACGGTTGCTGCAGGTCGGCAGAGATGGGATGCGTCAGCAGCACCCACGGCGTGTAGGCGTGGATCAGCTGAAACAGGTCGAAGTACAGACTGCGTCGGCGCGGCGTATCGGATAGCAGGCGCGCCTCCTCATAGCGTTTATTGTAATCGGGCAAGTTGAAGCGGGCATAGTTGGCGCGGCCAACGTTGCCACCATACAACAATTGCATAAAGTTATCGCCATCGGGGAAGTCGGCGATCCAGTTGGTCTCGAACATCTGCACCTTGCCCAGGCGCGAAGCCTTGATGATCTCCGTCTTCTTGTCGCTCTTGAACTCCACGCGCAGGCCGATGGCATTCAGGTTGCGGCGCCACAATTCGTCGCGCAGCCGCCCCACCGTGCTCGGCTCCGTGTGCATGGTCAGGATCAGGGGCGTGCCGTCCGGCTGCGTGCGGAAACCGTCGGCGCCCACCTTGTAGCCGAAGCGGTCCAGCAGCGCGCGCGCCAGCACGGGATCGTAGCCGACGGGGCTGCGGTAATTCTTGTCGTAACCGAGCACATTGGGCGGCAGCGGCGACTGGGCCGGCAAGGCCAGGCCTTTCTTCAGCAGTGCGATGTCTTCGCGGCTGTTGTAGCTGAGGGCGATGGCGCGCCGCAGGGCCAGCTTGTCCTTGGTCGTGCCCCCCAGCACGGGGTCGTCCATGTTCATCCACATGTAATACGTCTGCAGCACGGGAAAGCGCGTCAGCTGCAGACCCTTGGCCGCCAATGCCGGTTTCAGCGCGCCGTTTTCCAGCACCATGTCCGTCATCGATTCCGGCACTTGCTCCAGGTAATCGAATTCGCCTTTCAGAAAACCCAGCATGCGCGATTGATATTCCTCGACGATGCGCACCTCGATGCGCTCGACCAGCGGCAAGCGCTGGCCCTCCAGCGCGCCGGCAATGGCGCGCGCGTCGGGCGGCAAGGCGGCCAGCGCCTTGGCATCCGTATGGAATACGGTGGCACGGAAAGTGGGGTTGGCCTGCAGCACGATCTTGTCGCTGCGTTTCCATTCCTTCACGAGGAACGGCCCCGTGCCCACGGGGTGGTTGCCGATCTGCCCTGGCGCTGCATACGCTTCGGCCACTTCGCGCGCCATCACAGCTGTCGCCGGCATGGCCAGGTAAAACAGGAAGTTCGGGTCGACGCCGTTCAGGCGGATGCGCAGGGTGTATTTGTCCAGCGCCTGCAAGCCGGCGATGGGCGTGTCGTAGCTGAATCTGGTTTTCAGGGCCGCGTCGCCCACCAACTTATCTTCCAGCAAGAACAACCACGGCGACTTCAGGGCCGGGTCATACAGGCGCGTCAGGCTGTACACATAATCCTGCGCCGTCACTTCGCGCGGCTGGCCCTTGAAGGCGGGATCGGGCGTGAAGAAGATGCCGGGCTGCAAGTGAAAGGTGTACGTGCGCCCGCCATCTTCCACGCTCGGCAAGCCGCGCGCCGTATTGCCTTGCAACTGCACGGGGCGCGCCAGGTAGTCATAGCGCAGCAGCGGGTCGAAGATGTTTTCCATCAAATTCAGGCTGGCCAGGTCCGACGCCACGGCCGGGTCCAGGCCCGTCTCGCTGGTGCTCAAAAACAAGTGCAGGGTCTTGTTCGCGCGGGCATCGGCGGCGGCATACGCGGGCGCAATGCAGAGCGTCAACAGGGCCAGGCCGGCGGCGCAGGCGGTTTTGCGTAAAAACATCATCAGTGATCCAGTGCAGACAAGGGTAACGAACAGCGATAAGCGACAGGCATCCCCCACACTACGCGGGCAAAGTGCGGGACGCCAATGAAAACAGGCTGCCAGCTTATAACTTTTTGGCATGCGATTGCTGCATTCTTTCATCAACTCGTATCGGGCTGCCCCTATACTTTGTTTGCAGACATTTTTCACTCCCGACACACAGAACTGATCGCATATGGCACTTAATTACATCTGGTCCGGCTTTTTCCTCGTTGGCTTCCTGGCCGCAGTGCTGCAATGGCTGTTTCTCGGCGATACCGATATCTTCAAGCGCATCATCGATGGCACGTTCGAGACGGCGCGCATGGGCGTGATGGATATCGCCCTGCCGCTGGCCGGCGTGATGACCTTGTGGCTGGGGATCATGAACATCGGCGAAAAGGCAGGCATCGTCGGCTGGCTGGCAAAAGTGATCGCGCCCTTCTTTTCGCGTATCTTCCCGGAAATTCCCAAGGACCATCCGGCCACGGGCCACATGGTGATGAATTTCTCGGCCAACCTGCTGGGCCTGGACAACGCGGCCACGCCCTTCGGCTTGAAGGCCATGGAAAGCCTGCAGACCTTGAATCCGAACAAGGAAGAGGCGACGAATGCGCAAATCATGTTCCTGGTGCTGCACACCTCGGGCCTGACCCTGATTCCGCTGGCCATCATGGCGCAGCGCTCCATCCTCGGCGCGGCAGATCCGTCCGACATCTTTATCCCCTGCATGATCGCCACCTATGTGGCCACCATGGTCGGCATCATCACCGTCTCCATCAAGCAGCGCATCAACCTGCTCAACAGGGTCGTGCTGGGCTGGATGGGCGGCATGACGAGCGCCATCGTGGCCATGATCTGGTACTTCACGCAATACCTGACGAAACAGGAAATCGAGCTGGTCTCGAAGGTGGTCAGCAACCTGGTGTTGATCAGCGTCATCGCCATCTTCATCATCGGCGCCCTGCGCAAGAAGGTGAACGTGTATGACGCGTTTATCGAAGGCGCGAAGGGCGGCATCCAGACCTCGATCACCGTGATTCCCTACCTGGTCGGCATGCTGGTGGCCATCAGCGTGATCCGCAACGCGGGCGTGTTCAATTTCCTGATGAGCGGCATGAACTGGTTCTTCGCCAACCTGGGCATCAATACGGACTTCGTGCCCGCCCTGCCGACGGCCATGATGAAGCCGCTCAGCGGCTCCGGCTCGAAAGCCATGATGATCGATGCCATGAATACCTACGGCGTCGACTCGTTTGTCGGCCGCCTGGCCTGCGTGTTCCAGGGCTCGGCCGACACCACCTTTTATATCGTGGCCCTGTATTTCGGCTCCGTGGGCATCCGCAAGACGCGCTATGCGATCACGGCCGGCCTGATCGCCGATCTGGCTGGCGTGATCACGGCCGTCTTTGTCGCCTACGTCTTTTTCCACTAAGGAGAGCCATGTTCCGTCCCATCCTCATCGCTGCCTTGCTGGCCGGCATCGGCCTGTCTAATGCACAGGCACAATTGCCCGAATCCGTCAGCCTGCTGCTGCGCAGCGCGAATATCCCGGAAGACGCCATGGGCGCCATCGTCTTGCGCGGCAACACCACCGTGCTGTCGCATGGCGCCGACCGCAGCATGCAGCCCGCGTCCACCATGAAGCTGGTGACGACGGCCGTGGGCCTGGAGCAACTGGGTCCCATCTTCCGCGGCCGCACGGAGTTGCGCACCAGTGCCGACGTCATCAATGGCGTGCTGAAGGGCGACCTGATCCTGCGCGGCGGCGCCGATACGGATTTCAATGCGGATGTGCTCGCGCACATGCTGCAAACCCTGCGCACCCAGGGCATCGTCAAGATCAAGGGCGACCTGATCCTCGACCGCCAGCTGTTCCAGCCGGCCCGGCCCGATATCGGTGCCGCCCCTTTCGATGAGTCGGCCGAGTTCCGCTACAACGTCATTCCCGACGCCTTATTGCTGAACACCAATCTGATCGATATCAGCATCAGCGCGACGGACCGGCAATTGAGTTTCCAGATGCAGCCGCCGCTCGAGAATGTCGGCATCAGCAGCGACATGAAGCTGGTCAAAGGCAGCTGCGCCAAGTGGGAAGATGGCTGGCGTCCGCCCGAGTACCGGCGCGATGCGAACGGCAATCTGCAGGTGATACTGCACGGTACTTTCCCGCAAAACTGCAGCAAGACCACCAGCATCAATGTGCTCGATCGCAACGATTATGCGGACCGGCTATTCCGCGCTACCTGGAAACGCCTGGGCGGCACGATCACGGGCAGCGTGCGCGAAGCACCCGCAACAGGCTTGCCGCCCACGGCCGAACCCGTCGGCACGCGCATGCTGGCCGACCACGTGGCGCGCGCCTTGCCGGAAGTGCTGCGCGATATCAACAAGACGTCCGACAACACCCTGGCCCGCACCCTGTTCCTGAGCCTGGGCAGTTTGCAGAGCGATGGCTGGCTGGGCAGCCGCCCCGTCGCCATGGCGGCGCCCGAAGACACGGCTAACCGGGCGCGGCTGGTCATCCAGGAATGGTTCCAGCGGCACCATATCGACACGCAGGGCATGCTGGTCGACAACGGCTCCGGCCTGTCCCGCACGGGACGCATTGCGCCGGCGCAACTGGCTGGCGTGCTGCAAGCAATGCAGCAAAGTCCGTGGGCGCCCGAGTTCCAGTCCAGCCTGCCCATCGTGGCGCTGGACGGCACCATGCGCAAGCGCCTGTTGAACACGCCGGCAGCCGCACGGGCACGCGTCAAGACGGGCACCTTGAAGAATGTGGTGGCCATCGCCGGCTATGTGCCCGACGCCAACAACCAGCAGTGCGTGGTGGTCGCCATGATCAATAGCGATCTGGTGGGCAACGGCAATGGCCGCGCGGCCGTCGATGCGCTGATCGAGTGGGTCGCCAGGAGCGGCGCCACGCCGGTAGTCGCCGGACAATAAAAGCGGTGCAGCGGCCTAGTTGCGCGCTGTGCGTGGTGCGCTGGCAAACGCCAGGCGCAGCACGTACGCGGCGGCGGCGCCAAGCAGCAGCACCGTCACCAGCGAAGCTTCCACGCCGAATGCGCCGCCCGTCAGCATGGGATTGCCTGCCAGCTCGCCACGCAGCAAGCCGCCGGTATCCGCATGGCCGGATACAATCGACGAGAATACCTGGCCGACGCAGTAGTTCCAGCCGACATGCGTGCCTATGCAGATCCACAAACGGCGCGTCTGCAGGTACAGCGCCGCCTGCAGTACGCCATACGTGACAAGGCCGGCGATCGCCAGCAAGGAAAAGCCGGCATTGGGCAAGTGGGCCAGGCTGAACACCAGTGCTGAAATCACGATGGCGGCCTTGCTGCCCAGCGCACGCTCGGTCACGCCAAAAACGACGCCACGGAACATCATCTCTTCCGCCATACCTACCAACAGCAATTCAGCCAGCGGAAGCAGCAGCAACACGTTCAGCGCGTTGACGCCGCTAAACTGATACACGCCCAGCACCGCCAATACGGCAAAGGTCAGGAGCACCAGTCCGGCGCCCAGCAGCAGTCCGCGCCCCAGTTCACGCGCCATGCCCGGCATTGCCAGTTCAGTCGGCTGGCGTTTTTCGATGCGGCGGACATGGAAGCGGTAGCCGAACCACACCAGTACGGCCGCCAGCAACTGCGGCCAGAGGATGCGGTAGGACTTGTCCACCAGTCGGGAGGCGATGATCATCGTCAGCGGCACCGCGGCAAAGGTCAGCACCATGCCCAGCACAATTTGCACGAGGGGATAGGCCAGCAGGCGCGCCAGCAGGGATTTCTTTGTTGCCATGCCCAGGGTATTTTCCATCGTCACTTTCCTCAAAGAGTGTTCAGGGAGTTACTTTTACGGCTTGCCTGCATCATGGAAGCACTTGCCAATGGAGCGCTGTTCGATGCCATGGCCTTCCACATCCTTGTTTCCTGTAGCGATATTAGCAGCATTTATATAAGCGCTTATGCAAATATGGAATGTTGTTGCATTTTATGCACAGCGCACCGGCCGTGCGTCAGCCTGCGGCAGGGAAGCATCAAGGGAAGAAAGAGAATGGCCAGGTGCCGGCCTGGCCGTCGCTGCAAGGCATCGCGCAGCGGTGCCTTGAGGTTGTTGAATTTGATATATTGGATATGCCAGCGCCAGACGAAAAAAAACCCCGCCATTGCTGACGGGGTTTTTCTCTACTGCGAATAACAAGCCTGACGATAACCTACTTTCACACTGGTTGCAGCACTATCATCGGCGCAAAGTTGTTTCA
>NZ_JAZARD010000006.1:0-272806 GCF_036231885.1 Janthinobacterium sp. P210006 | reverse complement strand
TACTCACCCGTTCGCCACTCGCCACCAGAGCAAGCTCCGTGCTGCCGTTCGACTTGCATGTGTAAGGCATGCCGCCAGCGTTCAATCTGAGCCAGGATCAAACTCTTCAGTTTAATCTCTGTTTAATGTCATTTCTGACAGGTCGGATAGTATCGCTACCATCCAAATCTTTTGCATTGCAAAAGATTTGCTCACTCAAAAAACTGACAGGCTACTTCCGAAGAAGTATCCTATTTCATTATTTCTTGTGAACATTTGATATTTTAAGTATTACGCCAATCCGAAGATCGACGCTGCACTGACATCAAATGCCCACACTTATCGACTGTTAATTGTTAAAGAACTGTATTCGGTTACTGCTTTCGCGCTATTGACAAAGCGTTGTGTTTGTCAGCTGCGAAGAAGGAAGAGTATGAAGCATTTCAGCACAATCGTCAACACCTTCTTTTTACTGCATCGCCGTTTCCGGTGATCCTCAAGTGCCGCATTTGACTGCGTCTCATTGGGGAGGCGAACTATAGCAAAGCTGCTCACACCCCGCAAGCGCTATTTTGCAGTTGGGCAAATATTGCTGTGTGATATCGTAGCGCCGACCACACCCTGCCTCATCTACATAGATTCCCATGCCTATCCCACACATCTCTCCCACCGCCAATCCCGCCCTGGCCAGCGCACTCGAACATGCCATCAATAGCAAGACCAAGCCATTGGGCAGCCTCGGCATGCTGGAAACCCTGGCCCGCCAGATCGGCCTGATCCAGCAAAGCACGCAACTGGCGCTGGACCAGCCGGCCATCATCGTTTTCGCAGCCGACCATGGCATCGTCGCTGAAGGCATTTCCGCCTATCCACAAAGCGTGACCTGGCAAATGGTGGAAAACTTCCTGGGCAACGGCGCCGCCATCAATGTCTTCGCCCGCCAGGCCGATTGCGCCCTCTATATAGCAGACGCAGGTGTGAACCACGATTTCGGTGCGCGCGAGGGCTTGCTTGACCGCAAGCAAGGCCCTGGCACACGCAACTTCGCCACGGAACCTGCCATGAGCAAGGAGCAATGCCTGGCCGCCATGCAAGCCGGGATGGATCTGGCCGCCACCTTGGACGGCAACGTGCTGGGCTTTGGCGAAATGGGCATCGGCAATACCACGGCCGCCGCCGCACTGATGCACAAGCTGACCGGTACGCCCGTCGCCGATTGCGCCGGTGCCGGCACGGGCCTCTCGAAAGACGGCATACGACATAAACAGCAGGTGATCGAAGCAGCTGTCGCCCATCATGCGGCAGCCAATGAGCCGCTCGATGTGCTGGCCACCTTTGGCGGTTTCGAAATCGCCATGATGGCCGGCGCCATGCTCAAAGCAGCCGAACGACGCATGGTCCTGCTGATCGATGGCTTCATCGTCAGCAGCGCCCTGCTGGTGGCGGCCCGTTTGCAGCCGGCCATCCTCGACTACTGCGTGTTTTCGCACTGCTCCGATGAAAACGGCCACCGCCAGCTGCTGGCCAGCCTGGATGCGCGGCCGCTGCTGCAACTGGACCTGCGCCTCGGTGAGGGCACGGGTTCCGCGCTGGCCTTGCCACTGCTGCACGCGGCCGTCAATTTCATGCGCGAGATGGCCACTTTCGCCTCGGCCCAGGTCAGCGAAAAGTCCACGCCAGACTAAGACCATGGCTAATCCCCTTGCCGCAGCAATCCACCAGTGCCGTCTCTTTTTCATCGCGTTGCAATTTTTCACGCGCCTGCCCATCCCCCGCTGGGTGGGGTTCGAACCAGCCTGGCTGCAGCATGCCTCGCGCTACTTTCCCTTGGTGGGCGTGGTGGTGGCGGCCATCTGCGGCGCCGTGTATGTGCTGGCCAGCTGGCTGCTGCCGTCACCAGTAGCCGTACTGCTGGCCGTCGCTGCCGGCATTTACCTGACGGGCGCCTTCCATGAAGATGGTTTCGCCGACATGTGCGACGGCTTCGGCGGCGGCTTGACGCGCGAGCGTGTGCTCGAGATCATGAAGGATTCGCGCATCGGCGCCTATGGCGCCATCGGCATCGTCTGCCTGCTGGCCATCAAATGCGCGGCACTCGCCTCGCTGCCGCCCGCCGTCATCGTTGCGACACTGTGCATCGCCCATCCGCTCTCGCGCCTGGCCGCCGTCTCGCTGATCCGGTTCATGGATTACGCGCGCGACGAAGGCAAGTCCAAACCCATGGCGCAGGAAATGCGCACGGGTGAATTCATCATCGCCACCGTCTGCGGCCTGCTGCCCGCCGTCGCCTGCGGCGTGCTGGGAATACTCGACTGGGGTGCGCTGGCCTTTGCCATCGTGGCGGCCGCCGCCTGCGCATTCTGGCTGGGCCGCAAATGCCAGCGCCGTCTGCAAGGCTATACGGGCGACTGCCTGGGCGCCGTGCAGCAAGTGGCAGAAGTGGCGATCTACCTGGCCATCCTCTCCAGCTTCCAGCCTCCCGTGCGCTTCTATTAAGCCAGCATGCGCCTGATCCTCGTCCGCCACCCGGCCCCCAAAGTGAGCAGCGGCACCTGCTATGGCCGCAGCGACGTGGCGGTGGCCCAGAACGAAATGACCACCGTGCGCGCCAGCCTGCAGACGACCCTGCCGCCGCATGTGCCCCTGTATGCCAGCCCCCTGCGCCGCTGCGCCGAACTGGCGACGGCCCTGGCGCAGGACTTGCCCGCGAGCGCCCTGCGTTTCGACGCGCGGCTGGCCGAAATGGACTTCGGCACTTGGGAAATGCAACCCTGGCACGCGATTGCACGTGAAGACATCGATGCCTGGGCGGCCGGCCTGGCCCACTACCGCCCCGGCGGCGGTGAAAATGTGCTGGCGATGGCCGCCCGCGTCGATGCGTTTCTGGGCGATTTGTTGCGCGAACAACACGAAACGGCCATCATCATCTGCCATGCGGGCACCATCCGCCTGCTCTGCGCATTGCAGGCGGGGCTGCCATTGGAGGAAACCGCCCTGCTGGCCGCCAATTCCGCCCATAAAATCGCCTACGGTGCGACTGTCGTCGTCAATTTCTGATATTGAATTGTCCAGCCGACCATGTCAGTCCATGCCTGCTGCACGTATAATGGCGGGGTTTTGGTGCCCGCGTTCATGTCCATGAGCGCAGTTAAACGGGAAACACGATGCCGCGATCGCGGCGAGCGTGTGCTGCCCCCGCAACGGTAAGCAAGTGTCGCCCCTCCCCACAGGAAGCGGGCGACAAGCGATCTCTGACAACCACTGTGCTTGCAATCATCGAGCATGGGAAGGTGGGATCGCCGTACTTGCCAGCCCGGATACCGGCCAGGACAGGTGGAAGTGCGGGCCTTGCCGGGCGCCGCGCCTTCCGTTGAATCTGGCTTGCGGGGACGCGAGCCGGGTGCTTTTTCCGAAGAAAACGATATCATGACTGCTCCCGTATTACACCGCCGCGCGCCGGCAATGGCGCCGCGCGCCCTGGTTTCCGCCATCTCCCTGTGCTTCATCGCCGCCGCCCCCGCATTCGCGCAAACCGCGAACAACACGCTGGACCAGATCGTCGTCACCGGCTCCCGCTTCAACAGCGACCCGGCATTGCAACCGATCGGCGCCACCGTCATCACGGCCGATGAAATCCGCCGCGCAGGCATCAGCGATGTGAACCAGGCCATCCGCAAGATCGGCGGCGTCTATGGCCGTCAAAGCCTCACCGGCAGCCCTGACTTCACCCTCGATCTGCGCGGCTTCGGCGCTACCGCCAGCCAGAACACGGTCGTGGTCCTCGACGGCGTGCGCCTGTCGGAAAATGAACTGACCGATCCCGTCCTGGCCAGCATCCCCATCGACAGCGTCGAACGCATTGAAATCACGCGCGGCGGCAGCAGCGTCCTGTACGGCGACGGCGCCACGGGCGGCGTGATCAACATCGTCACCAAGCGTCCAGGCAAGCAGGCTGGCCGCGGTACCGTCTTTGCCGAAGTCGGCCAGCTGGGCCAGCGCGAAGTGCGCGGCTCCGTAGCCCAGACCTGGAATAATGTCACCCTCGACGCCGCTGTCGGCAAGCAGGAAACCGACAACTATCGCGACAATAACGAATACAAGCAGACCAGCTTCGGCGGCGGCGCGCAATGGCAGGGCAAGGATGTCCGCGCCGGCGTGCGTATCGACAGCACGCGCCAGGACAGCCGTTTCCCTGGTTCGATCACATTGGCCCAGTTTGAAGCCAACCCACGCCAGGCGAAAACATTGAAAGATTTCGGCTCGGTCGACAGCGACCGCTATACCGCCTTCGCCGAAGGCCGCCTGGGTGCCGTAGACCTGGCAGCCGAACTGTCGCACCGCGAAAAGACGGCAAAGTCAACCTACTCCGGCGACCCATCACAGCGCAAAGCCAAACAAAACCAGTTCTCGCCACGACTGCGCCACCTGGGCCAGTTCGACGGCATGCTCAATGAGATCGTCGCCGGCGCCGACTTCATCAAGTGGGATATTGCAGTCGATGCTTCGTACTCCCAGGCCAAGGCCAAACAAAAATCACAGGCATTCTATGTGCGCGACGAACTGAAATTCGCCAGCCCGCAAAATTTCCGTATCGCCGCAGGTGTACGCCATGAAACCTTCGACAAGGACTTCAACGACCCTATCGGATACCCCACGACGGCCTACAACATCAAGCAGAACTTCAATGCCTGGGACGTGCAAGGCAGCTTCGATGTCGTGCCCCAAGTAAATCTGTACGCGAAGGCCGGCCAGAGCTATCGCGTGGCTACCGCCGATGAAAACGGTTCGACACCGGTTGCCAACAAGCCCTTGCAAGGCCAGACCTCGCACGACCTGGAATTGGGCGCGACCTACGACAACAGCATCGTCAAGGTCGACGCACGCGTCTTCCGCCACAAGCTGACCAACGAGATCTACTATGACCCGACGGCAGGCGCGTCCGGCTGGGGTGCCAACACCAACCTGGACCCGACCAAACACCAGGGCTTCGAACTCGATGCACGCACGAATATCGCAGCTGACTGGCGCATCAGCGGCCACTACCAGCACGTGAAGGCCACCTTCACCGAAGGCGTCAATTCGGGCAAGGAACTGACCCTGATCCCGAAAAACACCCTGTCGGCCCGCCTGTCGTGGGTACCAAAGGATGGCCAGAGCGCCGACTTCGGCGCGCAATGGGTGGACAGCCAGCGCTATGGCAGCGATTTTGCCAATACCTGCTCTGCCAAGATCCCGTCGTTCACCACCTTCGACGCCCGCTATGCTCGCAAGTTCGGCGCCTGGGAAGTGGCCGTCAATGCCTTGAACCTGACGGACAAGCAGTACTTCACCAACGCCTTCAGCTGCAAAGGCGGCATCTATCCTAGCAATGGCCGCCAGATGAAACTGTCGGCACGCTACGATTTCTAAAGCGGCCAGGAGTTGATTACAATGGCCCGTACGCGCAATCGCATGCGGGCCATTTTTCGTATACGCCCCACCAACGCATCCGAGGAAGTCCGCAGCCACTTGCACCGCTCCCGTTTCACCTAAGGCAGTACATGCACCCATTTTTCCGCAATATGCGCCACCGCGCCACCGTCATCCTCACGGTGCTGGTCGTGTGCGCGGTTGCCAGCCTGATTTTCTCCGGCATGATCGGTTCGATCGCGATTCCGCTCGCCGACCTGCCCTCCGCCCTGTTCCATGTCGTGCAGGGAAAGACCGATACTCTCGCCGCCACCCTGCTCGACCTGCGCCTGGGCCGCGCGCTGACCGCCTTTGTCACCGGCGCGGCACTGTCGCTGGCCGGCCTGATGATGCAGGCGCTGCTGCGCAATCCCCTGGCCGACCCCTATGTGCTGGGCATTTCCGCCGGCGCCTCCGTCGGCGCGCTGGCCGCGCTGCTGTTCATGTGCGCGCTGTGGGTGGTCGACGCGGCGGCCTTTGCCGGCGCCGTCGGCGTGTCCATGCTGCTGTATTTCTTTGCCCGCCGCGACCTGCGCGGCGGCACGGCGGCCGAAGGCGGCGCTTCTTTATTACTGCTGACGGGCGTGATCCTGGCGTCGGCCTGCATGGCCATCGTCACCCTGATGCTGTCCATCGCCCCGGAAAGCCGCTTGCGCAGCATGGTGTTCTGGATGATCGGCGACCTGTCCGGTGCGCCCTCGCGGCTAATGCCCTGGCTTGTGCTGGCCGGCGCCCTGGTCTTCGCCTTGCGCTGCGCGCGTTCGCTGAACATCATGGCGCTGCACGCGGAAGCGGCCAGCACCCTGGGCGTACGCGTGGGCGCCCTGCGCAAAGGCCTGTTCTTCTGTTCCGGCCTGCTCACGGCCAGCGCCGTCACCAGCGCCGGCAGCGTGGGTTTCGTGGGCCTGATAGTGCCGCATGCGCTGCGCTTTGCCTGCGGCCCCGATCATCGCCTGCTGATACCGGCCGCCGCACTGGCCGGCGGCACCTTCCTCGTGCTGGCCGATACTTTGGCGCGCACCGTGCTGGCGCCGTTGCAGTTGCCCGTCGGCGTCGTCACGGCGATGATAGGCGCGCCCGTCTTCCTGTACCAGCTCCATCGATTGCGCAGGAGATGAAACAAGCATGATACGCACCTACCAACTGGGCCTGAAAGCAGGCCCGCGCTCCCTCGTGGAAAACCTCACCTGGCAAATCAGGGATGGCGAATGCTGGAGCGTGATCGGCCGCAATGGCGCTGGAAAAAGCACCCTGCTGCGCGCACTGGCCGGCTTGCGCGAACCGGATGCGGGCCACGTGACGATACAGGGCCGCGCCCTGGTCGACTGGCCGCTGGAAGAACTGGCCCGCGAGCGCGCGTTCCTGGCGCAGGCGCGGCATGACGCGTTTTCGTACCGCGTCATCGAAACCGTGCTGTCGGCGCGCCACCCATATCACGACAACCATTACTGGGAAGGCAGCGACGACCAGCGCATCGCCCTGGCGGCGCTGGCGTCGATGGAAGTGGAGCACCTGGCCGAGCGCGACGTGCGCAGCCTGTCCGGCGGCGAGCGCCAGCGCGTGGCCATCGCCGCCATGCTGGCGCAGGACACGCCCTTGCTGCTGCTGGACGAGCCGGCCAATGCGCTGGACCTGGCGCACCAGGTCAGCGTCATGGGCCTGCTATCGAAATTGTGCCGCGAGCAGCAGAAAACCGTGGTCATGGTGGGGCATGACCTGAACCTGGCGCACAGCGTCTCGACCCACGCGCTGCTGTTGATGGGCGACGGCGGCTGGCTGGCCGGTCCCGTGGCAGAGGTGATGCAGGCATCCACCCTGGGCGACTACCTGGGCCACCCTATCGAGATCATCGATCACGGCAAACGCAAGATATTCATACCGAAAGAGGACTGACATGAGCGACAACAAGAACATCGACGCGGACACCGCCGCCATCAACGAACGCCACCGCGTGCGCATGGAGCGCAAGAAAGCCATCATCGATGCGGCCATCGCCAAGGCCGACAAGGAAATCGGCATCATCATCGTCAACACGGGCAATGGCAAGGGCAAGAGTTCGAGCGGCTTCGGCATGGCCATCCGCGCCATGGGCCACGGCATGAAAGTGGGCGTGGTGCAGTTCATCAAGGGCGCCATGTCGACGGGCGAAGAAAAATTCCTGCGCCGCTTCCCCGACGAAATCAGTTTTCATGCGATGGGCGAAGGCTATACCTGGGAAACGCAGAACCGCGAACGCGACATCGAAAAGGCCGAACTGGCATGGGAACAGGCGAAGACCTTCCTGGCCGACCCCAGCTACGGCCTGGTACTGTTCGACGAACTCAATATCGCCCTCAAGTACAAATACCTCGACGTGCACAAGGTCATCGCCGACCTGCTGGAACGCCCGGCCATGCAGCACGTGGTCATTACGGGCCGCGGCGCGCCGGACGAACTGATCGCCATCGCCGACACCGTCACGGAAATGGCCGTCGTCAAGCATGCGTATGCGGCCGGCATCGGCGCGCAACTCGGCACCGAGTGGTAACAGCGCCATGACGCGCACCCTGGTCTTTGGCGGCGCCCGATCCGGCAAGAGCGCCTACGCCGAACAACTGGCCCGGGCGTCCGGCAAGGAAGTCGTCTACATCGCCACCGCGCAGGCCGGCGACGGCGAGATGGCCACGCGCATCGCGCATCACCGGGTACAGCGCCCGGCCGGGTGGACCACCGTGGAAGAGCCGCTGCGCCTGGGCGACGCCATCCTGCAACAGGCGCGCCCGGGCCGCCTGCTGCTGGTCGACTGCCTGACCCTGTGGCTGACGAATCTGATGTTTTCCACCGGCGAGACCTATCCGGACGTGGGCGACATCGCCCTGCCCGAGCTGTTCCACAGCGAGCGCGCGCATCTGCTGTATGCGCTGGCTGAAATCGAGGAAAGCGGCTGCGACCTTGTCCTGGTATCGAATGAAGTGGGCATGGGCATCGTGCCGTATGGCGCCATCTCGCGCTGCTTCACCGATGAAGCGGGCCGCCTGAACCAGGCCGTGGCGGCCGCCTGCGACAGGGCCGTGTTGGTCGCCGCCGGCCTGCCCCTGCACCTGAAAGGCGGCCCATGCTGAGCGGCTTGTCGCTGCCCATGCTGGCGGGCCTGATGACGGCCGGCGTGCTGCTCGACCTGCTGCTGGGAGAGACGCGCCGCTGGCATCCGCTGGTGGGCTTCGGCCGCCTCGCCAGCGCGCTGGAACGCCTGCTGAACCGGGGCCGCGGACGTTTTCCAAGGGGCGCGCTGGCCTGGTCGCTGGCCGTGCTGCCCATCAGCTATGCCGCCTACTGGCTGTGCGGCCTGGCGGGCACCGCCCTCCACGTTTTCCTGCTGTACCTGTGCCTCGGCCTGCGCAGCCTGCGCGACCACAACCAGCCCATCGCCGACGCCCTGGCCATCGATGACCTGGACAACGCGCGCCTGCTGACGGCGCGCATCGTCAGCCGCGACACGGCCAATGCCGACGCGGCCAGCCTGGCCAAGGCCAGCACAGAATCCTTGCTGGAAAACGGCAACGACGCCGTCTTCGGCACCCTATTCTGGTTTGCCGTGGCGGGCGGCCCCGGCGCCGTGCTGTTCCGGCTGGCCAATACGCTGGACGCCATGTGGGGCTACCGCAACGAGCGCTACGACTGGTTCGGCTGCTGCACCGCGCGCATCGACGACATCCTCAATTATCTGCCGGCGCGCCTGACGGCCCTGTCCTATGTCTTGCTGGGCAAGACCATGGCCGACAAGCAGCGCGCCTGGCACTGCTGGCGTAGCCAGGCCCCCAACTGGGGCAGCCCGAATGCGGGGCCCGTGATGGCCAGCGGCGCCGGCGCCCTGGGTCTGGCCCTCGGCGGCGACGCCATCTACGACGGCGAGCTGGAACGCCGCCCGCCGTTGGGCAGCGGCCGCCCAGCCGACGCGCGCGACATCGACCGCGCCTGGCGCCTGGTGGCTGAAACAGCCGTGCTGTGGCTGATCTGGATGGCGTTGCTGGCGGGCCTGTTCTACCTGAAGGGAAAATACCTTGCTTGAACATGGCGGCAACCTGCGCGACGCCGCGCGCGAATACGGCAGGCCGCTGGAAGACTGGATCGACCTGTCGACCGGCATCAACCCCCACTGGTATGCAGCGCCAGCGCCCGGCGCCAATGCCTGGCACCGGCTGCCGGAAGCCGATCCCGCGCTGGCCGCTGCCGCCTGCGCCCACTACGACGCGCCGGCCATGCTGCCCGTGGCGGGCACGCAGGCGGCCATTCAGGCCCTGCCCCGGATGCGCGCGCCGTCGCGCGTGGTGGTGGCCGCACCGTCGTATGCGGAACACGCGCACCACTGGGGCCAGCACGGCCATCAGTTACGGCAAGTGCCGTATGCGCAGCTGGCCGATGCCGTCGACCACTGCGACGTTCTGGTAATCTGCAACCCGAACAATCCCACGGGCGAGCGCATCGCCCCCGAGCTGCTGCTGGAATGGGCGGACAGGCTGGCCGCGCGCGGCGGCTGGCTGGTGGTCGATGAAGCGTTTGGCGACACGGAATCGCACGCCAGCCTGGGCTCCCACTCGGCCCGGCCGGGACTCGTCGTGCTGCGCTCCGTCGGCAAATTCTTTGGCCTGGCGGGACTGCGCCTGGGCTTTGTCGCTGCCCATCCCGTGCTGCTGGCCCAGCTGGCCGACCTGCTGGGCCCATGGACCGTCAGCGGCCCGGCGCAGCACGTGGCGCTGGCCGCCTTGCGCGATACGCACTGGCAGGCAGCGATGCGCGAACGCCTGCGCGGCGAAGGCACGCGCCTGCGCCAGCTATTGGCCGCGCACGGCATCGCCAGCAGCGGCACGGCGCTGTTTCAATGGTGGCCGGAAGAACGCGCCGAGGCGTTCTGGCGCCACATGGCGGAATCGGGCATCTGGGTGCGCCTGTTCCGCCACGCCGCCCACGGCATCCGCCTGGGCCTGCCCCCCGACGAACCCGCCTGGCTGCGCCTGCAGCAGGCCCTCACCGCATGGAAGCACATATGAACCACTTGAAAACCGCACTGCTGCTGGCCGGACTGGTCTCGCTGCACGCGCAGGCTGCCATCACCGTGCGCGACGACGACGGCAATACCGTCACCGTGCAGAAACCGGCGCAGCGCATCCTGGCGCTGGCGCCGCACGTGACGGAGCTGCTGTTCGCGGCCGGTGGCGGCGACAGGATCGCCGGCGTCGTCAGCTACAGCGACTACCCGGAAGCGGCGAAGAAGCTGCCGCAGGTGGGCGACAACCGCCAGTACGACATGGAACGCATCATCGCCATGAAGCCTGACCTCATCGTCGTGTGGATGCATGGCAGCGCCGAGCGCCAGATCGCCATGCTGCGCCAGCTGAAGGTACCCATCTATCACAGCGAACCGCGCAAGCTGGCCGATATCCCCGAGAGCATGGAGCGCCTGGGCCGACTGATGGGAACGGAAAACGTCGCCAGACCGGCCGCCGCCCAGCTGCGCGCCAAACTGGCCAGCCTGACGGCGCAATACGCGCAGCGTCCGCCCGTGCGCGTGTTTTACCAGGTGTGGGACAAACCCCTGTACACCCTCAGCGGCGCGAGCATCATCAGCGATTCCATGCGCCTGTGCGGCGCGCAGAATATCTTTGCCGCGATGAAGGTGGTGGCGCCCGTCGTCACGCCCGAAGGCGTGCTGCAGGAAGACCCGGAAGCCATTTTCGGCACCAGCGAAAAAAGCGATCCGCGCAGCGAAGGCGGCCTGGCCATGTGGCGCGCCTTCCCGTCGCTGACGGCCGTGCGCCGGAATAATCTGTTCCGCCTGAATGGCGACCTGCTGAACCGCGCCGGTCCGCGCATGATCGAAGGCACGGCCGCCATGTGCGAACAGGTGGAAGTGGCCCGCCAGCGCCGCACCGCGCCGGCGGCAAAGGCCGCGCCATGAGCCATTACCAGCGCATCGCCTGCCTGTCGACGGAAGCCGTGGAGACGCTGTATGCGCTGGGCGCGGAAGACGTCATCGCGGGCATTTCCGGCTTCACCGTGCGTCCGCCCCGCGCGCGCGAGGAAAAAACCAAGATCAGCGGTTTTTCATCTTCCAGCCTGGAGCGCATCCTGGCCGTCAAGCCCGACCTCGTGATCGGCTTTTGCGACATGCAGGCCGATATCTGCCGCGACCTGGTCAAGGCCGGCGTCGAGGTACACCAGTTCAACCAGCGCACGGTGGAAGGCATCCTGCGCATGATCGGCGTGCTGGCCGCGCTGGTGCAGCGCGAGGAAGCGGGACGCGCACTGATCGCCAGCCTGCGCGCGGACATCGCCGCCGCGCAAGCGCGCGCCGCCTCCTGGACGCGCAAGCCCGTGATTTACTTTGAAGAGTGGAACGATCCCCTGATGAGCGGCATCGGCTGGGCGGCCGAATTGATCGGCATCGCCGGCGGCACGGACGCCTTTCCCGAGCTGTCCGCGCATCCGGGGGCAAAGGAGCGCATCATCGCCGATCCTCTGGTCGTAGTGCGGCGCGCGCCCGACATCATCATCGCCACCTGGTGCGGCAAGAAATTCCAGCCGGCGCAGCTGACGGCACGCCCGGGCTGGGACGCGATCCCCGCCGTACAGAACCAGATGCTGTTCGAGATCAAGTCGCCCGACATTCTGTCTCCCGGCCCGGCCGCCATCACGGAGGGCTTGCGCCAGATCAGCGACATCGTCGCGCAGTGGCAAGACGGGCAGAGGCGCCAGCCATGAGCACTCCCTTCCCCGCCCTGATGGTGCAGGGTACGACCTCGGACGCGGGCAAGAGCACCGTCGTCGCGGCCCTGTGCCGCCTGTTGAAACGGCGCGGAGTGACGGTCGCGCCATTCAAGCCGCAAAACATGGCCTTGAACAGCGCCGTGACGAGCGACGGCGGCGAGATCGGCCGCGCGCAAGCCTTACAGGCGCTGGCCTGCGGCATCGCGCCGCACACGGACATGAATCCGGTGCTGCTGAAACCGTCGTCGAACACGGGCGCACAGGTGATCATCCATGGCAAGGTGCGCGCCGAGATGGATGCGCGCGACTACCAGCAATACAAGAGCATCGCCATGGGCGCCGTGCTGGAATCCTACACGCGCTTGCGCCAGCAGTACGACGCCGTCGTCGTCGAAGGCGCGGGCAGCCCGGCAGAAGTGAACCTGCGCGCGCGCGACATCGCCAACATGGGCTTTGCGGAAGCCGTCGACTGCCCCGTGATCCTGGTGGCCGACATCGACCGAGGCGGCGTCTTTGCCCACATCATCGGCACCCTGGCCTGCCTGTCCGACAGCGAGCGGGCGCGCATCCTCGGCTTCGTCATCAACCGCTTCCGCGGCGACATCTCGCTGCTGGCCCCCGGCATCGAGTGGCTGGAACAGCAGACGGGCAAGCCCGTGCTGGCCGTGCTGCCGTATCTGCAAGGCCTGTTCCTCGATGCGGAAGACGCCGTCGAAGCCATGCAGGCCGAACGGGGCGCCTTCAAGGTGGTGGTGCCGCAACTGCCGCGCATCAGCAACCACACGGATCTCGACGCGCTGCGCGCCCACCCCGATATCGACTTGTGCTTCATCAAGCAGGGGCAGCCGATTCCGCCGGCCGACCTCGTGATCCTCCCCGGCAGCAAGAACACGCGGGGCGACCTGGCCTGGCTGCAGCAGCAGGGCTGGCCCGCCTACCTGGCGAAACACCTGCGCTATGGCGGCAAGGTGATCGGCATCTGCGGCGGCTTCCAGATGCTGGGGCAGTGCGTGCGCGATCCGCAGGGCGTGGAAGGCGCGGCGGGAGACTCCACCGCGCTGGGATTGCTCGACATGACGACGGAACTGACGGCGGACAAGCGGCTGGAACAGGTGGCCGGGCACTGCGCCTTTGCCGGCGCGGCCGGCGCGCCCGTGACTGGCTATGAAATCCACATGGGCGTCTCGCATGGCGCCGCCCTGCAGCAGCCGGCGTTCACGATCGACGGGCGGCCGGAAGGGGCGGTGTCGGGCGACGGGCAAATCCTGGGCAGCTATCTGCACGGCCTGTTCGACACGCCCGCCGCGTGTTCGGCCCTGCTGCGCTGGGCGGGGCTGGCATCGGAGCGCAGCGTCGATACGAACGCCCTGCGCGAGGCCAGCCTGGAGCGCATCGCCGACGCGGCGCTGCCGCTGCTGGCCGCGCTCGATGCGCTCGATGCGCTTCCGCGCTAGGCTTTACTGTTTCAGGCACGTCGTCAGGAAGGACCGGTCGGTCGAGAACTGCACCGCCATGCTCGACGAGACGGGCATGAACAGCGCGTAATCGGCCTGCACGTCGGCCGGGTCCTTGAGTACGGCGATGCCATCGAAATCGACGGCCTGGGCGCCGGTGCCCAGCTTGTTCAGGGTCACGCTTTCCGTGTGCACCTTGCCCGTGCCATTGTTCGTGACGGTCGCCACATTGCCGGCAATGTCGATCCTGCCCGTCGTGCCGCCCTGCTCCGCGCAGGCATAGCTGCCATTGATTTCCGTGCCGATCTTCTGCTGTCTGGCGGCCACGATACTGCCCACGCGCAGCACGTTTTCCTGATTCAGGCTATAGCGGTCGATGAACAGCGCCAGCCCCCGGTCCCCCGCATGCACGTGCACAATGCCAAAATCCTGGCCTCCCTGGCGGGCGACGAGCAAGCCGTTCTTCGCATCCTTGACCAGGGTCAGGTCCGCGCTTTCCGGCTGCGGCAAGCCCGGCACGGCCGAACATGCGCCCTGGGCATTGAAAATGCCGCCATTGCACAGCTGCGCCGTGCCATTGGCGGCGATCCTGACACTGCCTTTCGGATTGAAACGGTCGCCGCCGCCCCTGGCATTGCGCATGGCGCCCACGAACAGGTAGCTGCCGGCCAGTTTGGCCACGTCGCCCACCGCATAGCCGGTGCCGCTGACGGTCGAGGCCATGTTGCCCAGCTTGATATTTCCACTCAACAAGCGCGTGCGCGCATCGACGGTGACGCTGAAATCCGTTGCCGTGTAGGTCGTGAGATTGCCGGCGGTGGTGGCGCTGAACGTGCCGCTGCGGTCGCTCAAGCCGAACTGCGTCGACAGGACGCGAATGGCATAGGTCTTCTTCGCGCTGTCGAACGTGATACGCCAGGTGTCGCCGATATCGGCCGCCACGTCATATACGCTTTCAGCGGCGCTGGTGCCGGCAATGACGCTCAGGCCCGCGTCCCTGGCCACGGCTTCCGATGCCGCAGTGACGGTGTCGGCGGGGACGACGGGAGGCGTGACCACGACGGGCGGTGTCACCGGCGCCTCCGGCGCGCCGCCATCGCTGCCGCCACCGCAGGCGGACAGTGCGGCGCCCAGAACAAGGAAGGTAAATGCATTTTTCATGTGGTGTGACTTTCGAGGAAAGAAGAGGCCTGAACTGCCAGAAAATCCATGCTAGCCGTGTCCGCAATCTATTGCCATAGAACAAATGTTCCATGGACAACGCCCGCGGCACGCTGCCAACATGGCTGGCGCGGGCGGCACGCGCACGCCATTTATGTGACAATTCGTCGTACTGTCGGCTCCGTTTCTCCTCCTCAGGCTCGCATCCATGACCAGTTCCCCCATTAAAAGCTACCTTCCCTGGGTGGTTGCCACCGCCCTGTTCATGGAGCAACTCGACTCCACCATCGTCAACACCGCCATTCCCGCCATGGCCGCCAGCCTCAACGTGACGCCGCTGAGCCTCAAGGCCGTCGTCACCAGCTACATCCTCAGCCTGGCCGTGTGCATTCCCATCAGCGGCTGGATGGCCGACCGCTTCGGCACGCGGCGCGTGTTTTCCGCCGCCGTTGCCATCTTTACCATCGCCTCCATCCTGTGCGGCCTGTCCGTGAATGCGCCCATGCTGGTGGCCGCGCGCCTGCTGCAAGGCATGGGTGCTGCCATGATGATGCCGGTGGGGAGGCTGACCATCATCCGCACGTTTCCCAAGTCGCAATTGCTGGCGGCCATGAATTTCGTCATCATCCCCGCCCTGATCGGCCCCCTGCTGGGCCCCACGGTGGGCGGACTGATCGTGCACTGGCTGTCATGGCGCGAGATTTTCTTCGTCAACGTGCCCGTCGGCCTGGCGGCGCTGTACCTGGCGCATCGCTACATGCCCGATTACTACGGCGACAAGCCCCGTCCGCTGGATTTGATCGGCCTGGTGCTGTTCGGCACGGGCATCGCGCTGCTGTCGTGGCTGCTGGAAATCTTTGGCGAACACAAGATCGACGCCACCTCGGCCGCCGTGCTGCTGTTCATCTCCATCAGCCTGCTGGCCGCGTATGCCTGGCATTCGAGCGAAGTGCTGCACCCGCTGCTGCGCCTGACCCTGTTCAAGATCCGCACCTTCCGCGTCTCCGTGGTGGGCGGCTTCGTCACGCGCCTGGGCGTGGGCGGCCTGCCGTTCCTGCTGCCGCTGCTGTACCAGCTGGGCCTGGGCTTGCCCGCCTGGCAGTCGGGCTTGCTGATGATGCCGTCGGCGGCCGCCGCCATGGGCATGAAATTCATTTCCGCGCGCGTGCTGGCCCGCTTCGGCTACCGCCAGGTGCTGATCGTCAACACCGTGCTGATCGGCGTCACCATCGCCATGTTTTCGCAGGTGAGCGCGGGCACGCCCCTGTACGTGATCGTCGCCATCAGCCTGTGCATGGGATTTTTCAATTCGCTGCAGTTTTCCAGCATGAACACCATCGCGTATGCCGATGTCGACAAGACCGACTCCAGCATGGCCAGCACCATCGCCAGTTCGATGCAGCAGCTGTCGATGAGCTTTGGCCTGGCCTTCGGTTCGCTGATCACGGGCTGGTACCTGGGCGACATGCCGCAATCGGACCGCGCCATGCTCAGCACCGCCCTGCACCACGCCTTCCTCACCCTGGCCGCCCTGACGGTGCTGTCCTCGCTGACTTTCTGGACCTTGCGCCGCGACGATGGCGAGAGCATCAGCAAGGGCACGGATAGCGAAGAAGAGGACGCGGCCGACATCAAGGCCCAGGCCGTTGTCCAGACGGAAGTGCAAACGACCAAGGGCTGAGCCAGATCAAGCTTGCCGCCAGCGCCGCTGGTGCTTTTGCCGCACGCTGCTACCGTGACGGCAGGAGGTGCACATGGCGGCCGAGCGGCGGTTTGCATGGAAGGGCACGGACCGCCATGGCAAGGCAGTCGACGGGGTTCTGCGCGCCGCCGATGCCGCCACTGCGGGCACGGCCTTGCGGCGCCAGGGCATCCTGGCCACCCGGGTGCAGGCCGCGCGCGCCGCGCCAGGCAAGGCCATCACGCGCAAGGATATCGCGCTGTTCACGCGCCAGATGTCGACCATGATGGCGGCCGGCGTGCCGCTGCTGCACGCCTTCGACATCGCCGGCAAGGGGCACGCCAAGCCCGCCGTCACGGAACTGATGCGGGACTTGCGCCACGCTATCGAAGCGGGCAGCAGCCTGCAGCAGGCGTTCCGCCAGTTCCCCCTGCTGTTCGACGAGCTGTATTGCAACCTGCTGGCGGCAGGCGAACAGGCCGGCATCGTGCAGGACTTGCTGGCGCGCCTGGCCACCCACCAGGAAAAGGCCATCGCCCTGCGGCGGCAGGTGCGCGGCGCACTGATGTATCCGCTGGTGATCGTACTCGTGGCCATCGTTGTCACGGCCATCATCATGAGCGTGGTCGTGCCCGCTTTCCGCCAGGTATATGACAGCTTCGGCGCACCCTTGCCCCTGCCCACCCTGGTCGTCATGGGCGTGTCCGCCTTTTTCGTGCATTACTGGTCGGCCTTGCTGGCGGCGCTGGTGCTGGCCGGCGTGCTGCTGCGCCTGGCCTGGCGCCGCTGGCCCGCCTTGCGGCGAACCGCGCAGCTGCAGGCATTGCGTCTGCCCCTGTTCGGTCCCCTCCTGCGCAAGGCGGCGATTGCCCGCTGGGCGCGCACCCTGGCCGCCATGTTCGCCGCCGGCGTGCCGCTGCTCGACTCGCTCAGCCTGGTGGGCGCCGCCGCCGGCCACCCGCTGTACCAGGAGGCGACGACGCGCATCGAACGGGAAATCCGCGCCGGCGGCAGCCTGGCCCTGGCCATGGAACACAGCGCCGTGTTTCCCCCGCTGCTGACGCAACTGGCCCTGATCGGCGAGGAATCGGGCGCCCTCGACGCCATGCTGTCGCGCGCGGCCGACATCATCGAAGGCGAGGTCGAAGCCACCGTCGCCATCCTTGCCTCGCTGCTGGAACCGGCGCTGATGGTGGTGCTGGGCGTACTGGTCGGCTCCCTCGTGATCGCCCTGTATTTGCCGATTTTCAAGCTGGGGGCCGTGATTTGACGGCCGGCCCTGCGCAAAACATCCCCATGCGCTGGCAGATGTTTTACACTGCGGCAGTGCCAGGCAATGTTTGCGCGGCAGCAATCTTCACCTCAGACAACTCACCATGCTGCAAGATACCCTGCTGTTCGCCGCGCCCGGCAACCTGCCCGTCGCCCTTGTTGCCGCCCTGATCGGCCTGATCGTCGGCAGCTTCCTGAACGTGGTGATCCACCGCGTGCCGAAAATGATGCAGCGCGAATCCGACAATTACGTGGCGGAAGAAAGCGGCTTGCCCTTGCCGCACACGGACCGCTACAACCTGATGCTGCCGCACTCGAACTGCACCGCGTGCGGCCACCGCATCACGGCCATGGAAAACATTCCCGTCATCAGCTACCTGCTGCTGCGCGGCAAGTGCAGCGCCTGCCGGGCGCCCATCTCCGTGCGCTATCCACTGGTGGAATTGCTGACGGGTACGCTGTCGGCCGTGCTGGTCTGGCACTTCGGCAGCGGCTGGACGGGCCTGGCCACGCTCGTGTTTGCCTGGCTGCTGATCGCCATGACCTTCATCGATGCCGATACGCAAATGCTGCCCGACGACCTGACCTTCCCCCTGCTGTGGGCGGGCTTGCTGGTCAACATCAACGGCACTTTCGTGCCCCTGCAGGACGCCGTCATCGGCGCAGCCGCCGGCTACCTGGCCCTGTGGAGCGTGTACTGGGCCTTCAAGCTGGCGACAGGCAAGGAGGGAATGGGCTATGGTGACTTCAAATTGCTGGCGGCGCTAGGCGCCTGGCTGGGCTGGACCATGTTGCCGACGATCATATTATTGTCGTCGCTGGTCGGCGCCGTGGTGGGTATCGGCCTGATCGTCTTCGCCAGGCGGGGTCGCGACAAACCGATTCCGTTCGGCCCCTACCTGGCGGCGGCGGGCCTCATCGCCCTGCTGTACCGCGCGCCCCTGTCGCAGCTCACCCTGGGCCTGGCCGGCTGACCGGCGCAAGCTGCGCCCCTATGGATAAACACATGCAAACACAAAACGTTCCCTACTTCAGCGTGGGACTCACCGGCGGCATCGGTTGCGGCAAGAGCACGGTAGCCGACCTGTTCGCCGCCCGCGGCGCCTCCATCGTCGATACCGACCAGATCGCACACAGCCTGACGGCGCCGGACGGTGCCGCCATGCCGGCCCTGGTGGCGGAGTTCGGCCCGGACTACGCCGATGCGCACGGCGCACTCGACCGCGCCAAGATGCGCAAGCTCGTGTTTTCCGACGCCGCCGCCAAGGCCAGGCTGGAAGCCATCCTGCATCCGCGCATCCGCCAGGCCACCCTGGCGGCGGCCGCCGAAGCGACGGGCAGCTATGTGATCTTTGCCGTGCCCCTGCTCGTCGAGTCCGGCGGCTGGGTGGAGCGGGTCAACCGCGTGCTGGTCATCGACTGCCTGGAAAGCCTGCAAGTGTCGCGCGTGATGGCGCGCAATGGCTTATCGGAAGAACAAGTCAAAGCCATCATGGCCACGCAAGCCACGCGCGCCATGCGCCTGGCGGCGGCGGACGATGTGATCGACAACAATGGCGATTTGGCCGCCCTGGAGCCGCAGATTGCCCAGTTGCACGATTTATATCTGGCATTTTCAAAAAGAATGGCCGGAATCGGGTCGCAACGTTTGTAATTTGTCGACGCTTGGTTCAAAATCACGGGATTGTTTGCAGGTCCTTACTTAAGGGAATTATTTTGATTGTCTACGAATACCCTTTCAACGAACGCATACGTACCTTGTTGCGGCTGGAAGACCTGTACGACAAATTCAAGTTCTTCATCCAGCAAGAGCACGCAATGCAACACCATGTCGCGTTGGCAACTATTTTCGACATGCTCGAAGTGGCCGGCCGCGCCGACCTGAAGTCCGACCTGCTGCAGGAACTCGAGCGCCAGCGCCAAAGCCTGCTGGGCTACCGCAGCAATCCCAATGTGGAACCGGAAACCCTGGACGCCATCCTCGGTGAACTCGACAGTGTCAGCGGCGCCCTGGTGGCGGCGCAGGGCAAGACGGGGCAGAATATCCGCGACAATGAATGGCTGATGAGCATCCGCGGCCGCACCATCATCCCGGGCGGCGCCTGCGAATTCGACTTGCCGTCGTATTTTGCCTGGCAAAAACGCAGTTCGGAACAGCGCCTGGCCGATATCCACGCCTGGTTTGCTCCCCTGGCTCCCCTGTTCGATGCGCTGGCCCTCGTCTTGCGCCTGCTGCGCGATTCGGGCGGACCCGTTAAACTGATCGCCAATGGCGGCAGCTACCAGCAAATGCTGCAAGGCAAGGTGTACCAGATGTTGCGCCTGAGCCTGGACGAAAGCAGCGGCGCCATCCCGGAAATTTCCGCCAACAAGTATATGCTGTGGGTACGCTTCACCACCCAGGGCGGCGACTTGAAGCCCAAGCCGCTGGAAGAAGATGTCCCGTTCGAGCTGACGCTCTGTAATTTTTAACTGTTACTTATTTGCCCCATCATGACCGTAGTCAACTGCCCCACCTGTGCCGCCAAAGTCGAATGGACTGAAGCCAACAAATTCCGCCCCTTCTGCTCGGAACGCTGCAAGCAGATCGACCTGGGTGCCTGGGCCGAGGAAAAATACACGATACCGGCCGCCGACCCGTTCGAAGATCCCCTCGCGGACGAAGACAACAAGCCGCAATAATTCTCAGCGAAACGGATTTTCCAGGCGCAGCCCTTGTGCCACGAAACTGTCGAGCCTGCCACTGACCACCGTCAAGCCATAGGCGATCCCCATCGCCGCGATCTGCCCATCGACGCCATGCGCATGGCCCCGCTCACACAGGCGGGCGCAGACCAGCGCGCAATCGAGGTCGAATTCCAGCAACCGCGGCGCATAGTCTGCCAGCACGGCTTCCAGCCAGCCTTCCAGCGCGAGTGCCTCCAGCGCCGCTTCGCGCCGCCAGCAGCACTGTATGCCCGCGCGCAATTGCGCAATCACTTGCACGGGCACATAGCGCATGTCCGGCGGCACCCGCTCGAAAAAGGCGGCCACGCCCGCCGGCGCCGCGCCACCCTTGCGCGCAGCAACAATCACATCCGTATCGACCAGGCAGGCGGGCATGGCGCGTCAGCAGCGGCGCTCGAAATCCGTGTCGAGCCCCACGTCGGGCATGCCGCGCAAAATATCGTCGAGCGGGCGCTTCGGCAGCGGCCGCAGGGCGTTGCGCAGGATGTCGCGGTGTTCGTCTTCGAGGCTGCGCCCATGCGCGCGCGCACGCTTGTGCAAGGCGGCAATCAGCAATTCATCGGTATCGGTAAAGGTCAGGGTCAGGGCCATGCGCAACTCCCCAGTGCTTGATTACAGCACTGTAGCGCAAAGCGCGCGCGATACAAGGAGAGTCCGCGGCAAGCTTGCGCCAGCGCGCGGCACCGGGCCGCGCACTGGCGCCAGGATGGTCAGGCGACGGCCAGGGAGTCCCGGCGCACCTCATCCAGCCATTCCAGCAGGGGAATGGTAGCGGGCAATAATGGTTCCACGCCGACCGTGCCCTGCCAGGCGAACGCCTGCCCTTCCAGGCTTTGCGGCTCGCCCCGCCACTCGCGGCTGATGTAGAAATGCAGGCGCACATGGGCGTGCGGATACACATATTCGACGCCGCACCAGGCTTCGGCACTGTCGATATACAGCCCCAGTTCCTCGACAAACTCGCGTTTCAAGGCATCCAAAATGGCCTCGCCCGGCTCGACTTTGCCACCAGGAAATTCCCAATAACCGTCGTACGGCTTGCCGGCCGGGCGTTGGCCCAGCAGCACGTCGCCATTCGGCTTCATCAGGATGCCCACAGCCACATCGACAGGCTGGATTTTTTCCTTCAAGGTCACTTCGCTCATTGCGGCAGCTTTCCCGCGTAGTCGCGCGCAAATTGCCAGGCCACCCGGCCCGAACGCGAACCGCGCTGCAGGGCCCAGCGCAGGGCGTCGCCGCGCGCCTGCGCGATCTGCTCCGGCGTGCAGCCGAACGAGGCCAGCCAATGGGCGGCGATATCGAGGTAATCGTCCTGCTTGAAAGGGTAGAACGACAGCCACAGGCCGAAGCGCTCGGACAGCGAGATTTTCTCTTCCACCGTTTCGCCCGGATGCAGGTCGCCGTCGTCGTCCGTCTTGTAGCTGCTGTTGTCGGACATGCGTTCCGGCATCAGGTGACGGCGGTTCGAGGTGGCATAGATCAGCACATTGTCCGATTGCGCGGCGATGCTGCCGTCGAGCGCCACTTTCAGCGCCTTGTAGCCGCTCTCGCCCTCTTCGAACGACAGGTCGTCGCAAAAGATGATGAAGCGCTCGGGGCGCGCCGCCACCAGGTCGACGATGTCGGGCAAGTCGGCCAGGTCGGCTTTATCCACTTCGATCAGGCGCAGGCCTTGGTCGGCGAACTGGTTCAGGCATGCCTTGATCAGCGAGGACTTGCCCGTGCCCCGTGCGCCCGTCAACAGCACGTTGTTGGCGGGACGTCCGCTGACGAACTGGCGCGTGTTCTGCTCGATCTGCCCCTTTTGCGTGCCGATGTTGTGCAAGTCGTCGAGGGCGATGGACGACACATGGGCCACCGCCTGCAGATGGCTGGCGGCGCCCTGGCGCCGGCGCCAGCGGAAGGCAAAGCTGTTCCAGTCCGTCGCCGGCAAGGCCGGCGGCAAGATCGACTCGAGGCGCGCCAGTACCCGTTCGGCGCGGATCAGGAATTGATCGAGGCCGGTCATGAGCGGTAGTCGGCGTTGATCGACACGTAGTCATGCGACAGGTCGCACGTCCACAAAGTAGCCGTGGCATCGCCGCGCGCCAGTTTCACGCGGATGGTGATTTCGCTTTGCTGCATCACGCGCTGGCCATCCTGCTCCTGGTAGTCGGGGTTGCGGCCGCCATTCTTGGCCACCCACACGTCGTCCAGGTACAGGTTCAGCTGGCCCACGTCCAGGTCGTCCACGCCCGCGTAGCCGATGGCGGCCAGGATGCGGCCCAGGTTCGGATCGGAGGCGAAGAACGCCGTCTTGACCAGCGGCGAATGGGCGATGGAATAGGCGATCTTGCGGCACTCTTCCACGTTGCGGCCGTCTTCCACGGTCACGGTCATGAACTTGGTGGCGCCTTCGCCGTCGCGCACGATGGCTTGCGCGAGAAAAGTAGACAGTTCGGTGACGGCGGCGGCCAGTTCCGCATAATGCGGCGAGTCGATGGAATCGATGACCAGGCTGCCGGCGCCCGTGGCCACCAGCATGAACGAGTCATTGGTGGAGGTGTCGCCATCGATGGTGATGCAGTTGAACGACTTGTCGGCCGCCTGTTTCACCAACTGGTCCAGCACCGGTTGCGCCACGGTGGCGTCGAACGCGAGGAAGCCCAGCATGGTGGCCATGTTCGGCTTGATCATGCCGGCGCCCTTGCTGATGCCCGTCAGGGTCACCGCATGGCCACCGATGGTGACGGTGCGCGAGCCCGCTTTCGGCTGCGTGTCCGTGGTCATGATGGCTTCGGCGGCCGAGAACCAGTTGTCCGATGTCAGCGCGGCCACCGCTTGCGGCAAGCCGGCGACCAGGCGCTGCACGGGCAAGGGTTCGAGGATCACGCCCGTGGAAAACGGCAAGATCTGCTGCGGCGTGCAGCCCAGCAGCTCGGCCAGCGCGGCGCAGCTGGCCTGCGCGTCGGCCAGGCCCGATTCGCCCGTGCCCGCGTTCGCATTGCCCGTATTGACCAGCAGCGCGCGGATCGGCGCGGCGCCGGCCGTCACGGCGGCCAGGTTGGCTTTCGAGATTTGCACGGGCGCGGCGCAGAAGCGGTTCAAGGTGAACACGCCGGCCACGGTGGCCGTCGGCGCCAGTTTCAATACCAGCAAATCCTTGCGGTTGGGTTTCTTGATGCCGGCTTCGGCAACACCGATTTCAATGCCGGCGACGGCTTTCAAGTCGGCGGCGACGGGCTTGGGAGAATTGACGGCCATATGAGTTCTTCTGCGAGGGAAAATGGAAGCGCTATTGTAGCGCCTTCGCGCCACCGCTGAACATGCGGCAACTGAATAGTCGCGCCGGCCCGGGCAAGCCCGATACGGAAGACAGCATGGCCAGGCTTGCGATTTATCAGAACGGCGCCGCCTGGCGGCGCTAAGGTGTAGGAACAGACGATCACGCGTCTCGCACAAGCGCCCGGGGAGGGAGTGTCATGGCGCATGGCAAATCCTGTCGACTGCATGGTATCGCGCGGGGACGCAGCTGCCTGCTGTCCCTGCTGTCCCTGCTGTACCTGCTTTGCCTGCCGGTCTGGCTGACGGCATGCACGGTGCCGGGCGGCCCGGCCGACAATGGCCCCCTTCCCGTCCCCGCCGAGGGGCAAACGCCGCCGGCCAACGATGCTGCGCCGCCCGCAGCGCAAGTTCCGCCGCCCGCTCCTGCGCCGCCGGGCAAGCCGGTACGGCCGCCGCAAACCGGTCCCTGGACCAGTTCATGGTCTGGCCTGGGCGGATTGTTCGGCAACCTCGGCAAGCGGGGCGGCGGAGCCGCCATAGGCAAGGCCACCGCGGCCGTCAAGGCAGGGGGCGTCGCCGGCGCCACGCAAGTCGCCGTGTACTACGCCACCGACAGGAAATACCAGCCGGACAGCAACAACTATGGCTGGCAGCCGAACCGCGCGGCGCCTTACCTGAGCTACGGCAGCGTTCTGGTGAGCATTCCGGAAAAAAGAGCGCCGGGCGAGATGCCGCTGCCGCCCTGGTACGCCCTCCTGTCCGGCGACGATGCGCAAAAGTATGTGCTGATCCAGGGCGCCACGCGCCAGTCGCGCGCGGATTTTCTCGCCACCGTCAAGGCGCGCATTCAGGCCGCCCCGGAACGGCGGGCCGCCTTCATCTATATCCACGGCTACAGCAATTCCTTCGACGACGCCGCCCGGCGCACGGCGCAGATGGCGGTCGACCTCGACATCGGCGCCCTGCCCGTGTTCTACAGCTGGCCATCGAAAGGCACGTTTGCCGGCTATGAGTTCGACGAGAATTCCGCCGAATGGACGCAGGCGCACCTGGAGGCTTTCCTGGCAGACTTCGCAGAGCACTCCTCGGCCACCGATATCTACATCATCGCCCACAGCATGGGCAACCGCCCGATGACCGTCGCCCTGGCCAACCTGCTGGAAAAACGTCCCGACCTGCTGCCCCTGTTCAAGCAGGTGGTGCTGGCGGCGCCGGACATCAATGCCGACGTTTTCCGCGACCAGATCGCCCCGCGCTTTGCCAGCCTCAAGCTCTCCGCCACCCTCTACGCATCCGCGAACGACAAGGCCATCCGCGCCTCTTACAGCTTTGCCGACTGGGACAGGATAGGCGACATCCGCGGCCCCGTCGTCGGCATTCCCGGCATGGAACTCGTCGACGCCTCGGCCGTCATCATGAACTTCATGGGCCATGACTACTTCGCCAGCAACCGCGTCCTGCTGACCGATATCGCCACCCTGATCAAGACGGGACAGCGGGCCAGGAACCGCGGCGGCCTGAAAGGCATTCCAGCGCAGGCCCCGCAGTACTGGGCTTTCCCCTGAACGGCCGGCCCCGCGCGGCCGGCAAAAAAAAAACGGAGACCGCAGTCTCCGTTTTTCTCGTGCCGATCAAGCCGGCTTACGCCAGCTTGCCGTGGCAAGCCTTGTATTTCTTGCCGCTGCCGCAAGGGCATGGGTCGTTACGGCCCACTTTGACGCCCATGCTCACGCTCATGTCGTCGACGTTGTCCATGTTGCCGCCGGCCGTAGGCGCCAGCAGTTCTTCCGGCGCCGCGTTCGGGTCGAATTCGGCGTGCTGGTAGTGCACGTTTTCCACGTGCGACTGCTGCATCGCCTGTTCGGCCGCATCGACTTCTTCGCGCGACTGGATACGCACCGTCATCACGTGCTTCGTGACGTCGTTCTTGATCATGTCGAGCATCTGGCCAAACAGTTCAAACGCTTCGCGCTTGTATTCCTGTTTCGGGTTCTTCTGCGCATAGCCGCGCAGGTGGATACCCTGGCGCAGGTGGTCGAGCGCCGCCAGATGTTCGCGCCAGTGGCTGTCGACGCTTTGCAGCATGACGTTGCGTTCGAAGCCGCCAAACGATTCCTTGCCGACGATATCGATCTTCGACTGGTACACGGCATCGGCCGCGGCCAGCACTTTTTCCAGGATCTCTTCGTCCGTCAGGGTCGAATCGGCTTCCAGCATCTGCTGCAGCGGCAAGTCGAGCTGCCATTCGCTGGCCAGGGTGTTTTCCAGGCCCTTGATATCCCACTGCTCTTCCACCGATTCATGCGGCACGTACTCGTGCACCAGGTCGGTAAACACGCCATGGCGCAGCGAGCCGATCATTTCGGAAATATCGGTCGTTTCCAGCAGCTCGTTACGCTGCTGGTAGATCACCTTGCGCTGGTCGTTGGCGACGTCATCGTATTCCAGCAATTGCTTGCGGATGTCGAAGTTGCGCGCTTCGACCTTGCGCTGGGCCGATTCGATCGACCGCGAGACGATGCCCGCTTCGATCGGCTCGCCTTCCGGCATTTTCAGGCGGTCCATCACGGCGCGCACGCGGTCGCCGGCGAAGATGCGCAGCAGCGCGTCGTCGAGCGACAGGTAGAAGCGCGACGAGCCGGGATCGCCCTGGCGGCCGGCACGGCCGCGCAGCTGATTGTCGACGCGGCGCGATTCGTGGCGTTCGGTGCCGATGATGTGCAAGCCGCCCGCATTGACCACATGGTCGTGCAGGGATTGCCATTCATCGCGCAAGGTCTGCGACTGGGCGGCCTTGTCGGCGTCGCTCAGTTCAGGATTGGCTTCGATGAACTTGATCTGGTTTTCGACGTTACCGCCCAACACGATGTCCGTACCGCGACCGGCCATGTTGGTGGCGATGGTGATGGCTTTCGGACGGCCTGCCTGGGCGATGATTTCCGCTTCGCGCGCATGCTGCTTCGCGTTCAGCACGTTGTGCGGCAAACCGGCCTTGGTCAGGATGCCCGACAGCAGTTCCGAGTTCTCGATCGAGGTCGTGCCCACCAGCACGGGCTGGCCGCGCTCGTAGCAGTCGCGGATGTCGTTCAGCATCGCGTTGTATTTTTCCGCCGACGACTTGTAGACCTGGTCCTGGCGGTCCTTGCGCTGCAACGGACGGTTTTGCGGAATCACGACCGTTTCCAGGCCATAGATCTCCTGGAATTCGTACGCTTCCGTATCGGCCGTACCCGTCATGCCGGCCAGCTTGGCGTACATGCGGAAGTAGTTCTGGAAGGTGATCGAGGCCAGGGTCTGGTTCTCGTTCTGGATCTTGACGCCTTCTTTCGCTTCGACGGCCTGGTGCAAGCCATCGGACCAGCGGCGACCCGTCATCAGACGGCCCGTGAATTCATCGACGATCACCACTTCATTGTTCTGCACCACATAGTGCTGATCCTTGAAGTACAGCGCATGCGCGCGCAAGGCCGCATACAGGTGGTGCACGAGGGTGATGTTGGCCGAATCGTACAGCGAGGCGCCTTCCGGCAGCAGGCCCATCTCCATCAGGATGCCTTCGGCCTTTTCGTGGCCCGCTTCCGTCAGCAGCACCTGGTGCGCTTTTTCATCCTTGGTGTAGTCGCCCGGCACGTCAACCTTGCCCTTGCCGTCCGGCGTTTCTTCGCCGATCTGCAACGTCAGGCGCGCAGGCACTGCATTGATCTTGTGATACAGGTCCGTATGGTTCTCGGCCTGGCCCGAAATGATCAGCGGCGTACGCGCTTCATCGATCAGGATCGAGTCGACTTCATCGACGATGCCGAAGTTCAGGCTGCGCTGCACGCGCTCGCGCGCTTCGTAGACCATGTTGTCGCGCAGGAAGTCGAAACCGAATTCGTTATTCGTGCCATACGTGATGTCGGAGTTGTACGCCTGCTGCTTGGCGCTGTGTTCCATCTGCGACATGTTCACGCCGGTCGACAAACCCAGCCATGCATACAGGCGGCCCATGGTCTCGGCATCGCGCTGCGCCAGGTAATCATTGACGGTGACGATATGCACGCCCTTGCCCGACAAGGCATTCAGGTAGGCGGGCAAAGTTGCCATCAGGGTCTTGCCCTCGCCCGTGCCCATCTCCGCGATCTTGCCAAAATGCAAGACCATGCCACCGATCATCTGCACATCGAAGTGGCGCATGCGCAGGACGCGCTTGCTGGCCTCGCGACAGACGGCAAAGGCTTCCGGCAACAAGGCATCGAGCGATTCGCCGGCGGCGATGCGTTCCTTGAAGGCAGGCGTCTTCGCTTGCAGCTCGGCATCCGACAGCTTTTCGATGGCCGGCTCGAGCGCATTGATCTCGCGTACCGTTTTTTGGTATTGCTTGAGCAGCCGCTGGTTGCGGCTACCGAAAATCTGGGTCAGTAATGACATGCTTGAATTCTTGAAAAAACGCCGTTAAAAAAAGCTCGGTAGGTGACGACGAGGTAACAATCGCGTGACCGCACGGAGTTCGACTATGGCAAAAGACGATGATTTTATCATGCGTTCCCGACATGGTTGGGGTAATGCGCCATATAACAATAGCTTAATGACAAACAAATGGCAGAAAATGCGGACATTTTCCATACTGTAAGGCAATACGCTGCCCGCGCCCGCGCCGCACCCGCCGCCGCACTCGTCATGCGCGGGCGAGTGTGCTATGTTTCGGCCATGCGAACTCCCACTTATTCTCCGGCGCCGCGCCGCGGCTACGGCTTTGCCCGTTCAGGCCCGGCCGTCACGGGCGCAACCGACTTTCTTCGCGGAAACGCGACGATGGCATCCTTGATGCCCACCGTCACGCGCCTGGCCGCCCTGCAAAAGGATTGCGCCAAGGCCTTGCCGGCCATGTTCGAACATTGCGACATCCTGCAATTCGAAAGCGGCCAGCTGGTGCTGGCCACGCCGAATGCGGCGCTGGCGGCCAAGCTCAAGCAGCAATTGCCGAAACTGCAAGGGGAACTGGAAAGGAAAGGCTGGCAGATTTCAGGCATCAAGCTGAAAGTGCAAGTGATCAAGAGCATCGCGCCCATCGTGCATACGCGGGCGCTGGTCTTGCCGGAAAAAGCCATGACGGCCCTGGAAGAGCTGAGCACGGCCCTGCCCCCATCGAAGCAGAACGAGCAGTTGATCGCGGCGCTGCGCAGTTTAGTGCGCCACCACCGCGAACCAAAAGATTAAGACTGTCCGACGACATGTTGACACCTCAGAAAACCGTAGCGAGCGGAAGGAAGAGGTGACTAAGAAGCGCAACCGTACGAAGTACGGGGGCGCCGAGCCGGTGAGCATCGCAGGCCGCCTATACCGACGCGCCGTAGGTTTAATGAGGTGTCGCTCAGATCAGGTCAGCGACCACTCGCGTTCCATCTGCCGCAGGTAGGACTGCGGCGCCGCCTCGTTGGTGGCAAACGAGACGATTTCATACGCATCCGGCTGCTCCAGCAGCGCCAGCAGCAGCTGGTTGTTCAGCGCATGGCCCGACTTGTGCGCCGTGTAATACGCGAGCAAGGGGTGGCCCACCAGATACAGGTCGCCGATGGCATCGAGGATCTTGTGGCGAACGAACTCGTCTTCATAGCGCAAGCCGTCCGCGTTGAGGATGCGGTACTCGTCCATGACGATGGCGTTTTCCAGCGAACCGCCACGCGCCAGGCCCATGCCGCGCAAGCTTTCCACGTCCTGCATGAAGCCGAACGTGCGCGCGCGCGCCACGTCGTGCACATACGACACGTCGCCGAAGTCGACGGAGGCGCGCTGCATCGTGCCATCGACGGCCGGATGATTGAATTCGATGAAGAAGTCGAGCTTGAAACCGTCGTACGGCGACAGGCGCGCCCATTTCTCCGCGTCGCCCTTGCCGTGACGCACTTCCACGGGCTTGATGACCTTGATGAACTTCTTCGGCGCTTCCTGCTCTTCCACTCCCGCCTGCTGCAGCAGGTAGACGAAGGACGAGGCGGACCCGTCCATGATGGGAATTTCTTCCGCATTCACGTCGATGTACATATTGTCCACGCCCAGGCCGGCTGCCGCCGACATCAGGTGTTCCACCGTGGAGACGCGGGCGCCGTCCTTGATCAGCACGGAAGCCATGCGCGTATCGCCCACGGCCATGGCGCTGGCGGGAAACTCGACAATGGGGTCGAGGTCGATGCGGCGAAACACGATGCCCGTGTCGATCGCGGCAGGACGCAAGGTCAGCTCCACCTTGGTGCCAGAGTGCAAACCGACACCGATGGTGCGGACCAGTTGTTTGATAGTGCGTTGTTTTAACATCTGTCGATTATATCCAGTTGCGCGATTTTCGTTGCGACGCGGCATGGTCCACGCCATAAAAACCACAATGGGCCGTCAGGGATGTTCGCTTTCCGCATGCACGGCTTCGCGGCGCACCAGGTAAATGCCGCTGCCGATGATGATGGCCGCGCCGATCAGGGTGTAGTGGTCGGGCAAGGCGCGCCACAGCAGCCAGTCCAGGGCCATGCCCCAGGCCAGCGCAGAGTATTCGAACGGCGCCACGCTGGACGCCTTGCCATGGCGAAACGCCTCCGTGATGGCCAATTGCCCCAGGAAGCCGCTGACGGACAGGCCCGCCAGCAGCCACCAGTCTTCGCGGCGGATGCTCACCCATTCGTGCGCCGACAGGGCCACGCCGCCGATGGCCATCATCACCATCAGCCAGAAGACCATGCTTTCGCTGGCGTCCGTGCGACTGAGGATGCGGCCCGTGACGGCGGAAATGGCGTAGCAGGCGGCCGAACCCAGCACGGCCAGCCCGGCCAGCGAAAAGAATCCCGAACCGTCGGGACGCAGCGCCACCAGCACGCCCAGGAGACCCACGGCAATGGCGCACCAGCGCGCCACGTCGACGCGTTCCTTCAGGATAAACACCGACAGGACCGTGATCAGCAAGGGGGCGACGAAAAACAGCGAATACGCCTCGGCCAGCGACATGCGCTTCAAGCCATAGGCGAACAGGGTGATCATCATCACGCCCAGCGCGCCGCGCAGCAGGTGCAGCGGCCAGCGCACCCGCATCACGTTCTTGAAGGCGCCCCGGTACAGCAGGTACAGGCACACCAGCGGCAACGACGACAAGGCGCGCAAGGCCGTCACCTGCATGGCGGGATAATGGGCGGACAGCAGCTTCATGGCCGTGTCCATCAGGGAAAACATGGCGACCGCGACCAGCATCACATAGATGCTGCGCAGGTTGGGATTGCGGGGTATCAGGACAGACTCCTGGCAAAAGAGCGGGACCGTCATCATGGCGACGGCCGGAGCCAGGACAGCATGGCCGGGAAAGACAGGGCCAGGCGGTCAGCCCGATTATAGCAAGCGCCGCCGTTTTACATTTTCAAAGGGGCAACTATACGGGCAGCAGCATCACCAGTTTCAAGTCGTGCTGGCGCGCCAGGTGCAGGGTTACCTGGTTGAACGCCAGCAAGCCTTGCTGCGGATGCTGGAAACGGCGCAAGCCCCCGTCGCGGCCCTGCACCTGCTGCGCATCCCACCATAGACGAAATGGCGCGCTGGCCCCGGCCAGCTCCGCGATCAGGCCGGCCAGCGGCATCTGGTCCGCGTGGCGCCCGATATCGGCGCGGAACTCCGCCACCAGCCGCTGCGCCCGCTCGGGCCAGCCGACGACCAGTTCGCGCGCGCCCGGTTCCAGGAACATGAAGCGCAGCTGGTTCGGCGCGGCCGCTTCCGCATGCAGCCAGCCCGCGAACAGGGCGGCGGCGGCGCCATTCCACGCCACCGCATTCCATGCGCGGTCCAGGATATACGCGGGCGCGTCGATGGCGGCGACGATGGCGGCCAGTTCGGCCGCTGCAGGTCCCCCGCCCTCGCCCGTGCCATGGCTGGGGTCATGCTTGTCGGCCACTTCGAACAGATAGGCGCGCTCGGCCGCGCTCAGCTGCAGCACCTGGGCCAGGCGCGCCAGCATCTTGGCCGATGCGGACACGGGCCGCCCCTGCTCCAGCCACGTCAGCCAGGTGGGGCTGACATCGCACAGTTGTGCCAGCTCTTCGCGCCGCAAACCGGGCGTGCGCCGGCGCCCGCCGCCGGGCAGGCCGGCCATGGCGGGAGTGACAGCTTCGCGCCGGGCGCGGATGAATTCGGCGAGTTTGCTCGACATGACGGGGATGCATGGTAGTAGATATACCAGTATAAGTTATGGTCTTGTTACAGGATAATTTTATCCTTATTCTGCAGGAACTCACCCATCCACAGGAGAAAACCATGCAGCAGCACGATGTTGTCACCGAACAGTTTGGCAAGACGGCCAATGCCTACCTGAGCAGCGCGGTCCACGCGCAGGGCGTCGACCTGGTGCTGATGCAGGAATGCGCGCGCCGCCATGGCAAGCCGGCGGTACTGGACCTGGGCTGCGGCGCCGGCCACGCCAGCTTTGCCGTGGCCCCCGTGGCGCGCTCCGTCGTCGCCTACGACCTGGCCCAGCCGATGCTCGACGTGGTGGACCACGCCAGGGCGCAGCGGGGCTTGCACAACATCAGCACGCAGCAGGGCAACGTGGCCCGCCTGCCGTTTGCCGACGCCAGCTTCGACATGGTCGTCACGCGCTTTTCCGCGCACCACTGGAACGACGTGGCGGCCGCGCTGGCAGAGGCCTGGCGCGTGCTGCGTCCGAACGGCACCCTGCTGGTGGTCGACATCGTGGCGCCGAAAACGGCCCTGTACGACAGCACCTTGCAGGCGGTAGAAATGCTGCGCGACGCATCCCACGTGCGCGACTACCGCACGTGCGAATGGGGCGCCAAGTTCGACAACGCGGGCTTTACGCACAGCTTGCGCAGCGTGTGGAAGCTGCCCATGCAATTCGACGAATGGGTGGCGCGCATGCGCACCCCGGACGAACGGGTGGCGGCCATCCGCAACCTGTTCGACGGCGCGCCCGACGAAGCCCGGCGCTATTTCGCGCTGCAGGACGATTACTCGTTCAGCATCGACGCGGCCATGTTCGAGGCGACAAAACCGCAGGTGCAATAAAAATGGGGTCGGACCCTTTGGGTCCGACCCCAGATTTTGATTTGGGTTGGTAGCAAGCTTTAGCTGGGCATTAACCCTACATCCATTGCTGGGGTCAGACCTAAGGGGCTGACCCCGACCATCAAGCCAACTGGCCCAGCAGCGTTTCCGCCTTCGACACTTCAAACTTGCCGCCCTGCTCGATGTTCAATTGCGTCACGACGCCATTGTCGACCAGCATCGAGTAGCGCTGCGAGCGCGTGCCCATGCCGAACTTGCTGAAGTCGGCGTCCAGGCCCAGGGCCTTGCTGTAGGCGGCGTTGCCGTCAGCCATCATGCGCACCACGCCGGTGGCTTTCTGATCGCGGCCCCAGGCGCCCATCACGAACGCGTCGTTGACGGAGATGCACCAGATTTCATCGACGCCAGCAGCTTTCAGGTCGGCAGCGTGCTTGACGTAGCCTGGCACATGCTGTGCGGAGCAGGTCGGGGTGTAGGCGCCTGGCAGGCCGAAGATGGCGATCTTCTTGCCCTTGACCAGGTCTTGCACGTTGAACGTGTTCGGGCCCAGTGCGCAGCCTTCGGTTTCGCTTTCGATGAATTCAGCCAGGGTGCCTTCTGGCAGGGTGTCGCCGATCTTGATGGTCATGTTGACTCCTTGTGTACTGTCGGTTGAAGACGCTGCCCGCCGCATGGAGCGGACAGCGCCCGTGATCTGGTTCTGCCGGCATGATGCCGACACTGCGCGATAGTATGCCTGACTTGCCGCATTTGTGCAGAAAATGGCCGGAAAGGCAAAGGCCGACATCAAGAAAATGGATAAAAAAACGGCGGCCCTCAGGCCGCCGTCATTGTTGCTGACATCAGATCACCTCCAGAAACCTAATCACATGAAAAATGCTCAGGGCAAGGCGCATGGCCGAAGACAGTACGACTGTACGGCAAGGCTATGCAACGCCGCCATGGGCTTTTTTCACTGTGATTAGTCGGCTTGCTTACGCAGGAAGGCTGGAATGTCATACGTCTCCATGCCATTCTTCTCCATCGCGCGCACCTGCTCCGATGCCGACTCGCGGCGCCATACCGCCGGCGCCTTCATGCCGTCGAAACCGGCGGCCGGCGTGGCCACGCCCACGGTGGTCGTCGCCGCCTGCGCGCCGCCCATCGCTGCCGATGGGGTCAGCGGGCTGTTGTGCGTACCGGTGCGCAGCACTTGCTGCGGGACCAGCTGGATGTTTTTCTTCGCACGGCCCAGGCCCGTGGCCACCACGGTGACGCGGATATCGTCGCCCATGGCGTCGTCGTAGGCGATGCCTTGCGCGATCGACGCGTCCGGTGCGGCAAATGCGCGCACGGCAGCCATGACTTCCTTGATCTCCTTGCCTTTCAGGCCGCGGCTGGCCGTGACGTTGACCAGCACGCCGCGCGCGCCGGACAGGTCGATGCCATCGAGCAGCGGCGAAGCGACAGCCTGTTCGGCCGCGATGCGCGCGCGGTCGACGCCGGACGCCGTCGCCGTGCCCATCATGGCCTTGCCCTGCTCGCCCATGATGGTTTTCACGTCGTTGAAGTCGACGTTGATATGGCCAGGCACGTTGATGATCTCGGCAATGCCGGCCACCGCGTTGTTGAGCACATCATCGGCATGCTGCATCCATTCCAGCATGCTTTCGTCTTCGTAGATCTCTTCCAATTTTTCATTGAGGATGATGATCAGCGAATCGACGTGCAGGGACAGCTGCTCCAGGCCTTCGTCGGCGATGTCCATGCACTTCTGGCCTTCGTACGAGAATGGCTTGGAAACCACGGCCACCGTCAGCGCGCCCAGTTCCTTGGCCACTTCGGCCACGATAGGAGCGGCGCCCGTACCCGTGCCGCCGCCCATGCCGGCAGCGATGAAGACCATGTGCGCGCCGCGCAGCGAATCGGCGATGCGCGTGCGCGATTCTTCGGCCAGCTGGCGGCCGACGGCAGGCTTCATGCCGGCGCCCAGACCCGTATCGCCGATCTGGATGATGTTATGGGCCTTCGATGTCGACAGGGCTTGTGCGTCGGTGTTGGCGGCAATGAACTCCACACCCGACATGCCTTTGTTGATCATGTGTTGGACTGCATTGCCACCCGCACCGCCGACGCCGACGACCTTGATGACGGTACCTAAAGCTGTGTTATCGACCATATCGAACTCCATGATGTGCTCCTATCAGATGCGGTTTCCAAGCGCCAGGCCTCATATTGGTAGGAGAACTGGAGATTGAAAACTGCGGTTAAATATAAAATAAAGTTATGTGTGTGTACCTGCGATGCTGCCAAAAAACCTGTACTGCCGGGCGTAAATCAGGCCCTTAAAAATTCCCTAAAAACCATTCCTTCATGCGCTGCCAGACTGCCTTCACCGAGCCGTCCTGACGCGTCACGATGTGGCCGCGCAGGTATTGCTTCTTCGCTTCCAGCAGCAGGCCCAATACCGTGGCATAGCGCGGACTGCGCACCACGTCGGCCAGCTGGCCCCGATACTCGGGCGTGCCCAGGCGCGCCGGTTTCAGGAAAATGTCTTCCGCCATTTCCACCATGCCGGGCATGATGGAAGTGCCGCCCGTGAGCACGATGCCCGACGACAGCACGCCTTCGTAACCGGATTCGCGCACCACCTGGTGCACCATGGCGAACAGCTCCTCGACGCGCGGCTCGATCACTGCCGCCAGCGCCTGGCGCGACAGGTTGCGCGGGCCGCGGTCGCCCAGGCCCGGCACTTCCAGCGATTCGCCGGGATCGGCCAGGACCTGCTTGGCCACGCCATAGCGGATCTTGATTTCTTCCGCTTCCGCGGTCGGGGTACGCAAGGCCATGGCGATGTCGTTGGTGATCTGGTCGCCGGCGATGGGAATGACTGCCGTATGGCGGATCGCGCCATCGGAGAATACCGCCACATCGGTCGTGCCGCCGCCGATGTCGATCAGCACCACGCCCAGTTCCTTTTCATCGGGCGTGAGCACCGCATCGGCGGACGCCATCGGCTGCAGGATCAGGTCCGACACTTCCAGGCCGCAGCGGCGCACGCACTTGACGATGTTCTGCACTGCCGACACGGCGCCGGTGACGATATGCACCTTTACCTCCAGGCGGATGCCGCTCATGCCGATCGGCTCGCGCACGTCTTCCTGGCTGTCGACGATGAACTCCTGCGGCACCGTGTGCAGCAATTGCTGATCGGTCGGAATGTTAACCGCTTTTGCCGTCTCGATGACGCGCGCCACGTCGGTCGCCGTCACTTCCTTGTCCTTGATGGCCACCATGCCGCTGGAATTGAAGCTGCGGATATGGCTGCCCGCAATGCCCGCGTAGACATTGCGGATCTTGCAGTCGGCCATCAGCTCGGCCTCTTCCAGCGCGCGCTGGATGGACTCCACCGTGGCCTCGATATTGACCACCACGCCTTTTTTCAGGCCCTTCGATTCGTGCTGGCCCAGCCCGATCACTTCGTGGCGCCCGTCGGACATCACTTCGGCTACCACCGCCACCACTTTCGAGGTGCCGATGTCGAGGCCGACGATCAGGTTTTTCGCGTCTTTTGTCATTTCTGTCGCCTAGTTTTTTGGGCTATTGTTAAATTGAGTATTAAGTTAAGTCGGTTTTTTAATCGGACTGCCATTTTTCTTCCTGATCGCTGCCGCTGGCCGTCCATCCTTGCCTTCGGCCGGTATCACCAGGCCTGCGGAGCTGAGCGCCAGGCCATTCTGGTAGCGCATATCGATCGTGTCGATATTCTCCAGCCGGCTCGCCAGTTGCGGATAAATACCCACCAGCCGGTCGACCCGCGCCTTCAGGGTCGTATGATTCTGCTCGCGTCCCAGCGCCACGCTCATGCCGTTGTTCAGTTTCACGGTCCACGCATAGCGGCTCGACAGCGACAGCGATTCGGGCACCATTTTCAGGGGCGCGAACCACTTTTCCAGCTGCACATACGTGGCCAGTACTTCCTTCTCGCTGCCGTCGGGGCCAGCGAAGGCGGGCAATTCATGGTCATCCTCGGCTTCGGCCACATTCGCAGTGAACACATCGCCCTTGACCGACAGCAGGCGTCCATCCTCGCCCCACGTGCCCAGCGCCTCGTGTTCTTCCAGCGCCACGATCAACTGGTTCGGCCACTCGCGCCGCACGCTGGCGCGGCGCACCCAGGGCACGGACTCGAACACGCCGCGCACGCTTTCCAGATTGGTCGTGAAGAAATTGCCCTTGATGCGGCCCAGGGTGCCGCTGCGCAGGGTCAGGTAATTCACGTGGCGCAGGCCCTTGTCGTCTGCGCTTTCCACCTTGATCGTGCGCAGGTCGAACATGGGACGCTGCGACACCCACCAGACGCCGGCGGCCACGCACACGACCAGAACCGCGGCCAGCAAGCCGTTGGCAGTCGTATTGAGGCTTTTAGCGTCATGCCACATATCAGCGTTTTCCCTTGTGCATTTTCAAGCTTGCACCGGCGACGATTTCCAGGCACAGGTCTTCATAGCTGGTGCCTTCCGCGCGCGCCGCCATCGGCACGAGCGAATGGCCCGTCATGCCGGGCGAGGTATTCACCTCCAGCAAAAACAGCTTGCTGTCGGCCGCGCGCATCAGCACGTCGACCCGTCCCCAGCCTTCGCAGCCCAGGGCGCGGTAGGCAGCAAGGGCGATGCGTTCCATCTCCGCGATGATCGCGCCATCGAGCTGCGGCGGGCAGAAATACTGCGTGTCGTCCGTGAAGTACTTGTTCTGGTAATCGTAATTGCCTTGCGGCGCGACGATTTCGATCGGCGGCAGCGCGCGCGCCGTGGCGCCCTTGCCCAGGATCGCGACGGTGAATTCGCGGCCCTTGATGAATTCCTCGGCCAGCACCGAATCATCGAGGCCGGCGGCGATGTCGTACGCAGCCTGGAAGGCCGACGCTTCATTGACCGTCGTGATGCCGATGCTCGAGCCTTCATGCGGCGGCTTGACGATCAGCGGCAAGCCCAGTTCCGCGGCGACCTTGGCCAGGTCGGAGCTGTCGTCCAGCACCGCGTACTTGGGCGTCGGCAGCTGGTGCATCAGCCAGATCATCTTGGTGTAGACCTTGTCCATGCCCACCGAGCAGGCCATCACGCCGCTGCCCGTGTACGGGATGCCCAGCTGCTCCAGCGCGCCCTGCAGGCTGCCGTCTTCGCCGAAGCGGCCGTGCAGCGCGATGAAGACGCGGTCAAATTTCTCGGCAGCCAGTTCGGCCAGGCTGCGTTCGCCCGTATCGAAGCCATGCGCATCCACGCCATGGCTTTTCAATGCGGCCAGCACGCCGGCGCCGGACATCAGCGACACTTCGCGCTCGGCCGAGCGGCCGCCGAACAGGACGCCGACCTTGCCCAATTGTTTAACGTCGATAGCTGAAGCTTGGTTCACGTCAGGCCTTTACAGTGTGAGGTTGATACGTTGTCAGTTGATTCGGGATGCCGCTGATCGAGCCGGCTCCCATGGTCAGCACGACGTCTCCGTCGCGCGCCACGCTCATGATGGTGTCGGCCATGTCCGTCATGGACTCGACGAAAATCGGTTCGATCTTGCCGCGCGCGCGCAGCGCATGCGCCAGTGCGCGGCCGTCGGCGGCGACGATAGGCGCTTCGCCCGCCGCATACACTTCGGACAGCAACAGCACGTCGGGCGCGCCCAGCACCTTGACGAAATCTTCGAACAGGTCGCGCGTGCGGCTGTAGCGGTGCGGCTGGAACGCCAGCACCAGGCGGCGGCCAGGATAGGCGGCGCGCGCGGCGGCCAGCGTCACTTCCGTTTCCACCGGATGGTGGCCGAAGTCGTCGACCAGCGCAAAGGTGCCGCCGTTCGGCAGCGCCACCTCGCCGTAGCGCGTAAAGCGCCGGCCCACGCCGGAGAACTCGGCCAGGCCCTGCTGCGTGGCGCTGTCGGCGATGCCGATTTCACGCGCGATGGCAATCGCCGAGCAGGCATTCTGCACATTGTGCATGCCAGGCTGGTTCAGCACCACGTCCAGGTCAGGATAGCCTTCCTGCAGCACGGTGAAATGCATTTCCAGGCCCACGGCGCGCGCGTTGACGGCGCGCACTTGCGCGTCTTCCGCGAAACCGTAGGTGGTGACGGGCTTGGTGACGGCAGGGATGATGGCGCGCACGTGCGGATCGTCGATGCACAGCATGGCGCGGCCATAGAACGGCAGGCGGTGCGTGAACTGCACGAAAGCCTGCTTGAGCTTTTCGAAATCGTGCTCGTAGGTGTCCATGTGATCGGCGTCGATGTTCGTGATCACTTCGATCATCGGCGTCAGGTTCAGGAACGAGGCGTCCGACTCATCGGCTTCAGCCACCAGGTAGTCGCCCGAACCCAGCTTGGCGTTCGCGCCGGCGCTGGTCAGGCGGCCGCCGATGACGAAAGTGGGATCGAGGCCGCCCTGCGCCAGCACGGAAGCGACCAGGCTGGTCGTCGTCGTCTTGCCATGCGTGCCCGCGATCGCGATACCGCGTTTCAAGCGCATCAATTCACCGAGCATCACGGCGCGTGGCACCAGCGGAATCTTGCGCGCACGGGCAGCGGCCACTTCCGGATTGTCCTGCGGGACGGCGCCCGACGTCACCACCGCATCGGCGTCGCCGATATTTTCTGCCGCGTGACCGAGCATGACGGTCGCGCCCAGGCTCGCCAGGCGCTGCGTCGCCGCATTGCTGCCCAGGTCGGAGCCCGACACCTTGTAGCCCAGGTTGACCAGCACTTCGGCGATGCCGCTCATGCCGCTGCCGCCAATGCCGACAAAGTGGATATTGTTTACTTTATGCTTCACAGAGCTAACCTCATGCCAGTTTTTCCAATACGTGTGCGATCGCCTCATTGGCGTCGCGCTTACCTGCTCCCAGTGCCGCTTGCGCCATCTGCTGGCATGTGTCGCGGCTCAGCGACGCCAGCAGCGCGCTCAGCGACGCCGCACTCATTTCCGTCTGCGGCAAATGAATCGCCGCACCTTGTTTTGCCATCCATTGCGCGTTGTCGCGCTGGTGGCTGGTGGTCGACGCCACCAGCGGCACGAGCACGCTGGCCACACCGGCCGCTGTCAATTCCGACAGGGTGATGGCGCCAGCGCGGCAGATCACCAGGTCGGCCTCGGTATACGCCCTGGCCATGTCGTCGATGAAGTCGACCACATTGGCCTGCACGCCCGCCTGCGCATACGCGGCATGCAGGGCGTCGATATTCTTCTTGCCCGACTGGTGCGTCACCAGCGGACGTTCGCCCTCGGGCATCAGGGCCAGCGCGGCAGGCAGGCTGTCGTTCAGCGCTTTCGCGCCCAGGCTGCCACCCACCACCAGGATGCGCAGCGGGCCGCTGCGGCCCGCGAAACGCGCGGCCGGCGGCGCCATGGCGAGGATTTCCGCGCGCACGGGATTGCCCGTGACGACGGCCTTGCCGGCCGCGCTGCCGAAATCGGCGGGAAAGCCGAAGCATACTTGCTGCGCCAGCGGCACCAGCGTCTTGTTCGACAACAGCAGCGCCGCGTCGGCATTGACCAGCACCAGCGGCACGCCCTTCAGGCGCGCCATCAGGCCGCCCGGCACGGTGACGTAGCCGCCCATGCCCATCACCACGTCCGGCTTGCGGCTGGCGATGAAACGGCGGATGGCAAAGAAGCTGGCCAGCATCTTGAAGCCGCCCTTGACCGTGTGCGCCAGGCCCTTGCCGCGCATGCCCGAGAACGCGATGGCATCCATGGGAATGCCGCTTTTCGGCACCAGGTCCTGCTCCATGCCGTGGGTCGTGCCCAGCCAGCTCACTTCCCAGCCGCGCGCGCGCATGGTCTGCGCAATCGCCAGGCCCGGGAAGATATGGCCGCCGGTGCCGGCCGCCATGATCATCAGTCTTTTCGTCGTTTTCAAGTTCGTCACGTTGTTCATAGCCGGCCTCCCCGCATCAGGATCCGGTTTTCGTAATCGATGCGCAGCAGGATCGCCAGGCCGATACAGTTAATCAATACGCCCGTGCCGCCATAGCTCATCAAGGGCAAGGTCAGCCCCTTGGTCGGCAGCAGGCCCAGGTTCACGCCCATGTTGATGAAGGTCTGCACGCCGATCCAGATGGCGATGCCTTTCGCCGTCAGGCCGGCAAAGGTCTGGTCGATGGCGATCGCCTGGCGGCCGATGTCGAACGCGCGCTTGATAATCCAGTAAAACATGCCGATCACGATCAGCACGCCCACCAGGCCCAGTTCCTCGCCGATCACGGCCAGCAGGAAGTCCGTATGCGCTTCGGGCAGGTAGTGCAGCTTTTCCACGCTGCCGCCCAGTCCCACGCCAAACAGTTCGCCCCGTCCGAAGGCGATCAGCGAGTGCGTCAGCTGGTAGGCCTTGTTCAGCGCATTGTCTTCCTGCCACGGGTCGAGATACGCAAAAAACCGCTCGCGGCGGAATTTCGACAAGGCGATGATGGTGACGAAGATCGCCGTCAGCATGGCACCGATGCCGCCGAACCAGATGGCGTTGACGCCGCCCAGGAACAGGATGCCCATGGCGATGCAGACGATCACGCCGAAAGCGCCCAGGTCGGGCTCCATCAGCAGCAGCAGGCCGACGAAGCTGACGGCCAGCGCCATCGGCATGAAGCCCTTGGTCAGCTTGTGCATGTATTCCTGCTTGCGCACCGTGTAGTCGGCCGCGTACAGCACCATCACCACCTTCATCAGCTCGGACGGCTGCGGACGCAGGCCCGGCAAGTTCAGCCAGCGGCGCCCGCCGTTGACCGACACGCCCAGGCCCGGGATCAGGACCATCACCAGCAGCACCAGGGTGCCGATGAACAGCCACGGCGCGATCTTTTGCCAGGTGGCGATGCGGATGCGGAATACCATGGCGGCGACGACGATCGACACGCCGATGAACAGCGCCTGGCGCACGACGAAATAGTTGTTCGTGTAGGCGGCAAACTTGCGCGCATCGGACAGCGAAATCGACGCCGAATACACCATCACCATGCCCAGCAACATCAGCAGCAGGACGACCCACACCAGCGGCTTGTCGTAGTCCATCATCTTCGATTGCCGCGCGCGGCTATCCAGCGGCTTGGCAGTCGAGCCGGAACCAAAGCTGAAGGGCAGCTGGAAGGCCATCAGATATCCTGTCCGTTTTCCAGAGCGATGTCGCGCACGGCGTCGACAAACACCTGCGCGCGGTGCGCATAGTTCTTGAACATGTCCAGGCTGGCGCACGCAGGCGACAGCAGTACGGCATCGCCGGCCAGCGCCAGGCTGCTGGCGCGCTTGACCGCTTCCGGCAAGGTGGCGCAGTCGATGAGGTCCACGCCAGCCGGCTCCAGGGCCGCGCGCAGCGCCGGCGCATCGCGGCCGATCAGCACCACGGCGCGCACGTAGCGCGACACGGGTTCGGCCAGCGGCGAGAAATCCTGCCCCTTGCCGTCGCCGCCGGCGATCAGCACCAGGCGCTGCTCCGCGCCGCCAAACGCCTTGCCCAGGCCGAACAGGGCCGCCACCGTGGCGCCCACATTCGTGCCCTTGCTGTCGTCGTAGTATTCGACGTCATTGACGGCCGTGATCAGTTCCACGCGGTGCGGCTCGCCCTGGTATTCGCGCAAGCCGTGCAGCAGCGGCGCGAACGGCAGGCCGATGGCGCGGCACAGGGCCAGCGCGGCCAGCGCATTCGCGGCATTGTGCTGGCCGCGGATCTTCAGCGCGTCGGCCGGCATCAGTTTCTTTGCCATCGTCGGCACCGGTTCCGGCGCGGGATCGTTCTTCTTGCGCTTCTTCTCGATCACTTCTTCGCTGGGCACGGCCTGCGCCAGCCAGAAGATGCCGCGCTCGTTGACCAGGCCAAAGCTGTCGGCTTCCGCCGGTTCGCCCGTGCCGAAGGTGATGGTTTCCGCCAGCGGATCGGCCATGTGCATGACCAAGGCATCGTCGCGGTTCAATATGCGCACGGTCTCGGCGCCGAAGATGCGCGCCTTGTCGGCGGCGTAGGCGGCCATGTCGCCATGCCAGTCCAGGTGGTCCTGCGACAGGTTCAGCACCGTGGCCGCATCGGCCTGCAGGCTGAACGTCGTGTGCAGCTGAAAGCTGGACAGTTCCAGTATCCACGCCTGCGGCAGGCTGCTGGCCACGGCTTCGGCGGGTTCCGCCGCTTCGCCGCCGTCTTCCGCGGCAGCCGGCGCCGGTGCCGGGGCAGGAACCGGCTCCGCATCGAGCACTTCGCGCAGCACGTCCAGCGCGGCAGGGCTGATATTGCCGGCCACGCGCGTGACCAGGCCGGCGCGTTCGCACAGCAGGCCGACCAGGCTGGTGACGGTCGTCTTGCCGTTGGTGCCCGTGATGGCGATGACTTTCGGCGCATAGCCGCGTTCCGTCTTGAGGAACGCCAGCGCCTGCGCGAACAGTTCGATCTCGCCCCACACGGGGATATTCTTTTCCTGCGCGGCCGGCGCAATGTGCGCCAGTTCGCGGCCAGGCGCCAGGCCGGGGCTGACGGCGACGAAATCGACGCCGTCGAGCAGTTCGGCCGTGAAGGCGCCGGCGATGAATTGCGCTTGCGGCACGGCGGCCTGCAGCGCGGCCAGGCGCTCGGGCGCCTCGCGCGTATCGGCAACGCGCACGGAGGCGCCGCAGCGCGCCAGCCACAGGGCCATGGCCAGGCCCGACTCCCCGAGGCCCAGTACCAGTGCGGTTTTAGCGTCGTACATCATCATCGCAGCTTCAAGGTGGTCAGGCCGAGCAGCACCAGCATCATGGTGATGATCCAGAAACGCACGACAACCTGCGTCTCTTTCCAGCCTTTTTGTTCGAAATGGTGGTGCAGTGGCGCCATCAGGAAGACGCGGCGGCCCGCGCCATAGCGTTTCTTGGTGTATTTGAACCAGACGACCTGGATGATCACGGACAGCGTTTCGACGACGAAGATGCCGCCCATGATGAACAGGACGATTTCCTGGCGCACGATGACGGCGATGGTGCCCAGTGCGCCGCCCAGCGCCAGTGCGCCCACGTCGCCCATGAAGACCTTGGCAGGGTGCGTGTTATACCAGAGGAAGGCCAGGCCGGAACCGGCCAGCGCGCCGCAGAAGATCACCAGTTCGCCGGCGCCCGGAATGTGCGGGATGAACAGGTAGCGCGCATACGTGGCATTGCCCGTCAGGTAGGCGAACAGGCCCAGGGCCGTGCCCACCATCACGGTCGGCATGATGGCCAGGCCATCGAGGCCGTCCGTGAAGTTGACGGCGTTGCTGGTGCCGACGATGACGCAGTAGGTCAGCGCGATGAAGCCCCACACGCCTAACGGATAGCTGATGGTCTTGAAGAACGGGACGATCAGGTCGGCCTTCGGCGGCAGGTCCATGGCAAAGCCGGACTGCACCCAGGCGTAGATCAGGTTCCACACGTGGCCCGCGTCCGGTTCCGACACGGAGACGGAAAACGCCAGGTAGAAGGCGGCAACGATGCCGATCAGCGACTGCCAGAAGTATTTTTCGCGCGAGCGCATGCCTTCCGGGTCCTGGTGCACCACCTTGCGGTAGTCGTCGGCCCAGCCGACGGCGCCAAAGCCCAGGGTGACGATCAGCACGGGCCAGATGAAGCGGTTCGACAGGTCGGCCCACAGCAGGGTGGAAATGCCGATGGCGATGAGGATCAGCACGCCGCCCATGGTGGGCGTGCCGTGTTTTTTCAGATGCGTCTGCGGGCCGTCCGTGCGCACGGCCTGGCCGACCTTCATGCGCGTGAGCATGCGGATCACGGCGGGACCGGCGCACAGGCCGATCAGGATCGCCGTCAACGTGGCGAACACGGCGCGGAAAGTGATGAAGTTAAAGACCCGCAATGGGCCAATGTCGTCCTGGAAATAATGAGCGAGCCAGAGCAGCATGATTAGTGAGCTTCCTTGTTATTGTTGTTTGAACCAATCAAATGCTGCACGGCCCGTTCCATTTTCATGAAGCGGGAGCCCTTGATTAATACTGTTGCATCCGAACGGCCGGATAAATGCGCATCGAGCGCCGCCAGCAAACCGTCGAACTGTTCGAAATACTCCACGACCGTGCCTGATTCCTGGCTGGCGGCTGCCTGCGCCGCATTCACCAGATGGCGCGCCAGGCCGCCCGTCGCCAGCACGTGTTCGATGCCTTTGGCGGCGGCGTAGGCGCCGATCTCTTCGTGGAACTGCTGTCCCTGCGTACCGACTTCGCCCATCTCGCCCAGCACCAGGATCCGCGGTGCCGCGGCCTGCGCCAGCACATCGATGGCCGCGCGCGCCGAATCCGGATTGGCATTGTAGGTGTCGTCGATGATGGTGGCGCCGTTGGCGGCACGTTTTTTCTGCAGGCGGCCGCTCACGGGGGCGAACGCCTCCAGCCCCTGCTTGATATGTTCGATGGCGATGCCGGCGCCAACGGCGCATGCCGCCGCCGCCAGCGCATTGCGCACATTATGGTCGCCGGCCGCCTGCAGGCCGACGAAGAACTGGCGCAAGCTGCCATCGGGCGCGCGCACGCTGACGAACATGTCGCTGCCAAAATCCTCGGCGGCGCGGTGCGTGCAGCTGACGTCGGCGTCTTTCGACAGGCCGAACGTGATGACGGTGCGTGCGCCGGCCAGTTCGCGCCACAGCGCCGTGAATTCATCGCCGTGCGGGAAGACGGCGATGCCGTCTTCGGCCAGGGCCTCCAGCGCGGCGCCATTCTCGCGCGCCACCGCTTCCACCGTGTGCATGAATTCCTGGTGCTCGCGCTGCGCATTGTTGACCATCGCCAGGGTCGGCGCGGCAATCGCCGCCAGGCGGGCGATCTCGCCCGGATGGTTCATGCCCATCTCGATGACGGCCGCCTTGTGCTGTCCGCTCAGGCGGAACAGGGTCAATGGCACGCCGATTTCATTATTCAGGTTGCCGCGCGTGGCCAGGCGCGCCTCTTCGCCAAAGGCCGCCGCCAGGATCGACGAAATCATTTCCTTGACGGTGGTCTTGCCATTGCTGCCGGTGACGCCGATGACGGGCAGGCTGAAACGGCGGCGCCAGTGGTTGGCGATGCGGCCCAGCGCCGCCAGGGTATCGGCGACCACGATGGCGGGCACCGTGCTGCTGTCCCAGCCTTCGGGCAGGCGTTCGACCACCACGGCGGCGACGCCGCTGGCGGCCACCTGCTCCAGAAAATCGTGGGCGTCGAAACTCTCGCCGCGCAGGGCCACGAACAGCGAGCCGGCCGGCGCGCTGCGGCTGTCGGTGGACACGCCGGCGAACACGCGGGCAGCGTCACCCGCCAGCTGCGCGCCAGGCAAGGCAGGCATCAGTTCGGCCAGGGTCGCATGCATGAGGTGGCCAATGCGGTGGTCAATGAGCTGTGCCATCAGTTCGTCCTCATCATCGTCAGGCGCGCGGACAAGGCCAGCTGCGCATGGTCGGCATCGGAGAACGGCAGTTTCTTGCCCTTGATTTCCTGGTACGGCTCATGGCCCTTGCCCGCCAACAGGATCACGTCCGGCTTGGCGGCGTGCTTGATAGCCGACAGGATCGCGGCGGCACGGTCTTCGATGGCCTGCGGCTGCGGGCCATCGGCACGCATGCCGGCGACGATCTGCGCGATGATGGCGTGCGGATCTTCGCTGCGCGGATTGTCGCTGGTGACCAGCACGTGATCGGCCAACTGCGCGATGGCGCCCATCTGCGGACGCTTGCCCGGATCGCGGTCGCCGCCGCAGCCAAACACGCACCACAGCTGGCCGCCCCGTTCCTGCGCCACCTGGCGCAAGGCGGACAGGGTTTTTTCCAGGGCGTCCGGCGTGTGCGCATAGTCGATGACGACCATCGGCGCTTCCTGACCGCCCACCTGCTGCATGCGGCCCGGGGCCGGCTGCAAGGATTCGATGCCGTCGATGGCGGCGCGCAGGCCGGTGCCGTGCGCCAGCAAGGCGCCCAGCACGGCCAGCGCATTGCTGATATTGAAATGGCCCACCAGCTGCGTCTTGATCAGCGCCACGCCCAGCGCGCATTCCAGGTGGAAGTCGGTGCCGGCATTGCGGCTGCGGAACTGGCTGGCGCGCAGCATCAGCACGCCCGGCAAATCGGGCAAGGCCGCCGCATCCTGCAGGGTGTAGCCGATGACCGGATACTCGCCTGCCAGCTTGCCGTCCACATGGCGGACCAGGCGCAAGCCCATGGGGTCGTCCAGGTTGATGACGGCCGTTTTCAGGCCGGGCCAGTCGAACAGTTTGACTTTGGCTGCCTCGTAGGCTGCCATGTCGCCATGGTAGTCGAGGTGGTCGCGCGTCAGATTGGTAAACATGGCGACATCGAAATGCATGCCGGCCGCGCGTTCCTGGTCCAGGCCGATCGACGACACTTCGATGGCAACGGCCTTGGCGCCGGCATCGCGCATGGCGGCCAGCTTGCGCGCCAGCAGCACCGCATCGGGCGTGGTGTAGCCGGTCACGTCGAATTCGATGGCGCCGCGCGGCTTGCACAGGCCCACGCCCAGGGTGCCGATGACGGACGACGTTTCGCCCAGGCGCGCCAGGGCTTGCGCCAGCCACAGCGCGCACGAGGTCTTGCCGTTCGTGCCCGTGACGCCGGCGCTGAACATGGCGCTGTCGGGCATGTCGTAAACAGCATGCGCCACGGGGCCAGCCAGGCGTTTCAGGTCGCCGACCAGCAGATGCGGCACATTCCATGCGGCGTTCCATTCCACGGCGTCATGCACGATGGCGGCGGCGCCCTGCTCGATGGCGGCGTCGATGAAATGGGTGGCGTCCGCATAGGCGAAAAACACGTCGCCGCGCTGCACGCGGCGCGAGTCGGACGTCAGCTGCCCGGACGGGGCAGCCGCTTTGATCCACAAACTGATGTCTTGTATGGTCATGAGTGACTTCACATGGCCTCCGGACCGGCATTGGCCGGGACCACGATTTCGGTAACGGAGGAATCGGGCGGTACGTTCATCGCGCGCAGCGCGTTGGTCGCAATCGCCGCGAAAGCGGGAGCGGCAACCTGGCCGCCATAGTGGGCAGGGCCGGTCGGTTCATCGATCATCACGGCAATGATGAAGCGCGGCGCCGACATCGGCACCATGCCCACGAACGAGCCGATATATTTGCGCGGCATCGCATAGCGGCCGTTTTCCACTTTATACGCGGTACCCGTCTTGCCGCCCACGCGGTAGCCGGCGACCTGCGCGCGCTTGGCCGAGCCGTGCGCGCCGGAGACCACCAGTTCCAGCATGGCGCGCATTTCGGCGGCCGTCTTCGGCTTGATCACCTGCTGGCCCACGGGCAGTTCATTGACCTTCTGGAACGACAGGGGAATCGTGTCGCCATCGCGCGCGAACATCATGTAGGAGCGCGCCAGCTGGATCAGCGACACGGAAATGCCGTTACCGTAGCTCATGGTCGCCTGCTCCACCGGGCGCCACGATTTATACGGACGCACGCGGCCTGCCACGGCGCCGGGGAAGCCCCATTTCGGCTGCTGGCCGAAGCCCACCTTGGTAAACATTTCCCACATTTCCTGCGACGGCATGCCCAGCGCGATCTTCGAGGTGCCGATGTTCGACGACATCTCGATGATTTCGGAGACATTGATCACGCCGTGCGGCTTGGTGTCGGTAATCGTGCGGTCGGCGATGGTGTAGCGGCCCGGCCCCGTGTCGATCAGGGTACCCGGCTTGACCCGGCCCGTGTCGAGCGCCAGCGACACCGTGATCGGCTTCAGGGTCGAACCCGGCTCGAACGTGTCGGTCATGACGCGGTTGCGCAGCTGCTGGCCCGTGAGCTTGCGGCGGTCATTCGGGTCGTAGCTGGGGTAATTGGCCAGGGCCAGCACTTCGCCCGTGTGCACGTCGAGCACCACGGCGCCGCCGGCCTTCGCATTGAACTTTTCCACCGCTTCCTTCAGCTGCGTGAAGGCGATGTACTGGATCTTGCTGTCGACCGACAGGGTCAGGTCCTTGCCGTCGTGCGGTTCGTGGATGAAACCGATGTCTTCGACGATGTGGCCCAGGCGGTCCTTGATCACGCGGCGGCTGCCGGTGGTGCCGACGAGGGTTTTCTGCTGCGCCAGCTCCATGCTTTCCTGGCCCACGTCTTCCACGTTGGTAAAGCCCACCACGTGGGTCATCACTTCGCCCTGTGGATAAAAGCGCTTGTATTCCTTGCGTTCGTCAATTCCGTCGATGCCCAGCTTGGAGATCTTGTCGGCCACGTCCATCTCGACCTGGCGTTTCAGGTAAACGAAGCTGCGGTCCGAATCGAGCTTCTTGCGCAATTCGTTGACGTTCATTTCCAGCAGGCCGGCCAGCGCATTGATTTTCTCGGGCGACGCCTGCAGCACGTCGTCGGGAATCGCCCAGATGGCTTTCACGGGCACGGACGACGCGAGCACCTGGCCGTTGCGGTCGGTGATCTTGCCGCGCGTGGCCGGCAGTTCCAGGGTGCGCTCGTAGCGCGCCTTGCCCTGCTTTTGCAAAAACTGCGTCGACACGCCCTGCAGCCACAGGGCGCGCGCGCCCAGGCCGGCGAAAGCGAAGAACAGCAGGAACAGCACGACGCGCGAACGCCAGACGGGCAGGCGCACTGCCAGTACGGGGTTCTTCGAGAATGGCACGCCTTTCGATGCTGCCACCCGGCCGTTGCTGTTACCGCCCAACTTCATTATTCGCCCTCCGTCAGGTATTGCGTCCGTGCCGCCGTCAACGGCGTCATGCTCAGGTCGCGCCGTGCAATCGCCTCGATGCGTTCATGCTTGCCCAGGGTCGACTGGTCCAGCTGCAGCTGCGCCCAGTCGATGTCGAGCTGGCGCGACAGCGCTTGCGCGCGTTCCAGGTCGATCAGCAGGTGGCGCGACTGGTACTGCGCGTTCACCAGCGACAGGCCGCAGCACACCAGCAGGGCCGACAGCACGACACACAGCTTGCCAGTCATCGGGCGCCGCCATGTGCAGGAGCGGCCAACGGCAGGCGCTGCGCCACGCGCATCACGGCCGAACGCGAGCGGGGATTACCCTCGATCTCGGCGTCGGACGGCTTCATCTTCGAAATCAGCTTCATTTCCGGCTGCGGCAAGTCCACCGCGCGGATCGGCAGGCGGCGGTCAGGCTGCTCCACGTTCGCCTTCGAGGCGAAGAAGCGCTTGACCATGCGGTCTTCCAGCGAATGAAAACTGATCACGGCCATGCGCGCGCCGGGCGCCAGGCAGGCATAGGCCTGGTTCAGACCGATCTCGAGATCCTCGAGCTCTTTGTTAATGAAAATGCGTATGGCCTGAAAGGTGCGGGTAGCGGGGTCCTTACCCTTCTCGCGGGTCTTGACGGCGCCTGCCACGATGCCGGCAAGCTGTCGTGTGCTTGAAATTGGCTGGACTGCCCGGCCAGCAACAATCGCCTTTGCAATCTGAAAAGCAAACCGTTCTTCCCCATAATCGCGTATCACTTTCTCTAAATTCTGCTCGGTTTCCACCGCCAGCCATTCGGCCGCGGAGATGCCGCGCGTGGTATCCATGCGCATGTCCAGCGGTCCGTCGTTGCGGAAGCTGAAACCGCGCGCCGCGTCGTCGACCTGCGGCGACGAGATGCCCAGGTCGAGCAGGATGCCGTCCACTTGCTGCACGCCGCGCGCGGCCAGGCTGGCCGTCATGGTGGCAAAGCTGTCATGGACGATTTCAAAGCGGGAGTCGCCGATCTGTTCTGCCGTGGCGATCGCCTGCAAATCCTTGTCGAAGCCGATCAGGCGCGCATCGGCGGCCAGGCGCGACAGGATCAAGCGGCTATGGCCGCCGCGGCCAAACGTGCCGTCGACGTAAACGCCATGCGCGCGGTCGCCCGTCAGGTCGAGCGCATCGACCGCTTCATCGAGCAGCACCGTGCGATGCTGAAATTCCGGCACCGTGAGTTGTGTCATTACGGAGCCTTAGAAAGAAAAATTGGAAAGTACATCGGGGGTGCCGGCATCGATCGCCTGCTGTTCTTTGTCGGCCAACTTGGCGGCATCCCATATTTCAAAGTGGCTGCCCATGCCGATCATCATGACTTCGCGCGCCAGTCCCACGGCGTTGCGCAATTCAGGCGAGATCAGCACGCGGCCGGCCGAGTCCAGCTCGACGTCCACGGCGTTGCCAAGGAAGATGCGCTGCCAGGCGCGCGCCGACATGGGCCAGGCGGCGATTTGCTGGCGGTGGCTTTCCCACACGGGACGGGGGAAAAACAGCAGGCAGCCATCGGGGTGTTTGGTCAGGGTCAAACGGCCTTCGCATTGGATCGCCAGCGCGTCACGGTGCTTGGCAGGGATAGACATCCTGCCTTTGGCATCGAGATTGATTGCGGACGCGCCTTGAAACACGGAAGACCTTTTTTGAGCTTGGGTTGCGACGCTTGCGCATCATGATGAAAAGGGAAAATTTCCCACAAAAACACACTTTTTCACACAGTTGCCCACTTTAGAGGAAGCAAAGATAGTGGTCAAGCGGTTTCCGATTGGCAAAACAGGAATTTTATTAATGAAATTAAGGACTTAGCGCATATCGTTGAAGGAGTCTCAAATAAAAATATATCGATAAATTAGATACTTATGAAAGATAGTGAATGTGCTACCTCATCTGCACACATGTGTTTTCCTACCGTAAACATCGAAAAAAACGAAATCGAAAAATTGAATTTTTTACAGTTAGTTGACACATGACAATACTTTCGTCATCCGGACACAACAGCAATCATCGCCCGCAAAAGACTTGGTTTCAGGCAAAGAAAAATCTTCCACGCCGCGTACCGCCCCTGTTTTCCGGGCCTGGCCTGCAGCGGAAAAACTATTTTTGCAATGCAGCAATTAATTAGAACGAAGAAACTTTAACCAATTGTTCACTTTTAGTTGTATATACAACTTTATCTTGATTGCTATACTTTTAGAAACAAAAAAAGCCCCGTTGCGGGGGCTTTTGGGTGGCACGCAGCGGGCAAACCGCTGCGGCCGGTATGCTCCCCGGCAAGCCAGGGAGCAGGAATTCAAGTGAAGCAGGCCGGTAGGCCGGATTTTGTTACGGCGCCTTCCCTTGCAGGTCGGCGCTATGACAGTCATTCCTCTAGGCGCCAGATTACTCGGGCGCTCAAGCTTTCTACCCGCACGCTCCGCGAGCAGCATCATCGCGTGCCTATTTGAAATTGCACCAGGTGGAGGTTACCGCGTTTCACCGTAACTTAATACGCTCGTCTCTGTGGCCCTATTCCTCGCCTTATACCTTGCGGCTTTCGGCGGACGGCCGTTAACCGTCACCCCGCTCTATGGAGTCCGGACCTTCCTCCCGCCAGCGCATTGCTGCGCCGGCCAGCGACTGTCTGGCCTGCTTCACCCGCCATTGTACCGCGCCGCAGCATGTTTCTGCAAAAAGGCCTGTGCAGGCGCGGCGCACCCTCGCCGCCGCCCCGGCCCGGGAGATTGTGTAATTCGGTGTCGCCATTTCAAAAGCCGGGCCAAATCGGCTCACATAGAATGGGGCAAGCTGCTTGCATGCAAGCGCATGCGCACCGCTTGCCCCATTTCTTTGCCACCCAACTAGAATATAAAGAGCCGAACATGACGCAACAATCCCGTACCGGCGGCCAGATCCTGGTCGATGCCCTGCAGATCCACGGTGTCGACACCGCTTTTGGCGTGCCTGGCGAAAGCTACCTGGACGTGCTCGACGCCCTGCACGATTCGGGCATCCGCTTCATCATCAACCGCCAGGAAGGCGGCGCCGCCTTCATGGCCGAAGCCTACGGCAAGCTGACGGGCAAGCCGGGCATCTGCTTCGTCACGCGGGGACCGGGCGCCACCAATGCCTCGATCGGCGTGCACACGGCCTACCAGGATTCCACGCCGATGATTCTGTTCATCGGTCAGGTGGGCAACGATTTCATCGACCGCGAAGCGTTCCAGGAAATCGACTACCGCCGCATGTACGGCCAGATGGCCAAATGGGTGGCGCAGATCGACCGCGCCGAGCGCATCCCCGAATACCTGGCGCGCGCCTTCCAGGTGGCCACCAGCGGCCGGCCCGGCCCCGTCGTGCTGGCCTTGCCGGAAGACATGCTCATTTCGCTGGCCACGGTGGCCGACACGCGCGCCTACCAGCCCGTGCAGGCAGCCCCATCGGATGCGCAGCTGCAGCAGCTGCGCGCCATGCTGGCCACCGCGAAGCAGCCGCTGGTCTTGCTGGGCGGCACCACCTGGACGCCGCAGGCGTGCGCCGACCTGCAGCAGTTCGCCGAAACGAATCACTTGCCCGTCGCCTGCGCCTTCCGCTTCCAGGACCTGCTCGACAATGCCCACCCGAACTACATCGGCGACGTGGGCATCGGCATCAACCCGAAACTGGCCGCGCGCGTGAAAAATGCCGACCTCGTCATCGCCATCGGCCCTCGCCTGGGCGAAATGACGACGGGCGGCTACACCCTGTTCGACTCGCCCGTGCCGCGCCAGCGCCTCGTGCACATCCACACGGATGCCGAAGAGCTGGGCAGCGTTTACCAGGCCGAACTGATGATCAACAGCGGCATGCCGCAAGTGTGCGCCATGCTGGCTGCCATGGAACCCGTCGATGCATCCGCCTGGCGGCATACGCCGGCCGAGGCGAAGGCCGAGCTGGCCGCCTACCAGGAGCAGCCGCCCATCTTCCAGGATGGCCAGGCACCGCTGGACCTGTGGCAAGTCACGCAGGAGATCATGGCCCAGGTGCCAGCGGACACCATCCTGACGAACGGCGCCGGCAATTACGCTTCGTGGGCGCACCGCTTCTACCGCTACGGCGGCATGCGCACCCAACTGGCGCCCACCAATGGCGCCATGGGCTATGGCGTGCCGTCCGGCGTGGCGGCGAAGATCGTGCATCCGGAGCGCACCGTGATCACCTTTGCCGGCGATGGCGAATACATGATGAATGGCCAGGAACTGGCCACGGCCGTGCAATACCAGGCAGGCGTGGTCATCATCGTCTTCAATAACCAGATGTTCGGCACCATCCGCATGCACCAGGAGCGCGACTACCCGGGCCGCGTCTCGGGCACGACCCTGCACAACCCCGATTTTGCGGCCCTGGCGCAAGCGTATGGCGCGCATGGCGAAGTGGTGAATACGACGGAAGAGTTCGCCCCTGCCCTGCAACGGGCGCTGGCGCACGCCAGGGCCAACAGTTTGCCGGCCTTGATCGAGCTGCGCTACGACGGCAACCTGATCACGCCGAACGCGACGCTCGCCACCATCCGCGCCACGGCGGAAAAGGCGCAGGCGGCCAAATAAGTCCGTTTCAGCGCTTCAAACAACAAGGCCCGGTCGATACCGGGCCTTTTTCATTGTCAGACAGTCAAAATGCTTACGCGGCAGGCGCCTCGGCGCCGTCCTGCGCCGGTGCTGGCGGCGCGGGCGGGCATGGCGTGCAATGCTTCAGGGGACGGCCAAAATCGCGCACGCGGCTCAATTTCATGGGCATGCGCACATTGCCGCCGCAGTAATCGCCTTCCAGGGTCAGGGTCTGCCCATCCTTGGAAAACTTGCCGACGATGGTGCGCTCTTCGCTGTCGGCGCCGGCGATGGTGAAGTCGAAGGCGCCCGTGGCCGCGTCCAGGTTGACGTCGTTGGCGACGATGGGCCAGCTCAGGGCGCCTGCCGTGAATTCATAGATGACGGAATCGGCCTCGGCAAAGCGGTGCAGGGTGACGCGCTGGCCGCCGATTTCGCCGCTATCCTTTTGCAGGCACAGGTCCGAGTAGACGGCCACGCCATAGCGCTCCAGTCCGGCCGGCTTCTTGCCTTTGGCCGCGGCAAAAGCGGCACCCGTGGCGCTGGCGAGCACCAGGGCGGCCAGCATGGCGGCCAGGCGCGGCGATGTGTATGGATACATGGCATTCCTTTACTGTAGTGACGGCAACATTATAACTGCGCCGCCCATGCAAAAACGCGCCCCAGGACTAGCCTGGAGACGCGTTTCCTTGCTTATCAGCATCCCCGAAGGGATGCCGGCAGCGGTACTAAGCTTCGCTTGCGCGAATATTAGAACGAGTGACGAACGCCAACGTTGAAGGCTTTGTCGCCCGTACCAACATTGCTGTTGTTACCAACGGTGTAGCCAGCGTTGTTTTTGTTCTTGATTTTAGCGTACGAAGCGTAGGTGCTGGTGCGCTTCGACAGAGCGTACGAGTAGCCCAGTGCCCATTGATCAGCATCAGCGTTAGCAGCGGTTTTGTCGTTCGTGCGGATGAACGAAGCCATTACGGTGCCAGCTGGGCCAACAGGTACGGTTGCGCCGACCAGGATGTTGTTGCTGTCGATGCTAGGAGCTGCCGATGCTTGGGTCAGGCTGTAAGCAAAGCGGTCTGCGTTGTTGTGGTTTGCGCTGTTTGCGCCTTTGTTCACGCCGTATGCAACGTAAGCTTTAGCAACTGCGAAGTCGTAGTTAGCTGCAGCCAACCAGTTACGGCCGCTACCGGCTTCGGTCGTTGCGGTGTCGTTGCTGGTGTTGTTGTATGCCAGACGAGCATTCAAAGGACCATTGCTGTAACCAACCGACGCGCCGATTTTGCGGCCGATTTTGTTCGAGTCAGCGTTTTCGCCGAAGGTGTACGCTACGTCGCCGTCAAAACCGTTGAAGTTTGGCGAGGTGTACAGCACGGTGTTGCTGGTGCGGGTGTTCGATGGGAACAAGTTCTTAGCGGAACCAGCGTAGCCAGCTGCGAATGGGTCAGCAACTTTCGACAGGGTGTTGTACCAAGGGGTGTATTGACGACCCAGGGTCAGGGTACCGGTCGTTTTGCTGCTCAGACCAACGTAAGCTTGACGATTGAACAAGGTACCTGCAACGTCTTGTTGACCGTTGTCAACGCTGAAGCCCGATTCCAACAGGAACAGAGCCGACAGGCCGCTGCCCAGATCTTCGGTGCCTTTGAAGCCCAGACGGGAAGCCGAAGCAACGCCGCTGTCCAGTTTGTTAACGTTGCCGTTAACGCCGCCGCGCTCGCTGACGAAACCAGCGTCAACGGTACCGTAGATAACAACGCTCGATTGAGCTTGGGCTACGCCAGTGGCTGCTGCCAGAACTGCCAGGGTGATCAGAGTTTTTTTCATTGCAATTTCCTTTAATTTTTGAAGCAAAAAGTAATACAGCCTATGCATCTCGAGCTGCGCTCTAACAGAGCGCTTTTTATGAGTGAGGGCAAGGTCTCCACCTGCCACATTGCTGTTCCGGTCAGGGGAACATTCATATCGGTATCGGCACGCTATTGCACCGATAAGCTTGAAGGCTGCATAACGACCGTTATTCGTGCGCCATTTCGGGTGCTCAAAGGGCACCGGAAGCGGCACTATAACGACCGTTTCACATTCCATCAAGTTCCAACATGTTACTTCCGGTACCAGGCCGGGGGCTTTTTCAGGCATCCCGACCATCGCCAACCGTACTACGCGACAGAGCCAGTGCCCCTTGCCAACCAATGCATTGGCCTGATTGACTATTCCATCATAGCGCATGGCTTGCTGGCACCCGTTGTATTAGTGCAACAGTATCAGGCGAGTGATTAAAACGTCAACATGCTTTACCCATCATTTTCCCTGCATCATTTACGCGACAAAGCGCGCAATTTGTCAGGTGATAATGGATAAACGGGACGAAGCATACACGGCATCGCCAATGTTTGCTGCCGGACGCCCAAAAACGGGAAATATCGCGCCCTGTTTTGGTGCGTTGCCGCATTATTCAGGGGCGTAGGCGCCAATTCGCACGTCGGCGCAGGCGGTCGGAAAATAGACAGAGTATCAACACAATTACTGACTTTCCAGTAATTTAAATTGCTCACATAGAAATGTTTTCCATGTTTTCCAACACAAGAGTCCGCTAGCGGGATGGAATGGATGAGGACGACTCTTGCTTGCAAATTGCGCATCAGTTGAAACAATTTCTTACAATGTTGCCTTCTCAATATTTCGACATATTTGTGTCAAAAAAACGACACATTGATCGAAATCAAGTTTTATGCGCCCCGATTTCGCACAATTTTCTTTTTCTTTTTTCAATTTTTTGCTTAAAAGCATCAAGAAACAGGCTTAACGCTGGCTGGCCCGCCGGAGCAGGCGCATGAAAGGGCCCAATAAAGGCAGTTTTTCATACAATTCTTCCGCGACATCCCAATAGTCGCGGTGCACTGCCACCCGTCCCTGCCCATCGAAACGGATATGGGTCGCGCCGCGAATACATTGTTCGCCAGATACCAGGCGTTTCATGCGGAAGCGAAACTCCCACGTGAGGAACGCCTGATGCCCCTGCCCCAGGCTTTCCAGCACGACAAACCGCGGTGCATCAACTTGCACGAACATGTGTTCGAAGATGGCCAGGATGGCCGCATGCCCCACGACGTCGTTGAACGGGTCCTTGAAACGGGCGTCCGGCGCGTACACGGCGCCCAGCTGGGCCAGGCTCTCCAGGCTCAGCTGCTCGTAGAACGCCACCAGGCGCGCCAGCGCGCCCTCGCCCTGCCCCGCATCCGGCATGCTTACGTTCATAGGCCCGTCACCTTGCGGATCAGCCAAAAATACGCGCGGTACGGCAAGAGCCGCGCCAGGCGCAGGGTATTGGTAAAGCGTTTGGGAAAGTGGATGTGAAACTGGCCCCGCTCGATGCCGTCGAGCATGGCGGCGGCAGCGTCGCGCGCCGTCATCAGGGCCGGCATCTTGAAATCATTGTCCGCCGTCAAAGGCGTGGCGACGAAACCAGGATTGATTTGATACACATCAATACCGCGCCCATGCAAATCCAAATACAGCGACTCCGTCAGGTTGATCAGCGCCGCCTTGCTGGCGCCGTACGCGAGCGCCTTGGGCAAGCCGCCATAGCCGGCCACGGAGGCGACAATGCCGATGCCGCCGCTCCCCTGTTGCAACAACCACGGCAAGGCTTGCTCCAGGCAATTGAACACGCCGCCCACATTCAGGGCCAGCAAGCCCTGCGCCGCCTCGAGGTCGAAGCTGTCGGCGCGCATGGCCTGATAGCCGCCGGCCACCACCAGGATCAGGTCGACATGCGACCATTGGCGCCGCAGCTCGCCGCACACGGCCCGGACTTGCAGGGGCTGGGTAATATCGAGCGGCAATGCCTGCGCCAGCGGCTGGCCCACGCACAGCTGCTCCAGGCTGGCCCGATGGCGGGCCGACAGGGCCACGCAGGCGCCCTGCTCCAGCAGCAAGGTGGCGCACGCGGCGCCGATGCCGCTGGAAGCGCCGATGATCCACACGCGCTTGCCCGCCCAGATGGCGATCTTGCGATTCATGGGGCCGCCTGCGGACGCTTGCTGAACGATAAAGTGACGGCGCCCAGGCTGAAACCAAATTTGCTCATGGCAGCGCGGTTGAGCATGACCGTGTCATCCATCAGGAACATCCAGTCCTCGAAGTCGACATGGTAGAGCGTGCCATCGACGGGCAGCGCCAGCACGTATTGCCAGCGCAGCGCATTGCCGGCCACTTCGCCGACGGCTTCCCCGATCACGTCGGGCGCCGTGCCGATGAAGCGCCCGGGCGCCGTCTTGCGCAAAGTCCACACGCGGCGTTGTTTGCTGCCGTCCGAATACGTGAAGTCCTCGTCCAGGGTGCCCGTCTCGCCCACCCAGCTGGCCCGTATCACCACGGTGAAGCGCTTGACCACCTTGCCGGAGCGGTCCTGGAAGATACCGTGGGCATCGAGGGTGCCGTTGAAGTACTGCTGCAAGTCCAGCTTGGGTGTTTCCTGCGCGTACGTGGCCGGCGTGGGCGGCGTGGAGCAGGCTGCCAAGGCCAGCAACAGGGCCGCCAGCGGCAGGCGGCGTTGGCAATAGCTCATGAGGCGCATGCGCGATTCTCCAGGTGGTCACTATATATATGTTGCAAGGGCGCGCGCCACAGCAGCATCGCCGCCAGCAGTTTCAAGGCGCAGGGCAGCAAGGCGTAGGCCGCCGCCAGGGCCGGCAAGCCGCCTCCCTGTCCCGGCACGTAGCCGAGCCAGGCCAGCAGGGGCAAGGCGATGCCGGCCGCCAGTGCCAGACTCATCTGCACGCCCCAGTTCCACCAGCCGAAATACGCCGCTTCATGCCGCCCGGCATGGCCCGCCGCGCCGATCAGCCCCGCCAGCAAGGCCGGCGGCAAGGCCAGGTCGGCGCCCAGCGCCAGGCCCGACAGCAGGCAGATACCGGCAAAACCCCAGGCGGCGCCCGCGCCGAGGCCATACGCCCAGACAAACACGCTGGCCGCCAGCAGCATGGCGCCGCCCCAGGCACGCGCCTCGCCAAAGCGGCGCGCCAGGGCCACCCACAAAGGCATGGAGGCGGCCGCCGCGCAAAAGTACACGATCAGGAACGGCCCCGCGTAATGGCCCAGGCGCAGATAATCGCCGGCAAAGAACAAAAACAGGGTAGCGGGAATGGCGGCGGCCACGCCATTGACGAGCAAGACGGCGAACAGCCAGCGAAACGCGCGCTGGCGAAATGGCAGCCGCCAGCCGCTGCGGGGCGCTGCCGCCGTGACGCCGGACACGGCCGGACGCGGCGCGCGCGCCAGCAGCAGCGCGCCCGCCGCCAGCAGGCAGACGGCAAAGGCCAGCGACAAGCCGTCATAGCCGAGCACGGAAGTCAGTCCCGCCGCCAGGATCACGCCCAGCAAGCCGCAGCCTTCGCGCACGGCCGCCACGCGCGCACGCTGCGCGCGCGCCTGGCTCAGGGCCGCGCCCCAGCTCTGGTGCGCGATGCCGGCCAGGCCATAGGCGGTGTAAACGAGCAGCAAGGCGGCCAGGAACCAGGCCAGGGTGGCCGCTTGCGGCATGGCAGGCGGATGGAACAGGGCGCCAAAGCCCAGTAGCAGCAAGGGCAGCGAGACGGCGATGAGTGCGGCGTAGCTGCGCCCGCCGCGCGCCATCCAGGCGCCCAGGGCCGGGTCGATGAAGGCGGCCGCGATACGGGCCGCCAGCAGCACGGCGCCGATCTGCGCCAGATCAAGGCTGCTGCGCTGCGCATAAAACGGCGCCACATATATATAGATGGGCAGCGCCAGCATGGCCAGCGGCAAGCCGAACAGGCCGTAGTGGAACAGGGCCGGCAAGCTCAACGCGCTGGCCCCGGCATTCATGGCAGCGGTGCCGCATGCTGCAGCAGGGCGCCCCGCAGCTTCGGCGCCGTCGTGTCGGGCGACAGCCAGATGGCGAAGAAGGCGCGCGCGAAGTCGCCGTCGCTCACGTCGGCCAGCACCTTGCCATCGAGATAAAAACGCACGCCGGGCGCGATGCCGGCACGGTAGGCGCCCGCGATGCGCTGGTCTTCCTTGACGTCTGGAAAGATGCGCTGCATGATGGCCAGCCACGCCAGCCGCTGCTCCGGCGTGCCCGCGCCGATTTTCTGCATCTGTTCGTAGCTGGCTTCGGCGATCTTCCTGCCGTCGAGCGAACGCGCATAGCGCAATTCCAGCACGAAAGGCGCCGTGGCCGAAGCCGCGCCCTGGTAGCCCTGCGCGCCCACCCAAAGCTGGGCCCGGTAAATACGCATGCCGAACCAGGTATAGTCGCCCTCGCCCGCCAGCCGGGCGTCAGGCACGTCGGCCGCGACAAAGGCCGGCGGGGCGGCCTGGGCCGAGGCGCCCAACATGAAGAATGACAGACAGAACAAAACGAGCAGACGGCGCATGATTACTCCTTGACCAAGGTAAATTGCATGACATCCGTATTGTGCGCCTGGAAAGCGGCCTCGCAATACGCGAGGTAAAACTCCCAGGTCAGCAGGAAACGGCCATCGAAACCCTGCTTTTCCAGCGCCACGCGCTGGGCCAGGAAGCTGGCGCGCCACTGGCGCAGGGTTTCCGCGTAATCGAGGCCAAAGCTGAAGGCGTCCACCACGCGCAAGCCCTGCGCCTGGGCCGCGCGGCGAAACTCGGCGGGCGATGGCAGCATGCCGCCCGGAAAAATGTACTGCTGGATGAAGTCAGTGCTCTTGCTGTAGCGCTCGAACAAGGCGTCGGCGATGACGATGGTCTGGATGCAGGCGCGCCCGCCCTGCTTCAGGTTGCGCGCCACGCATGCGAAATAGCCGGGCCAGTAGCTTTGTCCCACGGCTTCGAACATCTCGATCGAGGCGATGGCGTCGTACTGGCCATGGCTGTCGCGGTAGTCGCACAGTTGCAGGTCGGCCTGCGCCGCCAGCCCCGCGTCCTGCAGGCGCTGGCGCGCATACGCGAGCTGCTCGGTCGACAAGGTCAGGCCCGTCACGTGGGCGCCGTAGTCGCGCGCCGCCGCTTCCGCAAAACCGCCCCAGCCGCAGCCGATTTCCAGCACGCGCTGGCCCCGCTGCACCTGCAGTTGCAGCTGTTCCGCGATGCGCGCGTATTTCGCGCCCTGCGCCTGCTCCAGGCTGGCGCCCTCGGTGAACAGGGCGCTCGAATACGTCATCGACGGGTCCAGCCACAGCTGGTAAAAGGCGTTGCCGATGTCGTAATGGGCGTGGATATTCTTCTTGCTGCCGGCGCGCGAATTGCGATGCAGCAGATGGCGCACCTTATAGATCAGGTTGCCCCACCAGTTACCGTAGATCAGGGACTCGATGTGCGCGCGGTTGCGTATCATCAATTCGATCAAGCCCGGCAAATTGTCCGTGCGCCAATCGCCCGCGATAAACGTTTCGGCAAAGCCGATGTCGCCCGAGCGCAGGACCGCCGGGCACAGGCGCCAGTTGTGCAAGTCCAGGGTGACGGGATGGCTGCCATCGCCGTACAGCAAGATGCTGCCGTCCGGCGTGCGCAGGCGCAGGGCGCCGTATTGCAATTTTTCCAGCAGGCGCACGATCATGCGCCCGGAAGCGGGCAAGTCCAGGTGCGTGTGATCGGGCATGTGGGCAGGACGTGCGCTGCTGCGCGCATGCATGCCGGTCGGCAGGGAATCAGAGCTCATCGGGACACCTTTTCTTGTGGGGGGAGGGGTTTGCTGAAAAACGGCACGCGGCGCAGCCACAGGCGCAAAGCCTGCCAATGGATGCGCGCCATCACGCCAAACGTCATCAGGGGGTAGCGCAGCAAGGCCCAGGCCATGGCGCCATCGCGCAGCGGCTGCGCCGTGCCGGACAAGCTCGTCTGCAGCAGCGGACCGTCGAGGTCGTCGTAATCGACCCGGGCCAGGTGGCGTTCGCCCCCCTTGTCGTTGTTGCGCAGGAAACGGAAACGGTATTGGCCTTCCACCTTGCAAAACGGCGACACGTGAAAGATTTTCCTGGCGACCAGTTCGCTGCCAAAGACAATCGCGCCGCCCTGTTCGAGCAAGTACAGATGGCGCTCGCCAAAGGTATTGCGCACATCGCACACCACGGCGCGCAGCGCGCCGTCCGGGCGGTGGCAAAACCAGAAGCTGACGGGATTGAACACATAGCCGAACAGGCGCGGCATGGTCTGCAGCCAGATTTCGCCGCCCGCGTCATCCACGCCGTGCTGGCGCAGGAGGCCGTCGATCCAGTCCAGCAGCGGCGCCGCGCCATCGCCATGGTCGCTGTCGCGGAAGGACAGCACATTGACGCCGTTGCGCGAGATCAAACGGGCGGGAAAATCCTGCGCGCCCATGCTGCGCAGGGGCAAGCGCAGATAGAACATGCCGTAGCTGAACGCATGCGCGCGCGGACGCAGCCGCGCATGGCGCACCTGTCCCAGGCACAGCTGGGGCTGGGCCTGCACGGGCAGCGAGGGATCACGCGGCATGGCCGAGCTCCGCCGACGCCAGGCCCAGCAGGCTTTGCGCCACGCCCAGGCCAGACTTCAAGCCGTCTTCATGGAAGCCGTAGCCCGTCCAGGCGCCCGCGAACCACGTGTGCTGCGCGCCCTGGAAGCCGGCCAGGCGCGCCTGGGCTGCAATGGCCGCGCCATCGAACACGGGGTGGGCATAGGAAAACTCGTCGATGATGCTTGCCGGATCGGGCTCGTCGAGCGGATTGAGCGAGACGATGACGGGCGTGGCAAAGGGCAAGGGCTGCAGCTGGTTCAGCAAATAATGCACGCATACCTGCGGCGCGGCGCCTTCCGCCACTGCCGGCCTGCCCTGGTAATTCCAGGCCGACCAGGCCTTGCGGCGCCGCGGCAGGCAGCTGGCATCCGTGTGCAGCACGGCCCGGTTCGGCTGGTAGCGCACGGCTTCGAGCACGGCGCGCTCGTCGTCGCGGATATCGCCCAGCAGGGCCAGCGACTGGTCGCTGTGGCAAGCGAGCACCACGTGATCGGCATGTTCGACGCCGGCGGCCGTGTACAGCTCGATCATGCGCGCGCCACCGTGCGGCTGGCGGCGCACGGCCAGCACGGGGCAAGCCAGGCGCTGCTGCGCAATACCCGCCAGCAGTTTTTCCACGTACACGCGCGAGCCGCCGCGCACCGTGCGCCATTGCGGCCGGTCATTGACCTGCAGCAAGCCATGGTTGTGGCAAAAACGGATGAAGGTCGCCAGCGGAAAGGCCAGCATCTGGCGCGCCGGACACGACCAGATGCAGGCAGCCATCGGCAACAGATACCAGTGGCGGAATTCCTCGCCATACCCGTGCAGGTCGAGGAATTCTCCCAGCGACAGGGCCGGCGCCGGCAAGGCGGCCGTGGCCAGCGCGCTGGCCTGGCGGTTGAAGCGCACGATGTCGCGCAGCATGCGCAAGAAAGCGGGGCGCAGCAGGTTGCTGCGCTGGGCAAACACGGTGTCCAGATTCGCGCCCGCCCATTCCAGCACGCGGGCACCGGGCGCGGAACCCAGCGGCATCTTCACGGAAAACGACATATCGCTGTCGGCCGCCTCGACACCCAGTTCCTGGAACAGTTGCACCAGGTTCGGATACGTGGCGTGGTTAAACACGAGAAAGCCCGTGTCGACGCCATGCGTGACGCCATCGAGCGTGACATCGACCGTATGGCTGTGGCCGCCAAAATACGCGCCCGCCTCATACAAGGTCACATCCTGGCCCGCCTGCGCTAGCCGATAGGCACACGACAATCCTGCAATTCCCGCACCGACGACGGCGATTTTCATGAGCGCACCTGTGTTATGTTTGTCCTGGACAAAGTAAGCTTCATCGATAGTCAGTCAAATATTGATCTGTGTCAATGAGGCCGCGAATCCGTTCAAAAACTTATACGCAGGCAATTTCCAATCGGATTCAGCTATTTGGTACGGGGCGGTGGAAGGCGTAAAATGTCAGATACGATCTTTCGGCACGCGAGCACGCCCCCTGGTATGGATACTGACCTGCAACTCTCTCCTGCCTTCAGCATCAGCGATGTCGAGCGCGACACCGGGCTGGCCAAGGAAACCTTGCGTGTCTGGGAGCGCCGCTACGCGTTTCCCCAGCCCCAGCGCGATGCCTTTGGCGAACGCAGCTACCCCGCCGAGCAAGTGCAGAAATTGCGCATGGTCAAGCGCCTGCTGGACCTCGGATTTCGCCCGGGCAAAATCATGCAGCACAGCACCCTGCAACTGCAGCAGCTGGCCAGCGCAGGCGCCACGCCGCCACCGGCGCCGGCGCCGCAGCTCGAACACTATCTAGCCCTGTGCCGCGGCCATCAGATGGCGGAACTGGGCAATGCCCTGCGCCAGGCGCTGGCCGTGCTGGGCTTGAAGGCATTCACCATCGACGTCATCGCCCCCCTCACCGCCATGGTGGGCGAAGCGTGGGCCTGCGGCGACCTGGCCGTGTACGAGGAGCATCTGTATAGCGAAACCTTGCAGACGGTAATGCGCCACGCCATTTTTTCCCTGCCACAAGCCAGCAGCCCATCCACGCGCACGCCGCGCATCGTGCTCAGCACCTTGCCGCAGGAACGCCACGGCCTGGGCCTGCTGATGGCCGAAGCGCTGTGTACGGCGGCAGGCGCCCACTGCATGTCGCTGGGGGTGGAAACGCCGCTGACCGACATCGTCGCGGCCGCCCGCGCGCAGCGGGCTGACATCGTGGCCCTGTCGTTTTCCAGTGCCAGCAAGCAGCGGCAGACGCGCGACAGCCTGCAGCAATTGCACGCGAGCTTGCAGCCAGGCATGGAATTGTGGGCGGGCGGACGCAGTCCCGCCTTGTCCAGGCAGCCGCCGCCCTTCCTGCATGTGCTGGACTTGCGGCAAGTCGAGGAAAGCATCGCCGACTGGCGCCGCCGCCATCAGGCGCACGCGCTGCAAACCCACTGAACCGGCTGAAAAGCGCGGCAACTGCGGCGATCTTCGTAGATAGCGGCGCAATGTTGCCAATCGAACAGTAAAGCATGAAGGGCCGGGCGCGCTCTGGTAGAATAGCCAGTAACAACAGTGTCCGGCGCCGCCGGGCCTTAGGTCAGCACCCGCCACCACACATCCATGTTTAGTTTCTTCAAGAAAAAACCCATCACTCCCGAGGCTACGCCAGCCGAGCCCCCCGTTCTTCCTGCCGCCACGCCGCCTGCCGCGCCGGCAGCGACTCCCGCCGCTGCACCGCTGAGCGGTGCGCCGGCCGAGCTCGTGCCCGTGATCGTGGCCGCCGAACCCGAGAAAAAATCGTGGATGACGCGCCTGAAGGCGGGCCTGTCGAAGACCTCGAATACCCTGTCCGTGCTGTTCGTCGGCGCCAAGATCGACGACGCCCTGTACGAAGAGCTGGAAGCGGCGCTGCTGATGTCCGACGCGGGCATCGACGCCACGGAATTCCTGCTCACGGAATTGAAGAAAAAGGTCAAGGAAGACAAGCTGCTCGACGCGGCCGCCGTCAAGGCAGCGCTGAAAGTGCTGCTGATCGAGCTGCTCTTGCCGCTGGAAAAACGCTTCGAGCTGGGCCGTCACAAGCCGCTGGTGATGATGATTTCCGGCGTGAATGGCGCCGGCAAGACCACCACCATCGGCAAGCTGGCCAAGCACATGCAGTCGAACAACCAGTCCGTGCTGCTGGCCGCGGGCGACACCTTCCGCGCCGCCGCGCGCGAGCAACTGATGGTCTGGGGCGAGCGCAACAACGTCACCGTGATTTCGCAGGAATCGGGCGACCCGGCCGCCGTGGCCTACGACTCCGTACAATCGGCCAAGGCGCGCGGCATCGACGTGGTCATGGTCGACACGGCAGGCCGCTTGCCGACGCAGTTGCATCTGATGGAAGAATTGAAGAAAATCAAGCGCGTGATCGGCAAGGGCATGGATGGCGCGCCCCATGAAACCCTGCTCGTCATCGACGGCAACACGGGCCAGAACGCCCTCACGCAAGTGAAGGCCTTCGACGATGCCCTGCAGTTGAGCGGCCTGGTGATCACCAAACTGGACGGTACCGCCAAGGGCGGCGTGCTGGCGGCGATCGCCCGCGTGCGCCCCGTGCCCGTGTATTTCATCGGCATCGGTGAGAAAATTGAAGACTTGCAGCCTTTCGTGGCTGCCGAATTTGTCGAAGCGCTGCTCGGATAAGCCTATACATGATTGAATTTCAGCACGTCTCCAAGCAATACTCCCCCGACGCCGTGGCGCTCAGCGACATTTCGCTCAGTATTGCCAAAGGCGAGCTGGTCTTCCTGGCCGGTCCCTCGGGCGCCGGCAAGTCCACCCTGCTGAAAATGATCGCCGCCATGGAACGCCCCACGTCGGGCAAGCTGATCGTCAATGGCCAGGACATGGCAAAGATCAAGCCGGCCGGCGTGCCCTTCCTGCGCCGCAACATGGGCCTGATCTTCCAGCAGCAGAAATTGCTCAACGACCGCTCCATCCTGGCCAATGTCATGCTGCCGCTGCTCGTCGTGGGCGCCCACAAGGCGGCCGCCGAACAGCGCGCGCGCGCCGCGCTCGACAAGGTGGGCTTGCTGGACCGCGCCATGGCGCGTCCCCTGTCGCTGTCGGGCGGCGAGCAGCAGCGCGTGTCGATCGCGCGCGCCATCGTCAACCGGCCGCAGATCATCCTGGCCGACGAGCCGACGGCCAACCTGGACCGCGCCAGCGCCAACAAGGTGCTCGATGCCCTGAAAGCGTTCCACTCGGTGGGCGTGACCTGCCTCATTTCCAGCCATGACGAACAGATGCTCGACGCTGCCGCCCGCGTGATCCACCTGAAAAACGGCCAGCTGGTGGCCATCGACAAGGCTACGCAGGCACCCGTGTTTGCCCCGCCCGACCCCGATTTCGCCCCCGGCCTGGATGACGGCGAAGGAGAACAGGCATGAGAGGCTGGTTCCGTCAACACCGCTTCGCGCTGGGCTCGGCGCTGATTCATCTGCGCAAGTCGCCAGGCGGCTTCCTATTGAACGTGCTCGTCGTCGCCATCGCCCTGTCGCTGCCGTTCGCCGGCTTGACCATGCTCGACAATGTGCGCCCCATGTCGGAACAGATGTCGGTCGACCCGGAAATCAGCGTGTTCCTGAAGATCGACACGCCGCGCGAGCAAGCCGTGGGCCTGGCCGGCGCCATGCGCAAGATCGTGGGCGAGCAAAAGGCGAAGATCGTCTTCATCCCCCGCGAACAGGCGCTGGACTCGCTGAAAAACAAGAATGGCCTGGCCGATGTGCTCAGCACCCTGGGCGACAATCCCCTGCCCGACAGCTATGTGCTGAAACTCGATGCTTTCAGCAGCGCCAGCGAGGCGCAGGACGTCGATGCGGTGGCGGAACAGTTGCGCCACTTGCCCGGCGTGGAATCGGCGCAAGTCGATTCGGCCTGGGTCAAGCGCCTGGCTGCCCTGCTGGGCGTGCTGCGCCTGGTGCTGCTGCTGCTGGCCATTACCCTGGGCGTGGCCGTGATCGCCGTGGTCTTCAACACCATCCGCCTGCAGGTGATGCAGCAGCGCGATGAAATCAGCATCTCGAAATTGATCGGCGCCACCGACACCTTCATCCACCGCCCCTTCTATTACACGGGCGCCCTGCTGGGCCTGTGCGCGGGCGCGCTGGCCCTGGGCGCCGTGGCGCTGGCCTTGCAGCCGCTCAATACGGCGATTGCCGAATTTGCCCGTTTGTACGCGTCCGAATTCCAGCTGGTGCCGCTGGCGCCGCTGCCGATGGCCGGCTTGCTGGCCGTCAGCGCCGGCCTGGGCCTGATCGGCGCCTTCCTCTGCGTGCAGCGCCACCTGGCGCGCCTGAACTGACCTTCCCTCCCATGGCGGCGCCCCCGGCGCCGCCATGCGCCCCATCCACCTTGTTTTTTTGCTATTCACCCCCTACTGTGGTGATATTGATATTTAGCAAGTATTCTTAAGGTTCGCTTCAGCTTGCGGCCGTAGACTAGCCATGTTGTCGTGAAGCGCCGTGCAACCCTGGCGGGCACGGCCCGGCAAGTGCACGCGGCAGTGCCCATGCGCCCTGGCGGCGCGTTTTAGATAAAGTATTAATTAATAAATCGCCATAGTATTTAGGCTATCAGGACGATTAAATGTGCTGATTGGCACTCTCAAGCAGAGAGTGCTAATATAGGGACATACCAGCAGCAGAACCGCCATGGACGCCAGATGTAGATGGTGCCGCGATCTGCGAAGTGCAAGACCGAATACGCAAAAACGAAGATACAAGCTGCCATGTCGTGTGACATGGCCAACTGGAACAAAGCAAGACTACGAGGGAGAAAACATGACTATGATGTCCGCAACGTCCGCATTGGTTCCGACCAAAAGTAATGCGCTGGGCCTCGGGTTCACCGGTAATCTGGGCAATATCGACGCCTATATCTCGGCCGTGAACCGTCTGCCCATGTTGACCCATGACGAAGAAATTTCGCTGGCGAAACGCCTGCGTGAAAAAAATGACCTGGCCGCCGCGCAAGAGCTGGTGCTGTCGCACCTGCGCCTGGTGGTCTCGATTGCCCGCGGCTACCTGGGCTATGGCTTGCCGCACGCCGACCTGATTCAGGAAGGCAATATCGGCTTGATGAAAGCCGTGAAACGTTTCGATCCGGACCAGGGCGTGCGCCTGGTGTCGTACGCCATGCACTGGGTGAAAGCCGAGATGCATGAGTACATCCTGAAAAACTGGCGCCTGGTCAAGGTGGCAACGACGAAGGCACAGCGCAAGCTGTTCTTCAACCTGCGCAGCCACAAGACGGGCCTGGACGCGATGACGCCGAAGCAGATCGATGCGCTGGCCAAGCTGCTCGACGTGAAGCGCGAAGAAGTGATCGAGATGGAAACGCGCCTGAGCGGCCGCGACATCGCGCTGGAATCGCCGACCGACGATGAAGACGACAAGTTTTCGCCGATCGCCTACCTGTCGTCGGAGCAAAGCGAGCCGACCAAGGTGCTGGAAGCGGAACAAGTGACGCGCCTGCAATCGGAAGGCCTGGAAACGGCACTGTCCAAGCTGGACGCCCGTTCGCGCCGCATCATCGAAGCGCGCTGGCTGGCCAACGACGACGGTTCCGGCGCCACCCTGCACGCACTGGCTGAAGAGTTCGGCGTATCGGCCGAGCGCATCCGCCAGATCGAAGTGGCGGCGCTGAAAAAAATGAAGGGCGCGCTGGCGGCCTACGTGTAATCGCAAGCAATGCCGCAATGTAAAAGGCGCCGCAAGGCGCCTTTTAGTTTTAAACCTTGATGTTTATCAACAGATAAACATTGTCAGCCGTTACGCTGCAGCCAAGCCCTTGGTGATCAGCTCGGCGACGACTTCATTCAGATCCGCGCCGCGCTCCTTGGCCAGGGTCTGCAATTGCAAGACCAGATCGCTGTTCAGCTTGACGGCGAATGGCACCAGGCCCAGGGCCTGATCGCGCTTGCGCTGCTCGCGGCGGTCGATGACCACCGCTTCCTTACCGAATGCACCGGCGCCGGGAACATTCATCTTTCCCATCAGTTTCTTGGCATCGCTTTTGGCCAGGTCGGTTTTTTTCATGGTTGTTTCCTGATTTTCAAAACAGCCATTCTACGCAGTAATCGGCGCGCCGCGTGGCCGGCGCGTCAATTCCTCCGCAGCACGCCAACGGCGCGCCGGGAAAATATCATTTTGTTACTATCATTTTCATCTTGCGCGTGGATGCCACGCCGAAGACGCTCTCTCTGAAAGGAAAAGCATGCCTTACCTGACCCGATCTTGCCGTACCCTGTTGCTTCCCCTGTTCCTTGCCTGCCTGGCCGTGCTGGCCGGCTGCGGCGCGGCCGGCAGCGCCGGCGACGCGGAAAACACGCCGCGCAGCGTCACCCACGTGCTCTCGCCGGGCGAACAGGTGGCCATCACGGCCACCGATACCCTGAAACTGGAGCGCGTCAACGACAGCCGCTGCCGCAAGGGCGCCGTGTGCGTGTGGAAAGGCTACGTCAGCTACAGCTTCAGCTTGCTCAACAGCGCGGGCGCCACGGACATCGTCCTGTCCGACTCCATGCCCGGCGCGGCCAGTTCCGTCACCGTCAACCACCTGACGTTCACCCTGCTCGACGTCGACCCGGCCACGCCGCCCGCCCTGAATGCGGCCGAGCCCACGTACCGGGTCAAGGTCAAGATCACGCAGGGCGCGCTGCCCCGCTAAGCATCGTGGCGCCGCTGGCTGTCGGCGGGCGCCTGTTGCCGGTCCAGCATGCCGTAATCGCGCACCACGGCGGCAATGCGCAGCCGGTAGTCGTCAAACACGCCGTGCCGGCCCGCCGACTGGGCCGCGCGGTGCGCTTCCAGCTGCCGCCACTGCGCCAGCGCCGCCTCGTCGCGGAAAAACGATAGCGACAGCAATTTGCCCGGCTCGCTCAGGCTGCTGAAACGCTCGATGGAAATGAAACCATCGACTTCGTCGAGCAGGGGCCGCAGCGCGGCGGCCAGGTCAAGGTACTGCTGGCGCCCTGCGGCGCTGGGCCAGACTTCGAATATCACGGCGATCATGTCATTTCTCCTGGACTAAATACGGGGATGCGCGCGTTCAGCGACGGCAGATAACGCCATGCCAGCGGCATACCGGCCAGCCCGCCGGCCCATGCCTGCAGGCAGGCTGCGGCGATGGCCTGCGCGATGGACTGGCCCGGACAAACGTGGCGGCCATGGCCAAAGCCCGGCAGCGCCAGCCCGGGCCGTTGCAGCAGGAAACGGCCCGGTTCGGCATACACGCTGGCATCGTGGCAGGCGCTGGCCAGCACCACCACGATCAACTGTCCCTGCGGTATGAGCACGCCATTCAAATCCGCGTCCTGCGCCGTGTAGCGGCGCGTGTTGTGGATGGCCGGATCATGCCGGCTCACTTCGCGCAGCATGGCCGGCCATGGCTGGGGCGCCGCGCCCCGCTGCGGCACTAACTGCGGCTGCGCGCGCAAGGCCACGATGGCATTGCCCAGCAAGCCGGCCGTCGCCTCGCAAGTCTGCGACAGCAAACCCGCCAGGTTGGCCAGCACGGCGCCCGATGCGTGCCAGCCTGCCTGCCGCGCGCCGGACACGACATCGTCGAGCAAGCTGCCGGGAATCGCCGTCCCTTCGCGCAGCAGCACGGAAAAACCTTGTAGCAAGGCGTCGGCCGCCACCTGCGCACCGGCCAGCTGCGCGCCATTGCTCAGCGGCGACAGGCAAGCGACAAAATCACGCGTCCAGGCAGCCAGCGCCGGCCATTGCGCCGGCGCAAAGCCCAGCAAATCCGCCATCGCGTACAGGGGCAGCTCGAACAGCGCAGCATTGAGCTGGCCGGCGCTGCCGGGAACGCGGTCGCCGGCCAGATGCGCCACCCGCCCCTGCAGGCGCGCCAGGTCCACCTGGCCCAGTGCGCGCGCCAGCACCTGTTTCGGCACGGCATGCCGCTCGCCATCGTTCATGCGCACCAGTTCCGTAAAGATCGCGCCGCACGGCGTGCCCGCCAGGTTGGGCGGCACGGCCTGCCCGGGCAGGCGCACGCGGCAGGCGGGATGCTCGAGCACGGCCCGCACGCCGGCCGCCCCCGTCGCCAGCCAGCAGCCGAGCGCGGCATCGAAACGCAACGGCGGACCGTCGGCCAGGCGGCGATAGTAGTCGTAGGGCGCCGCGTGGGTGACGGCGGCAATCGGGTGAAGCGGATCGGTGAGCGGCATGCGCATTCCATTGCAGTGAGGTGGGGACACGAGTATGCTGTTCCTTCCACCACAACACTTCGCTGACGGACGAATCATGGATGACAGCACCGTTCCCCACACGGCCGATGGACGCCTGGCGCAGCTGGCCGGCGCCATCGCCGAACCGGCCCGCGCGCGCATGCTGTGCAGCCTGCTCGACGGCCATGCGCGCACGGCCACGGAACTGGCGGCGCTGGCCGAGGTAGGCGCCTCGACGGCCAGCGCCCATTTGAGCCGCCTGCGCGACGATGGCTTGCTATCGATGGTGGCGCAGGGCAAGCACCGCTATTACCGCCTGGCCAGCCCGGAAGTGGGACGGGCGCTGGAAGCACTGCTGGTGGTGGCAGGCGTGCAGGCAACGCCGTTCACGCCCACCACGCCGGACCGCTTGCGCCATGCGCGCACCTGCTACGACCACATGGCCGGCACCGTCGCCGTCGCCCTGCACGACCAACTGCACACGCAAGGCTGGCTGCGGGACGAGGATGGAGAGTACCGTTTGTCGGAAGCGGGCGCGGCCGGCATGGCAGCCCTGGGCATCGACGTGCCGCAACTGCAGCAGCAGCGCCGCCGCTTCGCCTGTGCCTGCCTGGACTGGAGCGAACGGCGCGCTCACCTCGGCGGCGCGCTGGGCGCCGCCATCCTGCAGCTGGCCCTGCGCCAGCGCTGGGCCGAGCGCGAACTCGACAGCCGCGCCCTGCGCCTCACGCCGGACGGCGAGCGGCGCCTGCTGGCAGCCTTCGGCACCCGCTGAACGGCCCAGGCAGTTTGTATCTCCGAAGCAACTAGATAGCGAAAAAAATGCCCTTTTATCATTGTTTTCATTCATCATATGTTGCGCCCTTGGGCGATCATTTCTACCTTTCGCCCATGGAAAGAGTCCAACTTGAAAACAGCGTCGTCCAGCACACTTCCCGCCGGTACCTGCCATAACTGCCACACGGATGCGCCAGGCAACTTCTGCAGCGCCTGCGGCCAGTCCACCACCTTGCACCTGCCCAGCGCGCGCGAATTCCTGCATGAATTCGTCGCGCACTATGTGGCGCTCGAAGGCAAGCTGTGGCGTACCCTGGCCCTGCTGCTGTTTCGTCCGGGCGTGCTGAGCAAGGAATACATCGCGGGACGCCGCGTGCGCTACGTGGAGCCGCTGCGCGTCTACCTGACCTTCAGCATCCTGTTCTTTGCCATCCTCAAGTTCAGCAGCCCCGACATGTTCCTCACCGTGCACGACCAGCAAGCCCAGGTGAGCGACCACGGGGCCCGTCAACTTCCCGAGAACAAGCCATCGCACATGCAGGTCAGCATCTTGGGGCAGACACCCACCCTGCCGCGCCAATGGCAAGACTTTGAGCAGCTGCCCACGGCCGAGAAACAAAAACTCGTGGTGGAAAGTTTTTTCCATTACGCGCCGTACGCCATGTTTTGCCTGATGCCCCTGTTCGCCCTGTTCCTGAAAATCCTCTACCTGGGCAGCGGGCGGCGCTACGGCGAGCATTTCCTGTTCGCCCTGCACACGAATGCCTTTGCCTTCATCACGATGGCGCTGATGATTGTGATCCCCGTCGACATAGTCCGCCTCGCGCTCGGCGCCTGGCTGCTCGCCTACCTGCCCTGGGCCATGTGGCGCGTGTATCCGAGCGGAAAACTCGCCACCATCTGCCGCTGGGCCCTGCTGATGGCGGCATATGTCCTGACCATGGGCCTGGCTATCGTGGCCTGCATCGCCACGGGCGTGATGCTGCGCCATTAAAGCGCAATACCCCCTGCCGGAGACAAGTCTCAGGCTATCCATCTTTTCTACTGGATGCATGATGCTCGCCGCGTGCTTCACGCAGCGAGCCGGAACGCGTGCTGCCCGCATGGCGGGCCATTGCCATCGCGCCGCGATCTTCATGTTACGCACCGACAAGTTTGCTAGAATCGCACACGTTTCCGTCCGTATCCCAACCAATGACTACGCACAGATCGCGCATGAATCCACGCTTGTTTGTACCATTTATCCTCGTTGCGCTGCTGAGCGGCTGCACGGTGCTCGCCCTGCGTCCCAACAGCGGCGTCGAAAACCGCACGTTTGCCGTGCAGGAAACCCCGCGCCTGCGCATCGACGCGCCCAAGGCGCGCATCCAGAATCCCATGCCCAGCGACCATTTCATCGGCATCGCCCTGTCCGGCGGAGGCAGCCGCGCGGCCAATTTCTCGGCCGCCTCGCTGGAGCAGCTGGAACAGTTCGGCCTCGTCAGCGGCGCCTCGGCCATCTCCGGTGTCTCGGGCGGCGCCATCGCGGGCGGCTACTATGCGCTGCATGGCAAGCAGACGGATTGGCCCTTGCTGCGCAGCAAACTGAAAACGGATTTCTTCGGCCAGACCATCTTGAAACCGGCCAACCTGACGACGATGCTGTTGACGAACAAGACCCGCACGTCCTTCCTGTCCGACGTGTTTGACGATGTGCTGTACGACAAGAAAACCTACCAAGACTTGCCCCACGACGGTCCCATCTTCCTGGCCAACGCGACGGACGCCACCGATGGCGGCAAGCGCGTGGTGTTTTCCTACGAATATTTTTACGGCACCCTGCATTCGCCGATCCAGGATATCCGCCTGGCCACGGCCGTGGCCACCTCGGCCGCCTTTCCCGGCGTGTTCGATTCCGTCACCTTCGAGCGTTTCCGCCCGAAAAACAGTTTCGTGCCGGAGCTGGGTTCCGAGTCGCGCGAGTCGCCGTCCTATGTGCACCTGTTCGACGGCGGCGCGGCCGATAACCTCGGCGTGGAAACCCTGTGGGACGTGGCCCTGACGCAGCTGTACGGCAACGACATGGCCGTCGTGCCGCCACGCCTGAACAGCAAGCCCTTCATCCTCATTTCCATCGATGCCAACGCGCCCAATTCCAGCGCCGTATTCGAAAAGATGTCGGACGAGCGCCAGCCGCTGGACCGCATCTTCAACAAGAATATCTACGATGCCGTCGACGCCCTGTTTTCACGCCAGCGCAAGGAAAACCTCGTCAAGATGGGCTTTGGGCAAGCCCGTTTCGATACCATCACGCATGAAAACTTCGGCGACCTGAGCCAGAAATTCGTCAAGGGCAAGCGCACCTCGGCCTTTGCCATCCCCGTGCTGTGCCGGCCCCACCTGGGCCAGTTCCGCTGCGAAATCGATGCGGCCGATCCCTTGCCGGGCCAGATCCGCACGCGGCTGGAAGGCTTTGCCTGGCATATTTCCATCGACCAGATCGCCTCGCTGGCGCTGCGCCTGGCCAGCGGCGATGCGCAGGTCGACAGTGCGCGCAAGGAAGAACGCGCCGCCCTCGTCAAGCTGCAGCGCCTGGCCACGCAAACGAAGACCCATCTGAAGCTGACGGGTCCGGAAAACTGCAGCCCGGACGTCCTGCAATCGGCCCTGTACAGCGCCGCGCGCGTGCTGATCCTCGACGACGAGGAATCGCGCTTCGCCCTGTGCGACTACATGCTGGCGGGCCAGCTGATCAATGACGACACCATCTGCAAGCAGCGCTACGTGCACGCCGTGCCCCGCTTCGCCATTGAAAGCGAAGATTTGCAGTACCGCAACCTGAGTTCGGACGGCAATTCCGTGAACGTGCCGATACGCTGCAAGAAGTGAACGCGCACAAAAAAGCCCGCACGATCACTCGTGCGGGCTTTAGCGCAAGGATACCTGGCGCCCGGCTGATCTAGATCAACCGACTACGCCTGCGCATGTAGCTGCGGCTTAACGCGCCTTCCAGTTCCTGCTCCGTTTTATGCTGGTTCACCGTGTACAGGGCCCACAGGGCCGCCGGCACCCAGCCGATCACAGTGCACTGCATGATCAAGGCGGCGGCGCCGGCCAGCGGGCGCTTCAGCATGAAAAACGTGAGACACGGAAGTAGCAAGGCTATCAGCAATCGCATCACGACATACTCTCCTTCAATATAGAGCAGCGGACAAGGGCCGGTATCCGGTCCGTCCCCCGCCCGCTGCGTACTGCTCTTTAATAACGTCTGGCAAAATCGTCGCGAGCGAATGCGAGTTGTGGCCGAGAAGCGCAGCTGTGCGTAGGCACGGGGCCGCCGAGGCAGTGAGCATCGCAGGCCGCAAATCGCGGCGCGCAGCAGATTTGGCCTGACGTTTATAGATGCACGGCAATCTGCGGCATCAGGTCGTCAAAGGTGCGACCGTTGCCGTTTTCTCCGATGGCGTGCATCTTCCATTCGCCGTTATGGCGGTACAACTTGGCCATGATCTGTGCCGTGTGGGAACCTTGCACAGACAGGTTGAAACGCGCGACTTCCTGGTTATTGCTGGCATTCAAGATGCGGCAATAGGCGTTTTCCACCTGCGAGAAGTTCTGGCCAGTAAAGCTGTTGACGGTGAAGACGAGGCTTTTCACGTGCGCCGGCACTTTCGACAGATCGACATTGATCTGTTCGTCGTCGCCATCGCCCGCGCCCGTGCGGTTGTCGCCCGTGTGGACGATGCTGCCGTCCTTGCTTTTCAGCTGGCGGAACCAGACGATATCGGACGTGCTCTTGTTGTCGTCGAACATGACGCACGAGGCATCCAGGTCGACGGCTTCCGTCTTCGAACCGAAACCGAGGAAACCCTTGGTCTTGGCCGCATCCCAGCCCAGGCCCATGGTGATACGGGTCAGGGTGGTACCAGCTTCTTTGTCCAGAGAAATCTTCTGGCCCTTGCTCAAATTGACAGACATACGCATAGCTCCTGTTGGGTTGGTTACTGCTTGATTACGCCGGCTTGCTTTGGGTCCAGGCGAGGAAGGCCGCGCGGTTGCGCGAGCACACGAGGATTTTTCCCGTGCCTGAAAACTTCAGCACCATGCCCTCGCCGCTGGTCTGGCTATTGATCAGGTTACCCAGAAAGCCGCCGCTGCTGCCGGTCGTCATGGAAATCTCGTATTGCAGGCGGTTGTCCCAGCACACGACGTGCGAGTTATCGATCACCACGTCCTTGCCAGGCGTCACTTCCAGTTCCGACATCGCGCCAAAACCGGACACCGCCAGCTGGCCGCTGCCTGCCGTCTCGGTGATGAAAAAACCACCGCTCTGGGCAAACAGCGCATTGCCAAGGCTTTGCGTGCGCACCTTCAATTCCACGCCAGACGTGGCCGCCACGAAGGCGCCGTCGCTGATCATGTATTGCTGGGCGCCAACCTCGAGCACCCGCATCGCGCCGGGCAAGGTGGGCGACAGCAGACAATCGCCGTCGCCGCGCATGGCCTCGATATGCTGCTGAAAGAACGATTCGCCGTTGGCAAAGGTGCGCATCAGCGCGGCGCCTATGCCGCCCGTCATCTTGCCTTTCAGCTCAAGATTGGTTTCCATCATCACCATCGCATCGGATTCGCAATAAATCTTCTCGCCCTTGGCCAGCGACACATGCAGAAACGGGTCGACGTCCCCGGTAATATTAAAAACTGGCATCTGACTGTTCCTTCCTTGACGATGATGATGATGATGATGATGATGTCGGGCTAAACCGCCCTTACTACAGAATAACGGTGCCGCACAAAACCGTAGCGAGCGGATGTGATTTGTGGCCGAGAAGCGCAACCGTACTTTAGTACGGTGAGCATCGCCGGCCGCAAAGCGCACCGCGCAGTAGGTTTGGTGTGGCTACCTTACACGCCGACGCCGAACGAGGCTGCCAGGGGGCCCAGGCCGCCCTTGTAGCCCTGGCCGATGGCCTTGAATTTCCAATCGCTGCCATTGCGGTAGATTTCGCCGAAGACCATGGCCGTTTCCGCCGAGCCGTCTTCCGACAGGTCGAAGCGGGCGATTTCCGTGTTGCCGTTGGCGTTGACGCAACGCACGTAGGCCTTCGATACCATACCAAAGTTTTGCTTGCGCGCTTCGGCATCGTGGATCGTCACGCAGACGGCGATCTTGTCGATCTCGGCTGGCACCGTAGCCAGGTCGACGACGACGGTTTCATCATCGCCATCGCCGGCGCCCGTGGTGTTGTCGCCCGAGTGGGTGACGGAACCGTCGCTCGATTTCAGGTTGTTGTAGAAAATCATGTCGACGTCGGCGCGTACCTTGCCGTCGGCCTTCAGCAGGAACACGGAACCGTCGATGTCGAACGCGGCGCCATCGGTGGCGCGGGCATCCCAGCCCAGGCCGATGATCATTTTCGAGATGCCAGGCGCTTCCTTGCTCAGGTTGACGTTGCCGCCTTTTTGCAGACTGATTGCCATGATGTATTTCTCCTATGTGAAATAAAAGTCCAGCGTGTATAAAACCAAATAACTACTTGTGTACACCTGGCGCTGTCTCCGGCCCGACTCCCCGGACCGGGGACAGCGCTTGCTGCATCACGCTGGCAAACGGGTGTCGTCGTTTGCCGCGTATCTCTTAGGCCTTGGCGGCTGTTTCCAGCTCAGGCTGCTTTTCGTCTTCGCCTTCCAGCAAGGCCATGCGTCGCTTGTAGCGGATCGACGACCACAGCGAGGCGAGAATGAAGGCCACGCCGATCAGACCCGTGAAGATCTCGGGAATGTGGAACTTCATGCTGACCAACATGATCACGGCCAGGATACCGATCGCATAGTGCGCGCCGTGCTCCAGATAAACGAACTCGTCGAGCGTGCCCTTGCGCACCAGGAACACCGTCATCGACCGCACGAACATCGCGCCGATGGCCAGGCCCAGCATGATGATCACGACATCCTTGGTGATGGCGAACGCGCCGATCACGCCGTCAAAGCTGAACGAGGCATCGAGCACTTCCAGGTACAGGAAGCCGCCAATACCGCCGCGCTTGACGATGTCGCCCACGTTGCCGTCGCCGTTATCGCCTTCCAGCAAGCCACTGACCACATCGACGCCTACGTAGGTCAAAATGCCCCACAGGCCGGCCGTCAAGACCACCAGTTTCTGGCCTTCGTCTATCATCGACAGGCTGGCCATCAGGGTGCCCAAAGCCACCATCACGGAAATCGAGGAAATCTTGCCCAGCGCGCCCAATTTTTCTTCGATACGGCCCAGCCAGTGCGTTTCCTTTTCCGCGTCCAGCAGGAAGTTCAGGAACACCAGCAGCAGGAAAATGCCGCCGAAGGCTGCCACTTCCGCGTGGTGGTTCGTCAGGTGCATCGAATACTGTTCCGGATTGCTCAGTGCCAGATTCCACACTTCCATCAAGCCCAGGTCAGCCGCTTGCGCCACGATAACCAGCGGGAATACCAGACGCATGCCGAAGACGGCGATGATGATGCCCACGCCCAGGAACAGGCCCTGCCAGAACTTGTCCCAGTTCTTCAGCACCGAGGCGTTGACCACCGCATTGTCAAACGACAGCGAGACTTCCATCACGCCCAGGATCACGGCGATACCGAGCGCTGCCAGCATCGTCTGCACGCCACCGTGCGTGTAACCCCACCAGGCGGAAATACCCAGGCAGATAAATGTCACTAGAAATGACACTCTGAAATGTTTCATCGATAGTTCCCCTTTATCCAAATTCAATGGAACGTAGTATAGGGACGTGTGACACATTTAAAAATAGAAGATAATGGAAGCATTACTTCGTAAAAACAGAAGATAGAGGATGCAGCGATGAAAACCACGGGTTTCAATTACCGCCATTTGTACTTCTTTTGGGTGGTGGCCAAGGAAGGCGGCGTGACGCGCGCGGCTGAACGGCTGGGCCTGGCCGTGCAAACCATCAGCACCCAGCTGGCCCTGCTGGAAAAGGAACTGGGCAAGTCCCTGCTGCAGCCGCAGGGACGCCGTCTGGTGCCCACGGAAGCGGGCCGGCTGGCGCTCGGCTACGCGGACCAGATTTTCCTGCTGGGCGAGCAGATGCAGGATGCGCTGGCCGACGCGGACGCGGAAAAGATGCGCCTGACGGTGGGTATTTCCGATTCCCTGCCGAAACTGATGGCCTACCGCATGCTCGACGCCACGCGCAGCCTGGACCAGCCCGTCAAGCTCGTATGCCTGGAAGATGAATTCGAATCCCTGCTGGCCGACCTGGCCTTGCACAAGCTGGACCTGGTCTTGACGGACCGCGCCGTGCCGGCCGGCGCCAGCCTGCGCGTGTCCAGCCATTTATGGGGCGAGAGCGCCATGAAACTGTTCGGCATCCCCGCGCTGGCGGGACAATACCGCGACAATTTCCCGCACAGCCTGCACGGCGCCCCGTTTCTGCTGCCCGCGCGCAACAACGCCCTGCGGGGACGCATCGACGAATGGATGGTGCAGCAGGGCGTGCGCCCCGACGTGGTCGGTGAATTCGAAGACAACGCCATGCTCAACGCGTTCGGCCGCAAGGGCCTGGGCCTGTTCTTCGCCTCGGCCAGCCTGGCCGCCGATATCGAGGAGCAATTCGGCGCCGTGCTGGTGGGCGACGCCTCGTCCCTGCGCGAACAGTTTTACGTCATTTCCAACGAACGCAAGATCATGCACCCGGCCTTGGAGGTGATCCTGGCCGCCATCCAGGACCACCCGAAGATTCACAAGGAAACCTGATAAATCCATTCGAAAATAACGTTTGAATAATCAATCAAAAGCGATTGTAATGAAGCCTGAGACAAACACGCGCCCCTCCCTCGCCGGAAAGGCGCGACCACCATAAAAAACAGGAGCGGCACCATGTCCACGGCAGGCAAGACGATCGATATTCCCGATCTCATCAATCACAACAAGATCGGTTCCTTCCAGATCGGCATGCTGATCCTGTGCGGACTGTGCGTCATCATGGATGGCTTCGACGTGCAAGCGATGGGTTATGTGGCGCCCGCCATCATTGCCGACTGGCATGTCAGCAAGGCCAACCTGGGCCCCGTGTTTGGCGCTGGCTTGCTGGGCATGCTGGTCGGTTCGCTCGTGTTCAGCATCACGGCCGACAAGTTCGGCCGCCGCCCCGTGCTGATCGGCTCGACCATCTTCTTTGCGCTGTGCATGCTGGTCACGCCGCTGGCCACTACCATCGAGCAATTGCAGCTGATCCGTTTCATCACGGGCCTGGGCCTGGGCGCCGTGATGCCGAACGCCATGGCGCTGGCCGGCGAATACAGCCCCCTGCGCAAGAAAGTCACCCTGATGATGCTGGTCTCGTGCGGCTTTACGCTCGGCGCCGTGCTCGGCGGGCTGTTGTCGGCCGCGCTGATCCCCGCATTCGGCTGGCAATCCGTGTTTTACGTGGGCGGCGTGGTGCCGCTGGTGATCGGCGTGCTGATGTTCTTCCTGCTGCCGGAATCGATGCAATTCCTGGTACTCAAGAAACGCAAGCTGGACAAGGTCGCGCAATGGCTCAAGCGCATCGACCCGACGGTCACCATCACGGCCGACACGCAATACGTCGTGCATGAAAAGGAACACAAGGGTGCGCCCGTGCTGCAATTGTTTACGGGCGGCCGCGCCAAGATGACGATCTTGCTGTGGGTCATCAACTTCATGAACTTGCTGAACCTGTATTTCCTGTCGAACTGGCTGCCGACGATTGCCAAGGAAGCGGGCCTGTCCACGGCCAACGCCGTGCTGGCCGGCACGGCCCTGCAAGTGGGCGGCACCATCGGCACCCTCGTCATGGGCCAGCTGATCGACCGCTCCAGCTTCCGCCGCATCCTGCTGCCGTGCTTTTTAGTGGCCGCCGTCGCCATCGCCCTGATCGGCCGTCCCGACGTGTCGCTGGCCTTCCTGTTCATCACGATTTTCATCGCGGGCTTTTGCGTGGTGGGCGGCCAGCCGGCCGTCAACGCCCTGGCAGCCAGCTACTACCCGACCACCCTGCGCTCGACGGGCATCGGCTGGAGTCTGGGCGTGGGCCGCATCGGCTCCATCATCGGCCCCGTGCTCGGTGGCGAGCTGATCCGCCTGAACTGGCCCAACAGCACGATTTTCCTCGTCGTCGCCATCCCGGCCATCGTCTCGGCCGTCATGGTCTTTGCCATGCGCGGCGGGCCGCAAACGGCCCGCGCCAAGGCAACCGCCTGAGGCCGGCGCATGGGCCTGTTGAACCGTACGCCGTCATAAAGTTGCATGTTTTATACTCAAATGCTCATCCATTTCAGTGAACCGACATGACCAACCTTGCCAATGACGGCGCGGCAAACAGCCTTCTGGAAACAGCCTGGGCCCAGCGCGAAGAAACGCTCTACACTACCCTGTTCGGGGACCTGGGCCCGGGCATCTACCCGCTGGACTTGTCCCTGTTTGAACAGATGTTCAACTGCACGCAAGTCGACCCGCGCTGGCTGCATATCGGCGTGTTCGAATGTCCGCCGACACCCGGGCGGCCGCACTGGGTCTACGTGTCGTCCGGCCTGTCCAATCCCTGGGACGACAACCCCGATGACGATGAAGAATGGACGGGACTGGGCCGCGAACTGCTGCTGGAATGCCCGCAACAGTCGCCATGGGCGCTGACCTTGGTGCGCCGGTTCGCCGCTTACCAGATGCTGCTGGCGGCAGGCCGCTTCGGCGACCAGGAACCGCTGGACGCCTGGGACCGCATGTCCGTTGGCGGCCCCATCGATGGCGAACAGTCCGCACTGAGCGCCATCATGATGGTGCCCAGCGAACATTACCCGGAAGAATATCAACTGGTCTCGGGTAAATTTGCCTTCCTGCAGATTATCGGACTCAGCGCTGCCGAGCTGGCGCATGGCCGCGCGCATGACTTCGAGGACTTGTTGCAGATGCTGGGAGAACGGGGCGCCGCGCCGCTGGTGGACGCCGCACGCGGCAGCATCGTGTAAAACCGCAGGGCCGATTTGTTGGAAATTAGCATACTGCGCCCTTCGTCGTTTAAGATGACGTTTTTACAGCCCATCTTATTGCGCCCCCATGCACAATGTCTTGCTAGTCCTGCTCGCCCTCTTCCTGGTCGCTCTGAACGGTTTTTTTGTTGCCGCCGAGTTTGGCATCGTCACCTTGCGGCGCACCCGCATCCGCGCCATCGCCAAGACCCAGGGATTGCGGGGCCGCATCCTGGCCAAGGTGCACGGCCAGCTGGACGCCTACCTGTCCGCCTGCCAGCTGGGCATCACCCTGGCGTCGCTGGGCCTGGGCTGGGTCGGCGAACCGGCGTTTGCCGGCTTGCTGGAACCGCTGTTCGGCGCCATCGGCGTCACCTCGCAAGAGCTGATCCACGGCGTATCGTTTGTCGTCGCCTTCAGCGTCATTTCCTTCCTGCACATCGTCGTGGGCGAACTGGCACCCAAATCAATGGCCATCCGCAACCCGGAAGCCGTTGGCCTGTGGAGCGCGATTCCCCTGTACGGCTTTTACTGGACCATGTACCCGGCCATCTACCTGCTCAACGCCAGCGCCAACTGGGTGCTGCGCCTGGCGGGCCTGTCCGGCAAGGGCGGCCACGATGCCCATTATTCTTCCGAAGAGTTGAAACTGATCCTGCGCACCAGCCAGCCCGGCGAAAAGTTTACGCGCGACGAGCGCAACATCCTGGCCCAGTCGCTCGATTTCGAACAGATGACGGTGTCGGACCTGATGCGCCCGATCAATGAAGTGATCGCCCTGCACGCCTCAAACACGCTGGAAGAAAACCTCGACACGGTGCTGCGCAACCGTTTCAGCCGCTACCCGTATTTCGACACGAACGAAGACGACGTGCTGGGCGTGGTGCACTTGAAAGACCTGTTCTTTGCCCAGCAGGCGGGCAAGCCGATCACCTCGCTCACACCGTTTTTACGTCCCGTGGACATCATTTCCGCCCGCACGCCCGCGCTGGAACTGTTCCGGCGCTTCCGCGACGGCGCGCCCCACTTCGCCCTGATCGGCGAGAAGGGCAAGCGCCCGCTGGGGTTCATCACACTGGACAACTTGCTCGGCGCCATGGTCGGTGAAATCCGCGATGAATTCCGCCGCAATGAAAACGACTGGCTCAAGCAAAGCGACGGCACCCTGATCGGCAAGGCCAGCCTGCCCATCTTCTCGCTCGAACGCATCCTCGGCATCGATATCGAAAACGAGGAACTGGGGCTGGACGACGTGGAATCGGTGGGCGGCTTGATCATGGTCAAGCTGGGGGATATCCCGAAGCAGGGCCAGCGCATCACCTTTGTCGACTTCGACATCGTCGTCAAGAAGATGAACGGGCCCCGCATCGTTCTGATCAAGGTGATTCCCAAGCAGGAACGCGACCTGGATGCGGACTTGCGCGATTAATCTTTTTTCAAGGTAATCGTATCTTTGCCCTGCGGCACGGTGGTCTCGCCCACCGTCCACGTTTGCAGCAAGCTGTACAGTACCGCCAGCAGGGTCGGGCCGATAAAGATGCCGACGAAGCCGAAGGCCAGCACGCCGCCCAGCACACCCAGCAGCACCAGCAGGAAGGGCAAGCTGCTGCCGCGGCTGATCAGCATGGGCTTGACCACATTGTCCACGCCGCTGATCAGCAGCGCGCCCCACACCAGCATGAAAATGCCCCAGCCCGTCTGCCCGTCGCTAAACAGCCAGATGGCGGCGCCGCCCCAGATCAGCGGCGGCCCCACGGGAATCAGCGAGAATATGAAGGTGGCCACGCCCAGCAGCGCCACGGCCGGCACGCCGGCGATCAAGAAGCCCACCACGGCCACCAGGGCCTGCGCCAGCGCCGTGCCCAGCAAGCCGTACATGACGCCGCGCACGGTGCGGCTGATGGTCAGGCCCACGCCCGGCGCGCTGTCGCCGATGATGCGGCCGGCACCCGTCATCAAGGCACGGCTCAGCTGCTGGCCGTCGCGGTAGAGGAAGAAGCTGACGAACACGGCCAGGCTGGTCTGCGCCAGGCCCGTGCCCAGCAGGATGCCGCCGGAAGCGAGGAAATGGCGCGCCGGCTCCAGCATGGTCTTACCCAAATTCAATAATTCCTCGCGGTCTTCCAGCAGGCGCCGCACATAGCCATCGATGGTTTCGCCCACCACGGGAATGCTGGCCAGCCAGGCGGGAGGATGCAGGCCGCCCGATTCCAGCGCGGCGCGGATCTGGTCGTACACGCGCGACACATTGTCGGCCAGGTTGTAGGTGACGAGGGCCAGCGGCAGCACGATGACCAGCACCAGCGACACGGTCATGATGGCGGCCGCCCAGTTGCGCCGGCCTTTCAGCCGGTCGAGCAGCAGCAGGTACAAGGGCCAGCTGGAAATGCCCACGCAGGCGGCGAACAGCATGGCTGCCAGGAAGGGCCGCAAGACGAAAAAGCAGCCGATCAGCAAGAAGATGATGGCTGCCAGGCGGGCGTGAGGCTCGAAACGTTTATCCATGTACTGCCAATCCTGAAGATGGCGCCTGACGGCGCGACCGGGTCAGGATAGCAGAAGTTTAAGATCGTGCGCGATGGCGGCAGGTTTTTCGCCGTGGCGCACGAACAGGCGGATCTTGCCTTCGCGGTCGAACACATAGGTGCCGGCCGTATGGTCGACCGTGTAGCTGCTGTCCGTTTCGCCCTCGACCTTGGCGTAATACACCTTGAATTCCTTGGCCACCTTGGCCGTCGCCTCGAGGCTGCCATACAGGCCCACGAAACGCTTGTCGAAGGCGGGCACATACTGCGCCAGCAATTGCTGCGTGTCGCGCTCGGGGTCGACGGTAACGAACAGCACTTGCACCTGGTCCGCCTGCGGCCCCATTTCCTGCATCACCTGCGCCATGTCGGCCATGGTGGTGGGACACACGTCCGGGCACTGCGTGTAGCCGAAGAACATCAGCACCAGCTTGCCCTTGTAGTCGGCCAGGGTGCGCGGGTGGCCCGTATGGTCCGTCAGCGCGAACTCGCGCGCGTAGCCCAGGCCCGTCACGTCCGTGTTCTTGAATTCCAGCTTGGTGGCGGCAGGCTTGCCGCAGCCAGCCAGCACGACGGCCAGCGCGGCCGCCAGCAATAAGGTCAGGTATTTTTTCATGTTCCGAGGGGAATGTAGTGGTCGACCAGCAAGGCCGCGAACAGCAATGCCAGGTAGATGATGGAATACGTAAAGGCTTTGCGCGCGATCAAGTCCGTATAGTGGCGGTACATCTTCCATGCGTAATACAGGAAACCGGCATTGAGCACCACTGCCGAGACCAGGTAGATCAGGCCGCTCATGCGCACGGCGTACGGCAGCAAGGTGGTGGCGGCCAGCGCGATCGAGTACAGCCAGACGTGGAATTGCGTGAATTTCAAGCCGTGCGTGACGGGCAGCATGGGCAGGCCCGAGCGCGCGTAATCGTCGCGGCGGTACATGGCCAGGGCCCAGAAATGGGGCGGCGTCCAGACGAAAATGATCAGGACCAGCAGCCAGGCCTGCATCGGCACGTCGTTGGCCACGGCGGCCCAGCCCAGCGCGGGCGGCATGGCGCCGGACAGGCCGCCGATGACGATGTTTTGCGGCGTGGCCGGTTTCAGCACCATGGTGTAGATCAGCGCGTAGCCGACAAAGGTGACAAAGGTCAGCCACATGGTCAGCGGATTGACGAGGTGGTACAGAATCGCCATGCCCAGGCCGCCGATCACCAGCGCGAACACGACTGTCTGCTTCACCGTGATGTCGCCCATGGCCATGGGGCGGCGCGCCGTGCGGGCCATGCGCGCATCGATTTCGCGCTCGGCCAGGCAGTTGACGGCAAACGCGGCGCCCGCCAGCAGCCAGATACCGATGGTGCCGAACACCACCGCATGCCAGTCCGGCAATTCCTCGCTGGCCAGGAACATGCCGATGACGGCGCAAAACACGGCCAGCTGCGTCACGCGGGGCTTGGTCAGCGCCCAATACTGGGCGATGCGGGGGGAGGGTTTACGGCTGATGGTCTGAGTAGTCATTTATGCGGTACGGGAAGGACTGGCTGGTGCCGAGGGCACTGGCGCGGCGGCGGAAGCAGATTTCCGCGCTACATCGAGTTGGAATTTAGCCTTGTAGTTTAACATGGTCAGCAACAACACGAGCAGCGCCGCCCCGCCGTTATGCATGACGGCAATCGACAATGGCCAGCTCAGGTAGATCGTCGCCAGGCCCGTGGCCGCCTGCAGGGCCAGCACCAGCGCTATCCACCGTGCCGTGCCGCGCAGGGACGGCAATGTCCACGCGCGCCACACGGTGTAGCCGATGCCGGCCAGCACGATGAAGGCGAAATTGCGGTGCACCCAGTGGATGGCCGTCAGCGCGGAAAACGGCAAATAGTGGCCGGCGGCCGTCTTGCCCAGCTCGCGCCACAAATGGAAACCATGCTCGAAATCCATCTCCGGTATGACCTTGCCGCCGCACAGGGGGAAATCCGTGCAGGCCAGGGTGGCGTAGTTGGTGCTCACCCAGCCGCCCAGCGCGATCTGCACGGTGAGCAGCACCAGCGAGAAAACGGCCAGCGCGCGCACGGGACGCAGCACGGCCGCGTCCGCATCGGCGCGCAGCAAGGGCTTGACGGCATAATCCTGGCGTCCGCCCAGCCACGTCAGCATGGCCAGCAGGCCCATGCCCAGCAGCAAATGGATGGTGACGATCACCGGTTGCAGCTTCAGGGTGACGGTCCAGGCGCCGAACGCGCCTTGCAGGCAAACGAACAGGAACAGGGCCGTCGGCAGCGCGGGGGTGAACTCCTCGCGGCGACTCTTGCGCCACTGGCGCCATGCCTGCACCATCATCGCCACGATCAGCACGCCAATGGCCATGGCCAGGTAGCGGTGCGTCATCTCGATCCACGCCTTGACCACCGTCACGGGGCCCGTCGGCATCAGGGTTTCCGCCGCCACGATGTGCTCGTGCGCAAGGAATGGGTTGGCCGAACCATAGCAGCCTGGCCAGTCGGGACAGCCCAGGCCGGAATCGGACAGGCGCGTGAAGCCGCCGAACATGATCAGGTCGACCGTCAGGAAGACGGCGATCCATACGAGCTTGCGGTATTTATTGGCGTCCGCGGACACCCACACCATGGTCAAAGGCAGCAACGCCACCAGCAGACCCGTCAAGCCCAGCTGGGCCAGCGCGGAAAGATGCATCGTCGGCATGCGTTCCCCTTAACCTATCGCCGAAGCTTTGAGCAGCTTGGCGATGTCTTTCTTGATCTTGTTCGGGTCCGCGTCCTTCGGGAAGCGCATCATCAGATTGCCCAGCGGATCGATCAGATACAGGTGGTCGCTGGTCTGGCCGCCCGGCTCCACGGGCAGCCAGGCTTTCAGGGCGTCGCCATTCACGCGCAGCATGCTGGTGCCGTCGAATTCGCGCATCACCAGGGTGTCGAGCGGCTGGGCATCCGTCACCAGCCAGACGCGTTCCAGGCGCTCGCGCTCCTTGCCCTGCATCAAACGCAGTTGTTGCATGTCAAATAATTGCTTCTTGCACGCGGCCTGGCAGTCGGCTGGCCCCGTTTGCAGCAGCACCCACTTGCCCTTGAACTGGGCCAACGGTGCGGCCTTGCCGTCCAGTTCCGTCACCTGCAGCTGCGCTTCCGGTATCGGGTGCAAGCGGGGGTCGATCAGGGCGCCGTAATTGTTGCGGCCCGTGGGCTTGATGATGTAATACGTGAAATACGAGGCGATGATGGGAAATGCGCACACAGCCACCACGGCCAATAGTTTCCACCGTCCCGTGTTCTGTGCCTGCTTGCCGGGGTTGTCTTGCATTGCTTCAGGGTTGTTTGTTTGCACGTCGAAATCCTGTAAAGACAAAAAATAAAAAAGCCATCAGTGCCAGTGCATACCACTGGAATGCATAGCCGCGGTGCTTGTCGGCGCCCAGGTCCGGCGCCGGCCAGTCGCGCACGGGAAGCTGGCTGGACGCTGGCGCCGTGGCTGCCGCATCGACTGGATCAGCTGTTTGTTCAAGGATAAAAGGCTGCAAGGCCAGGCCGCTGGCTTGCGCCAGCTGGGCGATATCGGCATTCTGCACGATGGCGTGCGGCGCCAGGGCCGGCGCCGTGCCCAGTTCCATCACATGGCCCGCGTTCAGGCGCGCGATGCCGGCAATGGTGACGGTGCCCGTGGGCGTGGCGTAATCGGGGATGCGCGTGCGTTCGGCATTGTTGCGCGGCAGCCAGCCCTGCGCCACCAGCACGTGCATAGGGGAACCGTCGATCCGGAATGGCGTAAGTACGTGGAAACCCGCTTGCCCCTTGTAGGGGCGGTTGTCCAGGTAGAGCGTCCAGGCGGGCACGAAATGGCCCGTGACGGTAACCCTGCGGTATTCGATCGCTTGCGCGTCGGCCGCCAGCATGGGCGTGGCCGTCAAGGATAGCGGCGCGGCCTGGTTGCCCGCCTCGAGCCGGGCGGCGCGCGCGACCTTTTCATCGCCGCGGCGCTGCTGCCATTGCGCCAAGGAGACGCCCAGCGCCACCAGTAGCAGCATTACAACAAATGGAATCCATCTAAAATGGAAGCGGATACGCATTACAATGAAACCTCCTCAAGCCTGGCGCTACCATCCATGAAAATCCTCGTTGCCATTGCCTTCATCCTGATCCTGGGCAGCCTGGGCTCGGCCCTGTTCTTCCTGATGCGCGACAAGGGCAAGAGCAACCGCACCGTGCAGGCGCTGGCCCTGCGCGTGGGCTTGTCGATCACCCTGTTCCTGCTGATCCTGCTGGCGCACAAGCTTGGCTATATTCAGCCCACTGGAATTCATTAACACCCGACATTGCCTGATTGGCAAATTCTTCAGACTAAGAAAAAAGCCGTACCCAGGATGTCCCGGTACGGCTTTTTTTATGGTGCGGACGCACGCGTCAACGGCGCGCGCCCTGCCCCGCCATTATAACCAATACACGACCACGTACAGGCCCAGCCAGACGACGTCGACAAAGTGCCAGTACCAGGCGGCGCCTTCGAAGCCGAAGTGGTGCTCCGGCGTAAAGTGGCCTTTCAGCACGCGGTACAGGATGACGGACAGCATGATGGCGCCCAGGGTCACGTGGAAGCCGTGGAAGCCCGTCAGCATGAAGAAGGTGGCGCCGTAGATGCCGGACGTCAATTTCAAGTTCAGTTCGCTGTAGGCGTGGATGTATTCGTAGACCTGGAAGCCCATGAAGATGGCGCCCAGCACGATGGTGGCGAACAGGAACAGGGCCGTCATGGCGCGGTGGCCGGCGCGCAGCGCGTGGTGCGAGATGGTCAGGGTGACGCCCGACGTCAGCAGCAGGGCCGTATTGATCGTCGGAATCCAGAACGGCGTCATGGTGGTGAATTCCTGCACCGTGCCGGCCGGACCCGTATTGCCCCAGTGGGCGGCAAAATCAGGCCAGATCACCTTGTGGTCGAGGTCGGCCAGCCATGGCATGGAAATGCTGCGCGCATAGAACAGGGCGCCAAAGAAGGCGGCAAAGAACATGACTTCCGAAAAGATGAACCAGCTCATGCTCCAGCGGAACGAGTGGTCGATGCGTTCGCTGTACAGGCCCTGCTCCGATTCGCTGATGGCGTCGCCGAACCAGAAATACAGCACCAGCAGGATGCCGGCGATGCCCAGGTAGTTGACGTACGGGCCCCAGGAGACGTCGTTGACCCAGGCCGAGGCGCCGATCATCGTCAGCAGCAGGCTGGCGCCGCCCAGCATGGGCCAGCGCGACGGGCCGGGCACGAAATAATAGGGTACGGCGGCGTGGTTGGAACTCATCATCATCTCCTCAAGAACTTATAGGGTGGTTTTTTATAATTTATAAAACGACGAATTTAACTATCGAAATCAGGATGCCGATCAGGCAAGCCACCACCAGGAAGCCGGCGATGACGATGTGCACGGGATTGAGCTTGGCCGAATCCGTGTCGAAATCGCTCTTGCGGCGCAGGCCCGTAAACGACCAGACGACGGCCCGCAGCGAATACAGGAACGACGCTTTTTCAGGCTGCTTGGTTTCGCCCATGGCGCTCTCCTATTGGACAGCCGGCGTCTGAGCCTGGCTCAGACCGGCAATCTCGAAAAACGTGTACGACAGGGTGATGGTTTTCACCTCTTTCGGCAGGGCCGGATCGAGGAAGAACACCACCGGCATCTGCCGCGCTTCGTTCGGTTTCAAGGTCTGCTGCTTGAAGCAGAAGCACTCGACCTTCTTGAAATGCGGCGTGGCGCTCTGCGGCGCGTAACTGGGGATGGCTTGCGCATTGACGACGCGGTTCTGGGTGTTGACCACTTCATACAGGACGGTCACCAGCTCGCCCGGATGCACCTGCATGCTCGACACGGTGGGGCGGAAGCGCCATGGCCCCTGCGCATTGCCGTCGAACTCGACGGTGATGCTGCGCGTCGTGTCGACCTGCGTATTGTTGTCGTAAGCCACCGTGCCATCTTTTTGCGTCAGCACGTTGATGCCCATCACTTCGCAAATCTGCTTGTAGACGGGAATCAGGGCATAGCCAAAGCCAAACATCAGGATGGCAATGACGATCAGCTTGCCCAGCATCTTGCGGTTCAGGCCGCGTGTTTCCTCTTGCACGGGCGTCGTCACGACAGCCACAGCCGCTTGGCGAACACGGACAGGAAGAAGAAGGCGGCCAGGGCCCCCAGTATCAGCCCCGTACGCAGGTTGTTCGGTTTCTTACGCTCGGTTTTCACTTCGGTCATGGCAGGCACTCTATTCAAAGGGGCCGGCAGGCGCCGGCCCGTGACACTGGCATTACTTGCGGATTACTACTTGACGACGACTACTTGACGATGACTACTTGACGGTTGGCGGCGTTTCAAACGTGTGGAAAGGCGCCGGGCTCGGCACGGTCCATTCCAGGCCTTCCGCGCCTTCCCATGGTTTCGCCGGGGCAGCCTTGCCGCCGCGGATGGTCGGCAAGACCACGAAGAACAGGAAGTACACCTGCATCAGGCCGAAGCCGAAGCCGCCGATCGAAGCGATCATATTGAAATCCGTGAACTGCGCCGGATAATCGGCGTAGCGGCGCGGCATGCCGGCCAGGCCCAGGAAGTGCATCGGGAAGAAGGTCACGTTGAACGTGATCAGGGACAGCCAGAAGTGGATCTTGCCGCGCGTCTCGTTGTACATGTGGCCCGTCCATTTCGGCGACCAGTAGTAGAAGCCGGCGAACAGGGCAAACAGCGAACCGGCCACCAGCACGTAGTGGAAATGCGCCACCACATAATAGGTATCCTGCAGCTGGATGTCGATCGGCGTCACGGCCAGGATCAGGCCCGTGAAGCCGCCCATGGTGAAGACGAAGATGAAGCCCACCGAGAACAGCATCGGCGTTTCGAACGTCATCGAGCCCTTCCACATCGTGGCGATCCAGTTGAACACTTTCACGCCCGTGGGCACGGCAATCAGCATGGTTGCGTACATGAAGAACAGCTGGCTCGTCACCGGCATGCCGGTGGTGAACATGTGATGCGCCCAGACGATGAACGACAGGATGGCGATCGAGGCCGTGGCGTACACCATCGAAGCGTAGCCGAACAGCGGTTTGCGGGCAAACGCGGGCAGGATCTGCGAGACGATGCCGAAGGCCGGCAAGATCATGATGTAGACCTCGGGGTGGCCGAAGAACCAGAAGATGTGCTGGTACATGACGGGGTCGCCGCCGCCTGCCGCATTGAAGAAGGACGTGCCGAAATGGCGGTCCGTCAGGGTCATGGTAATGGCGCCGGCCAGCACGGGCATGACGGCGATCAACAGATACGCGGTAATCAGCCAGGTCCAGCAGAACATCGGCATTTTCATCAGGGTCATGCCGGGCGCGCGCATGTTGAGGATGGTGACGATGATGTTGATCGAGCCCATGATGGACGAGGCGCCCATCAGGTGCATGGCGAAAATCGCCATGTCCATGCCGGGGCCCATCTGCGTCGACAGCGGCGCGTACAGGGTCCAGCCGGCAGCCGTGGCGCCGCCCGGCACGAGGAAGGACGTGGCCAGCAGCAGCGCGGCCGGCGGCAGCAGCCAGAACGAGAAGTTGTTCATGCGGGCAAACGCCATGTCGGACGCGCCCACCTGCAGCGGGATCATCCAGTTGGCATAGCCCACGAAGGCGGGCATGATGGCGCCAAACACCATCACCAGGCCGTGCATGGTGGTCAGCTGGTTGAAGAATTCAGGGTGGAAAAATTGCAAGCCTGGGTGAAACAGTTCCGTACGGATCATCAGGGCCAGCACGCCGCCCGACAGCAGCATGATGAACGAAAACCACAGGTACAAGGTACCGATATCTTTATGGTTGGTGGCAAACAGCCAGCGGCGCAGGCCCGTCGGGTGGTCGTGGGCGTGGTCGTGATCGTGACCGGCGTGGTCCAAGGTGCTAGTGCTAGTGCTCATGTACGGCTCCTAATTACTTGCGTGCAGCCACGACTTCGGCTGGTTGAACGATGTTCTCTTCGGCCTTGTTCGACCAGGAATTGCGCGTGTAAGTGATCACTGCGGCAATTTCCGTGTCGGACAGCTGTTTCCAGGCAGGCATTTCCGCTGGGAACTTGCCGCTCTTTTGCCCGTTCAGCAAGACATGAATCTGTTCCGCTTTCGGACCGTTCACCACGGCCGAGCCGTCCAGCGGCGCAAACGCACCGGGCACGCCCTTGCCTGTCGCCTGGTGGCAGACCACGCAGTTGGTCGCATACACTTTCTCGCCCTTGACCTTCAATTCGTCGATGGTCCACACCTTGCTTGGATCATCAGCCAATGCGGCCATTTCCTTTTGTTTCACATCAACCCAGGCCTTGTAATCATCTGCCGAGACGACCTTGACGACGATGGGCATGAACGCATGTTCCTTGCCGCACAGCTCGGCGCAATTGCCGCGGAAGGTGCCGATATGGTCGGCCTTGAACCAGGTGTCGCGCACGAAACCGGGAATCGCATCCTGTTTCACGCCAAAGGCGGGCACGGACCAGGCGTGGATGACGTCATTGGCCGTCAGCACCACGCGGATCTTCTTGTTGACCGGCACCACGACTTCGTTGTCGACTTCGATCAGGTAGTTTTCGCCCCGTTTTTCCGTCGGCGGCATGCCCGGCGCACCCACTTGCGAGCGCGGCGTGGCCAGGTTGGAAAGGAAGGAAATGCCTTCGCCTTCGCCTTTCAGGTAGTCATAGCCCCATTTCCACTGCATGCCGGTGGCCTTGATGGTGATGTCGGCGTTCGAGGTATCCTTCATGCCCACCACGGTGCGCGTGGCAGGCAGGGCCATGCCGATGACGATCAGGAAAGGCACGACGGTCCAGGCGATCTCGACGGTGGTGCTTTCGTGGAAGGTGGCCGGTTTGTGGCCCAGGGACTTGCGGTGCTTGAAGATGGAATAGAACATGACGCCGAACACAGCCACGAAGATCACCAGGCAGATGATCATCATCAAGGTGTGCAAATCGTAGATTTCATGGGCGATCTGTGTCGCCGGCGGTTGCAGATTCATTTCGAACGGCACGGGACCGCCGGTGCCGGGATAGGTACTGGCAGCCGGTGCCGCCGTGGCCCATCGCCCGATGCCAAACGCTGTCAAAGACAGCCCGAGCAGCAACGATTGAAGTCGCTTTGCATGTGTCATGTTTTCCCCAACCACCCAAAAATAATGATATTTTAAACGGCTGCGGACTTCTCCGTACTGGACCGCTGCCGCTCCTCCATGAAAGCAACACGGCCGGAATGCGGCCATGTGCGTCAAGCACCAGCGAATTCCATGCTGGCTGCCGCAGCAAAAAACGGCGGCGCGCAACCATGCTGGAACCCTGTTTTTCTTCCCCACATTGAAATGGCCTTGTGTGGAAGATGGTTACTATACTAATGCAGTAACTTCCAATAAGTCTTGCTTTGTTTTTTTTATTTTGTATGCAGCCCTTGTTTTTTCTACTTAACAAGCTGACAAACAATCAACGATTATAATCAAGTAAACTTGAATCCATCAAGCAATAATCGGCATTGTGCGCGCCCCCGGCCCGGCCGCCGCGCGCTTTGCAACGCTTGCTGCTGCAGAGACGCACGGATGCCGACCAAGTGTCGGTTTCTTTCCGCTTGAATACGGCTTTTATTTGGGTTTTCGCGGCAAGTCGAAACGGATGATGGCTTCGCCATTGCGCGTCACGCGCGGCGCGGGACGGAAGGCGTGGCCATAGATCACTTCGAAACTCAGGCCCAGCTTGCCGTCGGGACGGCGCCTCTTTTCCAGCGCGTCCAGCATGCGCTGCCAGGCCGCCTTGCCCATCAGGCCGCGCCGGCGTGTGGTCAGCGGGTTGCCGCCGAACGCGCGCACGTCCGCCAGCAGCTTTTCCGCCGTGTCGTAGGTGACGGTGATGATCTCCATGTCCAGCACGGGCGTGGAAAAGCCCGTCTCGACCAGCATGTCGCCAAAGTCGTGCATGTCGACAAAGGGCAAGGCGTGCGGATACAGATCCGCTTCGGCAAAGGCGTCGCGCACTTCGCGGAACGTGTCGGGGCCGAAACAGGAAAACATCAGCAAGCCATCGAGACGCAGCGCGCGCCGCCATTCGGCAAACACGCGGTCGGGCTGGGCATGCCAGTGCAGCGCCAGGTTCGACCACACGAGGTCGACGCTATTGGCCGCCAGCGGCAGGTCGCCCAGGTCGCCGCACAATAAATCCACGCCCGTCTTGGCCGGCAGCAGCTTGCTGAGGAACTGGTTCAGGCCCGCCAGTTTCGACGCGGGCGCGCGCGCCGCCTGCATCATCGCTTGCGCTGCATCGAGACCGATAATCTGCGCGGCGGGATAATCCTTTTGCAACTGCGCCAGGTCCGCGCCCGGGCCGCAGCCGGCGTCGAGCACGCGCAAGGGCGTGATCTTCACCAGTTCCAGGCGTTCGTGCATGCGCTGCGATACTTCGCGGCGCAGGAAGTCCGACGGCGCGACGCGCGCCGGACGGGAAAAGAAATCGCGTACTTGCACCGCATCGATGGGCGCACTCATTTTGGGCGGACTGGTGGGAACTGGCATGTTGAATCGGGTGAGGTGAGATAATGTCGGCAGTGTACATGGAACGACGCCATCGCGATGCGGACCGCCGCCCAGCCCCGCCTTGACGCCGCCTGGCAGGCGCTGCACCGGTGGCTGGGCGCCACCTTGCTGCCGGCCCAGTGCGCGCTGTGCGGCGCCGGCTGCCCGGAACTGCTGTGTCCGCCCTGCCGCGCGCAGTACCTGGCGCCAGGACAGGGACAGGCACGGCCCCGCTGCCGCCAGTGCTCCAATCCGCTTGCCGGCATCGACGTGGCGCAGCTGTGCGGACGCTGTTTGCGCCAGCGGCCCGCGTATGACGCCACGGTCACGGCGTTCGACTATGCGCCGCCCGTCGACCAGTTGCTGCTGCAGCTGAAATTCGGTGCGCGCCTGGCGCTGGCGCCCCTGTTTGCGCAACTGCTGCACGTTGCCATTCAGCAACAAACGGCCTGGGACGCGCCGCAACTGCTGTGCCCCGTGCCGCTGGGCCCGGCCCGGCTGGCCGAACGGGGCTTTAACCAGGCGCTGGAAATTGCCCGTCCGCTGGCGCGCCTGCTGGACGTGCCCTTGCAACCGCGTTTGGCGCTGCGGGTGCGCGAAACCCGGGCGCAAAGCGGGGTGGCGCCGCAGGAACGGCAAGCCAACCTGGCGCGCGCCTTCGCCATCGCGCCGGAACATGGGGCCTTTTTGCAAGGATGCCATGTGGGCATCGTCGACGACGTGATGAGCAGCGGCCACACCGTCAACGCGCTGGCCACCGCCTGCAAGAGCGCGGGAGCGGCCAGGGTCAGCATCCTGGCTGTGGCGCGCACGCCGCCGCATTAGATAGATTCGCTACATATATGAGGAGAGCATTTTGTTTCACGTTGTTTTGGTAGAACCTGAAATCCCGCCCAACACGGGCAACGTCATCCGCCTGTGCGCCAACACGGGCGCGCAGCTGCATCTGGTCGAACCGCTGGGCTTTCCGCTCGACGATGCCAAGATGAAGCGCGCCGGCCTCGATTACCACGATTACGCCAGCATGAAGGTGCACAAGAACTGGGAAGCGTTCCTGGCCGACACCCAGCCCGACCCGGCCCGCATGTTCGCCATGACCACGCGCGGCTCGCGCCCGTTCGGCGACGTGGCCTTCCTGCCGGGCGACGTGTTCGTATTCGGTTCAGAAACAAAAGGCCTGGATCCGGCCCTGCGCGACGGCTTTCCGGCCGAGCAGCGCATCCGCCTGCCCATGCGCCCCGACAACCGCAGTTTGAATCTGTCGAATACGGTGGCCGTCGTCGTCTACGAGGCCTGGCGCCAGCACGGCTACCAGGGTGGCGCGTAGGTCGGATTAGGCCCAAGGGGCCGTAATCCGACAACATTGTTGACGTTAGTGGTGTTGTCGGACCACGCGGGGCTTTACCCCGCTAATCCGACCTTCGCGTTTGCATACGGCAATCAGCGCAGCGCCAGCTGCGCGTCAACGCCCGTATCCACATCCCGCATCACCAGTTGCGTGCGCAGGTCGCGCGTGGCGGCCAGCTTGCCGTTCACATACAGATTCGTCTTGACGCCATACACGCCCTGCGACACGCCGGCCGGCAAGGTCAGCTCGAACGAGTTTTCAAAGCGCCCGCCCGACTTGTTGTTGCTGGCCAGGGCCTTGGAGCCGGACTTGAACGGCTGGCCCTGCGGGTCGAGCACCACCAGCTCTTCGCGCACGTCGTTGACGTTCTGCGCGCTGCCGTTGACCAGCTCCACCACCGAATTCACCTTGAACGGCTGGCCGCGCTTGACGGTCGACGCGCTCAGCTGCGGCGTGTACGACACCACTTGCGGCTCGCGCGGCAGCGCGCCCCGCGTGCGGATGTAGTCGCGGTCCGCCTGCGCCGCCGTCTTGGTCTGGCGCGAATTGACGTTGATGGCCAGGCAGCCGGCCGCCGCCAGGCCGCCGCCGATGGCCGCCCCCTTCAGCGCGCCATTCTTGCCGCCTGCCAGCGCGCCCAGCAGCGCCCCCACGGCGGCACCGGCCGCGGCCGACGTGCCCACGCTGCACGGGTCGTCGTCCGTCGCGCCCGCCTGCGGTGCCTGCCCATTTTGCGGATAGGAGCCGTCCTGGCGCACGCCATTCGGATTCATCGGCGCCGTGGCGCAGCCGGCCAGCAGGGCCGCGATGGTCAGCGCGGCAGCGGCGCGCAAGGTGGTTTGATTCAGCATGATGCCCTCTGATAATTAATTGATCGTTGTTTCCGTCTGCAGCACTTGCCGTTCGCGCTCGCGGATGCGGCGCGACAGATTGTCGATGCGCGCATTGCCGGGATCGACGCGGCGCGCGCTTTCCAGATACGTCTTGGCCGCGTCGAACTTGCCTTCCAACAAAGAACGCTCGGCGTCGCGCAGGAACGATTGCGCCATCTCGTTGCGCATGGCCGCGCCGCTATCGACGGGCGACGTTTCCTGCGGGCGGCGCTCGGCCACCGCTGGACGTTCGACCGCGCGCGCGGGCGCCGGTTCCGGCTGCACCGTCGTCGTCGGCACCGTCACAGGTGCCGGTACTGAAACGGGCGCGGCCGCCGACAGCGCTTGCGCGTCGGCCTTCAACTGCGGCAATTCCGCCGCTTCGCGGTCGATCGCTTCCAGCCTGGCGATGCCATTCTGGGCCGCCGTCGCGTCCTTGCCATCGAGCGCCTGGCGCAGCCCCACCAGCACGGATGCGGCTGCCGCCTGCTGGCGCGCCAGCTGCTTGCGCAAGGAATCCACGCTGGATGCGCCCGCGCAATCGGCGTCGAGCGCGGCGATGCCCCTGGCCGCGCTTTGCAATTGATGGCCATCGATGTTGCGCTCGATGGCGCGCACGCTGCGCTGGCACCCGCCGGACGCGGCGCCCGCCTTGCCGATCGCCGCCTGCAAATCGTCGGCCTTGGCGCTGGACTTGCCCGTGCACGCTGTTTTCGCCGTCGCCAGCTTCTGGCGAGCGCCGTCCAGGCTGCCATTTGCCACCAGTTTCAAGCCGCTGTCGATGGCGTCATTGCAGGCCGATTCATTCTTGCTGCCCGGCTTGCCGTTCATGTAGACGATCACCATGGCCAGCACGGCAATGCCGCCCAGCCAGCGCAGCCACTTGCGCGGCGGTGGCGGCGGCACGGGGGGCTCCGGCGGCGGCACGGGCTTCGGTGCCGCTTGCGGCTGCACCGGCTTTGGCGGCGGCGGCAAGGCAGCCGGCGCGGACACCGGCGGCGGTTTCGGCACCGGCTGGGCCTTCGGCGCAGGCGCAGGCGCCACCGGCACGGGCGGCGGCTTGGGCGCCACGGGCGGTGGCACTGGCACTGGCGCGGGCGGTGGCGCGGGCGGCAGCGGCGGCGGCACGGCGGCAGCTGGCTGGGCCGCGCCCGCCTGCGCCTGCCCGCAGTACGGGCAATGGCTGACGGCGGTCCACAGGCCCGTTTTACATTTGATGCAGATATCCAAAACTATTCCTTCATTCCCACGTCATTCCAGCGTTCACAACGGTGGCGGCATCAACGGTGGCGGCGCGCTGAGGAACAGGGGCGCCAGCTCGGCGAACTGGGCCAGGTCGACCCAGGCCGGCAAGCCCGCGCGCCACACCTTGGCGGTGGCCGGCACGACTTGTCCCGCCTGCACGTACTGCACGATCTGCTGGGCCGTGAACGGCCCCTGCTGCTGGCCGTTAATGCCCAGGAAATACTGGAATTCCACCAGCGGCGGCGGCATGCCGCCCAGCGGTGGCGGCGCCATGCCGAACGGGGCTGCCGCAGGGGCCGCCGCACCGGCCGGGCGCAGCAGTTGCTCCAGGCGCCCCGCTTCCAGCATCTCCGGCTTGATCGCGTATTTCAGGCGGGGCTGGCCGTCCGCTTCCGGCTCGCGCACTTCCCAGTCGTAGGCATCGCTGTCGGAGTCGCCGATGACGTTCGCCCATTCCTTCAGGCGTCCCAGCAGCGCTTGCACCGTGCGGTCGAGCTCATCGCCGGCCATGCCCTTGCGGCGCGCCGACTCGCGCAGGCGCGCCCCCAACTCGGCGGAAATGGCGCTGCCAAAGCCGATATACGGCAGCTGCGAGCCATCGGCCTGCGCCACCAGCTTGGGCGCATACACGCCCCGCTCATAGTATTTTGCCAGCGCCGCCATGGCCGCCGTCTGCACGGCGTCAAGCGCCGTCAATTTTTCCTCGATGCGCAGGGCGATATTTTTCTCGTACGAGGCGGGCATGCCGTTCTGGCGGATGGCCCGCTCATTGCCGATGCGGCGCAAGTCGCCCGGTTCGACGGCAAACTGGTACTGGCCCGGCGGCACGACCCGGCCCGTGTGGCGCGTCAGCACGCCCAGCATGATCGCTTGCAGGAATTCGCCGAAGTCTTCCGCCAGGCGCTTCATCTCGTCCGTGTTCGGCGCGATCGGATGCGTGAACTGCGTGGGATCGATATGCGTGTGGGTCGGCGCCTTGTCGTTGTCGCCTTCCTTGCGGTAGCTGGTGCGCCAGCCTTCCAGGCCCCGCAGCACCGTCATCGGCACGCCGGCCAGTTCGCAATAGCAGACGGCGCGCCCGCGGATGCCCGTCTCGACGATTTCCAGCTGGCTCACCGTGATGCCCACCTGGGTCGGCATGCACGATTCGAGCTCGGCGCCGAACTTCGCCTTGAAGGCGGCCGCGTTGGCCACGCCGATCACGCACTTGAACTGGTCCGACACGACCGTGAAATCGCCCGCCATGTTGGCGTCGATCCACGGCATGGAGCAGGCCAGCAGCTTGCGGAAACGGTCCAGCCGTTCGGACACGTCCATCTGTTCCAGCGCGTCGAACAGGGGATCGGGCGTGCTCGTCGCCCCTTCGGCCAGGCCCGCCGTGGCGATCATGTTCTCGGCCATGCGCGTCACCTTGGCCAGGATCAAACCGCGCTGCGCCGGTTCGCCCAGCATGGGGAACAGCGCTTTCGAGCCGCCCATGTCCTTGAACGCTTCATCGGCCCACTGGCGCAAGGTGGCTGCCGAGGGCAGCGCAATGTCTTTTTCCGTGACGGGAATGACGATCAGGGTCGCGTGTTCCTTGTCCAGGTCCTTTTGCAGGATGGTATTGGCCGTTTTGAGTTCCGCCAGCATGGCCAGCACGCCTTCGCGGCCCGATTGCAGCTCGCCCACGAGGCCATTCCACTGCGCGCGGCCCTGCGCATCGACGCCGACCCGGTTGCCCAGCCAGCGCGACAGTTCGCCCAGCAGGATGACGGACTCGTCCGCCGCCTTGGCCCGCAAATGAAATTTCAGCGCATTCGCCATTTCCGTGCGCAAATGGTCCATCACCACGCCCGCCTGCTTTTCGCCATTGCTGAGGAAACCGAAGGTGCTGCGCGTCTGTTCCAGGTTGTTCAGCAGGCGCTCGTATTCGCGCGAGCGCACGGCTTCCTTGATTTCGCGGTAGCGCTCGGCATTGGCGCCGATCTGCGCCGTCAAGCCGCTGCCCGGCGCCTCGATGCGGTCCTTGATCTGCTCCACCAGCGACAGCACGTATTCGAGGCCGCCGAATTCCTTGTTGTCCAGGTAGCCATACAGCTGGTCGCGCACGACTTTCTTGACGTCGTCGAGCACTTCGCGGCGGCGCTTGCTGATGCGGTCTTCCGTCGTGTCGGCCGTGGAATCCTGGTCGCGCACGGCGTCGCGTTCCAGGTGTTTCATGGCATCGCGCACCTGGGCCGGCCATTCGCTGCGGTCGAACCCCGTGCGGATATCGTTGATGCGCGTATTGACCCGGTTTTCCACGCCGGCCAGCAGGTGGCCGTGGCGGTCTTCCAGCAATTCGTCGACGACGCGGAAATCGATGAAGTCGCCGCTGGAGCGCTTCAGCTCGATGCTCTTGTCGGAAAACTCGGGGAAATCGCTGAACGGCGTGCCCTTCAGGAACATATTGGCGGCGAGGAAATTATCGCGCTGCGTATCCGTGGCGCGGTTGGCGCCCGCATCCGTGCCGCCCACGCCGAAGAACGCTTGCAGCATGGCGCCGGCCCAGCGGTGGGCCCGCTCGTCGCGCGCGGCTTCCTGGCGCGTATCGAGCACGGCCATGCCGAACGAGGAAAAGCGCTTCGAGAAATACAGGCGCATGTCGCCGAAGCGGTCTTGCGGCACGGGCGCGTTGTACAGGGAATTCTTGTGCTGTGCCTGGTTGACGGCGATCGAGCGCTTGGCGCGCGCAAAGTCGGCCGAGGCGAAATCTTCGAACAGCGAGTCGGCCACCATGTGGTAGACGTCGCTGACATCCTTGGTGTGCTGCTGCGCAAGATTGCCCGAATCGATCAAATAGACCTCGCTGTACGGCTCGCGCGACAGTTCCGGACGGTCATAGGCATCCCAGCGGCCCACATAGCCCTTGTTGCCCATCATGGCCGATTCCAGCTCCATCAGCGCCGCATAGCCATTGGCCTCGACCCGGTCCTTGTTGGCCTTGGTGTAGCCGGTCGGCAAGAACAGCATCAGCTCGACGTCGGCCGCGCCCACTTCGCTGCGCGCCAGCCAGCGCGCCAGCAAGCCCATGTCCAGGAAGGAGCCGGACCCCGTGCCGCCCGCCACGGAACCAACGATGACGATACGGAAACGGTTCGTTTCCATGCGCAAGCCCAGTTCGGCCAGCTGGCGCTCGTGCGACAGGCCCGCCTTCAAGGCTTTCAATTTCAAACGGATCTTGTCGCGGATCTTTGCATACTTGTCGAAGAAATACAGGCGCGACACGGCGCGGATCTGGCCCGCACCGCTGCTCATGTCGAAACGCAGCTCACGGATGCGCTGCGGCGTCAAAGGCAGCCATTCCTTGATGTGCGGATATTTCTCCAGCGAATCTTCATCACGGCTGTACTTGTCCATGTCGAACGATTCGACCACCTTGTCGTCATCCGTGAACTTCACCTGGTCGAACTGCAAGTCCTTCGCCTGCGACTCGCCGCTTTCGATCACGGCGCCATTGTCCAGGTCGAAATGGATGAATTGCGCGATGGGAAAGTCGCTCAAGCCCTCGATGCGCGTGCGGTTGCCCGCGCCGCCCCACAGGGTGTTGAGGATGCGCCGGCGCACGCGCATCAGCACCTGCATGCCCGTGCCGCCGATGCCGATGAACAGGGTCGGGCGCAGTTCGATGATCTTGTCCTGCTTGCGCTCGCTGGCGCCGCCGGTGATGGTTTGGTTCAGGTTCTCTGCCATGGTGGTTCCTTCGATGATGCGTGCAACGGCGTGTTCTTAGCGGCGGCTCGAGGTAAATGTGAGCAACAGGGCAACGAGGCCCACCAGCACCAGCGGTCCCATGAACAATGGCGCCAGGAACTTATGCGCGTTCACGGCAGCCAGCACCACGCCCGTCGCCAGGCTGGCCAGGAAGATGAACAGCCACCAGCCCGAGGCATTGGCCTTGTTCGGCGGCACGCGCTTGGCCACCAGGCCATTCGCATAGGCATTCTTGGCAAAGAAAAAGGCGATGAACAGCAGCAACAGCACGACGCCGCCCACCAGGGTGTCGCGCGACGAGGTGTCGGTGGTGCCCGCAGCGTCAAACGCGGGCGCAGCTTCGGTCGTTGCGGTAGTGGCACTGGCCGCGGCGGAAGCATCCGCGGCGGGAGGTGCCGATGCCGGCGCCGTTACCGGGGCCGGCAAAGTGAAACCTGCGTTGTCTTTTGGAGTGTCTTGCGCCATGGTATGCCTCTAATGGGTTTGAATAGTTTAAAAAGAAATATTGCTCAGGCCAGGCTCAGCGTATGGCCCTCGGCCACGCGCACGACTTGCGGCTGGCCCAGGCCCCGCTTGAGTTCGCCAATGTCGCGGCCGTCATCGTCGCGGATCTGCACGCTTTTAAATGGTTTCAGCAGCACTTGCCGCTGCACGCCGTCAGCCATCACCTTGTAGCGCGTGGCGCGCGTGCTGACCAGACCCAGCGCCAGCAAGCCCAGCACGAACGCCAGGATGCCGCCCAGCATCGCCAGCACGGGCAGCAGCGGATACTGGATGCGCACCAGCAGCGGTATCGTTGCCTGCGAGGCGCGCACGCTGTCGGGCGGCGTGAACATTTCCGAGATGGGGTCGCCAGGGAACAGTTCCTGCAAGTCCTTGCCAAAGCTGGACGCCAGCGCCAGCCGCTGCTCCGACAGGCCCACCTGCGCCTGCATGGGCAGCATCACCTGCTTGCCCATGGCGGCAATCGCCTGCGCCGACCACGGCGACGGTATCTGCGCCATCGGCAGGGAAAACTGCACCTGCACGGACTGGCTGGCGCCCGGCTGCAGGTGGCGGATTTGATCCGGCGCAACGTGCAGTGGCGCATTCTGGCCCGCCAGGCTGGCGTGCACCCTGGCGCTGTCGATCACGTACGGGAAAAACATGTTTTGCAGGGACGCCTGCAGCACCACTTGCGGCACCAGCTTTGCCGCATCGACGTCGAGCACGATGGTGCGCCCGTCGCGGCCCAGGCTGGCGTGCACGTTGGCGCTGTTCTTGACGGACTGGGGCACGATGCGCACGGCATCCTGGTCCACGGGTTTCAGGCGCGCGGGCGGACGCGTCAGCACTTGCGACAGCCGCCCTTCGGCCAGGATGCGGGTCAAAGCCTCGGACGCCGGCTGGCCATACGCGAGCGCATACACCATCAAGCCCTTGGCGCTGTACAGCTTGCCCTGCACGGGCATGCGCAACGGAAACACCACCGTCTTGGCGATCGACGGCTCCAGGTGCAGCAAGCGATAGAAGTCGCGGTTGCGCTCGGCCGTCTGGCTGTCGTTGTTCGGGCTGTTCTTGTTATTGGTAAAAATCCACACGATGCCGGACGCGGACTGGAACGGGCCCGTGATGGTCTTGGTGACGGCTTCCTGGAAATCCGTGTCGGCCAGCGCACCGCCGGCGCTCTTGCGCGCCAGGCCCAGGCTGGCCAGCTGGCCCGCCACGCCGGCGCCGCCCTGGCCCTGCCCCAGCAGCGACGGCGACACGTGCGCGCCGCTGCTCTGGCTGAAGGCCAGCGTGTAGACTTTATCGGACGGGTTCGTGGCGGCCTGCGCCACGGCGCCCACCAGCGCCTTCAGCTGCGAATGCTCATCCGTGTAAAACGGCTCCATCCAGCCCGAGTTTTGCACGAGAAACGCTTGCTGGATGCCCTCTGCCTGCGCGGCTGCCGTGGCGAGAAAAGCGGCACAGGCCGCGATCAGTACGCGCGCCTTCATGCCTGCAAGGCCCAGCCATCGATGCGCGACAGCAGCGGGTGGTAGGCCCACAGCGTGCCTTCATGGACAAACAGGCGCAGCCGCCACGGTTCGCTGACGGCAAAGGTGTGAAACACGGTTTCGCGCAATTCATCGTCCTGCACCAGCTGCGCCGCCAGGCGTTCGTTCGAGCGCAGCACGCTCGACAGGCCGGCGCTGGTGGCAAATTTCACGCCGAAAACGCTGCTGCTTACACCGGACTCGGCACCCGATTCGAGCAGCGGCATGACGGCCTGGTTCTTGCCGCCATCGTCGCCGTGTTCCGGTTCTTCCCATGGCGCCGTTTTCAGCTTGGTGGCGAAGCGGTAATTGAAGCTGCCCGAACACAGGCGCGGCGCCAGCGCGTCGGCCTTCTCGGCCTGGACGCCCAGCTTCACGTACACATAGGTGCCGCGGCGGCTTTCAAAGCACAGCTGCCACAGGCCGCCGTCGCGCGACAGATAGGGGCTGCCGAATTCGAAGTGCGGCACCAGCCCTTCGGGCCAGGGCGTAAACGAGGCGGCCACATTGCCATCGGGCTGCAGCTGCAGGCGCAACTGGCCGTTGGCGCAAGGCCACACGGCCATGCGGTTGTAGGCCACAGGAGCGCCGACGCGGCCCAGCTCGACGGCGCCGTCGAGCAGCACGTCGCTGCCCGGCTTTTGCGCCGCATCGAGGTTGACGAAGCGGATGCGGCCATCGTCGTCGCGCAGGGGCGCCCACAGGCGGTTCTGGAACCAGACGGGCGCGGCCGCGCACGGCGCGCCGCCCACATGCTCGACCACGTAGCTCAGCGAAGGCACGTCGGGACGGATGCAGGCCAGGCCATGGCTGGTCGGCAAGACCAGCACGCTATTGAACTCCGGCACCAGCTCGGCGCGCCAGGCGCCGTGGGCCAGGTCCGATTCGGCCAGCAAGCCCCCATACTCGGGATCCAGCGCCAGCCAGCGTTTCGAGGCGGGCAGCCAGGCGTGCAAGACGGCCTTGCGCGGGTCGAGCGCCAGCAGCGCGGCGGCGCTGGTGCCGAACTGGGCGGAAAAGAATTCGTATTCGCCGGGCGGCGGCATGGGCAGCGAGGCATCGGCCTGCGCATGCTCTTCGCGCGCACGCTGGTCGGCCAGTTTCAGCGGTACGCTGGCCTGGCGCAAGCCGGCCGCGCCGGCCGGCGGCACGTCGCTGACGGGCTGCGCGCCGTAGGGCGGCACCCAAGGTGGCGTGGCGGCCGTGTCGGGCGGCACTTGCAAGGCCGCTCCCGTGGCGGGGTCGAACGCAAATTCGGGCGGAAACTGGCGTACGGGCGCACCGGCGGCCGCGGGCAGGCGCCGCGCATGCATCAGCTTGCCGATATCGGCATGACTCAGCAAGGGCGAGACGTCCTGGCCCTCCGCGCTGCGCTGCATGGTCCACGCGCCATCGTCATCCACGTACCAGACGCCGGAGGGCACTGCCCAATCCCCAGAAGTTTTAAGATCCATTTATTATCTATGACAAGCAATGCATATCAGACGGTATGACGCGCTGGGGCTGACGAAACGAGGTCGCAGCCCTAGCAGTTCTCATAGTAACGTCTTTTTATCTGTATGGAAACATTGACGCAGCTTGCCGCTACTGCGCCCGCACTTTCGTCAACAGCTTGGTGGTCGAGCGGTCATGCTCGAAATCGATGGCCACGGCCTGGCCGCCGTACGCCAGCACGGCCTTGCCTTCGGGAATGGCCGCCATGTCGTAGTCGCCGCCCTTGGCATAGATTTCCGGCCGGACTTCCTGCACCACTTCCAGCGCGCTGTCTTCCGAAAACGGCACCACCAGGCTCACCGCTTCCAACGCGGCCAGCACGGCCATGCGGTCTTCGCAGTTGTTCAGGGGGCGGTCATCGCCCTTGCCCAGGCGTTTCACCGAGGCATCGGTATTTACGGCCACCACCAGCGAGGCGCCCAGCGCGCGCGCCTGCGCCAGGTACGTCACGTGGCCGCGGTGCAGGATGTCGAACACGCCATTCGTCACCACCACCGGTTTCGGCAGAGCCGCGGCGCGGGCGCGCAAGTCGTCGCGGCTGCATAGTTTGTTTTCAAAGTCAGGCATGGGATTCTCTTGTCGGGGTTGTAGATTAATAAGACGGCCGTCATGGCGCGGCCGATGACACGTGGCTATCGCCTTGGATGCCACCGGCATCCCGGCGCCAGGCATCGATCAAGGCCAGGATGGCCGGATCCAGGCGCGCTTCGGCGATGCGATCTTGCCGGTAGTAAATCATCAGCGCGTACACGCCGGCCAGGCTGCTGACGGGCGGCGACAGCGCATATTCATTGCCGCGCGCCGGTTGCCTGGCACGCCAGTAATTGATCGCCGCTTCCAGCGCCTGCATGTGCAGTTCCATCGCCATCTCCCTCCGCTGCCTGGTCCCGCATTATAGGGGGCGATCCGCTACAATACGCCATCGGCGCCACAGTTTCACGTTTGCGCCACCTTTCATTCATTGCAAGTAAGCACTTCGTGTGTTTCAATCACCTTATGACACTGACTGAACTGAAATACATCGTTGCAGTCGCGCGAGCGAAACACTTCGGCCATGCCGCCGAAGCCTGCTTCGTTGCGCAGCCCACCCTGTCAGTGGCCATCAAGAAACTCGAAGACGAACTGGGCGTGGTCCTGTTCGAACGGGGCGGCGCGGAAATCTCCGTCACGCCCCTGGGCGCGCAAATCATTGCGCAAGCCGAGCGCGTGCTGGAACAGACGGCCGCCATCAAGGAACTCGCCAAGCAAAACAAGGACCCGCTGGCCGGCCCCCTGCGCCTGGGCGTGATCTACACGATCGGCCCCTACCTGCTGCCGCCCCTGGTCAAGGCCATGATAGACCAGGTGCCGCAGATGCCCTTGATCTTGCAGGAAAACTTCACGGTTCGCCTGCTCGAATTGCTGCGCCAGGGCGAACTGGACGTGGCCATCATGGCCCTGCCCCTGCCCGAACACGGCATGGCCATCCAGGAACTGTATGACGAACCGTTCGTCGTGGCCATGCCGCGCCAGCATCCGTGGACGGCGCGTGAAAAGATCGCCGCGCAAGACTTGAAATCGGAAACCATGCTGCTGCTGGGCAATGGCCACTGCTTCCGCGACCAGGTGCTGGAAGTGTGCCCCGAAATGGCGCGTTTTTCCTCGCCCGGCAACGGCATGCAGCGCACGTTTGAAGGCTCCTCACTGGAAACCATCCGCCACATGGTGGCCAGCGGCATCGGCCTGACCGTCTTGCCGCGCGCCTCCGTCGCCAATATGCACGCCACCGACGGCATGCTCGAGTACCGGCCGTTTGCCGCCCCCGTGCCCTCGCGCCGCGTGGTCATGCTGTGGCGCAAGAGTTTTACCCGCAAGGCCGCCATCGACGCCCTGTGCGCAGCCATCGCCAGCTGCAACTTGCCCGGCATTACCCCCTTGTGCGACGACGAAGACTAGCGCCCCAGCCGCAAAATAGTACATTTACATACTATTTGCGATAATCGACCTTTCTCTTCAACAAGATCGAGTCTTCCATGAACAAGCTGGCGCTGTATTTCCGCCTGATACGGCTGGACAAGCCTATCGGTACCGTATTGCTGCTGTGGCCTACCCTGTGCGCGCTGTGGCTGGCGCAGCAGGGCGTGCCGGACTGGCGGCTGCTGCTGATCTTCACCTTCGGCACTTTCCTGATGCGCTCGGCAGGCTGCGCCATCAACGACTACGCCGACCAGGACATCGACAAATTCGTCAAGCGCACGGCCGAGCGTCCCATCACCAGCGGACGCATCAGCGGCAAGGAAGCGCTGGCCGTGGCCGGCGTGCTGACCGTGCTGGCCTTCTGCCTGATCCTGCCCCTGAATGCGCTGACCAAGCAGCTGTCCGTGGCCGCCGTCATCATCGCCGGCACCTATCCCTACTTCAAGCGCTTCTTTGCCATTCCGCAAGCGTATCTCGGCATCGCCTTCGGCTTCGGCATCCCCATGGGCTTTGCCGCCATCACGGATGGCGTGCCCGCCGTCGCCTGGCTGCTGTTGCTGGGCAACGTCTTCTGGGCCGTGGCCTACGATACGGAATACGCGATGGTCGACCGCGACGACGACCTGAAGATCGGCATCAAGACGTCGGCCATCACCTTCGGCCGCTACGACGTGGCCATCGTCATGCTGTGCTATGCCGCTTTCCTGCTGCTGTGGCTGGCGTGCGGCTGGTACCTGGGCTTGCGCTACTGGTATGTGGCAGGCTTGCTGGTGGCTGCCGGCTGCGCCGTTTACCACTACACCCTGATCCGCGCACGCGAGCGTATGCCGTGTTTTGCGGCATTCCGGCATAATAACTGGCTAGGAGCGGCGGTGTTTGCAGGCGTGGTACTGGACTTTGCTTTCCGTTAATCAATGTTCCATGCGCCGCGGCAGCCCTTGAGGCGGCGCAAGACTAGCCTGGCCGCAGCTGCCTACACTGGTATTTCACTGTGCAGTTTCACTTCCATGAGGTAATACATGAGCTCGACACATACCGGCAAATCCAGCAGCGACACCATCCTCGCCGACGCCGACAAGGCACGCGACAAACTGGTCGGCGACCTGAAAAACGTCATCAATGAAGCGGAAGGCTGGCTCGATGGCGCCAAGGATCAGACGGGCGAGAATGTCAAAGCCGTCAAGGACAAGTTCATCGCCACCCTGGAAACGGCCAAGAAGGACTTGATCAAGCTGGAAGAAGACTTGCTCGAACGCACCAAGAAGGCGGCCAAGGCCACCGACGAGTACGTGCAGGACAATCCCTGGAAAGCCGTGGGCGCGGGCGCCGTCGTGGGCGTGCTGTTCGGCCTGCTGCTCTCCTCACGCCGCTAGACAGCCTCGACGGCGTTGGCCGTCTCCTGACGCGAAAGGCAGCATATGGCTATCATGCACCATGTCGCCCAAGTCGCAGCGACCCTCGCCGCCATCGTCCAGACCCGTCTGGCCCTGGCGGCCGTGGAAATGGAAGAAGAGTCGCTGCGCTTCCTGTCCTATCTGGCGCTGGCCATGCTGGCACTGCTGTGCCTGTTCGTCGGCCTGGTCTTGATCGTGTTCCTCGTCATCGTGCTGTTCTGGGATACGCACCGCATCGCCGCCATCGCCGTCACGGCCGCCGTCTTCATCGCTGCCGCCCTCGCCACCCTGCTGGGCGTACGCGCCAGTTTCCGCAGCAAGCCGAAACTGCTGTCCTTCACACTTTCCGAACTGAACAAAGACCTGGACGAGCTGCAACTGCTGGCGCGCCGGGGAGCGGAGCGGCCATGACCACGCATCCCACCAAATTGTCCAGCGTCCACACGGCCGCCAGCCTGGCGCAGCGGCGCGATGCGCTGCTGGCCGAATGCGCGCTGCAGCGCCTGGCCCTGGGCGTGCAGACGCGGCAACTGCTGGAACCGCTGACGGGCGGCAATCTGCGCCACACCCTGGCCACGCGTTTCAGAATTCCCCTGATGCTGGGCGGCGCCGTGCTGGGCCTGGCGCTGGTGCGCCCGCGCCGCGTCCTGCCCCTGCTGCGGGCCAGCGGCGCGCTGCTCAAGCACGCCACCACCGCCATGCCCATCGCGCTGGCGCTGGCCAGGCGCTTCAGCAAGCCGGAAACGCCGCCGTAAAAATAATTTGCCGCTGCTGCATCCAAATGGGGCGCTGCCGGGTAGTACCAGTATCAGCCAGCCGGCTGAGCCAACTACCAGGAGTTCGCCATGCTTGCCATCACCGCCCCACGCCACGCCGTTCCCGCCCTGACTTTGCTGGGCGCCGCCCTGCTGCTGAGCGCCTGCGCCCCCATGGGCGCGCGCTATTCGCAGGAACAATTGCCGGGCGCCGTCAAAGTACCCGATGGCCACCAGGTGGCCATGCAAACCGTGGGCGTGGGCAAGATCGCCTACGAATGCAAGGCGAAAAAAGACATGACGGGCCATGAATGGGTCTTCGTGGGCCCGGATGCGGCCTTGAACGACCGCAACGGCATGCAAGTGGGCACGTATGTGGGACCGCCGGCCACCTGGGCCAATCTGGACGGCTCGAAAGTGACAGCGACGCAAGTGGCCGTGGCGCCTGCCGGCGCGGGCAATATCCCCTACCAGCTGGTGAAAGCCAATCCCGCCACGGGCAGCGGCGCCATGCAGGGCGTCAGCTACATCCAGCGCGTGGCCACCCGCGGCGGCGTGGCGCCCAGCAGCCCCTGCGGCATGGAAAGCATCGGCGTCAAACAATGGGTGCCCTACCAGGCCGACTACATTTTCTGGAAGGCCGCCTAAATCAGTGAAAGCGACGGTTGGCAAGCGGGTTTCTGGCCTATACTCGGTCTTGAAAACTTGCTAACCGTTCACTCCTGACGATTGCGCCAACCTTGCCAGCCCAAGCCGCCCCCTACGATTACGATGCCGCCCTGCGCGCCTGCGCCCGGGGCGAGCAGCAGGCATTGCACGGCCTGTACCAGCAGGAAAGCCGCTATCTGCTGGGCGTGGCCCTGCGCATCGTGCGCCAGCGGGCGCTGGCCGAAGACGTGCTGCACGACGCCTTCCTGAATATCTGGCGCCGCGCCGGCAGTTTCGACGCCACGCGCGGCAGCGGCAAGGGCTGGATCTATGTGGTGGTGCGGCACCAGGCGCTGAACGTGGCGCGCGCCCGCGCCCATGAAGTATCGGCCGACGAGGATACCGTGGAAACCCTGCTGCACGAACGCCAAAGCCACGATACGGGCGAGGCCTATGCCGACCAGGCGAACCTGGGCAAGCTGCACGATTGCCTCGGCCACCTGGACGACGCCAAGCGCAACAGCATCCTGTACGCCTACGTCGACGGCTGTTCCCACAGCGAAATCGCGCAGCGCCTGCAAGCGCCGCTGGGCACCGTGAAAGCCTGGGTCAAGCGGGGCCTGGCCGCCTTGCGGGAGTGCATGGGATGAGCAGCCGCGACGAAGATGAACTGCAGCGGCTGGCCAGCGAATACGTGCTGGGCACCCTGGAGCTGGCCGAACGCACGGAAGTGGAACAGCGCTTGCCGCGCGACGCCGCCTTGCGCGACGCCGTTGAAGCCTGGGAACAGCGTTTGCTGCCCTTGACCACGCTGGCGCCGCCCGAAACGCCGTCCGCGCAACTGTGGCCGCGCATCAGCGCCAGCCTGTTCACGCCGTCGGCCGTGCGGCAGGCGGGCGGCTGGCAGGCATGGTGGAACAGCCTCGCGTTCTGGAGAATACTGGCGGGCGGCGGCTTGGCGGCCACGGCCGCGCTGGCCGTGTTCGTCAGCGTGCAGCTGCAAGCACCGAGCGGCCCCGGCTACCTGGTGGTGCTGGTGGCGCCGCAAGACAAGTCGCCGGGCTGGATCGTGCAGGCGGGCGGACGGGGCGGCAAGAACCGCGACCTGAGCCTGATCCCGCTGGGTCCGACCGCCGTGCCGCAGCAAAAAGCCCTGCAATTCTGGACCAAGGGCAAGGACTGGGGCGCGCCCGTCTCGCTGGGCCTGGTCAAGCCGGGCCAGAGCCTCAAACTGACACTGGACAAGCTGCCGCCCTTGCAGCCGGAACAGCTGTTTGAAATCACCTTGGAGCCGGCAACGGGTTCGCCCACGGGCCGGCCGACGGGGCCTGTGCTCTACATTGGCCGCGCCGTCAAGGTGATGTAGACCGAACTTACTTGCCCAGCTCGTCTCCCATTTCGCGCCCCCGCTGCGCAGCCGCCTTGATGCCCTTGACGATGGCCGCCTTCACGCCGCTCTCTTCCATGCTGGTCAATGCCGCATACGTCGTGCCGCCTTTCGAGGTGACCCGCTCGCGCAGCAAGGACACCGGTTCGCTGGAATTGGCCGCCAGCTGCGCCGCGCCCGTAAACGTGGCGATCGCCAGCTGCGTGCCCTGCTCGGGCGTGAGGCCCAGCTCGGCCGCCGCCTGCTGCATGGCTTCGATAAAGTAAAACACATAGGCGGGACCGCTGCCGGACACGGCCGTGACAGGATCGATCTTGCCCTCGTCATCGAGCCAGACGGTCTGGCCGACGGCGCGCAGGATGGCGTCCGCCGTTTTCTGTTGTTCCCCGCTGACGCCGCTGCTGGCCACCATGCCCGTGATGCCCATGCCGATCAGGGCCGGCGTGTTCGGCATGCAGCGCACGATGGCTGAATAATCGCCGAGCCAGCGCGACAGGTCGGCCGCGCGGATGCCGGCCGCGATCGACAGGATCAAGGGCACCCGCTCCCCGTCGAGGAAAGGCAGCAATTGCGCTGCCACTTCGCGCATGCTTTGCGGTTTCACGGCCAGCACGATCACGTCCACGGCGCGCAGCGCGTCGCTGGCGGCAGTAGCCGTCGTGACGCCGAACTGCGCCTGCAGTTTTTCCAGCGCGGGCGCATGCGGGTCGATCACGTGGATGTTGCCGCCCAGGGTCAGCTTGCCTGCCAGGCCGGCGATCAGGGCCGCCGCCATATTGCCGCCGCCTACAAAGGCGATATTCAATTCTGTCGTCATGGTGATGCTTTCTATCTATCAGTTAAGAGTAATGGCGGGAACCGAAGATGGCGCTGCCCACGCGCACGATGGTGGCGCCCTCGAGCACGGCGGCGCGCAAGTCGGCCGACATGCCCATCGACAAGGTATCGAGCGCCAGGCCGTCAGCTTTCAATTGTTCGTACAGCGCGCGCAATTGCGCAAACGCGCGGCGCTGGAGGTTGACATCCGTTTCCGGTTCGGGAATCGCCATCAGGCCCCGCAAGCGCAAACGGGGCAATTGCGCCACGGCATGCGCCAGCGCCGGCAGTTCGGCCGGAGCAATGCCGCTCTTGCTCGCTTCGCCGCTGATGTTCACTTGCAGGCAGATATTCAAGTCCGGCAAGCCGGCCGGGCGCTGTTCGGACAGGCGGACGGCGATCTTTTCCCGCTCCACCGTGTGTACCCAGTCGAAATGCTCGGCGATGGGGCGCGTCTTGTTGCTCTGGATGGGGCCGATGAAATGCCATGCCAGGCCGCCTTGCGGCAAGGCCAGCTTGACGGCGGCCATCTTGTCGAGCGCTTCCTGCAGATAATTTTCGCCAAACGCCGCCTGGCCCGCGCGCGCTGCCGCCAGCACGGCATCCGCGCCGAAGGTCTTCGAGACGGCCAGCAGGGTCACGTCGGCCGGCGCGCGCTGCGCGTCAGAGGCGGCCTGCGTAATACTGTCGCGCACGGCTTGCAAGTTCTGTTCGATTGTGGACATAATCATTTTCTAGTGTATAGGGGCGGCGGCACGGTGCGCCAGCCCATCAATGCAGGCACAGGGATTATAAATGGACATCTCCGAACTACTCGCTTTCTCCGTCAGCAACAAGGCTTCCGACCTGCACCTGTCTTCCGGCCTGCCGCCGATGATACGGGTCAACGGCGACGTGCGCCGCCTGAACGTGGCCCCGCTCGAGCACAAGGAAGTGCACAGCATGATCTACGACATCATGAACGACAGCCAGCGCAAGGCGTATGAAGAAGCGCTGGAATGCGATTTCTCGTTCGAGATCCCCGGCCTGGCCCGCTTCCGCGTGAATGCCTACAACCAGGAACGCGGTGCCTCGGCCGTGCTGCGCACGATTCCGTCGAAAGTGCTGACCCTGGAAGAATTGAACGCCCCCCGCATCTTCGGCGAGCTGGCCATGCGCCCGCGGGGCCTCGTGCTGGTGACGGGCCCGACGGGTTCCGGCAAGTCGACCACCCTGGCGGCCATGGTGAACCACGTCAACGAGCGCCTGAACCACCACATCCTGACCATCGAAGACCCGATCGAATTCGTGCATGAGCCGAAGAAATGCCTGATCAACCAGCGCGAAGTGGGTTCGCACACGCATTCGTTCAGCAATGCGCTGCGCTCGGCCCTGCGCGAAGACCCGGACGTCATTTTGGTGGGCGAATTGCGCGACCTGGAAACCATCCGCCTGGCCCTGACGGCGGCCGAGACGGGCCACCTGGTGTTCGGCACCCTGCATACCTCGTCGGCGGCAAAATCGATCGACCGCATCATCGACGTCTTCCCCGCCGAGGAAAAGGAAATGGTGCGCGCCATGCTGTCCGAATCCTTGCAGGCCGTCATTTCGCAGAATTTGCTCAAGACCAAGGACGGCGCGGGCCGCGTGGCCGCGCATGAAATCATGCTGGCCACGCCGGCCGTGCGCAACCTGATCCGTGAAGCAAAAGTGGCGCAGATGTATTCAGCCATCCAGACGGGCAGCAACGTGGGCATGCAGACGCTGGACCAGTGCCTCTCGGACCTCGTGCGGCGCGGCACGATCTCGGCGGAGACGGCCCGCTCGGCCGCCAAGGCCCCTGAAAACTTCCCCGGATAAGCGCATGCAGACGACGCACGAACACTATGGCGCCATGCACGCGCTGCTGGCGCAGATGCGCGACCGGGGCGGTTCCGACCTGTTCATCACGGCCGGCTTTCCTGCCGCCATCAAGCTGGACGGCAAGCTGACGCCGCTGGCGGGCGGCCCGCTGGCCCCGCAGCAGGCGGCCGGCTATGTGTGCGCCGTCATGAATGCACGCCAGGCAGCCGAATTCGAGGCCAGCCGCGAAGCCAACTTCGCCATCAGCCCGGACGGCCTGGGGCGCTTCCGCGTGTCCGCCTTCGTGCAGATGGGCCAGGCAGGCATGGTCTTGCGGTTGATCAATACCGCCATTCCCACCCTGGATGGGCTGGGTTTACCCGCCATCCTGCAAGACGTGGTGATGAGCAAGCGGGGCCTCGTCATCATGGTGGGCGCCACGGGCTGCGGCAAGTCGACCACCCTGGCCGCCATGGTGGGCCACCGCAACGCGCACAGCCATGGCCACATCATCACCATCGAAGACCCCGTGGAATTCATCCATCCGCACGGCAACTGCATCGTCACCCAGCGCGAAGTGGGCGTCGATACGGACGACTGGGCCACGGCCCTGAAAAACACCTTGCGCCAGGCGCCCGACGTGATCCAGATCGGCGAGATCCGCGACCGCGACACCATGGACCACGCCATCGCGTTTGCCGAGACGGGCCACCTGTGCCTGGCCACCTTGCACGCGAACAATGCCAACCAGGCGCTGGACCGCATCATCAACTTCTTCCCCGAGGAGCGGCGCCAGCAGCTGCTGATGGACCTGTCGCTCAATCTGAAAGGCATGATTTCGCAGCGCCTGATTCCCAACAAGGACGGCGGCGGACGCCAGGCGGCGCTGGAAATCCTGCTCAATTCGCCGCTGATGAGCGAACTGATCTTCAAGGGCCAGGTGCACGAGATCAAGGAATTGATGAAAAAATCGCGCGAACTGGGTATGCAGACCTTCGACCAGGCCCTGTTCGACCTGCACGAGGCGGGCGCCGTCAGCTATGAAGACGCGCTGCGCAATGCGGACTCCGTCAACGACCTGCGCCTGGCGATCAAACTCAAGGGCGCAACGGCGCCGGAACCGGCCCCGCAAGCGGGCGCCACCAAACTGGGACTGCTCTGACATGGCCAGCATCCACGATTTCCAGGCTGAAGCGCTGGACGGCACGCCCGTCGACCTGGCGCGCTACAAGGGCAAGGTACTGCTCATCGTCAACACGGCCAGCGCCTGCGGCTTCACGCCGCAATACCAGGGCCTGGAAGCGCTGTACCGCGAATTTCACGCGCAAGGCCTGGAAGTGCTGGGATTTCCCTGCAATCAATTCCGCCAGCAGGAACCGGGATCGAATGCGGAAATTGGCGCCTTTTGCGAAAAAAACTTCGGCGTCACCTTTCCCCTGTTTGCCAAGATCGACGTGAATGGCAGCCACACCCATCCCTTGTTTGCCCAATTGAAGCAGGCGGCGCCCGGCATATTGGGCACGCAAGCCATCAAATGGAATTTCACCAAGTTTTTGGTGCGCAAGGATGGCAGCGTGTTTCGCCGCTACGCCACGGCCAGCAAACCGGCCAGCCTGGCGGCCGACATACGGCAATTGCTACAAGAATAAAAGACTCTACGCTTTGATTAAAGGCAACAATCGCGGAAATCAATTATTCGATATTTATTTCATGCTTGATATCAATATTGTGTTTCCAATAGCAAATTTCGGTGATAATGTTTACATAATTATTCGTAGATATCGATCAAAAAACGATGCCAGTCTTTGGGAAAATATTATCTTCATGGATGCGGATGGGCATTTATTCCCGCCTATTCATTCCTATTTTCTTCCTGATACTCGCCGTTTCCGCCGTTCGCTATCACGCCCTGCTCGGTACGGAAAGCGCGCTGGCCAATGCGCGCTACCAGAGCGATGCCCGGCAACTGGACCTGTTCCTGGCCAACAGCGTGCTGCCGCTGGCCGTGCACACGGACCGGCAAGCCATGCACGACAGCGTGCGGCAGGTGCTGCGCAGCGCCTTGCCGCTGAACCGCAACCTCGCCGCCGCGCGCTGGGATACGGCTGACGAGCATGTCGAAGTGCTGGCCGACACGCCGCTGGCCGGCGCCATGGCGGCCACGGTGCCGCAATGGTTCGCGCGCCTGGCCGGCATCACGGCCATCCGCAGCCGCCTGACGGTGGCGCTGCCGGACGGCGGCGACGGCGTCCTCGACCTCCATTACACGCCCGGCCTGCCCCTGGCGCAGGTGTGGCACAAGGTGCGCGGGCAAGCCGTCCTCAGCGCCGTCAATATCGTGCTGGTCTTCCTCCTGCTGGGCTTGATCCTGGCCGCCCACCGCAGGCTGCTGGCGCGGCTCGTGCAGGCGACCGACCGCTTCCGCGAAGGCAATTTCGCCGTGCGCCTGGCGGCGGGTGCCACGCCTGAAGCGCAAGCCGTGTCGCAATCGTTCAACAGCATGGCCGGCGATGTCGAAGAACTGTTTTCCTCGCTGAAGACGAGCCAGCGGCAACTGGGCGAACAGCTGAACGAAACCGTGCACATGCAGCAGGCACTGCAAAAGCTGTCGTGGCAAAACTACAACGATGTGCTGACGGGCTTGCCCAACCGGGCCGCGCTGGCCGCCCGCTTCGAGCAGGAACTGTTCCTCGCGCGCGAACGCCAGCGCCTGCTGGCCGTCTGCCTGTTCGACCTCGACCACTTCCAGGCCATCAACGACCGCTACGGCGCCGAGGCGGGCGATGAAATCCTCAAGCAGGTGGCGGGCCGCCTGCACGGCTTTACGGGCCAGGTCCACTACGCGGCGCGCCTGGGCGGCGATGAATTCGTCATGCTGCTGTGCGGCCAGGCCAGCATCGCCAGCATCGAACAGAACATCACGCAACTGATGAAAGAGCTGAGCCGCCCCTACCAGTGCGACCAGCAGGCGCTGCACATGACGGCCAGCGCCGGCATCGCCGTCTACGCGGGCAAGGACCTGAATACGGAAAGCCTGCTGCGCCACGCCGACCACGCCGTCTACCAGGCCAAACTGACGGGGCGCAACCAGTACCACTTCTTCGACACCAACCTCGATGAAGAAGTGCGTACCCACCACAACCAGCGCACGGAAGTGCGCCAGGCCCTGATCAATGGGGAACTGCGGCTGTACTACCAGCCCAAGGTGAACATGCGCGCCGGCACGGTGGTGGGCATGGAAGCGCTGCTGCGCTGGCAGCATGCGCGCCGCGGCGTGCTGGCGCCCGCGCAATTCCTGCCGCTGGTGGAGCAGACGGACCTGATCATCGATATCGGCGAATGGGTGCTGCGCCAGGCCCTGCGGCAGATGCAGCGCTGGAGCGCCGCCGGCAAGCACTGGGTGGTCAGCGTGAATATCGCGGCGCGCCACTTCCAGCAGCCCGATTTCGTGTCGCGCCTGGAAACCATCCTCGGCGAATTTCCCGGCGTGTGCGCCAGCATGCTGGAACTGGAAATCCTCGAATCGTCGGCCCTGCACGACATCGAAGACGTGCGCCGCATCATCCGCGCCTGCCAGGCGCTGGGCATCACGTTTGCCCTCGACGATTTCGGCACCGGCTACTCGTCGATGTCCTACCTGAAACGCCTGCCGGCCAATATCGTCAAGATCGACCAGAGCTTCGTGCGCAATATGCTCAACGACCGCGACGACCTGCACCTGGTGCGCGCCGTCATCGGCCTGGCCCGCTCCTTTTCCCTGACGGTGATCGCCGAAGGCGTGGAAAGCGTCGAGCATGGCGCGCGCCTGATCCAGCTGGGCTGCGACCTGGCGCAAGGCTACGGCATCGCCCGCCCCATGCCGGCCGACGCCGTGCTGGAATGGGCAAACAATTTCATCCCGGCGCCGCAATGGCGCATCGCTCAGTACAGCGAAGTGCCTATCTGACGGGTGACAAGGCCGCGTCGATCAACTCGATCCAGTGCCGCACGGGCGTCTCGGTGCCCGACTGCAAATGCGTGAGGCAGCCGATATTCGCCGACACGATCATGTCCGGCTCGCACGCTTCCAGATTCGCCACCTTGTTGTCGCGCAGCTGCTGCGACAGGTCCGGCTGCAGGATCGAATACGTGCCCGCCGAACCGCAGCACAAATGGCTGTCGGCACACAGGCGCACGTCGACGCCGACGGCGCGCAGCACCTGCTCCACCTTGCCTCGGATCTGCTGGCCGTGCTGCAGGGTGCATGGCGGGTGATACGCCACTTTTTTGCCGATGCGCCCCTGCAGCAGCGCCACCAGCTCCGCCTCGAACGCGGGCATGATCTCGGACAAGTCGCGCGTCAATGCCGCGATGCGCCGCGCCTTGTCCGCATACTGCGCGTCGTGCGCCAGCAGGTGGCCATATTCCTTGACCGTGGCGCCGCAGCCGGAAGCCGTCATGACGATGGCTTCGGCGCTGTCGACGTATGGCCACCAGGCGTCGATATTGCGGCGCATGTCGTCCAGCGCCGCGTCCTGGTCGTTCAGGTGATGGCGCAGCGCGCCGCAGCAGCCCGCCCTGGGCGCGACGATCAATTGCACGCCCAGCGCGTCGAGCACGCGCGCCGTGGCCGCGTTGATGTTCGGCGACATGGCCGGCTGCACGCAGCCGTCGAGCAGCAGCATGGTGCGCGCGTGCCGGCGCGCGGGCCACGCCCCGGCCTTTTCTCCGGGACGCAGCTTGTCCTGCAGGCTTTTCGACAGCAGGGGCCGCAGCGCCTGCCCCGCCTTGTACGCGGGCGTAAACAGCCAGCGGCGCGGCAAGGCTTCCTTCAGGGCGAAGCGCAGGGCACGCTCGCGCAAGGGGCGCTGCACGCGCTGCTCGACGACGTTGCGGCCGATGTCGACCAGGCGCCCGTACTGCACGCCCGAGGGACAGGTCGATTCGCAGTTGCGGCAGGTCAGGCAGCGGTCCAGGTGCGTCTGCGTCTTGGCCGTGACGGGCGCGCCTTCCAGTACCTGCTTGATCAGGTAGATGCGTCCGCGCGGGCCATCGAGTTCGTCGCCCAGCAGCTGGTAGGTGGGACAGGTGGCCGTGCAAAAGCCGCAATGCACGCAGGCGCGCAGGATGGCTTCCGCTTCGTCGCCTGCCGGCGTGTTCTTGATGAAATCGGCGAGATTGGTTTGCATGCGCGCTCAATACATTCTGTGCGGGTTGAAGATGCCGGCCGGGTCGAAAGCCTGCCGCAAACGCTGGTGGATTTTTTCAACGGCCGGCGCCAGCGGGTGGAACACGCCCACGGCCTTGTCGCCGCCGCGGAACAAGGTGGCGTGGCCACCGGCGGCAGCGACGGCCTGGCGGATGTGCTGGCTGCCTGCCGCGTCGGCATCGCCGTCGAGCTTGAGCCAGCGCTGCGCCCCGCCCCACTCGATCAGCTGGCGCCCCTTTAATATTACGGCGCTGGCGTGCGGCGGCAAGGACAAGCGCCACAGGCTGCCCGCGCCCGCAAAGAAATCGTGCGTCTGTTCGCGCACGGACAGCCAGAACGCGGCAGCCTCCTGCGGCGCCAGCACCTCGCCGCCCAGCGTGTGCAGCGCCGCCGACACGGCCGCCTCCGCACCCGACAGGCGCACGCTCAGGACGCCGTCATGCCAGCAGGTGGCCGATATCGGCAGCGGCTTGCCCGCCCACTCATTGAGCATACGCAAGGCGGCGATTTCCGCGCACGCCACGCGCAAGGTCGCTTCGCGCAGCGGCAAGGGCAGCACCTTCAGCGACACTTCCAGGATCAGGCCCAGGGTGCCCAAGGAACCCGCCAGCAGGCGCGAGACATCGTAGCCGGCCACGTTTTTCATCACCTGCCCGCCGAAGGCCAGCCGTTCGCCATGGCCGTCCAGCAGCACGGCGCCCAGCACGAAATCACGCAGCGCGCCCGCGCTGGCGCGGCGCGGGCCGGACAGCGCGCTGGCGACGACGCCGCCCACCGTGGCGCCAGGGCCGAAATGGGGCGGCTCGAAAGCCAGCATCTGGTTGCGCGCGGCCAGCGCCGCTTCAATGTCCGCCAGCGGCGTGCCGCAGCGGGCCGTGATCACCAGCTCCGTCGGCTCATAGTCGACGATGCCCGCATATGCGCGCGTGTCGAGCACCTCGCCTGCCAGCTGCTGGCCATACCAGTCTTTCGTGCCCCCGCCGCGCAGGCGCAAAGGAAGACCCGCCGCGCTCGCTGCCAGGATCTGCTGCCTGAATTGTTCCGCTATCGCTTGCAAAAGAGTCTCCGGAAAATTAAAAACGAGGCAGGTTGGCGAACGGCAGGCGCCCCGCCGTCACATGCATCTTGCCGAATTCGGCACAGCGGTTCAAGGTGGGTATCGCCTTGTCCGGGTTCAGCAAGGCGTGGGGATCGAAGGCGCGCTTGACGGCAAAGAAGGCATCGAGTTCGGCGCGCGTAAACTGCACGCACATGGAATTGATCTTTTCCATGCCCACGCCATGCTCGCCCGTGATGGTGCCGCCCACGGCCACGCACAGGGCCAGGATGTCCGCGCCAAACGCTTCGGCGCGCTCGAATTCGCCGGGCATGTTGGCGTCGAACAGGATCAAGGGATGCAGATTGCCGTCGCCCGCGTGAAACACGTTGGCGCAGCGCAGGCCATGCGTCGTTTCCATGGCGGCGATGCCCGTCAGGACTTCGGCCAGGCGCTTGCGGGGGATGGTGCCGTCCATGCAGTAGTAGTCGGGCGAGATGCGTCCCGCGGCGGGAAACGCGTTCTTGCGGCCGGACCAGAACTTCATGCGCTCCGCTTCCGACTGCGAAACGGCGATGGCGCTGGCGCCCGCCCCTTCCAGCACGGCCGTCATGCGGGCGATCTCCTCTTCCACTTCCTCGTGCGTGCCGTCCGCTTCGCACAGCAAAATGGCGGCCGCGTCGATGTCGTAGCCGGCCTTGACGAACGGTTCGACCATGCGCGAAGACGTCTGGTCCATCATTTCCAGTCCGGCCGGGATGATGCCGGCGGCGATCACATTGGCCACCGCATTGCCGCCCGTGACGACGTCGCCGAACGAAGCCATGATGACCCTCGCCGTGGCCGGTTTCGGGATCAGCTTCACCGTCACTTCCGTGACGATGCCCAGCATGCCTTCGGAACCGATGAAGACGGCCAGCAGGTCCAGGCCAGGAGCGTCCAGGCATTCGCCGCCCAGTTCCAGCACGTCGCCATCGATGGTGACGACGCGCACGCGCAGCACATTGTGCACGGTCAGGCCGTATTTGAGGCAATGCACGCCGCCCGAGTTTTCCGCCACGTTGCCGCCGATGCTGCAGGCGATCTGCGAAGACGGGTCGGGCGCGTAGTACAGCGCGTGGGGCGCGGCCGCCTCGGAAATGGCCAGGTTGCGCACGCCCGGCTGCACCACGGCCGTGCGCGCATATGCATCGAGGCGCACGATGCGGTTCAGGCGCGCCGTCGACAGCACCACGCCGTCGGCGATGGGCAAGGCGCCGCCCGACAGGCCCGTGCCCGCGCCGCGCGGCACGATCGGCACCTTCAATGCGCGGCAGACGCCGAGTATGGCGATGACCTGTTCTTCCGTGTCCGGCAACGTCACCACCATCGGCAGCTGGCGGTAGGCGGCCAGGCCGTCGCATTCGTACGGGCGCGTATCTTCCGCGTCGGACAGCACGCAGCGGGCCGGCAGCACGGCCAGCAGGGCCGTGACAACGGCTTGCTGGCGCGCGGCGGTCAATCCGGGTTCGGGGGCAGCATTGAGCATAAGATGGGGACAAAAGTGCATGGGCGTGCAACGATTGTAAGCACAAAAGGGACATGCGTCGCATTTTTTGTCCGATTTGCGGGCAAATCCGGGGCCAGGCGGCGCACGGTGTCGTATGCTGCCCCCATTCTTCTTTACAGGACCGACATCATGGGCAACCGACTTTCGAAAATCGCCACGCGCACGGGCGACAATGGCAGCACCGGCCTGGGCGACGGCAGCCGCACCAGCAAGGACAGCGCGCGCATCCACGCCATGGGCGACGTGGACGAACTCAATTCGCATCTGGGCTTGCTGCTGTGCGAAGCCATGCCCGACGATCTGCGCGGCGAGCTGGTGGCCATCCAGCACGACCTGTTCGACCTGGGCGGCGAAATCTGCATCCCCGGCTACCAGCTGATCAAGGAAGAACACGTGCTGCGCCTCGATGCGCTATTGGCGAAATACAATGCGGACTTGCCCGCCTTGAGCGAATTCATTTTGCCGGCCGGCTCGCGCGCCGCCTCGCAGGCGCATGTGTGCCGCACCGTGTGCCGCCGCGCCGAGCGCAGCATCGTCGCGCTGGCCAATGCGGAAGCCATCCACGAACATCCGCGCCAGTACGTGAACCGCCTGTCGGACCTGCTGTTCGTGCTGTCGCGCGTGCTGAACCGCTTTGCCGGCGGCAGCGACGTGCTGTGGCGGCATGACCGCACGCGGGGATGAGATAAAAAAACGGCGATGCCTGTGAAACAGCATCGCCGTGTCTTATCCTACTGGTGCTGACTAGCCGCAGCGCTGCAGACACGCTTTATTGGCGCGGACGCATGAAGGGACACTGAACTCCATGACGCAGGCATCGAGCGCCATATAGCACTCGGACTGGCATTCCGTGATGTCGGCGGTACTACTGGCCATGGCATACGATGCGCTGACACCCATGGCAAACAAAAAGAAACCCAATTTCTTCATCATAAGTATTCCTTCGCAAAAAGAGAAACTTCACAAGGACGGCAGGCTGTTCCAGCCCGCCGGAAGACAGGAGTTAGCGCGCGCGGCACTCGTTGACGCAAATGTCGAAATTGACGAAGCACAAATGGCTGAGGCCACCGGAAACATCGAGGCATTCGCTCATGCCGACGCGGCATTCGGCTTTGCAGTCCACCGGTGCCGCCATCGCCGCGCCCGTGATGCCCAGGCCGATGGAAAACAGGAAAATAGCCAGTTTTTTATTCATTGCCAGTCCAATCAAATTAACAATCAGGAAAAATCAGCCAGGATGACCTGGCAGCGCACTACACCGGCAGCACCTGGCTAGCGCAGGCACTGATTCAGGCATTCCTTGTATGCCTGCATGCATGCGGGCTGTTCGAACTCCACGCAATCGAGCATGTTGCGCTCGCAGACAAAGGTGCAATCGGGACTGCCCGCATGCACGCTGAAAGACAGGGCCGCACCGGCGGCAAACAGAAAAGCGGCAATCTTTTTGAACATGGTCGACCTTTCAAGTGAATAACGGAGACGTCAGATTTTCTTCAGCGCCGCTTCCAGCGCGCCCGCATTGAAGCCCTGGATCTTGCGGTTGCCGATCAACACCACGGGCACGCCGCCGCCGCCGAGTTCTTCATGGGCTTTTCTTGCTTCCGGCGATTTCTCGATATCGAGATCGACGAATTCGATCTTATTTTCCTTGAAATACGCGCGCGTCTTGGCGCAATAGGCGCACCAGTCCGTCCCATACAACACCACCTTCGTCTGGGCATTCGGGAAATACGCGGCGTAATTGCCTTCCGTGTAGGTCGACTTGAATAAACCAGGCAATAAGGACAGGCCATAACCGCTGCCCAGGCCGGCGGCCAATATCACGCCATACATGGCGATGGTTTTCATTTTCTTTTGCATCGTGAAGCTACCTTGACGTCGTTGCCTTCAAGCCGGGACGATTGTGTCATCCCGGCAAACCTGGTTTGCTTAATTCAAGGCGCATTCAACCTTGCATGCATTCAACATCGCCTTGCATTCGTTGCTGGTTTGGCCGGAATCCAGGCAATCGGTAAAGGCGCCGTAGCACTCGCGCTGGCAGTCGCTCAAGCCATTGCCGGCCGCCCCCACCGAATAGGACGCACTGACACCGACGGCAAACAGGAAAAGTGCGATCTTTTTAAACATTTTCTACCTTTCGATTGACATGGAAAAAGGGATGCCACTTGCAATTCAATGCTTATTACCTTATAGAATTTACATCCTACAAAATCGAATATAGACCGCACTTATTTTAGAGTCAACGTTTCCTTCCGATAAATTTCCACTTTGGAAAATATATGGGAAAAGCCCATCGAATGTGGAATTTGGAGAGATTGGGAGGCGCCAAACGTCTATACAATATCGGCGCCGCAAGCAGGAAAAGGCCGGCTGCGGGCGCAGCCGGCCGAGCGGCCATAGCAGGCTATAGCACTTCGAGAAAACTCTTCAGCGCGATGATTTCGTCGGACGTCAGCTGCAAGCGCTGCAACAGGGGCGACGTGACGGGGAATTTCGGATCGGCCGCCTGCTGCGCATTCTGCGGCACGGGGCGCGACATGCCCGCGTTATACATGTTCAGCAAACCCACCATCTGCGGGAACAGGCCGTTGTGCATCCACGGCCCCGATTGCGCCACGCCCCGCAAACCGGGCGTGCGGAACTTGCCCACGTCCTCATTCTTGCCCGTCACCACGTAGCGCCCCAGGTCTTCATATTTCTTGCGCCCGTAATACGTCAATCCCAGGTTATGGAATTGCTGGTCCGTCAGCAAGGCGCCGCTGTGGCACGTCATGCAGCGCGCCTTGGTGCGGAACAGGTGCAGGCCCAGCAGCTCGCGGTCGTTCAAGTCGGCGCGCTCGCCTTCCAGGAACGTATCGAAGCGCGTGACGGGCGGCAGCACCGTGCGCTGGTAATCGGCCAGCGCCGTCAGGATGCGCGGCAGGGTCACACCGGCACCCGGGCCGAAGGCCGCGTCGAATTGCGCCGGATAGTCATCGAGGGCGGCCAGCTTGGCCGCCAGGACCGGCACGTCCATGGCCATTTCGTCCGGATGCTGCAAGGGCCCCAGCGCCTGCTCTTCCAGGGTATTCGCGCGGCCATCCCAGAACAGCGGCTTGAGCTGGCCCACGCCCAGCAAGCCCGGCGCATTGCGCTGGCCCAGCCGCCCTTCGTGGCCGACGGAGGTGCGCTTGCTGTCGGCAAAACTGTGGGCGGGACTGTGGCAGCTGATGCAGGCCACCGCGTTCGAACGCGACAAGCGGGGGTCGTTAAACAGCCGCTGTCCCAGCGCCGCCACCTGCGGCGCCACCTGCGCCGGCGGCAGGGCCGAGACGGGCGCCATTTCCTGCGGCGCGACGCCGTCGGCCACCTGCGGACGGGGCCAGCTGGCGATGGGCTGCGCATACCTCTGGCGCAGACAGGCCATGTCCCAGCCCTTGTCCGCCGCGCAGGCAATGCTGGCGGGAACGGCATCGCTGGCGCGGCCCTCCATGCTCGTCATCAGGCCCGCGCCGCCCGCCAGCAAGGCGGCCACGGCAAAGGTGGTTTTTTTCAGGTGGGATGCGATATTCATGCGCCTGCCGTCATGGTCGTAGTCATTAGAAGCGGTAGCCGAGTTCCAGCGTGAACTGGCGGCCTTTTTCAAACACCACCCCGTTGCCGGCATCAAACAGGGGATTGCTGCGGTTGCTGACGTTCTCGATGCCCAGGTTGACGAAGCCTGCGCCCCATCCCGTCTTCGGCAGCGCGTACTGCACGCGCATGTCCCAGGTGAAGGACTTGCTGGTCGAAACGTCCTGGTAGACCTTCGCCACGTCGCCGTCGAACGGCAGCGCCTCTCCCGTGGCGATCATATTCGTTTCCGGCCCCCGCATGCGGAAGAAATTGTCCACCTTCAGGCGGTACGCGGGCACATCGGTCGACAGCAGCAGGCGGGCCGTCCACGGACGGTTGTAATTGTCGGCCGGGCGGTCCGCCCAGCGCACGAACTTGCCCTGGTAATAGATGAATTTATCCAGTTCGTTCGTCAGGTCGCTCAGCGAATCGTCGTAGGTGGCGTGCGTGCTGGTGGTGCGCGTGCGGTCATAGCCGAACTGCACCTGCGTGGCGCTGCCGCCCCAGCGCAGCGGGCGCATGGTCTCGGCGGACAGGGTCCACACCTTGCTGTTGCTGCGGCCCACGTTATCCCAGTAGAAATTGGCGGCCGACACCACGTGATACACCATCTCGTCGCGGCCTTCGCGCAGCACGCGCTTGGCGCTCCACTTCACGCCGCCCCATTGCTGGCTGATGCCCAGCAGTTTTTCATCCGTGTACGGCACCTTCATGTCGCCCAGCTTGAGCCAGCTCCAGTTGCTGGCCATCACGGGCGCGGCCCAGTCCTTCAGCAAGCCGCCCGACAAGGTACGCGTTTGCGGCGAGGTCTGCAGTGCCAGGCGTTTCGACTGGGCATAGAAATTGAAGAAATTGCGGCCATAGTAGCGGTTGGCGCCCAGCTCGACCTGCGTCGTGCCCTTGCCCGCCACGTCCCAGAACGCGGACAGGCGGGGCGCGATACTGGACTTCGGCGACAGGTCGTCCGTATCGTAGCGCATGCCCAGGCGCACGCGCACATCGCCCGCCTTGACGTCATCCTGCAGGAAGGCGCCGCGCGTCTTGTTGCTCAGTTCATAGCCGCCCGCGTAAAAAATGATGCGCGAGGCCAGGTACTGGCCGCGCACGCTCGAGGCCGCATTCCATGGCGTTGCCAGCGAGCAGTACTGCGTATCGACCCCGCCGCCCAGCATATTGCAAGTGGCGGTGTTGGCCGATGCCGTGTATTGCTCATACGTGGTGTTGCGCTGGTAACGCGAATGCTGCGTGCCCAGTTCCAGGCCCGCCTGGAAAGTATGCGACATGCCCAGCAACTCGAGCGGCTCCCACTTCAGCTTGCCCTGGTATTGCGCGCTTTCCTGTTCCTGGTCGATGTCGCCGTAGCCGCCCTCGTTGCTGGCCCAGCCCGTCGCACCCGTGCCCGTCTTGACGCCCCAGTTCTTGTCGCTCGAGTAGCGCCACGCCTTCCACACGGTGGCATCGGCGTCGCGCGAACTGTCCATCCTGTTCCAGCTCAAGCGGTGCTCCGCCGTGGCATTGCCCAGCCACCCCACGGGGTGCGTCAGGCCCAGGTTGATGCCATTGCCGCCGCTCTTCAGGTGATAGCTGCTGTTCCGGGTATTGGCAATGAAATAGTCGCCGCTCGATGGCGCATGCATGAGGGAAAAATCGGCCAGCACGCCGGGCGTGATGGTCCAGAAGCCACGCACGAAGGCGTTGTCGCTGCCGCGCTTTTGCACCTTGCGGTTGGCGTCGCTTGCGCTCTGCAAGCCATTGCCGTAGCCGTTCAGGGGAATCTCCGACGTCTTGCGGATGAAGCTGCCGATCAGGCTGAAATTCTCCGTCACCTTGCCCTGCAGCGCGGCGCGGTACGTCCATTTCTCGAACGCGGGCTGCAGATCGGCCGTGGCCGAATTGGCCGCGCTTTCGCGCTGGCTGTCGCTGAGCTTGTATTGCATCCACGACGAGCGCGTGCTTTCCACGGACACCTGGCCGGCCAGCTTGCGCGTGGGCGCGCAGGTATTGGCCTTGACGACGCCGCCCTTGAAGCGCCCATATTCGGCGCCGATGTTCGAATCGAGCACCGTCACGTCGCACAGCAGGCTGGTGTCGACGGCAAAGCCCTGGCTGGCCGACGGCGGCGTGGTATTGCTGGCAGGGTTGCTGCTGTTCGGGCCGATATCGTTGTTGAGCGACATGCCGTCCATCTGGTACAGATTGTCGTAGAACTTGGCGCCGTTGATGCTGATGTCGGCCGGCGCCAGCTCGCCCTGGGTGGCGGACGCTTGCTGTTTGTTATCGAACTGCACGCTGGGATTGATGCGCAGCAAGCTGGTGATATTGCCGTCGATGCCATTCATGGCCTCGATCTGGCGCTTGTCCAGGCGCTGTTCGCCCACGGACTCCCGCTCGGCCTGCAGGCGTACTTCGGGCAGCACTTGCGGTGCGGGCTCCTCCGTGTCGGCTTCGGCGGCAAAGACAGATGGGGTGGCGGCGCTGGCGCCAAAGGCCAGGCCGATGGCCAGTACGGACTGGCGCAGGGTAAGAATGGAAGACATGAAAACCTTGCTACTGCGGGTGGGAAAGGGGCAGTCTCATGATGCCGCCCTTCACTTGATCACCGAGTGTCGTCTTCTCATGCCGCCAATTGCAAATGATAACTATTACCATTTACGGTTGCAATGTTTGAAAATCAAGTCAATGCTGTTTTTTTGACGTGCGTAAAAATTTCGCGGCGAGCTGTTGCATCTGCGCCACGCTGCTGCCTTACGCCGGCGCCAGTGTATCCGGCTGCGGCTGCGCCTGCACATGGTCGCGCAGCAAGCCGCGCAGCAGCTGGACCTGCGCCACCGCGTCCGCTTGCAGGACGGTCAAGCCGTCGGCCGCGCAGGGGCCGGGCGCCGGAACGTCCGCCGCGCCGCGCAGCAGCGCGTCGATTTCCCCGCTGACTTCGGCAATCCACTGCTGCAGCTGGGGCGTGGCCGGTTCCGCCTGGGGGCTGAGGCTGATGCGCGCCGTGCTGCCCGCCACGCGGCGCAGCAGCGGCAAGGTGCGCAGCGCCGCCAGGCCCACGCCGCTGCTGCGGTCCAGGCGGCGTTCGATGCGCAGGCGCTGCAGCACCTGTTCCGCATTATTGCTGGCCAGTCCCGCCTCGCGGCGCAGACGGGCAATCGCGCTATCCCACCGTCCGCCCGCCGCCAGCACGGCCAGCAGGTATTTCAGGTTGGCCGACACGGCCTTGGCCAGGCGCTGGTCCAGGTCGTCCGCCTCGCGGTCCGGCCACAGGAAAAACGTGGCCAGCAGGGCCAGCACGCAGCCCAGCACATTGTTGCCCAGGCGGCTAGCGGCATACACCATCTCGCTGGCCGGCGCCGCATAGTCGGCCACCAGCACGAAGGCGGGCGTCATGAACAGCACGTGCAGGCTGTAGCTGACGCGGCGCAAAGCCATGGTGGCGACGATCAGGGGAAACACCACGAGCGAGATCGCCAGCGGGGTGTGGACGGCCAGGCCGATCAGCACGGCCAGCACGGCGCCCAGCACGCTGCCCGCCACCCGCTCGATGCCGCGCGGCCAGGTAGTCGACACGGACGGCTGCAGGATCAGCAAGGTCGCCATGGTGGCCCAGTAGCCGAAGGGAATGTGCAAGGCTTCGACCAGCAGGAAGCCGGCCGTCGTCGCCAGCGATACGCGCGCCGCATGGCGCCAGCTCAGCGACTGCGGCGTGGCATTGACTTTCGCCGTTTGCCACGCCTGCCCCAGCGCCAGGAAAGCCGCCTCGCGCCACGGCAGCTGCGTTGCGCGCGGCAAGCCCAGCTCCATGAATTCCACGTTCAGGCGCAGCGGCAGCAAGGCGCCCAGCGCCGCTTCCAGGCGCCGTCCGCAGGCGGCCAGGCGCCGCTGCAGCAGCAGGGGCGGCGTTTCCGGCTGGCGCTGCACGGCTTGCCCCAGGCGGCGCAGCAGCACGGCCATCACTTCCAGGCTGCGCCGCGCGCGCGGGTCCCGGCGCAGGCGCTGCTGCTCGCGCTCGCATGTATGCGTGACGGCAATCAGATAGGCAAAGATGCGCTCGGCGTCGCTGAGCGCCAGCAACAGATTGTCGTACAGGGCGCTGCGGCCCGCGCGCGCGGGCGGCACGGCGGCCAGCGCCACGCGCGCCGCTTCCAGTGCGGCGCGCGCCTGCGAACGGTAGCTGGCGCCATGCGCCGCCGCGTCCGGCAATGCCGGGCCCTGTTCCAGGAAGCGCGCATTGTCGCGCGCGATACCGGCCAGGCGCGAATACGCGGCGCGGATGGCGCGCCGGCTGGGGCCGAACGGGTGGATGCGCCAGACGGTAAAACTGAGCACGGTGGCAAACAGGCAGCCGAACATGTAGAGGCCCAGGAAAGGCGCCGTCTGCGTCATCGATGCCAGCGGATGCGTGACCATCACCACGCAGGCCGTGGCCGCCAGGATGGCCACTTGCGCCGTGGCCGCACCCCAGATGCGCGCCAGCGCGCCGGCCCAGGAAAACAGCAGCACGGCAATGGCGGCCGCCGCTACGCCGTGGCCGGCCGCCAGCGCCGTCAGGCCGCCGGCCACGGTGGACAGCAAGCCGAAGCCCACCATCGAGACGAAACGCATGCGCCGCGTGCCCGCCGCGTCGGCCAAGCAAGTCCAGAAGGCGCCGATGGCGGCCCAGGAAAAATCGGGGTGGTCAAACAGCAAGCCCAGCAGCAGCATGGCGCTCGAGGCGCAGGCGGCCCGCAAGCCTTCGGACAGGTTCGTTTCATCGATGGCCAGGGTGACCATCCACAGGGGGCGGCGCTGCGCCAGGGTATCGGTGTAGGCGTGCATGCCCGCCAGCCAGCGGCCGGCCAGTGCGCGCACACGGCGGTGAAGTTTCCTGAAGTGCAAGGTGGACTTTGAGAAGGTATCAAAGCGTCATCGTAGCATTCCCGGGCAAAAAATGTTGCAGTGCAGCGTAAAATCCACGAGGGCGAAAAAAAAGCGACACCGCGGTGTCGCTTTTCCGTATGCAAGCCAGCTTAGCTGACAGCTGCCAGGCGCGGCGGCTGCGTGCCGCCAAAGCGCTGCTCGATCGAGGCGGCGATGCCGGCAGCGTCCAGGCCCACGCCTTTCAGCAGCTGCACGGGGTCGCCATGGTCGATGAAGGTGTCGGGCAAGCCCAGCATCAAAATCGGCTTGACGATGCCTTCGGCCGCCAGGGCCTCGGCCACGGCCGAACCGGCGCCGCCCATGATGCAGCCCTCTTCCACCGTCACCAGGTAGTCATGCTCAGCGGCAAGCTGTTTCACCAGCGCCACGTCGAGCGGCTTGACGAAGCGCATGTTGGCCACCGTCGCGTCCAGCTTGTCGCCGGCCGCCACGCTCGGCGCCACCATGGAACCGAAGGCCAGGATGGCGATGCGCTTGCCTTGGCGCTTGAGTTCGCCCTTGCCGATCTCGATGCTGGTCAGTTCCGGCACGATGGCCACGCCGGCACCGGCGCCGCGCGGATAGCGGATGGCAGCCGGACCCGGGTAGTGGTAACCCGTCGTCAGCATCTGCCGGCATTCGTTTTCGTCGGACGCGGCCATGATGACCATGTTCGGGATGCAGCGCAAAAACGCCATGTCGTAGTTGCCCGCGTGCGTGGCGCCATCGGCGCCCACCAGGCCAGCGCGGTCCAGCGCGAAGGTCACGTCCAGGTTTTGCAGGGCCACGTCGTGGATCAGCTGATCGTAGGCGCGCTGCAGGAAGGTGGAGTAGATGGCCACGACGGGTTTCAAGCCTTCGCAGGCCAGGCCAGCGCCAAAGGTCACGGAATGCTGTTCGGCAATGCCCACGTCAAAATAGCGGGCCGGGAACTTCTGTTCGAACTTGACCATGCCCGAGCCTTCGCGCATGGCGGGCGTGATGCCCACCAGGCGCTTGTCGTGCGCGGCCATGTCGCACAGCCAGTTGCCGAACACTTCCGTGTAAGTCATCTTGGCGGGCGCCGTGGCCGGCTTGATGCCTTCGGCCGGGTTGAACTTGCCCGTGCCGTGGTACAAAATCGGTTCCGCTTCGGCCAGCTTGTAGCCCTGCCCCTTCTTCGTGACCACATGCAGGAATTGCGGACCCTTCAATTGCTTGATGTTTTGCAAGGTCGGGATCAGCGAATCGAGGTCGTGGCCGTCAATGGGGCCGATGTAATTGAAACCGAATTCCTCGAACATGGTGGCGGGCACGACCATGCCTTTGGCGTGCTCTTCAAAGCGCTTCGCCAATTCCAGCACGGGGCCGGGCAAGACGGACTTGCCCACGTTTTTCGCGGCCGCATAGAACTGGCCCGACATCAGTCGCGCCAGGTGGCGGTTCAGCGCGCCAACGGGCGGCGAGATCGACATGTCGTTATCGTTCAGGATCACCAGCAGGTTGACGTCTTCCTGCACGCCCGCATTGTTCATCGCCTCGAAAGCCATGCCGGCCGTCATCGAACCGTCGCCGATCACGGCGATCGCGTGCAGCGGGTCGCCCTTGATCTTGGCGGCCTGCGCCATGCCCAGCGCGGCGGAAATGGACGTCGACGAGTGGGCCGTGCCGAACGTGTCGTATTCGCTCTCGTCGCGCTTGGGGAAGCCGGAAATGCCGTCCTTCTGGCGCAAGGTGTGCATGCGCTCGCGGCGGCCCGTGAGGATCTTGTGCGTATAGGTCTGGTGGCCCACGTCCCACACGATGCGGTCGTGCGGCGTGTTGAACACATAGTGCAGCGCGACGGTCAGCTCGACCGTGCCCAGGTTGGACGACAGGTGGCCGCCCGTCTTGGAAACGGAGTCGAGCAGGAAGCTGCGCAATTCCTGCGCCAGCGGCACCAGTTGCGAGCGGGCCAGCTTGCGCACTTGCGCTGGTTCATTGATGGTTTCTAACAGTTTCATTTATGCCTTCCGCTGCACGACCAGGTCTGCCAGCTCGCGCAGACGGCGTGCCTTGTCCCCGAATGGCGCCAGCGCCGCATGGGCGTCGCACCGCAATTGTTCTGCCAGGGCTTTCGATGGTTCCAGCCCCAGTATCGATACGTAGGTGGGCTTGTTGGCGGCCGCATCCTTGCCCGCCGTCTTGCCCAGGGTGGCCGAATCGGCCGTCGCGTCGAGCACGTCGTCGACCACCTGGAACGCCAGCCCGACGGCGCGCGCATACGCGTTCAGCGCCGTCATGTCGTCCGGCGTCAGCTCCTTGCCCGCCAGCGCGCCGAGGATCACGGCCGCGCGCAGCAAGGCGCCCGTTTTCAGCTGATGCATCTGTTCCAGTTGCGGCAGGCTCAAGGCCAGGCCCACACTGTCGAGATCGATCGCCTGGCCGCCGCACATGCCGGCCGAACCGGAGGCGTGCGCCAGCAGCTTGATCATGGCCATTTGCCGCGCGGGAGGAATCGCCGCGCCGTCGGCCAGCAGCATGAACGCCTGCGATTGCAGCGCGTCGCCCACCAGCAGGGCCGTCGCTTCATCGTAGGCGATGTGCACGGTGGGTTTGCCGCGGCGCAAGGCATCGTCATCCATGCACGGCATGTCGTCATGCACGAGTGAATACACGTGAATCATTTCCAGTGCGCAAGCGGCGCGCGCCAGGGTGTCCTGGTCGGCATCGAACAATTCGCCGGCCGCCATCACCAGCAGCGGGCGCACGCGCTTGCCGCCGCCCAGCAGCGCATAGCGCATGGCTGCGTGCAGCTTGTGTGGCACGGCGTCCGCCGCCGGCAGGAACTGGTCGAGCCGGCTTTCCACGCCGGACTGGGTGCTTTGCATCCAGTCGCCGAAGGTCACGCTGTCTTGTTGCACGCTGGCCATCATTGAGCGGCCTCGCCGGCATCCACGAACGGTTTCAACATGTCGCCTTCCAGTACTTTCACCTGCGCTTCGACACTGTCGAGCTGGGTTGCGCAATACTTGACCAGTTCCGAGCCGCGCTGATAGGCCGCGACCGATGCTTCCAGCGGCAACTGGCCCGCTTCCATTTGCGTTACCAGCTGCGCCAGTTCCGCCATTGCCTCTTCAAACGAGGCCGGCGCTGCGGCAGCGGCAGTTAATTTCTTCGACATAGACTCAGATCTCTTCGTGGCACGAGGGGCTTGTAGGGAGACGCCGGGGACTCCCGGCCAGCATAGAAGCGTTATTTTAGAACAAACCACACTATTAAGTGAAAACTAAAGCGCAATCGGCGTGCTCAAAGGGGAAGACGTTGCCAGCTTGGCAGTGAATTTTAGCGCAATCGCCCCCATCGGCCCGAAATTGCACGGTAAATGACAACGTTTCTCATTAAAGTGCCGGAATTGCCGGGGGTTTTGGCAATGCCGAGGCCGATACGCGCTATAATCGCCGGTTCTGTCCGAAATACCGTTTCAACAAATTTGAATTCAGGTCTTTGCGGATTCTTTCTCTCTGTAGCGGTTGCCCAGGGAATGGCCTGGGGCACTGCTGACCGTTGTACATTTATGGGGGGTTGGGATGTCCGATCTGGCTACTCACGCCAAGCTGGCGCGCTCAAACGCGCAACTTCCGGTCCACGTCTATTTTGACGAAACGCTGTTGCAGCGTGAAATGCAACAATTGTTCCAAGCCGGCCCGCGCTATGTCGGGCATGAGCTGATGGTGCCGGAAACCGGCGATTTTGCGACCCTGGCGTCTGAGAACGAAGGGCGCATGCTCGTGCGCAACGCCAATGGCATCGAAGTGCTGTCCAACGTCTGCCGCCACCGGCAGGCGCTGATGTTCAACGGCCGCGGCAATGCCAACAATATCGTATGCCCGCTGCACCGCTGGACCTACGACCTCAAGGGTGAATTGATCGGCGCGCCGCATTTCCCCGAGACGCCGTGCCTGAACCTGTCGAAAACGCCGCTGCAAAGCTGGAATGGCTTGCTGTTCGAGCAGAACGGCTACAACGTGATGGAAAAATTGAAAGATTTGTCCGTCTCGAAAGACCTCGATTTTTCCGGCTACATGTTCGACCACGTGGAAATCCACGAGTGCGACTACAACTGGAAAACCTTCATCGAAGTCTATCTGGAAGACTATCACGTGGAACCGTTCCACCCGGGCCTGGGCAGCTTCGTCAGCTGCGACGACCTGCGCTGGGAATTCGGCAAGGATTACAGCGTGCAAACGGTGGGCGTGCACCGGGGCTTGCAGCAAGCGGGGTCGCCTGCCTACAAGAAATGGCAGGAGCAGGTGCTGCAATTCCGCGGCGGCGAAGCGCCGCCGTATGGCGCCATCTGGCTGACCCTGTATCCGAACATCATGGTCGAATGGTATCCGCACGTGCTGATCGTCTCGACCCTGTGGCCCGATGGCCCGCAAAAGACGCGCAACGTGGTGGAGTTCTATTACCCAGAGGAAATCGTGCTGTTCGAGCGCGACTTCGTCGAAGCCGAACGGGCTGCCTACATGGAAACCTGCGTCGAGGACGATGAAATCGCCCAGCGCATGGATGCGGGCCGCAAGGCCCTGATGGCGCGCGGCGTGAGCGAAGTGGGTCCTTACCAGTCGCCGATGGAAGATGGCATGCAGCACTTCCACGAGTGGTACCGCAGCAATATCGAACTGTAATTCGCAGAAGGGCCGCATGACGCGGCCCTTTTTTTATCCTCTCATTACCCAGGAATCCAATGCAATCGTTGTGGATGCTGTTTGCCAGTTTTATGTTCGCCATCATGGGCGTGTGCGTCAAGCTGGCGTCGGACATGTATTCGACGTCCGAAATCGTCATGTACCGCGGCATCATCGGCATGACCGTCATGAGCTGCACCATCCTCTACCAGGGCGGCAGCTTTAAAACCACGATGCCGGGCCAGCATCTGTGGCGCGGCGTGGTGGGCGTGATCGCCCTGTGGCTGTGGTTTTACGCGATCGCCATCCTGCCGCTGGCCACGGCCATGACGCTCAATTACATGGCGCCCATCTGGATCGCCGTGATCCTGCTGGCGGGCGGTTGGTGGAAAGGCATGAAACAGGTCGAGTGGCCGCTGGTGGCGGCCATCGCCATGAGCTTTGTCGGCGTGACCCTGCTGCTGCAACCCGTGTTCGAGACGGACCAGGCGGCTGGCGCCATCACGGCCTTGATCTCCGGCATGCTGTCGGCCCTCGCCTACCTGCAAGTACGCAAGCTGGGCTTGCTGGGCGAACCCGAGTACCGGGTCGTGTTCTATTTCTCGGTCGTCAATTTCCTCGCCGGCGTGATCGGCCACGTGGCCAGCGCCGGCGGCGGCCCCGTCGTCTGGCACGCGCACACGAGCGGCTACGGCATCGGCTTGCTGGCCGCCATCGGCCTGTGCGCCACCATGGCGCAGATGGCCATGACGCGCGCGTATCGCCTGGGCAAGACCCTCGTGGTGGCGAATCTGCAGTACACGGGCATCGTCTTTTCCAGCTTCTGGGGCGTGGTGATCTTTGGCGACCTGTTCGACTGGCACGGCTGGGCCGGCATCGGCATCATTCTCGCTTCCGGCATCGCGGCAACCTATTACAATACCCGCAACACGGCCCGTGGCGCCGCCATCGCGCGCACGGATCCCATCGCCAGCGAAGTGTAAGGAGTCATGACCTTGTATACGACCTTGATCAACAGCAATGATTTGGCCGACCACGTGAATGACAGCAACTGGGTCATCCTCGATTGCCGCCACGACTTGCTCAACCCCACGGCCGGCAGCGACGCCTTTGCCGCCGGCCACATCCAGAACGCGCAGTTCGCCGACATCGACACGGCCCTGTCCGGCCCCAAGACGGCGCGCGGCCCGGACTTTACGGGACGCCATCCCCTGCCCGACCGCAATACCCTGCTGGCCACCTTGCGCGGCTGGGGCATCCATGACGACACGCAAGTGGTGGCCTATGACGGCCAGGGCGGCATGTTCGCCGCCCGCCTGTGGTGGCTGCTGCGCTGGGTGGGCCACGGGGCCGTCGCCGTGCTCGACGGCGGCCTGGCCGCCTGGCAGGCGCAAGGCTTGCCCCTGGTCACGCCCGTGGCGCCCCGCCCTGCCGGCAAGCTCACGGAAAAAGCCAGCCTGACGCGCACGGCCAGCGTGCAGGACGTCATCGCCAACCTGGAAACACAGGCGCTGACCGTGATCGACGCGCGCGCGCCCGACCGCTACCGGGGCGAAAACGAAACCATCGACCCCGTGGGCGGCCATATTCCCGACGCGAAAAACCGTTTCTTCAAGGATAACCTGCAGGCGGACGGCCGCTTCAAAGGCGCCGACGAACTGCGGCGCGACTTCAGCGCGCTGTTTGACGCACCGCAAGCAGCCATCATGCAATGCGGCTCCGGCGTGACGGCTTGCCACAACCTGCTGGCCCTGGAAGTGGCCGGCTTGCCTGGCGCGGCACTGTACCCGGGCTCGTGGAGCGAATGGTGCGCCGACCCGGCAAGGCCCGTGGCAACCGGGACAGCATAAGCAGCTGGCACGGCGTCCCGTCGCCGACCTTTGTCATTATCAGGAATTACCGATGCAACGATCCCTCTTGAGCGTACTGGCAGGCTTGTGCCTGGCATTCAGCCTGCCTGCCGCCGCGCAAAAACCACCCGCCGCGTATGACTTGAAGGAAATCATGACCGTCAGGGCGTTCGACCAGCCGGTACTGCTTGAAAAACGCACCAGCTACGATGGCCTGCTGGCGGACAAAGTACAGGAAGGCGCAGCGACGCGCATGGCCGGCTATGCGCAGGCGGACCAGGCCATGACCCAGGCGCGCTATCCGGGCGCGCAACGCCTTGGGGTCGCGGAACTGGCCGACTACAGGCCTGGCGCACACATCACGATGGTCGACCGCTACATGATCGAACACGCCGCGAGCGCCTTGGGCAAAGGCTGGATCTTCGCATTCATGCCGGTGAATTTCATTCAAGCGACGCGTATCAAGGACGAGGCCGCACGCGGCGTCCCATTAGTCTTGCCGGGCACCGGCAAGACACTGAGCTATACCTTCCAGATCAACCTGCCTGACAACGTCAGCGGCTTGCTCGACCCCACCACCACGCGCTACGACGGCGATTTCTTCACCTACAAACAGTCCCAGCAATTTCGCGGGAATGTGGCGCGGATCACGCTGGAACTCTCTTTCCGGGCCGATTCGGTGCCGGTAGGCGAGCTCGACAAATTCCTCGCGCAACTGCAACACATCAGCCAGATGATGGGCGGCTCCTTCAGTGTCCCGGAAATGTGGATCAACAGCAACAAACCGGGCACGGCGGCCAATACGCCGGGCCAGCGCATGCGCAGCAGCCTGGAAAAAGACATCGCCGAGCACAGCGCGACCATCGCACGCAAGCCGGAAGACAAGCAGGAACTGGCCCAGGCCTACTGGTTGCGCGGCTCGGCCCATGCGGATCTGCAGCAAGCCGAGCTGGCATGGGCCGACCTGACGCAGGCGCTGGCGCTGCAACCATCGACGGCTGTCTACCATATGACGCTGGCATCGATCCAGGTCCGGCGCGGACAGTTCCAGGCCGCCATCGAGCAGCTGGAACAGGCGCGGCTGCTGGGCTACGATGCCTATGAAGTCGCCTACCAACGCGGCCAGACTTATTACCAGATGGGCCAATACCGGCGCGCGCTCGACGACCTGGAACCGCTGACCATCTCGGCGGCAAACATGGAGGCACAGCCGTATGCCAGGCTGTGGTATCTGTGGACGCTGGGACCTGCCGGGCTAGCCTTGCCGGACGCGCTCAGGCAGGAATTGAATGCCGACGCCAGCGGCGCCTGGCCGCGTCCCGCCTACGGGCTGTTCACCGGCATCTCGACGCCGGAACAGGTGCTGGCGGCGGCCGACACAATGCAGGGCGACGAGCGCCTGCTGTCCTTATGCGAAGCGTATTTTAATATCGGCCAATACTATCTGCTGAAACAGGACCGGCGCAAAGCCAGGGAGTATTTTGAAAAGACGGTTGCCACCGGCATGGTGATGTATGCCGAATACGGCAACGCACTGTTTGAACTGCAACGGCTGACGCAAACGCCGTCCTGATACCTGCCGACCTTGCGTTTCATCAAGAGGAAGGCGGCTCTGGCCGACGACATGTACCACGCGCAAGGCGCTGCCGCCGCTTGCGGACGCCATCGCCAGCAAGCGTCCATGGGCGACGGCGACCATCGCCCGGACAGCGCCATCTAGGCCGTGATGCCCAAAATGCGATTCAACTGCGCGATCTCGTCCTGCCACGCCTGCTGGCTGGCCAGCTTCTGGTGGCGCGGTTTTCTCGCCTGGTCTTGCGCCAGCAACTGCTCCAGTTCGCACAAGCGCTCCAGCTGCACGTCGACGTCGGTTTGCGCTGGCGCAAGCGCAGCCGTTTCCACGCGCGGCGCGGACGCTGGCGCTTGCCCATCCTCAAGACTGAGCCGCGCATACGCGCTGGCCGCATCAAGCCACTCTTCCAGCCCGCCATCGGCCACCACCCAAAAGCGGTTGCAGGCCGTCTCGATCAGGTCGCGGTCATGCGATACCAGCAGGCAGCCGCCCGCAAATCCCTGCAACGCTTGCCCCAGCTCCCCCTTGCCCTGCATGTCCAAGTGGTTGCTGGGCTCGTCCAGCAGCAGCAAGTGGTAGCTGGCCAGCGATAGCCCCAGGAACAGCAGCCGCGCCCGCTCGCCGCCGCTCAGGGTGGCCACCGTCTGGCCATGGCGCGCATACGGGAAACCGGCCGCAATCAGCGCCTGCTTGCGCGCCACCTGGCTGCGCGCAGCTTCGTTCTGCACGGCAAACGGATACAGGGCGTCGGACAGGTCGGCCGTATCGGCCAGTTGCTTGAGCGACTGGTCGTAATAGCCGATGTTTGCCGCCTTGTGGTAGCGCAAGTCCGTCCGCTCTTCCTGCGCCTGGATCGCTTGCCAGCACAAGCGCAGCAACGAGGACTTGCCGCTGCCGTTGGCACCCAGCAAGGCGACGCGGTCGCCCGGTTTCAGCCACAGCTGGCCGACCTGGAACAGCACGGGAGACGCGGGCACGGCGCGCACGTCCAGCCCGTCCAGCGCCAGCAGCTGGTCGGCCGCCAGCGCCTTGCCGCGCAGACTCAAGCGCCAGGGCGCGCCATCGCTGACGAACGATTGCTCATCCTTCAACTTGTCGATGCGCCGCTGCATGGTCTTGGCCTTGCGCGCCAGGTCTTCATTGTCATAGGTGCGGCCCCACAGGGCCAGGCGGGCGCTGCTGGCAGACAAGCGGTCGATTTCCTTCTGTTCGGCCGCATGGCGGGCGGCGGCGGCAATATCGGCCTCGGCCAGCGCCGCCAGCGCAGGGCCGCACGGCAAGTCGAAATCGTAGAGCCGGCGGTCGCGCAAGATCCAGCTGCGCGTGGCCACGTTGTCGAGCAGGCGCTGGTCGTGCGAGACGAGAATGAAGGCGCCGCGCCACGCCAGCAGGAATTGCTCCAGCCACAGCAAGGATGGCAAGTCCAGGTGATTGCTCGGTTCATCGAGCAGCAGCACGTTCGGCTCCTGCAGCAGGGCACGCCCCAGCAGCAGTCGCGTGTGCTGGCCGCCGGACAGCGAGTGCACGGGCACTTGCGCCGTATCCAGGTCGAAGCCCAGTTCGGCCAGCAGGCTGTCGACCCGCCAATGCAGCTCGGGCTGTTCCAGCACGGGCGCCAGCAAGGCGTCGTACAGGCTGAGGCCGGCAAGTTCCGCGGGCAAGTGCTGCTCCACGTACTGCAAGCGGCAGGCACGAGAATAGTGGATGGTGCCGGATGTCGCTTCGCGCGTGCCGCTGAGCAATCCCAGCAAGGTGGATTTGCCGCAGCCGTTGTGGCCGATCAGGCCGATGCGGTCGCCCTGGCGCAAGGTAAAGGCGAGTTCATGGAACAGGAAACCGTCGTGGGTATCCAGTTGTAAAGCTTGTGTCGAGATCAGGGTAGTCATGGCTCTTGTCTTTGTTCGGGATGCAAGCATCCGCGTTAACAGGAGCGCTAACGACAACGGAGTACCAGGAAAGGACTCGTATAGGAGGGTAACTTTGCTCTGGCCAGGTTATCGCAGCGCGATAGAACGTGGGCAAGAGCGGGCAAATGCGCTTAAAGAGCGTGCGCGCCATAAGGCGAGCAACAAGTTTTCTTCCATGATATTTTCCTCCTTTCTGTGCAAGTTAGTCAGAAAGGCAATATAGCACAAGTGACACTGCGGCACCGCCGCGCGTCAACCGCCGTGGCGTTTATGCGTCAGGAACAGCACGATGCACACGCCCAGCGCGATCAGCAGCACTTGCGGGATGGTTTCGCGCAAGGTGGCGCGGCGCTGCATCTGCGGCATCAGGTCCGACAGGGCAATGTAGATGAAGCCGGACGAGGCGAACACGAGTACGTAAGGAATCAGATTGCTGGCACGGTCCAGGGTGAAATAGCCGAGCAGGCCGCCCGCCACCGCCATCAGGCTGCACAGCAGATTGAAGATATACGCGCGCAGGCGCGAGAAGCCGGCATTGAGCAGCACGATGAAGTCGCCGATTTCCTGCGGGATTTCATGCGCGATGATGGCCAGGCCCGTCACCAGGCCCAGCTTCGGGTCGGCCAGGAAGGCGGCGGCGATCAAAATGCCGTCCGTAAAGTTGTGCATGCCGTCGCCCACGAGGATCATCCAGCCGGCCTTGCCCGCTTCGTGCTTGTCGTGGCCATGCGCGTGGTGGTGGCCATCGCCTTCGTGGTGGTGCGAATGGCGCAAAATCGCGAATTTTTCCAGCATGAAAAAGGCCAGCAAGCCCGCCAGCAGGGTGGCGAACAGGCTGCGCGGGTCCGCCTGCGATTCGAACGCTTCGGGCAAGGCGTGCAGCAGGGACGTCGACAACATGATACCGACGGACAAGCTGACCATGCGCTCGACCACTTTGGACAAGAATGCAAACGAAAAGATCGCCGCCGCGGTAATGCTGAATACGCCCGCGATCGTGGTCGCGAGCAAAATGGATATAAGGACGGGATCGATGATTTTCTTACCTCAAAATGGCGCCGGCCTACGGGCGCCCGCAATGCTGGCGTCTGGCTTGATCTGCATAGTGTTGCTTATTATTCAATCTTGTGCGCGCTTGGCGGCAGCGTGGCGCAGTGAAGATGCAATTGTACTGCATTGACGCGAACCGGGCATTTTACAGCCCGGTGCGCCTTTCGCGTCAACTGATGGAAAAATTTGCTATTTTTCTGTTGCAGATCACGCTACGCCGTGGCGTTTGAACCAGGCCAGGCAACGCGCATAGCCGTCTTTCGCATCGGCCGCCACATAGCTGGGACGGTAATCGGCGTTGAAGGCGTGACCCGCATCGGGGTAGACGACGAATTCCGACTTGTTGCCGCCCTTGGCCAGCGCGTCCTTCATCTTGCCGATCGATTCCTGGCTGATGCCCGTATCCTTGCCGCCATACAAGCCCAGCACGGGGACTTTCAGGCTAGCGGCAATATCGATGGGGTTGCTAGGCTGCAAAGGAGTCGGTTCGCCCACCAGGCGGCCATACCAGGCCACGCCTGCCTTGACGGCGGGATTGTGCGCCGCGTACAGCCACGTGATGCGGCCACCCCAGCAGAAACCCGTGATGCCCAGGCGGCTTGTGTCGCCGCCATTCTGCTTGGCCCATGCGACCACGGCATCGAGGTCCGTCATCACTTGCGCGTCCGGCGTCTTGGCGATAATGCCCTTCATCAAATCGGCAACGCTGGCCACCTTGGTGGGGTCGCCCTGGCGCACGAACAGGTCGGGCGCCAGCGCCAGATAGCCCTGTTTGGCGAAGCGGCGCGCCATGTCGGCGATATGTTCATGCACGCCAAAGATTTCCGAAATGACCAGCACCACGGGCAAGCCCGTGTTGCCTTCCGGCTGCGCCGCATACACGGGCACGGCCTGACCATCGACCATCACGGATATGGTGGCAGTGACGAGCCCGGCGGAATCCGTCTTGATGACGTTTTGCGCCGCCACGGGCAGCACGGCCACGGCAAAGCCCGTACCCAGCGCCACCTTCAGGAAACCACGCCGGCCATCGGGCCCGGACAAGCTGCTCTGGCCCAGCAAACTTTCACAATCGGTGATCATGTCGCTCATGCGTTTCTCCTGAAGATATTGCGTTTGGAAATGTCGGCTTACGCTGCGCTAAGCCGACCGGTCATTGCTCAAGTAAACATGTAGGTCGGCTTGGCGGGGCATGCCCCGCGTAAGCCGACGCAGCATCAATGCGCTTCGTCCCAGTTCCTGCCGACGCCCACCTCGGCCGTCAGCGGCACTTTCAACGCGGCCACGCCGGCCATCAGTTCCGGCAGCTTGCGCTTGACCAGTTCCAGCTCGGCGTCCGGCACTTCCAGCACCAGTTCATCGTGCACCTGCATGATCATCTTCGTCTGCAAGCCATCCGTTTCCAGCCAGCCTTGCACGGCAATCATGGCCAGCTTGATCAGGTCGGCAGCCGTGCCCTGCATGGGCGCGTTGATGGCCGCCCGTTCGGCGCCCTGGCGGCGTGGGCCGTTCGGCGAATTAATTTCCGGCAACCACAAACGGCGGCCGAACACGGTTTCCACGTAGCCGCGCGCCTTCGCTTGCTGGCGCGTGTCTTCCATATATTGTTTCACACCCGAGAAACGGGCAAAGTAACGGTCGATATAGCTTTGCGCGGCCGTGCGGTCCACGCCCAGGTTACCGGCCAGGCCAAACGCGCTCATGCCATAGATCAAACCGAAGTTGATGACCTTGGCGTAACGGCGCTGTTCGCTCTGCACTTCCGCGGCCGGCACGCCAAAGATTTCGGCGGCCGTAGCGCGGTGAATGTCGATGCCGTCGGCAAACGCGCGCAGCATGGCTTCATCGCCCGAGATGTGCGCCATGATGCGCAATTCGATCTGCGAATAGTCGGCTGAAACGATGTGGCTGCCCGGCGGCGCAATGAAGGCTTCGCGGATGCGGCGGCCTTCCGCGCTGCGGATGGGAATATTCTGCAGGTTCGGGTCGTTCGACGCCAGGCGGCCCGTGACGGCCACGGCTTGCGCATAGTTCGTGTGCACCCTGCCCGTGGTGACGTTGATCATCTTCGGCAATTTGTCCGTGTACGTCGACTTCAGCTTGGCCATGCCCCGGTATTCGAGCAGCACTTTGGGCAGCGGATAATCCTCGGCCAGCTTTTGCAGCACTTCCTCATCCGTCGATGGCGCGCCCGTCGGCGTCTTCTTGACCACCGGCAGTTTCAATTTTTCAAAGAAGATTTCGCCGATCTGCTTTGGCGAACCCAGGTTGAATGGCTGCTCGGCCAGTTCGTACGCCTTCTTTTCCAGTTCGAGGATTTTGACGGCCAGCTCGGCCGACTGGATGTTGAGCAGCTCGTCGTCGATCAGCACGCCGTTGCGCTCGATCTTTTGCAAGACCACGGCCGTCGGCATCTCGATCTTTTCATAGATGAAAGTCAGCTTCTCATCGTTCGCCACATTGCCCCACATGGCATTGTGCAAACGCAAGGTGACGTCCGCATCCTCGGCCGCGTACTTCGCCGCCTGTTCCACTTCCACCTGGTTGAACGTGATCTGCTTGGCGCCCTTGCCGCACACATCTTCGAACGGAATCGTCGTGTAGTTCAGGTGGCGCAGGGCCAGGCTGTCCATGTCGTGCTTCTTGTGCGATTCGAACACATACGATTCGAGCAAGGTATCGTGGGCGATGCCGCGCAACGCCACGCCATGGTTGGCGAAGATGTGGCTGTCGTATTTCAGGTTCTGCCCCAGCTTGGGCTTGTTTTCATCTTCCAGCCACGGACGCAACTTCGCCAGCACGTGTTCGCGCGTCAACTGTTCCGGCGCACCCGCATAGTCGTGGGCCAGCGGAATGTAGCAGGCCGCGTGCTCGGCCACGGACAGGGAAATGCCGACCATCTGCGCCGTCATCGGTTCCAGCGACGTGGTTTCCGTGTCGACGGCCGTCAAGGCCGCCGCATCGATCAGGGCGATCCATTTATCCAGTTGCTCGTCCGTCAGCACGGTTTCATACACGGCTTCCACGGCCGGGGCAGCGTCGGCAAACATGTCGCCCGTCGTGTTGGCGGTGGAAGCACCGGCGCCGGCTGCCGGTGCGCCGACAGGCGACATCGGCGGCGGCATGGCGCCCAGTTCGCGCAGCAGGGCCTTGAAGCCGTAGCGCTGGAAGAAGGCCAGCAGCGCTTCCTTGTCTTCGTGTCTTGCCACCAGCGAGTCGGCGATCGTCGTCATGTGCTGCGACAGATCGCAATCGGTCTTGACGGTGATCAAGGCGCGCGCCTGCGGCAGCCAAGGCAGGGCCGTGCGCAGGTTTTCGCCCACGGCGCCGCCCACATTGGCCGCGTTTTCCATCACGCCTTCCAGGCTGTCGTACAAGGTCAGCCATTTGACGGCCGTTTTCGGGCCGCATTTCGAGACGCCCGGCACATTGTCGACCGTATCGCCGATCAGCGACAGATAATCGATGATGCGGTTGGGCGGCACGCCGAACTTGGCCAGCACGGCCGCTTCATCGAGCTTTTCATTGCTCATGGTATTGATCAGGGTCACCTGGCTGTTGACCAGCTGCGCCAGGTCCTTGTCGCCCGTCGACACCACCACGTCCATGCCAGCGGCGGCCGCTTGCACGGCCAGGGTACCGATCACGTCGTCCGCTTCCACGCCGTCGACCATCAGGATGGGCCAGCCCATGGCCCGCACGGCTTCGTGGATCGGTTCGATCTGCAGGCGCAGGTCGTCCGGCATCGAGGCGCGCGTGGCCTTGTATTCGGGATACATGTCGTCGCGGAAAGTTTTACCTTTGGCATCGAAGACGCAGGCGATGTAGGCGGCCGGGTAGTCGGCGCGCAGGCGGCGCAGCATGTTGACCATGCCGTGCATGGCGCCCGTGGGATAGCCATCCGGGCTGCGCAGGTCGGGCAGCGCATGGAAGGCACGATAAAGGTAACTGGAACCGTCGACTAACAGCAGGGTGTTTTGCATAATGCCAATAAAATAAGGTGAGCCGCGTCCGCCGGGGAAAGCGCGGCGGGCGGGCGGAATATCGCCCAATTATCGCAGAGTTTGGGGCCGCGCCACCGGCCGCAATGCGTGCCGTTCCCGGCGTTTTGACCACCCTGGCGGCCCCGTGTGCGCGCGCGGGCTGGCGCCGCCAGCCATTTCGGCACATTAATCAGCCGTATTAAACAGCATTGCCTACCAGTTTGTTACAATGCCTTATAGATAAATTGACGGCATTACACCACTGCACGCGCTGCAGTCCCACACATGGAAGCGAACCCATCATGATGCGTACATCGACACTCTGGACATTCCTCGCCCTGCCCCTGCTGGCATGTTCGGCCCTCGCCAGCGCCCAGACGCCGGCCAAACCGAGCGACGCGCCGCCACAGCTCGAACGTATCGAGGAAATGGGCGAAGCGCCCATCACCGTGGCGCCGGCTGCAGCCAAGCAACAGATCACCGAGAAACGCGAAGCGGGTGTGACGTCCGAAGTGAAAGTCACCACGGGCGGCAGCACCTATTACATGAAGCCGGCCACGGGCGCCGACCAGGCCAACGGCGGCGCCCTGCGCGGCCCCCAATGGAAAGTACTGGAATTCGACCTGGGCAAGAAGAAACAGAAACAACGCGATGAAGAGGCCGCGGACGCGCCAGCACCGCCCGCAGCAACGAAGTAAGCAGCCACTCTCTTCTGCCCTGCCCCGGCCATTTGCGGGGCAGCCGGCTTTTTTTGACCTTTTAGACCATTCCCCTCTTTCCCATGGCAGTATTTACCGCGCTACACCTGGACGATATCGGCCAGTGGATCACGCAATTTCCACTCGGCAAACCTCTGGCGCTCAAGGGCATCGCATCCGGCATTGAAAACAGCAATTTCTTCCTGAGCACGGAGCGCGGCGAGTATGTGCTGACGATCTTTGAAAACCTCAGCTTCGAGCAATTGCCGTTCTATCTGCAGCTGATGCGCCATTTGGCGGACCGGGGCGTACTGGTGCCCGCCCCCATCGCCAATGCCGATGGCGAACTGGTAACGGCCCTGCAAGGCAAGCCGGCCGCCATCGTCAGCAAGCTCGACGGCAGCTCGCAGATGGCGCCGCAAGCCGTGCATTGCGCGGCCGTGGGCGCCATGCTGGCGAAGATGCACCTGGCAGCGCAGGATTTCCCCCTGCAGCAGCCGAATTTGCGGGGACTGGACTGGTGGAACACCACCACGCCGCTGGTCTTGCCCCACCTCGACGATGCCAAGGCCCATTTGCTGCGCGCGGAAATCCATTTCCAGGATGCCTTTGCTGCCTGCGATACCTATAAAGCCATCCCGCGCGGTCCCGTGCATGCCGACTTGTTCCGCAACAACGTCATGTTTGACGGCGAACAGCTGACAGGCTTTTTCGACTTTTACTTTGCCGGCTGCGACACCTGGCTGTTCGACGTGGCCGTCACCGTCAACGACTGGTGCGTGGACCTGGCCACGGGCGTGCTCGACACGGTGCGCGTGCGCGCCCTGCTGGACGCCTACCAGGCCGTGCGTCCGTTCACGCATGAAGAACAGACGGCATGGCAGCCGATGCTGCGTGCCGCCGCGCTGCGCTTCTGGCTGTCGCGCCTGTACGATTATTACCAGCCGCGCGAAGCGGAAATGCTGACCCCGCACGATCCCTCGCATTTCGAACGCATTCTGCGCGAACGTATTGCCACACCTGCACCGGAACTGTTTTAAACATGGAAAAATTACCTGCAAGTACAGGCTGGCTTTGGGTGAAACAAGGATTTGGCCTGTTTCGCAAGCAACCTGGCGGCATGTCGATGCTGTTTCTCGGCTATATGTTCTGCATGCTGGCCGTCAGCATCGTGCCCGTACTCGGCCAGATGCTGCCCGTCATCCTCGTCCCCGTGTTTTCCGTGGCCTTCGTGCAAGGCTGCCTGAATATCGACCAGGGCAAGCGCGTCTTGCCCAGCCTGCTGATCTCGGGCTTCCGCAAACCGGCGTTTCCCGCGCTGTTCGGCCTGGGAGTGCTGTACATCCTGATGGCCATCCTTGCCATCGGCGCGTCCACCCTGGTGGACGACGGCTTGCTGTGGCAGCTGGTCACGGGACAACTGACGGAAGAAGCGGCGCGCGCCGCCATCCCCGAATCGCGCCTGGGCCTCGGCATCCTGCTGGCCATCGTGCTGTACGTGCCGGCCGCCATGGCGTTCTGCTTTGCGGCACCGCTGATCTACTGGCAAAAAACCGGCCTGGGCAAGTCGCTGTTCTTCAGCTTTTTCGCCGTCTGGCGCTCGCTGTCGGCTTTCATCGTCTTTGCCGCCACGTGGTTCGCCATCAGCATCGTCACCAGCCAGTTGCTGGCCGTCATCTTTGGCCGCACGCCACTGATGATGCAGCTGATGATGCCGCTGTCGATGATACTCACCATCATCATGCATTGCTCGTTCTACGCGGCCTACCGCCAGATCTTCGGCGTGCCTGTCGATGAGAGCAAGACCGTGTCGCTGGACAAGCCGAACGACTGATTTTCACGCCGCATGCAAAAAGGGCAGCCTGCGCAGGCTGCCCTTTTTTATGGCCGCTCGTGTCTCAACGCCCCAATCGCTCCAGCTTGGCGATGCCCAGGTCGAGCACCTTCATGCCGTGCTGGCCGAAGTTGATCTGCGCGCGCGCATTGCCGCCGCCGCCTTCGATATTGACGATCACGCCTTCGCCGAACTTGGCGTGCGCCACCGATTCGCCGATGCGCCAGCCGCCGCCCGTGGCTTTTTGCGCGATCTTTTGCGCAATCGCATTGTCCGAACCCAGGCTGGCCACCTTGGGCGCCTCGTCCCAGGCCGATTTGCGGTTGCCGAACCAGTTCGCCTGTACTTTCGGCGACAGCCATTTCAAGGATTCTTCCGGCAATTCGTCGAAGAAGCGCGACTTCATGTTGTAGCGCGTCTGGCCATGCAGCATGCGCGTCTGCGAAAAACTCATGTACAGCCGCTTGCGCGCGCGCGTGATGGCCACGTACATCAGCCGGCGTTCCTCTTCCACGCCGTTGTCTTCCTTCGAGCTGCTTTCGTGCGGGAACAGGCCCTCTTCCAGGCCGGTAATAAAGACGTTGTCGAATTCCAGGCCCTTGGCCGAGTGCACCGTCATCATCTGCAGCGCATCCTGGCCCGCCTGCGCCTGGTTGTCGCCCGCTTCCAGCGAGGCGTGCGATAAAAACGCGGAGAGCGGCGACATCACGGCCGGCAGCGGCGCATCCGCATCGAGGATTTCGATACCGTCCTGGTTCACCACGGGCGCACCGGACTGCGCCTGGGCGCTTGGTCCCAGGTGGGCGGGCGCGCCCTGGCCAAAACCTTCCTCGGAAATGAACTGGCTGGCCGCGCTGACCATCTGCTCCAGGTTCTCGATGCGGTCGGCGCCTTCCTTTTCATTCTGGTAATGCTGCAGCAAGGTACTCGCTTCCAGCACCACGCGCACCATTTCCGGCAGCGACAATTGCTGCGTTTCAAAGCGCACGCCTTCGACCAGCTTGACGAAGCCGGCCAGCACGCTGCCCGCCTTGCCCGCCACATACGGCACGGCCGCGTACAGCGAAATGCCGTACTGCTCCGACGCGGCCTGCAATTGCTCGATCGAGCGCATGCCGATGCCCCGCGTGGGGAAATTGACCACGCGCAAGAAGGCGGAATCATTGTGGGGATTGTCCATCAATTGCAAATAAGCAATCGCGTGCTTGACCTCGGCGCGCTGGAAGTAGCGCTGGCCGCCATACACGTGATATGGAATCGCGGCCGAAAACAGCGCATGTTCGATCACGCGCGACTGCGCATTCGAGCGGTACAAGATGGCGATTTCGCTGCGCGAGGCACCATCGGCGATCAGGCTTTTCGCCTCTTCGATGATCCACTGCGCTTCCTGCAGGTCGGAACTGGCTTCGTACACGCGCACCTGCTCGCCATGGCCCGCGTCCGTGCGCAGATTCTTGCCCAGGCGCTTGCTATTGTTCGCGATCAATACGTTGGCGCTGTCGAGGATGTGGCCGTGCGAACGGTAGTTCTGCTCCAGCTTGATCAAGTTCTTCACCTGGAACTCGTGCTCGAAGGCGCTCATATTGCCCACGTTGGCGCCGCGGAACGCGTAGATGCTCTGGTCATCGTCGCCCACGGCAAACAGGGCGCCGCCATCGCGGCTGCCGTGGCCGGCCAGCAATTTCAACCAGTTGTATTGCAGGTTATTCGTATCCTGGAACTCGTCCACCAGGATATGGCGGAAGCGCGCCTGGTAATGTTCGCGCAGGGGCTGGTTGCGGCTCAGCAATTCGTACGTGCGCAGCAGCAGTTCGGCAAAATCCACGACGCCTTCGCGCTGGCACTGGTCGTCGTACATCTGGTACAGCTCGACCATCTTGCGCTCGTGCGCGTCGTACGCTTCCACGTCCGTGGCGCGCAAACCCTGGTCCTTGGCATTGTTGATGAAATACATCACCGTCTTCGGCGGGAATTTTTCATCGTCAATATTGTTCGCCTTCAACAAGCGCTTGATCACCGACAACTGATCCTGCGAATCGAGGATCTGGAACGTCTGCGGCAAGGCCGCATCGCGGTAGTGCGTGCGCAGCAAGCGGTTGCACAGGCCGTGGAAGGTGCCGATCCACATGCCGCGCGTATTGATCGGCAGCATGGCCGACAGGCGCGTGAGCATTTCCTTGGCGGCTTTGTTGGTAAACGTCACGGCCAGGATGCCGGGCGGCGATACCTGCTGGGTCTGGATCAGCCACGCGATGCGGGTGGTCAGCACGCGGGTCTTGCCCGAGCCGGCGCCCGCCAGGATCAGCGCATGCTGCGCCGGCAAGGTGACGGCAGCCAATTGTTCGGGATTGAGGTTGTGAAGAAGATTTTGCATGCCGTGATTATACCGGCATGGCTAAAAATACTGTGCATTTGTCCAGCGGTCGCGCCAGTTTCGCCGTGCGCGCTACAATCGACGTCACGCCATTACTGCAGAAATCGCCTCCATGACACCTCCCAGCCACATCGACGGCGCCCGCGTACTGGCGTGGGCCTGGTCCGACCTGCCTTTCGGCCACGTCGCCGCAGAAGATGGCGCGGCCCCGCTCGCCATCCACGGCCTGGCCCTGTGCCAGTACGCAGGCGAGGCGCGCATCTACCGCTTCAGCTGCGATGCGCAGTGGAACACTGTGCAGGATGCACTCCACGACAGCGTAGACGAAGCCAAGGCACATTTGCCGGCGCAATACCGCGCCGTGGCCGCCGTGTGGAACACGCGATGAGCTACGCCATCCGCGCGGCCAGCGGCGCCGACCTGCCCCTGCTGGGCCAGGTCGAGCGCAGCGCCGCCGCCCTGTTTGCCCAGGCCGGCCCCGACCTGGCGTGGCTGGCGCAGGGAGAACCCTTGCCATTGAGCACCTTGCAAACCCTGCAGCGGCAGGGCGGCGTGTGGATCGCTGCCGCCGGGCATGCGGCGCCGGTGGGTTTCCTGGCCACCGAAGCGCTCGACGGCCAGCTGTTTATCGTGGAATTGTCCGTTGCCCTGCCGCAGCAACGACAGGGGCTGGGCGCGCGCCTGCTGGACGCGGCGGCGGCCCACGCGCAGGCGCTGGGCTGCGCCTGCCTGACCCTGAGCACGTATCGCCACCTGCCGTGGAACGCTCCCTACTATGCGCGCCACGGTTTCAGCGAAATCGGCGCAGCGGCGCTGGGCGCGGGCCATGCGCGCAAGCTGGCGCGCGAGACGCAGGACGGGCACGATCCGGCGCAGCGCTGCCTGATGCGCAAGCTGCTGGCCTGAGCGCTTAGCGCACCAGCTTTGCCTTGCCTTCGCTCAGCGATTGCGCAATCGCCTGCCGCGTGGTCTTGTCCGCCGCCTTGGCCGCTTTCTCTTGCTGGCGGCCAAGGTCGCTCATTTGCTTGCCCAGCGTTTCCATGGGCTTGCTGCGCTGTTCCATCTGGCGCGAAATCGCTTCGGTCTGCTGGGCTTCGCTCTCGTGTATGGCGGCGATGCGGTCGTTGGCCTCTTCCATTTTTTCCTGGGCATCTTCCATCTGCTGCTGCAAGCGCTCCACATCGCGCTCGGCCGTACGGCGTGCCGCATCGCTCGTCGCCAGCGCCTGGCGGCGCGATGCCTCACCCAGCTTGCGGCCCAGTTCCTGCTGCTGGCGGCCCAGGAGACGCAGCTCCTCCGATTCGCGCGTACCGACCTTGCCCTGGCGCGCCCCCATCTTGCTGCCCAATTCGCCCATCGCCTTGCCATGCGCACTCATCTGCGTACCCAGGCCAGTCATCTGTTCACCCAACAGCTGGGATGGCTTCCAGGCTTCGTTGATGCGGGCCAGCAACACGGGATCTTGCACCACATAACTCTTGCCCTGGTCGCGGAACCACAGGAATTGCCCCTTGATGGATTGCTTCAACTGCTTGATCTGCTGGTTGTCGACATCGCTGCCGCTCATGGTGACGCTGTCCTTGCGGCTATCGACGAGGGCATAGCCGTCGCTGCTTTCCACGGTAATACTGATCTGCTTGCTGGGCGCGGCAGGCGGAGCCGGTGGCGCTGGCGGCTGGGGCGGCTGCACGGCCAGCGCGCTGCCGCCAAGCAGGATGCCGGCCAGGCTGAGGATCAAACGGTGGGAAGTGGACATGGCTGCCTCGCATATATGGTTGGAGCGTCCACTCTAGCCAGGCGCGGCGGGCGGCTCCAGCGCCGTGCGACAGGCTGCACAAATGCTGGCCTGGACGGCAGGCTTGCGCGACGGGCGGCAAAGCACGGGCAAAAAAAACGGAGGCCGAAGCCTCCGCAAAAACGCCGTGGTACGGCGTATTTCAATCTGTACGGCAGATCAATACAGCACGACGGAACGGATCGACTCCCCGCTCTTCATCAAGTCGAAACCTTGATTGATATCATCGAGCTTCAAGCGGTGCGTGATCAAATCGTCGATATTGAGCTTGCCTTCCATATACCAGTCGACGATCTTCGGCACGTCAGTGCGTCCGCGCGCGCCGCCGAAAGCGGAACCCTTCCATACGCGCCCCGTCACCAGCTGGAACGGACGCGTGGAAATTTCCTGGCCGGCCGCGGCCACGCCGATGATGATGGACTGGCCCCATCCCTTGTGGCAGCACTCGAGCGACTGGCGCATGGTGGTGGTATTGCCGATGCATTCGAAACTGTAATCGGCGCCGCCGTCCGTCAGCTGCACGATGGTATCCACAACGTTTTCCACCTCGTTGGCGTTGACGAAGTGCGTCATGCCGAACTTGCGGGCAATTTCCTGGCGCGCAGGATTGATGTCCACGCCGATGATTTTATCCGCGCCGACCATCTTCGCCGCCTGGATCACGTTCAGGCCGATGCCGCCCAGGCCGAACACGACCACGTTGGCGCCCGCTTCCACCTTGGCCGTGAACAGCACGGCGCCCACGCCCGTCGTCACGCCGCAACCGATGTAGCACACCTTGTCGAACGGCGCGTCTTCGCGGATTTTCGCCAGCGCGATTTCCGGCACGACGATGTAGTTCGAGAACGTGGACGTGCCCATGTAGTGGAAGATGGGCTTGCCGTCGATGGAAAAGCGCGACGTCGCGTCCGGCATCAGGCCGCGGCCCTGCGTGGAGCGGATCGACTGGCACAGGTTGGTCTTTTGCGACAGGCAGAACTTGCACTGGCGGCATTCAGGCGTGTACAGGGGGATGACGTGGTCATCCTTCTTCAGGCTTTTCACGCCCGGACCCACGTCGACGACGATGCCGGCGCCTTCATGGCCCAGGATCGATGGGAAGATGCCTTCCGGATCGGCGCCCGACAGGGTGTAGCAATCGGTGTGGCAGATTCCCGTGGCCTTGATCTCGACCAGTACCTCGCCCTCGCGCGGGCCGGCCAGGTCGACTTCTTCGATCGTTAGCGGGGCGCCCGCCTTCCATGCAATCGCTGCTTTGGTTTTCATGTGTGTCCTGTCAATAGTTGAACCGGGCGCGCGAACGCGCCGTATCCTCACATCATAACAAGCCAGGGCGAAAAGCAGGCGCCTGGAAGATGCCTATCCGGCTTCCCTGCCTTACTTGCTTTTTGCCCGGTTGAGGAAGGCGCCGTGCAAGCCGTTCAGGGTTTCTTCGGCCAGCAGCAGCTGGCTGGCGATTTCATTGATCTTGCGGCGGCTGGAACGGGCATGGTCGCGCAGCACTTCGAAGGCCGTGTTGCGGTCCGTCTGGAATTTGCCCATCAGCAAGCCCACGGCCAGGCTCGTTTCGCGGCCGGCGGCCAGCGCGGCGTTCAGGTTCAGCTCGGTGCGGCGCAGCTGGCGGATCTCGTCGGCGCGCGCCAGGCCCGCTTCGAACGCGGGCATCAAACGGCCTTCGTCGACGGGTTTCACCACGTAGCCGACGGCGCCGTAGGCGGCCGCCTGCTTGCCCGATTCGCTGTCGCCGCTGCCGGACAGGAACATGAACGGCACGGCCGTCTCGCCGTGCAGGCGCTTGGCCAGTTCCAGGCCGGACATGCCCGGCATGTGGATGTCGAGCAGGGCCAGGTCCGGCTCGCGCTGGGCGATCAGCTGCAGCGCCACTTCGGCCGAATTAGCCAGGGCCGTCTCGTAACCGGCATGGCGAAGGACTTCGCCGAGGAATTCCAACAGGAGCTGGTCATCGTCAACGATCAGGATAAGGCGTTTCGCGGCGGCTGGCTGACTCATGGGTAAAGGGACCTCGGTAATGAATGATGCCCTTATTATATGCCGATTATTCGCGAAATCCGCCCCCTCACGCGCCCCCCCGCCTGCGCAAACAGCAGATTGAATTGCTGCACTGCAATATCCACAGCATCCGCCTGGTGTCCGTTGCCAAATACGCTGCTGATGGCCGCCACCATGTCGGCGCCGCGCGCGACCAGCGGCGCCGCGTTCTCCGGCGTCATGCCGCCGATCACCACGCACGGCAAGCGGATCTCGCACTTGGCTTGCAGCACGATATCGAGGGGCGTCGTCACCGGGTATTTTTTGACCAGCGAGGGATAGAAGCCGCCGAAGGCCACATAGCTGGCGCCGCCCGCCTCGGCTGTCCGGGCCAGGGCCATGTCGCCATAGCACGAGGCGCCCACGATCTTGTCCGCGCCCAGGCGCGCGCGCACCTGCGCAACGGACGCATCCGTGCCCCCCACATGCACGCCATCCGCGTCCAGCTCTTCGCACAGCTCGAGAAAATCGTTGATGATGAAAGGCACGCCATATTTGCGGGCCAGGGCCAGCAAGGCGCCCGCCTGCTCGCGCCGCTGGTCCGCCTCGGCGCTCTTGTGGCGGTATTGCAGCAGGGCCACGCCTTCCTGCAAAGCCTGCTCGCTTACGTCGAGCAGGCGGTCGGTGTCGTCCCAGTTCGGGGTAACGAGATACAGTCCACGCATGATGTTTTCCTTATTCATACAATCGTTGCGGCATCAATTGACCTGGCGCAACCGCATACGCGCCGGCCAGGGCCGCATGGCAATAGGCTTGCGCGCCATCGAGCGCATCGTGCATCGGCTCGCCTTGGGCCAGCCGCCCCGCAATGGCGGACGCCAAGGTGCAGCCGCTGCCGTGAAATTCGCCAGGCAGGCGCGGCCAGCGCCACGCACGCTCCCCGCCGGCACCGTCAATCCAGCGGTTGATCACGTCCTCGCCATCGCCATGCCCGCCCGTCACCAGCACGTGCTGGCAGCCTTGCGCGCGCAGGCTTTCTGCGCCGCCCAGGGCTTGCGCTTCCGGTCCGTTCGGCACGATCACGGTCGTGACCGGCAGCAAAGGCGCCAGCGCCAGCACGGCGTCGTCCCGGCTGAGCACATCGCCATGGCCGCTGGCCAGCACGGGATCGAGCACCACGGGCAAGCTTGGGCGGGCCAGCCGCAATTGCGCGATCAGCTGCGCGATGACGGCCGCATTCGCGGCGCTGCCGGGGATGCCGATTTTCACGGCATCGATGGCGATCTTGGCGATCAGCGCCTGTGCCTGCCGGCGCAGCAATTCCGGTGCCACAGGCTCGACAGCAAACACGCGGTCGTTGTCCTGCACCGTCAAGGCCGTGATGACGGGCAAGGCATGCGCGCCCTGCGCCGCTATGGCCACGATGTCGGCGGCCAGGCCGGCGCCGCCCGAGGGGTCCAGGCCCGCAAACACAAGCACGGTGGGGCGCCGCCGCGCCATCACGCCAGCCGGCCCGCCATCGGCGACGACGGCGACGCGGCGAATTTACGGGGCATGCGCCCCGCCAGAAACGCTTCGCGCCCGGCCCGCACGGCCAGCTTCATGGCGCGCGCCATGCGCACGGGGTCGCGCGCGCCCGCAATGGCCGTATTCATCAGCACGCCATCGCAACCCAATTCCATGGCGATGGCCGCATCCGACGCCGTGCCCACGCCCGCATCGACGAGCACGGGCACTTTTGCCTGATCGATGATCAAGGACAAATTCCACGGATTCAAGATGCCCATGCCCGAACCGATCAGGGACGCCAGCGGCATGACAGCCACGCAGCCGATGTCTTCCAGAATCTTCGCCTGGATGGGGTCGTCGCTGCAATAGACCATCACATCGAAGCCATCCTTGACCAGCGCCTCGGCCGCGACCAGGGTTTCCGGCATGTGCGGGAACAGGGTCTTTTCATCGCCCAGCACTTCCAGCTTCACCAGATTGCGCCCGCCCAGCAGTTCGCGCGCCAGTTGCAGGGTGTACACGGCATCCTTGGCGTTGTAGCAGCCAGCCGTGTTCGGCAAGATCGTGTACTGGTCCGGCGGCACGACATCGAGCAGGCTGGGCGCGTTCGGATCTTGTCCAATATTCACCCTGCGGATCGCCACCGTGATGATCTGCGCCTCGGCCGCGTCCGTCGCTTCGCGCGTCTGCGGCAAATCCTTGTACTTGCCGCTGCCCACCAGCAGGCGCGATTGATACTGTTTTCCCGCGATGGTCAGCAGGTCGTTGTTTGTTGCGGTATGCATGTTCTGTTCCTTGTCTTTTCTCAACTTAACCGCCGCCGATGGCGCGGACAATTTCCACTTGGTCCTGCGTCTGCAAGACCTGCTCCGGCCACGCCTTGCGCGGCACGACGTTGCGGTTGACGGCCAGCGCCAGCGCCTGGTTTTCCAGCGACAGCGCGGCGATCAGCTGGTCGAGTGTCTGTCCCGGCGGCACCTGGTGCGGCGCGCCGTTGAGCGTGATATTGATCAATGCCGTCATCACGCCCTCCTTCAGACCTTGCGGTACAGCTCGGCGCCGTTCTTGATGAACTCGATGGCCTTGATTTCCATGCCCTGCTTGAGCGCCTTGTCTTCCGCGATGCCCATGCCGGCCGCGTATTCGCGCACTTCCTGCGTGATCTTCATCGAACAGAAATGGGGGCCGCACATGGAGCAGAAATGCGCCACCTTGGCCGAATCCTTGGGCAGGGTTTCATCGTGGAATTCGCGCGCCTTGTCCGGATCCAGGCCGATGTTGAACTGGTCGTCCCAGCGGAATTCGAAACGCGCCTTCGACAGGGCGTTGTCGCGGATTTGCGCGCCCGGATGGCCCTTGGCCAGGTCGGCCGCATGCGCCGCGATCTTGTACGTGATGATGCCGTCCTTCACGTCCGCCTTGTTGGGCAAGCCCAGGTGTTCCTTCGGCGTCACGTAGCACAGCATGGCCGTGCCATACCAGCCGATCATGGCCGCGCCGATGCCCGACGTGATGTGGTCGTAGCCGGGCGCGATATCCGTCGTCAGCGGCCCCAAGGTATAGAACGGCGCTTCGCCGCACTGTTCCAGCTGCAAGTCCATGTTTTCCTTGATCAGCTGCATGGGCACGTGGCCCGGGCCTTCGATCATCACTTGCACGTCGTGCTTCCAGGCGATTTGCGTCAGCTCGCCCAGGGTCTTCAGTTCGCCCAGCTGCGCCTCGTCGTTGGCATCGTAGATGGAGCCGGGGCGCAGGCCGTCGCCCAGCGAGAACGACACGTCATACGCCTTCATGATTTCGCAGATCTCTTCGAAATGCGTGTAGAGGAACGACTCCTGGTGGTGCGCCAGACACCATTTCGCCATGATGGAGCCGCCGCGCGACACGATGCCCGTCAGGCGCTTGGCCGTCATCGGCACATAGCGCAGCAGCACGCCCGCATGGATGGTGAAGTAGTCGACGCCCTGCTCGGCCTGCTCAATCAGGGTGTCGCGGAAAATTTCCCAAGTTAAATCTTCGGCCTTGCCATTGACCTTTTCCAGCGCCTGGTAGATGGGCACGGTGCCGATGGGCACGGGGCTGTTGCGGATGATCCATTCGCGCGTTTCATGGATATGCTTGCCGGTAGACAAGTCCATCACATTGTCGCCGCCCCAGCGGATGGCCCAGGTCATCTTTTCCACTTCCTCGCCGATGGAAGACGTCACGGCCGAATTGCCGATATTCGCGTTGATTTTCACCAAGAAATTGCGGCCGATAATCATCGGTTCCACTTCCGGGTGGTTGATGTTGGCGGGAATGATGGCGCGGCCGCGGGCGATTTCCTCGCGCACGAATTCAGGCGTGATTTCGGCCGGAATGCTGGCGCCGAAGGACTGGCCCGGGTGCTGGCGGCCCATCAGCTCGGCCAGGCGCTCGCCCATGGGGCCGGAAGCCTTGAGTTCGCGCAAATACTCCTGGCGGCGCATGTTTTCGCGGATGGCGACGAATTCCATTTCCGGCGTGATGATGCCTTGGCGCGCGTAATGCATTTGCGTCACGTTCTTGCCGGCGATGGCGCGGCGCGGCTTGCGGTGCAGATTAAAGCGCAGCTCGGCCAGCTTGGGGTCCGCCAGGCGGGCGATGCCGTAGTCGGACGTGGGGCCGGCCAGTTCCTCCGTGTCGGCACGCTCGGCGATCCATGGCAGGCGCGGCGTATCGAGACCTGAGCGGATGTCGATCTGCACGTCCGGGTCCGTGTACGGGCCGGAGGTATCGTAGACGTAAATGGGGGGATTCTTTTCGCCGCCGAACGACGCTTCCGTGTCGGACTGGCTGATCTCGCGCATGGGCACGCGGATGTCGGGACGGCTGCCTTGCACGTAGATCTTGCGCGAATTGGGCAGCGGCGCGATGGCGGCTTCGTCGACCGTGGCGGTGGCGGAGAGGAATTTCGGATTGGCGTTCATTTTGGCTCCTTGGCTAGACTATTTTTAAGCCTGGAGCCAGCTAAGGAGGTTCGGAATTATGCACGCGGAAAAGCGGGGTGCAGTCATCCTAAAGCTTCCCTTCGCTGGCATTATCCAGATCAGGTTCGGAGGGTATTTCTCACCCGCGCTTGCACCGTGTTTCCACAGCGAAAGGCAGGACCCCTAGCGTTTGCCGCCTTGCGGCAGCGAGCCAATTATACGCGGTTCACGCCGCGTGGCCAGATGATTTCTTGCAGGTGTCGTCTTTGCGCATCTGCTGCAATGCAACAGATGCCATCGCGTTTATTTCTTCTTGCCCCAGCGCCAGCTGGTCGGTTCGCCCTTCAGCTGGCAGATGAAAATGAGCACGGCAACGATGGCCACTTCATAGACGATGTAGCCGACCAGCATGGTTTGAGGCGGAAACAGGAAGGCGCCGCAGGCAAACAGCGCCAGCGCGGCCAGGAACACCAGCCAGCCCTGCCAGGTGATGGGCAAGCCCCAGCCCCAGCCATAGGTCTTGGCGGGGAACCAGTAGGAGGGAGATTTGTCAGTCATGATTTTTCCTGGTCAGTATCGATGCACCCAGTATAAATCATGCGAAATCAAACAGCGCGCAAGCGCTCCGTGACGTCGAGACCGATGCCCCGGTAGCCGATGAAGCGGCTGCCATTGTCGAACATCGGTTCGCCGCTGACCTGCAGATATTGCGTGCTGCCGTCCAGGTTGGCGCGGCTGTAGATGAAGTCGAGAAACGGTTCGCGCGCGGCAATCTTGGCGTCGAGCAGCGCGCGTTCGGTGGCGTTCCAGCGCTGCGGTTCTTCCTCGCTGCCGATGCCCAGCATCTCGGCCACGGGGCCGGAAAAACGCGTCAGATTGCCCTGCGCATCCTGTTCCCAGTACCAGTCGGACGACAGTTCCGTGAAGCGCTGGAAACGCGCTTCGCTTTCGCGCAACTCCGCCGTGCGCTCTTCCACCATCTGTTCCAGCGACTTGTTGTACTCGGCCAGCTTGCGGTACAGCAATCGCACTTCCAGCATGTTGTGGATGCGCGTTTTGACTTCCACCAGGTCGAAGGGCTTGCTGACGAAATCCTTGGCGCCCGCCTGCAGCGCGCGCAGCTTGTGGCCGGGCTGGGCCGTGATCACCAGCACGGGCAGGTAGCTGCCCGCCTCGATGTCGCGCAAGCCTTCCATGACTTCAAAGCCGTCCATTTCCGGCATCTGCAAGTCGAGCAGGATCAGGTCGTAGCGGTGCTCCTGGTGCAGCGCGCGCACGGCTTGCGGGTCCATGGTGGACGTGATGCGCGTATAGCCGGCATTGCGCAGCACCTGTTCGAGCAGCATGACGTTGGCCTCCTGGTCATCGACGATGAGGATGCTGGCGTTCAGGATCTCGGTGGCTTGAAGCATGGCGGTATTCCTAAAATTGAGTGCTGAATTAGCGTACTGCATGATTGTCGTCGGCCAGGCCGTGCGCGGCCGCATGGTGCAGGGCCACGTCGAGCGCATCCATGAATTCGACGACCTTGATGGGCTTGGTCAGATAGCGGAAGAAGCCCGCCTCCAGGCCTTTCTCGATGTCGCGCGGCACGGCGTTGGCCGACAGGGCCATCACGGGAATGTGGCGGGTCAGCGGATCGTCGTGCAGGATATGCAGGGCGCCGTAGCCGCTGATGCCGGGCAGGTTGATATCCATCAAGATCACGTCCGGTTGATACGTGCGCGCCAGGTCGATGCCCAGGTGCGCATCGATGGCCGTCAGCAGTTTCAGGTCGCTGCGGCGGGCGATCAATTGTTCCACCAGCGCCAGGTTGGCGGGATTGTCTTCCACGTACAGCAAGGTGCGCTGGCTTTCCTGCGGCTCTTGCACCTGCGGCAAGGCATTGCCCTCGCCCAGCACCAGCGACGGTGCATTGCTGGCGGCCAGCTCGAACCAGAAGGTCGTGCCCACGCCCACCGTGCTGTCGACGCCGATGGCGCCGCCCATCAGTTCGACCAGCTGCTTGGTGACGACGAGGCCGATACCGGTGCCCTCTTCCGTGCTGTTTTCCTGTCCCAGGCGGTTGAAAGGCTGGAACAATTGACTCATCTGTTCGGCATTCAGGCCGGCGCCGCTGTCGCGCACGCTGACCCGCACCCTGTCGCCGTGCCGGCTGCATTCGACGGTGACGGTGCCGCCGCCCTGGTTGTACTTGATGGCGTTCGACAGCAGGTTGACCATCACCTGCTTCACGCGCGTGCGGTCCGCATGCACATAGAAAGCCTGGCCGCAGCGGGGAAACTGCATGGAGATGCCCCGCTTTTCCGCCTGCGGCGCGATCATCGCCTGGCAATCCTGCAGTACGTCGAGCAAGGACATCGCTTCCTGCGACAGGGTCACCTTGCCCGACTCGATCATGGCCAGGTCGAGGATTTCATTGATCAAACGCAAGAGATACCAGCCGCCCTTGAGAATTTGCTCGATCGAGCGCTGCTGCGGCGGGCTGGGCGGCGGCACGTCGGACGCCATCAGCTGGGCAAAGCCCAGCACGGCGTTCAAGGGCGTGCGCAATTCATGGCTCATGCTCGACAGGAATTCGGACTTGGCGCGGTTGGCCTTTTCCGCCACCTGGCGCGCCTTTTTCAGCTCGGCATTGTTGGTCTCGACAAGCGAGCGCGTGTACGCCTGCTGTTCCTGCAGGCGCTGGTCCAGCAGCGCCTGTTCCGCCTCGACCTGCTTGCGCGCCGTATTGTCCGTGCCGATCAGCAGGTAGCCGATGACCTTGTTCTGCGCGTCGCGCAAGGCCGTCACGGAGACGATGGCGGGGAAGCGGCTGCCATCCTTGCGGATGTAGGTCAATTCGTAGATGTCTTCGATGCCGCGCGTGGCCTTGAACACGAGCGCTTCCACGCCGGGCGTGATGACGGTGTCGAGTTCAGCGCTGAGGGCGGCCGCGCGCGCGATGATTTCTTGCGCGTCAGAAATGCCGGCCGGCGTCAGCTTGTCGACCACGTCGCTGGCGGCATAGCCGAGCATGCGTTCGGCGCCCACATTGAAAATCTGGATCACGCCTTGCGCATCGGTGGCGATGCAGGAGAAATTGGCGCTGTTGAAAATCGCATCCTGCAAGGCGCCCGCCTTGAGCAGCTGGCGCGGCAGGCTGGCCGCCACCGTGCGCCGGTACAGCGCCACCAGCAGCATCAGCAGCAAGAATACCAGCGTGTCGATGACGCACGCCGTTTCGAACGGCGCGCGCCAGGCCAGCAAGCCCACGGCCAGCAGCACGATGGCGCTGAACGAAAACGCCAGCGCCATGGGCCAGCGCGACGGGGCGCGGGAGGGATTTTTTTCGACAGATTGCATGAGCTAGCCTGGGCGGTAAGGACGGAATAGGGGAAGGTGCGGTGTTCAGGACGTTTGGCGCTGGCGCACGTCCGACAGCAGGCGCGCGAATTCCTTCTTGACCACGCCATAGCATTCGCACACATGGCCTTCGAGGCCCGCGCGGTCCAGCACGGAGATATGGCCGCGCCGGTAGCTGATGAAGCCCCGCTGCTGCAAGCGCCCGGCCGCTTCCGTCACGCCTTCGCGGCGCACGCCCAGCATATTGGCGATCAGTTCCTGCGTCATGGTCAGTTCGCGGTTCGGCAAACGGTCCATGGTCAGCAGCAGCCAGCGGCACAGCTGCTGCTCTACCGTATGGTGGCGGTTGCACACGGCCGTCTGCGACATTTGCGTGATCAGCGCTTGCGTATAGCGCAGCAGCAAACGCATGACGGGACCGGCGCGGTCGAATTCCTCCATCAGCAGGTGGGCCTTCAGGCGGTAGCCGACGCCGCCCGTCTGCACGACGGCGCGGCTGGGAGTCGAATTGCCGCCCATAAACAGCGACACGCCCACCACGCCTTCATTGCCCACGCCGGCGATCTCGGACGAGCCGCCGTTTTCCAGCAGGTAATGCAGGGAAACGATGGCCGTGGTGGGGAAATACACATGCTGCAGCTTGTCGCCCGAATCGTAGATCACGTCGCCGAGCAGCATGGAGACTTGCTCCAGGTACGGGGCCAGGCGCGCGAAATCGGCGTCGAGCATGGCGGCGAGCAAATGGTTTTGATTCGGGTTGTGCAGCTGGGCATGCGGACTCGACATGGGCAGGATTCCTGGTTTCCAGTCGTCAGCTAGGGGATAGATGGGAGACGTCCGAACGAGGGCCGCCATGTGCAGCAGCGTAACACAGCGCTGTACAATGCCGCGACTATATTTCCTGCTGGCATGGCCGTCCGTTCGGTAGCGAACGGACGCTGCTTTGCCCCGCGCCCTACAGTCCATCACTGCCAGGGCTGCCGGATCACGGATCACGGATCGGCGCGGGCGCTGCCACCGGACGCCATCATGCAATCATTCTTCAAACGCATCTCCATTTCCGTTTCCACCTCGGCCCTGCTCACCCTGGCGTTCGGGCTGTGCCTGACGGCCCTGTGCTACGCCTCGGCACGCCAGATCGAAGCGGAAAGCACGCGGCTGCTGCTGCAATACCACGCCAGCGGGCACACCTTGGGCGCCGCCCTGCTGCCCGCCAACGGCATGGGCCTGGATGCCAACCGCCGCGGCTCGCTGTACGTGCTGCTGGGCGGAATCCTGTCTAGCCTGCTGGCGGCCGCGTATGTGTATCAGCTGGTGTCACGCAACAGCGTAATTGCCCGCATCACGGGCGAACGCACGGCGGCGCTGCAATTTGCCAATCTGCGCCTGTCCGAAGACATCGCCGCGCGCATGCACAATGAAAAATCGCTGCGCTTGCGCGAACGCATCATCGAAGTGTCGGCCAATGCCATCATCCTGTGCAGCGCCGATGCGCCCGGCTACCTGATCGAGTACGTCAATCCCGCCTTCGAGCGCATCACCGGCTATGCGGCCGGCGAAGTGATCGGCCAGCGCCTGGAAGACTTGCAGGGACCGGAGCAAGGCCGGCAAGACATGCACGCCATTGCGGCGGCCCTGCGCGAGCAGCGCGAAGGCAAGGCCATCGTGCGCAATTTCCGCAAGGATGGCAGCTGCTACTGGAGCGAGCTGTTCGTCGCGCCCGTGCGCGACGATGGCAATGGCCCCGTCAGCCACTTTGTCGTGGCGCAATACGACATCAGCACCGTCATGCGCTTCGAACAGGAGATGGAATTCCAGGCCAGGCACGATATCCTCACAGGCCTGGCTAACCGGGCCCTGCTGCGCGAACGGCTGGACCAGGCGATGGCCGTGACGCGGCGCAGCGGCCTGCCCCTGTGGGTGGTCTTCATCGACCTCGACCGCTTTAAATTCGTCAACGATACCCTGGGACACGATGCGGGCGACAGCGTGCTGAAAAACGTGGCCGAACGGCTGCGCGACGCCACGCGCGAAGTCGACACGGTGGCGCGCCTGGGCGGCGACGAATTCGTGCTGCTGCTGCCCCAGCATGGCGGCGGCGAACCGGGCGCGGCCACCCTGCAGCGCATCCTCGACGCCGTGGCCCAGCCGCTGCAGCTGGGCGAGTACGAATTCATCCTCAGTTGCTGCATGGGCGTGGCCGTGTATCCCGACGATGGCCAGGATGCCGACACCTTGATCAAGCATGCCGACATCGCCATGTACCGCGCCAAGGAACAGGGACGGGGCCACTGGCAATTCTATGCCGCAAGCATGAATGCGGGCACCCTGGAGCGGCTGGGACTGGAAAGCGAGCTGCGCCACGCCCTGGAACGGGGGCAGTTCCACCTCGAATACCAGCCCCAGCTGGATCTGGCCAGCGGCGCAGTGGTGGGCATGGAAGCGCTGCTGCGCTGGACCCACCCGCAGCTGGGACGGATTCCGCCGGCCAGCTTCATCGGCCTGGCCGAGGAAATGGGCTTGATCATCCCCATCGGCGACTGGGCCCTGCACACGGCATGCGGCCAGGCGCGCGCCTGGCAACTGGCGGGCCATGGCCCGCTGCGCCTGGCTGTCAATCTGTCGGCGCGGCAATTCAAGCAAAAGAACCTGCTGCACGCGGTGGCGCAGGCGCTGGCCGCAACGGGGCTCGCTGCCGTCCATCTGGAATTGGAATTGACTGAAAGCATGGTCATGCATGACGTGGAGCAAGCCACATCCATCATGGCCAACCTCAAGGCGCTGGGCGTGCAACTGTCGATCGACGACTTCGGCACCGGCTATTCCAGCCTGGCCTACCTGCGGCATTTCCCCATCGACGTGCTGAAAATCGACAAGTCTTTCGTCAGCGACATCGCGCACGGCGACGACGCAGCCATCGTGCGCGCCATCATTTCGCTGGCGCACAGCCTGCGCCTGAAAGTGATTGCGGAAGGCGTGGAAACGGCGCAGCAGCTGGCCTTCCTGCGCGAGCACGGCTGCGACCAGATGCAGGGCTACCTGTTCAGCCGCCCCCTGACCGCCGCCGCCTTCGAAGAACTGCTGCTGGAGAGAAAACTGCTGCCGGCTTAGAAGGCGTGGCGCAAGCCGATGTTCAGCGCGCGGTTGCCCGTGCCCACTTCCGTGGCGTTGCCCACCATGTAGGCGGCGTCGTTGCGGTTGCGGATATGCGCGTAGGCAACATACAGCTTGCTGCGCTTGGACAAGGCATACGTGGCGCCGATGGCCAGCTGCTGCGCGTCGCGGTTGGCCGCATTGCGGTCATCCTTGTGGATGAACGAAGCCAGCAAGGTCGTCGCGCCCAGCGGCACGGACACGCCAACGATGGCGTCGCGGCTGTCGGTGGACTGGGCCGGCGCCTGCGCCGCGCCATACGGATTTTCGGCAAAGAACATGGTACTGCCGTCGCCCGTGTTGCGGCCATAGCCGGCAAACGCCGTGGCCACGCCGAAGTTGTAGTTACCGGCCAGAATGGTGTTGTTGACGTCGGCCTTGCCGACGTCGCCGCCACGGCTCTGGCGCGCCAGGCGCAGGGTCAGCGGACCGTTGACATAGCCGAGGGCCAGGCCCAGCGAACGCTGATCTGCCGCAACGCCCGTGTGTTCGCCAAAACCGTACATGACGGTGGCCGTGACGCCGCGCAGCTCGGGCGACGTGTAGCGCACGGTATTGTCGATGCGCGTGGCCGAATAGCCAGCCAGGTTGGTCGAGGCGCCCGCCATGCCGCCCTCGAAGGGGTCGGCCACGTCCGTCAGCGCCTGGCTTTGCAGATTGTACTGGCGGCCCACGGTCAGCATGCCCAGCGGGCTATTGAGGCCGACAAAGGCCTGGCGGCCGAACAATTGGCCGGCCTGGTCCGAGCGGCCCGTATCGCCCTGCACGCCCGCTTCCAGGGTGAACACGGCTTGCCAGCCATCGCCCAGCGACTCCGTGCCGCGCAAGCCCAGGCGCGAGCCGGCCGATACGCCACTGGTGAGCTTGCTGATGCCGCGTTCCTGCACCAGGGCCGCGTCCATCAAACCATACATATCGACGGACGACTGGGCGTGGACGGCGGGCAAGGCGCCCAGGGTGGCGAATGCGAGACAGATTTTTTTCATGATGGTTTTCCTTATGCAGGCAAAACCGGGAAAGCGTGCGGCCATGGCATAGCCACAGGCGGCAGGGCGCGCCGTGGATCAATGCCGTATCGAAAGACGACTGGCCAGATAACAACATTCCTGGCTAAGCTGTGGCGGCGCGGCCGGTGAACGATGGCGCGCGCGAGTCCGCCGTGAATGGTGCACCGCTGGCGGTGCGCGTGGCTCAGGCGCCCGGCCCGCAGGGGACGCACTGAAATGGCTGGCATCGCAGATGCGCTGGCCTTGTGACGCAGACGGGAGTTGGATAAAACTGCGTCCGCTGGCGCCGTCCGCGAAGATGAGGCAGGAGGCGCCGAGGCCGACATTATAACATCGTCAGCTGTTTTACCCCCGTTCCCTTGCCCGGCGATGGCCCTGCAAGCCGCCAAAACACTGAAAAATGGCTGTTGCCACGGTGCAGGCGATGCCGCGTCATCTATAATGGTTCCTTTTGCCAATCACACGCCAAATCATGGAATTAGCCAAGTCTTTCGAGCCCGCCGACATTGAACAATTCTGGCGCACCGAGTGGGAACAGCGCGGTTACTTTACCGCCACCCTCGATGCGGGAAAACCTTCCTTCAGCATCCAGTTGCCGCCGCCGAACGTCACCGGCACCCTGCACATGGGCCATGCGTTCAACCAGACCATCATGGATGGCCTGACCCGCTACCATCGCATGCTGGGCCACAACACGGCCTGGATTCCCGGCACCGACCACGCGGGCATCGCCACGCAAATCGTCGTGCAACGCCAACTGGACGCGCAAAAGATTTCGCGCCATGACCTGGGCCGCGAGAAATTCGTGGAAAAAGTGTGGGAATGGAAAGAAAAATCCGGTTCCATCATCACCGGCCAGATGCGCCGCCTGGGCGCCTCGGCCGACTGGCAGCGCGAATACTTCACGATGGACGAGCCACGCTCGAAAGTCGTCACCGACGTCTTCGTGCGCCTGTTCGAACAGGGCTTGATCTACCGCGGCAAGCGCCTCGTCAACTGGGACCCCGTGCTGGGCACGGCCGTGTCCGACCTGGAAGTGGTGTCCGAGGAAGAAGACGGTTCCATGTGGTACATCAAGTACCCGCTGGCCGACGGCAGCGGCTTCCTGACGGTGGCCACCACCCGTCCTGAAACCATGCTGGGCGACGTGGCCGTGGCCGTCGATCCGACGGACGAACGCTACCTGCCGCTGGTGGGCAAGATGCTGAAACTGCCGCTGACGGACCGCGAAATCCCCATCATCGCCGACGAATACGTCGACAAGGAATTCGGCACGGGCTGCGTCAAGATCACCCCAGCGCATGACATGAACGATTACGCCGTGGGCCAGCGCCACAAACTGGCGCAGATCGTCATCCTGACCCTGGACGCGAAGATCACGGACGATGCGCCCGAGGCCTACCGCGGCATGGACCGCTTCGCCGCGCGCAAGCAGATCGTGGCCGACCTGGACGCGCAAGGCTTGCTCGAGCAAGTCAAGCCCCACAAACTGATGGTGCCGCGCGGCGACCGCACGGGCGTCGTCATCGAGCCGATGCTGACGGACCAATGGTTTGTCGCCATGAGCAAGCCGGCCCCGGAAGGCACTTTCTTCCCAGGCAAGTCGATCGCCGAAACGGCGCTGGACAAGGTCGCCAGCGGCGAAATCAAGTTCGTGCCGGAAAACTGGAGCACCACCTACAACCAGTGGCTCAACAACATCCAGGACTGGTGCATCTCGCGCCAGCTGTGGTGGGGCCATCAAATCCCCGCCTGGTACGACGACAAGGGCAATATCTTTGTTGCTAAGACGCAAGCCGAAGCGGAAGCGAAAGCCCTGGCTGCCGGCAGCACGGGTCCGCTGAAGCGCGACGACGACGTGCTCGACACGTGGTTCTCGTCGGCGCTGGTGCCGTTCTCGACCATGGGTTGGCCTGAAGAAACGCCGGACATGAAGGCCTTCCTGCCCTCGTCCGTGCTGGTGACGGGTTTCGACATCATCTTCTTCTGGGTCGCGCGCATGGTCATGATGACGGCGCACTTCACGGGCAAGGTACCGTTTGAAACCGTCTACGTGCACGGCCTCGTGCGCGATTCGACGGGACAGAAGATGTCCAAGTCCAAAGGCAACACCCTGGACCCGATCGACCTGATCGATGGCATCGACCTGGAAGGCTTGATCGTCAAGCGCACGACGGGCCTGATGAACCCGCGCGACGCGGAAAAGATCACCAAGGCGACGCGCAAGGAATTCCCGGAAGGCATTTCCGCCTACGGCACGGACGCCGTGCGCTTCACCATGGCCAGCTATGCGTCGCTGGGCCGCAACATCAATTTCGACCTGGGCCGCTGCGAAGGCTACCGCAACTTCTGCAACAAGATGTGGAACGCCACCCGTTTCGTCATGATGAATACGGAAGGCAAGGATTGCACGCCAAACGACGCCGACCTGTCGCAGGCCGACAAGTGGATCATTTCCTTGTTGCAAAAAGCGGAACTGGACGTGGCCAAGGGCTTTGAAGACTTCCGTTTCGACAATATCGCCGCCACCATCTACAAATTCGTGTGGGACGAGTATTGCGACTGGTACCTGGAAGTAGCCAAGGTGCAAGTGCAACAGGGCACGGAAGGCCAGCAGCGCGCCACCCGCCACACCCTGCTGCGCGTGCTGGAAGTGGTGCTGCGCCTGGCCCACCCGATCATCCCGTTCGTCACGGAAGCGCTGTGGCAGACGGTGGCGCCATTGGCCGGCAAGACACTCAAGGCCGAGGGTGATTCGATCATGATGCAGCCGTATCCGATCGCCAACACCGACAAGATCGACGAGTCGGCCGAAGCGTGGATGCAGCAGCTGAAAGCCTTGACGGACGCCACGCGCAACCTGCGTGGCGAAATGCAGATCTCGCCATCCGTGCGCGTGCCGCTGATCGTCGAAGCGGGCAATGCCAGCGAGAAAGCAGCGCTGGCCTCGTACGCACCGTACATCCAGTCGCTGGGCAAGCTGGCCGAGGTGCAGATCGTCGATGCGTTGCCGGACTCGCCAGCGGCCGTCGCCATCGTCGGCACCACCAAGCTGATGCTGAAAGTGGAAATCGACGTGGCTGCCGAACGCGAGCGCCTGGGCAAGGAAATCGCCCGCATCGAAGCGGAAATTGCCAAGGTCAACAGCAAATTGGGCAATGAAAGCTTCGTCGCGCGCGCCCCGGCCGCCATCGTTGCGCAAGAAAACGAGCGTTTGCTCAGTTTTTCGGCGACAATTGAAAAACTGCGCGAACAGTTTGCTAAACTAGCCAGCGCATAAGGCAAGTTTGGAAGAATTGCGCGGCGTCATCCGTGACGCCGCGCAGCACTGCTGGTCTTGCCTTGGTATATACACTGTTCGTGCCCCGATCAAAAAAAACCATTGGAGACTAGCGATGCATACAATATTCAAAGCAAGCGTATTGGTGGCCGCCCTGGCCATCGCCGGCAGCGCCGCCGCGCGCGACGGCAACTACACCCCTGTCGGCACGTGGAAAACCATCGACGATGCCAGCGGCAAGCCAAAATCCCTCGTCGTCATCACGGAAAACAACGGCGTCTTGCAAGGCAAGATCGAAAAGCTGTTCCGCGGCCCTACTGAAGACCAGAATCCCAAGTGCGACAAGTGCACGGGCGCCAACAAGGACCAGCCCATCATCGGCTTGGTGATCCTGTCCGGCCTGAAATATGACGGCAAGGAATGGACGGGCGGCGAAATCACGGACCCGGCCAGCGGCAAGGTCTACAAGAGCAAGGCCGAACTGATCGAAGGCGGCACCAAGCTGCAAGTGCGCGGCTATGTGGGCGTGCCGATGTTCGGCCGCTCGCAGACGTGGGTGCGCGAAGAATAGGCAGCACACGCCCTGCCCACCGAAGCCGGCCCTGCGCCGGCTTTTTTACGTCTCCCAAGCGGCAAACCTGTTGTTATCGAGGCCGAACGCCTCTCCTTTCCGCCTATTTCCACGCCAAGGCAAGCTATGCGCGCCACCGAACATACTTGAAGTTTCCTAAATGAAATAGTGCATGCCTGTGACGCCATCGCCCTGTAGCGAAGGGCGGCATGGCTCTGCCGGATGACCTCATCCGCGGATGCCCGGCAATGATTGCCATGCACAAAGGAACCATATGAATCTCTTCAAGCGATATCTGAACCCGCTGCTCGTCTCGGCAGGTTTGCTGGCCATGGCCGCCCTGGCCGGTTGCGGCGGCGGCGACCAGGGACGCGATCCCATCCTCGGCGTGCCGGCTGCCACCTTGTCCAGCCTGGCCGTCACGCCCGCCACGGCAACGGTCGCCATCGGTGCCGGCCAGCAATTCACGGCCATCGCCACGTATAGCGACGGCTCCGCGCAAGACGTCAGCGCCAAGGCGGCCTGGACGTCGGCCACGCCGGCCAGCGCGACCGTCAATGCCGCCACCGGCCTGAGCACCGGCATTGCTGCCGGCACCTCGACCATCGCTGCCGCGTTCGGCGGCAAGAGCGCGGCGGTCCAGTTGACCGTCTCGCCCGCCACGCTGACGGCGATTGCCATCACGCCGCTCACGCCATCCATCGCCATCGGCGCAACGCAGCAATTCACGGTCAGCGGCAGCTTCAGCGACGGCGCCACGCGCGACGTCACGGCCATGTCGGCCTTTGCCTCCGCCAGCCCCGCCACGGCCAGCATCGCCGCCACCGGCCTGGCCCTGGGCAAGGTTGCCGGCAACACGCAGGTCACGGCCACCACGGGCACGCTCACGGCCAGCACGGTATTGACCGTCACGCCGGCAACCTTGCTGTCCATCGCCGTCACGCCGCAAAACCCCGTCATTGCCGTCGCCGCCACGCGCCAGCTGGCCGTCCTGGCCACGTATTCGGATGGCAGCACCGTCGACGTCACGACCGGCAGCAGCTTTGTTGCCGCCACGCCCGCTTTCGCCACCGTCGCCAGCGGCGGCCTGGTCACCGGCGTTGCCTTTGGCAGCAGCGTCATGAATGCCAGCTTCAACGGCAAGACGGCCAGCACCACCGTCACCGTGCCTGCCCTCACCCTGGTCAGCATCGCCGTCACGCCCGCCACGGCCAGCGTCGCTGTCGGTGCACAGCAGCAATTCATTGCCACGGCAACGTACTCGGACAGCTCGAACGCCATCGTCACCAACAGCGCCGCCTGGACGTCGGCTACGGTCGCCAATGCCACGGTGCTGAACACGGGCGTCGCCACGGGGATCGCCGGCACCAGCAACATCACCGCCACGGCTGGCGGCCAGTCGGGCAGCGCGCTGCTGACCGTCACGGCAGTGCTCATCCCGCCCGTCCTGAACCCGATCATTCTGGGCCGCGCGGCGCCATTCGGCGTGCTGGCCGGCACGTCCATCACGAACAATTCGGGCGGCACCACCCTGATCACGGGCGACGTGGGCGCGCCATCGCAAACGGTCGATCCGACCCAGGCGGCCGGCTTTAGCAATTACAAATCAGGCGCCATCCTGGCCGGCGCCATGACGGATTTGCAAGCGGCGATCACGGATGGCAATAGCCGGACCTGCGACGTCAGCTTTGCCGGCGGCATCGACCTGGGCGGCCAGACCTTCGGCCCCGGCGTGTATTGCTATGCGGGCGCCATCAGCATCACGGGCACCCTGACCCTGAACGGTCCCGGCGTGTACATCTTCCGCACGGCATTGACGCTCGATTCGACCGTCAATTCGGTGGTGGCCCTGAACAATGGCGCCACGGCCGACAACGTCAGCTGGCTGCCCGTCGGCCCCACCACCCTGGGCGCCAACAGCGTCTTCAAGGGCAACATCCTGGGCCAGTCGGCCGCCATCACGGTGGGCGACAACACGACCCTGCTCAACGGCCGCGTGCTGACGGCAGCTGCCGTTACCCTGCGCAACAACCAGATCACCAAATAACAGGACATGACCATGACTATCGCACACACACTGGGCGCCCTGAGCGTGATGGCCGGCGCCTTGCTGGCAAGCCAGGCGGCGCAGGCGCAGGACAACAGCTTCATCAACCCGGACTGGGCCAACAGCGCCTGGTACCTCGGCGCGGGCGTAGGCCAGTCGCGCGCCACCATCGACGAACCGCGCCTGCGCGCCAGCCTGGCCGCGAATGGCGAAACCGTCACCGCGTTCAACAAGGACCAGCGCGACACGGGCTACAAATTGTTTGTCGGCCGACAACTGAACCAGTATTTCGCCGTGGAAGCAGGCTACTTTGACCTGGGCAAGTTCGACTTCCGCTCGACCACCAGCGGCAATGGCGTGCTGAACGGACAAGCGGCCTTTCGCGGCGTGAACCTGGACTTGCTGGGCCAGCTGCCGCTGTCGCAACGGCTGTCCTTGCTGGGCCGGGTCGGCATGCACTACACCAAGACAAATACGGAGTTCAGCGGCAACCGCCTGCTGGGTTCGGCCAACACGCATGCCAGCGAGCGCAAGCTCAACGCCAAGCTGGGCCTGGGCCTCGAATACAAGTTCAGCGAAGCGCTGGCCTTGCGCGGCGAAGTGGAGCGCTACCGCCTGAACGACGCCGTGGGCAACCGCGGCGATGCGGACCTGTATTCCGTCAGCCTCGTGTATAAACTGGGCCGTCCCGCCAGCGCCACGCCCGCCTACCAGCCGGCGCCCGAAGCCGCTCCCGTCGTCGCCATGCCGGCTCCCGTCACCGTCGCCGCACCGGCGCCAGTGCCTGTCGCGGAAAAAGTGTCGTTTGCCTCGGAAGCATTGTTTGATTTCGATCAATCGACGCTGAAGCCGCAAGGCAAGGCGGCGCTGGACCAGCTGCTGGGCCAGTTGAACGGCATGGACCTGGAAGTGATCGTCACGGTCGGCCATACGGATGCCATCGGCTCCGACGCCTACAACCAGAAACTGTCGCAGCGCCGCGCCGAAGCCGTCAAGGCTTACCTGGTGGCGCAAGGCGTGGAAACGAACCGCGTCTACACGGAAGGCAAGGGAGAAACGCAGCCCGTGGCCGACAACGCGAGCGCCGCCGGCCGCGCCAAGAACCGCCGCGTGACGGTGGAAGTGGTGGGCACGAGAAAAGTCTCACGCTAACTTGTACGCACCTGTAAAAAAACCGGCTTGCGCCGGTTTTTTTTCGCCTGCCGCTTTACGCCGGCTTGCGGTGATGCTTGCTCAAATGCCGGTCCAGGCTGTTGGCAAACTGTTGCCGGTCCGACTGGCTGAAGGCGGCCGGGCCGCCCGTATCCACGCCGCCGCTGCGCAATTCTTCCATGAAGGCGCGCATCGTCAGTTGCTGGGCGATATTGTCCTGCGTATAGAACTCGCCGCGCGGGTTCAGGGCAAAGCCGCCCTTCTTCAACACGTCGGAAGCCAGCGGGATGTCGCCCGTGATGACCAGGTCGCCCGGATTAAGCAGGCGCACGATTTCCTGGTCCGCCACGTCGGCGCCGGACGGCACTTGCACGGTGCGGATGAAACGCGAGGGCGGCACGCGCAAGCCCTGGTTGGCCACCAGCGTGAGCGGCAGCTCCAGGCGGTCTGCCACGCGGTACAGGATTTCCTTGATGACGACGGGACAGGCATCGGCGTCGATCCAGATCTGCATCCCCGGCGCGGTCTGCTGGCTTCCTTCCGCCATCACAATTCCCACGCTTCGCCGCTGGGGCCCATGCGCGGCGCGCTGACGCCGAAGTGCAGATACGCGGCCGGCGTGGCGACCCTGCCGCGCGGCGTGCGCTGCAAGAAGCCTTGCTGGATCAGATACGGTTCCAGCACGTCTTCGATGGTATCGGCCGCTTCGCCGATGGCCGCCGCCAGGTTGCCGATACCCACGGGGCCGCCGCCGAACTTGAACAGCACGGCTTCGAGCAACTTGCGGTCCATCACGTCGAAGCCCACGGAATCGACGTCGAGCATGGCCAGCGCGCGGTCGGCCACCACCTTGGTGATCTCGCCATTGCTTTTGACTTCCGCGAAGTCGCGCACGCGGCGCAGCAGGCGGTTGGCGATGCGGGGCGTGCCGCGCGCGCGCTGGGCGATCTCATGCGCGCCTTCCGGGTCGATCGGCGCCTTCAGCAAGGCGGCGCTGCGCGTGACGATCTTCGTCAGCTCGCCCGTGTTGTAGAACTCGAGGCGGGCCACGATGCCGAAGCGGTCGCGCAGCGGATTGGTCAGCATGCCGGCGCGCGTGGTGGCGCCCACCAATGTAAACGGCTGCAGGTCGAGTTTCACGGAACGGGCGGCCGGGCCTTCGCCGATCATGATATCGATTTGATAATCCTCAAGCGCCGGATACAGGATCTCTTCGACGACGGGCGACAGGCGGTGGATTTCATCGATGAACAGGACGTCGTTCGCTTCCAGGTTCGTCAGGATCGCCGCCAGGTCGCCCGGACGCTCGAGCACGGGACCGGACGTCTGGCGCAAATTGACGCCCATTTCGCGCGCAATGATGTGCGCCAGGGTCGTCTTGCCCAGGCCAGGCGGGCCGAACAGCAAGGTGTGGTCGAGCGCTTCCTTGCGCTGGCGCGCAGCCGTGATGAAGATCTCGAGCTGGTCGCGGATCTTTTCCTGGCCCACATACTCGTCGAGCTGCTTGGGGCGCAGTGCCCGTTCGATCGCCTCTTCGTTGTGCGAGATGGGCGCCGCGTCGATGATGCGCTGTTCCGTGAAGCTGTCGGTCTGGATGCTCATGCCTTATCAGCCTTTCGACAGCGCTTTCAGCGCCAGTTTGATGCCATCGGACACGCCGCTGCCGGCCGGCACGTTTTTTACGGCCGCCAGCGCTTCCTTGTCCGAATAGCCGAGCGCGACCAGCGCGTTGAGGATATCCGATTGCGCATCGGGCGCCGCGTGCGCGCCGCCGGCACCGATATCGGCGCCCAGCTTGCCCTTCAATTCCAGCAGCAGGCGTTCCGCCGTCTTCTTGCCGATGCCCGGTACTTTCACCAGGCGGCCCGAATCCTGCAGGGTGATCGCTTGCGCCAGGTCGGCAATCGTCATGCCCGAGAGAATCGACAGCGCCATGCGCGCGCCCACGCCCGTGATCTTGATCAACTGGCGGAACACGGCCCGCTCGGCCGCATTGCCGAAGCCAAACAGCAGATGCGCATCTTCGCGGATGGCCTGGTGCGTAAACAGCACGACTTTTTCGCCCACGTGGGGCAGGTTGTAAAAGGTGCTCATCGGCACGTCGACTTCATAGCCGACGCCCTGGCAATCGACCAGCAATTGTGGCGGATTCTTTTCAAGCAAAATACCGGAGAGACGGCCTATCATCGCGTGTTCCTAATGTTGTGTATCGTTGTTTCTATTGATATGTGAGGGCCAAGTTGGCAACCTAGCCCACCAGGCGGCCGCGCTTCATGCGCAAGCCCTGCAGCTGGGGCGCCAGTGCGCCGAGCATGGCCAGCGCATCGACGCTGTTGGCGTGGCAAATGGCCACGCCCAGGGCATCGGCCGCATCCGTGCCGGGCAAGCCGGGCAAGGACAGCAGGCGCGACACCATTTCCTGCACCTGTTCCTTGGCCGCCTTGCCATGGCCCGTGACGGCCTGCTTCACCTGCAGCGCCGTGTACTCGGCCACCGACAGGTCGGAATTGACCAGCGCGCAAATGGCAGCGCCGCGCGCCTGGCCCAGCAGCAGGGTCGATTGGGGGTTGACGTTGACAAACACTTTTTCGATGGCTGCGCAGTCGGGCCGGTAAGTGCCCACGATTTCGCTCACGCCCTGCAGGATGATCTTCAGGCGCGGCGGCAATTCCCCTTCGGAACCCGTCTTGACGGTACCCGACGCGATATAGCGCAGCTTGTTGCCGTGTTTTTCAATGACCCCAAAGCCGGTCGTGCGCAGGCCAGGATCGATGCCAAGAATAATCATCGCCAGATTCTATAATGAATACGGCAGGCACCGGTGAATAACCGGTGCCTGCCGTTTGTACATCTTCACCCCACAAGCAACATCTGGGGTCAGACCCGGCGGGTCTGACCCCGGCATTTGCCGTTGGGCTAAATTAGTGACGGAAGTGACGCGTGCCTGTATAGAGCATCACGACGCCGCGCTCGTCCGCCGCATCGATCACTTCCTGGTCGCGCATGGAGCCGCCCGGGTGGATCACGCAGGTCGCGCCCGCGTCGACGACGACGTCGAGGCCGTCGCGGAACGGGAAGAAGGCGTCCGACGCCACCACGGAACCTGTCAGGCTCAGGCCTGCGTTCTGTGCCTTGATCGAAGCGATGCGGGCCGAGTCGATACGGCTCATCTGGCCAGCGCCCACGCCCAGGGTCATGTTATTGCCGCAGAAGACGATGGCGTTCGACTTGACGAATTTCGCCACTTTCCAGGCGAACATCAGGTCCGACAATTGCTGCGGCGTTGGCTGCAGCTTGCTAACCACGCGCAAGTCGCCGATGCCCACGTTTTTCGCGTCCGGCGATTGCACCAGCAAGCCGCCACCGACGCGCTTGAAGTCCATGGCGTTGACGCCTGCACCCAGCGGGATTTCCAGCATGCGCACGTTTTGCTTGCTCGACAGAATTTGTTTTGCTTCGGCGGAGAACGACGGCGCGATCAGCACTTCCACGAACAGCTTGGCGATTTCGCCAGCGGTGGCGCCATCGAGTTCCGTATTGAAAGCGATGATGCCGCCGAATGCCGAGGTCGGGTCCGTCTGCAGGGCGCGCGCGTACGCTTCGGCCGCATTCTTGCCCAGGGCAACGCCGCACGGGTTCGCGTGCTTGACGATCACGCAGGCAGCGCTTTGCTCGAAGCCGCCCAGGCTCTTCACGCATTCCCAGGCCGCATCGGCGTCGGCGATGTTGTTGTACGACAATTCCTTGCCTTGCAGCTGGCGGTAGTTGGCCAGCGCGCCATCGGTGGTGACCAGGTCGCGGTAGAAAGCGGCGCTCTGGTGCGGGTTTTCACCGTAACGCATGTCTTGCACTTTCTCAAATGCCACGTTCAGGATTTGCGGATAGGCGCCGCGCTCGGCGTGCACTTTCGTCGGGCCCAGGCTGGTCAGGTAGTTGGTGATGGCGCCATCGTATTGCGCCGTGTGCGCAAAGACTTTTTTCGCCAGCATGAATTTGGTGTCGTAGCTCACGTCGCCGGCCTTGCCGTCGGCCGAGCGCATTTCCGCCAGCACGGCGTCGTAGTCGGTCGGGTCGCAGATGACGACCACGTCCTTGTGGTTCTTGGCCGCCGAGCGCAGCATGGTCGGGCCGCCGATATCGATGTTTTCAATCGCGTCTTCCAGGGTGCAATCGGCCTTGGCCACCGTGCCCTGGAACGGGTACAGGTTGACCACCACCATGTCGATGGTCGGCATGTCGTGCTCGACCAGTTTCGACATATGCTCAGGGAAATCGCGACGCGCCAGGATACCGCCATGCACTTTCGGGTGCAGGGTCTTCACACGGCCATCGAGCATCTCCGGGAAACCCGTGTAATCGGCAACTTCCGTCACGGGAACACCGTTGTCTGCCAGCAATTTGGCAGTGCCGCCCGTGGACAGGAGGTTGACGCCGAGGGCGGACAGGGCGCGGGCGAATTCGAGAACGCCGGTCTTGTCGGAAACGGAGAGGAGAGCTTGTTTGATCATGGCTGTGGCTAGGTGGTTAAGTGTTCTTGGCGAATGGCGCAGGCCCGTGCGGGGCTGCGGCGGATTCAAATCTTGGCGTCACTTGCATGCCGGCATTACAGCAAACCGTGCTCCTGCAATTTCTTGCGCAGGGTATTGCGGTTGATGCCCAGCATCTGCGCGGCGTGCGACTGGTTGCCATCGGCGCGTGTCATCACGACTTCCAGGATGGGCTTTTCCACGGTCAGCACGACCATGTCATAGATATTCGATGCTTGCTGTTCGCCCAGGTCATTGAAGTAATCTTCTAGACTTTTCTGTACGACTTCCTGAATGCTTTCTTTGCTCATTTGTATGCTTCAACCGGCTGAACACCTGACAATCCGCTGCCGCGTCGCTCATGCGGGCCGCCTGCTGCCGTCTTGTCTCGGTGTTGTAATTAATATTGCATGACGCTCTGTATAGGCGCTCGCCCTTGTATTGCTTTTCACTTACTGCGTAACTTATACGTAACTTTCTTGCTATCTGCTCATGCTGCCGTGGCCATCGGTTTGATCACATCGATCAGGCCACTTTCACTGGATTCGGCGAGGCGGTATTGTAACCGTTCGCCAAATTTCCATTGCGACTCAAAAAATTGATCGACGGCCAGCAATTGCGCATCCGTCGACTCCAGCAAGTTCATTTGCTGACGGAACGCTTCGCCGCCTTCCAGGTCTTTCACGTACCAGCCGATGTGCTTGCGCGCCGTGCGCACGCCGAGGAATTCGCCATAAAACGCGTAATGGGCGCGCAAATGCTCATCCATCAGGGTACGCACTTCATCCACGTACGGCGCCGGCAGCAAGGTGCCCGTGCGCAGGAAATGATCGATCTCGCGGCAAATCCACGGCCGGCCCTGCGCCGCGCGGCCGATCATGACGGCATCGGCGCCTGTTTGATCCAGCACAAAGCGGGCTTTTTCCGGGCTGGTAATGTCGCCATTGGCTACCACGGGGATACCCACCGATGCTTTCACAGCGGCAATGGTTTCATATTCGGCATCACCCTTGTAGCCGTCGGCACGCGTACGGCCGTGCAAGGTCAGCATCTGGATGCCCGCTTGTTCCGCGATGCGGGCAATGGTCAGGGCATTCTTGTTGGAACGGTTCCAGCCCGTGCGGAATTTCAGGGTGACGGGCACGTCGACGGCATTGACGACGGCGTGCAAGATCTTCTCGACCAGGCTTTCATCTTGCAACAGGGCCGAACCGCACCAGCTGTTGCACACCTTCTTCACGGGGCAACCCATGTTGATGTCGATGATCTGCGCGCCCCGGTCCACGTTGAACTTGGCGCAGTCGGCCAGGTCCTGCGGATCGGCACCGGCGATCTGCACGGCCTTCGGCTCCATTTCGCCTTCGTGGTCCGTGCGGCGCGAGCTTTTTTCCGTGGCCCACAGGCGCGGATTCGACGCCGCCATCTCCGACACGGCATAGCCGGCACCCAGCTGCTTGCACAACTGGCGGAAAGGCCGATCCGTCACGCCCGCCATGGGAGCGACGAAAACGTTGTTGCGCAGAATGTGAGGGCCGATTTGCACTGAGGAACCTGGAATGGACGGAGGAACCTGCTATTTTAACCGATTCCCTGCCTATTTAATAAGCACTATTTTTTGTACTTCAGTGCGCCTGGAAACCCGTCCCGCTTGTGCAGCACAGCAAAACAGGGGATCGGCGAGCCCGTCCGGCGGCTCGCCCGGCTCTTAGCCCAGCTCGTCCATCGCGGGCGCGCTCAGGTGTTCGATATTTCCCCAGTGCACTAAATGCAGCTTGCCATCCGCATACGAAAAGCGGTTGACGCTGGCATTTTTCACCTGGAAGTCGCGTGGACTGTCGAGCGTCATGCCGACCGCCTCGCGGTAAGCGCACTCGAGCACGCCGCCGTGCGCCACGATGGCGATCGTCTGGCCGTCATATTGCCCGGCCCAGCGGGCGATGGCGCCATTTGCCCGCGCATAGAACTGGCGGAAACTTTCGGCCTGGCGCTCGCCCGACGGCATCACGGCGTCGATCTGGCGCGATTGCCATTGCGCATACTCGTGCGGATAGCGTGCGGCGATGTCCGCGTACAGCAAGCCTTCGAAGGCGCCATAGCAGCGCTCGCGCAGCAAGGGGTCCGTCTGCACGGGCAAGCCTTTCACGTCGGCCACGGCTTGCGCCGTCTGCTGCGCGCGCTGCAGATCGCTGGCGATGATGGCGGCCAGCGGTTCGTCCGCCAGCGCCTGCCCCAGCGCCCCCGCTTGCGCCAGGCCCGCCTCGTTCAGGGCGATGTCGATATGGCCCTGCAGGCGGCGGCCCGCATTCCAGGCCGTCTCGCCATGGCGTATCAGTAAAATCGTGGTGCTCATGCGTTATTTCTTCAGGGTAAGTGCCAGCTCGGGGTTGAGCGAGTAGGCGACGACGAGCTGGGCTTCGTCGAGGATGTGTCCATAGAGGGCGGCGTGGGCTTGCTGCCCTGTAAACCGCTCGGGTAATGCCAGGTGCGGCACGTCGAGCGCATACAGGCGGAAAATGTAGTGATGGATGCGCTCGTCATTCCATGGCGGGCACGGGCCGTCGTAACCATAGTAATCGCCGCCCATGCCCGCATCGCCGGCAAACCAGGCCGTGTAATCGTTAATGCCTTGGCGCAACGCATACGCGCCGCTGCTGTCCGGCCAGGACACGGTGGGAGCTTGCTTGCCACGCGCCGTGATGCCGCTGGAAAACTGCCCTGCGGCAATCGAGCGCATGGCAGTCGGCAAATCGAGCAAGCTCCAGTGATAAAAATCGCCGCGCGGCGCCGTCAGCGGCAGTGCCTGGTCTTCAACATTGGCCAGGCTGGCGTCTTGCGGCGCATCGGGGTCGATGCAGAACAGGGCCAGCGACTCGGTGCCGTTCGGCACCTCGTCCCAGGCCAGATGGGGATTGCGGTTGCCGGCGAGGCGCACGCGGCTGGCCGGATCGATCTCGGCAAAGGCATGGTCGGCCGGCATCAGGCCGCCATCACGAAACGTCTCGCTCCACAATCTCATCGCTTGCTCCTCTTTATAATTTTTGCTTTGCGCTCACTTGGCGCTTATTTGGCATTCACTTGCAGCCAGAAAGTGACAGGGCCGTCATTCGTCAGCGACACTTGCATGTCGGCGCCGAACTGCCCCGTCTGCACGCATGCGTGACGGCTGCGCGCCTGCTCCACGAAATGCGTGAACAGGCGCAAGCCATCCTGCGGCGCGGCCGCCGGCGTAAACGACGGGCGCGTGCCGGATTTGGTGTCCGCTGCCAGGGTGAACTGGGGCACCAGCAGCAAGCCGCCGGCCACGTCCGTCACGCTGCGGTTCATCTTGCCCGCCTCGTCGGCAAACACGCGATAGCCGAGCAGCTTGGCCAGCAAGGCGTCCGCTTCCTTCTCCGTATCGCCCCGTTCGGCGCACACGAGCACCATCAGTCCCGCGTCGATGGCGCCGATGGTGGCGCCCGCCACATCGACTTTCGCCTGCGTGACGCGCTGCAGCAGCGCGATCATGCCGTCAAGGTGACGCGCGCGAAACTGCGCTTGCCAACTTGCAACACGAACTGGCCGGCCGCCACTTGCAGAGCCTTGTCGCTGATGACGGTGCCGTCGATGCGCACGCCGCCCTGGTCGATCTTGCGCATGGCTTCCGACGTCGATGGGCACAGGCCCGCCTGCTTGAGCAATTGCGGGATGCCCAGCGGCGCGCCGGCCAAGGCCACTTCCGGGATATCGTCGGGGATGCCGCCCTTCGAGCGGTTGACGAAGTCGGCCAGCGCCTCTTCCGCCGCCTGCTGCGAGTGGAAACGGGCGACGATTTCTTGCGCCAGCGCAACCTTGGCATCGCGCGGATTGCGGCCTTCCTCGACTTCGCGCTTCAGCTGCGCCAGTTCGGCGATCGAGCGCCACGACAGCAGCTCGTAGTAGCGCCACATCATGACGTCGGAAATGCTCATCAGCTTGGCGAACATGGTGTTGCCCGGCTCGGTGATGCCGATGTAGTTATTCTTCGACTTGGACATTTTTTCCACGCCGTCCAAACCTTCCAGCAGAGGCATGGTCAAAATACACTGCTGCTCCTGTCCGTACTGCTTTTGCAGTTCGCGGCCCACCAGCAGGTTGAACTTCTGGTCCGTGCCGCCCAGTTCCAGGTCCGATTTCAGGGCCACCGAGTCGTAGCCCTGCATCAGCGGGTACAGGAATTCATGTACGGAAATAGGAATGCCGCCCTGGAAGCGCTTGGTGAAATCGTCGCGCTCGATCATGCGCGCCACCGTGTAGTGGGAAGCGAGCTGGATGATGCCGCGCGCGCCCAGCGGATCGCACCACTCGGAGTTATAGCGGATTTCGGTCTTGCTGGCATCCAACACTAAAGATGCTTGCGCGAAATACGTCATCGCGTTAATCTCGATCTGTTCCTTGGTCAGGGGCGGACGCGTGACGTTGCGGCCCGAAGGGTCGCCGATCATGGACGTGAAGTCGCCGATGAGGAAAATGACTTGATGGCCCAGGTTTTGCAGCTGGCGCATCTTGTTCAGCACGACAGTATGGCCCAGATGCAAGTCGGGTGCAGTCGGGTCCAGGCCCAGTTTGATGCGCAGTGGAACACCGGTTTTCTCGGAGCGTGCTAATTTTTGCGCAAATTCGCTTTCGATCAAGAGTTCGTCGACGCCACGCTTGGTAATCGCGAGGGCTTCTTGTACTCTGTCCGACAGCGGAAGCGCGGTCTGAGCGGCGTTAGCCTTTGTAGGCGATGCGGTGGTGTTGATTTCCATAAAATTTGACTGTAGATCTCAAAATGGTAGTAGGTTTGCGGAGTTTGCTATAATGCTCGATCCCATCAATCTTGCCGTATGAAAACGAACCAAAATAACAATAACAAAGAGCACTAGTTCACGAATCGTTCAAGGGCAAATTTTAACTGATTGCATGAACCCTATACATAAAATCACAGGCTCACGCTTGTACACACAGCTGACGACGACACGCAAGGCGCGCATTATCGGTGCCTCCGCAGTGCTGCTCGCCGTGGCCGCCTTCGGCGCGGTCGCTGTGTCGCCCATGGCGCCCGACGCTTCCGACTTGCCGGTCACGTCCATCGCCCAGAACCTGGAAATGCCGGATCTCGCCTCGCAAATTTCCGCGATGGAACAGGTAGACCAGAACTTCACCCACGAAGAAAAAGTCCGCGCCGGCGATACCCTCGCCACCTTGCTGACCCGTCTCGGCGTGGATGATGCGGCGGCCGCCAATTTCATTAAAACCGACAAGATCGCGCGCGGCGTGATGTTGCTGAAATCGGGCAAGCGCGTACAAGCGCAAACGACCGAAAACGGCGACCTCAACTGGATGCGCGCCACGCTCGTCGACGGTACGGACAAATCGGTCAAGAACATCCTGATCACCCGCAAGGGCGACAAGTTCGTGGCCACGGAAGTGGCAGCCCAGCTGGAACGCCGCGTTGAAATGCACGCGCGCAAGATTACTTCCACCCTGTTCGCCGCCACCGACTCCAGCCTGGACGGCACCCGCCTGCCAGACTCGATTTCCGCGCAAATCGTGGAAATGTTTTCCACCAATATCGACTTCCGCTCCGACCTGAAACGCGGCGACTCGTTCAACGTGGTCTACGAAACGTTCTGGCAAGATGGCGAATTCGTCCGAGCGGGCCGCATCCTGGCCGGTGAATTCACCAACCGCGGCACGACTTACCAGTCCGTTTGGTTCGAAGACCCAGCCAGCAAGCAAGGCGGCGGTTACTACAGTTTCGACGGCAAGTCCCTCAAAAAAGCCTTCCTGAAATCCCCCCTCGAATTTTCCCGCATCTCGTCCGGCTTCTCCATGCGCGTGCACCCGATTTCCGGCAACTGGAAAGCGCACAAGGGCATCGATTTCGCTGCAGCCACCGGTACGCCTATCCGCGCGTCGGGCGACGGCGTGGTCGATTCCGTCGGCATGCAAAATGGCTACGGCAATGTTGTTGTCCTGAAACACTGGGCCAACTACACGACCGCCTATGCACACATGAGCCGCTTTGCTTCCGGCCTGAAAAAAGGTCAAAAAGTGAGCCAGGGCGATGTGATCGGCTACGTCGGCACCACGGGCTGGTCCACGGGCGCCCACTTGCACTATGAATTCCGCGTCGCTGGCGTGGCACAGGACCCAAGCAAGCTGAACGTACAAGCCCAGGCGCCATTGACGGCTGCCGAGCTGAGCCGCTTCCGCATGGTGTCGGCCGACATGATGCACCGCTTCACCCTGCTGCGTCCGAACGACACGGCACTGGCTGCGCGTTAATCGACACTGCCTTCGGGCAACAAACAAAGGCACCGCCCATGCAGATGGCCGGTGCCTTTGTTTTTTCCAGCGCGCTTTTGTTTTTTCCTGCGCGCTTTTGCGCCCGGCACAAATGCGGCACAATGCATATCATCACTGACGCATTCAAGGAAACACCATGCTGTATATCGGTTTAATGTCGGGCACCAGCCTCGATGGCGTCGACGGCGCGCTGGTCGACTTTTCCGACGAGGGCACGCGCAGCCTGGGCGACGCGTATATTGCCTTTCCCGCCAGCTTGCGCGCCGACCTGATGGCCTTGCAAAGTGCCGGCCAGAATGAAATCGAACGCGAAGCGCTGGCGGCAAACCAGCTCGTGCGCCATTACGCCGATTGCGTTGCCATGCTCCTCAGCAATGCAGGCATCGGCCCGGACGCCATCGCCGCCATCGGCGCCCATGGCCAGACCATCCGCCACCGCCCGGAACTGGGCTTTACGCGCCAGCTGAACAACCCGGCCCTGCTGGCCGAGCTGACGGGCATCGACGTCATCGCCGACCTGCGCAGCCGCGACGTGGCGGCCGGTGGCCAGGGTGCACCGCTGGTGCCCGCCTTCCACCAGGCCATTTTCAACCTGCCCGGCCACACGCGCGTGCTGGCCAATATCGGCGGCATCGGCAACATCAGCGTGCTGCATGCGGATGGCACGGTGACGGGCTACGATACGGGGCCCGGCAACGCGCTGATGGACGGCTGGGCCTTGCAGCACCTGGGCCAGCCCTACGACGCCAACGGCGCCTGGGCCGCCACGGGCCAGCTCATCCCTGCCCTGCTGGCCGAGCTGCTGAACGAACCCTACTTTGCCTTGCCGGCGCCGAAAAGCACGGGCCGCGACCTGTTCCACGCCGACTGGCTGAACAGCAAGCTGGCCAGCCATCCCCATGCCAGGCCGGCCGACGTGCAGGCGACATTGACCCGGCTGACGGCCGCCAGCCTGGCGCAAGCCATCGTGCGCGACGGGGCGCAGGCGGAGACGGTATATGTATGCGGCGGCGGCGCGCAGAACGCCAGCCTGATGGCGGCGCTGGCCGCTGAATTGCCGGGCATGACGGTGGAATCCACGCAAGCGCTGGGCGTGGCGCCCAGCCAGGTCGAGGCGCTGGCGTTTGCCTGGCTGGCCTGGCGCTTTACGCAGCGCAAGCCGGGCAACTTGCCGGCCGTGACGGGTGCGCAGGGATTACGGGTGCTGGGCGCGCTGTACCCGCGCTGAGCCGGCGTAGAAACACAAATAGCGGATCATCGATCCGCTATTTTCTTGCTTGCCCAGTTTAGTGCTTAAACGGAGAAAGACGAACCGCAACCGCAGGTAGACGTCGCGGTAGGGTTTTTAATGACGAACTGCGCGCCTTCCAGGTCATCCTTGTAGTCGATTTCCGCGCCGACCAGGTACTGGTAGCTCATGGAATCGATCAACAGCTGGACGCCGTTCTTGACCATGGTGGTGTCATCTTCGTTGACGATTTCATCGAAGGTGAAGCCATACTGGAAGCCGGAACAGCCGCCACCCTGCACGAACACGCGCAATTTCAGGTCGGGATTACCTTCTTCCTCGATCAGCTGCGCGACTTTTTCGGCGGCGCTATCGGTAAAGATGATAGGCGATGGGATCACATCTTGCATTTCAGCGACTGCATTCATTTCAGACTCCTCAGAAAACATAGCCTCATTATAGACTGTTGGCACAACTCTCGCTGCGGCGGCCGCTGGCGCGGCTGGCTGGTGTTGTTCCTGCTCACATTTCCGAGACGGCCAGATGCAGCACGGGGTCGGCGCTGTCGTGCCGGCTGAGCTTGCCTTGCACCAGGGCGCCGCTGTGCATTTCCAGCACCTTGTAGTAGACCTCTCCTACAATGCGGGCTTTCGGCTGGATTTCAAGCATTTCGGACACATACACGGGGCCATTGATCTCGCCGCTGACAACCAGGCTCGAGCAGCGCACTTCGCCATCGATGCGCCCTGCCTCGCCCAGCACCACATAGGTGGGGTCGCCCGGCTCGCCCGTGACGTTGCCGCGCACATGGCCATCGATGCGCAAGCCGCCGCAAAACAGCAAGTCGCCTTCGATCCGCGTGGAAGCGCCGATCAAGGTGTCGATGGGGTTTTTCGCATTGCGCTCGAACATGAACGTCATCCTGTCGGTGTACGTGGCAGTCCAATTTATCACAGGTCCGGCAAAAAGGCGCCGGACCTGCGCAAGCCCCCGTGCCTAAATTTACGGCAGCAGGGCGATGTGTTGCAAACCGGCCGTTTCTTTCAAGCCAAACATCAAGTTCATGCACTGCACGGCCTGGCCCGATGCGCCCTTGACCAGGTTGTCCTGCACCACCAGCACGATGACGGTGTTGCTGCCTTCGGGACGGTGCAAGGCCAGGCGCAGCATGTTCGAGCCGCGCGTGGAGCGCGTTTCCGGATGCGAGCCGAATGGCATCACGTCGACGAAAGGCTCATCCTTGTATTGCTCTTCAAACAAGGATTGCAATTCTTCATTGCTGACATCCTTGTTCAGTTGCGCGTACAGGGTCGAATGCATGCCGCGGATCATCGGCACCAGGTGCGGCGTGAAGGTCAGCGCCACTTTCTCGTCCGTGAAACGCTGCAATTGCGCCGTCGTTTCCGGCAGGTGGCGGTGACCGGCCACGCCGTAGGCCTTGAAGCTGTCGCTTGCCTCCGAGAACAGGATGCCGATCTCCGCCTTGCGGCCGGCGCCAGACACGCCCGACTTGCAGTCGGCGATCAAGCCGCCCGCATTGACGAGGCCCGCCTTGAGCAGCGGGTAAAAGCCCAGCTGCATGGTAGTCGGGTAGCAGCCGGGATTGGCGATCAGCTTGGCCTGCTTGATATCTTCGCGGTTCAGTTCCGGCAAGCCATACACGGCCTGGGCTATCAGCTCGGGCGCCGTGTGGGGAATCTTGTACCATTGTTCGAACTTGGCCTGATCTTTCAGGCGGAAGTCGGCGGCCAGGTCGATGACTTTTACGCCGGCGGCCAGCAAGGCTGGGGCTTGCGCCATCGCAACACCATGCGGGGTGGCAAAGAAGACCACGTCGCACTGTTCCAGATTCGCCTTGTCCGGCGAGGAAAACGCCAGTTTCACATGACCACGCAGGGAAGGATACATGTCAGCAACGGGCAAGCCATCTTCCTTGCGCGAGGTAATCGCCGTCAATTCGACATCTGGATGGGTAGCAAGCAAGCGCAGCAATTCCACGCCCGTGTATCCAGTACCGCCGACGATGCCAACTTTGATCATGTTCTTTCCTTGTATATAGATTGCATAAAGATGAAGGGAAACGCCCCCATGGGGGTTTTCCGCGTATTTTACAGCGCAACGGCGCAAGCCGCTGAAATGCAAAAAAGCCGCGGGACCGAAGTCCAGCGGCTTTTCGACCAGCACCCGGAAGGTGCTGCAGCGTAAGAATTAACGCTTCGAGAATTGCTTTGCGCGACGTGCTTTGCGCAGACCAACTTTTTTACGCTCGACTTCACGTGCATCGCGGGTCACGAAGCCGGCTTTCGCCAGTTCCGGTTTCAACGCTGCATCGTAGTCGATCAGAGCGCGGGTGATGCCGTGACGAACTGCACCAGCCTGGCCCGACTCACCGCCGCCATGGACGTTGACTTTGATGTCGAAACGCTCGACATTGCCGGTCAGTTCCAGTGGTTGACGGATGACCATCAGACCCGTTTCGCGCGAAAAGTATTCGTTTGCTGGTTTGCCGTTAACAACGATCAAGCCTGTGCCAACTTTGATAAAAACCCGAGCCACTGCACTTTTGCGACGGCCGGTTCCATAATTGTAATTACCGATCATGTCAGTTCCTTAGAGAACAAGTGCTTTAGGTTGCTGAGCAGCGTGCGGATGGGAACCTTCCGCGTACACTTTCAGCTTCTTGATCATTGCGTAGCCGAGTGGGCCTTTAGGCAGCATGCCTTTGACCGCTTTCTCAAGCGCGCGACCTGGAAAACGCTGTTGCATTTTCTGGAAGTTGGTTTCGTAGATGCCGCCTGGATAGCCAGAGTGACGGTAGTAAATTTTCTCAGTAGCTTTGGTACCGGTCACACGCAGTTTGCCTGCGTTGATGACGACGATGAAGTCGCCGGTATCGACGTGAGGAGTAAATTCTGGTTTGTGTTTGCCGCGCAGTCGGAGTGCCACTTCGCTGGCAACACGTCCGAGGACTTTGTCCGTCGCGTCAACCACGAACCAATCGCGCTGGACTTCATGTCCTTTAGCGGAAAATGTTTTCATGTTGACTTCCTAATAGATTACACGCTCAAATGGTGGTTCCGCCGATGTTGCTGTGCGGACTCTGCCTTATTTACTTTTCCTGAGCGAACGGAAAGCCGACAAGTATAAGCGGCTTTGCCGTGCCGCGTCAAGCCGCAATGCAGGCCGGCTGCGGCCCCGCGGGCGGCACATGGACAGGCATTCCTCTATTACAATACAAAACGCTTACAATTTTCGGAGAGTACGATGGAATGCAAAGTCAGCTGGAATGGCCCGTCGGGCATGAGTTTTCGGGCAGAAACGGGTTCCGGCCACCTGGTGACCATGGATGGCGCGCCCGATGGCGGCGGCCACAACCTGGCGCCACGCCCCATGGAAATGGTCTTGCTGGGCACGGGCGGCTGCACCGCCTATGACGTGGTACTGATCCTGAAACGGGGCCGCGAAGCCGTGAGCGGCTGCGAAGTGACCCTGAAGGCCGACCGCGCCGAGACCGACCCGAAAGTGTTCACCAAGATCCACTTCCACTTCACCGTGCGGGGCAAGGCCCTGAAACCGACGGCCGTGGAACGGGCCGTGGCCTTGTCGCATGACAAATATTGCTCGGCGTCCATCATGCTGGCCAAGACAGCGGAGATTACCCATTCCTTCGAGATCATCGAAGAAATCGCCTGACCAAACCTACTGCGCGTCGGTATAGGCGGCCTGCGATGCTCACCGTGCTCCAGCACGGTTGCGCTTCTCGACCACCTCTCCCTTCCGCTCGCTACGGTTTTGTCAGGCGTTTCACGGCTCAGGCATGCATAAAAAAGGCGCTCTTCAGAGCGCCTTTGTTTTAAATGTAATACGCCGTTTTCGTCATCACTTTCCCCATGATGCCCATCAGCGCCTTCACGGGCGCCGGGGTATCGATGGCGCCCAGTCGCTGGGCGGCGGCGCCGTGTTCCACTTCGTCGATGGCCATCTGCTTGACGATGGCGCGCGATTTCGCGTCCTGCGGCGGCAATTCTTCCAGGTGGCTGGCCAGATGCGCTTCCACCTGGCGCTCCGTTTCCACCACAAACCCCAGGCTGCGGCCGTCGCCCATGCGCGCGGCGATGGTGCCCAACGCAAACGAACCCGCATACCACAGGGGATTGAGCAGGCTCAGACGCGAGCCCAGCTCCGTCAGGCGCTGGGCCGTCCAGGCCAGGTGGTCTTCCTCTTCGCGTCCCGCTTCATCGAACTGGGCGCGGATGGCGGGGCTGTGCGCATAACGCGCCTGCGAGTTGTACAGGGCTTGCGCGCACACTTCGCCCACATGGTTGACGCGCATCAAGCCGGCGCTATGGCGCTGCTCGGCCGCGCTCAGCTCCGCATCGGGTGCGTGCGCGGCCGGCGACGGGCGCGAAGCGGAAGCCACGCCCGCCATGACGCGCAGGGCCTTGTCGGCGACAACAATCAAACGGTCCAGGGGATCAAAGTAGCGGTGCGCGGTCATCGTGGCTATTCATGTAGGGGAAAACATGAATTATAGGACGATCGGGGCCAGCCGTACCCACGCCGCGCGCAGGGTGAACGGGGCTTTATTGACTTGTGCGCGCTTTTTCCTGCTCGATCCAGTCCACCACGGGGCCGACGGCGTCCAGGCCGGACAGGCTTTTCGCCACGCCCAGGTTCAGTGAAATCAGGAAGGAAATGCTGTCGACGGGAATGTCCGGGCAGTGTTCGGCAAACGCGGCGAGAAAACGCGGCGATTGCAGCACGCGCAAGACTTTTTCCCCGCTCATAAATTGCAGCACGCTGGCGATGCTGTGCCCGCCGCCTAGCGAATGGTAGATGAAGCGGTTATAGCGGGCGTCGATCTCCTTGAAATCGAGCGTTTCTTCCGTCATCAGGCCCGCCAGGTAGTACAGACCCAGGCTGACGCGGAAGAAACCGATGGCTTCGGCGCTGGTCATGCCGGCACGCGCCACGGCCAGTACCTTGTCCTGCATTGCCTGATCGATCGTTTGCATTGCGCTCTCCCGCGCCGTCCGCCGGCGCCCACCGGGCCAGCTTGCATGAAGATGCTGTTTTTTTCAATAGACCAAACGATATTTCCATCTTGCAAGTTACATTTTTTACATGCTACTCTGATTCTTCCTTACGATTGGATCAAACACATGATTGAAGTCAAGCATCTGGCAAAACGATTCCGCATGCCGCCCCACAAGGGCAAGGCCGTGCACGTCAGCGATCCGCGCGAACACGACGGCTGGTTTCACGCCGTGCGCGACGTCAGTTTCAGCTGCGCCCCCGGCGAAGTGCTGGGCCTGCTGGGGCCGAACGGCGCCGGCAAGACCACCACCCTGCGCCTGCTGTCGACGGCCCTGCAGGCGGACGCGGGCAGCGCCCTCGTCAACGGCGTCGACGTGCTGCAGCAGCCATTGGTGGCGCGCCAGAGCATCGGCTTCCTGTCCGGCTCGACGGGGCTGTATGGCCGTCTGACGGCGCGCGAAAACGTGGAATACTTCGGCCGCCTGCACGGCATGCCGGCCGACAAGCTGAAGCGCCGCTGCGACGAGCTGTTTGCCCTGCTGCAAATGGAGGAATATGGCGGCAAGCGGGCCGACCAGTTGTCGACGGGCATGAAGCAAAAGTGCGCGATCGCCCGCACCGTCGTGCATGAGCCGCAGGTGGTGATCCTCGACGAACCGACGACGGGCCTCGACGTGATGTCGGCCAAGATCCTGCTCGACTTCATCGCCAGCTACAAGGCGCTGCGCGTGCCGCTGATCTTTTCCACGCACCACCTGCACGAGGTGGAAAAGCTGTGCGACCGCGTCTGCATCATCAACCGCGGCACCACCGCCTTCAACGGCACGGTCAACGAACTGCGCCACCTGGGCGGCAGCGCGGACTTGTACGACGCCTTTGTCAGCGTCATCAACCAGGGAGCCTGAGCCATGTGGACCATTTATCTGAAAGAGTTGCTGGAACTCACGCGCGACCGCAAGACGCTGATTTTCACCATCCTGATCCCCATCTTTGCCATGCCGCTGATCTTTGGCGGCTTCGCTTATGTATCGAGCAATATGTTCAAGAACGCCAAGACGGCGGAAATGCGCTACACCTTGTTCGGCAAGGACCATTCGCCGGGCTTGAGCGCGCGTTTTGCGCAGCAGCACAACTTGCGCGAAGTGCCGCTGGCCAGCGAGGCGGAGATCCGCCGCGCCATCGGCGACGACACCATCAAGTTTGCCGTCGTCATTCCGCCCCATTTTGAAGATGCATTGCAGCAACATCAACAAGCCAAGGTGACCTTGCACTACAACAGCGCCAGCACGGTCGATGTGACCCAGCAGCGGGTGCGCGAAATCGTCGACGCCTACAACGCCAGCCTGCGCGAAGGGGCGCTGTCGGCCCTGAACCTGAGTCCGGCCCAGCTGGCCTTTGCCCTGCATCCCATCGTGCTCGACAAGCAATCGACGGCCAACGAGCGCGAGCAGATGGGCGCCATCGTCGGCGGCATGCTGCCCTATCTGCTGCTGATGGTGTGCCTGACGGCGGCCATGTATCCGGCCATCGACCTGGGCGCGGGCGAAAAGGAGCGGGGCACCCTGGAAACCCTGCTGCTGGCGCCCGTGCCGCGCAGCGCCATCGTGCTGGCCAAGTTCCTCGTGCTGTTTACCGTCGGCATGACCTCGGCCGTGCTGATGGTGGGCAGCATGGGCGCCCTGCTGGCCATCTTCGGCAGTTCGCTGGAAGGCCATATGGCCGTCATGGTGCGCAGCATCGGCTTGCCCGACCTGGCCATGGTGACCCTGATGCTGGTGCCGACGGCGGCCATCTTCGCCTCGCTGCTGCTGTCGATCTCGATCTACGCGAAAAGCTACAAGGAAGCGGCCGGCATGATCACGCCGCTGATGCTGTTCGTCATCCTGCCCACCGTGGCGGCCATGCTGCCCGGCGTCGAGCTGAACTGGATGTGGGCCATGGTGCCGCTGACGAACGTGTCGCTGGCCATGAAGGAATTGGTCAAGGGCACCATGGATTACCGCATGTTTGGCGTGATTCTGGCGTCGACCACGGTGATCGCGGGCGCGCTGCTGATGCTGTGCCGCTGGTGGTTCAACCGGGAATCGGTGCTGTTTCGTAACTGATGGTCACGCGGCGCGCCGGCGGGGCGAAACAGGTCCCCATGCACGGCCCGGACGGGCGCGCCGCCCACCCCGTCCAATTGCACTCTGGGCACGCGAAAATGCCGTGTATCGCATGCAACTGCCCAGTACGTCTTAAATTCAATACAATGCCAGCATAGAGAAGCCCTGCACCATCGGGCTGCAACGCATGAGTTAGGAGTTGTATGGAATTGCAGATTCGCAAATTGTCGAAGACCTACGCGAATGGCGTGGTGGCGCTGGATAACGTGTCGCTGACGATACCGCCCGGGATGTTTGGCTTGCTGGGCCCGAATGGCGCCGGCAAGTCGACCCTGATGCGCACCCTGGCCACCTTGCAGGAGTGCGATTCCGGCTCCATCTTCTTCGGCGACTATGACGTGCTCGACGACAAGGACGAGATCCGCCGCATGCTGGGCTACCTGCCGCAAGACTTCGGCCTGTACCCGAAAGTGACGGCCTACGAGCTGCTCGACCACTTTGCCACCTTGAAAGGCCTGTCGCAGCGGGCGCGCCGGCGCGAAGTCGTCGACGGTCTGCTGCAGCAAACCAATCTGTTCGACGTGCGCCACCAGCGCCTGGGCAGCTTTTCCGGCGGCATGCGCCAGCGCTTCGGCATCGCGCAAGCCCTGCTGGGCGACCCGAAACTGATCATCGTCGACGAACCGACGGCCGGCCTGGACCCGCAGGAGCGCGTGCGCTTCCACAACCTGCTGTCCGACATCGGCGAAGACAAGACGGTGATCCTGTCGACCCACATCGTGTCCGACGTGGCCGACCTGTGCGCCAACATGGCCATCATCAACAAGGGCCATTTACTGCTGTGCGGCAAGACCCAGGAACTGATCGACGAAGTCAGCTGCAAGATCTGGGCGCGCTTTGTCGAGAAGAAGGAGCTGGCCAGCTTCCAGCAGCGCCACGCCGTCATTTCCACGCGTTTGCTGTCGGGCCGCACCCTGATCCACGTCTACAGCGACACGGACCCGGGCGACGGCTTCGAGGAAGCCATCGGCGACCTGGAAGACCTGTATTTCGCCACCATTGCCGGGCGCCACCGCGTCGCCCCGCAGTGCGACTGAGGGGCGCGCCATGTTTGCCATCGCCCGCTTTGAAGCGCGACAGCGGCTCAAGCTGCTGTCCACCTGGGTGTATTTCGTCATGTTCCTGGCGCTGGCCATGCTGTGGATGGCCGCTGCCGGCGGCGTCTTCAAGGAAGCGAGCATCAGTTTCGGCGGCAAGTTCCTGATCAACGCACCCCGCTCGCTGGCGTTTACCTGCAGCCTGCTGGGCTGCTTCGGCGCCGTCGTGGTGGCCGCCATGATGGGCCGCTCGGTGCAGCAGGATTTCGAATACGGCATGCAGCATTTCTTCTTCAGTGCGCCGATCCGGAAATACCAGTATGTTTTCGGCCGCTTCCTGGGCGCCTACCTGGTGCTGGCGGTGGTGTTTTCCAGCATCGTGCTGGGCGCCTGGCTGGGGGCCTGGCTGCCCGGCATCGATCCGGAACGGCTGGGGCCGCAACGCGCGCTGGCCTACCTGATGCCGTATGTGTTCACCCTGCTGCCCAATCTGTTCATCTTCGGCGCCATCTTCTTCGTCATCGCGGCCCTGACGCGGCGCATGCTGCCCGTCTACATCAGTTCCGTGGTGATGCTGATCGGCTACCTGGTGGCCCCGTCGCTGGCGCGCGACCTCGACTACAAGACCCTGGCCGCCCTGATCGACCCCTTCGGCACCACGGCGCTGATACGCCTGACGGAATACTGGCCGAATGCGGAGCGCAACACCCGTCTGGTGAGCCTGGAAGGCGTGTACCTGCTGAACCGCGCCATCTGGTCGGGCTTCGCCCTCGTGGCCTTGCTGCTCGGCTACTGGCGCTTCCAGTTCCACGCCACAACGGACGCGGGCGCCAGCAAGCGCCGCAGCGACGGCGACGTGCCGCTGCGCCTGTCGAACGCCTCGCTGTCCACGCAGGAAGCGCCCGACTTCGCGCAGCGCAGCCTGGCCGCCCTGCTTCTCAAGATGAGCTGGCTGAACCTGCGCGAAACCATCAAGAACATCTATTTTGTCGTCATCGTGCTGGCCGGCGTGCTGACCATGTATGGCGGCGCGCTCGACATGGGCTCCATCTACGGCACGAATACCTATCCGGTCACGGAAAAGGTGCTGGAAATGGTCAGCGCCTCGTTCGCCCTGTTCATGCTGATCATTACCACCTTCTATGCGGGCGAGCTGGTGTGGCGCGAACGCGAGGCGGGCACGCACCTGATGCTCGACGCCCTGCCCGTGCCGAACTGGCTGCCCCTGCTGTCGAAGCTGTTTGCGCTGATCGGCCTGCAAGCACTGCTGAGCCTGGTCATCATGCTGTGCGGCATGTCGATCCAGGTCTTCAAGGGCTATTACCGCCTCGACCCCGGCTTGTACCTGGAATCGCTGTTCCTGTCGCACCTGCCGTCCTACGCGCTGATCGCCGTGCTGGCCATCTTCCTGCAGGTAGTGATCAATCACAAATACCTGGCGTATTTCGCCATGATTCTGTACCACATCGCCAGCATCAGCTTTTCCTCGCTGGGCCTGGGCGACCCGCTGCTGCTGTATGGCAACACGCCGGACTTCGTGTATTCGGCCATGAACGGCGCCGGCCACTACCTGCTGCGCGAGCGCTGGTACTTGCTGTACTGGAGCGGCGCGGCCGTCATGCTGACCGTGCTGTCGCTGCTGTTCTGGCCCCGCGGCGCGCAGGACAGCTGGCGCATCCGCCTGCGCCTGGCGCGCCACGGCCTGACGCAAGGCGTGCTGGCCAGCTTTGCCGGCGGCGCCGTGGTCTTCGTGGGCGCGGGCGCCGTGCTGTTCTACGTCTTCCACGTGGCCAACGATTACAAGTCCGAATTCGCCCGCGATGCGGATCGCGCCAGTGCCGAGCGCCAGTACCGCAAGTTTGCCGCCACGCCGCAGCCGAAAATCACCGACGTAAAACTCGACGTGGCCATCTATCCGGCGCAGCGCACCCTGGCCGTCACGGGCCGCTATGTGCTGCAAAACAAGACCAGCCTTCCGATCAGCCACATTTTTGTGCAGCAAGATCCCACCGCCACCATGCGCCTGCGCTTCGATGCGCGCGTGCATCCGGGCCTCGATGACGGCAAGCTGGGCTTTTACAGCTACCGCCTGGCCGCGCCGCTGGCGCCGGGCGCCAGCCTGGGCCTCGATTTCGACATTTCCTACGCCCCCCGCGGCATCTTCGGCCTGGGCCAGGACACGCCCGTGGTGGCCAACGGCACCTTCTTCACGAATGCCGTGCTGCCGCACATCGGTTACCAGCCGCAGATGGAGTTGACGGACCCGCGCGACCGCAAGAAACACGGCTTGCCCGCGCGCGAGCGGGCCTTGCCGCGCGACGATGCGCGGGGGCTGGCCGACAATTACGTCAGCATTGATGCCGACCGCATCAACTTCGACGCCACCGTCAGCACCGTCGACGGCCAGACGGCCATCGCGCCAGGCATGCTGGACAACGACTGGATCGCCAAGGGCCGCCACTACTTCCATTACACGATGGAACAGCCGATCCTGAACTTCTACTCGTTCCAGTCGGCCCGCTACGCCGTCAAGCACGAGCGCTGGCAAGACGTGTCCATCGACGTGTATTACCAGCCCGGGCATGAATACAATCTCGAACGCTTCGTGCGCGGCAGCAAGGAAGCGCTCGAGTACTACACGAAAAACTTCGGCCCCTACCAGCACAAGGTGCTGCGCATCGTCGAGTTCCCCCGCTACGCCACGTATGCGCAATCGTTCCCGAACACCATTCCGTATTCGGAAGGCCTGGGCTTCATCGCCAAGGTGGACGACAAGAATCCGAAAGACCTCGACTATCCGTTCTACATCACGGCGCACGAAGTGGCACACCAGTGGTGGGCGCATCAATTGGTCGGTGGCAACACGCGGGGTGCCACCGTGCTCAGCGAAACCCTGGCCGAATACTCGGCCCTGATGGTGATGAAGAAAACCGTGGGGCCGGCCAAGATGCGCCGCTTCCTGCGCTATGACCTGAATCAATACCTGATGGGCCGCAGCGAAGAGCGCAAGAAGGAATTGCCGCTGGCCGACAATGAAAACCAGCCCTACATCCACTACCACAAGGGCAGCCTGGCCATGTACTTGCTGCAAGACGTGATCGGCGAAGACAAGGTCAACGGCGTGCTGCACGACTTGCTCAAGACCTATGGCCAGAAAGGCCCGCCGTATGCCAGCGTGACGGCCCTGATTACCGGCTTGCGCCAGGTCACGCCGCCCGAGCAGGCTTACCTGATCGACGATTTGTTCGAGAAAATCGTGCTGTTCGATAACCGCGCCCTGTCGGCCACGGCCGTCAAGCGCAGCGATGGCAAGTACGCCGTCACCCTCAAGGTGCAGGCGAGCAAGTTGACGGCCGGCGAACAGGGAGAGGAGCACGACGCGCCCTTGCACGACTGGATAGAGATCGGCGTCGACGACGCGAACGGCCATCCGCTGCTACGCGAACGCCTGCGCATGACGGCGCGCGAAGCGAGCTATACCGTCATCGTCGGCAGCCGGCCCGGCAAGGCGGGCATCGATCCCGACAACAAGCTGATCGACCGCAAGCCGGACGACAATATGGTCACCGTCGAGCTCGAAGAGCCGTAACGCAAAATGGCCGCCCAACGCATTGTTGGACGGCCATTTTTCAATGTCACACGGGAATCAGGCTGCGGCGCTGCGCGTCACCAGGCTCAGGCTGATGCCCATTTCCGTCAGGTGCTGCATGTCGGCCAGGCTCAGGTCCAGCGGCGCATCGACGGTGTCGTCGCCATTCAATTCCAGCTGCAGTTCGGCCACGATGCGCGGCATGGTGAACGTGACGCCGCGCGAGCGGCATTCGGCCAGGTAGCTGCGTATGCGCGAAGGCAACACCTGCGATTTGGAGGCCTGCGCGATCAGCACGTCGAAGCCGGAATCGAGATGCACGCGGCCCGCGCCCTTCGCCTCGCCCTTGCGCCATTGCCGCTCCGGATCGGTGGGCAAGACTTCGAGGATGGATTTGAGCGTGGGGTCGTCCCCATGCACCGACAGCTTCGCCATATTCATATTGCAAGACTTTCTAGTCAGGACGCCGCCAGGAAGACGGCGCGATCATCAGATCGACAAGTCTACGCATGGAAGGCAAATATGTCCATACGGCAATATTTGGTATCCCCTTCTAATTTGTGCTGTATCAAACAGGCGGAACAGGACTGTTCCGCCTGCAACACTCCATTACAGTGCCACGCCACGCGCCTGCAGGGCGGCCCGCACGCCGGCGCCATACGCGGCATCGGCCCGGTCGAAGTGGCCCAGCTGACGCTGCAAGGTTTCCGGCCGCACCTGGCTCAACGGTCCTGCCAGGTTGTCGAACAGGTTCTGCTTTGCCTGGGCGGACATCAGACGGAACAGATTGCCGGCCTGCGTGTAGTCGTCTTCCGTGCCGCGGCCATCGTAGCGCGCCGCGCCGCCCGCCAGCGCCAGCGCCCCTTCGCCATGACCGAGCCCTTGCGGCTGCGTGCCTGCTGCCGCCACGTTCGCATAGTTCTGTGCCGCGCCGCCATTATTAATGGCCATGCTGCCGTCGCGCTGCTGGTTATGGAAAGGGCAGCGGGCCGCGTTCACGGGCAAGTGCTGGTGGTTCGTGCCGACGCGGTACAGCTGGGCATCGTGGTAGGCGAACAGCCGGCCTTGCAGCATCTTGTCCGGCGAGTACCCCATGCCGGGCACGGCGTTGGCGGGCGAAAAGGCCGCCTGCTCGACTTCCGCGTGGTAATTGTCCGGGTTGCGGTTCAGCTCGAAAATCCCCACGGGCAGCAGCGGGAAGTCTGCGTGCGGCCACACTTTCGTCAGGTCGAACGGGTTCCAGCCCGTGCGCTGTTCCCACTGCGCCAGTTGCTCTTCGGTCGCCACCTGCAGCTTGACTTCCCACTGGGGAAAATCGCCGCGTTCGATGGCGCCGAACAGGTCGCGCTGGGCGTAGTCGGGGTCGGCGCCGGCCAGGCGGCCCGCTTCCGCCGCGGACAGGTTCTTGATGCCCTGGCGCGTCTTGAAGTGCCACTTCACGTACACGCGCTGGCCGTCCGCGTTGATCAGGCTATACGTGTGGCTGCCGAAGCCATCCATGTGGCGGTAGCCGTCCGGCGTGCCGCGGTCCGAAAACAGCATGGTGACCTGGTGCAGGCTTTCCGGTGCATGGCTCCAGAAGTCGAACATCATTTCCGCCGATTTCAAATTGCTGTGCGGATCACGCTTTTGCGTGTGGACAAAGTCGGGGAACTTGATCGGGTCCTTGATGAAGAACATGGGCGTGTTGTTGCCCACCAAATCCCAATTGCCCTCTTCCGTATAGAAGCGCACGGCAAAGCCGCGCGGGTCGCGTTCCGTGTCGGCACTGCCGCGCTCGCCACCGACGGTGGAAAAGCGGGCAAAAGTGGCCGTCTGCTTGCCCACTTCACTGAACAGCTTGGCCTTGGTATGGCGCGAGATATCGTGCGTGACGGTAAAGGTGCCGTAGGCCCCCGAACCCTTGGCGTGCACCACGCGCTCGGGAATGCGCTCGCGGTTGAAATGCTGGAGCTTTTCGATCAGGTGGAAGTCTTGCAGCAGCAGGGGGCCGCGGGGACCGGCGCTGATGGAATTCTGGTTGTCGGCGACGGGGATGCCCGACGCGGTGCTGAATGGCGGCTGTTGGCTCATGGCTGCTTTTCCTTCGTTGTTGACTGATGCAAACAGTGTAACGAGTGCAACAACAAAGGAAAAGCTAATTGATTTTATCGGATCGATAGATATTTACAATGCACAGCCATGGGCGTCGCACACACCGCCCAGCTGCGCCTGCAGCTTCGCCGGCTGGCCCAGGAATTCCCCGATATCGATTACGGACAGCTTGCCGCTGCCATCGTCGAGCACGAAGGTGGGAAAGCCCTGGCCGCCCACGCGCGCCAGCAAGGCGCGGCTGGCATCGATGTGCCGTTGCGTGGCGGCGCCCGCCTGCCGCGCATACGCGGCCTCGAATGCGGCGCCGTCCATGCCCAGTTCTTGCGCCAAGGTCACCAGCACGGGCAGGTCGGCAATGCGCAAGCCATCCACGTAATGGGCGCGCTGCACGCGCTGCAGCATGTCCAGGCCCTTGCCGGACAGCACTTCCGCCGCCAGGATGGCCGTGATCGGCGGTTCCGAATCCATCATGGCCGTGGTGTCGTTGAGCAAGCCGTTGACATAGGCGTCGCCGAACGGCTGGCCGGACAATTGCTCGATGCGCCGGTCATGCGGCAGCACATAGCCGCGCCAGGCGGGCGTGATCTGGCGGCGATTGCTGCCCGTCATCATGCCGCCGCCGTGGAAGGCCACCGTCAGTCCGGGCACGGCGCGCGCCGCCTCGACCAGCGGCGCGGCGCCGTAGCACCAGCCGCACAGGGGATCGAAAATGTAATGCAGTGTAGGATACGCCATGCTGGCTCCTTGATGCTTGAATGCGTTTCAGTCCAGGCGGCGCGGCCCGTGCAGGCGCCGCGCCGCAGTCTTTACTACGGATTTACCACTTCATCTCGCCCTTGGCCACTTTCGCGCTCGTTTCCAGCGCGCCATCGAGGCCCAGGTTCGGGTAGTGCTGCTTCATGGCCTCGATCAGGGCGGCGGAATTGGCCGCCTTCGCCGTTTCCCCTTCGAACGTCACCAGGTAGTCGCGGGTAAAGCCGATGCTGTCGGGCGTCATGCTGGAACCCACCTTGAAGTGGCCGGGCACGACGGTGACAGGCTTCAGGGCGGCGATGCCGTCCAGCGTCTTGAGCCAGTCCTGACGCGATTGCAGGCTTTGCGTATCGGCCGTCCACACGTGCAAGTTACCAAACAGCACCACGCCACCGACGACGGCCTTGATCGACGGAATCCACACATAGGTGCGCGATGGCGTCGGGCCGGCGATGTCCAGCGACTGGCCTTCCAGGCTGATGCGCTTGCCCTTCAACGCGTCCGGAATGACGATGCCGTGCGGCGCATTGTCTTTCAGGATGGGGCCCCAGTAGGCGACCTTGGCGTCGGCCTTGCGGCGGATCTCGGCCACGGTTTCCGGCGTGGCGACGATTTTTGCCTGTGGGAACGCTGCCTTGATCACGTCGAGGCCAAAGTAAAAATCGGGATCGCTGTGGCTGATGTACACGGTCGTCAGCTTCTTGCCGCTGGCGCGGATCTTTTCCACCAGTTTCTGCGCTTCGGCGCGCGAGAATTGCGCATCGATCAGCACGGCGTCATGCTTGCCCGCGACCAGCACGGAAGCGACGGGGAAGATGGCCGCTTCACCCGGGTTGAAGACTTCCAGGGTCAGGGGAGCGCTGGCGGCAGCCGAGGCGGCGCCGGCGGCAAACACGGTGGAAACAAGAATGCTGGCAATGGATTTGGAGAACATGATGTGCCTTCACAAGATGATTGGGATGCATGCATCTTACGTTGCTTAATCCGGCAGAAAAACCCGATAAACCGCAATAGTTTGTTTCTTAATTCGATGCAATCGTCGAAGCAAGCGGCAACTGCCGCGCCATTTCGCGCAGCCATTGCCCCGCCAGCGCGCCATCCCACACGAGCAGCACCTGCTCGCTGCAATCGACGCTGCCGGCCAGTTCGAGCTGCAGCAGACCGTGCGCGCGCACGGCGAAGTCGGGCAGGTAGGCCAGTGCCCGTCCCGATTGCACATAGCCGAGCAGCAACTGCGCATCGTCGCTCCAGTAACGGATGGTCCGCCCGGCCGCGCCGCGCCAGCCATCGGCATGGCGGCCCCGCTCTTCGCCGCACAGCAGCGAATGCGTGGGACTGGCAAACGCATGCGGCAAAACGTCCTGCAGGCGGCAAGGCACGGATGCGGACGCGGCCGGCACGCCGCGCGCCAGCGCATGCGCACGCCCGGCCGCCAGCAACATGCGCATGCTGCCCAGCGCCGTGCATTGCCAGGAAGCCGGCCAGTCGGCGCCGCGCTGGGCGACGGCTTCCTGCGTCACCAGCGCCGCGTGGCAGTCGCCGCGCGCCAGGGCCGCCAGCGCCGCATCCTCGAAAGCGGGCTGCAGGTGCACGCTGGCCTGCGGATACGCATCGAGCGCCGCCGCCAGCGCGTCCGCATGGCGCCACAGCAGCAGGGCCGGACCGGCGATGCGGCAGGCGATGGCGCCCCGCTCGCCCATCACGTCCAGGCGCGCCTGTTCGGCCAGCGCCAGCAGGGCGCGCGCCCGCGCCAGCAGCAGGCGGCCGCTATCGTTGAGCAGCAATTGCTTGCCGCTACGGTCGAACAGGGGCGCGCCCATGTCGCCCTCCAGGCGGCGCAAGGCTTTCGAGACGGCCGATGGCGTCAAATGCAATTCCAGCGCCGCCGCGCCCAGGGTGGGCTGGCGCGCGGCGCTGCAGAACACGCGCAGGTCGGCAAGGTTCAGGGGCATGATAGTTTCCCAATGGGACACATAATATGAAAAATGGTTGCTGTACCGGCCATGATACCGGCTCTATCATCGTGGCATCGTCACTCTGCCATTTTCCCCATGCTGCGTTTCCTCGCCCTCTTCCTCCTCACGTCCAGCCTCGCCCACGCCACGCCGCCGACCTGGGGCGTGCACGGCATGGTGCTGTTTGGCGGCAAGCAGGGGCTCTATGCTTCGCACCTGCCCATGTTCCATGCCCCGCACGACTACCAGGTGGTGCTGCAGCTGCGGCTGGCCGACCCCGCCCTCGATGCGCGGCTGCGCCGGCAGCTCGACGGCAGGACGGCCCTGTGGACCCTGGCGCCGGAACGCTTCGAGCTGGCGCGCTTGCTGCCCGCCGCGCCGCAGCCGCTGCGCCAGTTCCGGGCGGCGGTGGTGCGCGGGCATTTCGAGAAGGATGGCAAAGCCGAGCCCGGCTACGGCGCGGCCGCCATCGTCGTCGAGCGCGTGCTGCTGATGCGCCAGCTGTCGCCCGCGCCTGCCGTCAATGCCAGCGCGCGCTACCTGCAGGTGGGCGACGGCACGCAGCGCTTCCTCGTCAAGCGCATCGACAGCCGGCCCGATTTCGAGCATATCGTGGCCTGGACCAGCCCTGCCGGGGCGCCGCACGCCGACATCGTGGTGGCCAGGTCGGGCGTGCGGGAAACCCCCGCCGGCGCCCTGCGCACGCAGCTGGGACAAGCGGCCCGCCTGCGCGGTACGGTGTATTTTTCTACAGAGGACGTACGCTAAAGCAGCACACCGGCGATGGCGTGGCGCCGTCACAAAACGTGTCACACCGTCATGATGGTGTCACATTGGATTGTTATCTTGCTAGCTCTTTCAAACCTAGCCGGATGAACCACATGACACGCAGAAAAATTTCCGTCGCTGGCTGCAGCGTCGCCATCACCCTGATGCTGGCCGCCTGCGGCAGCGACGCCAAAAAAGACGACGTGGCGCCAGATACGCCACCGAAAAACGTCATCTTCTTCCTCGGCGATGGCATGGGCCTGACCACCATGACGGCCGCGCGCATCTATTCGGTGGGCGAAGACGGTTCGCTGACCATGGACACCCTGCCGGAAACGGCCTTCGTCAAGACCTTCTCGAACGATGCGCAAGTGACGGACAGCGCGCCATCGATGGCTGCCTACATGACCGGCGTCAAGATGAACAATGAAGTCATCTCCATGTCCGCCAACACGGTCGCCATCGATCCGGGCACGGATGCGAACGGCAACAAGCTGGTCAACAACTGCGGCACCAGCAACGGCACGCCTGCCACCACCCTGCTGGAACTGGCCAAGGCCAAGGGCTTTGCCGCCGGCGTCGTCAGCACGGCGCGCGTGACGCACGCCACGCCGGCCGCGACGTACTCGCACATCTGCCACCGCGACCTGGAAAACGATATCGCCGCAGCCCTGGTGCCTAGCGGCACGGGCTACAACTACGCGCTGGGCGCTTCCGGCCTGGAAGTGGTTCTCGGCGGCGGCGCGCAATTCTTCAAGCCGTTCAAGGATGGCGGCAAGCGTTCCGACGGCCGCGACCTGGTTGCCGAACTGAAAGCGAAGAACTACACCATCGCCAACAACGCCACCGACTTCAAGGCCGTCGATGCGGCCAAGACGGACCGTTTGTTCGGCGTGTTCACGTCCAGCCACATGAGCTACGACCTTGACCGCGATGCAGCGAAAGAACCTAGCCTGGCGGAAATGACCACCAAGGCCATGGACGTGCTGGCCAAGAACAAGAAAGGTTATTTCCTGATGGTCGAAGGCGGCCGCATCGACCATGCGCTGCACGAAACCACCGCCAAGAAAGCGCTGCAAGACACCGTCGCATTCGACAACGCCATCAAGGCCGCCATCGAAAAAGCCAAGGTCAGCGACCCTACCCTGGCCAATACCCTGATCGTCGTCACGGCCGACCATGACCACACCCTGGTGCTGAACGGCTACGCCAAGCGCACGGGCAAGACGGCTGCCGGCAACCCTGGCGTCCTGGGCGTGGTGAAGAACTACGTGACGGGCGCCATCGAGAAAGACCTGGACGGCGCACCGTATTCGATCATCGGCTTCGGCAATGGCGAAAACCGCACGCAATCGAGCCGCGCCGCCATGGCCAGCCTCGATGAAACCGTCACCAGCGCCAACACCTACCACCAGGAAGCGGTAATCCGCACCACGGCCGGCAATGAAACCCACGGCGGCACGGACGTCTTCCTGGGTGCCATCGGCAAGGGTTCGGAAACCTTCCTGGGCACCATCGACAACACCAAAGTATTCGGCCTGGTCAAGACCGCCGGCGGTCTGTAATCCCCAAGAGACAAGAATTGGACAAGCACATGAAAAGCGCATTGAAACCCGCCGCACTGAAATCGGCCCTGAAACTCTCCTTGCTGACCACGCTCGTGGCCGCCAGCGTCGCCAGCGCCTACGCCGCCGACGCCAAGAACGTCATCTTCTTCCTCGGCGACGGCATGGGCCCGTCCGTCGTGACGGCCGCGCGCATCTACCAGTACAAGGAAGACGGCAGCCTGACGATGGACACGCTGGAACGCACGGCGCGCATCAAGACGTTCTCGAACGATGCGCAAACGACGGACAGCGCGCCATCGATGGCCGCCTACATGACCGGCGTCAAGATGAACAATGAAGTCATCTCGATGGCGCAGGACACGATCGCCAAAGAGCCCAGCCGCGATGCCAACGGCAACCTGGGCGTGGACAACTGCCCGGCCGGCGGCAAGACCGTGCCGACCATCCTGGAACTGGCAAAAGCCAAGGGCAAGGCCGTGGGCGCCATCACCACCACGGAACTGACGCACGCCACGCCGGCAACGACCTTCTCGCACATCTGCAACCGCAATGCGCAATACGCGATTGCCGCGCAAACGGTGCCGGGCGGCGCAGGCTACAACGCCGCCCTGGGCGACGGCGTCGATGTGCTGATGGGCGGTGGCCGCAACCACTTCACGCCTTGGTCGGCCAGCAACAAGTATGGCCGCGCCGACGGCCGCAACCTGCTGACGGAATTTGCCGCCAAGGGCTACACCGTGGCCGCGACGAAAGCGGAAATGGCGGCAGCACCAAGCGGCAAGAAATTCATCGGCCTGTACAGCACCCGCAGCCACCTGGAATATGAGCTGGACCGCACCGCCACGCCGCCGCTGGGCGAAGGCGCGACCCAGCCTAGCCTGTCGGAAATGACGCTGAAAGCCATGGACTTGCTGTCGAAAAACAGCAACGGCTACTTCCTGATGGTCGAAGGCGGCCGCATCGACCACGCCTTGCACGGCATCAACGCCAAGCGCGCGCTGACGGACACCATCGCTTTCGACGACGCCATCAAGGCAGCCATCGCCAAGGTCAAGGAAACCGATCCGACGCTGGCCAACACCCTGATCGTCGTCACGGCCGACCATGACCACACCCTGGCGTTCAACGGCTACGGCAAGCGCGGCAACCCTATCCTCGACATCAACCGCGGCTACAAGGATAACCAGCCAAGCAAGGATGCGGACGGCAATACCTACACCACCCTGGTGTTCGGCAATGGCCCGAACCGCCCTGATCTGCGCAGCAATGTCGACAGCGCCACGGCCCTGAAAGACAACTACCTGCAAGAAACAGGCGTGCGCCTGGCCAGCGAAACCCACGGCGGCGGCGACGTCAAGCTGCTGGCCACGGGTGCCGGCGCCAAGACCTTCAAGGGCACGCTGGACAACACCAAGGTGTTTGACTTGCTGAAGGCAGCCTTCGGCTTCTGATCTGCATCAACACGGTAACCCCACCGGGGCGGATGGCGTATGCCCTCCGCCCCCTTTGCACGTAAAGGCAACACCATGAAACCGACCCTGATCGCCGTCCTCCTGGCCGCCGGCTTTGCCGCCAGCGCCCAGGCCGCGCCCGCCGCCCCTGCCGACCTGGACCTGGGCATCACCTATTACAGCCGCGTACTGACGCCGGAAGGCGTGACGCGCGAAAGCCGCTACGAAGAAAAAATGCTCCGCCGCCCCGGCCACGTGTGGGTCGAGCGCGTACTGGCGCCGGCCACCGACGCGCATGCCGGGCACAGCCATGGCGAGAACAGGAAAATGGCGCTGAAAACGTCGACCGCGGCCACGCAGCATGAGCACAAGCACTTCAATCCCGTGCTGATTCCCCGCCACGTGATGCTGGAAAAGAACACGGTGCGCGTGGAATACATCGATGCGCACGACAAGATCGTCGTCTCCATCCCGAAAGCCGAGTACGAGAACGTCAATTTCGACGGTTCCTGGGAAAACAGTTTTTATCTGCTGGACCCGAAACTGGTGGCCGCCATGCCGCTGTCGAAACAGGCATCGAACGTGACGGGCGCGCGCTGGCGCGAAGTGGAAAAAAATGGCGTGTTCCAGCGCATCCTGTGGGATGAGCAAAAGCAGATTCCCTTGATCATCGAAAGCGGCGACCGCGCGAACACGTTCTACCGCCGGGTCGACGTCAAGCTGCAGCCAGGCGTGAGCAAGGCGCAGCCATGGGCAAACCTGCAGAACTACGCGCAGCGCGAATACTCGGACTACCTGGACTGAGCGCAAGGCGCCACGCCGCGCTTGACCGCACTTTGCCCGCTCGCTAGTATCGAAAGCGTACAGCAAAGGGAGCGCGGCATGGATGAACAATTCGAGAACGGTTTGCGCATGCGCAAACAGGTGATGGGCGACGCCTTTGTCGAACGCGCGTTTGCCCAGGTCGACGCCTTCACGGCGCCCTTGCAGGACTTCGTCACGCGCAACGCCTGGGGCACGACCTGGTGCCGCGATGGCCTGGACCTGAAAACGCGCAGCCTGGCGACGATCGCCATGCTGACGGCCCTGGGCCGCGCCCAGGAGCTGCGCGGCCATGTGCGCGGCGCGGTCAACAATGGCGCATCGATGCAGGAAATCCAGGAAGTGCTGCTGCACGCGGCCGTGTATTGCGGCATGCCGCTGGCCATCGACGCCTTCCGTTCCGCGCATGAAGTGCTGCGGGAAATGGGGCTGGTGGAGCCGGCCCCGCCGCCAGGCTGACTATTCATCCATCAAATCGGGACGTAAAAAAAGCCAGGGAGCGATCCCTGGCTTTTTGACGCTGGCTGATGCCGCAGCCGATTACTCCGCCGCTGCTGCCGCCTTCTTCGCCGGCGCCTTCTTGGCCGCCGTTTTTTTCACGGCCGCAGCCTTCTTGGCCGGCGCTTTCTTGACGGCTGCCGCTTTCTTGACGGCCGTCTTCTTCGCTGGCGCCGCGCCTTCTTCGCCTTCCGCCTCGGCCGCTGCCGCTTTCGTCTTCGCGCCCGGCTTGGCCTTGCGCTCTTCAAACTCGAAGCTCACCTTGCCATCCTTGCCGCGCACGAGGAAGGCCTTGAACGGACGGCGCGTACGCTGCGAAACAAAGCCCGGCAACAGGTCCGTCTTGCCATCGTTGAGCAGTTTTGCCATTTGTTCCGGCAAGATTTCCTGCTGCAAGATAATGCGGCCGCTGCGGAAATCGCACGTCTTCGGCTTGGCTACGCTGTGTTCGCACACATAGGCCAGGCCCATTTCGTACACGCCGGCGTTGCACTTGGGGCAAGGACCCACGGGCGTCTGGCCCGTGAAATCGACGCCTTCGCCATCTTCGCTCTCGTCGTTCTGGCCGAAATCGAATTCCAGCTTGAAGTTCTTGATCTCTTCATCGCGCACGATGCGCAGGATGGCGGCGAACGGACGGCCCATCTTCGAGCGGAAGCCTTGCAGCGGGCCGATGGTGCGGTCCTTCAGCAATTGCTCCACTTCCGCGATTTCGAACTGGCGCGAACCCGGCGTCTTGCTCATCGAGAATTCGCACTTGGTGCAGGCGAAACGGCGGTAGTTTTCCTTCACCACGCCGCCGCAATTCGGGCATGGCGTTTCCAGGGTCGCGTAATCACCGGGAATCGTGTCGTTGTCGTATTCCTTGGCCCGCTTGACGATGATTTGCGTCATCTGCGCGATTTCACGCATGAATTCTTCGCGCGAAATCTTGCCTTTTTCCATCTGCGACAGCTTGTATTCCCACTCGCCCGTCAGCTCCGGCGCCGTCAATTCATTGACGCCCAGGCCTTTGAGCAAGGTCATCAGCTGCGATGCCTTGGCCGTCGGAATCAGTTCACGGCCTTCGCGGATCAGGTAACGCTCCGTCAGCAAGCCCTCGATGGTGGCCGCGCGCGTGGCTGGCGTGCCCAGGCCCTTGCCGGCCATCGCATCGCGCAGCTCGTCGTCGTCGATCAGCTTGCCGGCGCCTTCCATGGCCGACAGCAAGGTCGCCTCCGTGAAGCGCGCGGGCGGTTTCGTCACCAGGCCGTTGGCGCTGACGCTTTCCGTCTGCACTTTCTCGCCCTTGGCCACGGGCACCAGGTTGCCGTTGCCATTGCTTTCCTTGTCCGCATCCGTCGATGCTTCCTTGCCGTAGATGGCCAGCCAGCCCGGATTGGTCATGACCTTGCCTTCAGTCTTGAACTGATGGCCGGACACTTCCGTGTAGCGCGTGGTGACCTGGAATTCCGCAGGCGGGAAGAACACGGCCATGAAGCGGCGCGTGACCAGGTCGTACAGCTTCTGTTCCGGCTCGGACAGGTTTTTCGGTGCAATCGTCGTCGGGATGATGGCGAAGTGATCCGAGATCTTCGTGTTGTCGAAGATGCGTTTGTTCGGCTTGACCCAGCCCTTGTCGATGATCTGCTTGGCGAACTGGTGGTAGTTGCTGTTTTCCTTGACCGTTTCCAGCGCCTGCAGCACGGTCGGCATGTAGTCTTCCGGCAGGTGGCGCGAATCGGTACGCGGATACGTCAAGACCTTGTGCTTTTCATACAGCGCCTGGGCCAGGCCCAGCGTGTTCTTGGCCGAGAAACCGAAACGCGAGTTCGCTTCGCGCTGCAGGCTGGTCAGGTCGAACAGGCCCGGCGCCATCGAGGTGGTCGGCTTCGACTCTTCCGTGACGATGCCTTGGCGGCCGCGGCAGGCGGTGGCGATCGAGTCGGCAGCCGTCTTGCTCCACAGGCGCTCGGCACGCTTCTCGGGATCGTTCTCGTCCTTCTTGAACTTCGTGTCCAGCCAGCGGCCTTCATAGATGCCGGCTGCGCAGACGAATTCGGCGCGCACTTCCCAGAAGTCGCGCGGCACGAATTTCTTGATCTTGTCTTCGCGTTCGACCACGATGGACAGGGTCGGCGTCTGCACGCGGCCCACGGTGGTCAGATAGAAGCCGCCTTCTTTCGAATTAAACGCCGTCATGGCGCGCGTGCCATTGATACCGATCAACCAATCGGCTTCCGAACGGCAGCGGGCCGCATCGGCCAGTGGCAGCATTTCTTCGTCGCTGCGCAGGTGCGAGAAACCGTCGCGGATGGCGCCCGGCGTCATCGACTGAAGCCACAGGCGCTTGACCGGCTGCTTGGCCTTGGCGTTTTGCGCGATCAGGCGGAAAATCAGCTCGCCTTCGCGCCCCGCATCGCATGCGTTGATGAGGGTGGTAACGTCTTTACGTTTGATCAGCTTGTTTAATACTTTGAGGCGCGCTTCCGTCTTGGCGATCGGGTTCAGCGCGAAATACGGTGGAATCATCGGCAAGTGCGCGAAACTCCATTTGCCGCGCTTCACGTCGAATTCTTCCGGCACGGCGATCTCCAGCAAGTGGCCGACCGCCGACGACAGGACGTATTCATCCGATTCAAAGTACTCATCGTGCTTGGTAAAGCCGCCAAGCGTCTTCGCGATATCGTTCGCGACAGAAGGCTTCTCGGCGATGATGAGGGTTTTTGTCATATTTTTTAGTCTCGAAAAATGCTCTAGGATAGTTTCAGCATGCGCATCATACAGTGCATTGCCAAGCGCCGACGCTTTTGTCTGCGCAAGGCCTTGTGACTTGTGGTCTTGTCAAGCGGCCAATGATAAGCGCCTATTGAAGAATTCGGCAAGTTATCTGCAAGCAAGAATGCGCAGGCGCAAACCCAATGGCCGGGCGGGCGCGCCGGTACAGCACATAGTAAAGGGGATGGCTAGGCGGCGGCGCCAGGGTCGGGCAGGCAGCGGCAGCGGCCGCCAGCGACGTCTATATATTAGTGCAATAAGCGCGGCGGGAGGTCTTCATCGTCGACAAACAGGTCGTCGAACATCAGGGCATCCGGTTCCTTGCCCTGGCTCCACAGCAGCATCAGCACGATGACTTTCAGCTTGCCCAGCGAAACGGGCGCCTCGTCGAGGGCCAGCGCCCGCTCGATGACGATTTCGCGCTGCAGCGGCGACAGCACCTTGGCGCTTTCCAGGAACTGGATGAAACCGATGGCGGCCGTGCCCAGCACGTCGCTTTCCTGCTGCACGTAAAAGCGCGTGCCCGTGGAACTGGCTGTCAGGGTCTGTTCGACGCCGGCCATGGCGTTCAAGTCCGTCAGCCACACGAGGGCTTCGGAAATCTCCACGTCGTCGAAACCGACGGCCGACAGTTTGCGCGCCAGCACTGCCGGCTCGGGGCAGGCATCGGGGCGATAGTAAGTCTCGTAGAGGTACACCAGGATATCGAACATGGCTCTACTCTATCAGCTAAGTTCGCTGCGGCACAAGGGTGTGCGCCGACAAAGCGGCCCCGTGCGGCAAGGCCGCCACACAAGTGACAAGCTGTCATTTGCAGCGTTGAAACAGTCCTCCCGGCAAGCGTTCCACCCGGCCCGCCAGCTCCAGCGCCAGCAATTCGCCCATCAGCACACCCATGGCCAGGCCGCTGCGCGCGGCCAGCGTATCGGCATCGTGGGGATCGTGGCCCAGCAAGGCCAGCAGCGGCGTGTCCACGGGCGCCGCGTCGTCGGGCCGTGCCGCCGGCATGCCCAGCCAGGACAATTCCTGCAGCACGTCGTCGGCCGACTCGACCAGCTTGGCGCCCTGCTTGATGAGCGCATGGCAACCCTTGGCCAGGGTGGCATGGATGGAACCGGGCAAGGCGTACACGTCGCGGCCCTGCTCGCCTGCCAGGCGCGCCGTGATCAGCGAGCCCGATTGCGCGGCCGCCTCGATCACCAGCACGCCGCGCGCCAGGCCGCTGATCAGGCGGTTGCGACGCGGAAAGTTAGCGGGCATGGCGGGCAAGCCCAGCGCGTACTCGCTGACGATGCAGCCTTGTTCGGCAATTCTTTGCGCCAGATCAAGATTTCGTCGTGGATACACCAAGTCGGCGCCCGTGCCGATCACGGCCACGGTGCCGCCCGCGCCCCGCAAGCCGCCCTCGTGCGCGTGCGTGTCGATGCCCAGCGCCAGCCCGGAAATGATGGTCACGCCTGCCCCGCTGAGGGCGTGCGCGAACGCGGCCGCATTCTGCATGCCTTGCACGCTGGCATTGCGGCTGCCGACGATGGCCACGCCGGGCCGCGACAGCAGTTCGGCCCGCCCCCGCACATATAACAAGAGCGGCGGATCGGCAATTTCCAGCAGCAGGGGCGGATAGGCGGCATCGGCCAGGGTCAGCACGGCATTGCCGGGCCGCTGCAGCCACTGCAGGGTGAGTTCCAGCTGGCTGTTGGCGACGGGCCTGGGCGGCTGCGCGATCAGGCGCGCCACGCTGGCCGGCACCACCTCGCGCAAGGCGTCGAACGGGGCGGAGAAGATGTGCGGCGGCAAGCCGAAGCGGGCCAGCAAGGCGCGCGCCGCCACGGGCCCCACGCCGGGCACATGCTGCAGGCGCAGCCAGCCCGCCAGCTCCGTGGCCGTGTCTGCCGGCGTTGCAATTGCATGCATGACAACCTCGCTATGTACTGTGCTCCCCCATGCTAGCGCCATGGCGCGCGCGCGATGCCGACGCGCGCAAGGATGCGTGCCATGGCGGGGCAAAACGGCCCCGCATCCACAGGGCCATGGGCGTCTGTGATAAAATTTCCCTTTGCAGCAGACAAATCGACGCACTGGCAAACGCATCTGCCGCGCCGTTGCGCCACACGCACCCAACCGTAGCGTACGCACACTCAATAACAATCCGCCATGCCATCGCGCGCATGGCCCAGGCATGAATTATCCGGCGCACCGGCGCCCACCTTAACCAGTCGAATCCGTATGTCCATATTAAATATCCTGCGTTACCCCGATCCTCGCCTGCACACGGTCGCCAAGCCCGTCGCGGAATTTGACGAGCGCCTGCAAACCCTGATCGACGACATGGCCGAAACCATGTACGACGCCCCTGGCGTCGGCCTGGCCGCGTCGCAGGTGGACGAGCATATCCAGATGATGGTGATCGACATCACCGAAGAGAAAAACCAGCTGCAAGTGTTCATCAACCCGGAAATCACCTGGGCCAGCGAAGAAAAGCAGGTCTACGACGAAGGCTGTTTGTCCGTGCCCGGCGTCTACGATGGCGTCGAGCGCCCGGCCCGCATCAAGGTGCGCGCGCTGGACCGCCACGGCAAGCAGTTCGAACTGGAAGCCGATGGCTTGCTGGCCGTCTGCATCCAGCATGAGATGGATCATTTGCTGGGCAAGGTATTCGTCGAATACCTGTCGCCGCTCAAGCGCAACCGCATCAAGACCAAGATGATCAAGGAAATCCGTGGTCTCGAACGCGAAGCGAGCCTGCGCGCGCAGAATCGCCGCTTCTAATCCGCTTTTTCCGCTGTGCTGATAGACTGACCGTAACACCCTGCCAGCCTGGCGCCTCCGGCGCGGGCCTGCGCACCTCACGTCAAGGAACCATATGAAAGTGATCTTCGCAGGCACGCCTGAATTTGCCGCCACGGCCCTGAAAGACTTGCACGAAGCGGGCTTCGAGATTCCGCTGGTGCTGACCCAGCCCGACCGCCCTGCCGGACGGGGCATGCAGATGCACGCCTCGGCCGTCAAGCAATACGCGCAGCAGCATGGCATCGAAGTGCTGCAGCCGCTGTCCTTGCGCATGGACAGCAAGGATCCCCAGCGCGCCGCGGAAGCAAAGGCAGCCCACGAGCGCCTGCTGGCCACCGACTACGACGTGATGGTCGTGGCCGCCTACGGCTTGATCTTGCCGCGCAGCACGCTCGACATCAAACCCTGCATCAATATCCACGGTTCCTTGCTGCCGCGCTGGCGCGGCGCCGCGCCCATCCACCGCGCCATCGAGGCCGGTGACGATGAAACGGGCGTGACCATCATGCAGATGGAAGAAGGTCTCGATACGGGCCCCATGCTGGCCATCGAGCGCACGCCCATCGAGGCGGGCGATTCCACGGCCAGCCTGCACGACAAGCTGGCCAGACTGGGCGGCAAGATGATCGTCGAGACCCTGCGCAAGATGCAGCAGCAGCCGCTGGAAGCCGTGCCCCAGCCGGAAGCGGGCGTGACCTACGCGGCCAAAATCGCCAAGGAAGAGGCAGCGCTCGATTTCAGCCTGCCGGCGCTGGAGCTGGGCTTGAAAATCCGCGCCTTCAATCCGTTTCCCGGCGCCTGCGGCCAGGTCGATGGCATCACCATCAAGATCTGGGCCGCCGACGTGCTCGAGGCGGACAGCAAGGAAGCGCCGGGCCAGGTACTGGCGGCCGACGCCCAGCACGGCATCGTCGTCGCTTGCGGCAACGGCTCCCTGCGCCTGACGGAACTGCAAAAACCGGGCGGCAAGCGCCTGCCCGCAGCCGAATTCATCAAGGGTTTCCCCCTCGAAGGCAAGCGCTTCGTTTAAGCTGCCCATCGCTGCCCGCGGCAAGGGCAGTACCTGGCGCACACAGCATCTGTGCATATTGCGCACATAAAAAAAGGCTTGCCGCGGCAAGCCTTTTTACATCCAGCCGCAGCGCTTAGCGGCGCTGCACCTTCATCAGGCGTCCGCCCACGGACGACGACAGGCTGACTTCGAAACGCCCGCCGGCCGGCACGGCGCTCACGTCGACATTGGCTTTGCCACCCGTCAAATCGCTGGCGACCACCGTCTTGCGGCCATCGGCCGCCACGTGCAGCACGGCCGCATACGGTTCCGCCTCGGCATTCCAGACCAGCGCCAGCTTGCCGCCGCTTTGCGTCGCATCAAACGTGGCATCGTTGGCGGCGGCCTTGCTGCGGCGCGCAAGGCGCTCCAGCTTGGCTAAAGCCTTGCCATTTGACAATACTTGCACATCGCTGATTTCGCCCGGGTTGGCGAAGCTGACGCGGAAGTGGCTCATGGCGTTGCCGCCATGGTCGGCCACGGAGACGCCATCGAAGGGCAAGTCGATAGTCGCTCCGGACGCCGTCAGAATCCGCAGGGTGTACGCATGGCCGCTGCCGCTGGCAGCGGTGCCGATGCGCGCCGACGAGGCAACGGCCGGGCGCAAGGCCACGCCGCCCGGCGTGATGCGGCCGGAAATGGTCAGGTAGCCATTCTCGGCCACGGACATGCTGGCGGCCAGCACATTGCTGCCCGCAGGCTGCGTGCTGCGTTTTTCCAGGAATTGCTGCACCCGCGCATAGCTGTAGTCGGAAAACCACGCGCCGCTGCAATAGCTCATCACGTCCTTCATCGGCGTGCTGCCATACACAGCCTTGCTCAGCTGGCCGATGCTACCCGCATAGCTGCTGTTGTACAGCGGTTGCGGACCCAGGTCGCCATTCGCATACGGATAGTCGGTGGCTGCGCCAGCCGGGCCGCCGCAGGCGACGTGCTGCAGCGAGTGGTTGTGGCCCAGCTCATGCACGAGCGTGGTCAGCCATTCAGGCCAGCTATTGCCGAACGGATCGACGGAGGCAATGCTGTTGAACCGGGCGTCCAGGCCGATGGCCGACGTGAAATCGCTGCCGCTGCTGCGCCCGTTGATGTAGGCCAGGCCGGCGGCGCGCGTGGAAGACATTTTCGGCACGAAACCATAATAGTAGGCGCCGCTGTCTTCCAGCGCGCGCTTGCTTTCCAGCTTGCCCAGACTATCGCTCCACCAGCTGTCGGCCGTGCTGCTGCCAGGCATGCTCAGCGCAGCGCGCGTGGTGATGCTGATGTTTTCCGTCGCATACGGATACACGCGCAGCAGCGCAGCACGGATCAGCTCGGCGTCAGGCAGTTGCGCCACGCCATCATCGGTGCTCAGCGGTACCAGCACCAGGCGAATCTTGGCCAGGCTGGCCACCGTGGGCGCCGCTTCCTGGCTCACTTGCACGCCATCATTGCCCACGGCCGTCACGCGCACGCGCACGCCGGGCAAGATCCAGCCGGACGGCAGGACGGCACTGAAATTGCCGCTGAAACTGTCATTGCTCTTCGTCGTCGGCAAGAGTGCCGGCCCCGTCATGGTGATGCTGCCCAGGTTGCTGCCATTGGCGGCGGTCGCGTTCAGGATGACGGCCGGACTGGCCTGACCCGCCTGCGCGGCCAGCACGGCCACGCGCACGGCGGCCGGCTTGCCGCGCGTCAAGCGCAAGGCCGTATCGCTGGCGTTCAAGTTCAGTACTTGCGCGAAATCGATGCTGCCCAGGGTAAAGGCCGATACCGTGCCGGCATTGACGGCGACGCGCGCAGCGGCCGACAGCATCACGTTGCCCGTTGCCGAGGCTGGCGCCGACAGCAGCAGCTGGCTGCCGCTGGCGCTGACGATGGTGGCTGGCGTACTGCCGACCGACGCCGAGCTGACCTGGTCGAGATTGCTGCCCTGCACCGTCACCGACAAGGTCGCGCCATTGACGGCCGAGGTGATCGACGTCACCGCCACGCTGGCCAGGACCGTGTACGTATCGCTGCTGATCACATCGTTATATGGACCGCGCACCGTCAGCGGCCCCGTTGCCGCGCCCAAGGGCACCACCACGGTCACGCTGCTGGCCGTCTGGCTTTGCGGCGTCGCCGCTGCGCCATTGCCAAACTGCACGGTCGTCACGGCACCCATGCCGCCGCCCGCGAGCGTGACGCTGGAACCGACGCCGCCCGTCAAGGCCGCGACACTGCTGACGCTCAAGGGCAGGTACACATTCACGTTATAGCTGGTGGCCGCCGTGCCGCCGGCGCTGACCAGGCTCAAGGCGCCCTGGACGGGCACGCCCGGCATGACCAGGGTAACGCTGCTGTCGCTGGTAGCGCTGGTGGCCACCGTCACGCCGCCCACCTGGAAGGCGGTGGCGCGGCTCAGATTCTTGCCCGTGAGCACCAGGCTGCCGCCAACGGCGACATTCGCCGCCGAGACGGCCGATACGGAAGGCGTCAGGACCGTATCACCGGAGGTGGCCGCTACCACCGTATCGCCACCGCCTCCGCCACCACCGCACGCAGACAGGCCCAGCACGACAAACAATGCAACAAGCAGATGGTTTTTCATGGCTGGCAACCATGTTGATGCAGCGCGATGCCGGGGAGGACACGAGAGAAATGTGACATATCGGTGACTTTTGGTGAGAATTTAATTTCAAGGAACCAATATTATCGGTTAATTCGATTCCCGAAGACAACTATTAATGCTTTTGATTCAATTGGTTTTGATAATAATTAAAGTATCTGCTTGGCAAACTTTATTTTTAGCATTACCGGTTTCATTCTGTATTGCTGTAAATCAAAATTATTTTCCTTTGCAGCTATTGCCATTCCATTCATGAAAAATAATTGGGACAGAGATAAATAATGTGGAAATTTTTCCACAGCCTAGACGCCATGCCTTCTTGCCAACTTTATCGGAAGAATTAACATTTTGAGTAAGATTTTCAGGAATGTAATTTGCGGAGGGGGCCGGGCAACGGCCGCCGCCGGGCTGGCCGTAACGCCCTTGTGTTGCGCGAAACACGGCAGACTGGCCTGGGGGCCGCTTTTGCTTAAAACCAAAGCAGCCTGATGCCGTATAATTTTAGGCCCGGTGAAATCAGGCGATTGCCACCTTCTGCCCGCCCTACCCGGCCGGCACTCTCCGTCCGCTGATCAAGCTGACCCGCAACCGCCTGGCCACCGCGCCGCCGCCCGTTTGCCTATTGAAAGCATGAAATGAACGCTACCGTGATCCCTGCCCTGTCCCCGACCGAAGCCACCTTGCGCGCCATTCTGGCGCAGCGGATCATGATCCTCGACGGCGCGATGGGCACGATCATCCAGCAATACAAGCTCGACGAAGAAGCGTACCGGGGCGGCCCCGCTGGCCGCTTCATCGATTTCGCCGCGCCGGCCGACAGCGGCGCGCGCGAGCTGTTCGTCAAGGGCAATAACGAGCTGCTGACCCTGACGCAGCCGCACATCATCCAGGAAATCCACGAGCGCTACCTGGCAGCGGGCGCCGACCTGATCGAGACGAATACCTTCGGCGCCACGACGATCGCGCAGGACGACTATCACATGGCCCACCTGGCCTATGAAATGAACGTCCAGGCGGCCAGGCTGGCGCGCGCCGCCTGCGATAAATATTCCACGCCGGACAAGCCGCGCTTCGTCGCGGGCGCCCTGGGCCCCACGCCGAAGACGGCGTCGATCTCGCCGGACGTGAACGACCCGGCCGCGCGCAACGTCACCTTCGACCAGCTGGTGGCCGCCTATCTGCAGCAGACGCAGGGCCTGGTGGAGGGCGGCGCCGACGTGCTGCTGGTGGAAACCATCTTCGATACCTTGAACTGCAAGGCCGCCCTGTTCGCCATCGACCTGTTCTACGAGCAGAATCCGGACGTCGTGCGCCTGCCCCTGATGATTTCCGGCACCGTCACGGATGCCTCGGGCCGCATCCTGTCGGGCCAGACCGTGCCCGCCTTCTGGAATTCCGTGCGCCACGCGAAACCGCTGACCATCGGCCTGAACTGCGCGCTGGGCGCCGCCCTGATGCGCCCGTACGCGGAAGAGCTGGCCAAGATCGCCGACACCTTCGTGTGCATCTACCCGAACGCGGGCTTGCCCAACCCCATGAGCGACACGGGCTTCGACGAGTTGCCTGCCGACACCTCCGCCCTGCTGCGCGAATTCGCCGACGCGGGCTTTCTGAACATGGCGGGCGGCTGCTGCGGCACCACGCCCGAGCACATCGCCGCCATCGGCAAATTGCTGTCCCAAAACACCCCGCGCACCGTGCCGGCCCCGTCGCACGACTTGCGCCTGTCCGGCCTGGAACCGTTCGTCGTCAACGACGAGTCGCTGTTCGTCAACGTGGGCGAACGCACCAACGTCACGGGTTCGAAGGCGTTTGCGCGCATGATCCTCAACGAGCAATACGATGAAGCCCTGTCCGTGGCCCGTCAGCAAGTGGAAAACGGCGCGCAGGTAATCGACATCAACATGGACGAGGCGATGCTCGACTCGCTGGCGGCCATGACGCGCTTCCTGAACCTGATCGCGTCGGAACCCGATATTTCCCGCGTGCCCATCATGGTCGACTCGTCGAAATGGTCGGTCATCGAGGCGGGCCTGAAATGCGTGCAGGGCAAGGCCATCGTCAACTCGATTTCCATGAAGGAAGGCGAGGAAGAATTCCTGCGCCAGGCCAAGCTGTGCCGCCGCTATGGCGCGGCCGTCATCGTCATGGCCTTCGATGAAAAAGGGCAAGCGGATACCTTCGAGCGCAAGATCGAGATTTGCGCGCGCGCCTATCACTTGCTGATCGATGCGCTGGACTTCCCGCCGGAAGACATCATTTTCGATCCGAACATCTTTGCCGTGGCCACCGGCATCGAAGAGCACAACAACTACGCCGTCGACTTCATCAACGCCACGCGCTGGATCAAGGAAAACTTGCCATACGCGAAGATCTCGGGCGGCGTGTCGAACGTGTCCTTCAGTTTCCGCGGCAACGATCCCGCCCGCGAAGCCATCCATACCGTCTTCCTGTACCACGCCATCAAGGCGGGCATGACCATGGGCATCGTCAACGCGGGCATGGTGGGCGTGTACGACAACCTGGACCCGGAATTGCGCGAGCGCGTGGAAGACGTGGTGCTGAACCGCCGCGAAGACTCGACCGAACGCATGATCGAGTTTGCCGGCACCCTGAAGGCGGGCGGCAAGGCCGAGGCGCAAACCCTGGCCTGGCGCGAAGGCACGGTGCAGGAACGCCTGTCGCACGCGCTGGTGCACGGCATCACGCAATTCATCGTGGAAGACACGGAAGAAGCGCGCCAGGAACTGCTGCACAATGGCGGGCGTCCCATCCACGTGATCGAAGGCCCCCTGATGGCCGGCATGGACGTGGTGGGCGACCTGTTTGGTCAGGGCAAGATGTTCCTGCCGCAAGTGGTGAAATCGGCGCGCGTGATGAAGCAAGCCGTGGCCCACCTGATTCCGTTCATCGAGGAAGAAAAGCTGCTGGAAGAAAAGCGCACGGGCATCGTTGCCAAGCCGAAGGGCAAAATCATCATGGCGACCGTCAAGGGCGACGTGCATGACATCGGCAAGAACATCGTCACCGTCGTTCTGCAGTGTAATAATTTCGAAGTGGTGAACATGGGCGTGATGGTGCCGTGCTCGGAAATCTTGGCCCGCGCCAAGGTGGAAAACGCGGACATCATCGGCCTGTCGGGCCTGATCACGCCGTCGCTGGAAGAAATGGCATATGTCGCCAAGGAAATGCAGCGCGACGAGCATTTCCGCATGCTCAAGATTCCCCTGCTGATCGGCGGCGCCACCACCAGCCGCGCCCACACGGCCGTGAAAATCGCCCACAACTACGAGGGCCCCGTCATCTACGTGCCGGACGCCTCGCGTTCCGTATCCGTGGCGCAATCCTTGCTGACGCCGGAACAGCGCGACAAGTATGTGGAAGACATCGAACTCGACTACGCCCGCATCCGCGAGCAGCACGCCAACAAGAAGGCGCTGCCGATTTTGCCGCTGGCGCAGGCGCGCGCCAACAAGATGGTCGTGCCGTTCGACGGCCCGTGCACGCCCGTGAAGCCAAAGTTCATCGGCCGCCGCGTCTTTAAAAACGTCGACCTGGCCACCCTGGCCAACTACATCGACTGGGGCCCGTTCTTCCAGACCTGGGACCTGGCCGGCCCCTTCCCCGCCATCCTGACCGATGACGTGGTGGGCGACGCGGCCACCAAGGTGTACGCGGAAGGCCAGGCCTTGCTGAAAAAACTCATCGACGGGCGCTGGCTGACGGCCAATGGCGTCGTGTCCTTGCTGCCGGCCAACAGCGTCAATGACGACGATATCGAGGTGTACACGGACGATACGCGCAGTAGCGTGGCGTTCACGTATTACGGCATGCGCCAGCAGGGCGTCAAGCCCGTGGTCGACGGCGTGCAGCGCCCGAACCAGTGCCTTGCCGACTTCATTGCCCCGAAGGAATCGGGCGTGAAGGATTACATCGGCATGTTCGCCGTGACATCCGGCCTCGGCATCGAGAAATACGAGAAGCGCTTCGAGGATGCGCACGACGATTACTCGTCCATCATGCTCAAATCGCTGGCCGACCGCCTGGCCGAAGCGTTTGCCGAATACCTGCATGAGCGTGTGCGCAAGGATTTGTGGGGCTATGTGCCGGACGAGCACTTGAGCAACGACGACATGATCGGCGAAAAATATGTGGGCATCCGCCCCGCGCCCGGCTACCCTGCCTGCCCCGAGCATACCGTCAAGAAAGAGATGTTCGACGTCATGCAGGCGGAGGAAATCGGCATGCAGCTGACGGAATCGTATGCCATGTTCCCCGGCGCAGCCGTGTCCGGCTTCTATTTTGCCCACCCGGAATCGAAATACTTCGTCGTCGGCAAGATCGGCATGGACCAGGTGGAAGACATGGCCAAGCGCCGCGGCGCCAGCATCGAGGACGTGGAACGCTGGCTGTCGCCCAATCTGTCCTGATCCAGGTACACGGCGCGCGGAACTTATCGCGCGCCGCAGCGCACTAACGCAGTATGCCGGTCGGCATGCTGCATGCCCGCTCCGGCCCGTTTCCCAACTGGCAAGGAGGTAATATATGGCAACCAATTTCAAACTGAAACGCTGGCAAGATCAAGTGATCCTGCTGCTGGGCCTGTGGCTGCTCGTCTCGCCCTGGGCCTTTTCCTATCCCGAAGGCTCGCCGCAGATGGTCAATGCCTTTGTCTCGGGCCTCGTGATCGCCATCCTGGCCGCCTTCGACCTGTACAAGACGTATTTCTGGGCCGTCGTCGTCAACCTGCTGGTGGGCGTCTGGGTCGCCGCCTCGCCGTGGGTCCTGCGGCTGGCCGAACAGCGCGTCGTCATGTGGAACGAGCTGATCGTCGGCATCGCCGTCGCCGTCCTGGCCCTGTGGGAACTGCGCACCGACCCCGAGCTGCACAAGCACTGGCCCGGCGCGGCCGCATAGCGGCGTAAAAAAACCCTGCCACGGCGACGCCGTGCAGGGCTTTTGAAGAGTGCGCCAACAATGTTGTCGGATTACGTGCGGCGTTGCCGCCCTAATCCGACCTACAGCGCGTACCTGACAACGTTGTCGCTCCACTCATAGGCGGCCATTTCCAGCTCCACCAGGTCGTCCGGCGACATGGCCAGGTCGCGCAAGGTGGGCACGATCTCGCCTTCCATGTCTTCGATGCGCTCGATGCATTCGGCCAGGCGCAGCAGGTCGCCATAGAAGCCTTCGCGCGACAGCAGCGCTTCAGCCACTTCGTCGATCACTTCGATCTGGCCGAGGATTTCCGACATCGGTACGCCGAACAGGGTATCCATCAGGGACATGATGCCGACGGTAAACGCGATATCGGCCGAGTGGGCGTGGTTCGGACGCAGTTTATGCGCGAGCAATTCCAGCAAACGGCCGCGCGTGGTGGCCAGCATCAGCAGCGGCGTCATGCTATGGCCGCGCTTGCTTGGTTCCGCATACAGCATGATTTGCAGCCAGCGCTGCAATTGGCGGCGGCCCAGCACGGTAACGGCCTGGCTCAATGAATCGATGCGCTGACGCGCGCCCACGGCCGGCGTATTGACCAGGCGCAGCAGGTTCAAGGCCAGCGACACGTCGCGCTTGATGGCGCGCTCGATATCCATGTTGTCGGCGTCCGACGTCACCAGGGTCATCAGCTCCATGACGGCCAGTTGCGACGGCGACAGCTTCTTGCCCGTCATGATGGCGGGCTTGGCAAAGTAATAGCCCTGGAAGTAATCGAAGCCCAGGTCCAGGCCCGACTTGAATTCTTCGCGCGTCTCGACCTTCTCCGCCACCAGCTTCTTGTTTTCCTGCTTGAAACGGGGCGCCAGCGCTGCCAGCACTTTCGGGTCGACCGTGCTCATGTCCATCTTGACATATTGCACCAGTGGCAACAGTTCCTGCACTTGCGACGTGTCGGACACCACGTTTTCCAGCGCGAAGGTGAAGCCGTGGCCCACCAGTTCGCTGATGCGTGCGCGCACTTCCGGCGTGACGGGCATCGATTCGACGATTTCCAGCACGACTTTTTCACGCGGCAGGAAAACGAAGATGTCGCTCATGATCACGTCGGCATCGACGTTGACGAAACCGAGCGCGTCGCCGATGACCTTTTCCATGCCCAGCTGGGAAGCGTGGGCAATCACGGACGCGGTGGCGGACAGGTCGCTGGTAATGTTGGCGGGACCGACCGGAGCGTTGCGGAATAGCAACTCATAGCCAAACAGGGCTTGATTGCGGTCAAGGATAGGTTGTCGCCCCAGATAGAACTCGCGCACGCGCAAGGGTTTCGGGGTGATGTCGTTGCTGGAAATATCGATCATTAACTCTTCATCAATCAGGTCGAGTGACACCGGCCGCGCGGCGCCCGCATCAAGGTTCACTATTGACAATACTTTAGCTGAATTTCGCCCGCGCTGTGGGTATTTTGGCAGCAATCAAGCGTATTGTCGTCAACAAATTAGGCTACCGGCGTGTCTTGCACCATCCCGTCGACAAATAACTTCAATTCACCCGGCGCAAACGCCGTCCATTGCTCATTTGTCGTCAGCGGCTGGGTAACGATCACGGCCACGCGGTCCTGGGGCGTCGTCACCTGGGAAAAGTCCACGCTCAGGTCTTCATCGGAGAGTTTAGCAGTTGGAAACGGATGTTGTCGCACCAGATAGTACAAGCTGGTGGAACAGTGGGCAAACAGCGCTTCGCCGCTGGACAGCATCATGTTGAACGTGCCATGGGCCGCGATGCTGGGCAGCAACTCCGCCAGGGCCGCATGCAGCTGCGGCAGTGCCGGCGGGGCATCGCCGAAGCGCGCATGCAGCTCCTGCAGCAGATAGCAGAACGCCAGCTCGCTGTCCGTGCAGCCCACAGGGCGGTAACTGCCCGTCAGCACGGGATGGAATTCCTTCAGGTCGCCATTGTGGGCGAACACCCAGTAGCGGCCCCACAGTTCGCGCACGAACGGGTGGCAATTTTCCAGCGCCACCTGGCCTTGGGTCGCCTTGCGGATATGCGCGATGACATTGCGCGACTTGATGGGGTAGCGTTTGATCAGTTCGGCCACGGGCGAGGCGATAGCCGCCTGGTGGTCGACGAAATGGCGCACGCCGGCGCCCTCGAAAAAGGCGATGCCCCAGCCGTCATGGTGGGTATCGGTATGGCCGCCGCGCATGGCGAAGCCGGTAAAACTAAAGACAATGTCCGTAGGGACATTGCAATTCATTCCAAGAAGTTGGCACATGATCTGTTTGCAGCGGGATAACACGGCCACCATACCATGCCGTCCGGCGGATTGGTATGGCGGCGATGGCCATCCGCCTAGTGCAACAGGACCGGCTGGCTCATGAGGGAATCGTAGCTGCCCAAAAATTCATCGATCTCTTCCATGCTGGGTTCGCTGGCGATCAATTCCGTGACGTCGCGGCGGAAATGCTGGGCAAGTACGCCCGCGATGAAGGTTTCGCGCTTGCCGCCCTTGTCGACGATTTCATAGCCGCCAAAACGCAGGGCTTCCAGGTCGACGTCGGCGCCGAATTCCACGACGCTGTATTGCTCGCTGTTATAGATCAGGTTCATTTTGCATCCTTCGCTCAAGCAGGAGAATCTCCTGCGGTGTCAGAACAGAGGTGGGGTTGATACGGCGCCATTTCAAGCGCCATGCCACCCGGCGGGCTACAGAGTTGTAACGAGATGCAAATTGCGACTGCGGTGATGCAATCAGGAAAACGTCAAAAACCGCGTTCAGGACACCACCATGTCTGCTTGCAGCGCCAGCAGGGCATCGTAGGGACTGGCAGTGAGCCAGGTGCGCAATTGTTCGATGTGCGAGGCGTCGGCCAGGCTGATGAACAGGAGCGCGGGTGGATGGCGCAGCAGACGATTCAATGTTACACGCAATACGAGATTGCCGCTGCAGCACAGGCAACCAGGCGCAATGCGCAACAGTTGCAATGGAAACGATGGAGAAGGGGAAACTTGCTCGGCCAGGTCGGCCAGGATGCCGTTGCCGTCAGCCAATCCTTCGAGGATCACGGCGGCCGGCTGGTCCGGCGGCAAGGCGCGCGCGATGGCCGCCTCGCGCCCATCGGCGCGTCCGCCGCTGACCAGGGTCAGCGGCGTCGGACGCCGCACGGCTGGCGTCACAGGCCTTTCTTGGCCAGCTTGCCCGGTTCGACGCCCAGCTGTTTCAGCTTGCGGTACAAATGGGTGCGTTCCAGGCCCGTCTTTTCCGCCACGCGGGTCATGCTGCCGCCTTCGCGGCCCAGGTGGTGTTCAAAGTACATGCGCTCGAACGCATCGCGCGCCTCGCGCAGCGGCAAGTCGAACGACAGGTTGTAGCCATGGCCTTCGGCCACCGCCGGCATGGCGATGCCTGGGCGCACCATCAGCTGTTGCGGCGCGCTGCCGCCAAAGCTGGGCACGGGATGGCTGCTTTCCTCGGCCACCACGGGTGCCGCCGGACGGGGCGCCACGCTCGGCGCGCGCACGGTTTCCTGTGCCCGCGTCAAGCCTTGCTGGACTGCCTTCAGCAGTTTTTGCAGGGCAATCGGTTTTTCCAGGAAGTTCATGGCGCCGATGCGCGTGGCCTCGACCGCCGTATCGATGGTGGCGTGGCCCGACATCATGATCACGGGCATGGTCAGCAAGCCATCGCGCTGCCATTCCTTGAGCAAGGTGACGCCATCGGTGTCGGGCATCCAGATATCCAGCAATACCAGATCCGGCGCACCGGCGGCACGCGCTTCGCGCGCCTGCTGCGCATTTTCGGCCAGCTGGATAGCATGTCCTTCGTCGCCCAATATTTCCGAGAGCAACTCACGGATACCCATTTCATCATCCACTACGAGTATGTTTGCCATTCGTGTCTTGCCTTCCTCATTTCGCCGGCCGTCGCGCACAAGATGCACACGGCGGACAACTATGATTTTATTAGTGTTTTAAATACTAAACCAGACCTTCATGCCAGGAATTCCTGGGCAGGAGTGTCGGGAGCTAACTTTAACAGCAAAATGACCACCGAAGCGCCATTGCCGTCGACCCGGTTCTCGATATCGATGCGTCCGCCATGTTCATCGATAATTTTCTTCACCATCGCCAGGCCCAATCCCGTGCCCCGCGCCTTTGAGGTCACATAGGGCTCGAAGGCGCGCGCCAGGATTTTTGGCGCGAAACCAGGGCCATTGTCGGTGATGGCCAGCCGCACGGCGATATTCACGCCGCCGTCCGCACTGCGATAATGAATTGCTTCCGTCCGTACGTCAATCCGCGGATGCGGCGAGTCCGGCGGCAGGTCCGCCATGGCGTCCTGCGCATTCTGCAGCAAGTTATGGATAACCTGGCGCAACTGGGTGGGATCGCCCATCACCATGGGCAGGTTCGGCGCCAGCATGGGGTGGATGATGTCGCCATCGTCGCCGCGCAGGTAGAGGTTCAGGATCTCTTCGATCAGCTCGTTCAAGCGCAAGGGCGTGAGCACGGCCGGCGGCGTGCGCGCATAGTCGCGGAAATCGTCGACCATGCGCTTCATCGCATCGACCTGCTTGACGATGGTGGTGGTGGCGCGGCTCAGCAAGTCGGCATCCGGTTGCTCCAGCTTGCCTTCCAGCTTCATCTGCAGGCGTTCGGCCGACAATTGGATGGGCGTGAGCGGATTCTTGATTTCATGCGCGAGGCGGCGCGCCACCTCGCCCCAGGCGATCGAGCGCTGCGCGGAAATCACGTCGGAAATATCATCGAACACGACGATGTAGCCGCTGCCGGACTCCAGCGGCAGGCGCGAACCGCGCGCCAGCAAGGTGATGTCATGCTCGTCGGCACTGCTGCCCACGCGGCGCGGAATCTCGATCTGGCGCTGCCAGTGCAGACGCTGCTGGTTGCGGCCCGATGCCGATTGCGCGCTTTGCGCCGTGAAGGCGCTGATGATGGCGCCGCCAAACTCTTCCATCCCAGCAATATCGGCCAGCGGCTGGCCCACCATGCTCATGCCCGAATGCTGCAGGATGCGCTCGACCGATTCATTGCAGGTCACCAGCTTGAAATCGCCATCGAGCACCATCACGCCGGCCGACATGTTCGCCAGCACGGATTCCAGGTGGGCCTTGGCGTTTTGCAGCGCGGCGCGGTTGCTTTCCACGGCCGTGCGCGCGTCGAGCAGCTGGCGCGTCATGATGTTGAACGACTGCGTCAAGGTCCCCAGCTCGTCCTTGGTGGCGACGATGGGGCGCGGCGACAGGTCGCCCTCGGCCACGGCGCGCGTGCCTTCGGCCAGCAGCAGCAATGGCTGGGCCAGGTTGCCCGCGATCAGGAAAGCGCTGCCGATGGCGCCGAAAATGGCCAGCAGCAAGGTCAAGGTGAGGATTTCCATGTACATCTTGCGCAGACCCACGCGCGCGACAAAGCGTTCCTTGTATTCGCTGTAGGCGGCGCGCAGCACCTCGCCATTCGTCGCCAGCTTGGGCGGCACCGCCTGCAGCAGTTGCAGGTAGCGGGGCGAGACGGAGGGGCCCGGCACGGCCACCAGCACCCGCAGGCGCAGGCTGGCCGCCGGTTCCAGCGGCGCCGGCACGCCCCCGCGGAAACCGCCGCCGCCCGACTCCGTGCCATCGTCGTGCAATTCCAGGCCCCCTTCCGCGGAGGCATAGCCAGCCGGCAAGGCCGCCTGCACCAGCATGGCAGGCGTCGGCAAGTCGGCCGCGCTGTGCGGTCCGGCGCTGGCCAGCAGCACGCCGTCGCCGCTGACGATCATGACGTTCTGCATGCCCTCTTCGCGTAGCAGGCTGGTCAGCACGGCCGGACCGGCCACCGGATCGGCGCCCAGTTCATCGACCGCCTTGTGGCCCCGGTGGTCAAGTTCGACCAGGGCCGCATCGAGGCCCGCACGGCCCAGCTCAATGCCCGATTCCAGCGCCGCTTCGATCTTGACGTTGAACCAGGATTCGATGGAGTGGGATACGAATTGCACGGAAACAAGGAAGATCACCAGCCCCGGCAGGATGCCGACGGCGGCGAACAGCATCACCAGGCGCGTCATCAGCTTGGAGCCGAACTTGCCGCTCTTGTAGCGCGCGTACAGCCGGGCCAGGGAAATGCCCACCAGCGCCAGCAGGGAGACGGCCACGGCCGCGTTCAGGCCCAGCAGCCAGGTGTAGTAACGGTCGAAGAAGCCGGAATTGTCGGAAGCCGATGCCAACAGGAACAGCAGGATACTGACAATGCCGCCGCCCACCACCAGCAGATAGCGCAATGCTTGACTCACTACTCCGCCGTATACAAGAAGGTTTTTTTATTCGAAGCCAGGCGCCAGTCGCTGTTGTTGAAGGCATTGACCTGTATGGGCTTGGGCAGGTAGTCGCGATCCATGCCCATGCGCAAGGTGACGTTATACGTCTGCCCCACTTTCAGCTCGCCGCGCCGCGCCACCAGCCAGCGGCTGGGACGGCGGATCAGGAACAGCGCATCGTCGAGGGTGGGAAAGCTTTGCTGCAAGCCGCCGCCCGACACATGGTACTGGCGCGTCAGCACGTTGTACGACAGCTTGCTGGTCTGGCGCGCCACGATGGCCTTTTCATCGAACCAGTACCAGCGGGGCCGGGTCAGTTCGATTTCCGTCGTGAAATACAGCGGCACGCCATGCTGTACCGCATCATCGAGGTCGTGATTGAGCTCGAAGGAATACGTGGCGGCCAGCTTGTAGCCCTCTTCGCTCGACTCGATGTAGGCACGGGTGATCTCGACCATGTCGGCGGCATGCGCGCGTGGCATGGTACATGCCAGCATCAGGAGCAGGGCCAGGAGTCGGAAGAGTCGTGTTGTCACAAGTGTGCCGGTAGTGTCCGTAGGAAAAGTATCGACGAATCGCTCAAGCCGCATTTTTTTGGAATAGCGCATAGAACAAACCGTCGTGGTCCTGCTCCGCGCTGCCAGTCGGCAACAGCTGGCCAGGCGCTGTCAATCGGGTCGCATTATTGCGCACCGCAAATGCCGCCGCCTGTGCCTCGGATTCCTGCGGCCACAATGAACAAGTCACGAACAGCAATTTACCATCGGGGCGCAGCATCTGCCACAGGTTGTCCAGAATTTTAGATGAAAGTGTTGCAAGTTGGAACGCATCTCCCTTGCGGCGCAGCCAGCGGATGTCGGGATGGCGGCGCACGATGCCCGAGGCCGTGCACGGCACGTCGGCCAGGATGCGGTCGTACTGCTGGCCGTCCCACCACGCGCTCGATTGCGCATCCTGCGCCTTCAGGGTCGCTTCCAGGCCCAGGCGCTCGAGGTTTTCCGCGATGCGCGGCAAGCGCTTGGCGTCCGCATCGATGGCCGTAACTTGCACGTCGGCCAGTTCCAGGATGTGGCACGTCTTGCCGCCAGGCGCCGCGCAGGCGTCCAGCACGCGCATGCCATCTTGCAAGTCCAGCAGCGGTGCGGCCAGTTGTGCACCGGCATCCTGCACGGAAACGACGCCCTGCTCGAAGCCGGGGATCAGCGCTACGCCGATGGGCTTGTCCAGGCGCACGGCAAACGGCCCCACCTGGCGCGCGGCAATGCCCGCCTCGGCCAGCACGGCCAGATACGCTTCGACCGTGCTCTTGCGGCGGTTTACGCGCAGGGTCAATGGCGGCACGGCATTGCCGGCCGTCAGAATGGCTTGCCAGTCGCGGGGATAGGCCAGGCGCAGCGAGTCGATCCACCATTGCGGATAATTCCATTGCGCCAAAGGTTGCTGCAAGGCCGCTGCCAGCAGGGATGTGCGCTCGCGCAAGAAACGGCGCAGCACGGCATTGACCATGCCCTTCGCATGCGCCAGGTCAGGGTGCGAGGTGGCCACCGTGACGGCCTGGTCCACCACGGTGAATTCTTCGTACGGCTGCTCGCCCGGCTCGGCCGACATCAGGGACAGCGCGCAGCACAGCAGCGCAGCGAGCATCGGCGGCTCGGGCGCCTTCGACGTCATCAGGCCGACCAGGGTTTCGCTGCGGCCCAGCTGGCGCATGGTGCGGTAGGAAATATCCTGGATGGCGCCGCGCGCTTGCGGGCTGGCGTTCGATTGCGTAAACACCTTGGCCAGCGCTTGCGGCAGGGCCGTGCCCGTGCGCACTTGCGCCACGGCATTGGCGGCGCCCAGCAGGCAAAACGCCAGCGAGTCGGCGCGCAAATCGGGTTGGAAGCCTGGCTGCAGGACCGGTTTCAGGTCGGGATGGTAGCTGGGACGCAATTTTGCGGCGGCAGGGGCGTGAGCCTGGCCTGGCGCCGGCTTGGTTTTCAATTTCAGCGTGGGGCGCTTGTTCATAGTTATCCGGTGTGGCTGCGCGCGGCTGGCGGCATGGTGGCAAATACGCGGCCGCGCGTCATCAATAAAGGGTCGATTGTAGCGTTTGTGGCGCCCTCTGGCCCAAGCGATTGCAGCGATATGGGCAATTTCCGGCAAAAAACTGCATATATACAAGCAGAATGCACCATGCTGATGTTTTCGTGCACCAACATGACCATGCCGTCCTGATAATATCGTGAAAAGCGCCGGCACGGGCACACTGCCGGCCGGCGTATTGTTCCCGGCAGCAAACCAGTATAATTAACGCAGTCTGGGCGGCTTGGATACTTGCCGTCCGTTTTGCTTTTTGATTCATTCTATTCATTCTTAACGCGGTTCCACCGCCATCCTGCTCATGCTCGCCCAACAGAAACAAGAAATCATCGCCCTGTTCCAGGCCGCCCTCGCTCCCGTCCTGGCCGGCACTTCGCTTGCGCCTTCCGTGGTGCTCGAGCGACCACGCGATGCATCGCATGGCGACGTCGCCTGCAACATCGCCATGCAACTGGCCAAGCAGCTGAAACAGAATCCCCGCGAACTGGCGCAAACCATCGTCACGGCCGTGCTGGCCAACCCGGCCGGCAAGGGCCTGATCGAGGCAGTGGAAATCGCCGGCCCCGGCTTCATCAACGTGCGCGTGTCCGCCGCCGCCAAGCAGGCCGTGGTCAAGACCATCCTGAGCGAGGCCGACAGCTATGGCCGCAGCACGGCAGGCGCCGGCAAGCAGGTCATCCTGGAATTCGTCTCGGCCAACCCGACGGGCCCGCTGCACGTGGGCCACGGCCGCCAGGCAGCCCTGGGCGACGCGCTGTCGTCGCTGTTCGACGCGCAAGGCTACACAGTGACGCGCGAGTTCTACTATAACGACGCAGGCGTGCAGATCCAGACCCTGGCCAATTCCGTGCAGGCACGCGCGCGCGGCTTCAAGCCGGGCGACGCCGAATGGCCCGAGTCAAGCTACAACGGCGACTACATCGCCGATATCGCCAACGACTTCATCGCCGGCAAGACCGTGTCGGCCAGCGACGGCTTGCCGGCGACGGCCAACGGTAACGTGGACGACATCGATTCGATCCGCCCGTTCGCCGTCACCTACCTGCGCAACGAGCAGGATATCGACTTGCAGGCATTCGGCGTGAAGTTCGACAACTACTACCTGGAATCGTCGCTGTACGCGGACGGCAAGGTCAACAGCGCCGTCGAGACCTTGATCAAGGCGGGCCACACCTACGAGCAGGATGGCGCGCTGTGGCTGCGCACCACCGACTTCGGCGACGACAAGGACCGCGTCATGCGCAAGACGGACGGCACCTATACGTATTTCGTGCCGGACGTGGCGTATCACCTGGTGAAATGGCAGCGCGGCTTCGTGCAGGCCATCAATATCCAGGGCAGCGACCACCACGGCACCATCGCGCGCGTGCGCGCCGGCCTGCAGGCGGTCGACATGGGCATCCCGCAAGGCTACCCCGACTACGTGCTGCATAAGATGGTCACCGTCATGAAGGACGGCGAAGAAGTCAAAATTTCGAAACGCGCCGGCTCCTACGTGACCGTGCGCGACCTGATCGAATGGTCGGGCGGCGGCGACATCGCCAAGGGCCGCGACGCCGTGCGCTTCTTCCTGATCTCGCGCAAGGCCGACACGGAATTCGTCTTCGACGTCGACGTGGCGCTGAAAACCACCGATGAAAACCCCGTCTATTACGTGCAGTACGCGCATGCGCGCATCTGCCGCATCCTGGAAAACTGGGGCGGCGATGCAGGCACGGTTGCCAACGTCGACCTTTCCCCGCTGACGGCGCCGACGGAAGCGACCCTGCTGGCGACCCTGGCCGCCTACCCGGAAATGCTGGCGCGCGCGCAAGCGGAACTGGGCCCCCACCAGGTCGCCTTCTACCTGCGCGACCTGGCCGCCAACCTGCACAGCTTCTACTTCGCCGAAAAAGTGCTGGTCGAGGACGAAGCCGTCAAGATGGCCCGCCTGGCGCTCGTCATCGCCGCGCGCCAGGTGCTGCGCAACGGCCTGGCACTGATCGGCGTGTCCGCGCCAAACAAAATGTAATCGCGAAGGTCAAACCGTCAATGAATCACGCTTCCTCTTACGCTTCCCGCGCCACGCCGGTCCGCCGCCAGCAGGGTAATACGCTGGTCGGTATCATCATCGGCCTGGTCATCGGCCTGGGCATCGCCGTGGTGGTCGCCCTGGTGATCACCAAGGGCGCCTCGCCCTTCACCGACAAGTCGCCCAAGGCCGGCAAATCGGCCGAACCGACGGCCGGCCAGATCGCCGACCCGAACAAGCCGATGTACGGCAACAAGGAAGCGGCCAAGGAAGCGGCGCGCGACTTCTCCAAGGAGCCTCGCGAAATCACCACGCCGACGCAGCCCGCTGCGCCGGCACCGGCGCCAGCTCCCGCGCAGCAGCCGAAAGCGCCGCCGCCAGACGCGCTGCAGGAATTGATCGGCACCCTGAAGGACAAGCCGACGCCGAAAACGCCGGCGGCCGCCCCGGCAGCACAGGCCAAGGCCGAGACGAAAGCCGACGCCAAGGCCGATGCAGCCAGCGACAAATGGATTTATTATCTGCAGGCCGGCGCCTTCCATGACATGTCGGACGCCGAAAGCACGCGCGGCAAACTGGCGCTGCTCGGCTTCGAAGCGGCCATCAGCGACCGCAGCACCGATGCCGGCGTGCTGCACCGCGTGCGCATCGGGCCGTTCAACCAGCTCGAAGCGATGAACCGCGCACGCACCAAACTGTCCGAAAACGGCATCGATGTCGCCGTCGTCCGCAACCAAAAATAAGGAACCAGCATGCGTTTTCTGAAGAAAGTCCTGTTCGCCGCCGCCCTGTGCACCGCCGCCATGGGGGCATCGGCCTCGCCGGCCGATCCGAAAAACGGCGTCGAGTACGAAACCCTGGCCACGCCGCAGGCGACGGAATCGGGCAAGAAGATCGAAGTGACGGAATTCTTCGCCTATTACTGCCCGCATTGCAACGTGCTTGAGCCGCAACTGGCGGCCTGGGTCAAGAAACAGGGCGACAACATCGTCTTCAAGCGCGTGCACGTGTCGCGCGATGACAGCGTGGCGCCGCAGCAGCGCCTGTTCTTCACCCTGCAAGCCATGGGCCTGATCGACAAGCTGCACACCAGCGTCTTCCACGCCATGCACGTGGAGCGCAACCGCCTGAACACGGACGACGCCGTCTTCGATTTCGTCGCCAAGCAGGGCGTGGACCGCCAGAAGTTCATCGACACCTACCGTTCGATGGGTATCTCGGCCCGCGTGCGCCGCGCAGACGCCATGATGCAAGGCTATAACGTGACGTTCTGGCCCATGATCGCCATCGATGGCCGCTATATCACCTCGCCATCGCAGGCCGATCAAGGCAGCAAGTCGGCCAAGAACGAAGAGCAGCTGAACGCCCAGGCGCTCACCGTGATGGACGTGCTGGTTGCGAAAGCCAAAGCGGAAAAGAAATAAGCATGTCTACCTCCCTGGCGCAGCCCCGGCACGCGCGCATCGCCTGATGCACAGCGTTTTCATCACGGGGGCGTCGAGCGGACTGGGCGCCGCCCTGGCGCTGCAGTACGCGCGCCAGGGCGCCCGACTGGGCCTGCTGGCCCGCCGCGGCGAAACCCTGCAGCAACTGATCGCCTCCCTGCCCCACCCCGAACACCACCGCGCCTACGCCGTCGATGTGTGCGACCACGCCGCCCTGAAGAATGCGGCGCACGACTTCATCGCCCATGCGGGGCGCATCGATGTCGTCATCGCCAGCGCCGGCGTGTCGTACGGCACCTTGACCGAACACGCGGAAGACCTTGACGCCTTCGCGCGCCTCATGGCCATCAACGTCACGGCCACCGTCGCCACCTTCGCCCCCTTCATCGCCACCATGCAGCAGCAAGGCAGCGGACGCCTGGTGGGCATCGGCAGCGTGGCGGGCATCCGCGGCCTGCCCGGCGCCGAAGCGTACAGCGCCTCGAAGGCGGCCGTCATCAGCTACTGCGAATCGCTGCGTCTGGAATTGAAACCTGCGGGCGTCAAGGTCGTCACCATCACGCCCGGCTACATCGACACGCCGATGACGCGGCATAACGCCTACCGCATGCCCTTCCTGATGCCGGCCGAAAAATTCGCCGCACGCGCCGCGCGCGCCATCGCCGACGGCGACAGCTACCGCGTGATCCCGTGGCAGATGGGCGTCGTCGCCAAGCTGCTGCGCGCGCTGCCCAATGCCGTCTACGACATGGCCTTCGCCAACGCGCCGCACAAGGCGCGCAGCAAGCCATCCGGCGACAGCCAGTAAAACCATCTCCTCACCATGACGAAGCATTCAGACCTGAACAGCGCGGCCATTGCCGCCCATTGCGCCACGGGCGCCTCCCACGTGGCCATCGAAGTGGTCGACGAAACGGGATCGACCAACGCCGACCTGCTGGCGCGCTGCGCCACCCTGGCCGGCCCCACCTTGCGTATCGCCGGCCAGCAGACTGCCGGACGGGGGCGCGCCGGACGGCCCTGGGTGTCGCAGGCGGACGCCAGCCTGATGTTCTCGTTGGCCTGGCGCTTCAAGGGGCCGCTGCACGGGATGGTGGGCCTGCCCCTGGCCGTCGGCGTGGCGCTGGCCGAAAGCATGACGGCGCTGGGCGTGCCGGTGCAATTGAAGTGGCCGAACGACATGCTCAAGGATGGCCACAAACTGGCCGGCATCCTCGTCGAAACGCAGCAGGCAGCGGACGGTGGCGTGTGGGCCGTCATCGGCTGCGGCATCAATTTGCTGATGCCCGATGCGCTGGAGCAGCAGATCGGGCGCAGCGTCTCGGCCGTGCCCTGGCTGGCGCAGATGGAGCGCAACACCCTGGTCGCGGCGCTCCTGAGCCGCCTGGCCGGCGTGCTGGCCGAATTCGACGACACGGGCTTCGCGCCATTTGCCGAACGCTGGAACCTGCTCCACGCCTGGCAGGGCCAGCACGTGAAGATCCTCGACAACGGCCAGCTGCTGCAGCAAGGCATGGCCGCCGGCGTGGACCACCTGGGCCGTTTGCTGCTGCGCACCGATGGCGGCCTGCAGGAAGTCATGTCCGGCGACGTGTCCTTGCGCCTGGCGGGGGAGTAAGCGCATGCTGCTGCTGATAGACGCCGGCAATACACGCATCAAATGGGCGCTCGTGGCCGCCGATAGTGCCGCCGGCGGCTGGCTGGCCAGCGGCGCCGTCGCGCATGCGCAGATCGACACCCTGGCCGCGCAGTGGGCCGGCCTCGCCATCAGCGCAGCGCTGCTGTCGAACGTGGCAGGCGCCGTCATCGGCATGCGCCTGCGCGCCATGCTGCCCGTGGCGCCCTGCGACTTCACTTCGCAGCCGCAGCTGGCGGGATTAAAGAATAGCTACCGCGCGCCATCGCAGCTCGGTTGCGACCGTTTTGCCGCCGCCATCGGCGCGCAGGTGCTGGCGCCTGGCCAGGCCGTCATCGTCGCCAACTGCGGCACCGCCACCACCATCGACGCCATCACGGCAGATGGCGTTTTCCTCGGCGGGATGATCTTGCCGGGACTGGGATTGATGGCCAGTTCGCTGGCACGCAACACGGCGCAGCTGCCGCAGATCGCCAGCGACGCCATGCTGCCGGCCGGCTTCGCCGACAACACGGACGACGCCATCCTCTCCGGCTGCCTGGCGGCGCAGGCGGGCGCCATCGAACGGGCCGTGCGCATGCACGGCGCCAGCGCCTGCCTGCTGTCCGGCGGCGCCGCGCCCCGCATCGCGCCGGCACTGGCGCTGGCGGTACCACTGCACCTGGTGGACAATATCGTCATGATCGGCCTGCAGGCGGCCGCGCGCACCGGCGCAGCGGGAACACAAGGAAACCACGTATGCTGAAATTCGTCTTCTGGCTGCTGGCCGGCGTCAACCTGCTGGTGCTGGCCATCGGCCAGGGTTATCTGGGCAGTTTTCGCAGCGAGACACGCGAACCGGCGCGCCTGAAAAACCAGCTGCAGGCCGGCAAGCTCACCTTGCTGACGCAGGAGCAGGCCACGGCGCCCGCCGCGCCGCCGCCCGCCGACGACGCGGCGACACCGGCCACGCCGGCGACGGCCGCTCCCGCGCCGCCGCCATCGTATGCCTGCACGGAGGTGGGCAATTTCCTGCTGGCGGACGGACGCCGCTTCGAAGCGCAAGTGGCCGCGCTGGACCTGGGCGACCGCCAGTCGCGCCGCAACGTGGCCGGCCAGGAGATTTCCAGCTACATGGTGTACATCCCGCCGCAGGGCAGCAAGGAAGGCGCCGACCGCAAGGCCGGCGAATTAAAGCAGCTGGGCGTGACGAACTACTTCATCATGAACGAAGTCAGCCCGCAGCGCTGGGGCATTTCATTGGGCGTATTCAAGTCGGAAAACAGCGCGCAAAGCCAGCTGGCAGCGCTCAACAAGCAGGGCGTGCACAGCGCCCGCATCGCGCCGCGCTACAGCGCCAGCAAGCAGATGGCCTACCGCTTCCGCGACCTCGACGCCGCCACGCGCGCGCGGCTGGAAAAGATCAAGGCGCAGTTCCCGGAGCAGGAACTGCGCAACTGCAAATAAGCACCTGAGCAAACCTGCTGCGCGTCGCTCTGTGCGCACCTGCGATGCGCGCTGCGGTTCAGTCCCGTGCCTTATCGTTGGATGACGATCGGCTTGATGCCGGTCGATTCCGGCAGATTCGCCGCCGCCCGTGCCGCTTCGGCGCGGCTGGAAAACGGTCCGCCGTACAGGCGGAACAGATTACCGGCCTGCACCACCCCCAGCGTTCCCAGAGCCGCCGCGTAGGGCGCCAGGCGCGAACGGCCCATTTCCGCATTGTCGGCGCGCGAGTAGGCGCCCAGCTGCAGATAGAAGCCGCTGGCCAGCGCCGCCGGAGCAGGCATGGCCACCGTCGCATCGACGGGCAGCATCTGCGTCGACACTTCCGGCTGCACCACGGCGCCCGTTTCCACCGGCGTATCGATGGAGATGGCGACCACGGAAGGCACCGGCTTGGGCGCCGCCCTGGCGGCCAGGATGGCATCGATGTCGGCCGGCAGCAGCCGCTCGACGACCACCTGGTGGCTGCCCTTGCCCAGGAAGCCCAGTTTCAGCGCCGCCGTGTAGGACACGTCGATGACGCGCGTGGCGTGGAACGGACCGCGGTCATTGATGCGCACGATCACCTGCTCGCCGCTGTCGATGCTCGTCACGCGCGCATACGATGGAATCGGCAAGGTCGGATGGGCCGCCGTCATCTTGTACATATCGTAGATTTCGCCCGACGAGGTGCGCTGGCCATGGAATTTCTTGCCATACCAGGTGCCCGTGCCCGTCTGCTTGAACGGTTCGTTGTCGGTGATCGGGGTATACGTCTTGCCGAACACGACATAGGGACGGTTCGAGCGCGTCGAATACGGCTCGTTGCGCACTTCCGCATCGGGCACGTCGCGCAGGTTGGCGGGCGGATTGTCGCCCGGGCCATCGTCCTTGTAGTAGCCGCCGCGCCCGGAGCCGGCGGCCGGCAGCGCGGGCAAGGTGGGATCCTGGCGCACGGGGGACTTGACCTTGCCGCCCGGCGGCATGGGCACGTTGGCCGGCGGCTTTTGCGGCGTGGTGCCGCAGGCGGCCAGGGTCAGCAAGACCGCCAGCAGTGTGGCAACATTCATCCCGCGCATGGCGAAGGTATCGACAGGCGCGCGCATCAGGTCTGCACCAGCTTGCGATGGCGCTGAATGCTCATCAGGATACCGGTGGCCACGCCCAGGGTCAGCAGCGCCGTGCCGCCGTAGCTGAGGAAAGGCAGGGGCACGCCGACCACCGGCACGATGCCGCTGACCATGCCCATGTTGACAAACGCATACGTAAAGAAAATCATAGTTATCGCTCCTGCCAGCAGGCGAGTGAAAAAACTGGGGGCGTTGGCGGCGATCATCATCCCCCGTCCCACCAGCAGCAAATACATCAGCATCAGGATCAAATTGCCCACCAGGCCGAACTCCTCCGAATACACGGCGAAGATGAAGTCGGTCGTGCGCTCCGGGACGAACTCCAGGTGGGCCTGCGTGCCGTGCGTCCAGCCCTTGCCCGTCATGCCGCCGGAACCGATGGCGATGATGGACTGGATGATATGGAAGCCCTTGCCCAGCGGGTCCTTGGTCGGGTCGATCAGCATCATCACGCGGTCGCGCTGGTAATCATGCAGATGCGACCAGGCGATGGGCAGGCAGGAAACAAAGGTGATCAGCAGGCCGGCGAGCACCTTCCACGACAGGCCGGCCAGGAAGATCACGGTAAAGCCGGCCGCCACCACCAGCAGCGCCGTGCCCAGGTCGGGCTGGCGCGCGATCAGGTAGACGGGCACCAGCAGCAGCACGGCCGCCATCAGGAACGATTTCCAGCGCAGGGCGCCCGCATTATGCTGGAAGAACCAGGCCAGCATCAGCGGCGTGGCGATCTTCAGGAACTCGGAAGGCTGGATGTCGATCACGCCGATATGCAGCCAGCGCCGCGCACCGAGCTTGATCGTGCCGAACAGCGCCACGGCCACCAGCAATATCACCGAGACCGTATACGCGGGCACGGCGATGCGCATCATCATCTGCGGCGTGACGTTGGCCGCCACCCACATGACGAAAAAGCAGAGCAGGATGTTGCGCAGGTGATCCTCGATCTTGCCGGGGATGCCGATGCTGGCCGAATACAGGGTCAGCAGGCTGGTGCTGAGCAGCATCAGGATGATGATCATCAGCGGCGGATCGAATACCGCCAGATAGGGTTTGGCGCGCCGCCACAGCGAGCGCCTCTCGTTTATGGGCATGTGCTTCCTTATTGCCTTGGGGTCTGGCGCACCGCCATGGCGGGCGCCTCTCGTAACAAGAAACGTTTCATTGTTGTCTGGCAGGCGCCGCCGGGGCAGCCTGCTCGTCGGTGATTTCTTCCAGGGTGCGCACTTCGTCGACATCTTCCTTGGGCACCTTGGTGGTGTCCTTTTCCTTGTCGCTCGGGCGCTTGCCCAGCAGGTAGTAGTCGAGCGCCTTGCGCGCGATCGGCGCGGCCACGCCGGCGCCGAAGCCCGCGTTTTCTACCACGATGGCAATCGCGATGCGCGGCTTGTCGGCCGGCGCGAAGGCCGTAAACAAGGCATTGTCGCGCAGGCGTTCAGCCAGCAGCTTGGCATTGTACTTCTCGTTTTTCTTGATGCCCACCACCTGCGCCGTACCCGTCTTGCCGCCCACCGTGTACTGCACGCCGGCGAAGATGCGCGCGGCCGTGCCGCCCTGTTCGCTGGTCACGCCCACCATGGCGCGCTTGATGGTGTCGATGTTTTCCTGCTTGAGCGCGATGCGGTAGCTTTCCTTGGGCACCGTCAGGGTGCGTGCGCGCGTGCTGGCGTCTTCGATGATCTTCACCAGATGCGGCTTCATCACCACGCCGTTATTGGCCAGGTTGGCCGTCGCGTGGGCGATCTGCAGCGGCGTGTAGGAATTGTAGCCGGAGCCGTTACTCACCGAAATCGTGTCGCCGCCCACCCATTTTTTCTGCTGCGGCGTCTTGAAGCGGTTGCGCTTCCATTCCGTCGACGGCAGCACGCCCGTCTTTTCGTTATTCAGGTCGATGCCCGTCAGCTGGCCGAAGCCGAACGGCTTCATGAAGTCGTGGATGGCGTCGATGCCCATGTCGCGGCCCAGCTGATAGTAATAGGTATTGCACGAGACGACGATGGACTTGTGCATGTCCACCGTGCCATGGCCGCCCACCTTGTCGTCGCGGAAGGTATGCCCGCCCAGGATGAAGAAGCCGGGATCGGAAATCGACTGGCTCGGCGTGCGCTTGCCCAGTTCCAGCGCGGCCAGCGCCATGAAGGGCTTGAAGGTCGAACCGGGTGCGTAGGTGCCGGACAGGGGACGGTTGACCATCGGCCGGTCCAGCGAGGTATTGAGCTCATTCCAGCTTTGCTGGTCGATGCCGTCGACGAACAGGTTGGGGTCGTAGCCTGGCTTGGACACGTAGGCCAGGATGTCGCCCGTGGCCGGGTCGATCGCCACGGCCGCGCCGCGCCATTCGCCGAACGCTTCCTCGACCACCTTCTGCAGTTCGATGTCGATCGACAGGATCAGGTTGTTGCCAGGCGTGGCCGCCGTGCGCGACAGGGTGCGCATGGCGCGCCCGCCGGCCGACACTTCCACCTCTTCGTAGCCGGTGGTGCCATGCAGCTGCTTCTCATAGCTTTTTTCCAGGCCTTCCTTGCCGATATGGTCGGTGCCGTTGTAGTTGGCCGCGTCCTCGCCCTCTTCCAGCGCCTTGGCTTCATTGCGGTTGATGCGGCCGATGAAGCCCACCACGTGCGAGGCGATTTCGCCCATCGGATACTGGCGGAACAATCGCGCCTGCACCTCCACGCCAGGGAAGCGGAAGCGCTGCGCCGTGAAGCGCGCCACTTCTTCGTCCGTCAGGCGCGTGCGCAGCGGCACGCTGACGAAATTCTTCGATTCTTCCAGCAGTTTCTTGAAGCGGCGGCGGTCCTTGATGTCGACCTGCACCAGGGTCGACAGCTCGTCGATCACCGAGTCGAGGCTGGCGCTCAGCTTCGATGGCGTGATTTCCAGCGTATAGGCCGAGTAATTGCGCGCCAATACGACGCCGTTGCGGTCGAGGATCAGGCCGCGCGTGGGCACGATGGGCACCACGGCGATGCGGTTGTCTTCGGCCTTGGTCGCATAGTCCTCGTGCTTGATCACCTGCAGCCAGATGAAGCGCGCCAGCAGCAGCGAAAAGCAGACGAAGACGAGCCCGCCCAGGATGGTCAGGCGCATGCGGAAAAAATGCAGTTCGCGCTCGGTGTTCTTCAGTTCAGTCATGGCAGGCGCCCGTCAAATCGGCCGATTGTGGTCACGGTCCACGGCGCGGCGCTGCGGCGCCAGCAGGATCCACGTGACGAGGGGCCACAGGGCCACGGCGACGAAGCTCTCGATGAAATTGAGCCAGCCGGGGAAGCGCCCGGAGACGATCAGGCGCGTCAGCAATTGCAGCGCCTGCGTCAGCAGCAGCAGCGGCAGCACGTGCAGTGCCTGCGTCAGGATGGGGAACCACAGCACGCGGCGGTGCATCATGATGGCAAAGTAGGACAGCAGGGTGTAGGCCAGCGCATTCTCGCCCAGCAGGGTCGAGTCGTGCACGTCCATCATCAGGCCCATGAAGAACGCCACGCCGATGCCGACCTTGCGCGGCTGGTGGATGCCCCAGAAGACCAGCACCAGGGCGACGAAATCGGGCACGCCGACGAACTGCCCCCATGGCAGCAAATTCAGCAGAAAAGCGCACAGCAGGGAAAAGCCGATGAACAGGGGGCTGACCGGCAGCAGGATGTAATGCGGGCGGTTCATCGTGTCGCCTCCTTCGGTGGCACGGCGGCAGGCGCAGGCGCAGGTGCCGGCGTCGCCGGCTTCGGCGCAGGTAGGGTGCCAGCCGGCGCTTTCGCGGCCGGTGCGGCTGCGCCATTCGCGGCCGGCGCCGGCGCTGCAGCGGCGGCAGGCTCCTTGGCCGGGTCCTTGATCGGCGCCATCTTGCCGGCAATCTTGCGGCCCGTCTTGATATCTTCGGCGGGCGGACGTGGAGGTATCTCGGGCGACGTCATCAAAATAAGGAGCTGGGTATTGCGTTCGATGCCGGCCAGCGGCTGGCACACGACGCGGCCGAACGGACCGTGCGCATTGCGCTCGACCAGGGTCACGCGCGCCACGGCCAGGCCGGCCGGATACAGGCCGTCGAGGCCCGAGGTAATGACGATGTCGCCGATCTGGATGTCGGCGCTGGGAGCCGTGAAGCGCAGCTCCATGGTGCCGGACTTGCCGCGCCCGATGGCCACGCTGCGCACGCCATTGCGCAGCAGCTGCACGGGAATGGCCTGCTCTTCATCGGTCAGCAGGGTCACTTCGGAGGTGAACGGGAACACGCGCGTGACTTGCCCCACCACGCCCAGGTTGTCGATCACGGGGCGCCCCAGTTCGACGCCGTTCTGGATGCCGCGGTCCAGCACAATCTTGCGCGTGGCCGAATCGCGCGTGTCGTACAGGACTTCGGCCATCAGGGTCTTGACGGGCACGCGCTCGCGCGCCTCCATCAGTTTGCGCAGATGGTTGTTTTCAACGATATTGAGCTGCGCCTGCTGCAGGATCTGCGCCGAGGCGATCTGTTCGTGCTTCAGGTCGCGCACCTGTTTTTCCAGGGCGGACAGCGAAGAAAAGTAGTTGCCGACGCCAAGCGCCACGTCGCGCGGCACCAGGGCCGCCATCTGCACCGGATACAGCACGGTGCCGACGGCCTGGCGCACGGCCGTCAGCGCGTGCATGCGCGAATCGACCAGCAGCAGGGCGATAGAAATGCCGGCGAACACCATCATCTTGACGCGGGCGGAGGCGCCTTGTTTGAAAAGTGGCGGAGGACTGTATTCCATGACTTCCAATAATCAGGCCAGGCGCAGTGCGCCAACGTGCAGGCCCCGGTCAAACGCCGGCGCCAAAACCAAAAAAAGGCCGGAATGGTTTCCGGCCCTTCTGTCAGATTATTCGTAGGAGAAGATCGAGCCGAGCTTGTCCATACGTTCCAGTGCCATCCCGGAACCGCGCACCACGCAGGTGAGCGGGTCCTCGGCCACCAGCACCGGCAGGCCGGTTTCCTCCATCAGCAGGCGGTCCAGGTCGCGCAGCAGTGCGCCGCCGCCCGTCAGCATCATGCCTTTTTCGGCGATGTCGGCGCCCAGTTCCGGCGGCGTCTGTTCCAGCGCGTTTTTCACGGCCGAGACGATGTTGTTCAGCGGGTCTGTCAGCGCTTCGAGGATCTCGTTGCTGGAAATGGTGAACGAACGGGGGATGCCTTCGGACAGGTTGCGGCCCTTGACTTCCATTTCCTTCACTTCCGAACCAGGGAAGGCCGAACCGATGGCTTTCTTGATGGCTTCGGCCGTCTGTTCGCCGATCAGCATGCCGTAGTTACGGCGGATGTAGTTGACGATGGCTTCATCGAACTTGTCGCCGCCCACGCGCACGGAACCCTTGTAGACCATGCCACCCAGCGAGATGATGCCCACTTCGGTGGTACCGCCGCCGATGTCGACCACCATCGAGCCCGTTGCTTCCGACACGGGCAGGCCCGCGCCGATGGCCGCTGCCATCGGTTCTTCGATCAGGTACACCTGCGAGGCGCCGGCGCCCAGCGCCGATTCGCGGATCGCGCGGCGTTCTACCTGGGTCGAACCGCAAGGCACGCAGATGATGATGCGCGGCGATGGACGGAAGAATTTCGAGTCGTGCACCATGCGGATGAATTGCTTGAGCATCTGCTCGGTCACGGTGAAGTCGGCGATCACGCCATCTTTCATCGGACGAATCGCTTCGATATTGCCCGGCACCTTGCCCAGCATCTGCTTGGCTTCCTTGCCGACTGCCTGAATGGTCTTCTTGCCATTCGGACCGCCTTCCTGGCGGATGGCGACGACCGATGGTTCGTCCAGGACGATACCGAGGCCGCGCACATAAATAAGGGTGTTGGCCGTGCCCAAGTCAATGGCCAGATCGGTGGAGATATACCTGCGTAAAAAACCAAACATGAGTGTCCTGTAGCGCATCGAGCTGCGCAAAAGCTGTTTATGGGGAGTTTCAAAGCGGGCGCTTTCAGGCACCCTGAAAATCCAAAAGGCGATTTTTCCGGGTTTCGCTTGGCGCTTGCGCAATCTTTTCTATGCTGCGGCAGCAGTCCATCAGCGCCGGCAACGCATTAACCCGCCATTCTACCTTATAATTTGAATGCGATTTGCTCAAAAACCATGGAAAAGTGCGACTCTTGCAGCCGCGAGTTACGCGGCATTCCTCGGCTTTTGTGAGCAAAAGAGCAGTAAATACCCGCGTTTTATCAAAACGCCAACTTAATACTAATGCGCGGCACTCCGCGCCATTCGCCATGTCCCTGACACTATCCGACGTAAAACGCATCGCCCATCTGGCGCAACTTGAAATGGCCGACGACCAGGCCGTCACGTCTTTGGCCCAATTGAACAAGATTTTTGCACTGGCCGAACAAATGCAAGCCGTCAATACCGATGGCGTGGCCCCCCTGAGCCACCCGCTGGCCGCCCACATGGACAATATCGCCCTGCGCCTGCGCGAGGACATCGCCACCGAGCAGAATCGCCGCGACGCCTACCAGGCCGTGGCGCCGAAAGTCCAGGATGGCCTGTATCTCGTCCCTAAAGTGATCGAGTAACTGGCACCTGACATAAGCTGCTGCGCGTCGCGACTTGCGGCCTCCGATGCTCACTGTGCCAAAGCACAGCTCCGCTTCTCGGCCACAACTCACTTCCGCTCGCTACGCTTCTGTCAGGCGCTAGAACGGCGCAGTGCACAAAAAACAACCCTGCCGAATAGATAAAAATAGAAACGCCATGCATACAAAATCCATCAAACAGCTGTCCACGCTTTTGCAGAACAAGGAAATTTCCGCCGTTGCACTGGCGACGCATTTCCTCGACCGCATCGAAGCGGACACCTCGAACGCCTTCCTGCACGTCGACCGTGCCCTGACCCTGGCGCAAGCGGCCGAAGCTGATGCCCGCATCGCGGCCGGCACGGCCACGCCATTGACGGGCGTGCCGATCGCGCACAAGGACCTGTTCGTGACGAAAGGCTGGCGCACCACGGCCGGCTCGAAAATGCTGGCCAACTACGCCAGCCCGTTTGACGCCACCGTGGTGGAAAAATTCCAGGCGGCCGGCATGGTCACCCTGGGCAAGGTCAACTGCGATGAATTCGCCATGGGTTCCGGCAACGAGAACTCGGCCTTCGGCGCCGTGCAGAATCCGTGGGACAAGGCTGCCGTGCCAGGCGGCTCGTCCGGCGGTTCGGCCGCCGCCGTGGCGGCCGGCCTGACGCCTGCGGCCACCGGCACCGACACGGGCGGCTCGATCCGCCAGCCGGCCGCCTTCTGCGGCATCACCGGCATCAAGCCTACGTATGGCCGCGTCTCGCGCTTCGGCATGATCGCCTTTGCCTCGTCGCTGGACCAGGGCGGCCCGATGGCCCGCTCGGCCGAAGACTGCGCCCTGCTCTTGAGCGCCATGGCCGGCTTCGACGAGCGCGACTCCACCAGCCTGTCGCCGGAACAGGGCGGCGTGGCGGAAGATTTTTCGCGGGAACTGGGCCAGCCGCTGACAGGCCTGCGCATCGGCGTGCCGCGCGAGTATTTTGGCGAAGGCCTGGCCAAGGACGTGGAAGCGGCCGTGCGCGGCGCGCTGGCGCAGTATGAAAAGCTGGGCGCCACCCTGGTCGACATCTCGCTGCCGAACACCGCCCTGTCGATTCCCGCCTACTACATGATCGCGCCGGCCGAAGCGTCGTCGAACCTGTCGCGCTACGACGGCGTGCGCTACGGCCACCGCGCGGCCGAGTACAAGGACTTGCAGGACATGTACAAGAAATCGCGCGCCGAAGGCTTCGGCCCCGAAGTGCAGCGCCGCATCATGGTCGGCACCTATGTGCTGTGCCACGGCTACTACGACGCCTACTATCTGAAGGCGCAAAAGATCCGCCGCCTGATCGCGCAGGATTTCGACGCCGTCCTGAATGGCCCGAACGCCGTCTGCGACGTCATCATGGGCCCCGTCGCGCCAACCGTCGCCTGGGACCTGGGCGACAAGACGGACGACCCGGTGGCAAACTACCTGGCCGACATCTACACCCTGTCGACCAGCCTGGCCGGCCTGCCCGGCATGTCGATCCCTTGCGGTTTCGGCGAAGGCGAGAAAAACGGCAAGCGCCCCGTCGGCCTGCAAATCATCGGCAATTACTTTGGCGAAGCCAAATTGCTGAACGTGGCCCACCAGTTCCAGCAAGTGACGGACTGGCATACGCGCAGCCCTGCCGGCGTTTAAGAGCAGACCAAGAACAGATTTGCGCCGCGGCTAGCGGCGCCACCAAAAATAAGCGAGAACACTATGCAATGGGAAGTCGTCATCGGTCTTGAGAACCACGTGCAGCTCACGACCGAATCCAAAATTTTCAGCGGTTCGCCGATCAAGTACGGCGCCGACGCCAACACGCAGGCCAGCCCCGTCGACCTGGCCCTGCCAGGCGTGCTGCCCGTGATGAACAAGCAGGCCGTCGACCGCGCGATCCGCTTCGGCCTGGCCGTGGGCGCCACCGTCGCGCCGCACTCGGTCTTCGCGCGCAAAAACTATTTTTATCCGGACTCGCCCAAGGGCTACCAGATCAGCCAGTTCGAGGACCCCGTCGTCATCGGCGGCGCCCTGACCTTCGGCTATGAAAAGGATGGCGAATTCGTCACCAAGACCGTCAACCTGACGCGCGCCCACCTGGAAGAAGACGCCGGCAAGTCGCTGCACGAAGACTACGCCGGCATGAGCGGCATCGACTTGAACCGCGCCGGCACGCCGCTGCTGGAAATCGTCTCGGAACCGGAAATCCGCAGCGCCGCCGAAGCCGTGGCCTACGCCAAGGCCCTGCACTCGCTGGTCATGTGGCTGGGCGTTTGCGACGGCAACATGCAGGAAGGCTCGTTCCGCTGCGACGTCAACGTTTCCGTGCGCCCCGTCGGCCAGAAGGAATTCGGCACGCGCTGCGAGATCAAGAACCTGAACTCGTTCCGCTTCATCGAGGAAGCCGTGCACGTGGAAGTGCGCCGCCAGATCGAACTGATCGAAGACGGCGGCAAAGTCGTGCAAGCGACGCGTTTGTACGATCCGGACCGCAAGGAAACGCGCGAAATGCGCAGCAAGGAAGACGCGCAGGACTACCGCTACTTCCCGGACCCGGACCTGCCGCCGCTGGTCATCTCGCAAGCGTGGATCGATACGGTCAAGGCTTCGATGCCGGAACTGCCGGCCGCCATGCGCGCCCGCTTCATCAGCGAATACGCGCTGCCGGAATACGATGCGCTGGTGCTGACGCAATCGAAAGCCATGGCCACCTATTTCGTCGCCGTGGTCGACAAGGCAGGCAAGGAAAACGCCAAGGCCGCCGCCAACTGGCTGATGGGCGACGTATCGTCGACCCTGAACCGCGAAGGCGTGGACCTGGACGAGGCGCCCGTCTCCGCCGCGCAGCTGGCCGCCATGCTCAAGCGCATTGCCGACGGCACGATCTCGAACAAGGCGGCAAAGGAAGTCTTCGCCGGCATGTGGGAAGCCAAGTCCAGCGACGAGAACCTGGTCGATGCCATCATCGACGCCAAGGGTCTGAAGCAGATCTCGGACACGGGCGCACTGGAAGCCATCGTCGATGAAGTACTGGCGGCCAACGCCAAGTCGGTGGAACAGTACCGCGCCGGCAAGGAAGCGGCCATCAACGCGCTGATCGGCCAGGCCATGAAAGCGTCGAAAGGCAAGGCCAATCCAGCCCAGCTGACGGAGCTGCTGAAGGCCAAGCTGGCGGGATAATTCTCCTCCGTACTCCCCCCAAAAAAAGACGCTGCCGCGTCTTTTTTTTCGCCTGTTCACCATACTCCTAAACAAGCTTGTCTATATTTTCCAGCATGCCTGACAGGCGCTTATGCAACATTGAAAATTAAAGTATACATTTTTGTCTACAACGATTATTCTAGCCTTATTGAATTTCAGGCAAGAGGAAAACAGCATGGGCAAGACGCACGACATCCCGAAACCGACGGCAGCCGAACTCGATCTGCTGCAGGCACTGTGGCCACTGGGCGCCGCCACGGCCAAACAGGTGCACGAAGCGATGGCACTGGCCAAGCCCGCCATCACCTACGGCACCGTGCTGCGCCTGATGCAGATCATGCATGGCAAGGGCTTGCTGATCCGCGATGAAAGCCAGCGTTCGCACGTGTATGCGCCAGCGCAGGCGCAGGACAGCCTGCAGACGAACCTGCTCAAGGAATTGATGCAGAAAGCCTTTGCCGGTTCGGCCAAGGCGCTGGTGCTGGCGGCCCTGCGCACGGGCGTGTCGCGCGCCGAACGCGCAGAGATCGAAAAAATGCTCAAGGACGATCAATCATGAGCGGCTTCGTGCCGGCCCTGGGCTGGACCCTGCTGCACTTCCTGTGGCAGGGATTGCTGATCGGCTGCGCCACGGCGCTGGCGCGGGCCATCCTGCGCAATGCGCGTCCCGAGGCGCGCTATGCCGTCGGCTGCGGCGCCCTGCTGGCCTGCCTGGCCTGGCCGGCGGCGGGCTTGTATCTGCGCCTGGCCGGCGGCGATGCCACGGGCATCCTGTTTTCCAGCACCTTGCTGCCGGCCGCCCTGCTGGCGCCCGACAGCTTGCCCGACCTGGACCTGCTGCTGCGCGCCATCGTCGGCGTGTGGGCGCTGTGCGCCGCCATGCTGGCCCTGCGCATGGCGCTGGGCATGCTGTGGATAGCACGCAGCGCCAGCAAAGACGAGGCCACGCACACCCTCTGGCAAACGCGCCTGTCCGGCATGGCGCAAGACGCCGGCGTGACGCGGCCCGTGCGCCTGCGCGTGCTCGACGGCATTGCCAGCCCCCTCACGGCCGGCATCTGGCGCCCCATGGTGCTGGTGCCGGCGGCGCTGATCACCGGCATGCCGCCGCAGCTGCTCGACGCGCTGCTGGCGCATGAACTGGCGCACATCCGGCGCCACGATTATCTGCTCAACCTGCTGCAAAACGCCATCGAGGCGCTGCTGTTCTTCCACCCTGCCGTCTGGTGGATTTCACGCGGCGTGCGCCTCGAACGCGAACACATTGCAGATGATTTCGCAGCAAGACAACTGGGCGAACCGCGGCGTCTGGCTCTTGCACTCTCGGAACTGGAACGTCTCCAGTTCTCAACCCACCACCTGGCCCAGGCGGCCAACGGAGGAGATCTTATGTCACGTATCAAACGACTGCTGCGCCCTGCACCACAAACCCTGAACTGGAAAGCGGCCATACCGCTGCTGGCACTGGCCGGCGCCTGCCTCGGCATCTACGGCCAGGCCGTCGCCGCCGACAGCGCACCCGTGCTGGAGCGCCGCCCCGTCGTCGACTTTGGCGTCTGCGGCAAACCGGCCTACCCGGCCGCATCGCTGCAGGCGAAGGAAGAGGGCACGGTCAACATGTCCTTCGATGTCGATGCCGCCGGCAAGGTCCACGGATCGAGCGTGGTCAAAAGCAGCGGCCATCCCGCCCTCGACGAGGCGGCGCGCAGCGGCATCGCCAAGTGCACGTTCAAGCCGGCCCTCGCTGGCGGCAAGCCAGTCAGTGCCAGCGTCAAGGTGCAATACGTCTGGCGCCTGAACTAATGCAGGAGCGGCGGCATCGCAGCGACATTGTTGCAGCGATGCCGCCGCCCGCTTGCGGGTATGATCATGGATTCTTCCACGCACCTGTGAATACGCCATGAACAAGATCAAAACCGGCCTGGTCGGCTACGGCTTTGCCGGCTCCACCTTCCACGCGCCCGTGCTGTCCACCATCGACGCCCTGGAATTGACGGCCGTCGCCTCCAGCAAGCCCGACCTCGTGCACCAGGATTGGCCGCAGGCCACCGTGTATGCGGAACCGGCGCAGCTGTTTGCCGATGCGGCCATCGAACTGGTCGTCATTGCCGCCCCCAACGAAGCCCATTTCAGCCTGGCGCTGGCGGCCCTGCAGGCGGGCAAGCACGTGGTGGTCGACAAGCCATTCACGATTTCCAGCGCCGAGGCACAAACCCTGATCGCCGTGGCGAAGGAGCGCAAGCTGGTGCTCAGCGTGTACCACAACCGGCGCTGGGATGGCGACTTCCTCACCATCAAGGCGCTGCTGGCGCAGGGCACCCTGGGGCGCATCGCCAGCGTCGAATCGCATTTCGACCGTTTCCGCCCCGAGATCCGCCAGCGCTGGCGCGAGTCCGGCGCGCCGGGCGGCGGCCTGCTGTACGACCTGGGCCCGCACATGCTGGACCAGGCCATGCAGTTGTTCGGCATGCCGGAAAAACTGTCGGCCGATATCGCCCTGCAGCGCGATGGCGCGCAAGCCGTCGACTATTTCCATATCGTGCTGTATTACGACCGGCTGCGCGTGGTGCTGCAGGCCGGCTGCCTGGTGAAGGCGCCGACGGCGCGCTTCGCCGTGCATGGCGACAAGGGCAGTTTCGTGAAATTCGGCCTCGATCCGCAGGAAGACGCCCTGAAGGCGGGCGGCAGGCCGGGACAGCCCGGCTGGGGCGTGGACCCCGTGCGCGGCGCGCTGCACCTGGGCACGCAGCCGGACGGCCACGTCGAACACCTGGAGATACAGGCGGGCCGCTACCAGGACTTTTACCAGGGCATGGCCGACGCCATCCGCCACGGTGCAGCGGCGCCCGTGGCGGCCGAGGATGCGGCGGCAACGATACGCCTGATCGAACTGGCGCTGCAAAGCGCCGCCGAAGGCCGCGTGCTCGCGGTCGGCTGATCCGATGCCAGCCGGCCCGGCTCAGTTGATGACGAAGGCCAGCACCACGGCGCCCAGCGCCAGCAGGGCCAGGCCGCAAATGAACAGCAGTTCGCCCCACCACTCGTAGCGCAAGCGCGGCTGGCCGGGGCGCAGCGACATGAACGAGAGCACGGCGCTGACGAGAAAGACGATGGCATCGACGGCCAGCAGCTTGTCGATGGCCACGCGCATCTCGCCGCGCGGCGCCAGGTGGCCGATCGACAGCACCGTCATGCACACGCCCACCATCGTCGCCGAGGTGGGCAAGATATGGGCAGACAAACCGCGCGCCGGCACGCCCCGTTCGGGCGCCTTGCCGTCGCCCGGCATCAGGTCCGGCCCTGGTTCGTTCCCGCCGGCCAGACCAGCTCCACGCGCGCCGAGCTGCCCGCCTTGACCTGCACCTTGCGTTCCAAGGTCTTGCCGGCCAGGGTGGCGCGCAGGCTGTAGCTGCCCGGCGCCAGTTTCGCCAGCAGGAATGGCCCGCTGGCCGTCGTCTCCAGCACCTGCACGCCCTTGGCGTCGCTGATCTGCAGCTTCACGTCGGAGGCAAATTCCGCCTTGCCCGGCGCCTGCACGGAAAACACCAGGCTCAATGGCCAATGCCGGCTGGCGCTCTTGATGGCGGTCGACTCATCGAGGCCGATGCCGCCGCTCAGGTATTCCACCGCCCCGCTCTTCTGCACGGGCGGCAGCGCACTCTCATTCTGTGCCTGCGCCGCACTTCCCAGCAACAGCCCGGCGGCCAGCATTGCCGCCGCCAGGCTCAAGGTACCGCGTCTGTTTGATGCCATCTCACTCTCCTCGTGTCGGTTGAATCAAGATAGGAAGCGCAGCTTAGGCAGGACTTAGGAAACCATCAACGCCGGCGCATGGCCTCGGCGATCTTCTGGTCCGTCTTGAACTGGCTCAGCGCATACACGGCCCAGATTGTGGCTGGCAGCCAGCCGATCACGGTGATTTGCAGGATCAGGCAAATGATGCCGGCGATCGGACGGCCGATCGTGAAAAAGGTCAGCCACGGGAGTATCAGGGCAATCAGCAAGCGCATCGTTCGTTCCTTCAGTATTCCCCTGCGCCGCGGGGACCGGGCCGGCATGCCGGCGATAAAATCCATTGACCTGATTATAACGATAGCTGCGCCTTACGCGGCGCGGGCGACAGTTGTTTTTCCATCCACGCCAGGATGGCGGCGAAGATCTCCTCGCGGTTCAGTTCATTGAAATTCTCGTGGTAATTGGCAGGATAAAAATGGTAGTCGAGCAAGCCATCGGGCACGCTGCGCAGCATGCCTTCCGTGGCGCGGCTGTCGGCCAGCTTGTCGTCGCCCGCCACCACGGCAAACAGGGGGAAGGTCCAGCCCGACAAGCCGCCCGCCAGTTCCTTTTGCGCCGACGTCAGCGCGTGGGCGAAACGCACCGACGCGGCGCTGGCGCGTATGCCGTCGCGCTCGTCCTGAAAATGGCGCGCGGTGATGGCCTGGTCGTGCGTCAGCAGCATGGTCAGGTTCCCCAGCGGCACCTTCATCGTGGGGAAGCGCCTGGCCAGCCAGCCCGACAGCATCTGCAGCACCTTCGGCACGGGAATCGCATTCACGTAGTACGGCGAGGAGATGATGAAGCCGCGGATGGCCGGGTCGCCCGCAAAGCGCCGCAGCCCCAGATGGGTGGCGATCAGGCCGCCCATGGAGTGGCCCATGACGAAAACCGGCACGCCGGGATACGTCTGCCTGACCCAGGCGAGGAACAGTTCCTCGTCGTCGAGGAAGGCCTCGAACGAGGGAATATCCACCATGCGCTTGCCGTCGTGGCCCACCATGTCGAAGCTGACGGTGGCGATGCCGTGCTGGCGGAAGTACAGCGCCGGCGTGACATAGTCGCCCGCATGCGCCATGCCGCCGTGGATCGCCAGGATCACGGCACGTGGCTGTTGCGGCCCTGGCGGCTGCCAGATGTGGATGGGCCGCTCGACCTGGTCGCTGCACAGCAGGCTGGCCATCTTGTCTTCTGAAAAACGCATCGCTGCTCCTGTCATGCCCTGTCACTCCTTCAGGTGATCGATCAACTGGCGCGCATACAGGGGTAATTCACTGAACTGGCGCACGCAAATCGTCAGATTGCGTACCGACCAGGGATCGGATAATTCCAGGCAGCGCAGCGCCATCGTCTGCTGGCAGCGGCTTGCCGCCGCCAGCGGCACCACGCTGATGCCCACGCCGCTGGCCACCATGCGGCACACGGCATCGAAGCTGCGCAGGCGCACGCGCACTTTCAGCGGGCGCCCCAGGCGCGCCGCGTGCATGCCCAGGTACTGCTGCATCGCGCTGTCGTCGGCCAGGCCGATGAAATCGTGATCGAGCACGCTGGCAAAGTCGACGACGCCATCCTGTCCCAGCGCGCGATGATGCACGCCGTCGGCCGCCGCGATCACCACCAGCCGGTCGGGGCGGAACAAAAACGTCTGCAAGCCGCGCATGTCGACCGAGTCGGACACGATGCCCATGTCGGCCAGTCCTTCCGAGACGGCCTTGACGATATCGTAACTGAGGCGCTCTTCCAGGTCGATGGTCAGGTTCGGATGGCGGTCGAGAAAAGCGCCGAGCGCCTCGGGCAGGAATTCGCTGAGGGCCGCCGTATTGCACAGCAGCCGCAACTGCCCTTTCAAGCCGCGCGCAAACTCACCGAGCTCGCCCCGCATTTTCTCCATTTGCAGCAAAACGAGGCGCGCGTGATGCAGCAGGGTCTGACCCACCGGCGTCGGTTCCACGCCACGCCGGCCGCGCAGCAGCAGGGGCATGCCCAGCATCTCTTCCATGCCGCGCACGCGCGCACTGCTCGAGGCCAGCGCCAGGTGGCTGCGCGCAGCGCCCGCCGTCAGGCTGCCCGCCTCCACCACGTTGACAAACAGCTGCAAGTCGACCAGATCGAAACGCATGACAGCCCTCCTTTTTCCCCATCTTATCAGCCTTCGTCCACCACTGAGGCTGACTCAAAATAATCCACCTTGGCGAAATCCGCAAGCGCGCGCAAAATCCACGCAAAATCACTGTGGAATAAAATCATGGAGACGTCATTTCTGCTGGCCGTCGGCGCCAGTTTTCTCGTCGCTGGCTTCGTCAAGGGCGTAGTCGGACTAGGCTTGCCAACGGTGGCCATGGGCACGCTCAGCCTCGTCATGCCGCCCGTGCAGGCGGCCGCCCTGCTGATCGTGCCGTCGATGGTGACCAACGTATGGCAGCTGGCGGCCGGACCGGGCCTGCGCGCCCTGCTGCGGCGCCTGTGGCCCCTGCTGGCCTGCGTCATGGCGGGCACCCTGGCGGGCGGCGCCCTGCTGCCGAAGGACAGCGGCACCTGGGCCGTCGTCGCGCTGGGCGTGGCGCTGATGCTGTATGCGCTGGCGGGACTGTTCTCGCTGCAGCTGCGCGTGCCGGCGCGGCACGAAGCGTGGCTGGGACCCGTGGCGGGCGCCGCGACAGGACTGGTGACGGCCGCCACGGGCGTGTTCGTGATTCCCGCCGTGCCGTATCTGCAGGGACTGGGCCTGGCGCGCGATGCGCTGGTGCAGGCGCTGGGCCTGGCGTTTACCGCATCGACCGTGGCGCTGGCGGCCAGCCTGGCCCTGCACGGCGACTTCAGTCTCGGCGCGGTCGGCGCTTCCGCGTATGCGCTGCTGCCGGCGCTGGCCGGCATGCTGGCCGGCCAATGGCTGCGCGGGCGCATCGCGCAGACTGTGTTCAAACGGTGCTTTTTTGCCGGGCTGTTCGCCCTGGGCCTGCATGCGGCGGTCAAGCCATGGCTGGGATGATAGCCGTGGTGCCCTGGGGCGAGCATGCGCTGTCGGCCTGCATCGACGGGCAGCAGGTGGCCATGCTCGATTTCAGCCCCTGCGGCGGCGAAGCCACGCTCAACATGCTGTTCGTGAAACCGCCATTTCGCCATCGCGGCGTGACCAGGGCATTGATGCGCGAAATCCTGCGGCGCTATGCGCAGGTGCGCTGGGTCAATCGAGGCCGAGAATGGACGCGACCGACAGTTCGAGCTGCTCGACCAGCTCCTGCTGCATGAATTGATACTCGTCGGGGATGTCGAGCACGTGGATGGTCTTGTGCTCGAGCAGGCGGCCAAACTGCGCGCGCAGGCGCGACTTGTGCTTCTCTTCCATCACGAAAATCACCTCGCACCAGGCCAGGTCATTTGCATTGACGGGATGGCGCGCGTTCAGACTGGTACCGCCCGAACGCACGGACAGGGCGGGATGGCGGCGCCATACCCGCTCCGCCGTTGGACTGCGCCACTGGTTGCGGCTGCAAACGAACAGGACGTTCAAGCGCGCCCGAACCTCAGATACCGTAGCGCGCGCGGTAGGCGGAAACGGCTTCCTTGTGCTTCAGCAGTTCCGGATCGGCGCCCGCGCCATTCAGGTAGCCGAACAGGTCGTCCAGGTTGCCGATCGAGATGACGGGAATGCCGTACTGTTTCGACACTTCCTGCACCGCCGAACTTGGCGACAGCTGGCCGTCCGGACCCGAACGCTCCATGCGGTCCAGGGCGATCAGCACGGCGCATGGCTCGGCGCCGGCGGCACAGATCATGTCGACCGATTCGCGCACCGAGGTGCCGGCCGAGATCACATCGTCAATGATGACAACCTTGCCATGCAACTTGGCGCCGACGATGGTGCCGCCTTCGCCATGGTCCTTGGCTTCCTTGCGGTTGAAGGCGAACGAGGTGTTGCGGCCCTTGCCGGCCAGCGCCACGGCGGTGGCCGACGCCAGGGTGATGCCCTTGTAGGCGGGACCGAACAGCATGTCGAATTCGACGCCCGAGTCGAGCAGGGTCTGCGCGTAGAACTGCGCCAGCTCGGCCAGGGTGGCGCCGTCATGGAACAGGCCCGCATTGAAGAAGTACGGCGACTGGCGTCCGGCCTTGGTGGTGAACTCGCCAAACCGCAAGACTCCCTTGGATACTGAAAACGCGATAAACTGCTGGCGTAAATTATTCACATTAGCCTCATTTTTTAAAAGTGCCTGTATTTTAATCCGCGCGCAGCGGCGAGACAATCGCCATGCCGCGCCCGCCGGCCCCGTCCAGCGCCCTTTTCACTCTCGACCTATGCCAAAAATTATCTCCGCCAACCTGAACGGCATCCGTTCCGCCGCCAAAAAAGGCTTTTTCAACTGGATGGGCACGCAGACGGCCGATTTCATCTGCGTGCAGGAATTGAAGGCGCAGCTGCCCGACATGACGCCGGAATTCCTCAACCCGCACGGCTACCATGGCCATTTCCACTATGCCGAGAAAAAAGGCTATTCCGGCACGGGCGTGTACAGCAAGGTGGAACCGGACGCCGTGCATATCGGCTTCGGCAGCCCCGAATTCGATGCCGAAGGCCGCTATGTGCGCTGTGATTTTGGCAACCTGTCCGTCATTTCCGTGTACTGCCCGTCCGGTTCGTCCGGCCCGGAGCGCCAGGAAGCCAAGTTCCGCTTCATGGAACTGTTCCTGCCGCACCTGCTGGAATTGAAGGCGCTGGGCCGCGAAGTGGTCATCTGCGGCGACTGGAACATCGCCCACCACGAAATCGACCTGAAAAACTGGAAGGGCAACAAGAAGAATTCCGGCTTCCTGCCCGAGGAACGCGCGTGGCTGACGCGCGTCTTCGATGAAGTGGGCTTCGTCGACGTGCACCGCGGCCTGGACAAGCGCGAAGACCAGTACACGTGGTGGAGCAACCGGGGCCAGGCCTACGCGAAGAACGTGGGCTGGCGCATCGACTACCACGTCGCCACGCCCGGCATCGCGGCGCAGGCGCACACGGTCAGCGTCTACAAGGACGAGCGTTTTTCCGACCACGCGCCCTTGATCATCGATTACACGCTCAAGGTTTAAGCCCCCAGGCTGCGCCGGCTTTCAAAGCGGCGCGGCGCGCCGCTCAACGGGTCCGTGAAATCGATGGCGCGCGCCAGCAGCTGCAAGGGCTGCGACATGTCGTCTTCCTTGCACGGCAGGGCCACCGGGTAAAACGCATCGTTGACGATGGGGATGCCCAGCGACGCCAGGTGCACGCGCAGCTGGTGCTTGCGGCCCGTGTGCGGATGCAGCCGGTACAGGTTCAACTCGCCGCGCCGCTCGATCACGTCGATGACGGTTTCCGAGTTCGGCTCGCCCGCCTCTTCGCGCATGAGGAAGAACTGCGCGCCCTCGACCATGCGGCTGCGGTAGGTGCACGGAAAGTCGCGCTCCGTCAATGCCGGCGCCAGCGCCTCGTACGTCTTGCGCACTTCGCGGCGCTGGAACAGCGACTGGTAGGCGCCCCGGCTCGCTACCTGGCGCGAAAAAATCACCACGCCAGCCGTCTCGCGGTCGAGGCGGTGGATGGGCGTCAGGTCGGCACTGTCGAGCCGTTTCTTCAGGCGCGTCAGCAAGGTCTCCTGCACGAAGCGCCCGCCCGGCGTCATGGGCAGAAAATGGGGCTTGTCGACCACCACCAGGTGTTCGTCCTGGAACAGGATCTCTTCCTGGAAAGGGATCGGCGTTTCGCGCTCCAGCTCGCGGTAGTAAAAAATGCGCATGCCGCGCTTGTAGGCGCTGGCGGGGCCCAGCACGGCGCCGTCGCCGTCGACCACTTCGCCGCGCGCCATGCGGTCCTGCCATTGCGCGGCGCTGATCTGCGGATAGCGCGCGACGAGAAAGGAGAGCATGTCCGGCCACTGCCCCTCCGGCAGCCACAGATAGCTGGGGGCGACGCCGTCGCGCATGGGCAGCGGCACGGAACTGCTACGGGCAGACATCCTAGCGCGCGGCGATGGCGTTGCTGCGGTATGGCGGCAAGGCGTCCACGCTGACGCCCTTGCTGCGCGCATATAAGGGCAGCACTTGCGCCATGTGGCTGTTCATCTGCGAGATGCGGTCGCTGCCCGATGGGTGGGTCGAGAGGAATTCCGGCGGCGCGCCCTTGCTGACTGCCGCCATCTTCTGCCACAGCACCACGCCGGCGCGCGGGTCGAAACCGGCGCGCGCGGCCAGGTCCATGCCGATCAGGTCCGCTTCGCGCTCGTCGTCGCGCGAGAACTTCAGCATTACGCCCTTGGCCGCCATATTGGTGGCAGTGCTGGTCAGGTTCGGATCGACGCCGAGCCAGGCCGACAGGCCGGCGCCGGCCAGCTTGGCGCCCACGGCCGCCAGGTTGCCCTTGCCTGCCTGCGCCTGCGCGTGTTCGCGCAAGGCGTGCGAAATTTCATGGCCCATGACGACGGCCACTTCATCATCCGTCAGGTTCAGTTTATTCAGGATGCCGCTGTAGAAGGCGATCTGCCCGCCCGGCATGCAGAAGGCGTTCACCTCGTCCGAATTGAGCAGGTTGATCTGCCATTGCCAGCTGCTGGCGGCGTCGTTCCAGCGTGCCGCGTACGGGATGATGCGCTGGGCGATGGCACGCAAGCGTTTCACCTGCGGATCGCTGTCCGGCACGAGCGCATTTTTTTCCTTGGCCTCGCGCACCAGTTCCGCATACTGCAGTTTCGATTTCTCGTTGAAGTTTTCGCCGCCGGCGAAAATGCGCGTGCCCGACAAAGGGCGCACCTTGATGCCATCCTGCATTACCTGCTGTTGCGAATAGGCGGACAAGGGCGCCAGCGCGGTGGCGGCGCACAGGCTGGCCAGGACGGCGCAGCGTTTAAGGGATATTGGTGCCATTGGCAGACCTCCATGGAGCAATTTTAGGCAGCATCATCATGGCCGGAAAGGCCAGGAAGAAGCAAACAATGAAAAACGAGAACCAGCCCAGCTCGGCAACGAGGAAACCCACCGAGGCATTGATCAGGGTGCGCGGCACGGCGCTCAGGCTGGAAAACAGCGCATATTGCGTGGCCGTGTAGCGCGGGTCCGTGGTGCGCGACAGGAACGCGACAAACGCGGCCGCCCCCAGGCCCAGGCTGGCAAAGGCTTCGAAGCCGATCACGGCGCTCAACAGCATGGTGTTCGGCCCCACCTGCGCCAGCCAGGCGAAACCCAGAATCGCGATGGCCTGCAGCGCGCCGAACACCCACAGGCCCCGGTTGATGCCCAGCTTGAGCATCCACACGCCGCCCACCACGCCGCCGGCCAGGCTGGCCCAGAAACCCGTGGTGTTGGCGGCCAGGCCGATCTGCGTCATGGAAAAACCCAGGTCCAGGTAAAACTTCGTCGCCAGCGCCGTGGCCATGCTGTCGCCGATTTTGTAGAGTAATACGAAGGCGAGGATCCACATTGCGTTACGCCAGCCATCGCGCGCGATGAATTCCTGGAACGGCAGGATGATCGCTTCGCGCATGGTCTTCGGCGGCGAACCGTACACGGTGGGCTCCCTGATCAGCAAGGTGCACGCGAGGCCCGGCAGCATGAAGGCGGCCGTGATCCAGAACACGGGCTGCCACGGCATGCGGTCGGCCAGGATCAGCGACAGCGCGCCCGGCACCATGCCCGCCACCTTATACGCGTTGACGATGACGGCGGCGCCCAGGCCCTGCTCGTTATCGCTGAGGATTTCGCGCCGGTAGGCGTCGATGACGATGTCCTGGCTGGCGGAGAGGAAGGCCACGCCGCCCGCAGCGGCCGCGATCAGGCCGATCTGCGTGAGCGGATCGAGCATGCCCATGCCGCCGATGGAAAAGAACAGCGCCACCTGCGTCAGGGCCATCCAGCCGCGCCGGCGCCCCAGCCCCAGGATGCGGTAGCGATCCATCAGGGGCGCCCACAGGAATTTCCAGATATACGGGAACTGCACCAGAGCGAACAGCCCCAGCGCCTTGACGTTCAGGCCCGACTTGGCCAGCCATGCCTGCAGCAGATACAGCAGGATGAACAGGGGCAGGCCGGAACTGAAGCCCAGCACCAGCACGGCCAGCATGCGGCCATTGGCATAGGAACGCCAGCCTGGCGCCGGGCTTGTGCTCATCAATGCACCGCTTTTTTACGCAGGCGGAAGACGGCCAGGTCGCCACGCAGGTTGGGCAGCACGGAGACCATCCTGCCTTCGGCCAGGGCCACGCATTCGATCACTTCCAGGCCGCATTCCTCGGCCAGTTCGCGGAAGTCGTTGATGGTAGCGCAGCGCACGTTGGGCGTGTCGTACCACTGGTAGGGCAGCGATTTCGACACGGGCATGCGCCCTTTCAGCAATGCCACGCGGTGCGGCCAATAGGCGAAGTTGGGGAACGAGACGATGGCTTCGGCGCCCACGCGCACGATGTCGCGCAGCAGCGGCTCGACCTGCTTCATCATCTGCAGGGACGACAGGCACAGCACCGTATCGAAGCTGTTGTCGCCAAAGACGGCCAAGCCCTTTTCCATGTCCTGCTGGATCACGTTGACGCCGCGCAGGGTGCTGGCCAGCACCTTGTCGTCGGCGATCTCGATGCCATAGCCGCTGCACTCCTTGTCGCTTTGCAGGTACTGCAGCATCACGCCGTCGCCGCAGCCCACGTCCAGCACATGCGCGTTGTCCGGCACCCAGTGGGCGATGAAGGCCAGGTCGGGGCGCAGGGCGCTCAATTCGTCGAAAGTCATGCGGTCTCCTTGGCGCCCTGGCGGACGGCGGTGTTCTGTGCTGCGGCGGGCGCGCCCGCCGTGATGTCATGCCATACCTGGCCGTAATAGGCGCGCACCATGTTCATGTAGCGCGGGTCCTCCAGCAGGAAGGCGTCGTGGCCGTGCGGCGCGTCGATCTCGGCATACGTGACCTGGCGGCGATTGCACACCAGGGCTTCGACGATTTCGCGGCTGCGCTCGGGCGAGAAACGCCAGTCGGTGGAAAACGAGGCGAGGAAGAACTTGGCCTTGGTGCCCGACAGGGCCTTGGCCAGGTCGCCGCCATGCGCGCGCGCCGGATCGAAATAATCGAGCGCCTTGGTGATCAACAGATACGTATTGGCGTCGAAGTATTCGGAGAACTTGTCGCCCTGGTAGCGCAGGTACGATTCGATCTCGAAGTCGATGCCGAAGCCGAATTTGTAGTCGCCCGTCTGCGCCGCATCGCGCAGCTTGCGGCCGAATTTCTCGGCCATGTCGTCGTTCGACAGATAGGTGATGTGGCCCACCATGCGCGCCACGCGCAAGCCGTTCTTCGGCACCACGCCGTGCGCATAGAAGTCGCCGCCGCAGTAATCGGGGTCGGACAGGATGGCCTGGCGCGCCACGTCGTTGAAGGCGATGTTTTGCGCCGACAGCTTGGCCGTCGAGGCGATCACCACGCAGTGGCGCAAGCGCTCGGGGAACATGATGCTCCACGCCAGCGCCTGCATGCCGCCCAGGGAGCCGCCCATCACGGCGGCGAACTGCGTGATGCCCAGTTCATCGGCCAGGCGCGCCTGCGCGCTGACCCAGTCTTCCACGGTGACGACGGGGAATGAGGCGCCGTACGGCTTGCCGGTAGCGGGATTGGTGTGCATGGGGCCCGTCGAGCCGAAGCAGGAACCCAGGTTATTGACGCCGATGACGAAGAATTTGTCGGTGTCGAGCGGCTTGCCCGGTCCCACCATATTGTCCCACCAGCCCGTGCTTTTCGGCTCGTCCGCATACACGCCGGCCACGTGGTGCGAGGCGTTCAGGGCGTGGCAGACCAGCACCGCATTCGATCTGTCGGCGTTCAGGGTGCCGTAGGTTTCATACATCAACATATAGTCTTGCAGCGATGCTCCGCTTTGCAGCTGCAAGGGTTGCGCAAAATACATGGTTTGCGGCGAAACGATTCCAATGGATGACATGTGTGTCGGTTTATAAAAGGGGGGCGGCCCCACGGGCCATGGTCGATGCAGCACCGCGATGATAGGTGCTGCAACTTTAGCATCAGGACACCTCTTGCCGCGCGCGAGGTGTCCTGATGCTGATAAAACGACAGTTTACATGAGCTGCAACTGTTGTACGGCTTCCGCGATCACATTTGGCTCCATGGAACGCATAATTTTGCGCATTTGTGGTGCGATCAGGCCCAGGTCGCTGTTGAGGATCTCTTGCTTGACCGCCAACAGTTGCGCCGGGTGCATGGAAAACTCGCGCAAGCCCATGCCCAGCAGCAAGCGCGTGAGCTTCACGTCGCCCGCCATCTCGCCGCACACGGCCACGTCGATGCCCGCCTTGTGGCCGGCGGCGATCGTCATCGAGATCAGCTGCAGCACGGCCGGATGCAGCGGATTGTACAAATGCGCCACTTCGTAATCGACGCGGTCGATGGCCAGGGTGTACTGGATCAGGTCATTCGTGCCGATCGACAGGAAATCCATGCGCTTGACGAACATGGGCAAGGCCAGCGCGGCGGCCGGTATCTCGATCATGGCGCCCACTTCGACCTCGTCGTCGAACTTGACGCCCTCCTCGCGCAGGCTGGCCTTCGCTTGCGCGATCATGGCCAGCGACTGGTCGATCTCGAACGCATGCGCCAGCATGGGAATCAGAATGCGCACCTTGCCGAAGGCCGAGGCGCGCAGGATGGCGCGCAGCTGCGTCAGGAACAGCTGCGGCTCGGCCAGGCAGTAACGGATGGCGCGCAAGCCCAGGGCGGGATTCAAGGCCGTATGGTCGGACTGATCGAGCGGCTTGTCGGCGCCGATATCGAGCGTGCGGATGGTCACCACGCGCCCTTTCATCGATTGCACCGTGTTGCGGTAAGCCTCGAACTGCTCGTCCTCGGTGGGGATCTTGTGCGCGCGGCCCATGAACAGGAATTCGGAGCGGAACAGGCCCACGCCGCTGGCGCCCGATTCCAGCGCGAACGGGCAATCCTCGGGCAGTTCGATATTCGCCAGCAGGGTAATCGGCGTGCCGCACCTGGTGACGGCCGGCGTCTTTTTCAGCTTGCCCAGCTTTTTGCGCGCGCGCTGCATGGCCACCTGGCGCTCGCGGTACTGCTCCAGCACCAGGGGACTGGGGTTGGCGATCACCACGCCCGCGTCGCCGTCGATGATCAGCCAGTCGTCCTGCTCGATCAGCATCGACGCCTGCGACATGCCGACGGCGGCCGGGATATCCAGGCTGCGCGCGACGATGGCCGTATGCGAGTTCTGGCCGCCCACGTCGGTGATGAAGCCGATGAAGGAGCGGTCGCGGAACTGCAGCATGTCGGCCGGCGAGATATCGTGGGCGACGACGATCATCTGCGCCAGCAACTCATCGTCGGCCGCCGCTTTCGGCAGCAGCTGTTCGGTGCCCAGCAAGACCTTCAGCACGCGCTCGGCCACTTGCTGGATATCGGCCTTGCGCTCGCGCAGATACGGGTCTTCGATTTCGTCGAACTGCGCCGACAATTCATCGATCTGCGTCAGCAGCGCCCATTCGGCGTTGTAATGGCGCGAACGGATGATGTCGAGCGGCGCTTCGGCGATCATCGGGTCAGACAGGATCAGCGCGTGCACGTCGATGAACGCGCCCAGTTCGGTGGGCGCATCCTTCGGCAGCTCGTTCCACAGGGTTTGCAGTTCCTTGTGGACGGCCGCGATGGCGTTCTGCAAGCGCTGGACTTCCGCTTCGATCTGTTCCTGGGCGACCAGGTAATGTTTGACGTCAAGGGCGGCCGGCGCCAGCAGATGCGCGCGGCCAATGGCGATGCCGCGGGAGACCGGGATGCCGTGGAGCGTGAAAGATGCCATGGGGTGACCTGTCGGAATGCGGCTGCGGCTGCGTTCGGCGGGCATTACTCGCCTTCGCCAAACCTGTCATTAATCAGGGCGGTGAGGGCATCGACACATGCCTGCTCGTCATCGCCCTCGGCTTCCAGGGTCACTTTCGCGCCCTTGCCGGCGGCCAGCATCATCACGCCCATGATGGACTTGGCGTTGATGCGGCGCGCGTTGCGGGTCAGCCAGACGTCGCTCTTGAACTTGGCGGCGAGCTGGGTAAATTTGGCGGAGGCGCGTGCGTGCAGTCCCAGCTTGTTGATGATTTCGAGTTCTTTTTGAATCATTTTTGTATGGTCTCTATCCCTGAATGCACTACGCTGATGACAATCTTGGCCTATAAAACCCGCCGCCTTCAGGGCGGCGGCCATGCACTTTCCTATTCGCCTACGCGGATGCGGTTATCGACGCGCACGGCGCCGCTTTGCGCACCGGCCAGCGCCATCTCCACCACCACGTCGAGCGTGTCGCGGCGATACGTGATGGCGCGCAGCAGCATCGGCAGGCTGATGCCGGCGATGACTTCCACCCGGCCCGCATCGGCCAGCTTGTTGCAGCAGTTCGATGGCGTGCCCCCCTTCACGTCGGTAATCACCAGCACGCCGGAGCCGTCGTCGAGGCGGCAGATGGCTTCCGACGCCAGCTTCTGCACTTCCGCCAGGTCCTGGTCGGCGACGACGTCGATGGCTTCAAAACGTTCCGTTGGCCCCCGAAACACATGCGCGCAGGCGGCGATGAATGCCTGTCCCAGCGGTGCGTGTGTCATGAGCAAAATCCCTACCATGGTCATTTCACTTTCTGGTGCTGCTGTGCTTGCGCAACGCCATGCTCGACGGCGTCGACAAACATGGCCGCCACATCAAAACCCGTCTGCTGCATGATTTCCTGAAAGCAGGTTGGGCTGGTGACGTTGACTTCCGTCAGATAGTCGCCGATCACGTCCAATCCTACCAGCATCAGGCCACGCGCGGCCAGGATCGGGCCCAGCTTTTCAGCGATTTCCAGGTCGCGCGCCGTCAATGGCTGCGCCACGCCCGTGCCGCCGGCAGCCAGGTTGCCCCGGACTTCGCCCGCCTGCGGGATGCGCGCCAGCGAAAACGGTACCGGCTTGCCGCCGATGACGAGGATGCGCTTGTCGCCCTTGACGATGTCGGCGATGAAACGCTGGGCCATGATGGTCTGCGCGCCGTTGTCCGTCAGCGTCTCGATGATGGCGCCCAGGTTCAGGCCATCGGCCTTGACGCGGAAGATGCCCGTGCCGCCCATGCCGTCGAGCGGCTTGAAGATGACGTCCTGGTGCTTGGCGTGGAAGGCGCGCAGGCGCGCTTCGTTCGACGTCACCAGGGTCGGCGAAGTGAATTCGGAAAACTGCGCGATGGCCAGCTTCTCATTGTTGTCGCGGATGGCGGACGGCTTGTTGAAGACGTGCGCGCCCTGCTTTTCCGCCAGTTCCAGCAGATACGTGCCATACACGTATTCCATGTCGAACGGCGGGTCCTTGCGCTCGATGATGGCGTCCAGGGCCGACAGGCGCACTTCCTCGGTGGAAACGACCTTGTACCAGTCGTGCTCGTCGCCCGTCAGCTCGATATGCTGTACCCGCGCCGTGACGATGCCCTCTTCCAGCGCCATGTCCTTCTGCTCGAAGGCGTAGACGGCGTGGCCACGTTTGGCCGCCTCGCGCATCATGGCGAAGGTGGAATCTTTGTAAGTCTTGAAGCCTGCCAGCGGGTCGGCAAGGAATGCAATTTTCATGGTGCGTCCAATCGGGGAGCCTGGATAAGGAATGCTTGATTCTAGCCGAGATCGCCAGGCGCGGTAGTCACCGCGCCCGGCAAGCCGCAGGGATGGATCAATACACCTCGGGATTCGGGTCCGTGCGCTCCATTTCCAGCGACGCGGCCAGCAAGGCCAGGCGCGCCACCACGCCATACACATAGAAGCGGTTCGGCGCGGCCGTGCCCGGCTTGGCCTTCAAGTCCGGCACGGCATGCTGCTGGGCAAACGCCAGCGGCACGTACTGCGAACCGGGCGCGTTCAGGTTCTGGTCCACGCCCCGCTCCGCATGCACGCGGTAGAAGCCGCCCACCACGTAGCGGTCGATCATGTAGACGACAGGCTCGGCCACGGCATCCTTGATGCTTTCAAAGGTGGGCACGCCTTCCTGGATGATCACGTCCGTGACAACCTTGCCGTCCTTGACGATGGACATCTTGTCGCGCTGCTTGCGCGACAGGTCGCGCACTTCGCTGGCGTCGCGCACCGTCATGATGCCCGTGCCATACGTGCCCGCATCGGGCTTGACGATGACGAAGGGCTTTTCCTTGATGCCGTATTCCTTGTATTTCTTGCGGATCTTGGCCAGCAGCACGTCGACGCTGGCGGCCAGCGCATCTTCGCCCTCGCCTTCCTGGAAGTTGACGTCGCTGCACTTGGAATGGAAGGGATTGAGCATCCACGGGTCGACATCGATCATCTTGCCGAATTTTTTCACCACTTCATCGTAGGCCGTGTAGTGGTTGCTCTTGCGGCGCAAGGCCCAGCCCGCATGCAAGGGCGGCAGCAGGCTTTGCTCATGAATATTTTGCAAGATATCGGGGATGCCGTCCGACAAGTCGTTATTCAGCAAGATCGTGCACGGGTCGAAATCCTTCAAGCCCAGGCGGCGGCCGTTGTTCAGGCGCACGAGGGGCTCGATGACGAGCATGTTGCCATCTGGCAACGCCAACGGTGTCGGCTGGGTGATGTCGGGCGACCAGGAGCCGAAGCGCACGTGCAGCCCCGTCTGGCGGAAGATCTGCATCAGGCGCGCCACGTTCTGCAGGTATTGCGGCGTCGTGTTGTGCAATTCCGGCACGATCAGCAGGTTGCGGGCATCCGGGCAATACTTGTCGATGGCGGCCATGGCCGCCTGCACGGACAAGGGCAGCATTTCCGTGGCCAGGTTATGGAAACCGCCAGGGAAGAGATTGGTATCGACGGGCGCCAGCTTGTAGCCCGCATTACGCAAGTCTACCGAGCAATAGAAGGGCGGCGTGTGCTCTTGCCACTCCATGCGAAACCAGCGCTCAATGGCCGGCGTCGCGGCCAGAATCTTTTTTTCGAGGTCGAGCAGCGGTCCGGTCAGGGCCGTGACGAGATGGGGAACCATAGTTACATCCTTAAATTATGTGCAGTATTCAAAAAAGCACACAGAACTGCCGACTATATTACCGTGTAAGTACCCCAAATCGGGGCAAAAGCCTTGTTTTAAAGACCTTTTCCATTCCCATAACGAAAAAAAGGCGCCTCAATGAGGCGCCTTTTCCAGCAGGACACGCCGCGCCGGGGCGCTGGCGTGCCAGATGATTAGCATTTAGCCATGATATGCCTGCTCGCCATGGCTGGTGATATCGAGGCCTTCGCGCTCTTCTTCTTCCGGGACGCGCAAGCCGATGACGATGTCGACCAGTTTATAGGCGATGACGGAGACGATGGCCGACCAGACGATGGTGGTCCCGACCGCTTGCGCCTGCACCCACACCTGGTGGCCGATCGAGTATGGATCGGCCGACATCTTGTTGGTGACGTAGTCGAAGATGCCCTGGCCGCCCAGTTGTGGCGCCGCAAACACACCCGTCAGCAAGGCGCCCAGGATACCGCCCACGCCATGCACGCCGAACACGTCGAGCGAATCGTCGGCGCCGATCAGGCGTTTCAGGCCATTCACGCCCCACAGGCAGACGACACCGGCCAGCAAGCCGATGACCAGGCCGCCCATCGGGCCGACAAAGCCGGCTGCCGGGGTGATCGCCACCAGGCCGGCAACGGCGCCCGATGCGCCACCGAGCATGGATGGCTTGCCTTTGCTGATCCACTCGCCAAACACCCACGACAGGGTGGCAGCGGCAGTCGCCAGCAAGGTGTTGACGAAGGCCAGGGCCGCCACGTCGCCCGCTTCCAGCGAGGAACCGGCATTGAAACCGAACCAGCCCACCCACAACAGGGAAGCGCCGATCATGGTCATCGTCAGCGAGTGCGGCGCCATCGATTCACGGCCGTAGCCGACGCGCTTGCCGATCATGATGGCGCCCACCAGGCCGGCAACGGCGGCATTGATGTGCACCACGGTACCTCCGGCGAAGTCCAGCGCGCCTTTTTGCCAGATCCAGCCCGCCTTCAGGGCTTCGCTGGCCGAGGTGGCGGCGTTGGTGATGAGGTCAGGACCGGTCCAGAACCACACCATGTGGGCCGCTGGCAGGTAGGCAAACGTGAACCACAGCACGACGAAGGCCAGCACGGCGGCAAACTTGGCGCGCTCGGCAAAGGCGCCGACGATCAGTGCGCAAGTGATGGCGGCAAACGTGCCCTGGAACGCCACGAAGACGAACTCGGGAATGACCACGCCCTTGCTGAAGGTGGCGGCGGCGGCAAACGTGCCCTTGGCCGGATCCCAGATACCGTTCAGGAACAGGCGGTCGAAGCCACCGAAGAAGGCGGTTTTTTCCGTGAACGCGATCGAGTAGCCGTAGATGCACCACAGGACGATGACCAGCGCAAACACCATAAACACCTGGATCAGCACGGACAGCATGTTCTTGGAGCGCACCAGGCCGCCGTAGAACAAGGCCAGGCCGGGGATGGTCATCAGGATCACCAGCAAGGTGCTGATCATCATGAAACTCGTATCGCCCTTGTTGGCGACTGGGGCGGCGGCGGGCGCGGCGGCGGCAGGGGCCGGAGCGGCGGCAGCGGGCGCGGCGGCCGGTGCCGCTGCGTCTGGCGCCGGCGTCACGGCAGGGGCAGCGACGGCCGCAGTCGTGGCCGCTTCTGTCTTGGCGGGGGCATCGGCAAAGCTCGGCGCGGCGACGCCAAACGCACACAGACAGGCTATCCCAGCTAGCAATTTTGTTATATTTTTACGCATCGATATTCCCCTTAGAGCGCTTCGTTGCCGGTTTCACCGGTACGGATACGGATGACTTGTTCCAGGTTGTAGACGAAAATCTTGCCATCGCCGATTTTACCGGTACGCGCGGCACCTTCGATCGCTTCGATGGCCTGGTCGACAATGGCGTCATCGACGGCCGCTTCAATCTTCGTTTTTGGCAAGAAATCGACGACATACTCGGCGCCACGGTAGAGTTCCGTGTGACCTTTCTGACGGCCGAAACCCTTGACTTCGGTGACGGTAATGCCTTGCACATTGATAGCCGACAAGGCTTCGCGTACTTCGTCCAATTTGAACGGTTTAATGATTGCAGTAATCATTTTCATGGCTGTCTCGCTTAAAAGGTTTTGGATACGGTCAGCACGAGACCGGATTTCGCCAGATTCTTGCCGTTCGGCGCCAGCGACGTAATGTTGGCCTTCACGACAGCCAGGGCAACGGTCGCCATGCCGAAATCCTTGGTTACGCCGATCTTGAAATCGTTATAGCTGAGGGAATCGTTGTGTGCGACCTTCTGGCGCCCCGCGTGCAGATTCAGGATGTAGCCGTCATGCACGTCCACGTTGGCGCCCACGTCGAGGTAGCCACTGTTCTTGCTGTCGGCCACGCCGAACAAATTGGTGGTCGAATGCGAATACTTGATGTACGCAGGGCCATAGCCCAGCTGGCCGTACAGCTCGAAAGTGTTCGCATTGGTGCTCAGGCCATTCGATGGATAGAAGTAATACAGGCCGCCCACGTCATAGGTAAAATCCTTGCTGATCTCGCCCCGCTTGCCGCCGTAGATATCCCATTCCAGGTTGGTGTCGCCGCCGCCGTCCTTGATCCATTTGATGCTCGACAGCCAGGTGCCCACATACAGCCCCGTCGGATTGTGGGTATAGTCGGCGCCGCCGCTGATGGCAGGGTCGAGGCGGCTTTGCGACACGCCGCGGTAGCGGTAGTCGCTGGTCAGCGCCACGTTGTAGCTCACCACATTGTCGGGCACGGCTTCGGCCGCGACAGGCGCCGCCACTGCGTCCTGGGCCATGGCGCTACCGCTCAAGGCGGTCATGGCCAGCGTCAACGCTGCAGCTAAAGTCATGTTCTTGGACAGATTCTTCATGGCGATTCCCTTTTATTGAACTTTTAAAGCGGTTGAGGTTTAAAATCTTGGCTGGAGATCACAAAGCGTTCATAGCTTCTTTAGCAGAATACGTGCCAGCTCTCTTGCCACCTTGACAGGTGCATTTCCGTCCATACATAGCCTGCAAGCCGCCAGGACTGCGGGAACGGGCTGCTGAAGCACAATGAACCGCCCAGCTTCGCACCAGATTAACGCCGCTGTGCACCGCAATGGTGCGATGCACAGGCCGCACCATAAAAGGACTGACCATGGACATGAATACCTTCTTTAACGACTTGCAAGGCAAGATCCATCAAGCCATCGAAAACTCGCCGGCCAAGGATATCGAGAAAAACGTGAAATCGATGATGACCCAGGGCTTCGCCCGCCTCGATCTCGTCACGCGCGAGGAATTCGATATCCAGGCGCAAGTGCTGGCCAAGACCCGCGCCAAGCTCGACGCACTGGAATTGCGCATGATCGAACTGGAAACGCGCCTGAACGATACCAAAGCGTAAAGTGCGGCCAGCCAGGCCCCCTTATTGACGGCCTTGCTGGCATAGCTCAAGCCTGGCGGCGCTTCCAGCGCTAGACTGATCCTGCCCGCGCCCGCGTTACGGGGGAGTCTGATGAGTCTGGCCGTCCTGAAAAGCCGCGCCCTGGCCGGCATGGAGGCGCCCGAGGTAAGTGTCGAAGTCCACCTTGCCAATGGTTTGCCCTCGTTTACGATAGTCGGCCTGCCGGATACGGAAGTGAAGGAATCGCGCGACCGCGTCCGCGCCGCGCTGCAAAACTGCGGCTTCGAGATGCCGGCGCGGCGCATTACGGCCAATCTGGCGCCGGCCGACCTGCCCAAGGAATCGGGCCGCTTCGACCTGCCCATTGCGCTGGGCATCCTGGCCGCCTCGGGCCAATTGCCGGGCGATCAATTACACCACTATGAATTCGCGGGCGAGCTGTCGCTGTCGGGCCAGCTACGCCCCATCCGCGGCGCGCTGGCCATGACCTTTGCCATGCAGCGCAGCCGGGCCGGTGCACCACGCGCCTTCATCCTGCCCCAGGCGAACGCAGACGAAGCGGCGCTGGTCGGCGATGCCTGCATCTATCCGGCCCACAGCCTGCTCGAGGTCTGTGCGCATTTTGCCGCGCATGCCAGCCAGCAGACTGCCCTGCAGCGCCATCAACCCACGCTGGCGGCGCACGCTTTCCCGTATCCCGACTTTGCCGATGTGCAAGGGCAGCAGCAGGCGCGGCGCGCCCTGGAAGTGGCCGCGGCGGGCGGCCATCATGTCCTGATGGTGGGGCCGCCGGGTGCCGGCAAGACCATGCTGGCCAGCCGCTTTCCCGGCGTGCTGCCGCCCATGAACGATGAAGAGGCGCTGGAATCGGCTGCCGTGCATTCGCTGGGCGGCCATTTCAAGGTGGAACACTGGAAGCGCCGCCCCTACCGGGCACCGCACCAGACGGCGTCCGGCGTGGCCCTGGTAGGCGGCGGCAACGTGCCGCGCCCGGGAGAAATCTCGCTGGCGCACTGCGGCGTGTTGTTTCTCGATGAAATTGCCGAATTCCACCGCCGGGTGCTCGATGTCCTGCGCCAGCCCATGGAATCGGGAGTGATCAGCATTTCACGCGCGGCCCGCCAGGCCGAGTTTCCCGCCCGCTTTCAGCTGATCGCCGCCATGAATCCCTGTCCGTGCGGCTATCTGGGCCACGCTTCCGGCCGTTGCCGCTGTACGCCCGATGCCGTGCTGCGCTATCACAACCGCCTGTCCGGTCCGCTACTCGACCGTATCGACCTGCAGATCGAAGTGGCCGCCATGCCCCCGGCGGCGCTGGGGCGGCGTGCCGGTGCCGGCGAAAGTACGCAAGCCATCGCCGCCCGGGTAGCGGCAGCGTTTGCCCTGCAGCTGACGCGCCAGGGGAAATCGAACCAGCGCTTGAGCAACACGGAAATCGAACAGCATTGTCGCCTGGACGCACATGGCGAACAGCTGCTGCTTGGCGCCATGGCGCGCCTGCACTGGTCGGCGCGCACTTACCATCGGGTATTGCGCGTGGCGCGCAGCATCGCGGACCTGGCGGGCAGCCCCGCCATCACGCCGCCGCATCTGGCCGAGGCCATCCAGTACCGGCGCGTACTGCGCGAGCTATGAGGCTGCCCATGGCCCGTACGTGCGCGATTGCGCGTGGCTGGCGGCGCTGCTACCATCTGCTGATGAAAAAACCATCACTTGCCATCTTCCTGGCCGTGCTTGCGGCTGCCTGCACGCTGTCCGCCTGCAGTCCGAAATTCGACTGGCGCGACTATCGCAGCCCCGACGCCCAGTTCACGGCCCTGTTTCCAGGCAAGCCGGCCGTACTGACACGCGAGATCGATCTCGATGGCAAGAAAGTGAGCCTGACCATGACGGCGAGCGAAGCCGATGGCAGCACCTTCGCCATCGGCAGCGCCGTGCTCGACAGCGCAGAACAGGCGCAAGCGGCCTTGCCCGCCATGCAGACGGCCCTGTTGAAAAATATCAACGGCACCGTGCGCAGCGAAAAATCCGTCTCGGCGGCCAGCAGCAGCGCTGCCGGCACGCAGCAGCGCAGTTCGCTCAGCATCGAAGCCGGCGGCACGCAGCAAGGCAAGCCTGTATTGCTGGTGGGCCGTTTTGTGGCGCAGGACAAGCGCATCTTCCAGATCGTCATACTCGGTGAAGAAAGCAAGCTGTCGCGCGACACCATCGACACCTTCATGGACTCCGTGAAACTGGATTGAGACTTAACGATCGCTTAAATGGCGGTTTTCACGATGGGCAAGCCCTTGTAAATACGTGCGTTGTCCAACAGATGGCCCTATCCGGCTTGCAAATGTGCAATCCGGGCAATCGGACGGCCTGTGCGACATTTCAAGTCGTGATATTGTTTCGACACTAACAACAAGTTCCAGAAAGCGCTTATGTTGATCTCATTCAAATCCAAATCCTCCCCTGAAGTGCTGATGTACCAGGAACATGCGCAGCGTATCCTCGACATCCTGCACAAGAACCCCACGCGCGGCGTCATCACGCCAGCGGAAGCGGGTGATGCCCTGGCCCTGCTGGAAAAAGAGGTCGCGGAAAGCAAACTGCATCCGGAAAATGACATCGAACACGATGCGCATACGCCGGAAACGCTGGAAGATGGCGAAACGGGCGCGCATGCGCGCGCGCAAAAAGTCCATTTTTCCCAGCGCGCCTATCCGCTGATGGAAATGCTGCGCTCGGCCAAGGCAGAAGGTGAAAGCATCACCTGGGGCATCTAGCCCGATGCATGCTGCAGACGAAAAAAAACCCCGCACACGCGGGGTTTTTTTATATAACAAGCCTGACGATAACCTACTTTCACACTGGTTGCAGCACTATCATCGGCGCAAAGTTGTTTCACGGTCCTGTTCGGGATGGGAAGGGGTGGGACCAACTTGCTATGGTCATCAGGCAT
>NZ_JAZARD010000005.1:0-461932 GCF_036231885.1 Janthinobacterium sp. P210006 | reverse complement strand
GGCGGGCGCGGCAGGCGCGGCGGGCGCGGCGGGCGCGGCAGGCGCGGCAGGCGCGGCGGGCGCGGCAGGCGCGGCGGCCGCACCGAAGGCCAGGGTCAGCGCCGCCAGGGGGACGGCGCCAAGGATGCTTGACTTCATTCTTTCATCTCCGTTTATTGAGCGTCTTCTATCTTGAAAACGTTTTCACAACATGTATCCATTTAACACTGCAAAGAAAATCAAGTCAATCGAAAAAGTTGTCATTTTTATTGAGGCCATCGTGGCGAGATGGGCAGCTTCGGGCGTTCTCTCCTATGAAAAGCGGCGGAAATTGACGGCTGGAGATGTTGTTGTTTTTTGTGAAAACGTTTTCAGATGTGGGGAGACGCAGGCCGGTTTGACGCTGCGTGCGTACTCCGGCGCCTGGTTGCGTCCGGTCCGTGGCTGCGGCGTGGCATCGTCTTGGGCGTTGCGGCATCGGCTTGGGCGTTGTGCTGTCGGCTTGGATGTTGTGCTGACGGCTTAGGCGTTGCGGTGTCGGCTTACGCCCTGCGGGCTAAGCCGACCTACGCCGACCGACACCGATCCACACCAGCCTGCTCCGGCCTGCTCCGGCCTGCTCCGGCCTACCCTGGCATGCAGCCTTGTCGTCCGTTTATGGTAATCTTTCACTGAAAAGGTTTTCAGAGTACTGACAACCAGCCATCTTGATATCCGGGAATCACCTTGACCGATAGCGCCCACGCTGCTCCCCCTTCCACCCTGCTCGACGTCGCCCGCCAGGCAGGCGTGTCGCCCAGCACCGTCTCACGCATCCTGAACGGCACGGCCAAGGTGTCCGACGACAAGCGCGACGCCGTGCTGGCCGCCATCGCGCAGATGAAATTCGCGCCCAACCAGATGGCGCAGGGGCTGAAAAAAGGCCGCTCGATGACCATCGGCATCGTGGTGCAGGATATTTCCAGCCCCTTCTTCGACGAAAGCCTGCGCGGCGTGGACGACGGCCTGAAAGACACGGGCTATGCATCTGTCATCGTCAGCGGGCACTGGAATGCGCAAGAGGAAGCGGACCGCATCCGCCTGCTGCTGGCGCGCAAGGTCGACGGCATCATCCTGCTGTCCGGGCGCATCTCGGACGAGAGCGTGCTCGATTTCTCGCAGCAGCGGCCCATCGTCTCGACGGGCCGCCTGCTCGCCACGAAAAGCGCCATCGGTTTCAAGCTGGACAATGAATACGGCGCCTACCTGGCCGTACGCCACCTGGTGGAACTGGGCCACCGCCGCATCGCGTTCGTGTCCGGTCCCGCCAACAACACGGATGCGGCCGAACGCCTGACGGGCTACCAGCGCGCGCTGCGCGAAGCGGACATCGCCATCGACCCGAAACTGATGGTGGAAGGCGACTTCCACGAAGCCAGCGGGATGCTGGCCATGAACCATTTGTTCGATACGCAGCAGCAATTCAGCGCCGTCTTCGCCGCCAACGACCTGTCCGCCTATGGCGTGCGCCTGTGTCTGTACCGCAAGGGCATCCGCGTGCCCGACGATATCTCGCTGGTGGGCTTCGATGACTTGCCCGGCTCGTCCTACACGACGCCGCCGCTGACCACCATCCACCAGCCCCTGTACGACATCGGCCGCATCGCCACGGAAGCGCTGCTGGGCCTGATCAATGGCGAAGCCGTGCAGGCGACCGTTCCGCCGCTGGAACTGATCGTGCGGGAAACCACGCGCCGCATCCGCTGAGGCCTGGGCCGGCGTTGCACGGGACGCCAGCGCAAGGCCTGGCGCTGGCCGATTTTCCTGAACGAGAATCACTACGCATAACGGCGCGGACAAGGCGCGCCGGAATCTGCAGCAATGGCGCATCCGCTTTACAATAGTGGCTCGTTCAGCAAGAATGCTTGATTCAAGCACGCAAGGCTCAACCCTCCGGCCCCGGCCGGAAGACTCCGAACACTCACCACAAAGGGACATCACATGGAACATACTCTGCCACCACTGCCGTATGAAATGGACGCTCTGGCGCCGCATATTTCGAAAGAAACCCTGGAATACCACTATGCCAAGCATCACCAGGCGTATGTCACCAACTTGAACAACCTGATCAAGGGTACCGAGTTCGAGAACCTGTCGCTGGAAGAGATCATCAAGAAATCGTCGGGCGGCATCTTCAACAACGCGGCCCAGGTATGGAACCACACCTTCTACTGGAACGGCATGAAGCCGGCCGGCGGCGGCGCGCCTACGGGTGCCGTGGCTGACGCGATCAACGCCAAATGGTCGTCGTTCGACAAGTTCAAGGAAGAATTCACCAAGTCGTGCGTGGGCAACTTCGGTTCGGGCTGGACCTGGCTGGTGCAAAAAGCCGACGGCTCCGTCGACATCGTCAACACCTCGAACGCCGGCTGCCCGCTGACCACCGGCGACAAGCCGCTGCTGACCTGCGACGTGTGGGAACACGCTTACTACATCGACTACCGCAACCTGCGCGCCAAGTACGTGGAAACGTTCTGGGGCCTGGTCAACTGGGAATTCGTTGCCAAGAACTTCGCGTAAGGGCGTTCCTGACAACGTAAAACGGACGCGTCCGCGGCTTGCGCCGCAGTGACCCATCCTGAAAAGAAGCCTGTGCTTGCGAGCCGGGCTTCTTTTTTTTGTCCCTGCGGAACAGGCGTGCGCGCTGCGCGCCGTCAAGCGAACCGGTACGGCACCCGGAATGTTATAAGATGCGCAAGAGCTGCGCTCCTCCATGCGCCCTGTCCTCTTCTCCTTGCCGAAAGAAAACAATGAAAAAATGCATGCTCGCCTTGCTGCTCTGCGCCTCCGCTTCCGCCTTCGCCAACTCGGCCTGCGACACGCCCCGCAACGACTTCGACGGCCTGTATTGCCTCAACAAGGTGTACCAGGAAGCGGACAAGGAGTTGAACGCCAACTACAAGAAACTCGCTGCCCAGCTCGACGCCGGCGGCAAGCAGAAGCTGAAATCGGGCCAGCTGGCATGGATTGCCAGCCGCAACCAGAATTGCTCGAAACGCGAATCGTCGGGCTTCTATGTGAACCTCGATTGCGCCACCCAGACCACCATCGAACGCGCGCAATTCCTGCAGGACCGCGTACGCGAATGCGTGAGCGCCGGCTGCCAGAACAGCAAACTGTGAACTGAGCCTGCGCTAGCGCAAACGGCAGCGGGCGGCAAGCGGCCATACTGACCGCTCCGATGTCTTCTCCGCAGCGCCATGAGCAAACTCATCGACATTCCCCTGAGCCAGTGGGACGCCAGCGGCAGCGCCGCGCAGCAGGCGGTGGCGCTGCAGGCGCTCGAAGACGGGCAAGTCGTGCTGCTGCCCCGCCTGGGCTTTTCCCTGCAACAGGAAGAACACGCCCTGCTGAACGGCGCGGCAGGCAGCGCCAAGAACATCAGCTGGGAACCGGCGCGCGGCGTGCGCGGCCATGGAACGGCCTACGACGGGGCCTTGCTGGCCGCCCTGATGCAGCGCTATGCGCGGCACACGGCGCACTTGCTGGCCGGCTTGCTGCCTGGCTACGCTCCCCATCTGCAGCAAGGCAAGGCCAGCTTTCGGCCCGTGGAAATCGCCGGCCGGGCGACATCCTGGCGCAAGGACGATACGCGCCTGCATGTCGACAGCTTTCCCTCCTCGCCCACGCAGGGCCGGCGCATCCTGCGCGTGTTCACCAACATCCATCCGCGCGGCGCGCCCCGCGTGTGGAAACTGGGCGCGCCATTCGACCAGGTGGCGCAGCGATTCCTGCCCGCGGCGAAGCGTCCGCGGCCCGTGCTGGCGGCCCTGCTGCAATGGCTGCACGTGACCAAATCGCGACGCACGCCCTACGACCACTACATGCTGCAGCTGCACGACGCCATGAAGGCCGACCTCGGTTACCAGGCACAGGTGGAACAGCACACCCATGCATTCGCGCCGGGCCAGACGTGGATCGTGTTCAGCGACGCCGTCTCGCACGCAGCCCTGCGGGGACAGCATGCCCTGGAGCAAACCTGGCTGCTGCCCGTGCGCGCCATGGCCGCCCCCGGCAAGTCGCCGCTGGCCATCCTCGAGCGCCAGTTGAAACGTCCGCTGACCTAGCCTGGCCAGGCCAGGCACCAGGCCCCGGCAAAGCCCAGCCCGGACAAACCGGGCTCAGGCCGGCAAGCGGGCCGCCTTGAAGCGCCGCCAGGCCTTGTGCATGCGGCCATCGGCGCCCTGCGACTGCGCGCGCGCCGCCAGGTAGCCGCGGATGAAGGCCGCGTGCAGCCGCAACCCATCCTGGCCCGCCAGATCGGCCTGGGCATCCGGCAATTGCTGCAGCAGCCGGTCCGCCACTTGCACGTCGTTGAGCCAGCCCAGTTCATCCTGCAAGTCAGACAAGCGTCCCACATACGGTTTCACGGCGCGGGCGGCAAACAGCGAGGCAAAGAATTCCGTCGCGTAACGCGTCTTCTTGGCCGCGATGCGCACCTGGTGGCGCTGTTGCGGCGTGGCATGCAGCAGGCGCTTGCCGCGCTTCATCAGGCGGCGCTGGTCCTGGCGCAAGGTGGCGTGGGCAAACGGGGAGACGTGCGCGTCCAGGCGCCGCAGCTGGCGCATCGAGCAGCTGTCGCGCCAGGCGCGCGCCTGCAGCCAGCGTTGCAAACCCAGCATGCACGCCGTGTAGCGCGCCGAGGTGACGGCTTGCGCGGCCTGGGCATGCTTGACGCGTGCCTGCTCGTGCGCCGCCTGCGCCAGCGCTGCCGCATCCGCTTGCGCCCCGCCATCGAGCTTGGCCAGCGTACTGCCTGCGAGCACATCCCAGTCGCGCGCCTCGCCCAGCGCGCCGCCCAGCCAGTCGAGTTCGTTCTTCAAGGCGTCCGGCAGCGCCAGCAGGGACTTGAACATGCCCAGCGCCGAGCGCAGGCGGCGCAGGCCCACGCGCATCTGGTGCACGCTTTCCACGTCCTCGCCCGCCGCCACGCCATCCTGGTTGCCGCCCACCTGTTCCAGGCAATTGCCGGCGATGGCCAGGAACACCTGCTCCACCGACATTGCCGCATCCAGCGCCAGGGGCTGCGCCTTGACGGCGTGCCGCGGCGGCACCGTTTGCGATGCGGCCAGGGCCAGGCGGTAGCCCCGTTCCGCCTTGCTCAGGTGGCCCAGTTGCAGCGGCACGTCGTGCAGCAGGGCCAGCGCCACGTCGAACAGGCTGGCCGCCTGCCCCTCCTTCAATTCCAGTTCGATCTCGCTGATGGCCGTGCTGCGCGCAGCGCCATGCGTGCCATTCGCGCCCGGTTCGCCGCACTCGATCACGCCCTGGTCCAGCACGCATTCAACCTGGTCGCCCTGCGGCGTGCGCAGCTGCCATACGGTGCGTTCGATGCGCGTGGTAAACACGGGTTGCAAGGCAGCGCGGACATCGTCCTGGCGCAGCAGCGCGCGGATCGGCTGCTTGCGGCCGATGGCCGCGTCGAGCGCGTCGAGGTCCGCCTGCGGCCCCGCGACGTCGCCTTCCCATTCGTGACGGCTGTGCAGGCCGCCGCTGACATTGCCGCCCGCCTTCAGCGTCTGCACCCAGCGCCCTTCCACCTGGCGCACGCGCAAGCCCGCCTGGTGGCGGCACAGCTGCAAATCGGGCGTATCGACATATATATCGTGCATCTGCAGCACCTGCGGCGCCGCTTGCGCATACTGCGCCAGCAGGGGGTGCGCGCGCAGGCGCGGCGCATCTTGCGGCTCCAGCAACAATTTCAATTCGATTTCCATGACCGCTCCTTGCGAGACTCCTCAACGCCTATTGTAAGGCGCGTCCCGTCGCGCGCAAGGAGCACGCACGCACACCTTGATTTTGCGCGAAAATAGGCGATTCATTCACCCAGGAGATGCCATGACCTACCACGCCGCCGAGAACCGCTACGACACCATGCAATACCGCACGTGCGGGCGCAGCGGGCTGAAACTGCCGCTGCTGTCCCTGGGACTGTGGCACAACTTTGGCGACAGCAACAATCTGGCCTCGCAGCGCGACATGCTGCGCACGGCCTTCGACCTGGGCATCACGCATTTCGACCTGGCAAACAACTACGGCCCGCCCTATGGCAGCGCGGAAAGCAATTTCGGCAAGCTGCTGCGCGACGATTTCCTGCCCTACCGCGATGAACTGATCATTTCCACCAAGGCAGGCTGGGACATGTGGCCGGGCCCGTACGGCCAGGGCGGCGGCTCGCGCAAATACGTGCTGGCCAGCCTGGACCAGAGCTTGCAGCGCCTGGGCCTCGATTACGTCGACATCTTTTACTCGCACCGCTACGACGCCGACACGCCGCTGGAAGAAACCATGGGCGCGCTGGCAACCGCCGTGCAGCAAGGCAAGGCGCTGTATGTGGGCCTGTCCTCGTACTCGCCGCAAAAGACGGCCGAGGCGGCTGCCCTGCTGAAGGAATGGAAAGTGCCGTGCCTGATCCACCAGCCAGCCTACAATATGCTCAACCGCTGGATCGAGGAAGATGGCTTGCTCGATACCCTGCAGCAAGAAGGCATCGGCTGCATCACGTTTACAGCGCTGGCGCAGGGCTTGCTCAGCGACAAATACCTGGACGGCGTGCCGCAGGATGCGCGCGTCAACCGTCCCGGCGGCGGTTCGCTGCTGCAAAAACACCTGAGCGCGGAAAACCTGGCCCGCGTGCGCGCGCTGAACCAGATCGCCGCGCAGCGGGGCCAGACCCTGGCGCAGATGGCGCTAGCCTGGGTGCTGCGCGATGCGCGCGTCACCTCGACCCTGATCGGCGCCAGCAGCAGCACGCAAATCCGCGAAAACGTGGCCGCATTGCAGCAGCTGACGTTCACGGCAGAAGAACTGACCGCCATCGACGTGCAGGCGCGCGAAGGCGACATCAATCTGTGGGCTGGCCCGTCGCGGGCAGTGTAAGGCGCTCGCTACGGCGACAGGGGCGGTGGCAGCAGGGCCAGCAGTTCCTGCGCCACCTGCTGGCGCCGCTCGGGCGTGGCGAATGCGCCCACGTCCACCTGCGCGCCGCCAGCGCCGATATCGTTGATCTGTATCAACTGGCCCCGCCAGTGCGGCACCACGACGCGCGTGCGCCACGGAGAAAAGTGGTGGCGCCGGCAGCGGCCGGCGCTGACCTGCTCGATGATCAGCTCGCCGTCGCGCAGGGCGATGTCTTCATAGTCGCGCGCGTGGCGCAGGTAATGCAGCAGGGCGATGGCCACCAGGCCCAGTTCTGCGAAGGAAAAGACGGGAATGTACCAGAAGCCGCGCAGCGCAAAGACGGCGGCGATGGCCGTGGAAAACAGGCATAGCACGCCATAGGCGCGCAACAGCTGGCGCGCCGTCAAGGCACTGTGGCGCGTGAACCGCCATTGCGGCTGTTCGCGCGAACTATCGCGTGGCATGGCGCCTCCCGCAACATCGCATCGGCCCTCACGGGCATACCCCAAGGCCAACCCGTCCTGCCGTCCGGCGCGGCCAGCCATGCCGCCGCGCCCCGCAAGCGGCCGTCATGGCCGCCCGCAGGCGCACGGCCCGCTGGCAGCCTCAGCTGCCCAGATGCACGAGCGCGTGACCCAGGTGCTGCCACCAGTGATCGCGCGACTTCACCTGTTTCAGGCACGACATGTCGATTTCCGTGGGAAACACGCGATCCTGGCACGCCTTCGTTTCCAGCGCATGACGCTGGTTTTCCGCGGCCGTCAGGGCCACGATCAGCCAGAACACCAGCGCCAGCAACACCACCAGCGCACTCCAGGCCAGGTGGTTGGTGTTACTTTTTTCGCCAAAAAACTCGCGCGGCCGCGTCTCGCGGTACATCGACATCAAGTCTTTTTCTTTCTCTTCCGACATCTGCATCTGCATCCTGTGACATCCTATCCTGAGCCGGCCGGCTGGCCATGGCGGCGCGCACGCCCCCTTGTCCGCATTTTACGCTGATGGCGCAGGAGAGGCAGCAATTCGTGGCCGGCAGCCCCGATCAGGGGCGCGCCGCCGGCGCCGGCGGCTTGCCATCTCCATCGTCAGCGGGCGGCACGGGCGCCAGGCTTTCCACATGATCGACATCGATGTCGCCGCCATCGGGCGCCGTGTTGTGGGGTTCCACGCCGGCCCGGTCGCCCGTGCCCGCCGCATCGCTGTCGTTATCGAGCTCTTCCGCATCCTGACCCGGCACGCCCTGCATGTCGCTGCCGCTGTCGGAACTGTCGCTGGGACCGAGCGCCCCCTTGCCATGGCCGCTGCCGAGCACGCGGTCGGAGGTGACGGGCAAATTATCCGGATCGAGTGAACTGCTGCTCATGGTTGACTCCCGTTAATAAAAAAACCAGTTTACTCCCATGGCCTGGCCGGCGGCGCACGCCTGCACGGCATTTTCCCCGGGGAAAATGCGGCATCGCACAAATATTTTCAAATATTACTTCACAAATGTACTATTCATTGCTATAGTTAATTCAAGTAAGCATCTTCTCATCCAGAAACTGCTTCATCGACGCCCTGGCGCCCACCAGCGCCAGGCCGCCGAACCGACCGGTACGTGGCGAGCCGGCCCATCCACCCAGCCATCATGCACATATTGGAGTCTTATCATGCAAGCCAAATCACTCATCGCAGCATTGTTTGCCATCACCACCGCCACGTCGGCTTTCGCCCAAAGCGCCGCGCCTGCCACCACGGGCCAGCAATTGACGCGCGAGCAAGTCACGGCCGAATACATCCGTGCCCGCAACGCCGGCGAAATCGCCACCAGCGAAGCCGACTACCCGAAAACGCCGGCCACCGCCGCCAGCAACGTGACGCGCGAACAAGTCATGGCCGAGTTCTACGCCGCCCGCAAGGCTGGCCAGATCCCGCAAACGGAAGCGGACTTTGATGTCGCGCAAACGACCAAGCATGTCGTGCAATAAGAAACCAGTCAGCCGGTTTCAGTAAGGCAGTAACACCTCAGTTGCGGCGCAGCACTCGGGCCACTCCCGAAGCTCACCGCGGCGAGCTGTGATGTTCCAGCAGCACCCCCAACACCTCTTTCCCCGGAGTCCCTGCATGTCCCTGCACCGCCGTTTGCTTGCTGCCAGCCTGATCCTTGCCTTGAGCGCTTGCGCCGACATGGGCCATATCGCGCCGCAATCGGCCATGCTCGACGCCAATGCGCTGCAAGCGAGCAAGGCCATGGATGCCGCCGCCAGCGCCGCCATCCAATGGCCGCGCACGCAATGGTGGCAAGACTTGCACGACCCCCAATTGAACCGCTTGATGGAGCAGGCGCTGGCCGACAGCCCCACCCTGCGCGGCGCCCAGGCGCGCGTGCGCCAGGCCGAGGCGCTGGCCGGCGCGGCCGAGGACAAGACCCGCCCGCAAGCCGACGCATCCGTCTCCATCAACCGCGAACTGTATTCGCAGCACGGCAGCACGCCGGCGCCGCTGGCCGGCAATTACGCGTGGCGCAACCAGGCCACCGTCACGGCCTCGTACGACCTGGACCTGTGGGGCCGCAACCGCGCCGCCCTGTCCGCGGCCCTGGGCGACGTGCAGATGGCCTCGGCCGAATCGCAGATGGCCCGCCTGGCGCTGGAAACGGCGCTGGTGCGCACCTACATCCAGCTGTCGTATGAATTCCAGCTGCAGGACGTGATCGAGGGCAGCCTGGCGCAGCGTGCCCGCATCCTCGACATCACGCGCCAGCGCAAGGCGGCCGGCATCGGCACCGATATCGACGTGGCGCAGATCGAAACCACCCTGCCCGCGGGCAGGCGCCAGCTGGAACAGTCGGCCGAGTCGCTGGCCCTGCTGCGCAACCAGCTGGCGGCCCTGTCGGGCAAGGGTCCGGCAGCGGGCGCGGCGCTCACGCGCCCCGTGCTGCGCCTGGACCAGCCGCTGGCCATTCCCGCCGCCCTGCCGGCCGACCTGATCGGCCGCCGTCCCGACATCGCCGCCCAGCGCTGGCGCGTGGAAGCGGCGGCGCAGCGCATCGATGCGGCCAAGGCCGAGTTCTACCCGAACGTCAACCTGGTGGCCTTTGCGGGCTTCCAGGCCTTCGGCTTCAGCCATTTCCTGGATGCCAACTCGGAAATCCGCGGCGCCTCGCCCGCGCTGAGCCTGCCCATCTTTGCCGGCGCCCGCCTGCGCGCCCAGCTGGGCAGCCAGACGGCCCTCTACGACGGCGCCGTGGAGCAGTACAACGCCACCGTCATCAACGCCATGTCCGAGGTGGCCAACGCCGTCACCAAGGCCCAGTCGCTGGAAAAGCAGCGCCAGCTGACCGTGCAGGCGCTGGCCACGGCGCAGCGCGCGCGCGACCTGGCGGAAAAAGCCTACAAGGCGGGCATGAGCGACGCCATCAACATGCTCAACACGCAAGTGGCGCTGCTGGCGGAACAGCAACAGCAGGCGCAGAATGGGGCACGCGAACTGGATCTGTACGTTTCCTTGATGAATGCATTGGGAGGCGGCATCTAGACTCGCGTTGCCTTAGCTCAACAAGATACAATCGGAACTTTATTGACACATGAAGGAATATGACATGACCGCTTTTGACGCCACCTCCAAGCGGCTGCAAAACATCCGCACGCGCATGCCAGGCTTCCCCATGGAACTGATGCGCCTGTTGCGCATGACGTACCACATTCAAAAAGGCATGAAGGACCTGACCAATGCCGCGCTGAAAAAGCACGACCTGGTCGATGCCAGCTACATGGTGCTGGCCGTGCTGTACGGCACGGACGACGAAACCTCGAACGCCTGCACCCTGGGCATGGCCTGCCACGAAAAGCCCGCCAACCTGACGCGCGTGTGCAACGACCTGGAAACGCGGGGCCTGATCCACCGCGGCACGCGCCCCGGCGACCGCCGCTCCGTGATGATTTCGCTGACCGACAAGGGCCGCGCGCTGATCGAAACGGCACTGCCCGACGTGTACCAGGAAACCTCGGCCCTGTACGAGGGTTTTACGGAAGAAGAGCTGCATGTGCTGGACAAGCTGTACGTGCGCCAGCTGCGCAACCTGAACAATCTCAACAACCAGAACTGATAGCCTATCGATGACGCCAGCCACAGCACCAAAATCACTACACGGCCCCCTGACCCGGGCGGCCCGCTGGCTGGCGCTGGCGCTGCAGGACTGGCGCACGACGGAAGGCGAACGCTGGATCTACGTCGGCAAGACCCTCATCGCGTCGTTCTGCGCCCTGTGGCTGGCCTACCGCCTGGGACTCGATTCGCCCAGCACGGCGATGACCACCACCATCATCCTGGCCCTGCCCAGCAGCGGCATGGTGCTGGAAAAAAGCTTTTACCGCCTGTGCGGCACCCTGCTGGGATGCACGGCCGCGCTGACCCTGATCGGCCTGTTCCCGCAGCAGCCCGTGCTGCTGTTCGCCGGCCTGGCCCTGTGGGTGGGCCTGTGCACGAGCGGCTCGGCCCTGCACCGCAACGCCCAGTCCTATGTGTACGTGCTGGCCGGCTATACGGCCTGCATGATCGTGCTGCCCGCCATCGAGCAGCCGACGCAGGTGTTTTCGCTGGCCGTCACGCGCGTGGCCGAAGTGGGCCTGGGCATCATCTGCTCGGCGGCCGTCTCCAGCGTGCTGCTGCCGCGCCACCAGGGCACGCAGGTGATGCGCACGGTGCAGGCCCGCTACGGCAAGTTCCTCGCCTTCTGCCAGGACGTGCTGCAGCAAAAGCTCACGCCGGCGCAGGTGGAACTGACGCATTTGCAGTTTGCCGCCGATGTGGCGGCGCTGGAGCTGGGCCGCTCGGCCGCCCTGTTCGAAGTGACCAGCAAGGTGGGCCACGTGCGCGCGCAGAACCGCAAGCTGCACGCCTTCAATGCCACCTTCATGACGGCGCTGACCACCTTCTATACCTTCCACCGCCTGTTCGACCGCCTGCAGCGCGATGGCGAGACGCAGGTCATGCAGGCGTGCGCGCCCCTGTACGCCATCGTTGCCGAAGCGCTGCAGACGACGCCGTCGCAAGACTCGCTCGACACCATGCAGCAGCACCTGCAAACAGCGCTGGCGCAGGCCCGCGCAGAGATTGGCGGCGCCGCCATCGCGCATGCGCAGCGCATCGATTTCGATACCGTGTGCGAGCTGCTGGAACGCTTCGCGCGCGACATGAGCCGCTTTCACGAAGTGTATTTCAGCCTCGCCCACGACACGCCGCTGGACATCAGCACGCCGCAGGCCTACGCGCCGAAGACGCCGCCCGCGCTGGTGCTGGCCAGCGGCGCGCGCGCCGGCATCAGCCTGGCCCTGCTGGCCCTGGGCGCGTACTTCCTGGCCTGGCCCTACGCCAGCACGGCCATGCTGATGGCAGCCGTGTTCTGCGCGCTGGCCTCGTCCTCGCCCCGTCCCATCATGATGGTCCGCCAGGTGCTGACGGGCTTCCTCATCGCCATGCCCCTGTCGCTCGTGTGCGTGTATTTCGTGCTGGTGCACGGCGACGGCTTTCCCATGCTGGTGCTCAGTTTTGCGCCCTTCCTCGCCGTGGGCCTGTACCTGATGACCAATCCCGCCAAGCTGGGCGTGGGCCTGGGCGTGTCGACCTTCATCACGCAGATGGCACCAACCAACCTGATGCATGTCGATGGCGCGGCTTTTCTCAACACGGGCATGGCGCTGATCGTCGGCCTGATGCTGGCCGCCCTCGTGTTTGCCGTGCTGCTGCCCGAGCACACGATGGGCCACAGGGACCATGTGGGTCCGGCCCTGTGGCGCGAGGCGCTGCACGCGTGCACGGCGCCCGTGCGCAGGGTCAAGCACCGTTTCGACAACCGCGTGCGCGACCTGCTCAGCCAACTCAACGCGGCGGCGGGACCGGCGCCGGGCGAAGCCACGCGCGCCGTCGTGCGCCAGGCTCTCACCCTGCTGGAGATCGGCCATTCCGTGATCGGGCTGCGCGAACTGATCGCCAGCGCCCGCCCCAGCGCTGCGCGCGACGCCCTGCGGCACTGCGTGGACGGCGTCGCCGCCTGGCTGCGCACGCGCAGCGACGCGCAGCTGCAGGCCGCGCTGGCCGCCACCCTGCAGGCAGGTGCCGTGGTGCGCGCGGCCCAAGCCGCCAGCGACACGCCGCCCGAGCGGGACGTGCGCCTGCAGACGGCGCTGGCCGACCTGCATTCGATCTACACCTCATTACTCGACCAAATGGCGCCTGGCGCCGGAGACCACCATGCCCCGTGAATTCGCCCTGTTCGGCATACTGATTCCCACCCTGCTGCCCCTGTTCATTCTCAGCATCGGCCTGCAGACCCTGCTCGACCGCGTGCTGGGCTGGCTGGGCGTGTACCGCATGGTGTGGCACCCGTCGCTGGCGCGGCTGTGCATCTTCATCGCCATCTTCGGCGCGCTGGCGCTCTCGCTGTACAAATAAAAAAAACTGTTCAATCTGATCAAGGAAGGGCTGCCGACATGGTAACCAAACTGACCCGCTATGCCATCACCTTGCTGCTCCTGGCCGCAGCCCTCTGGATAGGCAAGACCGTCTGGAACCGCTACATGGAATCGCCATGGACGCGCGACGGCCGCATCAAGGCCGATATCGTCAACATCAGCGCCGACGTGGCCGGCACCGTCACGGACGTGCTGGTGCGCGACAACCAGGTGGTGCAAAAGGGCGACGTGCTGTTCGTCGTCGACCGGGAGCGCTATGCGAGCGCGCTGGCGCAGGCCGACGCCGTGCTGGCCACGCAAAGGACGGAGCAGGGACGCCGCGACAAGGAAGCGCAGCGCCGCGCCAATCTCGACGCCAGCATCATCTCCACGGAAAGCCGCGAAAGCGCCGCGTTTGCCGCCAGCTCGGCCTCGTCGCAAGTGCAGGCGGCGCTGGCCGCCCGCGCGCTGGCGCAGTTAAATTTGGAACGCACCACCGTGCGTGCGCCCGTCAGCGGCTACGTGACGAACCTGAACGTGCACAAGGGCGATTTTGCCGCCGTCGGCGCGGCCAAGCTGGCCGTCATCGACAGCGCCTCGTACTACGTGGTCGGCTACTTCGAAGAGACCAAGCTGGGCATGCTGGCGCAGGACGACAAGGCGGAAATGAATTTGATGAGCGGCGGCACCCTGCACGGCCACATCGAAAGCATCGCGCGCGGCATCACCGACCGCGACGCCGCCACGGGCCGCGAACTGCTGGCCGACGTCAATCCCACCTTCAACTGGGTGCGCCTGGCGCAGCGCGTGCCCGTGCGCATCCACATCGACGAGCAGCCAAAGGGACAACTGCTGGTGGCCGGCACCACGTGCACCGTGGTGATCACGCCCCATTCCGCTACCCCTTCATCGCCCGCGCCGGCAGCCAAGCCGGCCGCCGCGCATCCCGCATGAGCCGTAGTGGCGGCGCGGGACGCCTGGCGGAAATCTCCGTGTTCCTCGACGCCGCGGCGCTGGGCAGCTTTTCCGCCGCCGGCCGCAAGCACGGCCTGTCGCCGGCCGCCGCCAGCGCCGCCATCGCGCGCCTGGAAGCGTCACTGGGCGTCACCCTGTTCGAACGCACGACGCGCCAGCTGCGCCTGACGGAAGAAGGCCAGCACTACCGCCATTACAGCGAACAGGCGCTGGACTTGCTGGCGCAGGCGGAAGACGGCTTGCAGACGGGCGGCGGCGCCGTGCGCGGCGTGGTGCGCATCTCGGCGCCGTCCGACATCGGCCGCCAGCTGCTGCTGCCCATGCTCGACCGCTTTGCCGCGCTGCACCCGCAGGTGCGCCATGCGCTGACCCTGAGCGACGCCACGGCCAACCTGGTGCAGGACGACATCGACCTGGCCATCCGCTACGGCGAGCTGCCCGACAGCGACATGGTGGCGCGCCTGCTGCATGCGGGCCGGCGCGTCGTGTGCGTATCTCCCACGCTGGCCGCCAGGGTGGGATTGCCGGCCGCGCCGGGCGACCTGGCGCGGCTGCCCGCCCTGGTACTGACGGGGAACGACGGCGCGCCGCAGGAGTGGCGCTACCGTGAGGATGGCAAGCGCCGCAGCCTGCGCCTGCAGGGAGCTTGGCACAGCAACGATGGCGAAATCATCCGCCGCTGGGCCGTGGCCGGCCATGGCTATGCCTACAAATCCCTGCTCGACATCGGCGACGACCTGCGCGCGGGTCGCCTGCACACAGTGCTCGACGAGTACTTCGGCGACAGCGTTCCCCTGAACCTGCTGTACCGGCGCAGCCGCTTCCAGCCGCCCCGCATCGCCCTGCTGGTCGACTTCCTGCTGCAGCAGTTCGCGTCCCTGCCGGCGCAGCGCTAGCCGGCCGCCGTCAAGGCGCCAGCACGCCCAGCTGGCGCAGCAGGGTCAGATTGTCTTCCAGGTGCCAGTTGTCGCTGATGCGTCCCTGCGCATCGACCTGGTACAGGTCGAACGCATGGAAATCGATGGCCTGTCCCTGGCCGCGCAACTCGCCCTGCGGCGTGGGGAAGACGCCCGTGAAGCGGCCCGTGAAATGCAGGCGCAGGCTGACCCGGTTTCCCGCCACCAGCATATCCTCGATGGCCACCTGCAAGTCAGGCACGGCCGCGTGAAACACTTGCGAGGCCTGCAGCGGGCCGGCCAGTCCCTGCGGACGGCCGGCGGGCAGGGTGCGGTCGATAAAATCATCGGCCAGCGCCAGCCGCGCCAGGGCGGGATCGCCGCTCTGCCAGAAGGCGGCATAGCGGCGCGCCGCCAGCGCCACCTTGTCCGTGGCGGCGGCGCCGGCCAGGTGGGCCGGCATGGGCAGGTTCACAGTGGAATAGGCTGGCGCGGCAGCGGCAAGCAGGGACAGGGCCAGGATGGCGGGAGCAAGAACAGGTGCGGGCATAAGGAATCCAGGTGGGTTGATCGGCGTGCCTGCTGCATGAGGCACCCCGCCATTCTGGACGCGCTTGTCCTGCCTGATAATTGGCCCCGCGCTTGAATCAGCTGCTTGCAGCAGTTGAAAATGCGTTGAAAATCAGCGGCCGCCCGCCACGTCGAGGAGGCTGCCCGTCACATAGCTCGCCCCCGGTCCCAGCAGGTACAGGATGGCGTCGGCGATTTCTTCGGGCTGGCCGCCCCGCTGCATGGGCACGCCGGACGCCAGGCGCGCCACCCTGCCCGGCTCGCCGCCCGAAGCGTGGATGTCCGTGTAGATGATGCCGGGCCGCACGCCGTTGACGCGGATGCCTTCGGCCGCCACTTCCTTCGCCAGGCCCAGGGTCAAGGTATCGACGGCGCCCTTCGAGGCCGCGTAGTCGATGTATTCGCCCGGGGAGCCCAGGCGCGCGGCCGCCGACGAGACGTTCACGATGCGCCCGCCCTGTCCCCCATTTGCCGTCGACATGCGCCGCACGGCCTGCTGGCAGCACAGGAAATAGCTGATCACGTTGGTGCGCAGCACGCGCTCGAGACGCTGCACGGAAATGTCGGCGAGCCGGCATTTCTGCTCCAGCACGCCCACATTATTGACCAGCGCCGTGAGCGTTCCCAGGCGCGCATCGACTTCGCCGAACAGGCGCTGCACGTCGGCTTCCTCGCCCACGTCGGCCTGCACGGCGATCGCTTCGCCGCCCTCGGATACGATGCGCGCGCACAGCGCCTCGGCCGCCTGCACGTCGCGCACATAGTTGACGCAGACGGCATAGCCCTGGCGCGCCGCCAGCAGGGCCGTCGCCGCGCCGATGCCGCGGCTGCCGCCCGTAATCAAGATCACTTCCTTCATCGTCCCTCCTGGATGGTTGTGGCTTCATCATACGCGGACGAAAAAAAACCCGCGCGCGGCGGGTTTTTCCTGCAGGCGCATTCAGTTCCTGAAGTGCGTCATGGCATACGTCAGGTGCTGCCACCAGTGTTCGCGCGACTGCACGGACGCCAGGCATTTCGCGTCGACCTCGTTCTTGAACGCGGGGTCCACGCAAGCCTTGCTGGCCAGCGCATTGCGCTGGTTTTCCACATTGACGACGGCAATCGCCAGCCAGGCCACGAGGGCCAGGGCCAGCGCGCACAAAGTCCAGGGCAGCTGTTTCATGGCGTTCTCCGCTTACTTCTTCGCTGGCGCAGGGGTGCGCTCTTTCAGGACGCGTGCCACCAGGTCATCCATCACGCGCAGGGTCGCTGCCTGGGTCTGCGGCTCGGACTGGCCCGGACGGGACAGCTGCGCCGGCGACGTCACGAAGCGGCCATCGATGACGATGGTCGGCGCGCTGTCGATCTTGCTGGCGGCGATCAGCTGCTCATTGCGTTTCAGCTTGGTCTGCACGCCGAACGAATTGAACATATCCAGGTATTTCGCCTTGTCGATGCCGTTCTTCACGAGCAGGTCGAGGATGGCGTCATCGCGGTTCAGGCGGTTGCGCTCGACGTGGATGGCGCGGAAGATCTTGTCGTGGAACTGGTCCAGCTGGCCCATCGCCTCCAGCGTGGCATACGCGTGCGCCTGCGGATCCTTCGGGCCCGAGAAAGCCAGGTGGATGCGGCGGAAGGCGATCTTGTCGCCCTGCTTCTTGACCCAGTCGTGCATCAGCGGATCGAGCGCATAGCAATGCGGGCAGGAATACATGAAGTACTCCACCACTTCCACCTTCTTGCCCGTGTCCGTGCGCACTGGCGAGGGAAGCGTGGTAAAGCCGGTATCGGCCGCCATGGCGCCGCCGGTGGCTGCTACCAGGGTGACGGCGGCGAGCAGGGGACGCAAGAAACGCAGAAAACGCATAATAATCCTTCATCATAAAGTGGTCGTGAACGGGGCGAGATTACCACTTTTTCGTGCGTTCCACCGGGTCGCAGGCAGAAAAAAGGCGCGTTTCCCGGCACGGTTTGCGCCCGATTAAGCCGGTCTTAAGCGCCGGCGCCGGCCCGCGCCATGCGCGCCTCAGAAATGGTAGCGCGCCGACACGCGCAGCTGGCGCGCATCCTTGAGGTAAATGCTGGAGCGGCAGCCCGGCGCGTCGCCGTAATGGCGGCGGTTGGCCAGGTTGCTGCCGGCCAGTTCCAGCTCCCAGGCGCCCAGCTTGCGCACGTAGCGGCCGTCCACGGTGGCAAACGCGGGCACTTGCGCCAGGCAGCTGTTGTCGAAATCCTGGCCATAGCGCAGGGCGCGCAGCCATTGCACGCCCACGTCGGCACTGGCGCCGGCCTGCCCCGTCCAGTACAGGCGAAGGCTGGCCAGGGTCTTGGGCACGAGGGCGATGTCCGGGCCGTCGTACGCGTAATCGTCATAGCGCGCATGCACTTGCCGCAGCTGCCCGTCGAGGCGCCAGTCGCGCGCCAGCGCCATGCTCGCTTCGATGGCGATGCCGTCGCGGCGCGAAGGGTCGAGATTGCCCGCAAAGCCCAGCTGGCCCAGGCTCTGGTCGAAGACGATCTGGTTGCTCAGGCGCTCGCTGAAGATGCGCACGGAGGCGCTGCGCACCGCGTCGCCGAAGGTGGCGCCCACCTCCGTTTCGCGCCGCAGCTGTCCCGCCAGGGGACGGTAGCCGGCGCGGGTATAGCCGTCGTCGTCGATGCGGTAGCTGCGCCCCGTCTTGGCGTACACGCTCAGTTGGGGGCGCAGCTGCAAGCTGCCCTGCACGTCCCAGGCGTTCTGGTTTTCCCAGTCGCTGCCGCCGGCGGGCAGGTCGGCCGGATCGAGCTGGAACTGTTCATGCCGCAGGCCCAGCAGCAGGCGCGGCGCATACGCGCCGCTGAAGGCCAGCTCTTCGCGCAGCAGCAGCGCGCGCGAATACTGGCGGCGCTGGCCATCGCCATCGCGGCCCGGCGCCGCGCGGCCCGAACGCCGCTCCCACTGCATCAGGTCCAGGCCCACTTCCGTGTCCGTGCCCACGCTGCCCACCTTGCCGTAATGGCGCACGCGGGGCGCCAGTTGCCGGCGGCGGCTGCTGTATGTCGATTCGCTGCTGCCATCCTCGCCCGCATAGCGGGCCGTGGCGTGCTTTTCCCGCTGCGACAGTTCCACGCCCAGCTCGAAATTGCCCACATAGCGCTGCACGAAGGCGCTGGCGCGCCGCACTTCATAGCGGTACAGGTCTTCCGGGCGGGCCGCCAGCAGGGCCAGGAACGGCGCCTCGGGCGCCGGGTAGCGGGTGTCCTGGTTCAGCTGGTCGGCACTGAAGCCGAAGCGCCCCTGCCGCCCCTTCCATTCCGCGCCGCCGCTGAAGCCGTGCTGGTGAAACACGCTGCCATCGCGGTAATTGCCGTTGCGCTGCCCGTCGACGGCCGCGTCGAGCGACATGCCGCCCTGGTCGTGCGTCAGGGCGCCGCGCACGCTGTGCTGGCCGCCCTGCCCCAGTTCCGTGGAAAAGTCGCCATGCGTGACGCCCGCCGCGGCGCCGCCCTGCTGCGCCCCTGCCTGCACGGACGGCGGCACCGGCGGCGGTGCGGCTTCCTGCGCGTGCGCCGGCATGGCCAGGGCGCACAGCAGCAAGGTGCGCGTGGCGATGGTCAGGACGGGAGGGGCAGGCATCATGGCGGAAAGCTGGCTGCGCCACCGCGGCGCGGACGCACGGTAGCGGGACGGAGGGATGGCAAAAGCGAATCATTATACGCACGGTGCGCGGCGCCGCAAGCAACAGCCCGATGGCACTTTCCTTATGCCAATTTTTTATTGGTGATTTGGCATTTTTGTAGGTATATTAAGATGCGCCCGGCGATCCCGGGCGCAGCCGACTGCATTTAAAAATCAACAATAAGAAGTCACTGTGGGAGTCACGCATGGAAAGTCGCAGCACAACGCGCCGGGGGCCGCCAAGTCCCCGCGGCACGCGCCGCAGCATTGGTTTTTTCCCCATCTCGGGCAAGCTCAAAGCCCTCTCCATCGCCGCCATGCTGCTGGCCGGCCTGGCCCTGCAGGCGGACCTGTTCGCCCAGCCGGGCCAGGGCAGGCAGGCCAGCGCGGCCGTCCCGCTGGCGCCGGCCGCCGACGGCATCGCCCTGGCTTCGCCGCACGCATCGGCCGTCGCCACGCCCAGCGCCAGCAATGCCTGGGGCGGCGCCCGCACGGGCGCGCAAGCAACCCTGTCGGACCGCGTGGTCGATTACCGGATCGAAGCGACGCTCGATCCCGTCAAGCACACGATCGACGGCCAGCAGAAACTGCGCTGGCGCAACCGCAGCGCGCAAGCCGTCAGCAGCGTGTACCTGCACCTGTACCTGAATGCGTTCGAAGGCGAGCATTCGACCTTCTTTACCGAGAAGCGCAAGCTCGATACGGGCTTCCGTTCGGGCGTCGCCACGCGCGACGGCGAGTGGGGCTACATCGAACTGCGCAGCATGACGCAGAACGGCGCCAAGGCGCCCTGGCATTTCGTCCAGCCCGACAACGGCCCCGCCACCGACCGCACGGTCGTGCGCGTCGACTTGCCGCAGGCCGTCGCGCCGGGCGCCGAGACGACGCTCGACATCCGCTTCTTCGACCAGCTGCCGCGCGTCATCGCGCGCACCGGCTATTTCGGCAGCTTCCATCTGGTGGGCCAGTGGTTCCCCAAGATCGCCGTGCTGGAACTGCCCGGCGAACGGGGCGCCACCGCGCCGCGCTGGAACGCGCATGAATTCCACCTCAACTCGGAGTTCTACGCCGATTTCGGCAACTACGACGTGAAGCTGACCGTGCCCAAGGAGTACACGGTGGGCGCCACGGGCGAGCTGCAGGGCGCGCCGCAGGAAAAGAACGGCATGCTCACGCATCATTATGTGCAGGGCGACGTGCACGATTTCGCCTGGACGGCCGACAAGCGCAGCGCCCAGCCCCTGCTGGGCAGCTGGAACGGTCCTGGCAGCCCGCCCGTGGCCATCAAGGTGCTTTACCCGCCCGAGTACGCGTCCAACGCGGCGCCCGCGCTGCAGGCGGCCAAGGACTCGCTCACGTATTTCTCGCGCACGCTGGGCCCGTATCCGTACAAGACCCTGACGGTGGTGATTCCGCCGTTTAATGCGGCCGAAGCGGGCGGCATGGAATACCCGACCTTCATCACGGCCTCGAGCTACGCCAACCTGCAGCCGAAGACCATTCCCGAGTTCGGCCTCGATTTCGTCACCATCCACGAATTCGGCCACGGCTATTTCTACGGCATCCTGGCCTCGAACGAATTCGAGGAACCCATCCTCGACGAAGGCTTGAACGAATACTGGGACCAGCGCATGCTGCGCGCGCGCGGCCAGGACATCCACGCCACCACGCCCCTGCTCAAGCGCCTGGGCTTCGATCCCGCGTTCAAGGTCTTCGATTTCGAACGCCTGGCCGCACCGCGCCAGGATGCGGCCGACCCGCTGGGCCAGAACGCGTGGGACCGCCTGCAGGGCGTGGGTCCCGTCTACAGCCGCACGGCCGTCACCATGCGCGACCTGGAAGCGCGCATCGGCAGCGAGGCCATGGAACGGGGCTTCAAGTCGTATTACGAACAGTGGAAATTCCGCCACCCCAGCGTGGCCGACCTGCGCGAAGCGCTGGCCGAGGCGACGGGCCAGCGGCGCATCGTGGAACAGGTCTTCGCGCAGCAGGTCTATGCCAGCGCGAACATCGACGACCGCATCGGCACCTTCACCAGCGAAGAGCAGACGCCGCTGGCCGGCATGGCGCTGGTCGACGGCAAGCGCGTGGAACGCACGGCCGATGCGCTGGAAAAAGAGGAGAAAAAAGTGCGCGAGGCATGGGACAAGGCGCACCCGGACGCCAAGCCCGGCACGGGCCCCTATCCCTACCTGACCAGCGTGGTCCTGCGCCGCCGCGGCGCGCCCGTGCCGCAGGTGCTGCTGGTGAAATTTGCCGACGGCAGTTCCGAACGCGTGGTGTGGGATAACGAGCAGCTGTGGCAGCGCTACACCTGGAGCAAGCCCGTGAAAGCCGTTTCGGCCGAACTCGATCCCGACCGCGTGCACTACCTCGACGTCAACAAGCTCGATGACAGCCGCACCCTGAAGGCCGATACCTCGGCCGCGCGGCGCTGGAGCCTCGACCTCGCCGCCGTCTTCCAATACCTCCTTTCCCTGATTGCCACCGTATGAGCGCCACTTCCACGACACGGGCCAGCGGCCTGACCCTGACCACGCGCGCCAGCCGCGCCGCCCTGCAATGGCGCTTGCTGCTGCTGTGGGCGGGCCTGCTGCTGATTCCCGTCATCGTTGCCGTCATTCCCCTCTGGCGCACCCTGAGCGCCAGCCTCGATAACGCCGTGCATGCGGCCGCCCTGGCGCACCGGCTCGACCTGATGACGCTGGCCGACCTGGTGGCCAACACGGGACGCAACGGCGCCGCCATCAGCCAGGCCGCCATCGCCGGCATCGTCCTGACCTTGCTGCTGTCGCCGCTGCTGAGCGGCCTGGTGGTCACGGCCGCGCGCGCGCCCGCGCCACCCGGTTTCGGCCCCCTGCTGACGGGCGCCTTCAGCGAATACGGCCGCATGCTGCGCATGCTGCTGTGGAGCATCGTGCCGCTGGGCGTGGCGCTGGCAATCGGCGCTGGCGCGCTGAAACTGGCCGACAAGCATGCGGCAAAGGCCATCCTGGAAGCGGACGCCGACCTGGCCCGCCACCTGGCCTTGCTGTTCACGGCGTTGCTGTTCCTGCTGGCCTGCGCCACCCTCGACGCCGGCCGCGCGGCGCTGGCCGTCGACCGGCGCCGCACGTCGGCCGTCAAGGCCTGGTGGCGGGGACTGGGCATGCTGCGCCGGCGTCCGCTGGCCAGCCTGGCCATCTACCTCGTCATCACCTTGCTGGGACTGGCGCTGTATGCGCTGCTGGGCGTGGCGCGCCTGAACCTGGCCGCGCCCGGCCCGCTGGCCATCGTGGCCGGCCTGCTGGCGACGCAGCTGGCCGCGCTGGTGCTGGCGTGGATGCGCAGCGCGCGCCTGTTCGCGCTGATCGACGTCAGGCGCTCGCTGATCTAGTCAAGCCCCCAGGCGCCCTTCATCGGCCAGGAAGTCGATGAAGGTGCGCACTTTCGACGACAGGTAGCGGCGGCTCGTGTACACGGCGTACACCTTGCCGCCAGCCAGCCGGTAGCCGTCGAACAGGCGCACCAGCCGCCCCGCCGCCAGGTCCGCATCCGTCTGCCACGACGGCAGCAGGGCGATGCCCATGCCGTCGAGCGCGGCCGCGTGCAGCAGGCTTTCGTTATTGCATTGCAGGACGGGCGAGAACTTCACCGTCTCGCGTCCCTGCGGCCCGTCGAAGTCCAGCTCATTTCCATTCGACAGCAAGGAATAGCTGATCATGGCGTGCTGCGCCAGGTCTTGCGGCAGGTGCGGATGGCCCGCGCGTGCCAGATAGGCGGGCGCAGCCACCAGATGGAATTCAATGCTGCCGACGGGCCGCGCGATCAGCGCCGGCGACGGCGACTGGCTCACGCGCAGGGCCAGGTCGAAGCCCTCTTCCACCAGGTTGACCACCCTGCCGCTCAAGTCGATGTCGAACGTCACTTCCGGAAAGCGTTCGCGGTAGGCGGCCAGGGTGCGCGTGAAAATGGCGTTGGCGAACCAGACGGGTGCGCTCAGGCGCAGCATGCCGCGCGGCACCACCGTCGTGCGGCCCACGGTCGCTTCCACCTCGTCGAGATTGTCGAGCATGTCGCGGCACTGTTCAAAATACACCTTGCCGATTTCCGTCAGGCTCAGGTGGCGGCTGCTGCGGTTCAGCAGCCGTGCACCCAGGTGGCGCTCCAGGTGCATCACATGCTTGCTGACCATGGCCGGCGACAGATCCAGGCGCTCGCTGGCGCGCACGAAACTGTCCAGTTCCACCACGGCGCGAAACACGCGCATGCTGCGCAAGGTATCCATGGACGCTCCGATCATCAACAAAATGGAAATGATATATCAATAATTGCGATCTTGATCAACTCACTGCGCATGACTATCATGGTTCCATCGTTAGCCATTCCCCCAGGAGCCGCCATGCAAGAGCACACCTTCCCCACGTATTTCCTGTCGCACGGCGGCGGCCCATGGCCGTTCATGAAAGACCAGTTCGGCGGCCGCTACGACGTGCTCGAAGCGTCGCTGCAGGATATTCCGCGCCAGATCGGTGCGCGCCCGAAAGCCGTGCTGGTCGTCACGGCGCACTGGGAAGGGCCGCAGTTCCTCGTCTCGGCCAGCCCCCGGCCGGGCATGATCTACGATTATTCGGGCTTTCCGCCGCACACCTATCAAATCCAGTACCCGGCACCGGGCGCGCCGGACCTGGCGGCGCAGGTCAAACAATTGCTCGACGCGGCAAACCATCCGGCCCGCCTCGACCACGAGCGGGGTTTCGACCACGGCACCTTCAGCGCCCTGTTCCCCATCTATCCGCAGGCGGACGTGCCGCTGGTGCAACTGTCGCTCAAGCACGGCTACGATCCGCTCACGCACGTCGAGGTGGGTCGCGCGCTGGCCGGCTTGCGCCGGCAAGGCGTGCTGATCGTCGGCAGCGGCCTGTCCTATCACAACCTGCGCCAGTTCGGCCAGGCGGGTGCCGTCGCCTCGCACCAGTTCGACGCCTGGCTGCGCCAGGCCATGGCCCTGCCGCCGCAGCAGCGGCTGGAACAGTTGCTGGCCTGGGACCGGGCGCCGGGCGCGCGCCAGGCCCATCCGCAGGAAGACCACCTGCTGCCGCTGATGGTGGCGCTGGGCGCGGCAGAGCAGGAAGCGGCGCACGTGGTGTACCACGAGGAAGATTTCTTTGGTGCGCTGGCGGTGACCAGCTTCAGGTTTGGGGGTATGGGGTCAGACCCTCAACACCGCTAACGGCTGGCTCAACGCCAACGCCATCGGGGGTCTGCCCCCAGAAGTAAAAAAAGCCGCTAACTAGCGGCTTTTTTTACTTACGTGCCGCGCTTGCCGCGCGCCGCATTCCTGGCCTTTTCAGCCGCGATCTCCGCTGCCTTGGCCGCCTTTTCCGCCATCTCGGCCGCGTGCTGGGCCAGCAGGGCCGCGCGCGTGTCCGGCGTTTCCAGCGAGATGCGTCCCAGGATGCCGCTGCGGTAGTCGAGCAGCAGGGTATGCGAGGCTTTCTCGAAATCGTAGTCGCCGCCCTTGATGCGGAAACCGCGCTTGGCGGCAATGCCTTCAACCACGCCGATGGCGTCGACTTCACCGACCTTGGTGCCGTAGCGGGCCGCCAGCAAGTCCGGGTAGCGCTTGAGCAATTCCTCGGCCAGGAACACGGCCACTTCTTCCTCGATCAGCGCGTTCGAGCCGATGGCGTGGCTGGCTGCCAGCATCAGGCCGTCGCTGGGGATGGCGATCTTCGGCCACAGCATGCCGGGCGTATCGACGAGGATGGTGTTCTTGTCCAGATACAGCTTTTGCTGCATCTTGGTGACGGCCGGCTCGTCGCCCACCTTGGCCACGCGCTTTTTCAGCAGCGCGTTCATCAGGGTCGACTTGCCCACGTTGGGAATACCCATGATCATGATGCGCAGCGGCTTCGTCGGCACGCCGCGGTGCGGCGCCAGCGATTTCGCCAGTTCCGGGATGCGTGCCACGTCGCCCGGCTTCTTGGTCGTCATCGCATACGCGGTCACGCCTTCCTGGGCGTTGAAATAGGCGACCCAGGCAGCCGTGGCGGCAGGATCGGCCAGGTCGGTCTTGTTGAGGATCTTCAGGCAAGGGCGCTGGCGGAACAGGCGCAACTCGTCCACCATGGGATTGCAGCTGGCTGCCGGCAGGCGCGCGTCCACCACTTCAATCACCAGGTCGGTGTTTTCCATGGTCTCGGCCGCTTTCTTGCGGGCCGCGTTCATGTGTCCTGGGTACCATTGTATCGCCATGCTCTTGCTTTCAGTTCGTTCAGTCAATCCGCTATTTTACGTGGTTGCCGCCACGACGTCGCATTTTCCGCCGCCGGCGCCAGCCGTGCGACGCGGACGAGACAATTGGTGATAATTTAGCAGTTACATGAATGATAAGATCCGCAGTCCGTCCAGCCTGGCCGGTTCCCCCATTGCAAGCTTAACCTGGCACGCATTCCATGCATTTTCCCCGTCTTTCCCTTTTCGCCGCCCTTTGCACCTGCCTGCTGCCCGCCATGGCCCAGGAACAAGGGGCGGCATCAGGCGATCCGGCCAGCCAGGAAATGCAGCAAATCGTCGACGTGCAAAGCACGCGCGACCCCGACCTGCGCCCCTACCGCACCATGCTCAAGGGACTCGACGCGTATGCCGACCACCAGCGCCTGGCGCCGGGCGCACCGCTGCGCTTCATGCTGATCCCCGCCACGCCCAAGGCCAGGCTCGATGGCGTGACCCTGCACCTGTCGGCCGACAATCTGTCCATCCCCGTGCCGCTGGCGGCCGATGGCGGCTTCACCTTGACGCGCGACAAGACCGCCTACGATGCAAATGCCGACCTGGTCAGCAACAAGAGGCGCGCCACCCTGCGCTGGCGCGCCGACATCCACACGCCGGGCCTGCCCCAGAACGTGCGCCGCCTGGGCGACTTGCGCCTGGAATGCGAAATCCGCTGGGCCGTCGAGCAGGATGAGCTGTCCTTTGTCCGGCGCAACCTGTTCCGCCTGGCGGGAGGACCGTGCCATTCGTCGCTGATCCACGTGCCCTACCCCGTGTTCCGCAAGCTGCTGGCCGTGCAGGCGCGCTCGGGCGAGCGCACGATGGACATCCGCGTGACGGAAGACCGCCAGCGCTATGTGCCGCCCCTGCATGACGGGAACTGGGACGACAACACCCTGCTGACCCTCACTTACGCCGAGGATGGCAACGTGGCCGGCGCGGCCCCCGCCGCTCCCATGAAGGGGGCGCTAGTGCAGTGATGCGGGCGAGGAAAAGCAGGTCAAATATTTCCAAATGGATTCTTATATTTACTGCAAGCAACAAAAAAGTATGCTTTAATATCGCCTCTTAAATGAAAAGCAATTATTTTCCAGACTGGCCAGCGCCAGGTGCAGGGAAATACGCGATGGGGATTGGCCGATATGACGATGGAACACAGTGGCGCAACGCCGGCGCCGCACACGGAAACCGAGCGTGCCGGCTGGCGCCCGCGCCAGATCAAGGCGGCGCCCAAGCGCGCGCCGCGCCATGGCAGCGTGCCGCACCTGAAGAAGGAATGCCGGCAATTGCAGCTGCAGGTGGCGCAACTGCAAGAGCGCCTGAAACGCCAGAGCGCCGACAGCTATGGCTTGCAAGTGCTGTATGACCAGCTGGTCAATGAAATCAAGCACCACCGCGACATGCTGCAACTCGACAGCTTCGATGCGGAGAAATCCTCGCTCGTCTACACGCAGGCATGGCGCCGCTTCATGGCCGGCGACGCGCTCGACTACCAGACCCACCGCCACACCAACTCCCGCAGCCGCCCCAGTTTGCTGTAATTACAGTTCCGCCAGCGCCTTGACGTGCGCCGCCACGCTGCGGCCCAGCGACGACAGGTTGTAGCCTCCTTCCAGGCAGCTGACGATGCGGCCCTTGCCGTACTGGCTGGCCACGGCCATCATTTGCTGCGTCATCCACGTGTAGTCGGCCTCCACCAGGCCCATGCCGCCCACGTCGTCTTCGCGGTGGGCATCGAAACCGGCCGAAATGAAAATCATCTGCGGCTGCTGCCGGTGCAGCGCGGGCAACCAGTGGTCGAGCACCAGCTGGCGCACCACGTCGCCCTTCGAGCGGGCCGGCACGGGCACGTTCACGCGCGTATCCGTGTAGGACTCGACATCGCTGTACGGATAAAACGGGTGCTGGAAAAAGCTGACCATCAGGATGCGGGGATCGTGCGCCACGGATTCAGCCGTGCCATTGCCATGATGCACATCGAAATCGACGATGGCGACGCGCTCGAGTCCCCGCACGTCGAGCGCGTGCTTGGCGGCGATGGCCACGTTGTTGAACAGGCAGAAACCCATGGGCTCGCTGGGCCGCGCATGGTGGCCGGGCGGGCGGATCGAGCAGAAGGCGTTGCTGATCTCGCCATCGATGACGGCGTCCGTGGCGGCCACGGCCGAGCCGGCCGCGGCCAGCGCCGCGTTGTAGCTGTGCGCATTGAGCAGGGTGTCACCGTCGAGCGGGTAGTAGTCGCCGGCGGGCGGCACGTTGTCGCGCACGAGGCCGATGGCCGTGGCGCTGTGGTTGCGCTCGATATCGGACAATTGCGCGCGCACGCCGTCGCGGTGCTCGACCAGGTCGCTGATGTGCGCGAGGATCAGTTGATCATTGATGGCCTGCAAGCGGGCCGGCGATTCGGGATGCCAGTCGCCCATTTCGTGGCGCTGGCAATCGGGATGGGTATAAATGGCTGTGCTCATGCGCTGTACTGGTTACCTCTGTCTCTGTCCATTCTCTGTCCACACGGGAACGCTCACGGGGAATACTGCACGGCATTCCTGCCTGCCCGGCGCGTTCTCGCATAAAATCATTGGCTGGTCTGTGCCGCCCTTGCCTCGGCACTAATCTACCACGTGCGCGGCGCAGGCGGGCGGCGTGGTTTGACCTGGCCAAAGCGATTGTAAATTAAATAATCCCGTGTACTGTGATAGAAATAGCATGTTTTCGAAAATACACCAGGCCGCACAGCAGATCGGCGAAGTTCTCGTCGGCAAACAGTTACAGATCCGCCAGACCCTTGCCTGCGTGCTGGCGGGCGGCCACCTGCTGATCGAAGACGTGCCCGGCGTGGGCAAGACCACCTTGGCCCATGCGCTGGCCGTCTCGCTGGGCCTGCAATGGAAGCGCCAGCAATTCACCAGCGACCTGCTGCCGGCCGACGTGGCCGGCATGAGCGTGTATGACCGGGGCAGCGCAAGTTTCCAGTTCCATCCCGGCCCCCTGTTTACCCAGGTGCTGCTGGCCGACGAAATCAACCGCGCCACGCCAAAGACGCAGTCGGGCTTGCTGGAAGCGATGGAGGAGCGGCAAGTGACGCTCGATGGCGTCACGCGGGCGCTGCCGCAGCCGTTCTTCGTCATCGCCACGCAAAACTGCGCGCACCAGCTGGGCACCTTCCCCCTGCCCGAATCGCAGCTCGACCGCTTTCTCATGTGCGTCACCCTGGGCTACCCCGATGCGGCCGCGGAACGGGCGCTGCTGCTGGGCGCCGACCGCCGCGCCATGCTGCAGACCCTGCCGGCCGTGATGAACGGGGAGGAATTGCTGCAGGCGCAAGCGGGCCTGCGCGCCATCCACGCCTCGCCCGCCGTCGTCGACTATGTGCTGGCCCTCGTGCATGCCACCCGCGTGCCCGGCGTGTTTGCCGACGGCCTCAGCCCGCGCGCCGCGCTGGCCCTGCTGCAGGCGGCGCGCGCCTGGGCCGCCCTGGCCGGACGCGACCACGTCACGCCCGACGATGTGCAAGCCGTGCTGCTGCCCGTCTGCGCCCACCGCCTGCATGCGGCGCAAGGCGCCACGGATAGCCGCACCTTGCTGCAGCAGTTAATGTTGAGCACGCCCGTCTGAGCGGCATGCGCTGGCGCGATCACCCGTGGCTGCCGGCGCGCCCCTGGCTGGGCGCGCAGCGCGTGCACATCCGTCCCTCGCGCGCGGGCCTGGCGTTTGCGGCCCTGCTGCTGGCGCTGTGGATCGCCGCCGTCAATTACCGCCTGGGCCTGGGCTATGCGCTCACGTATTTCGCCGCCGCCTGCGCCATCGCCGACATGCTGTTTGCCAGCCGCAACCTGGCGGGACTGGCGCTGGCCGCCACGCCGGGCCAGCCCGTGTTCGCGGGCAGCCACGCTTTTTTTACCTTGCGCCTGATCAACCGCAGCGCCCGCCCCCGCCATGCGATCCGCCTGGCCGCCCACGGTTCTGCTGCAGCGCCCAGCCTGGCCGACATCGCCGCCCACGGTGACACGGCCGTCAGCATCGGTGTCGCCGCACAGCAGCGGGGCTGGCGCGATGCACCGGCCGTGCGCCTGTCCGGCAGTTTTCCACTGGGCCTGTTTGTTGCCTGGTGCCATTGGCAACCCGAGGCGCGCGTACTCGTGTATCCGCGTCCCGAGCCCGATGCGCCGCCGCTGCCCTCGCTGGCGGGCGCGGCGCGGCAGACAGCACCAGCGCCGCGCGCATCCGGCGGCGCCCTGGAACTGGCGGGCGTGCGCGCCTACCAGCCAGGCGACTCCTTGCGGCGCCTGGCCTGGCGCCAGATCGCCCGCCAGGATGGCGCGCATTTGTTCAGCAAACAATTCCAGCCTGCCGCCGACGCACCGGCGGGCGCAGCCCGTGGCAGCATCGTGCTGGACGACGCCACGCTGCATGCGCTGGCGCCGGAAGCGCGCCTGTCGCGCCTGACCGCCTGGGTGCTGCAGGCGGAACGGACGGGCCAGCCATACGGCTTGCGCCTGGGCGCGCTGTCGCTGGCGCCGGCCCTCGGTGCCAGCCAGCGCGACGCCTGCCTGCGCGCGCTGGCCCTGCATGGCTTGCCACAGCATGAGGCCATGACATGAGGCTATGGCTGACCAACTTGCCGCGCGACAAGGCCGACATCCTGCTGCTGTTGCTGGCCGCCGCCATGGTGCTGGCGCCGCACGCGCTGCACCTGCCGCCGTGGCTGTCGGCCGCCGCCGGCGCGCTGCTGCTGTGGCGCGCCAGCATGACCGTGCGGGGCCGGCGCCAGCCGCAGCTGGCCGTGCTCGTGCCGCTGGCCCTGCTGGGCATCGCCGCTGTCTACGCCAGCTACGGCACGGTGCTGGGGCGCGATCCGGGCGTCGCCCTGCTGGCCCTGCTGCTGGCCTTGAAATCGCTGGAAATGCATGGCCGGCGCGATGTCTTCGTCTTCGTCTTCCTCAGTTTCTTTTTGCTCTTGGCGAACTTTTTCCATGCGCAAGGCATCCTCAGCGCCATCTGGATGCTGGCGACCGTCATCGTCCTGCTGGCCGGCCTGCTGTCGGCCCAGTACGGCACGCTGCAGCCCCGCCTGGCGCAACGCCTGGGTTTGCTGGCACGCATGCTGGCGCTGGCCATCCCCCTGTCGGCCGTGATGTTTCTGCTCCTGCCCCGCCTCGACGGCCCCCTGTGGGGCGCACCGCACGAGGGCACGCAAGCGCGCACGGGCTTGTCCGACAGCATGCAGCCGGGCGCCATCGCCTCGCTGGCCCTGTCGGGCGAGCCCGTCCTGACGGCCCGCTTTTCCACGCCGATACCGCCGCAAGACCAGCTGTACTGGCGCGGCGTGGTGCTGGGCGACTACGACGGCACCACCTGGACGCGCCGCGGTGCGGGCCAGCGCGCGCCAGCCACCGACAGCCGCATCGACATCACACTGGAAGGCCAGCCCAGCCAATACGAAGTGACCTTGCAGCCGAGCGGCCAGCGGCGCATCTTCGCACTCGACCTGCCGCGCAGCATCGAACGCTTGCCCGGCAACCCGTATGTCGTGTCGTCCGCGCTGGAAGTGCTGACGGCGCAAGCCATTACTTCGACCGTGCGTTACCGCGCCAGTTCCCAGCCCGATTACCGGCTGCAGGCAGGCCTGTCTGCGTCCCGGCAGCAGCCATGGCTGGCATTGCCCGCTGGCAGCAATCCACGCAGCGTGGCCTGGGCCCGCGCACTGCGCGGCAGCGGCGCGCACGCGCTGGCACCCGCCGACGCCATCGCCGCCGTGCTCGACCACTTCCACCGCGCACCGTTCCGCTACACGCTGCAGCCACCGCTGCTGGGCAAGCATGGCGTCGACGACTTCCTGTTCACCACGCAGGCGGGCTTTTGCGAGCATTACGCGGGCAGCTTCGTCGTGCTGATGCGCGCCATGGACATCCCCGCGCGCGTCGTCACGGGCTACCAGGGCGGCGCACGCAGCAGTGACGGCGCCAGCCTGACGGTGCGCCAGTCCGATGCCCATGCCTGGAGCGAAGTGTGGCTGGCAGGCCGGGGCTGGGTGCGCGTCGACCCCACCAGCGCCGTCACCCCCCTGCGCACGGAGCGCAATCTCGACGCGGCCCTGCCGGCGGCCCCGTCGCCACTGTGGGCCTGGCGCGCGCTGGCCGGTCTCGATGGGGGCGCCAGCGGGGCGCTTGCCGCCTGGCGCCAGCAATGGCAGCAGGCCGAGCACGTCTGGAGCAACTGGGTGCTCGACACCACGCCGCAGCGCCAGCGCGCCATGCTCGACGGCTTGAAAAACCTGCCGGCTACGACCCTGGCACGCGCTTGCGCCGTGCTGGCCCTGCTGTCCGCCATGGCCGGCGCCCTCGTCTGGTGGCGGCAGGCGCGGCAAGGCGATCCGCTCGATACGCTGTACGCGCAGTTTTGCCATCAGCAGGCGCTGCGCGGCTACAGCCGTGCGCCGCATGAAGGCCCGCACGGTTATGCTGCGCGCCTGGTTGCCGGCAAGGCCACACCCGAGGCGCACGCATCCATCGCACAGTTTCTGGCAATCTATGCCGCGATGAAGTATGGTAATGCCAACCCAGACGAACAACTCCGCGCGCGGCGCAGCTTGCGCCGCCTGTTAACCCAATGCCGATGAGACGCTCCTTGTTACCGATCAAATACCCCGCCCTGTCCCTGCTCCTCTCCCTTCCCCTGTGCCTGGCGACCGCGCATGCGGGCGAGAACAGCAATATTTCCGCCGCCGACCGCGCCCGCGCCGTGCGCGCGGCCAAGGCGCCGGCCGCCAAGGCCACCGTAAAGAAAGCACCGGCAAAGTTCGACTTCGAAGGCGAATTTGTCGACTATGCCAACTGGAAAGAAGTCCGCGCCTTCCTCGACGACATGTCGGCCAAGCATGGTTTTGACCGCGCCGCACTCGACACCCTGTTCGGCAAGGTGCGCTATGTCGAGTCGACCGTGCAGCTGATGAAGCCCGCGCCGCCGGGCAAGCCGAAGAACTGGCAAGCGTACAGCGCCCGCTTCATCGAACCCGTGCGCATCAATGCGGGCGTGAAATTCTGGGAAGAGAATGCCGAGGCGCTGGCCCGTGCCGAGCGCGAATATGGCGTGCCGGCCGAAATCATCGTCGGCATCATCGGCGTGGAAACCGTGTACGGACGCAACACGGGCCGTTTCCGCGTGCTCGACGCGCTGACGACCCTGGCGTTTTCCTATCCGGAAAGCCCGACGCGGGCCGCGCGCATGGAATTTTTCAAGGGGGAACTGGAAAACGCGCTGCTGTTCGCGCGCAAGGATGGCATCGATCCGCTGACCCTGCTCGGCTCCTACGCGGGCGCCATCGGCCTGCCTCAGTTCATGCCCAGCAGCATCATGAAATATGCGGTGGACTTCGATGGCGATAGTCACATCGACCTGCGCAATTCCACCGCCGACGCCATCGGCAGCGTCGCGCATTTCCTCGTCGAGCACGGCTGGCGGCGCGACGACCCGGCCGTCAGCACGTATCCCGTCAACGTCTCGGCCAGCCGCGCCTGGGAAAAATTCATCGGCCAGGGCTTGCAAGCGAAGTACCGGCTGGCGGAATTGCAGGAAGCCGGCGTCACTGCCGCCCCAAGCACGCCCCAGAACATGTTGTTCGGCTTGATCGATTTACAAAATGGTTCAGAAGCAACTGAGTATCACTTGGCAACCAATAACTTCTTTGCTATAACTCAGTACAACAGAAGTTATTTTTATGCCATGTCAGTAATCGACTTGGGCAAGGCCATCAGCCAAGTGCGCGCACGCTAACTGAAAGTCAGTGTAAAGTTATAATATTACTTGTAAGAAAGCGTAAGCGATGTTGAAGCGACCGGCAAACAGGTCTATGGTGGGGTCGATAACATGTGCCAGCCTTGCTCGCCAGCCTTTGTGCGGCACGGAATACGGAAATGGTTTTATACTTAACTTTTGTCAAAGTACAATTTTTGTTCTATCATAGAGCATAATAAAGAATAAATAGCTGTTGCAACAAGACAACACCTATTTTGTACAAAGCAAGATTACGAGGCTTTCCGGCCTGAAATTGAATCCTGTTGTACAATTGTGTATATATCATGAAAAACTGTATCCCGGATCGTACCGTGTGTGAATTCGTTCCTTTTAGTAAAGAATGAACATGAACGCAGCAAGAGCGAGCTCCGAGTGTTTTTTACTTTGCAGTGCAACTACAGAAGGAACAATAACATCATGACAAACCAAGTCGGCATTGATATGAACAGCGATTCGGACTCCGACGATCTGCTCCAGTACAACCCAAACAGATTGCTCGATACCCTGATCGAAAACCTGCGCCTGAAAAACGACGCAGCATTGTCCCGCGCGCTGGAAGTAGCGCCGCCAGTCATCAGCAAAATCCGTCACCACCGCCTGCCTGTCGGCGCATCGCTGCTGATCCGCATGCACGAAGTCAGCGACCTGAGCATCCGCGACCTGCGTTACCTGATGGGTGACCGCCGCAACAAATTCCGCATCAGCGACAAGCAATTCAAGCCAAAAGAAGGCGAAACGCCACAAGGCTGATCCTGCCAGTTGCGCAGGTTTTCCCTCCCCGCCATGGGGAGGGGGTATTTCCAGCAGTCCTCAGGCCGTCCTGGCCAACATCAGCTCCATTACTTCGCCATTACGCAGGAAAAACGCCGGTCGACAGATAGCGGTCGCCGCGGTCGCAGACGACAAACACGATGGTCGCATTTTCCACCGTCTGCGAAATGCGCAGTGCGATTTCGCAGGCGCCGGCCGCCGAGATGCCGCAGAACAAGCCTTCTTCCGCCGCCAGGCTGCGCGCCATGCGCTCGGCCACGCCCTGGCTCACGTATTCCACCTGGTCCACGCGCGATTTGTCGTAGATTTTCGGCAAATACGCTTCCGGCCACTTGCGGATGCCGGGAATCTGCGACCCTTCCTCGGGCTGCGCGCCGATGATCTGGATGGCGGGATTCTGTTCCTTCAGATAGCGCGACACGCCCATGATGGTGCCCGTCGTGCCCATGGCGCTGACGAAGTGCGTCACGCGCCCTTCCGTGTCGCGCCAGATTTCCGGTCCCGTGCTTTCATAGTGGGCGCGCGAGTTGTCTTCGTTGGCAAACTGGTCGAGGATCACGCCGCGGCCATCCTTCTGCATCTGTTCGGCCAGGTCGCGCGCGTATTCCATGCCGCCCGTCTTCGGCGTCAATAAAATGTCGGCGCCGTAGGCGGCCATGCTCTGGCGGCGCTCCACGCTGAGATTGTCCGGCATCAAGAGCAGCATCTTGTAGCCGCGCAAGGCGGCGGCCATGGCCAGCGCGATGCCCGTATTGCCGCTGGTCGCCTCGATCAGGGTATCGCCTGGCTTGATGACGCCGCGCTCTTCAGCGCGCTTGAGCATCGACATGGCGGCGCGGTCCTTCACGGAGCCGGCCGGGTTGTTACCCTCCAGCTTGCCCAGAATGACGTTGTTGCGCGCAAGCGCATCGGCACCCGGCAAGCGCGTCAGTTGCACCAGCGGGGTATTGCCTATCGTATCTTCAAGTGTCTTGTAAGCCATCGTGTCTGTTTGAGTAAATTCAACAAAGACCCATTCTAATATGAGATGCTGGACGACGTATGGCTAAAAACCGGCGTCCGCCAGGCAGGCCCCGCTGCGGCGCCCCGCGCGCCAGGCCGCATGGCGCCTGGCTTTGCGCCATGCCAGGGCCGGCGCGCATGGTTTGCCAGCGGGCCGCGCGCGCATGCGCTAGACTCGTGACGGTTAGTTATTTTAGTAATTTGCTTATTCAATCCATGGATCAGTCATGAGCGGCACCACTCCCGAATTCATCCCCGAAACCACGCAGGACGATCCCGTCCAGGCCAGCAGCCTCGATATCCAGGGCCGCATGCACCAGATTTCCCCCGTCTTCACCGAAGCGGAGCTGCGCCGCCTGCAACGCTATGGCAAGGTCTGCCACTATGCGGGCGGCGCCACCCTGTTCGAGGCGGGCAGCAGCAGCTTCGGCATGCTGGTCATCCTGGCGGGCCACGTGGCCGTCACGCGCCATGAGGGGCTGGGCCGTACCTCGCTGATGCGCGAAATCGGCCCCGGCCACTTCATCGCCGAAGTGGCGCAGCTGTCGGGCCGCCCCGCCCTCGTCAACGGCCATGCCTTGGGCGACGTGGACGTGCTCGTGATCAGTTCGGAATCGCTGCGCGCGCTGATCGTGGCGGAAGCGGAAATGGGCGAGCGCATCGTGCGCGCCCTGATCCTGCGCCGCGTAGCCCTGATCGAAGTCAATTCGGGCGGGCCCGTGCTGGTGGGCCCGCGCGGCAATGGCAATCTGTTCCACCTGCAAAGTTTTCTGTCTAGCAATGGCCACCCGTACACGGTGCTGGACCCGGCCACGGATGCGGCCGCCGCCGCGCTGGCCGGGCGCTACCAGCCCACGCCGCAGGAGTGGCCACTGGTGGTCTGTCCCGACGGCAAGGTCATGAAGAATCCCGGCAATGCGGAACTGGGGCGCTGCCTGGGCATGCTGCCCGATTTGTCCGGCGACAAGATCTTCGACGTGCTGGTGGTGGGCGCAGGCCCTGCCGGCCTGGCCACGGCCGTGTATGCGGCGTCCGAAGGCTTGACCGTGCTGGCGCTGGAACAGCGCGCGTACGGCGGCCAGGCGGGCGCCAGCGCGCGCATCGAAAATTACCTGGGCTTTCCAACCGGTATCTCCGGCCGCGCGCTGGCGGGACGCGCCTATGTGCAGGCGCAAAAATTCGGCGTCGAGATCGCCACTCCGGCCAGCGCCGCCAACCTGCTGTGCGACAGCTGGCCCCTGCGCGTCAATCTGTGCGACGGCACGCAGGTGCGCGCCCGCACGGTGGTGCTGTCCTGCGGCGCGCGCTACCGCCGTCCCTCGCTGGCCAACCTGAAGACGTATGAAGGACGGGGCGTGTACTACTGGGCCTCGCCCATCGAGGCCAAGCTGTGCAAGCAGGAAGAGATCATCCTCGTGGGCGGCGGCAACTCGGCCGGCCAGGCGGCCGTGTTTCTCTCCGGCCACGCGGCCAAGGTCCACATGGTGATCCGCGGCGAAGGCCTGGCGGCCAGCATGTCGAGCTACCTGATCGAGCGCATCGCCGCCACGCCCAACATCACCTTGCACACGCACACGGAAATCATCGCCCTCGAAGGCGACGACGATGGCTTGACGGGCGCCCGCTGGCGCAACAACCAGACGGGCGAAGAAGCCGATTGCGCCGTGCGCCGCGTGTTCCTGTTCGTCGGCGCCGATCCGAACACGGACTGGCTGCACGACTGCGCCGTGGCCGTCGATGAACAGGGTTTCATCCGCACGGGCTTTGACGTCACGCGCGCCGAATGCCGCGCGCACGGCCATGCAATCTACCCTCCCGACTTGCCGGACCGTGCCGCGCTGGAAACGAGCGTGCCCGGCGTGTTCGCCATCGGCGACGTGCGGGCCGGCTCCACCAAGCGCGTGGCCGCCGCCGTCGGCGAAGGGGCGGCCGTGGTGTCGCAGATCCACGGCTTTCTGGCAAGATTGCCCGCCGGCAGCGCCTAACGCAGCGGCGTGGGGTACGTGGCCACGCTGACGTTGCCATCCTTGTCGATGGCCTGGACGCCGAAGAAATAATTGTCCTTCGACAGTTTCAGCCTCGCTTCGGTGACATTGCCCACGTCCTGCGCGCCCTGCCATTGATCGGCCGTGGTGGCGCGCCAGACGATGCGGTAACCGGCCAGGTCCGGTTCCGTATTCGGCTGCCACTGCAAGGTGGTGGCGTTTTCCAGCTGCGCCGTGCGCACCTGCACCTGCGACGGCGCGGCCGGCGCCAGGGCCAGCGAGGCGAGCGCCGCCGCATTGACGCGCGCCACTTTTGCCACATAGTCGTAGTCGACGAATTGCGGCAAGTCGCCGTATTGCACGCCGTTTTCCACGCGCACATCCTGGTGCTGGTGGGCGAAATCCTCATTCGGTTCCGTAAAGCGCAGCGCTGCGTAGCCTTGCGCCAGGAACGGCATATGGTCGCCGCCGCGCAGGTAGCGGTCGGCGCGCTGGATGACGTTGACCTTGAAACCGGGCACGTAGCGCTCGCCCACCTGCTTCACATGGCGCGCCAGCTGGCGCGAGATGGAATCGTTTTCGCCGCCCGTCGCCACCAGCGCGCGCACGCCGTCGCTCATTTCCTTGACGGCGGGAATGCCCTCGGCAAACAGGCGCACCTGGCCGCCATCGACCGTGCCATCGTCCCCGCGCGAGCTGCCGATGATGTCGTTATTGAGCATGCCCGCGATATTGAGGTTTTTCAGTTTTGCCTGCTGCGCCCAGTGGCCGGAACCCAATAAACCCTGCTCCTCGGCCGCCACCGCCATGAAGACGAGGGTGGCGTCGAACCGGTGGCGCGCCATCACGCAGGCCATTTCGATCACGGCCGCCGTGCCCGACGCGTCGTCGTTGGCGCCGGGCGCGTCGCCCCTGGCATCCATCACGTCGGTGGCGCGCGAATCGTAATGGCCGCTGACGACATAGATGCGCCCGGCCGATTGCGGCTGACTGCCCGGCAAAGTGGCCACCACGTTGACGATTTCCGTCGGCCGCGAAATGCGTTTCGACACGGGCGCGACGTGGCTGTCGAACGCCACCTGCAAGCGCCCGCCCGCCTGCGCGCCGCAGCGCTCGAGCTCGGCCTTGATCCAGCGCCTGGCCGCGCCTATGCCCTGCGTGTCGGAGACGGTATCGGACATCGTGTGGCGCGTCTGGAAGCCGACCAGCTTGCGCACGTGCGCCTCGATGCGCTGCGGCGAAATGTCCGCCACGATCTGCCGGATCGGCACGATCTGCGGCTGCGCCCCAGTCGATGGCGCCGCCGCCACGCCCGCCGACAGCAAGGCTGCCGTCACTCCCGTCCATATCCGTAGCATGCCGCCGTCTCCTGTAAATAAGTAGGGGGCTATTCTCGCATTTTTGACGGCAGGCAAGGATGCTCGAGGATCAAAATCGTGCATTGTAGAAACTGCTACAATCGGCCACTCCCCGCCCTGATCATGAAAGACCGCCGCATGCGCCAGACTCCCCTTCTTCCCGCCCGCTGCCGCCCGCGTACGGTCCGCTGACGGTGCGCCGCATGCTCGTCAAACTGCTGCTGTTTGCCATACTGTTCGGCCTGCTCAGCATCGCTGCCCTGTACAGCTACGGGCGCTTCGCCGAGCGTTCGCTGGGGGCGCCCGGCACGGCCTTGCCCGTGGCGATGGATGCCACCCTGCTCGACCGCGTGCTGGCGCCGCAGCTGGCGCAACACCCTCACCAGAGCGGCACGGCGCTGATCGACGACAACCTGGAAGCGTTCGCCCTGCGCGCCCTGAGCGCCCGCGAAGCGGGCCGCAGCATCGACCTGCAGTACTACATCTGGCATAACGACGTCACGGGACGCCTGCTGGTACGCGAACTGCTGCGCGCGGCCGACCGCGGCGTGCGCGTGCGCGTACTGCTCGACGACATCAACGCGCGGGGCCAGGACGCCGCCATCCTCGCGCTCGACAGCCATCCGCTGATCGACGTGCGCATCTTCAATCCCGGCCGCAACCGCGACGGCGTCTGGTGGCGCGCCGTGGAAATGGCCTTGCGCGCCGTCAGCCTGAACCGGCGCATGCACAACAAGGCCTGGATCATCGACGGCAGGGTCGCCCTCGTCGGCGGGCGCAATATCGGCGACGAATATTTCGATGCCGCCGAACAAGTCAATTTCCAGGATGCGGATTTGCTGCTGGTGGGCCCCGCCGTACAGCAGACGAGCGACATCTTCGACCGCTTCTGGAACAGCCGCGCCGTCATCCCCATCGGCGCCCTGCACGCTGGCAAGAACGCGGGCGCGCCGGCACTGCCGCAGCTGCCCGCCGTGCGCGCCCGCCTCGACGCGCTCACGGGCGAACTGGGCGCCTCGCCCTATTTGCGCCAGCTGACCGATGCGGGCCAGCTGCAAGCCCACCTGGATGGCCGCCTGCGCCTGCACTGGAGCGCACACGTGCAAGTGCTGTCGGACCCGCCGGAAAAAGCCGCCCCTGTGGCCAGCCTGCAGCGCAGCGAGCACTGGCTCATGCACAGCCTGTTGCCCTTGCTGACGCAGGCGCGCGAAGAAACGCTGCTGACTTCGCCATATTTCGTGCCCGGCGCGGCGCTGACGCAAAGCCTGGCCGGCAAGGTTGGCGCCGGCGTCAAGGTCAAAGTACTGACCAACTCGCTTGCCGCCACGGACGTGGCCCTCGTGCACGCGGGCTATGCGCGCTACCGCCAGGCGCTGCTGGACGGCGGCATCGAGCTGTATGAATTGAAGACCCTGCACCGCAAGCGCATCAGCCTGATGGGGTCGAGCCGCGCCAGCCTGCATACCAAGGCCGTGGTGGTGGACGGCCAGCGGGGCTTCGTCGGCTCCTTCAACCTCGATCCCCGCTCGGCCCAGCTGAATACGGAAATGGGTGTGCTGTTCGACGATGCCGCGCTGGCAGCCGACATGCGCGCGCTGTTCCTGCATTCGACGGCGAGCGACACCAGCTATCGCGTCTTCCTCGACAACGGTGCCCTGCGCTGGTCCGACGCCACCGAGGAACCGGCCAAGGTGTGGACGCACGATCCGGAAGCGGGCTTCTGGCGCCGCATGCTGGTGTCCCTGATGCGCTGGCTGCCGATCGAGTCGCAGCTGTAGCCGCGCATGGCATGCCTGCCCATGTCATGCAAAAAATTTAACACTGACAAGATTGCCACTCGAAAATATCTGTTGTTTTCAAAGCATGTTACATGCTATTTTGCCAAATGCTGCTATAATCGCCTCAACGGGACACCATCGCTGTCTCGGGAATACCTTTCTCGCCTCTTCCGCGATTGAATCCCACGTTGGCCAAAAGCTCGCCGACAGACTGCCACACTACCCTGTCACTTTTGGAGCTTGCATCATGCGTAAAATCTCTGCTTTGCTGGCGCTGGCCGCCGCTTCCCTGTGCGTCACCGCCGCCCACGCCGCCACAACCAACCTGGTCAAGAATGGCGATTTTGAACTGACCAGCAATGGCACCTCGAAACAGCTGAACGAAGGCACGTACGCGCGCGCCGACCGCACCTACCTGACCGACTGGTCCAGCAAGGGCTATAACTTCGTACTCAACGGCAATAACATCGACGATACCAACGCGGCGACGGCGCTGGCCTTGTGGGGCCCGAACTCGTACAGCGGCGCGGGACCGAAAAACGGCCTGGGCGCCAGCCCCACGGGCGGCAATGTGCTGGCAGCGGACTGGGATTATTTTCCTGGCCCCGTGACCCAGCAAGTGAGCGGCCTGGTCCCCGGCCAGGCCTACACCCTGAGCTTTTCGTATGGCGCCGCCCAGCAAGTGGGCTTCAAGGGCGATAACCCCGTCAACTACTGGGACGTTTCGCTGGGCAACAGCAAGCAGCAGACGGCATCGCTGGCCAACGTCAGCCAGGGCTTCACGGGGTGGCACCAGGCCAGCATGACCTTCACGGCCACGGACAGCAGCGAATTGCTGTCGTTCATGGCGAAGGGCAGCCCGACGGGCGCGCCACCGTTCATGCTGCTCGACGGCGTGTCGCTCGTGTCTGCCGTTCCGGAACCGTCGACCTGGGGCATGCTGATCGGCGGCCTGGGACTGCTCGGTTTCATCGCGCGCCGCCGCAAAGCTGCTGTTGCAGTCTGAGCCGCCAGCACGCATGACAGAATCCGGACCAGCCCAGCCTTGTCCGGATTTTTTTTGGTTCTTGCCTGATGGAATGAAATGAGCCTGCTGCACACCCTGCAAATGCACCTTCCCGGCATCGTCGTCGATGTGCTGCGCCTGGGCCTGTGGCTGGTGCTGCTGGCCGTGGTCTTCGTGCCGCTCGAGCGTTTCTTTGGCGCGCGCCACGGGGGGCGCTCGCGCACGGAACTGTTCAGCGACCTGGGCTTCTATTTCATCAGCAGCCTGCTGCCGGCCGTGCTGCTGGCCGCGCCGCTGGCCCTGATTGCCGTCGCGGGACAACGCTTGCTGCCCGACGCCATTCCCGCCACGCTTGCGGCCCTGCCCCTGTGGGCCAAGCTCCTGCTGGGCTTGCTGATCGGCGAAGTCGGTACTTACTGGGGGCATAGGCTCAGCCATGAAATTCCGTGGCTGTGGCGCTACCACGCCGTGCATCACAGCACGGAACAGCTGTATTTCCTGGCCAATACGCGCACCCATCCCGTCGACATGGTCGTCACGCGCCTGTTCGGCCTGACGCCCTTGTATCTGCTGGGCCTGGCAGGCCCCGGCGCGGCCGGCAGTGCCGCGCCCGTGCTCCTGCTGCTGATCGGTACTGTCTGGGGCTTCTTTATCCACGCCAACCTGCGCTGGCGCTTCGGCCCACTGGAATGGCTGGTCGCCACACCCGCCTTCCACCATTGGCATCACAGCAAATTCGAACACATCAACCGCAACTACGCCTCCACCTTGCCCGTGCTGGACCGCCTGTTCGGCACCCATCACCTGCCGCGCACCTGGCCCAATGCCTGCGGTATCGAGGCGCCCATGCCGAAGACGCTGGCGGGACAGCTGGCGGCGCCATTCCGGCACGGCAGCAGCGAATAAAAAAACCCCGCGCGGCCGGTACCGCGCGGGGTTTCCTGTCGTGCTGCGCGGCACCACCACGCAACACGCTTTACAGCAACACGCTTACTTTTTCTCGGCTTCAGCCTTCTTTGCATCCGCTGCGGCCAGTTTCGCTTCCTTCTTCGCAGCCGCTTCCGCAGCCTTGGCTTCTTTCTTGGCCGCCGTTGCCGCTTTCTTCGCAGCCGCGGCTTCCTTCTTCGTTTCGGCAGCCGTTTTCACGGGCGCAGCATCGGCGGCAGCGGCGGGCGCGGCAGCCGGGACGGCCTTGGCGGCGGCAGCTTCTTTCTTGGCAGCAGCAGCGGCAGCCTTCGCTTCTTTCTTCGCAGCAGCAGCTTCTTTCGTCGTTTCAGCGGCTGTCTTGGCTGGCGCCGCAGCGGTGTCGGTCGCAGCAGCTGGCTTCGGTGCGGCTTCTTTCGCTGCAACTTCCTTCACAGCAGCTTCCTTTTTTGCCGGAGCAGCTTTCGCCACGGGCGCCGCCGGCGCGCCGGACTTGGCCTGGCCATTCACCTGCAAGCCCGCTTCCGACAGTTTCACGGAACTTTTCGGACCGATGCCCTTCACGCGGCTTTCGAAATCGGCCCAATCCTTGAAGGCGCCGCCCTTGGCGCGTTCATCGACGATGGCCTTCGACGTGACGGGGCCGATGCCCTTGACGCTGTCGAGTGCCGCCTGGTCCGCCTTGTTGACATCGACCTGAGCAAAGGCAAAGCCCATCGTCGCGATCAGGGTGGCGATGGCCAGCAGTATTTTTTTGAACATGGGTATCTCTCCGTGATGTGGTTTCAAGATGACTCGAACGCAAGGGAGGAACAGCGCCTTAACGGCTTTAACGGCTGTGGCGTGATACGGTTGACAAGACGGGATGGCGGAACGGAGGGAAGACCTGCGCCAGATCAAACGGCCGGCGCAGGCGATACAACAAGATTACTGGGGGAACAGCTCGTCGCGGGTGACGGTGGCCGTGCCCAGCTTGCCGACGACGATGCCGCCGGCCCGGTTGGCCGTGCGCACGGCGTCGCCCAGGTCCATGCCGGCGCCCAGCATGGCCGCCATGGTGGCGATCACCGTGTCGCCAGCACCCGAAACGTCGAACACTTCGCGCGCATCGGTGGGCATGTGCAGCACGGCGTCGGCCGTGTACAGGCTCATGCCCTCTTCCGAACGGGTCAGCAGCAAGGCGTCCAGGCCCAGTTGCGCGCGCATCTGCTGCGCGCGTTCGGTCAATTGCTCTTCCGTGCTCCAGTTGCCGACCACGCGGCGCAGTTCCGATTTGTTCGGAGTGAGCACTGACGCACCCGCATAGCGGCTGAAATCATCGCCTTTCGGGTCGACCATGACGATCTTGCCAGCGGCCCTGGCAGCCTTGATCATCTCGGCCACATTCACCAGGCTGCCCTTGGCGTAGTCCGACAGGATCACCACGTCGTAATGCGGCAAGAGGGCATTAAACTGCGCCAGCTTGTCGCGCAGCACTTCATCGCTGGGCGCATCCTCGAAGTCGATGCGCAGCATTTGCTGCTGGCGGCCGATCACGCGCAGCTTGATGATGGTGGAAATGGCTGCATCGCGCTGCAGATAGCTGTGGATGCCGCCGCCTTCGAGCAGGCGCTCGACCTGGCTGCCCGCCTCGTCGTCGCCGACCACGCCCAGCAAGCTCGTCTTCGCACCCAGCGCGGCCGCGTTGCGCGCCACGTTGGCCGCGCCGCCCAGGCGCTCTTCGCGCTTCTCGATGCGCACGATGGGCACGGGCGCTTCCGGCGAAATACGACTGACGTCGCCAAACCAGTAACGGTCCAGCATGACATCGCCCACCACCAGCAAGCGCACCTGGGCCAGTGCGGCCGGCGCCGTCAAGGCGACCACCTCGTGGGCGCTCATGCGCGCGTCAGGATCGAGCGACCGATCCCGTGGTATTCGATGCCCGCCTCGGCCATGACGGCCGGCTCGAACAGGTTGCGGCCGTCAAAGATCACGGCCTGCTTCAGGCGCGCCTTGATCTGCGCAAAGTCGGGACTGCGGAACGCTTTCCACTCGGTCACGATGGCCAGCGCATCGGCGTCCGTCAGCGCGTCGAGCGGGCTGTCGGCAAAGCGCACCTTCGCCAATTGCTCAGGCGTCAGATCCAGTTGCAGCACGCGGCGCGCCTCGGCCATGGCGACGGGATCGTAGACGGCCACCGTGGCGCCCCGTGTCAGCAAGTCCGCCAGCAGCACGCGGGCCGACGCTTCGCGCATGTCGTCCGTATTCGGCTTGAAGGCCAGGCCCCACACGGCAAAATGCCGGCCCGTCAGATCCTCGCCGAAGCGGGTGACCACTTTGCCGCCCAGCACCTGTTTCTGCCGGTCATTGACGGCTTCGACGGCGCGCAGGATCAGCAATTCCTGGCCATGGCCGCGCGCCGTGCGCTCGAGCGCCTGCACGTCTTTCGGGAAGCAGGAACCGCCGTAGCCGCAACCCGCGTACAGGAAGCTGTGGCCGATGCGGGGGTCGGAACCGATGCCGTGGCGCACAGCTTCGATGTCGACGCCCACCTTGTCGGCCAGGTTCGCCAGTTCATTCATGAACGAGATACGCGTGGCCAGCATGGCATTGGCCGCATACTTCGTGAATTCGGCCGAACGCACGTCCATCCAGTGGGTGCGCTCGTGGTTGCGGTTGAACGGCGCGTACAGGCTTTTCAGCAATTCGCGCGCGCGCTCGCCGTCTGGGGTGCTGTCGCAGCCGATGACGATGCGGTCGGGGCGCATGAAGTCTTCGACGGCCGCGCCTTCCTTGAGGAATTCCGGGTTCGACGCCACCGAGAACGTGGCAGCCACGCCGCGCGCGTCCAGTTCGCCCTGGATGGCGGCGCGCACTTTTTCCGCCGTACCGACAGGCACGGTCGACTTGTCGACGATGACCTTGAAGTCCGTCATGTATTTGCCGATGCCGCGGGCAGCGGCCAGCACGTATTGCAGGTCGGCCGAACCGTCTTCATCGGGCGGCGTGCCGACGGCGATGAATTGCATCGCGCCGTGCGCGGCGGCCGCTTCCACGTCCGTGGAAAAGGTCATGCGGCCGGCGGCGCGGTTGCGCGCCACGACTTCTTCCAGGCCCGGTTCGTGGATGGGGATGCCGCCGCTGTTGAGCAGCGCTACCTTTTGTGCGTCCAGGTCGAGGCAAAAGACGTCGTTGCCCAGCTCCGCCAGGCAGGCGCCGGTCACGAGGCCAACATAGCCGGTGCCGATAATGGTGATTTTCATGGTTGTGCCGTATTTGTAATATATCTATCTGACTTGCAAGTGCACAGCACAGGGTTCAGGGCAAGGCGCGGCGCCGAAGACAGTACGAATCGTACGGCGAGGCGCTGCAACGCAGCCATGGGCCCTGTGGCGGGCACGACTAATTCATGACGTTGAGTTCTTCCGTGCGTCGCGGTGGATACGTTTCCCACTTGTTGCAGCCCGGGCAGTGCCAGTAGAACTGGCGCGCCTTGAAGCCGCAGTGGCTGCACTGGTAGCGGGCCAGCTTCTGCGTGTAGCCGTGCACGAGGTTTTTCACCATCGACAGCTCGGACCAGATGGCGGCCGGCGCATCCATCATGCGCGCCTCGAGCAGTTTATCGAGGCCCAGCAGGGTGGGCGTGCGGCGCAGCTCGGCGCTGACCAGCTGCTTTGCCGCTTCCACGCCGTCGAGTTCGATGACGGCCTTGAAGACGACTTCGATCAGGTCGATCGACGACGCTTCTTCCAGGTAGGAACGCAGCAGGTTGACGCCTTCCTGCGCACGGCCCACCTTGGTATAGCCATCCATCAGGCGCTGCGCCACCAGGGCCACGTGCGGCACGCTTTGCTGCTCCACACGGCGCCAGGTGGTCAGCGCGCCTTCCACGTCGCCGCGCGCCAGCAGCACGTCGCCCGTCAGGATGGTGGCGCGCACGCTCTTGCGGTCCGTCTGCAGGGCTTTTTCCAGCAGCGGCATGGCCTCGTCCGGCTTCATGTGCACGAGCGCGTCATGCGCCAGTTCGCAATAGAACTGGGCGATTTCCTTCTGGCGCGCACCGGCGCCCGACTCCTGCAAGCCCACGGCCGCTTCGATGGCGCGTGGCCATTCCTTTTCGCGCTGGTAGATTTCCAGCAGCGCGCGGCGCGCCTGGGCCGCATATTGCGTGTCGACCAGGCTGTTGAAAGTTTCTTCGGCGCGGTCCAGCAAGCCCGCCTTCAGGTAATCCATGCCCAGCTCGTAGGCGGCATGGCCCTGCTGTTCCAGCGGCAGGTCGGGACGCGCCAGCAAGTTCTGGTGCACGCGGATGGCGCGTTCCGTTTCGCCGCGGCGGCGGAACAGATTGCCCAGCGCAAAGTGCATATCGGCCGATTCCGGGTCCAGCTTGACGACTTCGATGAAGGCATCGATGGCCTTGTCATGCTGCTCATTGAGCAGGAAATTCAAGCCCTTGAAGTAATTGCGCGGCAGGCTGCGCGATTCGGACACCAGTTGATGAATGTCCACGCGCGCGGCAATCCAGCCCAGCGCGAAAAACACCGGGATACCCAAGAGCCACCAGAGTTCAAAATCCATGCGATTGTTTTTATTCGAGTAAGAGAGATAGGAGCGCCGGCGCAGCTTACTGCGCGCTCACGCTGTCCGGTTGCGGCTGGACATTGCTGGCCACGCCAACGGTCTGCAGCGCTGCAATGGTGGTTTTTTGCTTGGTCGCTTCGCGGCGGTGACGGAACACGGTCGGCGTCAGGGCCAGGACACCGAGGCTGGCGCCGGCGACAAAAAAGCCCAGCAGCATCAGGACCAGGGGGCCGCGAATTTCATAATTGAGAAATACATGCAGGTCGACAACCTGCGCATTCTTCAGCGCAAAACTGAAGAACAGGACGAAGAGAACACAGCCAACGATGGTGGAGATGATTTTCATCGATAGGTCCAGAGTGAACAATAAAATGCCCGTGCCACATGACACAAACGTAGAGCGCTGATCAAACCGTAGCGAGCGGCAGTGATTTGTGGCCGAGAAGCACAACCGTACTGAAGTACGGTGAGCATCGCCGGCCGCAAAGCGCGACGCGCAGTAGGTTTGATCAGTGCTCTACAGCATATTAACAAAAAAAAGCGGCATCCAAGGACGCCGCTTTCTATGTCGCCTTCCAGCAGACGATTAATCCTCGATGATCGGTTGTCCGACCATCGCGTCCACCCGCTCGCGCAACTGTTTGCCCGGTTTGAAGTGGGGCACCCGTTTTTCGGGCACCATCACCTTGTCGCCGGATTTCGGGTTGCGGCCGATGCGCGGGGGCCTGCTGTTCAGGGCAAAACTGCCAAAACCGCGGATCTCGATACGCTGGCCCGTCGCCAGGGCGTTGGTCATCGCATCGAGAATGGTCTTGACGGCATACTCCGCATCTTTCGCCACCAGCTGAGAATAACGCTCAGCGAGGCGGTTGATCAGCTCGGACTTTGTCATCTGCCGTATCCGCAGTCTTAGTTCTTGTTATCGAACTTAGCTTTCAACAAGGCGCCCAGGCTGGTGGTGCCCGAAGCTGCGTTGTTGTCGGTAGCTGCCATCTTCTGCATGGCTTCCTGGGTTTCAACGTTGTCTTTCGCTTTGATCGACAGTTGGATACCACGGGCTTTGCGGTCGATGTTCAACACCATTGCTTCGACGGTGTCGCCGACTTTCAGGTGCGTACCAGCATCTTCAACGCGGTCGCGCGAGATTTCGGAAGCGCGCAGGTAGCCTTCGACTTCTTCGGACAGTTGGATCACGGCGCCTTTAGGCTCAACCGATTTAACGGTACCGGTTACCAGCGAGCCTTTGTCGTTCATGGCTGCGAAGTTGTTGAATGGGTCACCTTCCAATTGCTTGACGCCCAGGGAAACGCGCTCGCGCTCAACGTCGATGGCCAGAACGATGGCTTCCAGTTCGTCACCTTTCTTGAAGCGACGCACGGCTTCTTCGCCGGTTTCGGTCCAGGACAGGTCGGACAGGTGCACCAGACCGTCGATGTTGCCGGCCAGGCCGATGAACACGCCGAAGTCGGTGATCGATTTGATCGCGCCGCGGACTTTGTCACCTTTCTTATGGGTAACACCGAAGTCGTCCCATGGGTTGGCTTTGCACTGTTTCATGCCCAGCGAAATACGACGACGCTCTTCGTCGATTTCCAGAACCATCACTTCTACTTCGTCGCCCAGTTGGACAACTTTGTTAGGAGCAACGTTTTTGTTCGTCCAGTCCATTTCGGAAACGTGTACCAGACCTTCGATACCCTGTTCCACTTCAACGAACGCGCCGTAGTCGGTCAGGTTCGTTACTTTACCGAACAGACGGGTGCTTTGTGGGTAACGACGGGACAGACCGGTCCAAGGATCGTCGCCCAGTTGCTTCACGCCCAGCGAAACACGGTTTTTCTCTTGATCGTATTTCAGGACTTTGGCGGTGATTTCCTGGCCAACCGTCAGAACTTCCGACGGGTGACGTACACGGCGCCATGCCAGGTCGGTGATGTGCAGCAGGCCATCGATACCGCCCAGATCCACGAACGCGCCGTAGTCGGTGATATTTTTGACGACGCCGGTCACGACCGTGCCTTCTTTCAGCGTTTCCATCAGTTTCTGACGCTCTTCGCCCATCGAAGCTTCGATGACGGCGCGGCGGGACAGAACCACGTTGTTACGCTTGCGATCCAGCTTGATCACTTTGAATTCGAGGGTTTTGCCTTCGAATGGGGTGGTGTCTTTGACAGGACGGGTATCAACCAGCGAGCCCGGCAGGAATGCACGGATGCCGTTGGTCAACACGGTCAGACCGCCTTTGACTTTACCATTGACGGTACCGACGACGATTTCGCCCGATTCCATCGCTTTTTCCAGAGCCAGCCACGAAGCCAGACGCTTGGCTTTATCGCGCGACAGGATGGTATCGCCGAAACCGTTTTCCAGCGATTCGATCGCCACGGAAACGAAGTCACCAACTTTGACTTCCAGTTCGCCGTGGTCGTTCTTGAATTCTTCGACAGGGATGAATGCTTCGGATTTGAGGCCAGCGTTCACGATCACGAAATTGTGGTCGAGGCGCACGACTTCAGCGGAAATAACTTCGCCGGAGCGCATATCTTGACGCGACAACGATTCCTCGAAGAGCGCAGCAAAACTTTCCATACCGGTAGATTCGTTAGTTGTAACAGTAGACATAGGGTTCACACAGGTTATCCAGCAGAGATCGCACGATGCGACTTAAACTGGGTTAGGTTTTTGACACACCCGGACAGGCCAGGAGCCGTCAACGGGCACCACATAGCTCGCGCTATTTTGTTGCAGCGGCATACCATTTCAACACGGTTTCAACGGCTTCATCCGCCGTCATTGCCGAGGTATCGAGGACATGCGCCCCTTCCGCGGGGACCAGCGGCGCAATCGCACGGTGAGTATCACGTTCGTCCCGCGCCTGCAAATCCATCAGAAGGTCTTCCATATTAGCAGAAAAACCCTTGTCTATCAATTGCTTGTAGCGCCGTTGCGCGCGCGCCTCGACGCTGGCCGTGAGGAACACCTTCAGCGGGGCATGCGGGAAGATCACCGTGCCCATGTCGCGTCCGTCCGCCACCAGGCCCGGCGCCTTGCGGAAACCCAGCTGCAAGCCCACCAGCGCATGGCGCAAAGTTGGCAAGACGGCAATCTTCGACGCCGTATTGCCCACTTCTTCGGCTCGGATCAGCTCGGTGACGTTTTCCTGCGCCAGCAGGATTTCGCCGCCCGCGAAATGGCAGGGCAGGTGCTCGGCCAGCTTGGCCAGCGCGTGCTCGTCGCGCAAGTCCGTGCCGCGGCGCAGCGCCGTCAGGGCCGTCAGGCGGTACAACGCGCCCGAGTCCAGGTAATGAAAGCCCAGCTTGTCGGCCACGCGGTGCGCCACCGTGCCCTTGCCGGAAGCAGTGGGGCCGTCGATGGCGATGACTGGAATATTGGAGGTCGGCATTGTGTTATTGATCAATTAAATTAAGGTGTCCTTCGCAATCCCCGCAAACGCGGCGAAATACTCGGGGAAGGTCTTGGCCACGCATTTCGGGTCGTTGATGCGCATTTCATTGCCGCGCCGCGCCGCGCCGTCCAGCGAGGCCAGCGAAAAGCACATGGCCATGCGGTGGTCGTCATACGTGTCGATGGTGGCAGCCAGAATCTGCGCCGGCGGCGTCACGCGCAGGTAGTCCGCGCCCTCTTCCACTTCCGCGCCCAGCTTGCGCAACTCCGTGGCCATGGCAGCCAGGCGGTCCGTCTCTTTTACGCGCCAGCTGGCGATATTGCGCAGGGTCGAAGTGCCGTCCGCATACAGGGCGGCCACGGCGATCGTCATGGCCGCGTCGGGGATGTGGTTGAAATCCATGTCGACGGCTTTCAGCACGCCGTTCGAGCGGGCTTCGATCCAGTTCTCGCCCATGGTGATGGTCGCGCCCATCTGCTGCAAGGCTTCGACGAAGCGCACGTCGCCCTGGATGCTGTCGCGCCCCACGCCTTCCACGCGCACGGGACCGCCGCCGATGGCGCCGGCCGCCAGGAAGTAGGACGCCGACGAGGCGTCGCCCTCGACGTGGATGGTGCCCGGGCTCTGGTACTGCTGGCCCGGCTGCACGGTGAACGACTGCCAGCCGTCATGTTCGACCGTCACGCCGAAACGGCGCATCAGGTTCAGGGTGATCTCGATGTACGGCTTCGAGATCAGCTCGCCCGTGACGTCGATGGTCACGGCATGGTCGCGCGCCATCAGCGGCGCCACCATCAGGAGGGCCGTCAGAAACTGGCTCGACACGTTGCCGCGCACGGCGATGCGCTGCGCGTGGATGTGGCCGCGCCGGATGCGCAGCGGCGGGAAGCCCTGCTCGCCCGTGTACTCGATCTGCGTGCCGACGGCGTTCAGCGCGTCGACCAGGTCGCCGATGGGACGCTCGTGCATGCGCGACACCCCGTGCAGCGTGTAGTCGCCGCCGATGACGGCCAGCGCCGCCGTCAGCGGACGGATGGCCGTGCCGGCATTGCCCATGAACAGGTCCGCCTCGTGGTGCGGGAAAACGCCGCCGCAGCCTTCCACGTGATGCACCTGGTGCGCCGTGGCCGGATCGCCCGTCAATTCATCCTGCGTCCATTTGACGCCCAGCGAAGTCAATGCCGTGAGCATGACGAAGGTGTCGTCGGAGGCCAGCAGGTCGATGATCTTCGTCGTGCCCTTGGCCAGCGCGGCCAGCAGCAGCACGCGGTTGGAAATGCTTTTCGAGCCGGGCAGGCGCACCGTGCCTTCGGCATGCATCACGGGCGTCAAGTCGATGTGGTGGGGGTATTGCTTGGTCTGGGTCATGCTGGAATCCTTCAATTATTGTGTGGGCGCGGGCGCTTCCGCCGTTTCGATCGCCTCGATCCATTGCTGGCGCGCGTGCTGGGCGTGCGCATACACGCCCTCGATGGCGGCGCCGTCGTTCGCAGCCAGGTGGGCGCGCAGGGTCGTCAGCTGCGCCAGGTAGGCATCGAGTTCGTGCAGCAGCGCCGGCTGGTTGGCCAGGCTGATGTCGCGCCACATTTCCGGCGATGAGCCGGCGATGCGCGTAAAGTCGCGAAAGCCGCTGGCCGCGTACTGGAACAGCAGGCCCGCATGCGGCTTCCTGGCGATGTCGTCGACCAGCGCAAAGGCCAGCAGGTGCGGCAGATGGCTGACGGCGGCAAACACCTTGTCATGTTCTTCGGGGCTCAAGGTGTGCAGGATGGCGCCGCAGGCGCGCCACGCGGCCGCCACCCGCTCCACATCGGCCGCGCTATTTTCCGCCAGCGGCGTGAGCACCACTTTCTTGCCCTGATACAGGTCGATGATGGCCGCATCGGGGCCATTCGTCTCGCGTCCCGCGATCGGGTGGCCAGGCACAAACTGCCCCGCCTTGCCGCCGAGCGCCGCGCGCGCGGCCGCCACCACGTCGCTTTTCGTGCTGCCCGCATCGCTGACGATGGTGCCGGGCTGCAGGTGCGGCGCGATGGACGCCAGGATGGCGCCCGTCTGCGCCACGGGCGCGGCCAGCAGCACCAGGTCGGCGCCCGCAAGCGCCGCGGCCATGTCGCCGCCGATTTCGTCGATGATGCCCAGCTCCAGCGCGCGCGCCATCGACGCGGGCGAGCGGCCCATGCCGACCACGGTTTGCACCGCGCCCGCATGCTTCAAGGCGCGCGCGAACGAGCCGCCGATCAGGCCTACGCCGAAGATGACGATTTTTTTCAGTGCAGGCGTCGTCATATCGTCAGGCCAGCGCTTTCGTCAGCGCGGCGATGAAGATGGCGTTTTCCTGCGGCAGGCCGATGGAGATGCGCAGCCACTGCGGCAAGCCATAGCTGCCCACGGGGCGCACGATGACGCCCTGTTTCAGCAAGGCCAGGTTGACTCTCGCGCCGGCGCCGTCGTCGTCGCCCACTTTCACCAGCACGAAATTGCCGTGCGACGGCACGTATTCCAGGCCCAGTTGCGCGAACGCTTCCGTGAACTGCTGGTAGCCTGCCGCGTTGTTGCGCGCGCTCTGCTCGAGGAAGTCCTTGTCGTTCAGGGCCGCGATCGCTGCTGCCTGCGCCAGCGAGTTGACGTTGAACGGCTGGCGGATGCGGTTCATCAGGTCCGTCAGCGCCGGCTGGGCGATGGCGAAGCCGATGCGCAGGCCGGCCAGGCCGTAGGCCTTCGACAGGGTGCGCGAGACCACCAGGTTCGGATACTGGCGCACCCAGGCCGTCGATTCGTACTGGTCGTCGGCCGACAGGAACTCGTTGTAGGCTTCGTCCAGCACCACCACCACGTGCTGCGGCACTTTCTGCAGGAACGCTTCGAGCTGCGCGGCCGTCAGGAAGGTGCCGGTCGGGTTGTTCGGATTGGCGATGAAGACCAGGCGCGTGTCGTCGGCAATCGCCGCCGCCATCGCGTCCAGGTCATGGCCATAGGCTTGCGCCGGCACGACGATGTGGCGCGCGCCCAGGCCTTGCGTGGCCAGCGCGTACACGGCGAACGAGTACTGCGAGTACACGACGGACTGGCCGTGTTCGACAAACGCGTGCGCGGCGATTTCCAGGATGTCGTTGCTGCCGTTGCCCAGGGTGATCCAGTCGGCCGGCACGTCATAGCGCTTCGACAGCACGGCTTTCAGCTCGAAGCCGTTGGCGTCCGGGTAGCGGCCCAGGTCATCGATGGCGGCGATCATCGCCTGCTTGGCCGATTCCGGCATGCCGTACGGGTTTTCATTCGACGCCAGCTTGACGATGGCTGCCTCGTCGAGGCCGAATTCGCGCGCGACTTCCGCGATCGGTTTGCCGCTCTGGTAAGGGGCGATGGCGCGGACGTATTCTGGACCGATATTTTTAGACATGGTGTTCTTTAAAAGTTGGTGAATGATTAGGCTGGTGGCTGTTGTCGGGTTACGCTGCGCGAACCCAGGCGACGGCTTATTGTAGGCCGGATCAGGCTGCAGGCCGTAATCCGACACCACCGTCGACGTCACAGACTGACAGGATACGATCCCAGCACCTTGAAGAAGGCCGCATTACCCTGCAATTCAGCCAGCGCCTGGGCGACGGCCGCATCGTGCACGTGACCTTCCACATCGACATAGAAATAATACTCCCAGCTGCCCATGCGCGCCGGGCGCGACTCGAAGCGCGTCATCGACACGCCGTGTTTCGCCAGCGGCGCGAGCAGCTGGTACACGGCGCCCGCCTTGTTCGGCACGGCCAGCACCAGCGAAGTCTGGTCCTTGCCCGACGGCGCCGTCTGCAAGGTCCCCACGACGGCAAAGCGCGTGCGGTTGTGCGGGTCGTCCTGGATATGGCCCTTGACCACGCCCAGCTTGTACTGCGCGCCCGCCAGTTCGCTGGCAATCGCCGCCACCGTGCCGTCTTCGCCGGCCAGGCGGGCCGCTTCGGCATTCGACGCCACGGCGCGGCGCTCGATGTGCGGGTAGTTCTGATTCAGCCAGACCTGGCACTGGGCCAGCGCCTGCGAATGGGCGCAGATGGACGTGACGCCATCCATGTTGCCGCTCTTCGTCATCAGGCTGTGGTGCACGGCGATGGCCACCTCGCCGCTGATGATGAGACTGGTCTGCAGCATCATGTCGAGCGTGCGGTTGACGGCGCCTTCCGAGGAATTCTCGATCGGCACCACGCCGAAGTCGGCTGTCCCCGCTTCGGTGGAGCGGAACACTTCATCGATGGACGCGCACGGCAAGCCTTCGACGGCGCTGCCGAACTGTTGGTACACGGCCTGTTCGCTGAAGGTGCCGGCCGGGCCCAGATAGGCGACGGTGACGCGCTTTTCCAGCGAGCGGCAGGACGACATGATTTCGCGGAAGATGGTCTGCACTTCGCGGTCGCCCATGGGGCCGGGATTGCGCTCGGCCACGCCGCGCAGCACCTGCGCCTCGCGTTCGGGACGGAACACGGGCGCCTGCGTCTCGGCTTTTACGTGGCCCACTTGCTGGGCGATTTGCGCGCGGCGGTTCAGCAGGTCGAGGATTTGCGCGTCGATCGCATCGATCTGTTCGCGCAGCGGTTTCAATTTATCGGTCATGGTTGGTTTGTTTCGTCAGCTGTACTTCAATCATTGCCGCGCGGCCTGCGCCGGCGGCGGGCCGGCGCGGTCGTCTAGGCGACTCAGCGTCCGGCAAACTCGTTCAGATAATTCACTAAGGCTTGCACGCCCTCGATCGGCATCGCGTTATAGATCGATGCACGCATGCCGCCGACGGACTTGTGGCCCTTCAGTTGCAGCAGGCCGCGCTGCTTGGCGCCGGCCAGGAATGCGTCGTTCAGACTCTCGTCGCGCAGATAGAACGGGATGGTCATGCGCGAGCGGTAGGCCGGTTCGACCCGGTTCTGGTAGAAGTCGTCCGCATCGAGCGCCGCGTACAGCAGCGCCGCTTTCTCAATATTACGCTGTTCCATGGCTGCAACGCCACCTTGCCGTTTCAGCCACTGGAAAACCAGGCCGGCGATATAGATGCCGTAGGTGGGCGGCGTGTTGTACATCGACTCATGTTCGGCCACGATGGTCCAGTCGAAAGCGGACGGGCAGATCGGCAGCGCCTTGCCCAGCAAGTCTTCGCGCACGATGACGACCGTCAGGCCGGCCGGGCCGATGTTTTTCTGCGCGCCGCCGAAGATCACGCCGTATTGCGACACATCAATGACGCGCGACAGAATGTGCGAGGACATGTCGGCCACGATGGTCGTGCCTGCCGGCACGTCTGGCGCCTGCTGGAATTCCACGCCATCGATGGTTTCATTCGTGCAGATGTGCAGGTAGGCGGCGCCCGGCGTCAGCTGCCATTCGGCGACCGGCGGCACGCCCGTGAAACGGGCCGCCCTGGACGACGCGGCCACGTTGACGTTGGCATACTTGGCCGCTTCCTGGATCGACTTGCCGGACCACGAGCCCGTATGCACGAAGTCCACGGTGGCCGGCTGCTGCGCGGCCAGGCCCGCCAGGTTCATGGGAATGATGGCGTTCTCGCCCAGGCCGCCGCCCTGCAGGAACAGGATCTTGTAGTTGGCGGGCACGGCCAGCAGCTCGCGCAGGTCGGCCACTGCCTGCTGGTAGATGGAGATGAATTCAGGACCGCGGTGGCTCATTTCCATCACCGACATGCCGCTGCCATGCCAGTCCTGCATTTCCGCGGCCGCTTGCGCCAGCACTTCCTTGGGCAGTACGGCCGGTCCGGCGGAGAAGTTATAGATATGGGTCACGAGGCTATCCTTGGCAAAAATGGGAATTATTGGGGCGACTGCGTGGCCGCCCGCATGACCTGGTCAAGCACGGCATTCACGCGCGGGATCAGCACGCGCTGGCTGATGGCCATCGATTCGGCCGACAGCTGCGGCATGGTGGCCAGCATCTTGCGCCCCAGCGGCGTCTTGTAGAAAGTCGTCAGCTGTTCGACTTCGGGCACCGTGTAAAAGCGCGCGTACAGGGGCACCATTTCGGCGGCCAGTTCGTCGATCAGGGTCGGATCGGCCAGCACCTGCGTCAGGGTGGCGATGGCGACGGGGATTTCCTCCTCGGCGCTGGCCAGCGCGCGCGCCTTGCGCTGCTCGTCCAGGTTCGGGTTGCTGCTGATCTGCTGCAGTGCCGACTGACGGATCATGGCGGGCACCGATTGCAGCATCTGGTCGAAGATGCTGCGCGTCAGCTGCGGGAACTGCATCGCATCGAGCATGCGCCGCACGGCCACTTTCATGGCGGGGCTGGGCGCGGCTTGCCGGGCGGGCGTGGCTTGCGCGTTCTGGGCCAGGGCCGGCAGGGTCGCAAGGAAGGCCAGCGAAAACGCGGCGAAGAAGGTGGCGACGATTTTTCTCATGGCATGCGGGACTTTACAAAAGCGGGGAACAGCTGGAAAACGCAGGCTGGCGCCGCAACTGGCGCGCCAATAGCAATTGGGGCTCCCGAAAGAGCCCCAATCATCTTACTCCAGCTGGGCCGGGTCGACAGGATCGGCTGGTTCAGCCGCCGCCGGCGCGGCATCCGTGCCCGCCTCCGTCGTCAGCTCGACTTCGTCGATATCCGTCTCCACCACGCGCTGCAGGCCGGACAGCTTGGTGCCGTCTTCCACGGCGATCAGGGTCACGCCCTGCGTCGCGCGGCCCATCTCGCGGATTTCCGACACGCGGGTGCGGATCAGCACGCCACCGGTGGTGATCAGCATGATTTCATCGCTGGTATCGACCAGGGTCGCGGCAACCACTTTACCGTTGCGCTCGCTGGTCTGGATGGCGATCATGCCTTTCGTGCCGCGGCCATGGCGCGTGTACTCGGTGATCGGCGTACGCTTGCCATAGCCGTTTTCCGTGGCCGTCAGCACCGACTGCTGCTCGTTCTCGGCCACCAGCAGGGCGATCACGTGCTGGCCTTCTTCCAGGTTCATGCCGCGCACGCCGCGCGCCGTGCGGCCCATCGGACGCACGTCGTTTTCGTCGAAGCGCACTGCCTTGCCCGAATCGGAGAACAGCATCACGTCGTGCTGGCCGTCGGTCAGCGCGGCGCCGATCAGGAAGTCGCCGTCGTCCAGGTCGACCGCGATGATGCCGGCCTTGCGTGGATTGCTGAAGTCCTTCAGCGGCGTCTTCTTGACGGTACCGAGGCTGGTCGACATGAACACGTAATGGTCTTCCGGGAACGTGCGGTTCTCGCCCGACAGCGGCAGGATCACGGTGATCTTTTCGTTGTCCTGCAGCGGGAACATGTTGACGATCGGCTTGCCGCGCGAATTGCGCGAGCCTTGCGGCACTTCCCATACCTTCAGCCAGTACATGCGGCCGCGATCCGAGAAGCACAGGATGTAGTCGTGCGTGTTGGCGATGAACAGCTGGTCGATCCAGTCTTCCTCTTTCGTCGCCATCGCCTGCTTGCCCCGTCCGCCGCGCTTCTGCGCGCGGTATTCGGTGATCGGCTGCGCCTTCATGTAGCCGGTGTGCGACAGGGTCACGACCATGTCCTGCGGCGTGATCAGGTCTTCCGTTTCCAGGTCGGTGGCATTGAGTTCGATCTGCGAGCGGCGCACGTCCTTGTTGCCGGCGCCGTATTCGTTCTTCGCCGCCGTCATTTCATCGGTGATGATGACGGTGACGCGTTCCGGCTTGGCCAGGATGTCGAGCAGGTCGGCGATATGTGCCATCACGTCCTTGTACTCGTTGACGATCTTGTCCTGCTCCAGGCCGGTCAGGCGCTGCAGGCGCATCTGCAGAATTTCCTGCGCCTGGTCGTCCGACAGCTTGTACAGGCCATCCGTCTGCATGCCGTAGTGCTTCGGCAGGTTTTCCGGACGGTAGGCGTCCACGCCGCCCGGCGTCGTGCCGTCGCCCGTGCGGGCCAGCATTTCGCGCACGACGGACGAATCCCAGGCCTTGGCCATCAGCTCGACCTTGGCGATCGGCGGCGTCGGCGCGGCCTTGATGATGGCGATGAAGTCATCGATGTTGGCCAGCGCGACTGCCAGGCCTTCCAGTACGTGACCGCGTTCGCGCGCCTTGCGCAGTTCGAACACGGTGCGGCGCGTGACCACTTCGCGGCGGTGCGACAGGAAGCATTGCAGCATCTGCTTGAGGTTCAGCAGCTTCGGCTGGCCGTCGACCAGGGCCACCATGTTCATGCCGAAGGTGTCCTGCAACTGGGTCTGCTTGTACAGGTTGTTGAGCACCACTTCCGGCACTTCGCCCCGTTTCAGCTCGATCACCACGCGCATGCCCGACTTGTCGGACTCGTCGCGGATGTCGGAAATGCCGTCGAGCTTCTTGTCGCGCACGTTTTCGGCGATGCGTTCCAGCAAGGATTTCTTGTTGACCTGGAATGGCAGCTCGTCGACGATGATGGCGATGCGGCCGCCATCCTTGCCGTATTCTTCGAAGTGGGTCTTGGCGCGCATCACGACGCGGCCGCGGCCCGTGCGGTAGCCGTCGCGCACGCCGGACACGCCATAGATGATGCCGGCCGTCGGGAAATCGGGCGCCGGGATCAGCTCGATCAATTCATCGATCGTGCACTCGGGGTTGCGCAGCACGTGCAGCGCGCCGTCGATGACTTCCGTGATGTTGTGCGGCGGAATGTTCGTCGCCATGCCGACGGCGATACCGGACGAGCCGTTGATCAGCAGGTTGGGGATACGCGTCGGCAAGACCGTCGGTTCCTTTTCCTTGCCATCGTAGTTGGGCTGGAAGTCGACGGTATCCTTGTCGATATCGGCCAGCAGCTCGCTGGCGATCTTGTCCAGGCGGCACTCGGTGTAACGCATCGCCGCGGCGCCGTCGCCGTCGACGGAACCGAAGTTGCCCTGGCCATCGACGAGCATGTAGCGCAGCGAAAAATCTTGCGCCATGCGCACCAAGGTGTCGTAGATCGAGGCATCGCCGTGGGGATGGTATTTACCCATGGTTTCGCCGACCACGCGGGCGCACTTGACGTAAGGGCGGTTCCACACGTTATTCATTTCATGCATCGCGAACAAGACGCGGCGGTGCACTGGCTTCAAGCCATCACGCGCATCGGGCAAGGCACGACCGACGATCACGCTCATGGCGTAATCGAGGTAGCTCTTGCGCATCTCTTCTTCGAGGGAAATAGGAATTGTTTCTTTTGCGAATTGATCCATTGGCGGTTCGACTGATCTCAGGCTGTGGTTAACTTATCTGTTACGCAATGTATGACGCAATACTGCATATCCTAGGCGGCTGTCGTCGTGGACGCCGCGCCGCGCGCTGCTGGCGCGGCCCGGCTTCCATGTCGCAGAGTGCCTGCACAAATCGGCGGGCTGGCGGTACGGCCAGTACGCGTACCGCAGGGGTACGTGCTGGCCATGCCGTGCCGCCGTGGGCATTTGCTCGACACTCTTAACAGTCAAGCGCACGATTTTAGCATGCGCGCCCAGCTCCCTGTACAAATTGGCCATGCCGACAATATTGTCAGTTTGCACCGGCGGCGTGCATGCCGGCCTGCCGATAATGCACAATGGCAATACCAGTTCAAGATACCTGCCCTGAAAAGAGGCAAAAAAAGCGATCAATTGTTACAGCCGCGTTACAAATGGGCATTTTCGTTGCGCAAAAACAACGCACGGTCTAAAATCGGGCAAGCTTTGATTTAACCACGGTCGTGCGCCCCTGATGCGTGTGGCAAAATGACTGGGAAGTTAATTGCTAGTTTCGCAATCTGAAACGAGCGCATATGGTCTACATGATAAAATCTTGGCACGTAGCACCAGTAGCGCAGTGTTGTTCTGCGGATATCACCCCCCGAAAGGAAAAAAGAATGAATAAATTTGTAACGCTGTTTTTCGCTGCATCCGCAGTGATTGCTGGCTCGGCTTCGGCCCAAACCCCAACCTCCCCACCGTTCGCGCCAGTTACCACTGACATCAAGGCACCAAGCCCAAAAAGCGCTTACGTGCAAGATGCTCGCGGCGTCATCGTGCGTGACCCATTCGGTCTGTGCTGGCGTACCGGCTACTGGACACCTGCTGACGCGGTGCCAGGTTGCGACGTGCCACTGTGCGTAGAGCCAGAAACCCTGCAAGACGGCAAATGCGTAGCTCCACCAGCACCAGTCGTACCAGCACCGGCACCAGTCGTTGTCGTACCAGTGCCAGTCGTTGTTGCTCCTACCTCGGAAAAAGTCAGCTTCGCTGCTGATGCATTCTTCGATTTCGACAAAGCGACGCTGAAGCCAGAAGGCAAAGCCAAGCTGGACGAGCTGTCCGCACAACTGGGCGGCATCAACCTGGAAGTCATCATCGCTGTGGGTCACACCGACTCCGTCGGCACCGATGCTTACAACCAAAAACTGTCGGTACGTCGTGCTGATGCTGTCAAAGCCTACCTGGTCTCCAAAGGCGTTGAAAGCAACCGCGTGTACACCGAAGGCAAAGGCGAGAAACAACCTGTTGCTGACAACAAAACTGCCGAAGGCCGTGCGAAAAACCGTCGCGTGGAAATCGAAGTTGTTGGTACCCGCAACAAGTAATCGCTGAACCGCCAGCCTGGGGCTTGCCGCAAGTCATCGCGCAAGTCAAGGCCAGCATGAAAAAACCCCGCCACGGCGGGGTTTTTTTTCGTCCGTGGCTGCCCAATTGTAAAATTGCCGCTATTATTCGACCTATGAACGCCGACCCTCTTGAAATCCAAAAATTCAGTGAGCTGGCCCACCGCTGGTGGGACCCCACTTCCGAGTTTCGTCCCCTGCACGAAATTAACCCCCTGCGCCTGGAATGGATCAACGCGAAAGTGCCGCTGGCCGGCAAGCGCGTGATCGACATCGGCTGCGGCGGCGGCATCCTGGCCGAATCGATGGCCCGCAAGGGTGCCGACGTGACGGGCATCGACCTGTCCGACAAGGCCCTGAAAGTGGCCGACCTGCACAGCCTGGAATCGGGCGCCAAGGTGCGCTACAAGCTGATCGCCGCCGAAGCCATGGCCGAGGAAGAGCCGGGCCAGTACGACGTCGTGACCTGCATGGAAATGCTCGAGCACGTGCCGGACCCCGCCGCCATCGTGAAAGCCTGCGCCGCGCTGGTAAAACCGGGCGGCCACGTCTTCCTGTCGACCCTGAACCGCAACCCGAAAGCGTATCTGTTCGCCATCCTGGGCGCCGAATACCTGCTGCGCCTGCTGCCGAAAGGCACGCACGACTATGACAAGTTCATCACTCCCGCCGAACTGTCGCAATACGTGCGCAGCGCCGGCCTGGACGTCAACAGCATGCGCGGCATGGGCTACAATCCGCTGACCAAGATTTACTCACTTAATAGCGATACCAGCGTCAATTATTTGGTGGCCTGCACCCGGCCGCTGTAACCATCACGCACAATACAAGGCGGCTGCGGCCGCCGTTTTTCATTCCTACTTGACACACTTTGCCCGCCATGATTACAGCCCCTCTGCCAGCCCCGCGCGCCATCCTGTTCGACCTCGACGGCACCCTGGCCGACACCGCGCCCGACCTGGCGGCGGCCATCAATCTGCTGCGCGCGCGCGCCGGCCTGGCGCCCACCCCGTATGAGATCCTGCGCCCCACCGCCTCGGCCGGCGCGCGCGGCATGATCGGCGCGTCCTATGGCGTCCAACCGGGCGAAAGCGGCTACGAAGCCCTGAAGGACGGCTTCCTGAACAATTACGAAGCGGCGCTGGCCGTGGAAAGCCGCTTGTTCGACGGCATCCCCGCCATGCTCGACGGCCTGCAGGCGCTGGGCCTGGCCTGGGGCGTGGTCACCAACAAGGCTGCCCGCTTCACCGACCCGCTGGTGGGCCAGATCGGCCTGGGCGCGGCCGGCTGCGTGATCTCGGGCGACACCATGCCCCACCCGAAACCGCACCCCGCTCCCCTGCTGGAAGCGGCGCGGCGTCTGGACCTGGCGCCGCAAGACTGCTGGTACGTGGGCGACGACCTGCGCGACATCCAGGCCGGCCGCGCCGCCGGCATGCGCACGGTAGCCTGCGCCTGGGGCTACTGCGGCCCCGTCGAACCGCAGCACTGGAACGCCGACCACCTGCTGGACACGCCGCAAGCCTTGCTCGAGCTGGTGACGGGCGTAGTGAAGGCGGCGCAGGACGGGCATCTGGCGGCGTAGATCCGCATAGACCGTACTTGTCGCGCCGCTCTACGAATGCATCATGCAAGAGTGTGAAGATTGCGCTACAATGAAGGTTCTGTGGGGACGACCTGGTTTCGACGTGGGTTGCAAAGCAGCGCAGGGCATACCGAGGGCGGGCTACCTCGTAAATACAACCTGAAAAAACTTAACTGCAAACGATAACTCGTACGCACTGGCAGCTTAATCGCTGTTAGCTCTAGAACACCTCGTCCCTGGGGTGGGCCGTCAAAAGCTCTAGAGTCATTTACAGGGACTCGTCGTATGCTGGGTTACTTAGCGTCCGACTAAATAATAGGTAACTCGCTTGCCCATAACGTGCACATCCGTGCTGGCTGAGTTAAATTAAATGATAGTGCTAAGTATGTAGAACTGTCTGTGGAGTGCTTGCGGACGCGGGTTCGATTCCCGCCGTCTCCACCACCGAACAAATAAAAAGGGCTTCCCCGTTTCGACGGGGAGGCCCTTTTTATTTGCTCCATGCATGCAGAGCGCGGGCATGGAATCCGCGTCCGGCACGGACGCGGGGGTTTTGCGGGACTTCGGCGAGCGCAGCTCGGCGCTGCAAAACCGGGTTGCGCTTGCAAGCGCAACCCCCTCCGATTCTTCTGACTAGCTCTTGCGCCGCAGGCGGTTTTTCCGAACGACAAGATCAGCCGCTCAGGTCGTGTACGAATGGCGGACCTGACCCTCACACCTCTTCCTTCTGGACCGGCTTGCGCACGTCCGAGCTGGTGGCATTGGACTGGGCAGACGTAGACTTCGTGCGCGGCGTCGTGATGGTGACGCGCGCCCTCACTCAGCACTCCAAGGTGGCGGAGAGCACCAAGACGAACGCCGGCCGCCGCGAGGTCAAGCTGCTGGAGCGTGCCATGCATGCGCTGCAGGAACAAAAAGCATTCACCTGGGCAAAAGGCAAGGAGGTTTTTCAAAATCCACGCCTGGAGCGGCGCTGGGAGGGGGACCAGCCGATCCGCAAGACTTTATGGACCGGCATCCTGCAAAACGCTGGCGTGCGGTATCGAAACCCCTATCAAACGCGGCACACCTATGCCAGCATGATGCTCTCAGCAGGTGAGTACCCAATGTGGGTAGCAAAGCAGATGGGGCATGCTGATTGGACAATGATTGCCAGGGTATATGGGCGTTGGATGCCGGATGCAGATCAGGCGGCCGGATCAAAAGCGGAAATTGTGTTCGGTCTTTAAGGATTACGTCTATCGGCTGGCTGTCATGCAACATTACCTATCCTGACTGAGGGGCAGGAAACGCCCCGAAGCAGACATAGATCTGACGCATTCGACATATGCCACCGCAGCCGATTAAGCGTCGTGATAAACAACGCCGTATGTGTCGAACATAGCTCCAGCTAGCTCAACCATGCTTAAGCCGCTGCGCTCCCAAAAAAACAGAAAGTATTCCAACTTGTCGTAAGGTGCTTCAGCGTCCATGCCGTGCAGCGCACAAATCGTGGTTCTGATACGCAACACCTCAGGGTCATCCGACATATCGCGTCCTCGGATGGTCTCCCAAAGCCTCACCCGGACAGCTAAGGCCTCGCTATCCGTTGCCGCGCCCTCAAGATATCGTTTAGCAGCCAAAACAGAAGACTGCGCGGTAACGGGTAGACATTCGATCACCCGAGCCAGGGCGTTAACCATAAAGCGTTGAGCATCACCGTGCTCTACCGGATCATCCAGATCAACGGTGGATGAAATAACATCAAAAGGATCACGGTGAGACATGCTGACTTTCTGAGTAAAGCTTAATTGGTCAATTGCCGACTGTCCGCTTCTGGCCGGTTGCAGTCATCTGCAGGTTCCGCCCCAAAGCAGACTGTCGAAGGCGTGTTCAGGCCCCGAACACAGTGCTTTCAATCCAAACCCGCACGCCGGGGTGATGCTCCTCGATAGTCGCAAGTGCCCCGTGAATCGTCGTCTGGTCGGCATCCGTGAGGGAGTAAGTGAAACGAGTGACATTGCCGCGCTCAAGCTTCTCAAATTCTGCTTCTGACAATGCATCCGCGCTGCACCATACAGGAGTCTTGGTCGCCTCTGAGTAGTCCAAAATTTCTCGCAAACCTCGTGGAGTTAGTGCTAGGTACACCATGTCGTCCTTGGTTTTGGGTCCATAAAAGCATAGCTGCCACAAGGTCTGCTTCTGGCCGGTTGCAGTCATCTGCAGGTTCCGCCCCGTTGCAGACATTGATCCCTATCGTCAAAAGTCGGCAAATTTTGCCCACATCATGCCTAAATACCCAAGCACAGCACCAATAAGGCTTGCGAGCGCAACGCCTTCAAGCGGCCAGCGCCACAAAGCGGACAATATTAACGAAGCTATGACTCCGAATGACATCCGACCGATTGCACTGGACTTGATCTTCAAGTCGGAATTCGGATCGAAAGCGTATATCCCCCCGAGTAAGAATCCGAGACAACCGAAGGAACCTGTCCAAAGCAACGCGTGCCGCCACGATATGTCCGTCCACGGTGCTGCATATGACATCGCTGCGCAAGCGCCTATCATCGCAAAAAAGATTGCCAAGATAATTGCTTTACGCAATGTGGTCATGATCGGACTGTGCGAAAAACTGATTTGAGGAGCTGGTCAATGTATGGAGTTGGCCGCCTGCGGCCTATGAGCATAACGAATTACCAAGCGAGAAAAGTCACGCATTGTCACATCAACGTGAACGTCTGCTTCTGGCCGACAGCTGCCGTTGCGGGTTGATTGTCTGCATTTTGCCAGCAAAACCTTCAAGATGCCTAAAAAATCTAAGTTTACGGTAGGTTCGATTCCCGCCGTCTCCACCACCGAACAAATAAAAAGGGCTTCCCCGTTTCGACGGGGAGGCCCTTTTTATTTGTTCCATGCATGCAGAACGCGGGCAGCGAATCCGCGTCCGGCACGGACGCGGGGGGGACGAGCACTGCTCGTCCGATAGCCGCAAAACCGGGTTGCGCTTGCAAGCGCAACCCCCTCCGATTCCTCTGACTAGGTTTTGCGCCGCAGGCGGTTTTTCCGAACGACAAGATCAGCCGTTCAGGCAGTGTCCGAATGGCAGACCTGGCCCTCGCTAGCTCGCCCGGCTGACTGCAACATTAGGACCCAATGATATAGTGGCGGAATGTATACACTGAAGAAAACTGCCATGAAAAACGACACAACCGCTCGCCCGCAAACCACCCAGGCACCTGCAAGACTCAGCAAAGGGGACTTCGTCACCGCACTGCGCAAGCTGCTGCAAGAAGAAGAAAAGGCGGGCAAGACCAGCGTGGACGTACGCGCTGCGGCCCTGCACACCGACGTAGGCATTTATCCCGCGCGCGGCCACTCGATGCCGACTTGTTGCACGGTGATGTATGAGGAAATGAAGCCGGGTGACGAGATACTGCTGACTCCCCCAGGCGGCAAAGGACCTTCGTTGCTGGTACGGTATAAATTCCCGCGCTGAGAATCCCGGTCTCAAGCTACGGGTGGCGATTCAGAGTGCTAATCGGCTCCGTCCAATCCCCCGAAGCAGCCCTTCATGGCTCCCGATTCGAAAGACCGCTGCAGCCCGGATAAAGGCTATCGTGAGCGAAACAAGGAGAATATCTCCTGCAGCCTCGATCGAGACGGGTACGTGTGCCACTTCGGTTTTAACCTGCACAGCGGCAAAAGCATGGCGGGAGCGATTTGTCAGGTCGCCGTTCTCTGGCGCCGTCAAACAGCGCCAGCCTCTGCATCCTATCGCCGGTTCAACGGCACATACTCGCCCGGCTGCCCCGCCGCTTCCAGCGCATCGGCAAATGCCAGCAAGAACTTGGCCGGGCCATGTTCGGAGACCAGCAGGGAGGCGCCCTTGTGGCGCAGCAGTTTCAAGACTTCCTGCTGGTGCGCTTGGTATTCGCTGGAGTTACCGTAAAACGTTTGATACATCTCAAGGGTTTCCATGGCCTTGGCGGCCAGGATGAATTCGGGTTTGTCCATGATGTCTCCTCGTCGTTGGTGCTGCCAAAGTGCTGCCAAAACCACGAAAAATCCGGCAAGACATCCCGCCGGCACGGCGTTCCCATGCCGGTCGCACTGCCTTGCGGCAACCACATCCGTGCTTCCATCATACGCTTCAACCCGGCCATTGCGCCGTCCTGTCGTGCTTTTTTCCTGCCCTGCCGTCCCACATCGCTTGCCGCAGGTCCACCTTGCAGCGTGGCCAGCACGCTTCCCCGCGTGCGCGCTAGCCACGGGATTTCACGCATGGCATCATGCGCGCTCCCCATTCACTCTGGCGACACATGGACCAATATCACTTCCTGGTAGGCGAATTCAAGAAAAATACCCCCTTCATTGCCGCCGCGGCCAGCGCCCAGCTGTTCGCCTGGTTCGCGCACATCGGCGAATCCGTCGAGCGCTACGGCAACAAGCGCGGCAAGATCGTCAAGTTCTCACAGCGACATTACGAGAAGATGCTGTTCGCGCCAGAGACCGACGGCATCGGACTGCTTTCGCCCCGTCTCGTGCCGCCCGACGAAGCTGACGAGGCCGTCAACTGCGACGCGCAGGCCATGTATTCATCGGGCTCGGAGCTGGTTCTGTCCATACGCGCCAGCAAGCTTGCGCTGATGCCGTTGTTCGACGGTGCCCGGGCCATACCCGGCCTGTTTGAGCATTGCGAATATGTGTACTGCTACGCTGAAACGCAGGGCTATGGCACCGGCTACGCACTCGGCTACCGGCAGATCGATGAGGCCCATCCGATGACCTTTGGCACTCCTTGCCCCGCAAATAACTGGTCCGCCATCAAGCGGCGCGGGCTGCTAGATTCGCACCTGCGCGATGTATATCCCATCAATGGTTTCACGCAAGCCAGACTGGATGCGCTGCCGCCCGAGCGCCGGCAAGCGCTGCGCGACGCGATGCACGCGTATGGCCACTGCGAAGACCATGCCGGCTTGACCTTCTGGTACCTGCCTGCCGAAGAACTGGACGCCGCCCGCGCGGCACTGAACACCCACGCCATGCTGGGCGCCTATATCAACAACCGACATCCATGAGCACACATTTATCGTTGCACTGCTATCTGCAGGACGAGGCCGCCGAACGTCCCCTGCCCTGCTCCGACGTGACCATCCACGCCGACCCGGCCACCCTGCGCGCCATCGCCCATTTTCTGCTGGCCAGCGCGGACACGTTTGAGCAGGCGCAAGACCGGGCCGGCATGCACGCGCATCTGCAGGATGCATGGCCAGGCTGGCAAGACGACTTTCCCGACCTGGTGCTTGTGTCCACCTGAAACGTTTTACAGCGCCAGCTTGTAGCCTTCATGGCTGGCGACAAAGCCCAGCTTTTCATAGAAACGGTGCGCGTCGGGACGGCCCTTGTCCGTCGTCAGCTGCAGCAGCTGGCAGCCGCGCGCGCGGCAGGCTGCTATGGCCCACTCGAACAGGCGCTGGCCCAGGCCCGCGCTGCGGTGCGAGGCGGCGATGCGCACGGCTTCGACCTGGCCGCGCCAGGCGCCGCGGCGGGCAATGCCGGGGATAAATGACAGTTGCAGCGTACCTACGATGATGTCGCCATCGGCGGCCACCACCAGGCGCTGGTTGGCATCGGCGGCAATCGCCTGGAAAGCGCTGACATAGCAGGCGGCGGGGGGCGAGGCGACGGTTTCGCGCAGGGCGCCCAGCGCATCGTCGGCCAGCAGGCTGACGATGGCTTCCAGGTCGGCCAGGGTGGCGGTACGAAAAATGATGGTATCCATGGTGGCTCCAGTGAATCGGCAGCACGATTGTACGGGCGTGCGGTCCGCCCGGCCAGTCAGGTAACATACGCCACCGTCGCTTTACAGAGAACACCCGATGCCCGATTCCCGAACCACCCTGCCCTGGCTGCGCACTGCCGTGCTGGCCGCCGCGCTGGCCAACCTGTCCGCCTGCGCCAGCCCGCCCGCACACGAAGCACTGTTCCTCGCCACTACCCTCACGCCCGCGCACTCGTTCACCAAGGGCATCGAAGGCCCGGCCGTCGATGCGGATGGCAATATCTATGCCGTCAACTTTGCGCGCCAGCAAACCATCGGCAAGGTCAGTCCTGGCGGCATGGGCGAGGTGTACCTGACCCTGCCCGGCACCAGCATCGCCAACGGCATCCGCTTCGGCAGCCGCGGCCAGATGTATCTGGCCGACTACATGGAGCACACGATTTACCTGGTGGACCCGGTCACGCGCGCGCTCACCATCCACGCGCGCGAACCGCGCATGACGCAGCCGAACGATATCGCCATCACGGCCGATGACGTGCTGTATGCGAGCGACCCGAACTGGAAGGAAAACACGGGCCGCGTGTGGCGCATCGCGCAGGACGGCACGGTGACCCTGGCGCTCGACACCATGGGCACGGCCAACGGCATCGAGGTCAGTCCCGACGGCAAGATTTTGTACGTGAATGAAAGCGTGCAGCGCAATATCTGGATGTATGACATCGCCGCCGATGGCAGCCTGAGCGGCAAGCGCCTGCTGATCAGGTTCGACGATTTCGGCATGGACGGCATGCGCGTGGACGTCGACGGCAACCTGTACGTGACGCGCTACGGCAAGGGCAGCGTCGTCAAACTGTCGCCGCAGGGACGCATCCTGCGCGAGATCAGCGTGCCCGGCGCCAAGCCCAGCAACATCACCTTCGGCGGCCCCGATGGCCGCACGGCCTACGTGACGGAAGTGGTGCAGGGCCGGCTGCTGCAGTTCCGCGTCGACCGTCCGGGCCTGGAGTGGCAGCGCGCGCGGCAGCACAGGGCGAATGCAGCGGCGGCAGCAGCAGCAGCAGCGCCGCCTGCCGCCGCCGAACACGTCAGCGCGGAATGATGCGTTGCGCCTTCAACTGCTCGAACAGATGGAAGAAGGCGTCCGGCGTATCCTGGTAGTCGAGGAAGCCCGCCTTGCGGCTCTTGCCCATGTCCGTCATCACTTCCATCGGCCGCCCCAGGTCGGCATCCGTATGCCACCACGAAGCGAGGCGGCCAATGTCAGGCTCCGCCAGGCCATGCTGCTGCGCGATGGCGCGCCATTGGGCGGGCGCGTCCTGCATGCGGCCGGCCAGCGGCGCCATCGTCTCGGGCAAGTCCGCCGCATCGATACCGAAATACGCGGCCAGGCGGGGCCACAGCCACTTCCAGCGGAACACGTCGCCATTGACGATATTGAAGTCCTCGTTGCGCGCGGCGGGGCTGTCCGCCGCCCACGCCAGGTGGCGCGCGATCTGGCCCGCGTCCGTCATGTCGGACAGGCCGTGCCACTGCGCGGGCGAACCGGGAAAGACGAAGGGCTGGCCGCTGGCCTTGCACAGGTGCGCATACACGGCCAAAGTTAATCCCATGTTCATGGCATTGCCCAGCGCATAGCCGATGATGGTGTGCGGGCGGTGCACGCTCCACGTAAAGCCGTACTGCGCGGCCGCTTCAAACAGCCGGTCTTCCTGTTCATAGTAGAAATTGTCCACGTCCTGGCGGCCCTGCTCTTCGCGGAACGGCGTGACGGGCACGGCGCCCTGGCCATACGCGTCGAACGGTCCCAGATAATGCTTGAGGCCCGTCACCAGCGCCGCGTGGCGCAAGTGGCCAGCAGGTCCCAGCGCGGCCAGCACATTGGCCACCATGGCGCCATTGACGCGGATGTTGTCCTGCTCGCTTTCCTGCCGCGCCCAGGCCGTAAAAAAGACGTGGCTGGCATCGAGGCCCGCCAGGCCGGCGGCGACGGCCGCGCCATCGGTCGCATCGAGCTGCAGGGACGCGCAGCCGGCGGGCACGGGCGTGCGGCCCCGCGAGACACCCGTGACCTGCCAGCCTTGCGCCAGCAAATGGCTGGCCAGCTTGCTGCCGATGACGCCGCTGGCGCCGATGATGAGGGCGTGTTTTTGCATGGGATACAAGCTCCAAAGGAAAAAAAACCATCATATCTGCGACATCAATTCTTATCCGCGATACTATTTCACTCTATTCATGAATAAAATTCGCGGATCATGTTTTCATCGGAACATTTAAAGGGCCTCACGCCCTTCCTCGCCACAGCCGACGCGGGCAGTTTTACCAAGGCGGCCGAGCGCCTGCACCTGAGCAGCTCGGCCGTCAGCAAGAGCGTGGCGCGGCTGGAAGAGCGGCTGGGCGTGCTGCTGTTCGAGCGCAGCACGCGCCGCTTGAAACTGAGCGACGCGGGCCGCGCCTACTACGCCACCTGCAAGCGCGTGCTGCAGGAACTGGCGGACGCGGAAGACGTGCTGGGCGAGCACGCGACGGCACTGGCGGGCAAGGTGCGCATCGGCGTGCCCGCCTCGTATGGCCGCCTGCGCGTGATGCCGGCGCTGCTGGAGCTGTGCGCGCAGTATCCGCGCCTGCAGCCGTCGATCGCCTTCAGCGACCGCTTCGTCGACCTGTTCGAGGAGCGCATCGACATCGCCGTGCGCATCGGCGCGCCCTCGCACTGGCCCGCCGCGCTGGGCCAGATGCACCTGGGCGACGAACAGCTGATCCTGTGCGCGGCGCCCGCCTACCTGGCGCGGCGCGGCACGCCCGCGTCCATCGCGCAGCTCGATGAGCACGACTGCATCGCCTACGGACGCGGCGATGGTTCGCCCATGCCGTGGCTGTTCCACGACGAGGACAGCGGCGGACAGGTCGAGTACCGCCTGGCCTCTCCCCGCATGACGGTGGGCGACGCGGAAGCGCGCACGGCCGCCGTGCTCGCCGGCCTGGGCGTGGCGCAGCTGGCCACCTGGCTGGTGCACGAGCACCTGGCCACGGGCGCCATCGTGGCGGTGCTGCCGGCACTGGCCACGCAAGGCTTGCCCCTGTACCTGGCGTGGCCGCTGGCGCGCCAGCTGACGCCGAAAACAGGCACCCTGCTGCAGGAACTGCGGCAGCGGCTGACGATCAGTTGATGCAGTTGAAAATACCGCTTGACCCTGACGCGACGTCAGGCGCGATTCTGCTTGCACGCACCCGGAAAGGAGTACCCCATGCTGTTGAAAATCGGTGAACTGGCCAGGCTCACGGGCCTGACCATCCGCACCCTGCACCACTACGACAGCATCGGTCTGCTCTCGCCCTCGGCGCGCACGCAAGCTGGCTACCGCCTGTACCAGCACAGCGACATGGACCGGCTGCACCGGATCATGGCGCTGCGCAAGTTCGGGTTGTCGCTGGCCGATATCGCCAACGCACTCGCCGGCCCGGATCTGCCCTTGAGCGCCATCGTGGCGCAGCAGATCGCCATGCTGGAACGCCAGATTGCGCAGGCTTCCACCCTGCGCGAACGCCTGCGCAGCCTGCAGGCACAACTGGCGCAAGGGCAGGCACCGGAACTGGCCGAGTGGCTCACCACTATGGAGTTGATGACCATGTACGACAAATACTTTACCCCCGAAGAACTGCAACAGATACCGCTGCTGTCCGATGCGGCCGTGGAACAGGAATGGAAAGCACTGGTAGCGAGAGTGCGCGCCGTCAAGGACGCCGGCGCCGGCCCCGGCGATGCACGCGCGCAAGCCCTGGCCACAGAATGGATGGTCAAGCTGGTGCGCGACACGGGCGCCCACCCGGGCCTGTTCGCCCGCCTGAACAACATGCATGCGCAGGAACCATCGATGCAAGCCACGACCAGCATCGATGGGGACTTGATGCAGTTCATCATCGCCGCCTTCAATGCCTCGCGCATCGCGCTGTACCAGCCTTTCCTCAATGAACAGGAATACGCGCACCTGGTGGCCAACTACGGCAAGCGCTCGGGCGAGTGGCCAGCCCTGATCGCGGCTGTGCGCGCCGCCATCGATGCGCGCACGCCGCCCACCGACCCGGCCGTGCTGCAGCTGGCGCGGCAGTGGCTGGACCTGTTCCGCTCGTATGCCGGCACGGACCCGGCCACGCAGCTGAAGTTCCGCCAGGCGCACCAGCAGGAACCGCGCTTGATGGAGGGCAGCTTTGTCGATGCCGCCATGCTGCAGTACCTGAGCGCGGCGATGGCCGTGGTGGCGCAGGAGCGCCCCGGCGCATAAGTTGACGTGTGGCATCTCGTGGGCGGGGCCATGTAGAATCGGCCTTCGCCCACGAGAGGAAAAACCGATGCGCCGCTTTCTGTTTGCTTGCCTGACCCTGCCCGCCCTGCATGCCGCCACGGCGGCCGAGCCGCCCGTGCAAGGGGTGTGGCAGGGCACTGTGGGCAAGGCCAATATCGTGGCCTGCTTCAACCAGCCCAGCCCCACGCAGGGGGCAGACAGCAGCGGCAGCTATTACTACACGCGCTACAAGACGCCGATCATGCTGGCCAAGCCGAACGGCAAGGCCCTGTGGCAGGAGCAGGATGCCAAGGGCAACACGACGGGCACGTGGCGCCTGGATGCACCGCAAGGGGGCAAGCTGGCGGGCACCTGGACGGACCCGAAAAGCGGCAAGTCCCTGCCCCTGGCCTTGACCCTGCTGGAAGCGGCGGGCGATCGAGATCACCCATCGTGCGCCAGCGATGCCTACAACCTGGCGCTGGAAGACTTTCCCGGTACCAAGGTGAGCAAACCCATCGCCTTCGAAGGCAAGCAATACCGCAATCTTCAAGTGGGCGACACCATCACGGTAGAGCTGATCGCTCCCGGCGATGGCGTGGCGAAAATCAACGCGCAGCTGCGCGCCGTGCTGGCGAAGAACAAGAAAGACCTGGCCGACTTCTATGCCACGCGCCGCGAGTACCTGGGCCGCAACGGTTTCACGACGGAAGACGAAGTGTATGCGGAGCCAACCTACTGGTCGCCGCGCTGGGTGACGATCAAGTTCTACCGCTGGCCGGCCGGCTATGGCGCCAACGGCATCTCCATCAAGTTCCGCACCTGGGACGTGAAGACGGGCCAGGAGACGGACATGTGGAACTGGTTTGGCGCCAGCGCCAGCGATGGCGACGACAAGGCAGAATTGCCGGACCGCCTGCGCCAGGCCCTGTTCAAGGGCGTCACCATCGACGCCGAGTGCAAGGGCACGGATTACGACGGCCGTGGCCGCTTCCACCTGTCCCTGAAGCCGGAGGGCGTGTCGTTCTGGGAAGACTCCAACGGCAGCGGCTGCGAAAACGACTTCCTGCTGCCCTACAACAAGGTCGGCCCCTTCCTCACCGTCAAGGGCCGCGCCGCGCTCAGCGATCTATTGCCGAAGAACTAGGCGCTGCGTCAAACATAGTAGCTGTCGTCGAGCAGCATGTCCTCGAAAAACGCGCCATACGGCAAGGTCGGATGGCGCAGATGGATTTCCAGGATCCAGCGCATGGGCGATGGCGAAAAATCCGCGTCGGCCAGCGCGCCCGCGTAAATCGTGGCGTGCGGGAAATCGGAAACGCGATGCCCGCCCAGGTCAAAGTTCAATTCCCAGCCCAGCTTGCGCGCTTCCTGCTCTGCGTAGGCGTACAGGGCCTGGCCCGTCAGCCGCTCGCGCAGCCACACGGCCCGTACCTGGTGAAACAGGCATTCCGCATCGCGCGCGCAGCGCGCATAGTCCGCCTGTTGCGCGCTGTCGCCCACCGTGAACGTGGCGCCGCCATCGCCTTCCCATACCTGCACGCGGGGCGCGATATCGAGGAAGAAAATATCGTGCTCTTGCAAGACCACGCCCGGCTCGGACGCGCGCTTCATCGGTTTGAGCGTGTTGCGGCCAAAGCGCACGCGCGTGGGGTGCCAGCTCAGCGCCAGCCCCATGTCCAGCAGCACTTGTTTCGCCATCGCCACGGCGTCTTCTTCCAGCATGCCGGGCCGGATGCGCGCGGCAATGGCGGCAAGTGCTTCGCGCGTCTTGCGTCGCGCCAGCAGCATGCCGTCTTCAGTATAGGCGGGGCCGACCCGCTCGGCGTCCAGAGTGGTGTGCATGTTTGACTTTCCTCAAGGGCGCGGCCGAAGTGGCGCGCCTGCAGCAAAGTATAGATTTGCGGATGCGGCGGCAGGGGCCTGGCCTGCCGCGTATTCCGGACAGCGTGGCAGGCATTCCTGCCATGCGTGCCCGTCAAGCGCCGGGGTGGCTGGAAAAATGCTGCCGGTACTGCCTGGCCGACACGCCCAGCCGCCGCAGGAACACGGCGCGCAGCTGGTCGGCCGTGCCGAAGCCGCAGCGCCAGGCGATGGTTTTCAGCGGTGCATCGCTGGCGGCCAGCAAGGCGCGCGCCGCATCGAGCCGGGCGCTTTCAATAAAGCGGGCCGGCGTCACGCCCAGCTCGCGCGCGAAGACGCGGGCAAAGTTGCGCGGGCTCATGGCGACCAACTGCGCCAGTGTGTCCACGTCCAGCGCCTCGCCCAGATGTGCAAGCACGTATTGCTGCGCCTGCGCCACGGGCGAAGCCACGTCCAGCACGGGCGTCAGGTGCGGGCTGAACTGCGACTGCCCGCCCTGGCGCTGCGTGTACACCACCAGGCGGCGCGCCACCTGCAGCGCCAGCTGCGCGCCGCCCACGCCACCCGCCTCGGCCAGCAGCGATAGCGCCAGGTCGATGCCGGCCGTCACGCCGGCCGAGCTGACCAGCTTGCCGTCGTGCACATAAATGCTGTCCGCGTCCACCTGGGCCAGCGGAAAACGGGCAGCCAGCGCCGCCGCATCGTTCCAGTGCGTGGCAACTTTTTTACCATCGAGCAAGCCCGCGTGCCCCAGCAAGAACGCGCCATTGCAGATGGAGCCGTAGCGCCCCGCCCTGCCCGCCGCCTGCGCCAGCCAGGCGCTCAGGGCCGCATCGCGGGGCTGCGCCGGCAAGCCGGGGCCGCCCGCCACCAGCAGCAAGTCGTAGACGTCGCTGGCCTGCGCGTAGTGGCGGTGGGCGGCCAGGCATAGACCGTTCGAGCAGCGCAGCAAGCCCTCCTGCGTGCCCAGCACCTCGATCGCGTAGTGCCGCTCCGGCGGCAAGAAACCGTTCGCTTCGGCAAACACGTCCAGGGGACCGCTGACGTCGAGCGCCTGCACGCCGGGAAAGATGAGGATGGCGATGCTGGGCATGGCTCAGTCCCGCGCCGCGGCCGCCACCTGCTGCGCCACCAGTTCGGCCGTCGCGGCCGCCAGGGTCCAGCCCAGGTGGCCATGGCCCGTGTTGTAGTACACGCCGGGTGCCTTGCCCGGCCCCACTTTCGGCAGCATGGCCGGCAGCATGGGACGCAAGCCCGCCCACGGGATCGCCTGGCGCGTATTAACGCCAGGAAAGCACTGCTCCACCCAGCGCACGAGCGGACGGATGCGGTCGGCGCGGATGTCGTAATCGATGCCATTGAATTCCGCCGTGCCCGCCACCCGCAGCCTGTCCTCGCCCAGACGGCTGCTGACCAGCTTGGTCGCGTCGTCGAGCAGACTGACGGACGGTGCCGCGGCGCGGCTGGCTGCATCATCGAGCTGCACGGTAATCGAATACCCTTTCACGGGATACACATTCACATGGTCGCCCAACGATGCAGCCAGGGCGCGGCTGGCCGTGCCCGCGCACACGACGACGGCGTCGAACACCGTGCTGTCTTCGTCCGTGGCGACGCGCACCTTGCCGTGTTCGCGCGCCAGCGCCGTCACCTGCGCGCCATAGCGGCACGCCACGCCCAGACGCATGCAGGCATCGGCCAGGCCGCTGGTGAATTTGTGGATGTCGCCCGTGGAATCGCTGTCCGTGTAGTAGCCGCCGTAAAAATCGCCCTGCAAGGCCGGTTCGATGGCGCGCATTTCCGTAAACGTCACGGGGCGCCGCTGCAAGCCGCCCTGCGCCAGCAGGCGCGACACGCGGGCGGCACGCTCGAAGCCGGCACGCTCGCGATACACGTGCAGGATGCCGGCACGGCGGTGATCGAAGGCTATGTTTTCTGCTTGCGCCCACGCAAACAGGTGGTCGCGCGCGGCAATCGCCATGCGCGCCGTGGCGATGGTGTTGCGCTCGTAGTCGGGCATGGCGGCGAGAAATTCCGCAAACCAGCTCAGCTTGTGCCAGCTGGGCCAGGGATGGAGCAGCAGGGGCGCGTCGCGCCGCGTCATCCATTTCAGCGCGTTCAATATCGTCGCCTTGTGGTTCCACACTTCCGCATGCGAAGCCGACAATTGCCCGCCATTCGCATACGACGTTTCCATGGCGGCATAACGGTGCCGCTCGATCAGGGTCACGTCCACACCCCGTTTCGCCAGCGCATACGCCGTCGTCACGCCCGTGATGCCCCCGCCCAGCACGGCCACGCGCTTCATTGCGGCGACACCTTGTGCACGACGGTATCGCCCGCCTGCAGCACGCTGCCATCGGGCGCCAGCACATCCATGCGGCGCACGGGCAAGCCGGAACCGCGCTGCCGCAGGGTGGAATGGGCCTCGCCTGGCGCGAACAGCTGCGCCTCGCTCCACTGGCGCAAGCCCACCACGACGGGAAACAGCGCCAGCCCCTTGGCCGTCAGCACGTATTCCTGGTAGGCCGTGCCGTCCGAGGCGGGCGCGACCTCGAAAATGGCCTCCTCCACCAGGGTGTGCAGGCGGTCGGCCAGGATGTTCTTCGCCACGCCCAGGCTTTTCTGGAACTCGCCGAACCTGCGCATGCCGTCGAAGGCGTCGCGCACGATCAGCAGCGACCAGCGCTCGCCGATCGCGTCGAGCGCGCGCGCCACGGGACAGGGGTCGGTCTTCAGGCTCTTGCGTTTGGCCACGGGCATTCTCCAGGATTGACTGGTTGCATTTTAAAACTTCTCCGCGTAGACTCCAACTAGTTTTAATTTGAAACCAGATAAATGACCATGCGCGACACGACTCCCCTCCCCAACCAAGCGACGCTTGCCCCCTCCCTCGTCTGGCTGTTCGCCACGGCGGCCGGCCTCAGCGTGGCCAATGTGTATTACGCCCAGCCCTTGCTCGCCACCCTGGCGCACGAATTCGGCATGACGGAGGCGGCCAGCGGCATGGTCGTCACGGCCACGCAGATCGGCTGCGCGCTGGCCCTGCTGCTGCTGGTTCCCTTGGGCGACATGCTGAACCGGCGCCGCCTGACCTTGATCCAGCTGGGCTTGCTTGCCCTCACCCTGGCGGCGCTGGGATGCGCCCGCTCCACGGCCGCCTTGCTGGGCGGCATGCTCCTGGTCGGCTTGCTGGGCACGGCCATGACGCAGGGCTTGATCGCCTACGCGGCCAGCGCGGCAGCCAGCCACGAGCGGGGAAGAGTCGTCGGCATGGCGCAGGGTGGCGTGGTGATCGGCTTGCTGCTGGCGCGCACCCTGTCCGGCGTGGTGGCCGATGTGGCCGACTGGCGCGCCGTGTATTTTGTCTCGGCGGCCATGGCGTGCGCCCTGCTGTTGCTGCTGTGGCGCAAGCTGCCGCCCGCGCAAGCGGCCAGCCGGCAGCTGGCTTACGGCGCCCTGCTCGCTTCGATGCTGGCCATGCTGAGGCACAACAAGGTGCTGCGCGTGCGCGGCATGCTGGCCCTGCTGATGTTTGCCGTGTTCAATATTTTCTGGAGCGCCCTCGTGCTGCCCTTGACGGCGCAAGGCTACAGCCACGCGGCCATCGGCGCCTTCGGCCTCGTGGGCGTGGTGGGGGCGCTGGGCGCGGCGCGCGCCGGGGCGCTGGCCGACGGTGGACGCGCGCAATGGACGACGGGCGCGGCCCTGCTATTGCTGCTGGCCGCGTGGCTGCCGCTCAGCTTTGCCGGTACGGACCTGTGGCCCTTGATCGTCGGCATCATCGCGCTGGACCTGGCGGGCCAGGCCGTCCACGTAACCAACCAGAGCCTGATTTTCAAACAGGACAGCGATGCGCACAGCCGCCTGGTGGCGAGCTACATGCTGTTTTATGCGGTGGGAAGCGGACTCGGTGCGATTGCCGCCACCAGCGTGTATGCGCTGGCGGGCTGGCATGGGGTATGCGCGCTGGGCGCGGCGGTCAGCTTGCTCGCCCTGCTGTTCTGGCGGCTGACCTTGCCTGCTGAAAAATCTTAGTTCAGCATGGCCGTGGCGGAACCATGACGATACGTCTTCAGCGCATCGGGCTGGATCTGGATCAGCGAACCGCTGACTTTAATCAAATGCAAGTCCGTCAGCTGGTGCAGCACGCGCGACAGGGTGGCGGGCGCCAGGTTCAGGAACGAGGCCAGCAAGCTTTTCTTCAGGTCCAGCTTGACTTCGTTCGAACGCTGCTGGTCCGAAGCCTGCAGCAGATACTCGACCACGCGCTGGGTGGCGTTCTGCACGGAGCAGCGCTCCACGTTGCGGATAAAGCCCATCAGGTGGTGCGACAGGCTGTTCATCATCTGGCGCGCGATACGGGGCGACTGGTCCAGCAGGCGCAGCAGCGCGTGCGGCGGGATGCGCAGCAGCAGGCAGTGCTCGAGCGCTTCGGCGCAGAATGGATACGGTTCATCGAGGAAAATCATGGCTTCGCCGAAGCTCTGGCCCGGACGGATCAATTCCAGTACCTTGTCCGTGCCTTCCATGGAAAAGACGCTCAGCTTGACGAGGCCGAAGACCACCACGTAGGCGCCTTCCGCCACTTCGCCCTTGCGGAACAGCACTTTGCCTTTTTCCACTTCAACACGCACGACATCCTGGCGCAATTGCTCTAATTGCGAAGGGGAAATATGGCGGAACAGAGCCTGGCTCGATAGCAAGCCATCGACGTTGACCTTATGCATGACACTCTCTTATTAGATTAGCGAATGACTAAGAGTGTAATGCGCAGGCACGGTCAAGGCCATACGTCAAAGGAACTAGGGTTGTCTAGGCCGGAACGCCATGCAGATCAAACAATCGCGCATTCCTTGTGGCTTTTCAACCGGGTATTTGCGCTTTGCTTGATCTTTATTTGCCTAACTCACGCTCGACGGCATACACGGCAATCTGCACGCGGCTGCTGAGCTTAAGCTTTTTGAGGATGTTTTGCACGTGGATCTTCACCGTGCTTTCCGCCACGTCCAGCTGGCGCGCAATTTCCTTGTTGCTCTGGCCCCGTGCCAGGCAAGCCATGGCTTCGCGCTCGCGCGGCGTCAGTTTGTCGTAGTCGGCCTGTGGTGCGTTCTGCCCCGCGCGGAACTGCGACACCAGCTTGGCCGTCATGGCGTCGGCGATCACGGATTCGCCGGCGGCGGCGCGGCAAATGGCCTGGCCCAGCTGTTCGGCTTCGATATTCTTCAGCAGATAGCCGCGCGCGCCTGCGCGCAGGGCCGCGCCCAGGTCGGCCGCGTTTTCCGACACGGTCAGCATCAGCACCACCATCTGCGGCATGTCCTGCAAGATCAGCTGCAGCGCCTCGACGCCGGATACGCCGGGCATGTTCAAGTCCATCAGCACCACGTCGGGCCGCAGTTCGGCCGTCAGGCGCACGCCGTCGAGGCCGTTCGATGCCTCGCCCACCACCTGGAACAGAGGATTGCGCTGCAACAGCAGCTTGACGCCGCTGCGCAGCAAGGTGTGGTCGTCGACCAGCAGGATTTTGATTGGAGCGTTCACGTGTTTGTTTCTTCTGCCTGATAGGAATAATTCACTGTTACGCGGCCTGGCGCCGCGCTGCCGGCAAGGCCAGCGAGATCGTCGTGCCGCCGCCGGGCGTGCTGTCGATGGCAAATTGCGCACCGAGCCGCTCGGCTCTTTCTTGCATGATACGCAAGCCGATCTGCAATTCCGTTTTCTTGTCGCGCAGGTTGGCGGCAAAGCCTTCGCCATCGTCGCGCACCTGCAGCGCGAAATCGCGCCCGTTTTCCACGCGCAGCGCCACGTTGCTCGCTTGCGCATGCTTGCGGATATTCGACAGCGCTTCCTGCACGATGAACAGGATCTGCAACTGCTGCTCGGGCGCCAGCGGCGCGCCATTGCCGCTCATGTCCAGGGTGCCGACGACGCCCGTCTGCAGCTCGAACTTGGCCAGCACTTCCGACAGCTTGCTTTCCAGGTCGCTGCCATGCCAGCGCGTGCGGAAATTGACCAGCAATTCGCGCACGTCCTGGTAGCTTTGCTCGACGCCCATGCGCATCAGCGGCAGCACTTCGGCCGCTTCGTCGAGCTGGCCCCGGCGCACGGAATCGTCGAGCATCTGCACTTGCAGGCTGATGAAATTGAGGCTTTGCGCGATGCTGTCATGCAAGCCTTCCGCCAGCAGGCTGCGTTCGCGCGCCACGGCAAATTCCTTCTCGCGCGCGATCAGGCGCTGGTTTTCAATGGCGATGCCCAGGCTCTGGCCCAGGGTTTCCAGCCAGCCCTGCTGCTGCGCATGGGCCGCTTGCGGGCGCGCAAAGTGCAGCGAAAAACTGCCCACCACCTGTTCGCGCGCGAGGATGGGAAAGACGGCGATGGCGATGAACCCTTCGTCCTGGCAGCGGTAGCGCTGCAAGGCATCGGCCTGGCGGAAATCGCGGATCTGGATCACGCCTTGCGCCACGGCCGCGCCGCACAGGCAATCGTTGTTGCGGATGCAGTGTTCCTCTTCCACCATGGCGTCGGAAATGCCTTCATGCACGATGATGTGCACGGTGTCCTGCTGCGGATCGAGGATGCGCACGGTGCCCCCTTCCGCCTGCGCGAACTGCATCACGTGGCGCAGGAAGCCGCGGCACAGCGCATCGATGGCGTGCTGTCCCGCCAGCAGGGTGGAAATGTCATGCAGGGTGGCCAGCTGGCGTTCCTGCGCGGCGCTCAGGCCCGATGCGGCTTGCGCCAGGCGGCGCTGGCGCCAGCGCGATGCTGGAAGTTGTTTGCGGGAAGGTTGACTGCGCGGCGCATGCATGAAGAACTCGAATCTGAAAAGTGGTGCGCCCGGCAAGCGCTGCGGCCTGCCGGGCTGGTAAAGGTTACAAATGGATCTCGGTGCCCAGCAGCTTGACGAACTGCGCCAGCCAGGCCGGATGCGCGGGCCAGGCGGGCGCCGTGACGAACTGGCCATCCGTGACGGCGTCCGTGACGGCGATGTCGGCATACGTGCCGCCCGCCAGTTTCACTTCCGGCGCGCAGGCGGGATAGGCGGAAATGCGCTTGCCGCGAATGACATCGGCGGCGGCCAGCAATTGCGCGCCATGGCAGACGGCCGCGACGGGCTTGCCCGCCTCGGCGAAATGGCGCACGGCGGCAATGACTTTCTCGTTCAGGCGCAGGTATTCGGGCGCGCGGCCGCCGGCGATCATCACGGCGTCATAGTGGGCCGGGTCGATCTCGTCGAAGCTGGCGTTCAGGGTGAACAAATGGCCCGGCTTTTCCGTGTAGGTCTGGTCGCCCTCGAAATCGTGGATGGCCGTCTTGATCGTCTCGCCGCTTTTCTTGCCGGGGCACACGGCATGCACGGTATGGCCCAGCATCAGCAGGGCCTGGAAAGGCACCATCGTTTCATAATCTTCTGCAAAATCGCCGGTCAAAAACAGAATTTTCTTCGCTGCCATTTAGTTCTCCTATGAAAGATTGATCCCGCGCCCCTGCCAGCAAGACGCACCGCAAGGCGTATCTTAGCGCGACTTGGCAGCCATACTGGATATTTATCAAACTTTTGCGCCTTGATCGAGGATTTTACAGGCTGAGGCAGAATTTTTTATAGGCTCACAGGTCCAACTCGGATGCCCCACTTGAAAGCTTGGCCATGAGCCCTTCCACCAGCCCCCTCGCTGCGCCTGCCCTGATCCGTATCTTCGACCATTTTGCCTATGCGCAGCAGGCCCGCAGCGCCCTGCTGGACGACGGTTTTTCCCCGCAGGCCGTGCAGCTCGATACGGTCGACGATGAAGCCGTCCCCGTGCAGGGCAAGGCCGCGTGGCGCGGCATGTTCCGCCTCGTCGTCGCCATCGGCAATGCGCAGGAACGGGAACGCGCGCATGCCATCGTGCAGGCATGTCACGGCTGCGATATCGAACAGCGCACGGCCAGCCACGCGGGCAGCCGGCGCGCCGGCGCCGCCGCGCTCGCCGGCTGAGGCGCCCTCCCCCGCGCGGCCGAATTATGGCAAGATCAAGCTTCCTTCATTCCACAGTGGAACTTGCCATGATTTTTGAAATTGCCCATATCCAGATCAAATCGGCCACGCATGCTGCCTTCGAGGCGGCCGTGACGAAGGCCGTGCCCCTGTTCCAGCGCGCGCGCGGCTGCGAATCGATGCGCCTGGAACGCTCGATCGAAAACGGCGACGCCTACCGCCTTGTCGTGGGCTGGAGCACCCTGGAAGACCACACCGTGCATTTCCGCGGCAGCGACGACTTCCAGGCCTGGCGCGCCCTGGTGGGCGAATTCTTCGCCGCCCCGCCCCAGGTCGAGCACATGAACACGGTGGTGACGGGGTTTTAAGACGGCGGCTGCGGTGAACCCGGCACACATGGCGGGACGTGCCACGGTATTCCCGTCCGCCTTGCCAGCTACCAGGTGATGTGGTCCGCTCAGCTTGTCCGATTACGCGCGGCCTTGCCGCGCCAATCAGACCTGCCTAGACCGGTGCCTGGACGGCGGGATGGTGAAACACTTGCCGCAGATACGCGAGGAAGGTTTCATCCTTGCACAGGGTCTTGCCCGGCGAATCCGACAATTTCGCCACGGACTGGCCATTGCAGCGCACCAGTTTCATGACGATGTTGAGCGGCGTCAAACCGACGTCGTTGGTGAGATTGGTGCCGATGCCGAAGCCCGTCATGATGCGGTCGGCGAAGTGCTGGTACAGGGCGAACGCCTTGTCCAGGTCCAGCCCGTCCGAAAACACGAGACGCTTGGTATTGGCGTCGATGCGCAGGGCCGCGTAGTGGGCCAGCGCCTTCTCTCCCCACTCGACGGGGTCGCCCGAATCGTGGCGCAAGCCGTCGAACAGCTTGGCGAAATACAGGTCGAAGTCGGCCAGGAACGCATCCATGCCCACCACGTCCGTCAGGGCGATGCCTAGGTCGCCCCGGTATTCCTGCACCCAGTCCTCCAGTGCCGCCTTCTGGAAGTCGCGCAGGCGCACGCCAAACGACTGGAACGATTGCATGTATTCATGCGCCATGGTGCCGATCGGCACGATGCCCAGCTTTTTCGCCAGGTACACATTCGACGTACCCTTGAAATACTCGGGCACTTCGCGCGCCAGGCGCTGCACCACTTCGTCGTGCCAGGCGCCGGAAAAACGCCGACGCACGCCGAAATCGGAAAATTCAAATGGATGCTTGCGCCGCGGCAGCTTGCCGAATTCCTTGACGGCCGCCACTTTCAAGCCCAGGCGGTGGCGCCCTTCGCGCATGGCCGCATCGAGGTCGAAACGGCGGAAATACAGTTCATTGATGATGTACAACACGAAAATCTCAAAGCCCATCACATGCACCTGCGGCCCGGCCGCGTGCACGAGCAAGGTGTCGCCGTCCGTGCTGACTTCGATGAACTTGCGCTGGAAGCGGAACACCGTCAGAAAGTCGACGAAATCGCTCTTCATGAAGCGCAGGGTGCGCAAATAGGCCAGTTCGTCGTCGGCAAACGACATCGAGCATAAATGGTCGAGCTGCTCTTCCAGCTCTCCCTTCAGCTCGGCCAGGGGAAAGACCGTCGCGTTGCGGCAGACAAATTCGTATTCGGTATGGGTGTTCGGATGACCGTGCAGCAATGCTTGCCACATTGTAAATTTATACAGATCGGTTTCCAGCAAACTGCGCACTATCGGGGTCATGTGTGTTTTCTCCAACTTCCTGAAGCCAGAATAGTACGCCACCGCAAGCATTTCAGCAGGACACGATCGACAATGGCTCAGGCAATCGCATTGGCCTGCAGTTCGGGCAAGACGTCGGCGGACGTGGCCAGCCGCGCGCCGCGCTCTTTCATGGCAGCAAGAAAGTCGCGTTGCTGCGCTTCAAAGCCCGTGACGGGACTCATGCAATCCGTCAGCAGCACCAGCCGCGCCAGCGCCTGCCGTCCCTGCTGCGCTTCCAGGTAGTCGGCGATGTGCTCGGTGCTGGCTTTCACGCAATGGCTGCCCGCCTCGCCGGCCACATAAATCTGCTGCGCCGGCAGCAGGGTGGCAAGGAAGTCCAGGTTCAGCTGGGTGGCTGCGTCCTGCGGATCGGGCACTTCCGCCATGACGGCCGAGTAATGTTCGGTCCAGGGATTCGAACCCTTGCTCAGCTTGGCGACCACTTGCAGCCGCTCCACTTCCCAGCCGTTGTAGGCGGCGCGCACGGCCGCATGGATATTCTGCCCCCAGCTGCCGATTTCGCAGTGCACGGGCCACACCATCAGCTGGTAGCGTCCCGCTTGCTGCAAGGCATCCAGGTAGGCCAGCGCGCGCGGCAAGGCGCCGCTGGCGGCGGGCAGGAACAGGCGGTCGCGCACCTGCTGCGCAGCGATCTGCGTAAACGGTGCGACGGGGCCGCCATCGCCCGTGCGCCAGAACGCGGGGTGGGCGATGTCGTAACGGTGGTGGGCGTCGAGCGTCACGCTGATCTGCGTCAAGCCGCCGCCCCCTTCACGGATCAGCTGCGCCACGCGCAGCATGTCGGCGTGGGCGCCGGGCACGGCCAGCGCCGGCGCGGCATCTGGCGGCAGCCAGGCGGCAGGCAAGTCGCAAAAATCGTTTTGCGGGTCGATGACGAGCAGGTGCAACTGGCGTTTCATGGCGGTCCTCTGGCGTGGCGATATCGTGCATGATACGGGCAACTGCGCCGGTGCGCCTGCACCGGCTACGCCCGGACCGTGCTCATTCGTAATAACTCGCGCCGGAACAAGTCACGCGGCGCTTCAGGGATGAAAGACGTAGCGGCGCCGGCGCCGCTCGACCAGCTTGACGGCCACCTCGCCCGCTTCCGCCACGGCGTCCGCTTCCGTTGTAAACTGGTGATCGGCCGATACCCTGCGCTTCTTCACCAGGTTCACCCGGTGCATGGGGTTGCGCGAAGGGGCATAGATGGCGACGTAGGCGCCCCACAGCTTGCAGCCCCGCAAGGGTTCCGCCGTGTAATTCACCTCATAAAAATCAACATACTTTATCGGCACGATGTTCGCTCCAAAAATGACATGGCCGGACAGCTTGTCTCTACGGACTGACACGGTAAAAAGGTGAAACCATGCGCTCGCGCCTGCTCGGAATACTCGATGCGGCTCTCTGTTTTTATCACGCGGCACAGGAGAAAAAGGATGAATGACTACATCATCTTCATGCATGACGACACGCAAGTACCGATGGACATCGCCACGTCCGCCTGGGAAGACTACTTCGCCATGCTCAAGGCCAGTGGCCGCTTCTGCGGTGGCAGCTCCATCGGGCCCGGTATCTGCGTGCACCGGTCGGGCCAGGCCAGACCCGTCACGCCACACTTGTCAGGCTATATATGTGTGCTAGCTGAAAGTATAGACGATGCAAAAAAATTATTGGTGGGCAACCCCGTACTGAACGCAGGTGGCACGGTGGAAATCCGCGAGCTGCCGCGCGACTGACGCGGCATGGCTGGCCCCTATTTTCCCGCCTCGGACGCGGGATGCATGGACCAGACGACGCTGAGGATTTTCCATTCGCCGTCGCGCTTGACCATCTGCCAGGCTTCCACGCCATAGTTGGATAGTTTGTTATCGACGAGGAATTCGTAGTCGAAGTTGACCCACGCCACATGGCGGTCCTGGGTGATCTTGACGTTGTAGAATTTTTCTTCCGTGCGCAGCGGTTCGCGCTTGATGAAGTTGGCGAAAGCAATGTAGCCGGCCTGCGCGACGCCGTCGAAATGGACGTCCGTCGTATCGCGCATTTTCTTGATGAAACCGTCGTCGGCAGGCGAGGCGAACAGGATGTTCGTGTGCAGCATCAGCGACGACAGCAATTTGACATCCTTGGCGATCAGCGCCGCCTGGAAGTCGGCGACGACTTTTTCGATGGCGCGGATGTCTTCAGGCGTGGAGGCGTGGCGCCCCACGTGGGGCGGCGCCACGGGCGCAGTTTGCGCGTGCGCAATGCCTGCCGCCAACAGGGAACATCCGAACAATACTGCGCTTGCCAGCTTGTGCATGGGGGACTTTCATGGCGAACCGCTCGCCGGGCTGGCACGGGGCGCGCCGCCGGCAAGCTTATGTCAACCATGGCTGATTGACAATCCCCCATCCGAACTAGGCTTGAAGCAAACTCAGGCGGCCAAGGCCTCGATCGAGGCGCGGCCCTTGGCGATCGCGCTGGCGACGGCATCGTCGCCCATGGCCACGCCTTCGGCCTGCACGAACTCGATCTCGGTGATGCCGATGAAGCCCAGCGCCGTGCGCAGATAGGTGCTCAGGTAGTCATACGCGGCACCGGGGCCTTCGCTGTACACGCCGCCGCTGGCCGTGAAAATGACGGCTTTCTTGCCCGTGGCCAGGCCAACGGGGCCCGTCGCCGTGTACTGGAAGGTGCGTCCCACGCGGGCCACGTGGTCGATCCACGCCTTCAGGGTCGAAGGCACGGAAAAGTTGTACATGGGCGCGGCCAGCACCAGCACGTCGGCCGCCAGCAATTCATCGACCAGGGTATCGGACACCTGCACGGCCGCAGCCGCCTGCGCGCTGCGCTGGTCGGCCGGCGTGAAGAAGGCGCCCATCATCTCTTCCGTCAAGTGCGGCACGGGCTGCGCGGCCAGGTCGCGTTCGATGACGCTGGCCCCTTGCGCCGCCAGTTTGGCGACGAATTCGCCGGACAATTGACGCGACAGGGAACCGCTGTTGCGCACGCTGCTATTAATGTATAAGACCTTGCTCATGAAGTGCTCCTGTGAAAACGGGGATGGGGATGGGCCGCATCGCAGCCCTTGCACACAGCATAGTTCGGGTCTACCATCGATGAAACCGTGTAAATATAAATGATTAGCATCGAATTTCTAGATATGGAGTCGCCATGAGAGAACCGGGCCAGCCTTCGCTCGACCAGTTGCGCGTGTTTGTCGCCGTCATCGACGCGGGCGGTTTCGCCCATGCGGCACGCCAGCTGCACCGCACGCAATCGGTGATCAGCTACACCATCGCCAACCTGGAAGAACAGCTGAACGTGGTGCTGCTCGACCGCGGCAAGCGCAAGCCCACCTTGACGGACGCGGGCAAGGCCCTGCTGGCCGATGCGCGCGCCGTGGCCCTGAAAGTCGATGGCATGCGCGCGCGCGCCAAGGCGCTGGCCGGCGGGCTGGAGGCGGAAGTGTCGGTGGTGGTCGACGTGATGTTCCCCACCTGCGTGCTGGTGCGCGTGCTCGAGGCCTTCCAGGCGCAGTTTCCCACCGTCGCCCTGCGCCTGCGCATCGAAGCCATGGGCGCCGTGGCGCAGCTGGTGATGGATGGCAGCTGCCACATCGGCCTCGGTGGCTGGATGACGGCCACGGCCAGCGTCTTCGAGCGCCTGGCCGTGGGCCACGTGCGCCTGATTCCCGTGGCCGCCCCCAGCCACGCGCTGGCGCAGCTGGAAGGACCGATCGCATCGAACGTGGCGCGCGAACACGTGCAGCTGGTGCTCAGCGACCGTAGCGACCTGACGCAGGGCCAGGATTTCGGCGTGCTGGGATTGCGCAACTGGCGCCTGGGCGACCTCGGTTCCAAGCACGCGCTGCTGCGCGCGGGCCTGGGCTGGGGCAACATGCCCGAAGCGATGGTGCGCGACGACCTGCAGGCCGGACGCCTGGTGCACCTGCCGCTGGCCGTCGACAAGGGCGAGAATTACCCGATTTACCTGATCCAGCGCGCCGACACGCCGCCGGGCCAGGCGGGCAAGTGGCTGACGGAGCGTTTTGCGGAGCAGCTGCCGCTGCTGGTGCAAATCTTCTAGAATCGCGCGCGGGCGGGTATCATGCCTCAACAAACCCCAAACAAATGCTGGGGTCAGACCCTCAACACCGCCAACGCAAAGCTTAATGCCAACGTGTCCGGGGGTCTGACCCCAATTTCACCGGCCTTTACTTGGGTCAACTTTCAATGACAAGGATTTCCCATGGCCGGCATCGACGACTTCGTCAACAAACAAAAACCTGGCGCGCGCTTCGTCATCACGGCGCAGATGCTGCGCATGACGCCGCAGCAATTCGATTCGCTGGCGCAGGAATGGATGGAAGACGGCGGCCCCGGCTTCGACGTGGCCGGCATCCCGCACCGGGTGGTCGTCGACGGACAGTTCTATATTGCCCGGCTCACCGTGGCGCGCCACGGCGAGCCGGCATAAGGCCTAGTCGACGCCCAGCACGTGCAGGCGGCGGCGCAGGCGCGCCACTTCTTCCGACAGATCGACCACCAGCGCGGCCAGTTCCGCATTCGCGTCGAACACGGATTCGATTTCGTGCAGGCGGCGCGCGCGCACCAGGTCCAGGCTCGTGAAGCGCCAGGCCGTCAGCTGTCCCGCCGGCGGACCATTTTGCAGCAGCACGCCCGTCTGCACATGCTGCACCACCCAGTCCGGCTCCACGGCGCAGGCGCGCGCCAGTTCTTCCAGGCTCAGGGCACGGTCTTCGAGCAATTCGCCAATTACCTTGTTTGTCATGATTTACCCTCCCAGCTTCTGGCGCGGATTGAAAGCCATCTCGCGCGCCATGGTTGCATACAGTTCGCGCGCCTTGTCGTCGTTCGCCGGCGGCAGCACCACTTCCAGCAGCAGGTACAGGTCGCCCGGCTGGGCGGCGGGAATGCCGCGCCCCTTCAGGCGCAGCTTGCGCCCCGTCTGCGAATTGGGCGGCACGGTGACGGCCACCGTGCCCGATGGCGTGGGCACGTCGATCTCGCCGCCCAGCGCCGCCTCCCATGGCGTGACGGGCACCGTCTCGAACACGTCGCGCCCTTCCACCTTGTAGCGCGCATCGGGCTGGAAGCGGATTTCCAGGTACAGGTCGCCGGCCGGCGCGCCGCCGCTGCCCGGATGGCCCTGGCCCTTCATGCGCAGCTGCTGGCCTTCCGTGACGCCCTTCGGTATCGTCACTTCCAGCGTGCGCTCGCGCGTCACCACGTGGCCCTGCGCATCCGCCTCGGGCACGCGCATGACGATGTGGCGCTTGGCGCCCTGGTAGCTGTCGTGCAGGTCGATGGTGATGGCGGCGTGGCTGTCCTCGCCCTGCATCTGGAAACTGCTGTTGGCGCGACGGCGTCCGCCCACGTGGGCGAACAGGTCGGCAAAGAAATCGCTGTCGTCGGCGCCCGACGATTCGTAGCCCGAACCCCAGTCCGGCGGCGGCCGGAAGGGCTGGCCCTGCGCCCCCTGGTTGCGGCCCAGTTCATCGTAGGCGGCGCGCTTTTCCGCGTCGCCCAGCACGCCGTAGGCTTCGTTGAGGGCCTTGGTGCGCTTGTCGGCGTCCGGCTCCTTGCTCACGTCGGGATGGTATTTGCGTACCAGCTTGCGGTACGCCTTCTTGATCTCGGCCTCGGTCGCCGTCTTCTCGACGCCAAGTTCCTTGTAGTAGTCCTTGTATTCCACCGTGCTTGCTCCCCATGGTTGAACCGCCTGTGGGAAGAGTACACGAATTGGCCGTGACATAGCGTGCGCACAATACAACAGCGCCCGCGGAACATCGGTTACGCGGGCGCTGGAAAGGAAGCCTAAAAACGCCTAGCGCACGCGGCGCAGCGAGGAAATGCGGCGGTCGAAGCCGCCGTGCAGGCGGCCGTAGCTGCCTGGCCCCATCACCATGCAGCGGCCACGGAAGTTCGCGTCGACGCAGAATTCCCAGCGGCCGTAATTGACGACGATCGATTCGGCGCGGTCGTTGAAGCCATAGCGGCTCAAGTCGCGCACTTCGCGGTCCAGGCGCACGGGCCGGCCACGCATGCCCGCATCGGGGAACATCAGCACGGCGCCGTTCATGTCGGGACGGTGGCCGCCGCCATGGCCTGGATAGCCGGGATAGGGACGATCGGGCTCCGGACGCGGAGGACGGGGCGGATAGGGACGGTGATCGCCGCCGCCATGGCCCGGACGGCCCACTTCGCGCACGGAAGACACGGCGTCGTTCATGCCCGGCATGGTGTCGTAGCGGCCAGGCTGCAGCACGCGGCAGTTGCCACGGTAATTGGCGTCCTTGCACACTTCCCAGGTGCCCGAGCGCACGATGATGCTGGAGGTCTTGTCGTTAAAGCCCATGCGCGACAGGTCGCCCGTGTCGGAACGCAGGGTGACCGGGCGGCCGCGGAAACCGGCATCCTCGAACAGGGTGATTTCGCCCGCGGATGCGGCAAGGGGGGCGAGGAAGGTGGCGGCGCACAGCAGCGCGGGCCGGAAAGATCGAACCATGACAACTCCAATACTGATTACATTTTCGCCAGTGTAGTCCAGGCGGCAGGCGGCGAGTGTAACAAAGGGAAAGCAAATGTCAGCACACGGCAGGGAATGTAAAAACCGCCTGGCGGGATCAACCCGGCAGGCGGCCTGTCAGTACCGCGTCAAGGCGGCATCAGCGCACGCGGCGCAGCGAGGAAATCTGGTTTTCCATGCCGTTCAGGCGCCCGTATTCGCCCGGCCCGATCACTTCGCAGCGGCCGCGGAAGTTCGAATCGCTGCACACTTCCCACTGGCCCTCGTTGACGACGATGGACGAGGCGCGGTCATTGAAGTTGTAGCGCACCAGGTCTTCCGCATTGCGGTCCAGCGCCAGCGGTTCGCCGCGCATGCCCGCTTCGGGGAACAGCAGGACGGCGCCGCGCTGCTGGTACTGCGGATATTGCGGCTGCTCGTACTGCGGCCGGTCGTATTGCTGCTGGCGGCGCGCTTCGCGCTCGTCCACCATGCGCGCCGACGAGACGCGTCCATCGAGGCCGCGTCCCAGGTCGTCGTGGCGGCCGGGACCAAAGATGCGGCACACGCCGTCGTAGTTCGCGTCGCTGCACAGCTGCCAGTAACCGTTGTAGATGACGATGCTGGTGGTGCGGTCGTTGAAACCGATGCTGACGAAATCGTTCGTGTCGCGGTTCAGGCGCGCCGAGCCGCCATTCTGGCCCGCGCCCGAATACACTTCCAGGACGCCGCCGCGGCCATAGCCGCCGTTGCCCCGGTCCGGGTCGCGCCCCGGGCGTCCCGGGTTATAGCCGTCGCCGCGTCCCGATTCGCGCACCGAGCTGATGGCGTCGTTCATGCCCGGCATCGAGCGGTATTCGCCTGGTCCCAGGGTGCGGCAATTGCCGCGAAAGCCGGCATCCGTGCACACGTCCCAGGTGCCCGAACGCACCATGATGCTCGATGTCTTGTCGTTGAAGCCCATGCGCGACAGGTCGTCCGTCGTCTCGCGCAGGGTCACGGCGCGGCCGCGGAAATTATCATCCTCGAACAGGGTGATTTCGCCCGCATGGGCACCGGCGTGGGCCGCCAGTGACAGCAGCAGGGTCGCGGCGCATGCCAGCACGTGTTTGAAAGGGCCCTTCATGATTAACTCCATTCTTCATTCTTTGGTGATGATACGCCTGGCGATTGCGCCAGGGTGTTATTGTAACAAATACAAGGCCTCGGCGAAGGCCCGATCGCGCGCTCAGTACAGGCGGCGCAGCGAGGAAATGCGCTTTTCCAGCGTCGTGCCCAGGGTTTCATACTTGCCAGGTCCCCTGCGCTCGCAGGTGCCGTTGAACTGCGAGTCCGTGCACACTTCCCAGGTGCCTTCGTTGATGACCATGGAGGCAGCCTGGTCGTTGAAGTTCAGGCGCACCAGGTCGTTGACGTCGCGGTTCACCTGCAGCCCGGGCCCATTCAGGAACGCGCGGCCGTACAGCACCACCAGTCCCTCGTTGTTTTGCGGACGGTTCTCTTCGCGCGGATCGACCATGCGCGCGGACGACACGCGCCCGCTCAGGCTGCCCAGGTCGTCGTGGGTGCCAGGCCCGAACACGCGGCAGCTGCCGCGGTAGTTGGAATCGCTGCACAGCTGCCAGTAGCCATATTCGATGCGCGCGCTGCTGGCGCGGTCGTTGAAGCTGATGTCGACCAGGTCGTCCCGGTCCGCGTTGATGCCGGCCGACGCGCCGCGCTGGCCGCCGTCCGCATACAGCTCCAGCGCCGCGCGCCGACCGCCGCTGCTGCTGCCGCCAATTTCGCGCACGGATGAAATCTTGTCGTTCATGCCCGGCATCGAGCGGTAGTCGCCGCGTTCCAGCGTCTTGCAATCGCCCTTGAAATCGGCATTCGTGCACACTTCCCAGCTGCCCGATTCGACCTGGATGCTCGACGCGGTGTCGTTGAAATTGACGCGCGACAGATCATCGGTCGTATCGCGCAAGACCACTACCCTGCCCTTGAAATTATCGTCGGTGTACAGGCGGATCTCGCCGGCCTGCGCCGCGAGGTGGACAAACAGCGAACTGGCGCACAGCAGGGCAAAAGCGAACGGGCGATTCATGGGGCGGTCTCCGGTGGCGGCAAAAGTAAGTGATCGACATGACAACTGATGCCAGTGTAGCCATCCGCAGAAAAAACGGTGTAACAAAGTATGAGAAAAGGACAACAAATTGTTACCAAAAGCAATAACCAGCCCTGCAGGGGCCGGTTATTGCCATTTGGCTGACGCGCTGCCCCGCGTCAGCGCACTTCGCGCACCGAGGAGATGCGGTTGCTCAGGCGTTCCAGGTTCGCGTATTCGCCGGGACCCAGAGTGCGGCAACGGCCGCGGAAGTCCACGTCCTCGCACACTTCCCAGTACCCGGCGCGCACGCGCACGCTCTGCGCCGTGTCGTTGAAGTCGCGTTCGCGCAGATCGGGCGCGCCATTGCGCACGGTCAGGCTGCGGCCGACAAAGTCATCGCGCGTGTACAGGGTCAGTTCGCCGCCCAGCGCGCGGCCCGGCAGATAGCCGCGCTCGCGGTCACGTTCCCGGTGCCCGTCCCACTCGCGTTCGCGGCCCCAATCCCGGTCGCGTCCAGGGTAGCCGCCGCCCCAGCCGCGCACTTCGCGCAACGACGTGATCTTGTTGGCGCGGCCATCGAGCGACGGGTAGTCGCCCGCCTCGAGCAGGAAGCAGGCGCCGCGGAAATCGGCGTCCTCGCACGCCTCCCAGCGCCCCGAGCGCACGCGGATGCTTTGCGTCGTGTCGTTGAAACGGAGGGCTTCGAGGTCGGGGACGGCATCGCGCACGGTCTGCGAGCGGCCCAGATAATCGTCGCGCGAATACAGGGTCAGTTCGCCGGCGCCGGCCAGTTCGGCCGTCATGGCGGCGCCCAGCAGCAGGGCACAGTTCAAGGCTTTCTTCAACATGGTCTTACTCCATAGTCAGGATAGTACGGTGTGACTATTTGGTCATCTTGCCAAATAGAGCGCGCAGTCTATCCGCGACTGGCATTCTTAGCTGTAACAAATGATTACCGCGGCCAGGCCCCCGGGGCCTGCGGCGGACAAGCACGGCGAATGCCGGTAGAATCTTGTGTTTAGTCAAGCTTTCCGTCCATGCCACACACTACCTCGTTCACCCTGCCCGCCATCCGCACTGAAGTGTCCTCGCTATGGAAGCTGGCCTGGCCCATCCTGATCGGCCAGCTGGCCACCGTCGGCATGGGCGCGGCCGACGTGGCGATGACGGGCCACACGAATCCCGAGGAACTGGCGGCCGTGTCGCTGGGCGCGGCCATCTGGTCCATCGTGCTGGTCACCGTGAGCGGCATCATGATGGCGATCAATACGCTGGTCGCGCATGAAATCGGCGCCGCGCGCCATGACCGGGTGCCGCACATCGTGCGCCAGTCGCTGTGGAAGGCGCTGCTCGTCGGCCTGGTGGCCTGCCTGCTGACGAACATGGCGGCGCTGGTGTTCGACCACCTGATGCTGGAACCCGCCGTGGCAGCCAAGGCCAAGCTGTTCGTGCACATCATCAGCTGCGCGCTGCCGCCGTTCGCCGCCTACCGCGCGCTGTACGGCTACAGCACCAGCATCAACCAGACCAAGCCCGTGATGGTCATCGCGCTGGCCGCGCTGGGCCTCAATATCCTCGTCAACTACCTGCTGATCTACGGCCACTGGGGCATGCCGAAGATGGGCGGCGTGGGCTGCGCCGTGGCCACCACCTGCTGCGTGTGGATGATGCTGCTGGCCATGCTGGCCTGGATCAAGATCGCCCCCGCCTACCGCGCCACGTATCCGTTCACGCACTGGGAATGGCCGCAGCTGTCGTCCATCGGCCCCATGCTGCGCCTGGGCCTGCCCATCGGCGTGACCTACTTTGCCGAAGTGAGCGCCTTTGGCGTCATCAGCCTGCTGGTGGCGCGCTTCGGCGTGATCCAGGTGTCGGCGCACCAGATCGCCCTCAATTTCTCGTCCGTCGTCTTCATGGTGCCCCTCACTTTCGGCATCGCGCTGGTCACGCGCGTGGGCCATGCCGTGGGCGAAGCCAACCTGCGCAAGGCCCGCTTCATTTCGTGGGTGGGCGTGGCCATGTCGCTGACGGCGGCCATCGTCTCGGCCACCGTCATCACCGTCTTCCGCCACCAGATTGCGCAAGCCTACACGTCCGACCCGCAGGTGCAGGCGCTGTGCGCGCAGCTGCTGCTGTTTGCCGCCCTGTTCCAGCTGTCCGACGCCACGCAGGTGGCGACGTCGTGCGCGATCCGCGGCTACAAGGTGACGCGCCAGCCGATGCTGATCCAGCTGCTGGCCTTCTGGGGCTTCTCGCTGCCGATCGGCTATGTACTGGGACTGGCGCCGGCCGGCTTCCCCTGGTCGCCGGCCGAGCCCATGGCCGCCGCCGGTTTCTGGATCGGCCTCGTCACGGGCCTGACGGTGGCCGCCGTGCTGCTGACCTGGTACCTGAACCGCCTGTCGCTGCGCCGCATGCGCGAAGCCTGATACCCCAACGAGGAGCCGCCATGCCGCAAGTACGCCCATTCAGGCAAGTCGATGTCTTCAGCAAGGTGCCATTCATGGGCAACCCGCTGGCCGTGGTGCTCGACGCAAATGGCCTGGACGACGCGCAGATGCTGGCCATCGCGCGCTGGACGGGCCTGTCGGAAACCACCTTCGTGCTGGCGCCGCGCGACCCGGCAGCCGACTACCGCGTGCGGATCTTTTCGCCCGAGATGGAGTTCCCGTTTGCCGGCCACCCGACCCTGGGCACGGCGCACGCCCTGCTCGACGCGGGCATGCAGCCCAAGGGCGCGCGCATCGTGCAGGAATGCGGCGTCGGCCTGGTGCAGATCGAGCGCAGCGCTGACGGCGTGCTGGCGTTCCAGGCGCCGCCCTGCACCACGCGCGCGCTCGCCCCCGCGCTGCTGCCGCTGCTGCAAGCGGCGCTGGGCGGCGGCGCAGCCGCTTGCGGCACCGTCGTCGAGATGGGCATCCGCTGGCTGTGCGTGCCATTGGCAAGCGCGGCGGACTGCCTGGCCGTGCGCGCCGACATCGCCGCGCTGACGGCCTTGCTGGCTGCCGCCCGGGCGGACGGCCTGGCGCTGTATGGTCCGCACGACGCGGGCGGTCCGGCCGACTACGAAGTGCGCGCGCTGCTCAGCGAACACGGCGCGCTCGTGGAAGACCCCGTCACGGGCAGCGCCAACGCCTGTATCGCGCAGCTGCTGGCGGGCGCCGGCTACCGCGTGCGCCAGGGCACCTGTTTGCAGCGCGACGGCCGCGTAGCCGTCAGTTTCCGCGCTGGCCACGCATGGATAGGCGGCGCATGCCTGACCGTGATCGCAGGTACGATATTGGCCTGATCACGGAAAAGCGCCATGGAATGGGCGGCTGTTGGATATTTTTGACGAAGGAAATACGGCCAGGACCGTCTTATTCCGTGGCCCGGGCTATCGCATAAACAGGCACGCTCTGGTATCGTCTTACGCTTAGGCAACGCTCAAGCTCGCCTCTACATGCAGTGCCATTCATTCCTCCAACTACCGAGACATCCATGCGTTTTATTCTTTGTTTTCTGGCCGCGATGGCCAGCGTTCCCGCATCGGCTGAAAAGCTGACCCTGGAACGCATCCACGCCGATCCGGCGCTGGCCGGCCCCGGCGTGCGCAACCTGAAGGTTTCGCCCGACGGCGAGCGCGTCACGTTCCTGCGCGGCCGCGCCGACAACCAGTTCCAGCTCGACCTGTGGGAATTCAAGCTGAAGGACAAGAGCACGCACCGCCTGGTCGACTCGAAGGCGCTGGTGCCGAATGAAACGATCTCGCCCGAAGAACAGGCGCGCCGCGAACGCGAACGCACGGCCAGCCTGAACGGCATTCTCAGCTACAGCTGGTCGCCGGACGGCAAGCAGCTGCTGGTGCCGCTGGCCGGCAATCTGTACCTGGTCGATGCGGCCCACCCGGACAAGGCGCGCCTGGTCGCCAAGGGCAATGTGCTGGACCCGAAAATCTCGCCGAAAGGCCGCTATGTGTCGTTTGTGCGCGATCAGAACATCTATGTGATCGACCTCAAGTCGGGCAAGGAACGCCAGCTGACCACCGACGGCAAGGGCACCATCCGCAACGGCGAAGCTGAATTCGTGGCGCAGGAAGAAATGGGCCAGCGCACCGGCTACTACTGGGCTCCCGACGATTCCGCCATCGCGTATAAACGCTATGACGAAGCGCCCGTGCCCGTCGTGCGCCGCTTTGAAATCTTCGCCGACCGCACCGACGTCGTGGAACAGCGCTACCCTGCCGCCGGCGATCCGAACGTGCTGGTGCAGCTGCTGATCGTCTCGCCGGAAACGGGCGCGCAGCGCCAGGTGGATTTGGGCACGAACCCGGACATCTACCTGGTGCGCGCCGACTGGAGCGCGGACAGCAAGTCGCTCGTGTACCAGCGCCAGTCGCGCGACCAGAAGACCTTGGACCTGGTAGCCGTCGATGCGGCCACCCTGGCGCAGCGCACCCTGCTGACGGAAACGTCGAAGACCTGGGTCAGCATCCATGACGACCTGCACTTCCTGTCGAACGGCACCTTCCTCTGGTCGTCCGAGCGCACGGGCCGCAACCACCTGTACCTGTACGACATGGGCGGCAAGCTGCTGCGCCCGGTCACTTCGGGCGAATGGGGCATCGACAGCGTGCTGGCCGTGAATGAAAAAACCGGCAAGGTGTATGTGTCGTCGAACCGCGATGCCGTGATCGACAAGCAGACCTACGCGCTGGCGCTGGACGGCAGCATGGCCGACAAGCCGCAGCGCGTGACGAAAGCCGACGGCTGGCACGACACGAAATTCTCGAGCAATGGCGAAGTCTTCGTCGACACGTATTCCGACCCGGCCACGCCGCCGCAAGTGAGCATCCGCCGCCCGGACGGCGCCATGGTGGGCTGGCTGGAAGAAAACGCGCTCAATGCCAGCCACCCGTACGCCAAGTACAAGGCCGACCACCTGCCGACGGAATACGGCACCCTGAAGGCCAACGATGGCCAGACGCTGTACTACTCCATCGTCAAGCCATCGAACTTCGACGCGGGCAAGCGCTATCCCGTCTACCTGTCGACGTATGGCGGCCCGCATTCGCAGCACGTGGCTCGCCGCTGGGGCAACAACTTCGACCAGTACATGGCGCAGCAGGGCTTTGTCGTCTTCCGCCTCGATAACCGCGGTTCGTCGCGCCGCGAGCGCGCGTTCACGGACGCCATCTATCACAACCTGGGCGCGGCGGAAGTGGCCGACCAGCTGGTGGGCATCGACTGGCTGGGCAAGCAAAGCTTCGTGGACGCGAAACGCATCGGCGTGTTCGGCTGGAGCTACGGCGGTTTCATGACCCTGCGCTTGCTGTCGGCCGCGTCCGACAAGATCGCCATGGGCGTCTCCGTGGCACCCGTCACCGACTGGTCGCTGTACGACACCCACTACACGGAGCAATTCCTCGGCATGCCGAAGGAAAACGTCGACGGCTACAAGGCCAGCACCGTGTTCGCCCACCTGGACGGCCTGAAGTCGCCGCTGCTGCTGGTGCACGGCATGGCCGACGATAACGTCCTGTTCAGCAACAGCACGCGCCTGATCGACGCGCTGGTGAACCGCGGCGTGCAGTTCGACCTGATGACGTATCCGGGCGCCAAGCACGGCATTTCGTCGCGCGCGGGCCAGCGCCACGTGTACAAGAAAATCGAGATGTTCTTCAAGCAAAACCTGGGCGTCGCGAAGTAAGGCGCGCCCCAATAAAAAACCGCCGCCTGTCTCGCGACAGGCGGCGGTTTTTTTATGCGTGCGCCAGATTACGGTTTGCGCGTAACGGTTTCCACCGCATCTTTCACGTCGCCGACTTTCTTCTGCACTTTGCCTTCGACCTGGTTTGCCAGGCCCTTGGCTTGCTGTTCTTCGCTGCCGACGATCTTGCCAGCGGCTTCCTGGATTTTACCGCCGACTTCCTTCAGTTTACCTTCGACTTGATCTTTGTTCATGATGGATCCTCACTGTAGTTGGTACATCTGTTGTCCCGCCCGCAAGGGCCGGTACTGCGGCTCACACGCTGTTGCAAACTGCTTGCTGCGTGTCGATGTGTCCATACTACGGGGTGGGGGATCAATGCTCTGTACGGTTCCTAACACATGGTCAATATGCGCGAATGTCGGCGATCACGCGGGCTTGCGCCACACGGTGGCCAGCCACGGCTGCTGGTCGCGCGGCAAGCCCGGCGGGCGGTAGTACTGCTCGACCAGGCTGAAGCCGGCCGCCTGCACATACGCGGCCCACGTTTCCTCGTCGTGATAACTGCCGTAGCGCGCGCCATTCCAGCCTTCCTGGTTCTGTCCGCGCGGGTTCGAGCTGAACAGCACGCCGCCCGGCTTCAAACAGGCGTACAGGGCGCGCAGCACGGAGGGCAGGACGGCGCTGGGCACGTGGAACAACACGGCATTGGCGAACACGCCGTCGAAGTGCGCGGCCGGCAAATCGAGGTCGACGAAATCCTGCTGCCACACGGTACAGCCGCTGTAGGCGCGCGCCATCTCGACGAAGCTGGGGCAGCCATCGACGCCCGTGGCATGGTGGCCCATGGCCGTGAACGCCTTCAGATCGCGGCCAGGGCCGCAGCCCAGGTCGAGGATCGCCAGGGGCGCGGGCTTGCCGATCGCCTGCAGCAGCGCGGCGATGTTCTGGCTGACGTCGTGGTCGCGCGTGCCTTCGAAAAACTGCGCGGCGCTGGCATCGTAATGGGCCAGGGTGCGGCCCGTGATGGCGTGGATGGGATCTTGCGGTGGGGTTGGCTTCATGGCGATCCTGTCGGTATATGCCGCCATTTTACGGTGCCGGCGCGCTGCGCGCCGGCACCCCTTTATAACTACCAGACGCGCACGCGCTGTTCCGGCGCCAGGTACAGCTGCTGCCCCGGCTGGACGTCGAAGGCCGGATACCAGGCGTCGAGGTTGCGCACGGTAGCGGCGCGGTATTGCGCCGGCGCATGCCCATCCGTGAGGATTTGCTGGCGCGCCGCCGCTTCGCGCGCCTTGCTGCGCCAGCTCACGCCATAGCCCGTGAAGAAATCGCGGTCCGCGCCCGCCTGCGCCGGCTTGCCCTGCTGCGACAGGGTGAACGCGTCATGCGCGGCCGCCACGCCGGCCAGGTCGGCCAGGTTTTCGCTCAGGGTCAGCTGGCCATTTACGGCCAGGTCGGGAAACGGCTTGTAGGCCGCGAACTGCGCCACCAATTGCTTGGACGCGGCCTGGAAATGCGCCAGATCCGCTGGCGTCCACCAGTCGCGCAGCTTGCCCTGGGCGTCGAACTGCGCGCCCTGGTCATCGAAACTGTGGCTGATCTCGTGGCCGATGGTAGCGCCGATGCCCCCATAGTTGGCCGCATCGGACGCAGCCGGATCGAAGAACGGCGGCTGCAGGATGGCGGCGGGGAAATTCAATGCATTTTGCAGCGGCAGGTTGACGGCGTTGACCAGCTGCGCCGGCATGGCCCAGGCCTTGCGGTCCGGAGACTGGCTCAGCTTGGCCAACTCCTGCCGGTAATGAAACTGTTCCGCCCGCTGCACATTGCCCAGCGCATCGCCGCGCACCACGCGCAAGCCCGCATAGTCGTCCCAGCGTTCCGGATAGCCCACGCCCACGTACAGGGTCTTGAGCTTTTCCTGCGCCTGCGCCTTGGTGGCCGGCGCCATCCAGTCCAGCTTGTCGATGCGGCGCGAGAAGGCGGCAACGATATTCGTCACCATGTCTTGCACGCGGGCTTTCGATTCCGGTGGGAAATAGCGCTCCACGTACAGCTTGCCGACGGCATCGCTGAGGGCGGCATTCGTCGCGGCCAGCGCCCGCTTGCTGCGCAGCGACTGCTGCGGCGTACCGCTCAGGGCGCTGCCATAGAAGGCAAAGCGCTGGTCGGCGGCCGCCTTCGGCAAAATGGTGCTGAAATGGTTGATCGTATGGAAGGCCAGGAAATCCTTCCAGGTAGCCAGCGGCACGCTTGCCACCAGCGCCGCGCTGCCCGTCATGGCCGTCGGGTGCCAGACGATGAAATCCGTCTGCGCGCCCAGGCCGGCCGCCTGGAAGAAAGCCTTCCAGTCCAGGCCCGGCGCCTTGCTGGCGAAGTCGGCGGCGCGCCACGCATTGTTGCCCTTGGCGACATCGGCCGAATCTTCACGGCTGGCGTGGCTCGCGGCAATTTGCTGCTCGAGCGCAAACACGCGCGCGGCACGGGCCGGCGCATCACTGTAGCCGGCCTGCTTGAGCATGGCGGCGATATGCGCCTGGTAGCCTGCGCGCAAGCCCTGCATGCGCGCGCTGTCGCCCTGGTAGAAGGCGCGGTCGGGCAAACCCAGTCCGCCTTGCAGCAGATAGGCCACGTTGCGCGTGGTGTCGTTCAAGTCTTGCGCCACCCACAGGCCAAACAGGTTTTCCGTATAAAAATTCGTGGCATTGAGGGGGTCCACGTCGGCGCGCAGGCTCTCGCCCAGCGCGCGGGCCAGTCCGGCCCGGTCGTGCACGGCGTCGATCTTCTTCAGCAGCGGCTTGATCGGCGCCCAGCCTTTCGCTTCGATAGCCGATTCATCCATCCAGGAACGGTAAAAATCGCTGACCTGGCGCGCTGCCGCGTCCGTCTGTGGCGCCGCCGCCAGGCCTTCGACGAGGCCGATGATGCGCTCGTTGGTCGAGTTGGCGAGCATGGCGAACGAGCCCCAGCTGCTGCGGTCGGCGGGGATCTGCGTGCTGCGCAGCCAGTCGCCGTTCACGTAGTCATAGAAGTCGTCGCCGGGCAAGACTTTCACGGGGGCGGCGGCCGTGTCGCCGGCGGCCTGGCCGTGCGCCTGGGCCGGCAAACCGGCCAGCGAGACGCCGGCCAGGGCGAGGACAATGGCAGCCTGGACTGGCGTCCGGGACCAGGAAAAACGCAAACCGTGCATGGCGATCCTTTCGATCAAATAGCTGAAAATGAGCTGACAATGTGCTGACAATAAGCTGTAACCAGGGCTGAAATCATAGCGTGTTTCCCGCCCAAAAACCGCTGCTGAACTTTTTTGCCCGAGCATAAAAAATCAGCCTATAGTTTCACGACCCCCGTGCCGCGTGTACGCCAAGGAGATTGCCATGCAACTGGAAGCGCTGTTCCAGCATCCCCACGCCCTGCCTGCCGCCCCGAAGATCGTCGATGAACTGGTGCGCAGTTTCGACAACCCCGCCATTGCCACGGAAGACATCGCGCGCCAGCTGGGAGCGGACCCCGTGCTGAGCGCCAAGCTGCTGCGGCTGGCCAACTCGGCCTATTACCACGTCTCGCGCAGCATCGGCACGGTGGAAGACGCCGTGCTGATGCTGGGCTTTGTAACCGTGCGCACGCTCGTCATCAGCTCGGGCCTCGTCAGCGGCTTCAAGACCGTGCCCGGCCTGAACCTGCAGCAATTCTGGCGCTACAGCCTGCACAGCGCCGTGTCGGCCCGCTGGATCGCGAGGCAGACGGGCGACAACCAGGACCTGGCGTTCACCATCGGCATGATGCATGCGATCGGACAACTGGTGATCCATGCCGCCATGCCCGAGCAAGCCATGCAGCTCGACAAGATCGCGCCCCCGCTCGATGCGCGCCGGCTGGACGCGGAACGGGTGTCGCTGGGCTATGACTATGCGCAGGTGGGCGCCGAACTGACGCGCCGCTGGAAGTTCCCCGCCGCCTTTGCCGAAGCCATCGCCGCCTTCCCCGATCCGCTGGCCAAGCCGCCGTTGAACCGCCTGGCCGCCATCGTGCATCTGGCCGCCTGGCGCGCGCGCATCGATGAAAACCAGTTGAGCAATGAGGAAATCATCGCCTGCTACCCCAGCGACGTGGCTGAAGCGCTGGGCTTGCCGCCCTCGGTGCTGGTGGACAAGATGCCGCCGCCGGCCGAACTGAGCGCGGGACTGGAAGAACTCGTCAAATAAATCTGCCGCCGCCGGACTCGCCACCCCAGCATCCATGCGGCTTGGCGGGCGATTCCGGCGCTTCGCCGGAAATCATGCAAATTATTTTCACTTTTTTTTCAAAAATACCCTCAAGTTCCCGATCAGCACGCCGTTAATCTAGACAAGCGGTAATCCATTCACTAGTTACGGGTGTGCTCATGACCTCCAACGACGTTCTCTCGATGTATGAAAATATTGCAGGAATGACCAATAAAATGGTCGTGGCCGCACGTTCGAGCGACTGGGATGGCCTCGACACCCTGGAAAACCAGTGCGCCAGCGCCGCCAGCACGGCCATGACGGGCAAGGTGCCTGCCCTGGCCGGCGCCTCGCGCCTGCGCAAGATCGACTTGCTCAAGCAAATCCTGGCCAATGACCGCGAAATCCGCACCATCACGGAACCGTGGATGACGCAGTTGTCGAATGCAATGCCGGGCTCGCGCGCCCGCATGTAAATAAGCAAGTAAGCAAGCAAGCGCCAGAAACAGCAAAAGCACCCGCGGGTGCTTTTTTTACGTCTGCCGCCTTGCCGGGAGCGTGGCATCGGCGGCGCGCGGGAAACAAGGAGGGGAATTTGGAAGGCGAGCCCCAGGTATCTCCTGGCGTCGCCTCGCTGCCGGTTGCATCCGGCGTTCGCGAGCACATCGTCGGCATCGCAAACCGCTTCCAGACCCAGGCGTTTATGCAACGCTACACCTGTTTGCCGCGCCACACTATCGTTGGTGACTGCGCCAGGCTGGGGCTGTTTTGTCGTAGAGCAAGTCCACTGAATTAATCATATCACCATATTTAAGAAACAGGCAACACGCGATACAAGCATTTTTCTGTCTTTTTTCAATATCTTTTTTTATATCAAATTCCAGCCCCGCCTTGCCCTGCCCTTAACGAGAGAACGGCTCCGCTTCCGGCTCGGCCGCCTCTTCCTCCACCGCTTCCGTCAGCACGGGCACATCCTTCTTCTTGCGGCCGAATGGCTTGCGCAGCAAGACCCAGTATTTCGATGGCGCACCCGGCCCCGCCGCCTGTTTGCGCTTGCGCACGACATACGCGACGAGCGCCGTCAACAGCAGGAAGGCCAGTGTGCCGATACCGAGCCACAGCAAGCCATTGCCGCCTGCCTTCTTTTCCTTGTCCGCCGGGGGCGCCGCGTGCAAAGGCTTGGGCTTGGCATGGGGCGCGTCCGCCACGGCCGGCGCGGCGACGGGCGCAACGGAGCCAACGGTGGCGGCCGGCAGCGCCAGCGCCTTTTGCAGGGCGCCGATCTTGCCCTCCAATTCACCGAGCTTCTCATTCAGGGCCGTATTTTTTTCATCCAGCGCCACGCACGCTTGCGCCTCCCCCATATTGGCCTGCGGCGCGCACGCGGCCGCGGGCGCCGTGGCGCGGCGCGCTGCCAGCGGATGCAGTGGCGTGGAAACCGGCGCAGGCACGGCCGGTGGCGGCACGAACATGCGCGCCGGCCGCACCAGGCCTTCGGCGCGCGCGCGGGCTGCCAGCGCGGCGGCATCGGGCGCCAACGCGGCGGAAGCGGTGCGCGGCAATGGCAACGGCACGGGCACAGGCGCGGGCGCGGGCGCGGGCGCCGGAACGGCGGGCCTGGCTGGCGCGCTGGCGGCGGGCGGCGCCGGCGTCAGCCACAAGGTGCCCAGGCGCACGATGGCCCCACTCCCATTGCCCAGCAATAAATACAGGTGCACATGGCCTGCCTGGATCGCTTGCCGCGTGCTCACGCGCACATAGTGGCGCCCAGCGCGCTCCAGCGGACTGATCGTCAAGGTCTGCAGGGCCGGATCCATGCCGATGCCGCCGCCCCGGTACACATCGGGCGACGCCAGGCGCACGGCCACGCCGCTGGCTTCCTCGGGCGCCAGGGCCGTCAGTTCGATCTCGGCCAGCAAGGGCTGGCCCACATGCGACAGCACGACCATGTCACCCAGTTCGGCCGCCATGACGGGCGGCAAGGCCAGGCTGGCGGCGGCGCACGCGATCAGGGACCAACGGGGAAGGATGCTGCTCTGCATGGACTGATCGCTTTGATAACAGGATAAATAAGGGCTACTCGCCTCTCTTTAACGGCAGGAAATCGCAAAAATATAGATGGGCCAGGGCAAAAATGATGCAATACAGCATCATCCTGTGCCTTTTTGACGTCTGGAGTACACTCGATCCACCTCCATCGATGAAAGGGATGCCATGAGTAGCAGAATCGAACGCGACAGTTTCGGCCCGATCGACGTACCCGCCGACCGGCTTTGGGGAGCGCAAACGCAGCGCTCGCTCGAGCACTTCCATATCTCCACGGAAAAGATGCCGCCCGAACTGATCGCCGCCCTGGCCACCGTCAAGCGCGCGGCCGCCCACGTCAACCTGGACCTGGGCCTGTTGGATGGCAAGAAAGCCATTGCCATCACGCAGGCAGCCGACGAAGTACTGGCCGGCAAGCATGACGCGGAATTCCCGCTGGCCGTCTGGCAGACGGGGTCTGGCACGCAAAGCAATATGAACATGAACGAAGTGCTGGCCAACCGCGGCTCCGAGCTGATCGGCGGCTTGCGGGGCGCCGAGCGCCTGCTGCACCCGAACGACGACGTCAACCTGGGCCAGTCCTCGAACGATATCTTCCCCACCGCCATCCACGTGGCGGCCGCGCTGGCCGTCGCCAACACCGTCTTGCCGCCCTTGCGCCAGCTGCGCGCCACCCTGGACGCGAAAGCGACGGAATTTGCCGACATCGTCAAGATCGGCCGCACCCATTTGCAGGATGCGACCCCGCTGACCCTGGGCCAGGAATTTTCCGGCTACGTGGCGCAGCTGGACTTTGCCGAGCACATCATCACTGCATCGCTGCCGCCGCTGCTGCAGCTGGCCGCCGGCGGCACGGCCGTGGGCACGGGCTTGAATGCCCATGTGGAATTTGCCGGCCGCATCGCGGCAGAACTGGCGCGCCTGACGGGGCAGCCGTTCGAGACGGCCAGCAACAAGTTTGCCGCGCTGGCCGCCCACGATGCCCTGGTCGCCGCCCATGGCGCGCTGAAAACCCTGGCCACGGCCCTGATGAAGATCGCCAACGACGTGCGCTGGATGGCGTCCGGGCCCCGTTCCGGCCTCGGCGAAATCACCATTCCCGAGAACGAGCCGGGCAGCTCCATCATGCCGGGCAAGGTCAACCCCACGCAGTGCGAAGCGCTGACCATGCTGTGCTGCCAGGTGTTCGGCAACGACGTGGCCATCACGGTGGGCGGCGCCTCGGGCAATTTCGAGCTGAACGTCTTCAAGCCCTTGATTGCGCACAACTTCCTGCAAAGCGCGCGCCTGCTGGGCGACGGCATGCGCAGCTTCGACGAGCATTGCGCCCACGGCATCGCACCGAACCGTGACCGCATCGCCGAACTGATGGAGCGTTCCCTGATGCTGGTCACGGCCCTGGCGCCCCACATCGGCTACGACAAGGCGGCGCAAATCGCCAAGCAGGCCCAGCACGAAGGCACGACCTTGAAGGAAGCGGCGCTGACCCTGGGCTTTGTGACGGAAGAGCAATTCGGTGCGTGGATCGTGCCATTGGAAATGACGCGCCCCAACAAAAGCTGACTTCCACCCTGCATTGCTGGCGGCTTCAGGTAAACTATGACTTAGTTGAGGTCGTCATCAAGTGTTTAAAACACATCATTGCAATAAGGGATACAATGCAAAAAGTAAGCTTTGATTTAACATCCGAGTTCGTCGAGCTGAACCAGCTGCTGAAGCTGGTCGGCCTGTGCGACAGTGGTGGCGCAGGCAAGGTCATGGTCGATAGCGGCGTGGTGAAGGTCGATGGCAAGAAGGAATTGCGCAAGACCGCCAAGATCCGCGCCGGCCAGGTCGTCAGCGTGGGCGATATCCGTATCACGGTCGTCGCTCCTGTCTGACCCCGGCATGGGGCGCGAAAGCAGCCCCATGCATCGAGCCTGCACCGCTGCCAGCCCGGTTGCCTGGATCAAGCTGCAACACGTCGCTATTGTCAGACAAATATCGATTGCAGAGGGGAAGCGCCATGGACCATCCCGAACAAGGTACGCGCAGCCAGGAACGCCTGATCGGCGACTTGCGCCAGGTAATAGAAAACGCGGAAGAATTGCTGCGTAACACAGACAAATACACCAGCAGCCTGTACCAGAGCGCCCGCGCCAGGCTGGAACTGGCTCTCGTCGCAGCCACTGCCGAGCTTGCCCGCTTCGAAGAGGAGCAAGTCACGCGCATGATGGACGCCACCCTGGCCGCGAATGCCCTGTACCGCGATCAGACGGGCGAAGCGCGCCTGCTGCGGGCCTTCGAATAAAACTTCACGCCATCAACACCGCATGCGCCAGCCACTGGCGCAAGTGCGCCGCCAGATCGAATGCGGGATCCAGTTCAAACGCCGCATCGAGCGCGGCGCCAAACGTCTGCCCCTGCTGCAAGGCCTGCAAGGCGGCATGCGCAGCCCCATCCAGTAGCAGCACCTGCGCCTTCCAGCGTGTCCGGCAGACCAGTGCATGGCTGGCCGCCTGCATCTCTTGCGGAAACATTCCCTGACCTTCCCCTTCCTGATGGGCCTGCCACAAGGCCCCCACTTGCCAGTCCGATTCCAGCAAGGCGCAGGCGGGATGCAAGGCAAGACGGCGCGCTTCCAGCTGATCGGGAGGCATGGCGGCCAAGGCTTCGGGCGCCAGTGCCGGCGCAGCGGGCGCGTAATGGGCCCGGTGCACGGCCCATTCCAGGCGCGCCATGTCGGGCAGATACGGCAAGGCGGCCACATGCGGGAAAGTGGCCAGGAAATCGGCGAAACGGGCGCCAAACTGGTTCAAATCCGCGCTATCGGATGGCATCTGCCGGCCATACGCGCGCGCCAGACCGCCAAGGAATTCCTCGCCCACCAGCGCCAGCACGACGGGATAGGCGTGCGCCAGGGTGCGGCGCCAGGTGGCGCTCATATTGCCGCGATACAGTGCGAAGCGCTGCGGCACCGCCTCGCCCGCGAACGGTGGCAGGGTTGCCGCCGTATCGAGCAAGGCCGTGGCAAACGCTTGCTGGCCGGCCGCCAGCGCATCGCCCTCCGACACGGGCGGCGGCGGTACCAGCACAGCTCCCTGCCATGGCGCCTGCGGTGCATGGCGCGCCAGCATGGCCTGCGCCTTGCCCGCTTCGCCCAGCAGCATATCGAGGGCGGGCAAGTCCGTATCCCATTCGACCAGGGTGGGCACGGCGCCAAAACGCAGCAGTGCTGCCGCATACAAGTCCCAGACGGGAGCGGCCACGGCAGCGCCATGGTGGTCGATCACGGCATGCGGTGTTACCAGATGGCCGCCCAGGTGCAGCTCGCCCACACTGCCGGGCGCGATGGACTGCATGGCCGTCAAGGCATCTTCGCCGTGATTGCACTGATTCACATACAGATTATTGATATCGAGCAGCAGCCCGCAGCCGCTGCGGCGCGCCAGCTCCGCCAGGAATTGCGCTTCGCTCATGGCATCGTCGGCAAAGCGCAGGTAAGTGGAGACATTCTCCAGCAAGATCGGCCTTTTCAGCACATCCTGCACGCGCCCCACCCTGGCGCACAGCAAATCGAGGGCGGCGCCATTCAAGGCCAGCGGCAACAAATCATTGAGTTGCTGCTGCGCCACGGCGCCCCAGCACAGGTGTTCCGACACGAGGACCGGCTCGACGCGCTCCACCACGGCGCGCACGCGCTGCAAATGGCTGTCGGAAAAGCCGCGCGCGGAGCCCAGCCCCAGCCCCACGCCATGCAGGCTGAGCGGGTAGTCCTGGCGCAGGGTATCCAATACATGACTATCCCAGCCCGACGGCTGCAGATAATTTTCGGTATGCACTTCCAGCCAGCCCACGGGGGGCCGGCGTTCCAGGAAATCGCGGTAGTGCGCGGCGCGCAGGCCGACGCCGGCAAGCGCCTGGATGGGCTGCGGCATGGAAGGCTGGCGGGCGCTTTAGGGTTGCGTGGCCGGCTTGGCAGCCTTGCTGGCCTTGATGGGCTTGACGGAGCCGCCCGCCTGTTCGCACGTGCCCTTGGCAACATACGTCCATTCCGTGGGCAGGTTGTCCGCCTCCGCCTGGCCCGCGCAGGAATGCGCGCCATCGGACGAGGCGCAATCGTTCTGCCCGGCCTTGGCCACGCCGTAGCATTTTTCCTTGTCGCCGGGGGCGGGACCATCGTGCGCAGCCGCGTTGACGGTGGTGCCGGCACAGATGCCCGCGAGGGCGGCGGCGATGAGAGCTTGACGTTTGTTCATGGGGAATCCTCTTGCATGGGTCAAAGTAATCGGTAAGCGGTAAGCGATAAACAAGCGCTACGCCATGGCGCGCCTCGGGCTACGCCATGGGCAAGGCGCGGCCGTGGACGTCATTCTACTGAATCGGCCGTGCCATGGCGAACCATGGTCAATTAGTCAACAAGGCAGGGGCAGGCAGGCAGGGGCGGCGATGCCGGATACGGAATAGAAAAAACAGGGAAGAAAAAACAAACACGCCCACGCGCCACCGTCGGCGACGGTGGTGTGGGCATGGGTACGGCGAGCGCCAGGCTGGCGCCGCGTGACTACGCTCAGGCGGTCGTGTTGATGCGGTTACCGAGGTGAGCCGGCAGATTCGGCGCCGACTGTATCGGTGGCAACGCTTCCAGCAAGGCCGTGGCAGTCGAACTTTGAATATCCTGGGCTTTTTTCAGGACAGTCAAGCCGACGGCTTGCCGCGTGCCTGTCTCCGCCATCGTGGTTGACAGTTGAGCAATGCTTCCGACGTCCATACGTTTCTCCAATGAGGTTCTACCCCTGTTAACGGATGCCGCCGGCAAACCTTTAGCTTATTTTTCCAGTCTGTGCAGCAGCCAGGCCAGCACGTGCTCGCGCGCATTCAAGTCCAGCCATTGCACGCCGTCGCGCAAGTCCGCTGGCGCGGGGCTGTCCGACGCCACGGCGATCACATGCGGGTCATGCGGATACAGGGGCGCCTGCCCCACTTCCGGACGGAACACTTCCAGCTTGGGAATGGGGTCCGTCTTGAACCCCTCCACCAGGGTAAGGTCTGCCGGCCCCATGCGGGCCAGCTGCTGCGCCAGGCTGGGCTCGGGCGCACCGCGCAGCTCGTGCACGATGGCAAAACGGTACGGCGAGGCCACCAACACTTCCGCCGCGCCGGCCAGGCGCAGGCGGGCGCTGTCCTTTTGCGGCGGTTCCAGCGCCAGGTCATGGTGGCTGTGCTTGACCAGGTTGACGCGCAAGCCGCGCGCCGCCAGTTCCTTCACCACAAATTCCAGCAGGGTCGTCTTGCCGCTACCGGAACGGCCGATCACCCCGAGTACCGGGTGTGCGGGCATCGCATCGTGCATGGTCACTCCTTGATTGAGAAGGAATGATTATACGCAGCCCCACCCGCGCCGCCGCGTGGCGCAAGCGCCCTGCCTCGCCCAGGTCAAGCGCCGCAACAATTTCTGCAGGGCATAGCGCCTGCGGACGGCGTCCGGGCTCAGCGGCCGCCGCCATCCACCGTGCCCTTCGCGCGTCTCGCGCCGGCGGGCGTCCCCTTGCCGCGCCGCCCCTCGCGGGACTCGCCCTGCTGCGGCGTGCCGGCCTCGTCCGCCGGCCGCCGGCGCCGGCCTGCCGACTTCGGCGCTGTCTTGCCATTCGCCGCCTGCGCATTCCTGGCCGTGCGCGCCAATTGCCGATGCGCAGCGATTGCGCCCGCCTCGGCATCGGATTGCGCGGGCACGGGGCGCGCGGCGGCCCGCTCGCCAGCGGGCGCCAGGTCCGTCTCCAGCTGGCCGGCGGATGCGGGCGAAGCGAAATCCTGCGCCCGCACATCCGCTTCCCAGGCGGCGCGCTGCGCCGGCACCGTGGCGGGCACGGCAGGCGCCGCGCGGGGCTGCGCCAGGTCCAGCACGGCACCCAAGCCGCTGGCGGCCGCCACGCGCGCGCCCATCTGGGGCAAGGCACCGTCGGCGGCGCGGCAAAAGCGCTGCAAGATGGTTTTGATAATCGACGTGTGGTCGTACACCTGGTGGCTGACGCTGCCCGATGCGATCAGCGGCGACACGAGCAGCATGGGCACGCGCACGCCGTACTGGCGAAACGCCGGGTCGTCGTCCACGGCGGCGGGCGGCGGCACATGGTCGAAAAAGCCGCCGTGTTCGTCATAGCTGAGGATCAGCAAGGTCCGCGGCCAGGCCGGGCCGCGCGACAGGGCCTGGTAGACCTGCGCCACCAGCGCCTGGCCGGCGCGGATATCGGCCGGCGGGTGATCGTCATTGTCGAAGAAATGGGGATCGATCCAGCTGACCGACGGCAAGGTGCCCGCCAGCGCATCGCCGATGAAGCCATAGCGGCGCGCGCTGGAGCCGAAGGGCTCGTAGCATTCGGACGAGCGGTAGTGGTCGTCGCTAAAAGCCAGGCTCCAGGGTTTCCAGGCAGAATAAAACTTCCAGCTGACCTGGGCCCGGTCCAGGTGGCGCACGAAGGACTTGTTCACGTACAGGGGCACGCGCTTGCTGTCCTTGCTGCCGGCCGCCTTGCCGCTGATCGCATACAGGCGGTTGGGCCAGGTGGCGCCCGGCACGGAACTGTAGCAGCGGTCGCAGACGCAGAACTGCTGCGCCAGGAAATCGTACATGGGCAAGTCGGCTCCATTGTAATAGCCCATCACCAGGTCGATGTCGGGATCGCCCGGATGCGTTTGCGCATAGTCGTCGACGAAGCCGCCGTTATTGTTTTGCAATTGCTGCGCTACCGACGTGCCCGTATGCGACGGGTCTTGCTGCGGGCCGAAGGCCGTGCGCTGCAAATGGTGCACGCGATACGTCTTGCCAGCATGCAGGTTGGCATGGCCGGCCTGCAAGCCGTCGATGTCGGCGCGCTCGCCTTCCAGGCTCAGGTAGCCGAGCATGTGGTCGAACGAGCGGTTTTCCATCATCAGCACGACGATGTGGTCGATGCGCGCCAGGTTTCCCGGCGCATCCGCATCCAACGCACCCTCGGCAGCAGCTACGGCAGCGATCATCGGAACTCCCCGGCCACGCGCACGGGCGCAGCAATTCTGGTTCGACCAGGCCAGGCCAGTATCGTTCAGCTGCTACAGCCCGGCCTTGATGCGCAACAACTCAATACGGCACGCGGTAGCGGTAGCCCTTGAAACTGAAGATGGCTGCCTTCGGCTGCAGCTTTTCCAGCACCAGGCCGGGCGCCAGTTCCTCGCCCTCGTGGCGCAGGACTTTGTCGATCAACAACAGGCGGTCGGCCGGATTCTTCGAATAGATATAGCCGCCGATGGTGACGGGCGGGATCTGCCGCTGTATCGGCTCGGGCAAGTCGCGCATGCCGGGCACGTTGTCCTCGGCGCCAGGCGCAGGCGCAGGCGCAGGCACGGCGGGCACGGGAGCGGGAGCAGGAACGGAAACGGGCGGCGCGGCCTGTCCCGGCGTCTCCTGCTGCGGTTCCGGCACGGGCCTGGCGTGGTGCACGGGCGCAGCGGTGGCTGCCAGTGGCGCGGATGGGGCCGGCGTGACGACGGGCGCCGGAGCCGGAGCCGGCACTGTCGCCGCAGCTGGCTGAGCGGCTGGCACGGCTATGGGTGCGGGCGCTGGCGCGGGCGCGGCCTGGGCCAGCACGGCTGCAGCGGGCGCGGCCGCAGGCGCCGCCGCACCCGCCTGCCAGGGTTGCCACAGCAGCAGTGCGGCAGCCACGGCCACGCTCACGCCGCCCAGCGCCAGCCAGACGGGCGTGCGCCGCGCAGAAGCGGACGCTGCAGTATCGTGCAGCTGCACCTGCGGTGCGTGAATCGATGGCAACTCGCCCAATTGGCGCTCGGCCTGCGATTTTTTCAGTGCTTCAAGTATGTAGGACATCTTATTTCCCCGCCACCATCGCCGTCGCAGCGGGCGCTGCCACGGCAGGAGCTACGCTGCTCAGGCGCGGCTCCGAATTGTCACCCAGTTGCATCAGGCGTATGAACGTTTTCGGGCCCGCCAGGCCATCGGCCCGCAGGTTCTGGCTCTGCTGGAACACGCGCAGCAGGCGCTGCATCTCAGCATCGAGCGGCAGATTGGCGGCCGGTGCCGGCAAGCCCTGCTGTTGCGCCAGGCGCTGCGCCAGCCAGTCCACGTCGGCGCCGCGGGCGCCCGCTGGCACCTCGTCGCGCCAGTTGCGCGGGGCGCGCCAGAAAGTGGTGAAACTGCCATCGCTGCGCTGCGCCAGCTGGGCCAGCGGCACGCTTTGCGGCTTGCCATCGAGCAGCACGGTGGCCGTCTCGTCCTGCAGCCGCGTCAGCAGCGCCAGCTGTTCCATCCCCTCCCCGTCGCGCAAGGTCAGCATGGCGGGACGGTCCAGCACGCGCAACTCGGCGATGCCGCCCCGGCTGTGCAGGCAGCGCAAGCCGGCGCGCGCGCCCGCCTGGCAAGCGTCGCCGGCCGGCAACTGCTCGCCCCACAGGGCGGCCAGCTGGCGCAGCACGGCGTTGCGGTCCGGCACGCTGGCGGATGCGGGCGCGGCAGCGGCGGCAGGCGCCGCAGCGGAGGCGGCCGGCACGGAAGCGGCCAGGGCAGGCACAGGGGGCACGGCGGACGGACGCGGCATGAAATGCCAGGCCAGCGCGGCAGTGACCACGGCGCCGGCCAGCACGCCGCCCGCCACATGCGGCCAGCGCAAGCCGGCAACGCGTGGCGCGCCGGCGCCCGCCTCGGCAAACACTTCCTCGGCGGCACGGCGCAGTATCTGGCGCGTCACCTGCGGCTGGTTTTCCACGTAGGCGCCCAGCAGCGCGCGGTCGCACAGCAGGTTGATGCGGCGCGGCACGCCATGGCTCAAGCCATGGATCTGCGCCATCAGGCGCGGCCCGAACGGCGTCTGCGCCGTGCCGCCCGCCACGGCCAGGCGGTGGCGGACATAGCTGGCCGTTTCCTCGGCCGTCAGCGAACCGAGGTGATAGCGGGCAATCACGCGCTGCGCCAGCTGCTCGAGTTCCGGCCGCGCCAGCATGGCGCGCAATTCCGGCTGGCCGATGAGGATGATCTGCAGCAGCTTGCGCTCGCTCGTCTCCAGGTTGGTCAGCAAACGCAGCTGCTCCAGCACGGCGGCGGACAGGTTTTGCGCTTCGTCAATGATCAGCACATTATTCTTGCCCTGCGCATGGCTGGCCAGCAGGTGCGCATTGATGGCGTCGACATAGCCTTTCACGCTGGCCACGCCGGGCGCCAGGGCGATATGGAATTCTTCGCAGATCGAATGCAGCAATTCCTCGACGGACAGTTTCGGATTGAAGATATAGGCGAGCTGGCAGTTTTCCGGAATCTGTTCCATGAAGCAACGGCACACGGTGGTCTTGCCGGCGCCGATTTCTCCCGTCAGCAGCACGAAGCCGCCGCCGCTGCCCACGCCATACAGCAAATGCGCCAGCGCTTCGCGGTGGCGCTCGCTCATGAACAGGTAGCGGGGATCGGGGGCGATCGAGAACGGCGATTGCTTGAGCTGGAAATAATGCGTGTACATGGAGACCCTGCGGATGAAACGATCAAAATGCGCGGCGGCAAGCCGAACCCCTCATCGGGTGCGGGCGGGCGGCAACGGCTTGTATTTGGCGCAATAGACTTTCGCCTTGCTACGGAAGTAGACGATTTTACTGCCAGGCACGGAACCGCGGACGGGAAAGGCAGAATTGTCGAGTTTATTGAAACGCAGGCCGGAAGCGCCGCGAATGGCCGGCTCCAGCTTTTCCGGCGTCGAGTCCGCCACCACGCCCATGAAGACGAGGGGACTGGTGTCGTCGCTGACGATCACGTCGGTAATGGGCGCGCCCCACAGGGTAGCGTCCGTGCGGAACCAGTAGGCGCCCCCTTCATGCTTGTAGGCAGGACCGAAGGCCGTCAGCAGATAGGCATAGAAAGCCTTGTTGTCGATCTGGTCGATGCACAGCACGGCATTGCCCACCACTTGCCCGAAGGTGGATGGCGGCGCCTTTTGCTGCGCCAGCACGCCGGACACAGGCGTGCCCAAGGCCAGTACGGCGAACGCCGCCAGCAGGGCCGGCGAACGCCACGGGCGCGTCAATGAACGGCGCACGCGCATGGTCAGCGCTTGCGCTCTTCTTTCTTGACCTTCTTGGCTTCCTTCTTTTCCTTCATGGTCTTGGCCGGTTCCTTCTTGGCTTCCTTCTTGCTGTCCTGTGCCTTGCTCATTATCAACTCCATGCCTGGGCGGAAATGCCTGGGCCATTATGACACTCCCCCATGAAAATGCCACCCGAAAAGCAAAACGGCCGCACAAGGCGGCCGTTCCAGTCACGCGTCAGCGCACTCTCAGTGCAGGCACAGGCGGCGGCGCGTCTTTTCGATCAGCGCCGCATCGTAGGGATACAGGTTCTCGATAAAGAACAATTCCGTTTCCGCCTCGTCTTCCAGGCACATTTCGATCATGACCGGGCCATCGCTTTCGCGGCCCAGGAAATCCTTCGGCCAGCGGTTCTTGCGGTGCGTGCGCATCAGTTCCATGCCCAGCGCCGCCAGCGGCGCCGACACGCCGGCGGCCAGCGCCTCTTGCTGCCAGTCGTCCCAATATGCGCTCTTTGCTGCCTTGTCGTTCATCATGCTCTTCCAACTCAGGTGTAAAAGGCGGACTTTACTCTTCATGGCGCCCCTTGCCAAGCATGCGCGGAAGCAACACTACAGCGCACGGCACAGACCAGTCAGGAAAAATTGGCATTAAACAAGGCCAATTTCAATACCATTCTCAACAGGAAAAATATCCTTTATTAACAATCACTTGCAACCACACCCTCGGGCGTGGCGCGGTATGCCGCCGGGCATTTATTAATACCACTTAAATACCTGTTGACAAGCCATCGAGGCGACAATATAGTGCCTTCAGCTTTTTCGCCGCCCGAGAAATAAAAGAACCGAGACAGGCGCAATCAACCAAACGCGGGGCTGCATAACATGATCGAATACATAATCGGCGTCGACGGCGGGGGCAGCGGCACCCGCGTACGCCTGGCGCGCCTCGATGGCCACGAACTGGCGCAAGGACAAAGCGGCCCTTCCGGCCTGGGCCTGGGCATCGAGCGGGCCTGGACGTCCGTGGCGCATGCCGTCACCCTGGCCTTCCGCGCCGCCGGCCTGGAACAGCCGCCCCTGCAGCGCATGGCCATCGGCCTGGGCCTGGCCGGCGTGCACAATAAACAGTGGGCCGCCAGCTTCATCGAACACAATCCCGGCTATGCCGCCGTCGCGCTCGAATCGGATGCCCTGACCACCCTGCTGGGCGCGCACGCGGGCCAGCCTGGCGCCATCGTGGCCATCGGCACGGGCAGCGTGGGCGAAGTGCTGCATGCGGACGGCAGCCGTCACGAAGTGGGCGGCTGGGGCTTCCCCTCCGGCGACGAAGCGGGCGGCGCCTGGATCGGCATGCGCGCCATCAACCACGTGCAGCAGGTGGTCGACGGACGCGTGCCCGGCAGCGCCTTCGCCACGGCCGTCATCGACGCCTGCGGCGGCCAGCGCGACGCCATGCAGGTGTGGCTGGCCGCCGCCAGCCAGACCACCTTCGCGCAACTGGCACGGCTGGTGCTCGAACACGCGGCCACCAATGCAGTGGCGCGCACCATCCTGGTCGATGCGGGCCAGCAGATCGCCCTGATCGCCAGGGCCCTCGACCCGGCCGGCACCTTGCCCGTGGCCCTGTGCGGCGGCCTGGCGGCCCCCTTGTCGGCCTACCTGCCGGCGGAACTGTTGCAACTGGTCGTGCCGGCACAGGGCGACTCGGCGGCAGGCGGCCTGCGCCTGATACGCAAGCACTTGCAGGAGCAATGACCATGCTGGCCAAACTGTCCTCCTTCAAACCCAATCCCGCCAGCGACACGCCGCTCTACATGCAGCTGGCGAACATGCTGTCGGACGGCATCGCCAGCGGCGACTGGCGCGCCAACCAGGCCTTGCCCTCGGAGCGCGTGCTGTCGGAAATCCTGGAAATCTCGCGCGTCACGGCGCGCAAGGCCATCGACATGCTGTGCGACCGGGGCATGCTGACGCGCAAGCGCGGCTCGGGCACCTACATCACGCCCAAGCTGGAACAGCCGCTGTCGCGCCTGACGAGCTTTTCGGAAGAATTGCGCCAGCGGGGATTCACGGCCGGCTCGCGCTGGCTGCAGCGCGATATCGGCGCGGCCGCGCCGCTGGAACTGCTGTCGCTGGGCCTGTCGCCGCACATGCCGGTGGCGCGCCTGCGCCGCCTGCGCACGGCCGACGAAGTGGTGATGGCGATCGAGACCACCACCATCCCCGCGCTGTACATGCCGGACCCGCAGCAGGTCACCGATTCGCTGTACGGCTACCTGGAGTCGCGCGGCACCATCCCGATGCGCGCACTGCAGCATATCCGCGCCGTCAACGCCACGGCGGAACAGGCCAAGCTGGCCAATATCAAGACGGGTGAAGCCATGCTGCACATCACCCGTGTCAGTTATCTCGACAACGGCGCGGCGGTGGAACTGACCCACTCGTATTGCCGCAGTGATTATTATGAATTCGTAGCGGAGTCGCGCAGATGAGCAGCACTATCAAAGGCAATATCCTTACCCCAGGCGGCTGGATCCACGGCGCCATCGCCTTCGGCGAGCGGGTCGACAGCATCACGGGCGATTCCCTCCACCCGTCGAACAACGGCGACGATTACATCCTGCCCGGCTTTATCGACCTGCACGTGCATGGCGGCGCCGGCAAGGACATCATGGAAGGCGGCGAAGCCGTGTACACGATCGCCGGCATCCATGCGCGCCACGGCACCACCAGCCTGCTGGCCACCACCATGACGGCGCCGCCGGAAGACATCGACATGGCCCTGACGGCCATCGGCATCGCGGCCAACAACCGCCGCCCGAACACGGCACGCGTGCTGGGCGCCCACCTGGAAGGCCCGTACATCAATTCCGGCAAGCTGGGGGCGCAGCCCAACTACGCGCGCGCCGCCACCCTGGCCGAAATCGAACGCCTGCAAACGCTGGCCAGGCTGCGCGTCATCACCGTGGCGCCGGAAATCGCCGGCCACCTGGAGCTGGTGCGCTCGCTGGCCGACGCCGGCGTGCGCGTGCAGATCGGCCACACGCTCGGTTCGTATGAAGACGGCGTGGCCGCGCTGGAGCATGGCGCCGTGGGCTTCACGCACCTGTTCAACGCCATGAGCGGCCTGCACCACCGCGAGCCCGGCATGGTCGGCGCCGCCCTGGCGCACGCCGAATACGCCGAACTGATACCGGACCTGCTGCACGTGCATCCGGGCGCCATCAAGGTGGCCCTGCGCGCCATCCCGCGCCTGTACTGCGTCACCGATTCCACCGCCGCCACCGGCATGCCGGACGGCGAATACATGCTGGGCCGCCACGCCGTGCAGAAATGCATGGGCGGCGTGCGCCTGCCCGACGGCACCCTGGCGGGCAGCACCCTGACCCTGGACCAGGCGCTGCGCAACCTGGTGGGACTGGGACTGGACCTGGCCGACGCGTCCAAGCGCGTGTCGACCAACGCCGCCGATTATCTGGGCCTGGAAGAACGTGGCCGGCTGGCCCCCGGCACTTACGCCGATCTGGTGGTACTCGATCGCGATCTCAAACTCAAAGCTGTGTATATAGAAGGAGAAATCTGTGACCTCAATGATGCTTAAAGAAGCCGTTTCCGCCGCCGAATGCGTCGCCCTGCAACTGGCCAGCGACACGGAACGCTACGCGGAACTGGGCCGCAAATTGAGGAGCACCTCGTTCTCGACCGCGCTGACCATCGCGCGCGGCAGCTCCGACCACGCCTGCAACTACGTCGCCTACCTGATCATGGCGCGCCTGGGCCGCGTCGTGGCGTCCCTGCCGATGTCGCTGGTGACCCTGAACAAGTCGCCGCTGGTGACGCGCGACACCCTGGCCATCTCGATCTCGCAATCGGGCCAGAGCCCTGACGTGGTCGAACCGATCCGCTACTTCCGCGACGGCGGCGCCACCACCGTGGCCCTGGTCAACGACATCGACTCGCCGCTGGCGCACGCCGCCGAGTGGGCCATGCCCCTGCGCGCCGGCAAGGAACAAAGCGTCGCCGCCACCAAGAGCTTCATTACCAGCCTCGTTGCCGGCGCCCGCATGGTGGCCCAGTGGCAGAATGATCCCGAACTGCAGGCGGGCCTGGAAGCGCTGCCCGAAGCGCTGCTCGAAGCGACCCGCGTCGACTGGTCGCCCGCCATCGACGTGCTGGCGCCGGCCCGCAACATCATGGTCGTGGGCCGCGGCATCAGCTTCCCCGTGGCGCTGGAATCGGCCTTGAAATTCAAGGAAACCTCGGCCCTGCAGGCGGAAGCTTTCAGCGGCGCCGAAATCAAGCACGGCCCGATGGCCCTGATCGAAGACGGCTACCCGCTGCTGATCTTCGCCACGCGCGGCCCGACCCAGGCAGGCCTGCTGCAACTGGCAACAGAGATGCGCGGCCGCGGCGCCAAGGTCCTGCTGGCGGCCCCCGCCGACGTGACCGAACGCGACCTGACCCTGCCCGTGGCGGCCACGCCCGATCTCGATCCGATCGTCGCTATCCAGTCCTTCTACGTGATGGCGGCGAAACTGTCGGCCGCGCGCGGCATGGACCCGGATGCGCCGCGCCACCTGAGCAAGGTCACCAAGACCAATTAAGCAGTATCCGGCAGCTTCGCCCCCGGCACGGGGCGAAGCTGCCGTCCGCAGGACACGAATATAAGCGACGGCAAGGGCATGTACCCGCGCCGCAGACTCATGGACATTGGAGCCCCGCGCTCCAGGATAAAAATGACGATCAAGAGACTGTTGGCAGCATTTGCCTGTGCGGGCCTGCTCGCGCCGCAGGCATGGGCCGCCGAGAAAATCGAATTCTGGACCTTCAGCATGAAGCCCAAGTTCACGCCGTATTTCAATGCGGTGGTGGCGCGCTATGAGGCGCAGAATCCCGACGTCAAGATCGAATGGATCGACTTCCCGTGGGACGTCATCCAGACCAAGCTGGTCACGCGCATCGTGGCCGGCACGCCGCCCGCGCTGGTCAGCCTGAACGTGCCCTGGGCCGACGAATACGCGCGCGACGGCTTGCTCACGCCCGTCGATGGCCTGATCGCGCAGGCGCGCGCCAGCTACATTCCCAGCGCCCTGGAAGACCTGCGCTTCAAGGGCCACACCTATGGCTTCCCCATGTACAGCAATGTCGCGGTGATCGCCTTCAATACCGACATCTTCAGGCAGGCCGGGCTCACGCGCGGCCCCGCCAGCCTCGACGAACAGCTGGCGTTCGCGCGCCAGATCGCGCAACGCACGGGCAAGGCGGGCATCGCCCCCGCGCTGTCGAAGATCGACGGCCTGTTCATGCAGCAGGGCCTGTCCGTCATCGCCAACAACCGTGCCGTCTTCAATTCGCCGCAGCACGTGGCGCTCGTGCAAAAGCTGGCCGACACCTACAAGGCCGGCGGCCTGCTGAAGGAAAGCCTGTTCGCCGAAGATAACTTCCCCGCCGTGATCGACGCCTACAAGGGCGGCCGCCTGGGCATGCTGCTGGCGCCGCCCACGGCCATGCAGCGCATCCGCGGCGACGCGAAAGACATCTACGCCGTCACCGACGTGGCGCCCGCGCCGCTGGGCCCGACGGGCATCGCCGATGGCGGCTGGCTCGTGCACTTCGCCATTCCCAAGGGCGTGCCGGCACGCCTGCTGCCGTCGGTCGGCAAGTTCGCGCGCTTCCTGACGAACGACGCCAACCAGCTGGACTTCGCGCGCCAGGCCAGCGTCTTCCCCACCACCGTCAAGGCGGCGGCCGACCCGTTTTTCCTCGCCACGCCGCAGAACGCGGGCGCGGCCGAGAAGGCCGTCGCAGCCGGCGCCCTGTCGATGGGCCACTCGCGCACCCTGTACGTGGCCGGCATCGACGACTACGACGAGCTGCGCCGCTCGCTGGTAAAAGCCGTCGAGGCGGGCGTGACGGGCAAGCAGGACGTGAAGCAGGCGCTGGACCAGGCCGTCGCCATCTGGAACAAGAAGCTGGCCACGTTGCCGCGCCACTGAGGACACCATGAAACTCGCCCACCGCCACACCGTGCAAGCCTGGCTGTTCCTGGCCCCCGCCCTGCTGCTGCTGGCCACCTTTTCCTTCTGGCCCGTCGGCTATGGCTCCGTGCTGGCCTTTACCGATTACAGCCTGATACGCGAGACGCGCTTCGTCGGCCTCGATAACTTCCGCTACATCTTCAACAACGAGATGTTCGTCTCGGGCTTGAAAAATTCGCTGATGTTCCTGCTGATGGTGCCCTTCGTGCAGGTGGGCGCCATCACTTTGGCCGTGCTGGTGAACAACCGCCTGCCCGGCATCCGCCTGTTCCGCGCCGCCTTCTACGTGCCCGTGGTGACCACCGTTTCCGTGGTCGGCATCATGTGGGGCTTCATGTTCCACGAGCAGGGCGCGCTCAATTACGTGATGATGACGTTAAAACTGGTGAACGCGCCCGTGGGCTGGCTGACGAACGACAGCCTGGCCCTGTTTGCCGTCATGTTCGTCACCCTGTGGCGCGGCCTGGGCTGGTACATGGTGATGTACCTGGCGGCCCTGCAGGCCATCCCGTCGGACATGCAGGAAGCGGCCATGCTCGATGGCGCCAGCCGCTGGCAGCGTTTCTGGAAGATCACCGTGCCGATGCTGCGCCCCACCATCATGCTGTGCTCCATCCTGTCCGTGCTGGCGGCCCTGAAGGCGTACCAGGAAGTGGACGTGCTGACGCAGGGCGGCCCCATGAATTCCACATTCACGGCCCTGTACTACGCCTACGACCAGGGCCTCAAGCACCTGAAGCTGCCGCGCGCGCTGGCGGCCAGCTTCGTCGTCTCGCTGTTCTGCATCGGCATCGCGCTGCTCTGCCTGCGCTACCTCAAACCCAAGCACCGCTGACAGGGGAATGACCATGAAAACCCGTTCCCGCCCCCTGAAAACCCGCTTGCAGCTGCTTGGCCAATATGCGGGCCACTATGCCGTGCTGTGCGCGATCGCCGTCGTCTGCGTCTTCCCGTTCTGGTGGACCCTGGTGACGGCCATTTCCACGGAAGGCAATATCTTCGCCTTCCCGCCCACCTTCTGGCCGAAGGCGCCGTCCTTCGACAACTTCATCGAAGTGTTCCAGGCCATCCCCATCTGGTCGTTCTTCAAGAACTCCGTGCTGATCGCCGTGTTTACCGTGTTCTGGAAACTGCTGCTGTGCTCACTGGCCGCGTATCCGCTGGCGCGCCTGAAATTCCGCGGCCGCAAGCTGGTGTTCGGCCTGATCCTCGCCACCCTGGTGCTGCCGTCGGAAGTGAACTTCCTCGTCAACTTCATCACCATCACGCAAATGAGCCTGGTCGACACCTACACGGGCGTGATCCTGCCCAACGTGGTAACGGCCGTGGCCATCCTGCTGCTCAAGCAGGCGTTCGAGGAAGTGCCGCAAGACCTGATCGATGCGGCCAGGGTCGATGGCGCCTCCGAGTGGGTGATCTTCAGCCGCATTATGCTGCCGCTGATCACGCCGTGGCTGGCCACCGTCGGCATCCTGACGGCCGTCGAATCGTGGAATGAATACATCTGGCCGTCCATCGTCATGAGCAAACCCGATGAATTCCCCCTGTCCGTGGGCGTGCTGTATTTGCGCGGCACCTTCGGCAGCAGCACGCGCGTGGTCGCCGCCGGCACCCTGATCACCATCGTGCCGACCCTGCTGGCGTTCCTGTTCACCCAGCGCTTCTTCATGCGCGGCATGGACGGCGCCGTCAAATGAGCGCCGCCATCGCCACCGACCTGCGCCTGCTGGCTGGACAGCTGCTGATGACGGGCATGCCCGGCACCGAGCTCGATGCGGCCACGGCGCAATGGCTGCAGCAAAACGGCATCCGCGCCGTCTGCCTGCGCGCGGCCAATGTGCGCGATGCATCGCAGCTGATGCGCCTGAACACGGACTTGCGGCGCGCCCTGGGTCCGCAGGCGCTGATCGCCCTCGACCTGGCAGGCATGCCGTCCGCCTACCCCGCCTGGCTGCCGCAGCCGCCCGGCGCCATGCAGCTGTGCGCCGTCGGCGACGCGGAACTGGCCAACGGCACGGGCGCGGCGACGGCGCGCGGCTTGCGCGCACTGGGCATCAACTGGCTGCTGGCGCCCCTGCTCAATCTCGACGCCGCTGCCGGACAGGCCCCTGATGCCGCGCACGCGTTTGGGGGCGACCCGCTGCTGGCGGCCGCCATGGCGCAGGCGTGGACGGCGGGCTGCCAGGCCGAGGGCGTGGCCTGCTGCGCCAGGCTGTACCTGCCGCAGCGCAGCGATGGCGGCCCCCTGCCCAGCGTCGACAAGACCCGCTCGCAGCTGGAGGAACACGATTTCGTGCCGTTTCGCCAGGCCGTCGCGCAGACGGCTTCGATGATGAGCGCGCACGTGGCCTACCCGGCCCTCGACCCGCGCCAGCCCGCCAGCCTGTCGCACGCGGTCATGCACGGCCTGCTGCGCCAGCAGTGGGGCTACGGCGGCGTGCTGCTCACCCCAGGCATCGGCGCGCAGGGCGAACATGTGGGCGCGCGCGCCCTGGCCGCCGGCGCCGACATGGCCATGCTGGCCGATGCCGCGCAGCTGCCGGCCGCGCTGGACGACGTCAGCGCCGCGCTGGCATCGGGCGCCCTGCCGCTGCAGGCGGCTGGCGCGCGGCTGCAGCGCCTGGCGGCCATGGCCGCGCGCTACCCGGCCGGCAGCGGCATCTATGCGCAGGAGGCGGCCGATCGCATCATCATGGCCGAGGCCAGGCGGCGCTGCCATTGAACGCCGCCTTTGTTCCCAACGTGACACCCGACTTTCAAGACGACCCGAGGAAGCATCCATGAACGACAAGCACATCAGCAGCAACAGTAGCAAGGGCGGCGTCCGCAGCCCGATTTCGTGGGTGCCCACCTTGTACTTCGCCCAGGGCCTGCCGTTTTACGCCGTGGCCCTGGTGGCCGGGCTGATGTTCAAGAGCATGGGCGTGCCGAACGACCAGATCGCCCGCTGGACGGGCCTGATCGGCTTTGCCTGGGTCTTCAAGTCGCTGTGGAGTCCCTTCCTGGAACTGGCGTCGAGCAAGAAGACCATGGTGGTGCTGTTCCAGTTCCTCGGTGGCCTGAGCCTGGGCCTGATCGCGCTGGCCCTGCAAACGCCGCTGTGGTTTGCCGCCTGCATCGCCGTGCTGTTCGTCGCCGCGCTGGCGTCGTCGACGCACGACATCGTCTGCGACGGCCTGTACATCGCCAGCCTGTCCGACAAGCAGCAGGCTGCCTACGCGGGCTGGCAGGGCGCCTTCTTCAACGCGGGCAAGTTCATCTCGCTGGGCGGCCTGGTGATCCTGGCCGGCTACCTGGAAAAGAATATCGGCGTCAAGCCTGCCTGGTCCGTGATTTTCCTGATCATCGGCGCCATGATGCTGTCGCTGGCCGCGTATCACCTGTGGGCGCTGCCGCAGGTGCGCAACGCTGCCGTGGCCGACAAGAGCGTGGCCGGCATCAGCCGCACCCTGTGGGACGTGCTGGTGGACTTCCTGAAAAAGCCCGGCATCTGGGGCATGATCGCCTTCATCATCCTGTTCCGCGCCGGCGAGGCGCAAGTGCAGACCATCGGCCCGCTGTTCCTGCGCGAAGCGCGCGAACTGGGCGGCCTGGGCCTGTCGACGACGGAAGTGGGCGCCGTGTACGGCACGGCCGGCACCGTCGCTTTCCTGTTGGGCAGCATAGGCGGCGGCTATTTCACCTCCTGGCTGGGCCTCAAGCGCGCCATGCTGTTCCTGATCCTGGCCATGAACTTGCCGAACCTGGTGTTCTACTACCTGAGCCACAGCCTGCCCACCGACCTGACCCTGATCACGGCTGCGCTCAGCGTGGAAATGTTCGGCTACGGCTTCGGCTTCGTCGGCCTGATCCTGTTCATGATGCAGGTGGTCTCCGTCGGCAAGTACCAGACGGCCCACTATGCGTTCGCCACGGGCGTGATGCAGCTCGGTTTCGTGCTGTTCAAGATGATCAGCGGCGACATCCAGACGGCGCTCGGCTACAAGACCTTTTTCCTGTGGGTGCTGGTGTCGGCCGTGCCCGTACTGATCCTGTCGCGCTTCATGCGCATCGGGCCCAAGGACACCGCCGACCAACCCGACCTGACCAAGGCCGAGTCACCACAAGCGCCAGCCAGCGCCAGCTAGGATAGAACCACTTCATGGCACATATCGTTTTAAAGAATATCGTCAAGCTGTACGACGACAAGCATCCCGTCATCCACGGCATCGACCTCGACATCCGCGACGGCGAATTCGTCGTCTTCGTGGGCCCGTCCGGTTGCGGCAAATCCACCCTGCTGCGCATGATCGCGGGACTGGAAGACATCACGGATGGCGAGCTGCACATCGGCGGCCAGCTGGCCAACGACATCGCGCCGGCCGAGCGGGGCCTGGCCATGGTCTTCCAGAGCTACGCGCTGTACCCGCACATGACGGTGTACGAAAACATGGCCTTCGCCCTGAGCCTGGCCGGACATAAGAAAGCCGAGGTGCGCGCCGCCGTCGAGCGCGCGGCCGAGATCCTGCAGATCACGCCTCTGCTCAAGCGCAAGCCGAAGGACCTGTCGGGCGGCCAGCGCCAGCGCGTGGCCATCGGCCGCGCCATCGTGCGCAAACCCAAGGTGTTCCTGTTCGATGAGCCGCTGTCGAACCTCGACGCTTCTCTGCGCGTGCAGATGCGCGTGGAAATCTCGCGCCTGCACCAGGAATTGAAGACCACCATGATCTACGTCACGCACGACCAGGTCGAGGCCATGACCCTGGGCGAGCGCATCGTCGTGTTCAACGGCGGGCGCATCGAACAGGTGGGCAGTCCGCACGAACTGTATAACAATCCCGGCAACCTGTTCGTGGCCGGTTTCCTGGGCGCGCCGAAGATGAACTTCATCGCCTGCGAAGCCGTCGCCTGCGGCCCCGGCACGGTGACCGTGCGCCTGCCCGGCGGCGCCGTGATCGAGGTCGCGGCGCAGGGCGATGCCGTGGCGCCGGGCGGCCGGCTGACCCTGGGCGTGCGCGCCGAGCATGTGAGCCTGCAGGACGGGGGCGCGGCGGGCGACAACGCGGTCGATGTCACCGTCAGCCATGTCGAATACCTGGGCGACGTGGCCATCGTGTACGCCAGCATGCCAGCCGTGGCCGGGATGCCGGCCGAGATGCTGGCCGTCAAGCTGCCGGCCGAGGATGGCTTGCGCCAGGCGGGCGACGCCATGCGCCTGCATCTGCCGCCGCAGCGCTGCCTGCTGTTCGATGCTGCAGGGCAAGCCCTGGCGCGCACGTTTGCCGCACCCGCTCAGCCGTTTATGTGACAATAGCCGCTTAGTATCATGCCGCTTCTGTTTGACTTATGCAGGCAGACTGGCAGAATGTGTGTTTTTTCGAGCTTCCTTGCCCCTCTGGCAATGCCACTGCACGATGTTGCGGCTGCCAGTGCCGGTGCGTATTTTTGTTATTGATTGAAGGATTGACCATGTCCCAATTCCGTCTTGCCCGTCTCAGCCTGCTCCTGGCCGCCATCGGCCTGAACTTCCTGCCATCCCTGTCGCACGCGCAGGATGCCAAGCCAGCTGCCGCCGCAGCTGCCGCTCCGGCAGATTCGGTGCGCCCAGAAGTGTTCAAGCTGCTCGATCCGACTGCCGTGAAGGCATCGATGGATGCCAAAAACTACGCCGACGTGCAAAGCCGCATCGACCAGGCTGCCGCCATACCGGCCCTGACGCCGTATGAAACGTTCGTGCTGAACCGCCTGCGCGTGGCGCTGGCCTCCACCACCAACAATGCGCCCATGGCCATGACGGCGCTGGAAGCAGTGATCGAATCGGGCAAGCTGGACAAGAAATCGGAAGGCGATTTCATCCAGGCACTGGCCAACTACCACTACAACGCCAAGGATTACCCGAACGCCATCAAATGGTTCACGCGCTACCAGACGGCAACGGGCGACGCGACTACCATGCGTCCCTACATCATCCGTTCCTATTACTTCAGCAACGATTTCGCGCGCGCGAAACAGGAGCTGATGGCCGACCTGACGGCCAAGCAGCAAGCGGGCAAGACGCCGACCATCGAGGAATTGCAATTGCTGGCCAATACGGGCTCGAAGAGCAAGGATCCGGCGACCTACCTGGTAGCCATGGAAAACCTGGTGCGCTACTACCCGTCGGACGACTACTGGAGCGACCTGCTGGGCCGCCTGCAGGGCAAGGCCGGCTACTCGGACCGCTTCGCGCTGGACGTGCTGCGCCTGCAATTCAAGGCCGTCGACACCATGCCGCCACAGGACTACAGCGACATGGCTGAAATTGCCTTGCAAAACGCCTTCCCGACGGAAGCGAAAAAAGTCATCGACGCCGGCTTTGCCAAAGGCGTGCTGGGCACGGGCGCGAATGCCGCCAAGCACAAGAAACTGCGCGACCAGGCCGCCAAGGCCGCTGCCGACGATGCGAAAAACATCGCCAGCGGCGAAGCGTCGGCCATGAAGAGCAAGGATGGCACGGGCTTGATCAACCTGGGCTACGCCTTCGTGACGATGGACCAGTTCGACAAAGGTATCGACCTGATACAGAAAGGTATCGCCAAGGGCGGCCTGAAGCGCGTTGAAGATGCCAAGCTGCGCCTCGGCTATTCCTACGCCATGGCAGGCAAGAAAGATGAAGCCATCAAGGTCCTGGAAACGGTCAAGGGCGGCGACGGCGTGGGCGACCTGGCCCGCTACTGGATCCTGTGGCTGAACCGTCCTGCCACGGCAGCGGCAGCACCGGCAGCAGCGGCCCAGTAATTCCTGCTCCCGACAGCACGCACAAAGCGGTTCCCGGCTCAGGCCGGGGCTGCTTTTTTTTCGACCTTTTCCCTCCTTCCATGCCGCCAGCCACCTCCCCCGCCACCGAACGCCTGATCAGCCTGGACGCCTTCCGCGGCTTCGTGATCGTCACCATGATCTGGGTCAACTATCTGGCCGGCATGCCCGGCATAGCCTGGTGGCTCGAACATGCGGGTCCCCGCGCCGACGGCATCACTCTGCCTGACCTGGTCTTTCCCGGCTTTCTGTTCATGGTGGGCATGGCCATTCCGCTGGCCTTGCAGCGCCATTGCGGCCAGGTCACGCCAGCCTTGCTGGGACGCCTGCTGTGGCGTTCCGCCAGCCTGATGCTGGCCGGCGTGGTGCTGGCGAATGCCTACCGCTACGATGCACAGGCGGCGCTGCTGCCGCACGCCGTGTATTTCCTGCTGTTTTATGGGGCCATGATACTGCTGTGGCGCCAGGGTGCCGGCAAGCTGGAACTGGCCGCAGGCGGCGCGCTGATGCTGTTCCTGCTGGCGACGTTCCGCGGAGAACTGAACAGCGAGTTTTCCAGCACCTGGCTGCAACCGTCCTGGTGGGGCATCCTCGGCATGATAGGCTGGGCGTATCTGCTGTGCAGCCTGCTGTACCTGGCGTGCCACGGCAGCGGCACGGCGCTGATGGGTACGCTTGCCATGCTGATCGTGCTGTACATGGGGGGCACGGCCGGCAGCCTCGATTTCCTGCCGGCAGGCGTGAACGCCTTCGTCAACGTGCCGCAGGTGCTGGGCTCGACGGCGGCCAATGTGCTGGCCGGCACCCTGGTGGGCCAGTTGTTCCTGCGTGGCGCGGCCCTGAACCATGGCCAGAGGATACGTTTCATGGCGTGGTTCGCGCTGGGCCTGCTTGTGGCTGGCCTGCTGCTGCGGCCGTATCACCACATCAACAAGATTGCGGCGACGGAATCCTACACCCTGGTCTGCAGCGCCATCATCCTGGCCCTGTTCCTGGCGTTCTACATCGTCATCGACGTGTGGCGCTGGCGCGCCTGGGCAGTGGTGCTGCTGCCCGCCGGCACCAATGCCCTGTTCGCCTACATCGTGCCCGACCTGTGGCAGCAGCTGGCGGCCGTGCTGCACCTGCCCCGTTTCTGGTGGCCTTACCTGGAAACGGGCGGCGCGGCCGGCCTGTGGAATGCCGCCGCCGTCACCGCCCTGATGATGCTGTTGACCGCCCTGGCAACCCGGTACGGCCTGAAGCTGAAGTTCTAGACTTTGATATAGATCTTGCGCTTGTCCATGCCGTAAGCGATCAGCCAGCACAGCAGCATGAAGCTGACGGCAAACAGCAGCGATCCCACCTGTGCCGGCACCCACCCCGTAAACCCGTGCCGGTACAGCCACTGGTACAGGTTGCCGTCACCGATACGCACGGTAAACGCGATGATCACCAGCACTTCCGACACCAGGTAGATGAACAGGGTGTTCTTGCCGAACACTTCAAAGAAGTAGGTCCAGCCCGTCATTTGACGTACGTCAATGATGAACATCAGCAGGGTCAGCAGCAACAAGTCCAGGCCGATGCCCAGCATCACGTAAGAGCTGGTCCACAGCTTTTTATTGATCGGAAACACCTCGTTCCAGCACAGGGCCACGGCCACGCAGATGACGCCGGCCACGGCCAGCTGAACCAGGCTGGCGCGCAGCCGCGCCGGCGCCGCCTGGCGCAGAAAGCTGCCCGCCAGGTAGCCGGCGATGACGTTGACGGTAGCTGGCAAGGTGCCCAGGATGCCTTCCGGGTCGAAGGCGATGCCTTCGCCGTGGTACAGGTGGCTGTCCCCCAGCAGGATCAAATCCAGCTTGGCCGGCGCATTGCCGTGCAAGCTGTAGTCGCCAAAGCATGCGAGGATGGCCCAGTAGCCGAGCAAGGCGCAGGCGCTGAAGAGCAGCGCGCCCCGTGTCTTCCAGTAATGCAGGATCAGGGCGGCGGCCAGGTAGCACACCGCTATGCGCTGCAGCACGCCGGGAATGCGCGTGTGCGACAGGGACGACCAGGCAAACTGGCCCGCGTCGTCGATCTTGAAGAAGGGGAACCAGTACAGCAGGAAGCCCAGCAAGAAGATCAGCGCGCTGCGCTTGCACAGCTTGGCCAGCACGGCGCCATGTCCCAGGTTTTCATACTTGCCCAGCGCAAAGGCCAGCGCATTGCCGACGACAAACAAAAAGCTGGGGAAGACCAGGTCCGTCAAGGTAAAACCATGCCATTCGGCATGCAGGAACGGCGCATACACGCTGCCCCAGTCGCCAGGCGTATTGACGACGATCATCAGGGCCACGGTCAGGCCCCGCAGGACGTCGAGGGCGAGGTAGCGCTGGCTCATGGCTGTTTCTCCGTCAGGACGGGTGCCAGGGCCGTGCCCAGCACATGTTGCGCATCGCCGCTCAATTCCCAGAACATGCCACCGCGCAAGCCCTTGTCGCGGATATAGCGCACTTTCCCGGCCACCGATTGTGCATCCTCATAGCTGATGAAGACGCCGCTGTCGCGGTTGTACAGATACGGCACTTGCGACGCACCGTTCCAGTAGCGCTGGAAGCCCCGCGCGCCTTTGCCATCGACCAGGTAGCCCTGCTCGAGCAGGTGCCGGTAAGTGAATGTCGGCGAGCCGTCATTGCCGCTGGCCGCGCCCTGGCACGCCTGGTACAGGCCATCGCCGCGGGGACCGGCGGCGCACTGCTTCCAGCCATAGCCATAGAAGGGCACGCCCAGTACCAGCTTGGCGGCAGGCACGCCGGCGCGCAGGAAGCGCGTCACGGTCGCGTCCGCATGCAGGGCCTTGCCGCGCTGCGGGTCGGCAGGGTCGGCATACAGGGGCGCCAGCTGGCCATTCTCGGCATCCCACACGCCGCGGTAGTCATAGGTCATCAGGTTGATCCAGTCCAGCTGCGTGGCCAGGCGGGCCATCCAGCCGGGCGAGGCGTCGCTGTCATCGCTCAGACTGGCATGCGCACCGGCAGCGATGGTGATCAGGTAATGGCGGCCGGCAGCCTGCTTGCCGGCGCGGTCGAATGCGCTGCGCAGCTCGCTGGCCAGGCGCACATAGTTTTCCTTGTCGTCGATGCGGTGGCAAACCTTGCCTTCGATGCAGGGAATCCCTCCCGTGGCCGGATGTTCCCAGTCGATATCGACGCCATCGAGGCCATGCCGGCGCACCAGCTCCAGCGCGGAAGCGATAAACGCCTGGCGCGCAGCCGGCGTGGCGGCCACGTCCGAGAAACGGTTGGACCAGATCCAGCCCCCCACCGACAGCAGGACGCGCAGCCGTGGATTACTGTGCTTGAGCGCATTGAGCTTGCGCAAGTTCTCGGCATCGGCTTGCGGTGCCGGCAGCACGATGCTGCCATTGGCCGGCCGCGACGGCTTGCCGTCCGCATCCAGGCAGGCGCTCACGCCGCCGCCATCGGGCGCGGGATTGCCATGTTCGCCATCCCAGCAGATGTCGGCAAACGCATACTGGATCAGGCTGACGTTGCCGGCGCGAATATTGTGCCCGTTAACGGGAAAATCGGCCGATTTCCAGCCGGGATAATAGGCCACCACTTCCGGCGCCAGGAGAGGCGCTGCGGGGACGGCGGTGGCTGCCAACGGCAGCGCGCAGGCGAAGCAAGCCAGCATTGCGTGTAATGTCATCGGATGTATCCCACCATATAAAGAAAACCATCTTGCAATAAAAAAATGGCGGAGCCAGCTGCGCTCCGCCATTGTCATGCCATCCCGGGTGTCCGCCGGGAGGCATTAACCAAGTAAAACGTCTTACATCTTGCCACGCAGGCCGAAGAATACCTGGCGGCCGTTCTTGTAGAACGCGCGCGGCTGGTCTTTGGTCGATGCATACGACTTCAACAGCGGATCGTTCAAGTCCTTGCCTTCCAGCGACAGGGTCAGGAACTCATTGATGTTGTAGTTGATGGAAGCGGAAACGGTGCCGACATCATCCTGGTAAATGGCGCTCTTGCGATCCAGGCCATTCAGGAAGGAGGAGCGGAAGCTGTAGTTCAGACGTGCGCTCCATTTGGCGTTTTCAAAGAAGCCCGACAGATTGTACGAGTTCTTCGACGTACCGACCATGTCGCAGTTGCCGTCTTCGGCGCAAGCCGATTTTGGCGCTGCTTCCGTTTCCTTGCCATCAGCATAGGTGTAGTTGGCGCTGAAACCGAAACCATTGCTCAGATCCTGGGTGTACTGCAGTTCCACGCCACGCACGCGCGCCTTGGTATTGATGGCGGCGCTCATGTTGTAGTCGGTCACGCGACGCAGGGTCTGGTTGTAGAACTGCGCCACCGACGAACCGTAGGTCACATACGAAGCCAGTTTCATCTGATACAGGTTCACCGCGATCAGCGACTTCGGCATGAAGTACCATTCCACGCCCGCATCGACGTTGTTCGACATGATCGGCTTCAGGTTCGGATTGCCGCCGGAACCGGACATCGTCAAATCGTTCAGGCTCAAGGCACCCAGAGCGCCGAAGTCAGGACGCGCCATGGTGCGGCTGGCCGCGCCGCGCAACACGACATTCTTTGCCAGGTCCGTGCGCAAGTTCACGCTCGGCAGGAAGTTGTTGTAAGTGTTCGAGCTGAGGGTCGGTTTCCACACGTCGTTCGGCGAAGCATTGGCCACGTCGATCTTGGTGTTGACATAACGCACGCCGAAGTTACCTTGCACGTTAGCAAAGTTCAGGTCGCCCATCACGTAGGCGGCGTTTGCCTTTTCCGTGATCTGGAATTCGCTCTGGTAAGCATGCTTGTTGAAGGTAACGTACTTGTCGCCCCATTCCTTCATCGAAGGACCGCTGAAGGTCCAGCCATTCTGCAGCACATTCGACAACGGGCTGGTCGGATAATTCGTCAAACCCTTCGGTGCATTCGCCAGCAGGCCGGCGGCCGGTGCTACCGCGCCGTCGAGCCAGGTCAGCGAACGGTCATGCTTGGCAGTACGCACGCCGAAACGGATGGTCGGCACGGCCTCCCAAGTGGTGCTGTAGGCGCCATCGGCCTGGCCGTAGTTTTCCTTGTCGCGCGTGGTCGTGTCCGATGCCCAACCCGAGAAGAAATCGGCGCCCGTACGTGGATTGAACGTCGTGGCATTGTCGACGACGACAGTGGCCGGCGCATCGATGCCGTGCATGGTCAGGCTATTGCCCGCATATGCCAGCCACGCTTCATACGCGTAATCGCGGGCATGGCCCGTACCGCGCGTGGTACCAACCTGGCCGGTAAACCGCAGGTCGGCGCTGGCGCGGTACTTGAAGTTAAAGTCGACAAATTTCGAATCGCTGTAGGAACCTGGACGGGCAATGATGTCTTGCACCGAGGCACCCATGGCCGAGCAGTCGGCGACCGGGCACTTCGACGGGAAGGCGATCGACGTGATCGTGTTGCCCTTGACCGTGTACGACGACGGGATGGCGCCGCCCACGTTGGTCCAGTTGTTCGACAGGACTTGATACGGCGCCAGCATGAAGTTGGTGTTGACGTTGTCGGCATCGAGGCGGGTGTAGAAGCCGTTGACGTTGAAGCTCAGGTCGTTCGACACCTTGTATTCGACATCGAGCGAGCCGCCCTTGCGCTGGCGCTTTTGCTCGAACAGCGAGGAACCCGTCAGGAAAGACAGATACTTGCCTTCAACGGACGGGTCCGCAGCGATCCAGGCGGCAGCGGCACCTTTGTCAACTTTTTCCCACCACAGGAATTCCTGGCCCTGGCGACGCAGGGTGCGTTTCTCGTTAAACACCTGCAGCAAGATGCCCAGGTCGTTCGTTTCGTTTTTCCAGTTGATCAAGCCGCTGATCTGCGCATCGGTTTTCTTGGACGATTCCGTGTAAGCGCCTTCGATCGAACCCATCAGGGTCAGATTCTTCTTGAAGCTCAGGGGCTTGCGGGTTTCGATATTGACATTGCCGGCGGCGCCGCCTTCGATCAGGTCCGCTTGCGAGCTCTTGTGAACAGTCACGCGGCCGATCAGCTCGGATGGGAACATGGTATAGCTGACGCTGCGGCCACCGCCCGTGATATTCGAAATGTACCAGTCGCCGCTGGACACGGTGTGGCCGTTAAGCGTGGTCAAGGTCAGGTTCGATGGCGTACCTTTGAGGCTGACACGGTCATTGTCGCCAAAGCCGCCTTCGGAGCCGCCTGCCGTGGCGACGGACACGCCAGGAATGCGCTGCAGCGAATCGGCAACGCTCTTGTCCGGCATCTTGCCCACGTCTTCCGCCGTGACGACTTCGACCAGGGAGTCGGAATTACGCTTTTGATTGAGCGATTGGGCCAATGCGGCGCGCACGCCGGTTACCACCACAACACTTGAATCCGGCTGCACTGCTTCCTGCGCCTGGGCGGCAAAACTCGCACCCAGTACCATCAACCCCACGGCTGCCGCGATAGGCGTCAGGCGCGTTACACCGCTTGGTTTCAAATTGCGTTTCATGTACTCCCCCTTGATTTAGGCTCCAGGATTGGAACCTTTTCATTTTTAATGTAGGTCTTCTTTCCAGCCCGCCACTCTCGCCGGCATGCTGCAGACCCTTCGGCACAACCACTTACAAAACCAATTCAACGCCAATATACTACTATCCAATACCAGAACACTACCAGTTGCAACTTTTTTTTTATAACGTTGTTTGAATCACACAGACCACTTTATCTAAATCAATCAGTAGCCCGTATGAACGCCCAAAATACCAGCGAGGCCAGGCATAAATTGCCGGCCTGATAATTCAAATTGGTTTTATAACGGTCTTTTTTGGTATTATCCAGCGACACAAAACAGATACAGAGCGCGTCTGCAACGCGCCGTAACGGAGACCCTCAGCGTATGACAACCCTGGCTCACATCATGCAAGGCCTGGGGCAGACGAGTAGCCTGCCCCTGTACCAGCAACTGCAGCGCGCGCTGCGCGAAGCGATCGACAAGCGCATCCTCGGACCCGACGAAGCCCTGCCGGCCGAGCGCCAGCTGGCCAGCGACCTGGCCGTTTCGCGCATCACCGTGCGCAAGGCCATCGATGGCCTCGTCAACGAGGGCTTGCTGGTGCGGCGCCCCGGCTCGGGCAATTTCATCAATACGCGCATCGAAAAGAATTTCGCCAAGCTGACCTCGTTTTCCGAGGACATGCGGGCGCGCGGACGCACGCCCCGCAGCGTTTGGCTCAAGCGCGCCGAGGGTACCGTCACGCCGGAAGAAGCCTTGCGCCTGCGGCTGTCGCCGGGGGCGCCCGTGTACCGCTTCCACCGCATCCGCTACGCGGACGAAGTGCCGATGTGCCTGGAATACGCGACCATCGTCGCCAGCTGCCTGCCGAACCTCGACGCCGTCGATATCTCCATGTATGACGCGCTGGAACAGGCGGGCAACCGGCCCGTGCGCGCCTTGCAGCGCCTCAGCGCGCTGCTGCTGACGGGGGAGCAGGCCAGCCTGCTGCAGGCGGAGGAAGGCGACGCGGGCCTGTCGGTGGAAAGGCTGGGCTTTTTGCGCGATGGCCGCGCCGTGGAATTTTGCCGCTCCTACTTCCGCGGCGATATGTATGACTTCGTGGCCGAATTAAGTACCAATTAATACCGGATGCGCGCATTTATGAATACCAGATAAAACCAATTATTGCAGTGCAATATATATGCAGGCATCGCGCCTGCATATGCACGGCATTGGTGCAATAATCGGCGCCGATTATGTAGTCGTCGTGCGGAACATATAAAAAAGACGGCGCAATGCGGCTTTGCGCAATGCAGCAAAACGTGGCGTTTCCCGTCAGGAAGCGGGCGCGGCGCGGCGTCCCGCACACAGCATGACGAGGCTTAGCGCCACGCACAGCCAGCCAAACAGCGGCCCCAGCCATCCCGCCCACGTGACAACGAACGGAGGCGCCGGCAGCGGCGCCAACAGGGTGCTGCCCGGCATGGCGCTGCTGGCCCGTTCCGCCAGTACGCGTCCATACGCATCGCTGGCCGTCAGCACGCCCTCGCGCGCCGCGCGCAGCACCGCGTAGCCGTTTTCCACGCCGCGCACCACGGTCATGCGCGCCCCCATCCAGGCATCGAGCTGGAAATCCCAGGCCGGCACCAGCATCGTTTGCGCGCCGGCCCTGCCATACGCCTGCCCCAGGGGCGCGAAATGCATGTCCTTGCAAATGGCCAGGCCCATGGCGAGCCCCGCCACGGGCTGCACGGCATACGCGCTGCCGGCAAGAAAATCGCGCTCGGGCGGCGCCAGATGATGTTTCTGGTAGCGGACGGGCGCGGCGCCATCGGGCGCGAACAGCCAGGCCAGGTTGCGCCGGCCGACCCCATCTTCCACGCCGATGCCCAGCACGACCCACACGCCCGCGCTGCGCGCCAGCGCCTGGAAACGCTGCTGCACGGCGTCCGCCTGCGCGGGCGCCAGCACGGCTATTTTTTCCGGCAACAGCACCACGGCGGCGCCCTGCCCGGCCAGTTGCACCACGTGGCGCGCATACTGGTCCCAGACGGCTTGCGCACGCGCGGGCGGCGTGGCCGGGCCGATGAAGTCATCGATGGCCACCAATCCCGCCAGCGGCCTTGCCAGCGCCGGTGCCGGCGCCCCTTGCACGCGCCAGGCGCCGCCGGCGAACGCGGCGGCCAGCAACAGCGCGGCGGCACCGGCCGCTGGCGCATATGGGCGCCCGCCCGCCAGCAACAAGGCCAGCGCGGATGGCAGCAGGCACAACAAAAACAGCAGGCCAGGCACGCCTGCCAGCGCTGCCACTTGCAAAATGGCAAGGTTATCGGCCTGCGAATACGCGAGACTGCCCCAGTTACCATCGGGCAGCAGGGCCGCCATCAGGGTATCGATGGCCACCCACAGCACGGGATACGCCAGCACCGTCCAGCCGGAACGGTAGCGCAGCACGAGGCGCCGCGTGGCCAGCACCACCAGCAGCCACAGCAGGGCTTTGACGGCGGTCACGGCCAGCACGGCCGGCAAGGGCATGAGCAGGCGGAAATAGGCAAAGTTGGCCGACAGGCCCAGCACGGCGGCCACGAGCGTCATCCAGGCCGCATCGCCACGCGACGAGCGCAGGGCCAGCCACAGCACGGGCAGCGGCGCGCACCAGGCCAGCCAGCCCAGCGGCTGCGGCCCCAGCACCCAGTACAGGGGCAAGCCCGCCGCCAGCGCGGCGGCGATTTGGGACAGGCGCTGGCGCAGCGCGGTACTGCCGGCAGCCGGCGCAGGCAAGGTGTCGGACATGCTCATGCTTTCAAGGGGAGCCAGATTTCCACGCCGCCGATGCCGCTGGCGGGATCGAAATGGTGGTCGTAGCGTTCAAAATCGGGAGCGTCGGCTACTTCCAGGCCGGACCGGGGCAGCCACTCGTTCCACACCGTGTGCCAGGTGGCGCGGATGGTGGAAATATGGCCACGGTGACGGAAGACGGCATAGCGCTGCGGGGCGATGCGCAGCCGCGTCCAGCCATCGGGCGCCTGGGAAATTTCGGCCACCGGCATGGCGCACAGGTAATCGAAATTGCCCGCGTCGTCATTGTTGCAGCACACGCCATACACCAGCTGGCCGGGCGCCACATGGGGCAGGAAGCGCTGCCACAGGGCGGGGATGCCGGCAGAAGTTTCCGCGCGATAGCGCTCCACCAGGCCCGCCACCAGCATGGCGGGCCCTTGCTCGAAACGGGGCGCTTCCAGGGCCACGCCCGGCGCCACGTCCATCCGGATGGCGGCGACCAGCGCGAGATTGCCCACGTGGCGCTGGGCCCGCACCATTTCCGGCGTGCGCTGGAACTGTTCGCGGAACGCCCGCGTAAATGCCTCGTGGGAACCGTAGCCGGCCTGCAGGGCGACAGCGAGGATGTCTTGCGCGCCCTGTGCCAGCGCCAGGGCCGCCTCGCTGAGCCGGCGCGCCCGCACATAGCGCATCACGGAGTGGCCCGTGGCCAGGCCGAACGCGCGCGTCAGGTGGCACGGCGAGGCGCCGCCCACGTGGGCGATATCGCCGAGCGAGATATTGTCCGCGTAATGCGATTCGATATACCACAGTGCCTTGGCCAGATAGTGCATGAACGCTTCCCGTTGTACGAGCAGCAACTGTAGCATTTTCAGGCGGCGAGGATTTGACTGGAATTGCGCAATGCGGCGCAATGCGGGCTTCAATGCAGGCTTATTTGCGCGTGCGCTTTTCATGCACCAGCTGGCCGCTGCTGATGCGGGCCAGCTCGGCCATCTCCTGGGCCAGGAAGGCCAGCAGGTCGTCGATGCTGACGATGCCGGACAGCGCGCCCAGGCTATTAACCACGGGCAGGCGGCGGATGCCGTTGACGCGCATGCGTTCGATGATTTCGTAGACGTCTTCGTCTTCGCTGGCCGTGAGCAGCTGCGCGCTCATGATGTCGCCCACCAGCAGGCTGGCAGGGTCGAGGCCCAGGGCGATGACGGAAATGACGATGTCGCGGTCGGTGAGGATGCCGATGGGGACGCGCTCGCCGTTCGGCTGTTCGGCCACGATCAGGTCGCCCACGTGGTGCTGGCGCATCAGCAGCGCCGCGTCTTGCACGCTGGTGTCACGCTGGCAATGGATGGTGTGCAAGGTGCAGATATCGCCGATACGCATGTCGCCACTCCGTTTGAGGCAGAGTGTCCACGCTACGCCAGCCCGCCGCGGCGGGTTTGAGGCAGATCAATTGAAACGGGTCTTACTTTTCTTCGGGGGGCGGCAGGAAGCAGGCTTCGACGATCTGCAGGTCGTTATCCTTGGCGAACTCGCGCACGAAGTGAAACGCCATCGGCTCGATCTCGCGCAGCTTGGTGTTGACGACCACCGACTTGACGCCATTGACGACGGTCGGGCGCACGTAGGGCGAATACTGGAGGTGCGCATTGCGCCCGCCGCCTTCGGGATTGAAACAGGACATCACTCCGCAAAGGCGCTCGGCCCAATCGCTGGGTCGGAATTGCTTGCCATTGCTGGTGAGACCAAGGATGAAGAACTCGTCTGAGAGTTCCCCTGTTTTTTGAGATAACTCGGCCATGTGGCTTGTCGGGACTGGATTGCGTGAATGGCCCCGGCGGGTAAGCCGGGCTGGTAATTCAACTACGTTTGCTGCGGTAAGCCAGTATTATATCTTATAGAAGACTTGGGTTCTACCTCGATCTGCCCTGACTATGCAAACAGGGGCCGGCACGCCTTGCGCGCCAGCCCCTATTTTAACCTTGTTCCAGGCGCAAGGCGCATGGATGGCGCGTGTGCGCCCCCGTCAGCCGAGGAAAACGGCGCCCGACATCAACAGCAGCAACAGCATCCACAGCAGCAAGGCGCGCCAGACCAGGCCCACCGTGCTCTGCAAGGCGCGCGCGCCCGGCTCTTCGCCTGGCAGGATATCGCTTTCGCTGTCGCTGTCATCGACGGCCAGGTCGGGCGTCGTCACCACGCGCGCCGCCGTTTCCGCTGGCGTGCCCAGGCGTACGCCCATGGCGCCGCCGCCCGCCGTCAGGATGATGCCGATGGCCTCGTCCTGCCAGCGCTGGGCGAAATTGCGCCAGGCGTAAATGGCATCCTCGAAATTGCCGACCACGGCAAACGCGACGGCCGTCAGGCGCACGGGAATCCAGTCGATCCAGTAAAAGGCGCGCGCGGCGAACTGGCCGAACGCTTCATTGCGCATGTGCTCGGGCTCGTTCCAGGCGCGCGCCAGGTATTCGGCCACGCGGTACATCACGGCGCAGGCGGGGCCCAGCGGCATGAGGAACCAGAAGAACACGCCAAACACGTTGCGATGCGTGGTGATCAGGGCTTTTTCCACGGCGATGCGGGCGATTTCGCTCGCTTCCATGCCCACCGTGTCGAGTTTGGTCCAGTCTGCCAGCAAGGTGCGCGCAGTCGCTTCGTCGCCGGCGCTCAGGGCCAGCTGGATGGAGGTAAAGTAGTGGCTGTAATGACGAAAACCCAGGGTCAGGTAGACGATGAGCACGTTCCAGGCAAAGGCCAGCAGGGTCAGCTGGTAATGCTGCAAGAGCCAGTAAATGCCTGCCGTCGGCACCATCAGCGCGCCGATCATGAGGAACCAGCCCATGCGGCCGTGGTTGGCGTGGCCGGCATTGAACCAGGTCTCCATGCGCGTCGCCAGGCTCTTGATTTCGGCGTAGATCGGATTGTCCGCGCGCAAAGGTTTGAGCTGCTCGATCAGCAATGCGCAAAGTATGGAGAGAAATGTCATCAATGGTCCTTTTTGTCTTTTTCAGCAATACCGCAATGCCCGCTACGATAGCGCAGTGCAGTGCCGGAATCAAACTTATTACGTGCGCGGCGCCATTTTACGCGCGCAAGAGGTGAAACAGATTGCGCAGCATGCCGGCCGTGGCGCCCCAGATGTAGAAGCGCTCGTACGGCATGGCGTAGAACGAGCGCCGCCCGCCGGGCAATTCCACGGACAGGCGCTGATGGTTGAGGCCATCCATGAGGAAAGCCAGCGGCACTTCGAAGATTTCCGCCACCTCGGACGGGTCGGCGCGCAGCTCGAACGGCGGCGTCACCAGGCCCACCACGGGCGTGACCTGGTAGCCGGTGCCCGTCAGGTAGTCGGGCAGGCAGCCCAGCACTTCGACGTGCCCGCGCGCCAGGCCCACTTCTTCTTCCGTTTCGCGCAGGGCCGTGGCCACGGGCGAGCCGTCGAACGGTTCGCTGCGCCCGCCGGGAAAGCTGACCTGGCCAGCATGGCTGCTCAGGTGGTCCGTGCGCATGGTGAGCAAGATGGTCAAGCCTTCCGGCCGTTGCACGAGAGGAATGAGCACGGCGGCGCGCACGGGCACGGCGCGGGCGGACAGGAAATCCTGGGTAATCTCGGGCTGCCATTCCGGCTGTTCGGCCAGGCGCTGGCGCAGCCAGTCCGGCGTCAGGCGCACGGCGTCCAGCGCCGCCTCGCCGGCGATCGAATCGATGGCGAGTTGTTTGGGATCAAATGCGATAGTGGCCATTACCCCTCCTTCATGATTAAAACCACCTGGCAAAACCGTCGCGAGCGGAAGGAAGCGGTGGCCGAGACGCGCAACCGCACTCCAGTACGGCGAGCATCGCAGGCTACCCATGCCGACGCGCAGCAGCTTGGGCCAGGTGTCACCATAAAAAAAGGGGCGCCGAGAGGCACCCCTTTTCCCAACGCAGACGCTGATATTACGCGCTTGCTTTCGCCACAACGCGGCGATTTGGCAATTTTTCTTTGATACGCGCCGATTTACCCGAACGCTCACGCAGATAGTACAGCTTGGCGCGGCGAACATCACCACGGCGTTTCACTTCGATCGAAGCGATCAGCGGCGAGTACAGTTGGAACGTACGCTCAACGCCTTCGCCGGACGAGATCTTACGAACGATGAAGTTCGAGTTCAGGCCACGGTTACGACGGGAGATAACGACGCCTTCGTAAGCCTGGGCGCGCTTGCGCGTGCCTTCGACTACGTTGACGCTGACGATAACGGTATCGCCTGGTGCGAAGTCAGGAATCGATTTACCCAGACGGGCGATCTCTTCTTGCTCTAATTGTTGAATCAAGTCCATTTTTATAACTCCGAAAACCATCATGCCGGCGCACTGTGGATAGCAAGTATCCGCCCGGTAGAGGATGGGTAACACAATATGGGCAACATGCCCGGCACTACTGGCCACCCTGCACGCCGTCCGGAGACGGCTTACAGGCTGGCCAAGAATTGTTCGTCGGCTCGGCTGAGCAAGCCGGCGGCGCGCGCACTGACCAGCAGGTCAGGCCGCTTGGTCGCGGTCGCTTCCAGCATGCGCTGGCGGCGCCACTTGACGATCTCGGCATGATTGCCACCCATCAAGACGGGCGGCACGGCCATGCCTTCATATGTTTCCGGCCGCGTATAGTGCGGCGAATCGAGCAAGCCATTGACGAAGCTGTCCTCGATGGCCGATGCCTCGGTGTTCAAGACACCCGGCAACAGGCGGATCACCGCATCCATCAGCGCCATGGCGGGCAATTCACCGCCCGACAGGACAAAGTCGCCGACGCTGATTTCTTCGTCGACGCAACGGTCCAGCAAACGCTGGTCCACGGCTTCATAGCGGCCGCACAGGATCACCAAACCAGGTTCGGCTTTCAACTGCGTGACGCGCTCGTGCGTCAGCGGACGGCCTTGCGGCGACATGAACACCACGCGGGGCGCCGCCAGGCCGAGATCGGTCTGGCGTTGCTTCGCAGCGGCAATTGTCGCTTCGAGCGGACGGGCCATCATCACCATGCCGGGGCCGCCGCCATACGGGCGGTCATCCACGGTACGGTGATTGTCGGTCGTGAAATCACGGGGATTCCACAGCGACAAGCCACATTTGCCCTGATCGAAGGCGCGCCGGGTCACACCCGACTGCGTCAGCGCGGCAAACATTTCCGGGAACAGGGTCACGACATCAAATTGCATCGCTCACCATCCTGCAATGTTTGCCCGGCGCATGGTTAAGCGCAGGCGGTTTAATAATCGAGGCCCCAGTCGACCGTGATCTTGTTGGCGGCCTTGTCAACGTTAATGACAAACTGGCCGACAAACGGGATCAGGCGCTCAGGCGCCTTTTCAGCGGCGTCATCGGGATTGGCGACGGGCGTAATGCGCAAGATCGACTGCGGACCATTGCTCATCATGTCAGTCACTTCGCCGAGGCACTCGCCTTGCAAATTCTCAACTGTCAGTCCGATCAGATCGGACCAATAAAATTCATCGGCCGTCAGCGTCGGGAAATGGCTACGCGGAATTTGCACAGAGACGCCTTTCAGCGCTTCTGCGGCATCCCGCCCGACCACACCCACCAGCTGGGCCACGACGTCGCCGCCGTGTAACTTCGCTTGCCTGACTTGAACATCATGCAAGGTCGGTTTATCAAACCACCAGGTTTTGACGTTTAATAATGCATCCGCGTCGTCGGAGAAAGGAGTGATCCTGACCCCGCCAGCAATGCCATAGGCACCGGAGACATAGCCTACCTGTACCAGGTCATCGGGGACTTTCACCCCGGATGCAGTCTTGACCGTCAAACCAGTGATCTAATTAAGCTGCTGCTTTGTTGTTGCTAGCTACCAGGCGAGCAACGGTTGGCGACAATTGTGCGCCAACGCCTTGCCAGTAGGCCAGACGGTCTGCGGTGATACGCAGTGGAACTTCGCCACCTTGCGCCATCGGGTTGTAAAAACCGATACGCTCAATGAAGCGACCATCGCGGCGATTGCGCGAATCAGTAGCGACGATGTTGAAGAACGGGCGCTTCTTGGCGCCTCCACGAGCTAAACGAATAACGACCATAATATTTCCAAAAAGTGTGCTGAGGCGGAAAAAGCCGCAAATTATAGCGCGCTTTACCGCCAGGCAGCAAGCGTTATGATGACGGGCGTGTAATTTGGGCTAATCAAACATTATGACCAGTCATGGCCGAAGACGCAATAGGCGCGTGCGTCTATCGTGCCCGCCATGCCACGCCCAGGCCATGATATTGCGCGACAGCATGACCTGAACGCCGCAGGAAAGTGCTATCGTTGCGGCAGGCAATGACCGATACTGGCAATCTTTACTGATCAGCAACTCTGGAGCCCCATGACCGCCGCCACCATTTTGCAACAGCCGCACAAGAACAAGGCATTCACCACCTTGCTGGCCTTCCTGCTGGGCACCCTGGGCGCCCACCGCTTCTACCTGCATGGCGCCAAGGACCGCTGGGGCTGGCTACACCTGGCCGCCGTGCCCGCCTCGCTGCTGCTGCGCCAGCTGTTTCCCGAGGCCGACTGGTTTTACCAGATACTGCCGCTGACCCTGTCCGCCCTGGGCGGCTTCCTAGAAGCGCTGGTACTGGGCCTGATGCCGGACGACAAGTGGGACGCACGCTACAACGGCGCATCAGGCCGCCAGTCGGACACGGGCTGGCCCCTGGCCGTGGTACTGGTCGCTACCTTGATGCTAGGCGCAGGCGTGCTCATCGCCACCATGGCCCGCCTGTTCGACTTGCTGTATACAGGCGGTGCCTACGGTTAATTTCCATGCGGAAATGACATGGCCGTACGCGTCGCACACGCACATGTAAGTGTTGGTAAGCAATCATGATTTTCCTCTATACTGCATTCACAATGCCGACATTACTGGCACATACGACACCCCACAGGAGAAGATCATGATTCGTCGCCCACTCATCCTCGCAGTCGCCGTCACGGCCCTGTTCAGCACATCGGCCTTCGCGCAAAACCTGTCGCCGAAGGCGCAATACGCATACGACACCAAGCAGGCCAACACGCGCTATGCGGACGACAAGAAATTGTGCGCCGAAGAAACCAGCTCGAAAGCCCGCATGCAATGCCTGCGCGATGCCAAGGGCGAATACGACCAGGCCATCATCAACGCCAAGGCCGCGCAAAAGGCGGGCAATGCGTATGCGGGCCAGAACAGCAAGCCAGCCCAGCAGCAAATCTGCGCCGAGTGCGGCAAGGTGCTGGCAGTCAACGTCGCTGAAAAAGCCGGCGAAGGCGGCGCCCTGGGCATGATCGGCGGCGGCGTGGCCGGCGCCCTGCTGGGCCGCCAGGTTGGCGGCGGACGCGGCAAGGACCTGGCCACCCTGGCCGGTGCCGCCGGCGGCGCTTTTGCCGGCAAGCAAGTCGAAGGCCACATGAAGAACAGCAAGGTGTGGACCGTCACCGTGCAATATGAAACGGGCGCCAAGGCCGATTTCGCATTTGACCAGGACCCCGGCCTGGCCGCTGGCGACCTGGTGCGCAATTCCGGCAACGGCATCGCCCGACGTTAAGAACGCAGAGAAAGCGCCCATGGCGGCGTTGCCCGGGTTTGGCCGACATTGCCGTACTGGCAGCGGACGCAGACAAGGCGCCTTGCCCTGAGCGCTTTCTCAGGCGTTCTTAATATAGAAAAAGCGCTGGAGAGTGATCTCCAGCGCTTTTTTTGCATTCAACCGGCAATCACCGGCAAGCATGCACCTTAGAACTGCTCTTCCGACAAGGCCATCACGCCCGCGCTGCCGTCGATGATGGTGGCGCGCAAGCCCGGCGCTTGCGACAGGATGTGGTCGGCAAAGAAGCGCGCCGTGGCAATCTTGGCCTTGTAGAACGAAGCGTCGCCGCTGCCTTCGCCCAGCTTTTGCTGTGCCGCCACGGCCGCGCGCGCCATTTGCCAGCCGCCCAGCACGATGCCGGCCAGTTTCAGATAGGGCACGCTGCCCGCGAACACGGCCTTGATGTCCGACTTCATGTTCGCTACCACATACTCGACCACGGCTTCCAGCGCGGCGCTGCCCTCGGCCAGGTGGCGCTGCATGGCCTGGAAGTCGGCGCCCGAGAGTTCGCCCAGCTGGGCTTCCGTGGCGCGCACCTGGGCGATGATGGCTTTCGCCACGGCGCCGCCGTCGCGCACCGTCTTGCGGCCCACGAGGTCGTTGGCCTGGATGGCCGTCGTGCCTTCGTAGATCGTCAGGATCTTGGCGTCGCGGTAATGCTGGGCCGCACCTGTCTCCTCGATGAAACCCATGCCGCCGTGCACCTGCACGCCGTCGCGCGTGACGTCCTGCGACATTTCCGTGGACCAACCCTTGATCACGGGCACCAGGTATTCATACGTCGCCAGGCTTTCCGCGCGCACGTCCGCATCGGGATGATGGTGCGCCACGTCGCTGATGGCCGCGCCCACGTAGGCCAGCGCGCGCGCCGCCTCCGTCTGCGAGCGCATCGACATCAGCATGCGGCGCACGTCCGGGTGGTGGATGATGGAAACGGGGCCGGGCGACCCCGCCAGGTCGCGCGACTGCACGCGGTCCTTGGCGAACGTCACCGCCAGCTGGTAGGCGCGCTCGGCCAGGCCGATGCCCTGCAGGCCCACGCCGAAGCGGGCCGCGTTCATCATGATGAACATGTATTCGAGGCCCCGGTTTTCCTCGCCCACCAGGGTGCCGATGGCGCCGCCGTGGTCGCCGAACTGCAATACGGCCGTCGGGCTGGCCTTGATGCCCAGCTTGTGTTCGATGGAGACGCAATGGGCGTCGTTGCGCGCGCCCAGGCTGCCGTCCGCGTTGACGAGGAATTTCGGCACGATGAACAGCGAAATGCCTTTCACGCCGGCGGGCGCGTCCGGCGTGCGGGCCAGTACCAGATGGACGATGTTTTCCGCCATGTCGTGTTCGCCGTACGTGATGAAAATCTTCGTGCCGAACACTTTATATGTGCCATCGCCCTGCGGCACGGCGCGCGTGCGCACGGCGGCCAGGTCGGAGCCCGCTTGCGGCTCCGTCAGGTTCATGGTGCCCGTCCACTTGCCCGACACCAGGTTTTCCAGGTAGGTGGCCTTCTGTTCGTCGCTGCCGGCCGTCAGCAGCGCTTCGATGGCGCCATCGGACAGCAGGGCCACGAGGGCAAACGAGATGCTGGCCGAGTTGAGCATTTCGATGCAGGGCGTGGCCAGCAGCTTGGGCAAGCCCTGGCCGCCGAATTCGGTCGGATGCTGCACGCCCTGCCAGCCCGCTTCGCCATACGCCTTGAACGCTTCCTTGAAGCCTTTCGAGGTAGTGACTTGCCCGTCGTGCCAGAAACTCGGTTCCTTGTCGCTGGGGCCGTTCAAGGGTGCCACCACGCTGCCGCAGAACTTGGCGTTTTCTTCCAGCACGGCTTCGGCCGTGTCGGGCGTGGCGTCTTCGCAACCGGGCAAGGTGTGGATTTCGGCCAGGCCGGCCAGTTCGTTCATCACGAACAACATGTCTTTCAGCGGGGCTTGATAGCTCATCTTCTTTTCTCCAAGAAAAAAGCCACGCGCGGCTCGCCGTGTGGGGCGGGCCGGCGTGGCTTTGTCAGTAACAAAACCGGAAGGGGTGTGACTTAACCCAGTTCTTTGACCAGTTGCGGCACGATCTCGAACAGATCGCCCACGATGCCGTAGTCGGCCACGGCAAAGATCGGCGCTTCCGGATCCTTGTTGATGGCGACGATGGTCTTCGAATCTTTCATGCCGGCCAGATGCTGGATCGCGCCCGAGATACCGACGGCGATGTACAGCGATGGCGCGACGATCTTGCCCGTCTGGCCCACTTGCCAGTCGTTCGGCACGAAGCCGGCGTCGACGGCGGCGCGCGAAGCACCCATGGCGGCGCCCAGCTTGTCGGCCAGCGGCTCGAGGATGTGGAAGTTCTCGGCCGAACCCATGCCACGGCCGCCCGACACGATGATTTTCGCGGCGGTCAGTTCAGGACGGTCGGACTTGGCCAGTTCGCGGCCCACGAAGGCCGATTTGCCCGCGTCAGCAACGGCAGCGACGGTTTCCGTGGCAGCCGAACCGCCGGTGGCGGCAGCCGCATCGAAACCGGTCGTACGCACGGTGATGACCTTGACCTTGTCGCCAGATTGCACGGTGGCAATGGCGTTACCGGCGTAGATCGGACGCTCGAACGTGTCAGGGGAATCGACCTTGGTGATTTCCGAGATTTGCGCCACGTCCAGCTTGGCGGCCACGCGCGGCAGGATGTTCTTGCCGTAGGCGGTGGCTGGCGCGAGGATGTGGCTGTAGTTGCCGGCGATGGCCAGCACTTGCTCGGCCACGTTTTCGGCCAGGCCGTCGGCAAAGTATGGCGCGTCGGCCACGATGACTTTCGTCACGCCGGCGATTTGCGCGGCGGCAGCGGCGGCAGCCGCAGCGTTCGAACCTGCAACCAGTACGTGCACGTCGCCGCCGCACTGGGCAGCCGCGGTCACGGTGTGGTGGGTGCTGCCCTTTAAGGTAGCGTTGTCGTGTTCAGCAATAACTAATGCGACCATGATTATTCCTAATAGTTAGCAAGTGCCGGGGTCAGACCCGGCGGGTCTGACCCCAGATTTTATGTTTTGGCGGCAAACCGCTCAGATAACCTTGGCTTCGGTACGCAGCTTGGCGACCAGGGTGGCCACGTCCGGCACCTTGATACCGGCCGAGCGCTTGGCTGGCTCGACGACTTTCAAGGTTTTCAGGCGTGGCGCGACGTCGACGCCCAGATCTTCCGGCTTGACGGTCTCGAGCGGCTTTTTCTTTGCCTTCATGATGTTCGGCAAGGTCACATAGCGTGGCTCGTTCAGGCGCAAATCGGTGGTGATGATCGCTGGCAAGGTCAATGCCAGGGTTTCCAATCCGCCGTCGACTTCGCGGGTGACGGTGACTTTGCCATCTTCCAGCACGACTTTCGAAGCGAACGTGGCTTGCGGCCAACCCAGCAAGGCTGCCAGCATCTGGCCGGTCTGGTTGCTGTCGTCATCGATTGCTTGCTTGCCCAGGATGATCAGTTGCGGCTGCTCTTTCTCGGCCAGGGACTTGACCAGCTTGGCCACGGCCAGCGGTTCCAGTTCAGTCGTCGTTTCCACCAGGATGCCGCGGTCGGCGCCGATGGCCATAGCCGTGCGCAGGGTTTCCTGGCACTGCGTCACGCCGCAGGAGATGGCGACCACTTCAGTGACCTTGCCGGCTTCTTTCAGGCGCATCGCTTCTTCCAGCGCGATCTCGTCGAAAGGGTTCATCGACATTTTGACGTTGGCGGTATCGACGCCAGTGCCGTCACTCTTGACGCGGACTTTGACGTTATAGTCGACCACGCGTTTGACGGGTACCAAGACTTTCATAGCTATGCCTTTGGGAAATTATAAAAATGACGGATCAAGTGCTGATTGTGCGTTCGATTATAAGAGAAATTTGAATCCTGAACCGAATTTAAGCACGATCGTGCGATTTTTTGTTAGAGCAATCCATCTAAACTGTGTGCTTGCGGGGATTTCAGGGGAGTCTGCCGCTACGCTGCAGGGCAGCAAAAGGGCACGAAAGTGACGCAAAAGCGCGGCACGGCGAACGCTTCACCAGGCCGCGCCACGGCGGCCCCGGCTGGCAGAATTATTTACGTTGCATCAAGAAAACAAATTCGGTACCCGTCTGCACATGCGACAGCAGGGCATTGCCCGTTTGCTTGGCGAAAGCCTGGAAGTCGCGCACGGAACCGGGATCGGTTGCCATGATGCGCAGCACTTCGCCACTTTGCAGCTCTGACAAAGCCTTCTTCGCCTTCAGAATCGGCAACGGGCAGTTCAAGCCCCGCGCATCGAGTTCTTTGTGAAATTCCATAATCTCGGTATCAAGTAGTGTGTCGCTCATCATCAATATCCCACCATTTTTGTTGTACTGATTTTCGACATACTACTCTAAATCAGGGGCATTGACGCGCTGCACCAAAATAGTTCATCGGCTGTTGTGGTGTCACAACGGGATTCAAAAAGAAATAACGGCCCGCAAACACCGTCTGCGGGCCGTTTTCAAGAGGCCGTGGGGCGAAAACCCCGCATGCCTGCTAGCTTACGCCTTATTTCGCGCGTTCGCCCACCCAGGCCGGCACACCGGCCAGGGCGTTCGCCAGACCGCTCGGATCCGTGCCGCCGGCCTGCGCCATATCGGGGCGTCCGCCGCCTTTTCCGCCCACTTGCTGTGCAACGAAGTTCACCAGCTCGCCCGCTTTGACCTTGGAAGTAGCGTCCGCCGTCACGCCGGCGATCAGGCTGACCTTGCCGTCAGCCACGCTGGCCAGCACGATGGCAGCCGTTTTCAGCTTGTCCTTCAGCTTGTCCATGGTTTCGCGCAAGCGGGCCACGTCGGCGCCGTCCAGCACGGCAGCGAGCACCTTGATGCCGTTGACGTCGACAGCCTGCGTGACCAGTTCATCGCCCTGGCCCGACGCCAGTTTCGATTTCAGCGCGGCCAGTTCCTTCTCCAGCGCCTTCACGTGGTCCTGCACCTGGACGATGCGGGCCGTCAGTTCTTCCGGCTGCGCTTTCAGCGCGCTGGCTGCCTCGACCAGGCGGCGGTTGATGGTCTGCACCAGCGCCAGCGCGCCCTCGCCCGTCACCGCTTCCACGCGGCGGATACCGGCGGCCACGCCGCTTTCGCCGATGATCTTGAACAGGCCGATATCGCCCGTGCGCTGCACGTGGACGCCGCCGCACAGCTCTTTCGAGCTGCCGATGTCGAGCACGCGCACTTCGTCGCCGTATTTCTCGCCGAACAGGGCCATCGCGCCATGCTTGACGGCATCGTCAAACGACATCAGGTGCGCCTGCGTGGCGCGGTTTTCCAGGATCTCTTTATTGACGATGGTTTCCACGGCGGCGATCTGCTCGGCCGTCATCGGTGCATTGTGGCTGAAGTCGAAACGGGTCTTGTCCGGATCGACGAGCGAGCCCTTTTGCGCCACGTGGCTGCCCAGCACTTCGCGCAAGGCCTTGTGCATCAAGTGCGTGGCCGAATGGTTGCGGATGGTGCGCGCGCGCTTGGCCGTGTCCACTTCGGCCGAGACGGCGTCGCCCACCTTCAGCACGCCCGACTCGAGCACGCCGTGGTGGCCGAAGACGTCAGCCTGGATCTTCAGGGTGTCGCTGACGGCAAACGTGCCCGCGCCCGAGGCGATCACGCCCTGGTCGCCCACCTGGCCGCCCGATTCCGCATAGAACGGCGTCGTGTCGAGCACGACGATGCCCGCTTCACCGGCCTTGAGTTCCTGCACGGGCGTGCCGGCCGCGTACAGCGCGACGACCTTGCTGCTGAACGTCAATTGATCGTAGCCGACGAAGGTGTTTTTCTCGCCCGTGTACTCGACCTTGCTGTCCTTGTGCGTCTTGCCGCCCTTGCGCGACAGTTCCTGGCTTTCCTTCAGGGCCGCGTCGTAGCCGGCCTGGTCGAAGCTGATGTCGCGCTCGCGGCAGATGTCGGCCGTCAGGTCCGGCGGGAAGCCGTAGGTTTCGTACAGGGTGAAGGCGGTGGCGCCGTCGATGCCCGTGGCATCCTTGGCCAGCTGCGCTTCCAGCACTTTCATGCCCGTTTCCAGGGTTTCGCCGAAACGCTCTTCCTCGGCTTTCAGCATGTTGGCGACGTTGTCCTTGGCTTCTTCCAGCTCGGGATAGGCGCCGCCCATCTCGATGGCCAGATCGGCCACCAGCTTGTAGAAGAACGGTTTCGTCTGGCCCAGCTTGTGGCCATGGCGCAGGGCGCGGCGGATGATGCGGCGCAGGACATAGGCGCGGCCTTCGCTGCCCGGAATGATGCCGTCGACGATCATGAAGGCGGCGGCGCGGATGTGGTCGGCGATCACGCGCAGCGACTTGTTTTCCAGGTCGGTGGCGCCCGTTTCGCGCGCGGCGGCCTTGATCAGGTGCTGGAACAGGTCGATTTCATAGTTCGAATGCACGTGCTGCAGCACGGCGGCCAGGCGCTCCATGCCCATGCCCGTGTCGACGCATGGCTTCGGCAACTTGTGCATGACGCCCGCTTCGTCGCGGTTGAACTGCATGAACACGAGGTTCCAGATTTCAATGAAGCGGTCGCCGTCTTCGTCAGGCGAGCCCGGCGGGCCGCCAGGGATCTCGGCGCCGTGGTCGTAGAAGATTTCCGTGCACGGACCGCATGGGCCCGTGTCCGCCATCTGCCAGAAATTGTCGGACGCGTAACGCGAACCCTTGTTGTCGCCGATGCGGATGATGCGCTCGACGGGCACGCCGATTTCCTTTGCCCAGATGTCGTACGCTTCGTCATCTTCGATGTACACGGTGACCGTCAGTTTTTCAGCCGGCAAGCCATACACCTTGGTCAGCAGTTCCCACGCATATTGAATCGCGTCGCGCTTGAAATAGTCGCCGAAGCTGAAGTTGCCCAGCATTTCAAAGAAGGTGTGGTGGCGCGCCGTGTAGCCGACGTTTTCCAGATCGTTGTGCTTGCCGCCGGCGCGCACGCAGCGCTGCACGGACGTGGCACGCGTGTACGGACGGCTGTCCGTGCCCGTAAACACATCCTTGAATTGCACCATGCCGCTGTTCGTCAACAGCAAGGTCGGATCGTTGCCTGGCACCAGGGAGCTGGAACGGACGATGGAATGGCCCTTGGACTCGAAAAATTTCAGGAACTTGTCGCGGATTTCAGATGATTTCATGTTTTTTTGACAAAGAGTGGCGGCAGCTTTAAAGGAAAGATTATACGTGATATGGGTACGGGAATTGGCGCCGGGCACGGGCATTGTTGCAAGCCTGCCCACCGGTGCCGCCCTGCCCGTTCAGGCCGGGTCGTGGTGGCTGGCGCAGGCGTGCGGTGCCGGCGTGCCCTTGGCCGCAGCGGAAGCCGCGCTGGCGCAGGCAGCCGCATTGCAGTCGGCGCAGCGGCCGTACAGGGTCAGTTCGTGGCGCTCGACGACAAAACCCTGCGGCGCCATGCGCTTCAAGTCGCCCGGGCAATCATGCACGTCGAACACACGCTGGCACGTGGTGCACTGGAAATGGTGGTGGTGGTGATTGGCGGCCGTGTTCGACTCATAGCGCGGGTTTTCGCCCGGCAAGGTCACCACGTGCACCTTTTCTTCCAGCACCAGCGATTTCAAGTTGCGGTAAACGGTGGCGATGCCCAGCTGCGTCACCTGCAAGCTGGCCTGTTCGAGGATTTCCTGCGCCGACAGGGGGCGCTGGGCCGACTCGATGGCGGCTTGAATAGCGGTTTTTTGACGTGTTGTGCGTTCCATAGCCGACAGAATACACCATCCGCCCTCTTCCCCTGCCCGGAAAAACTGTCACACAGTAATGATAATGGGTTATCATTATCATCTTCTGGCAGCCACCCCATCCGGCAATGGCCTGCCCCAGCCCCGCAAACACCGATAGCGAATAAGGAATTCTTGCCCATGTCCGTCCGTCCTCAACAACCGACTCCCCTCGCGCTGGCCATCATGCTGGCCTTTGCCGCCCCTGCCAGCGCACTGGCGCAACAGGCGACCACCTTGCCCGCCGTCACCGTCTCGGCCAGCGCCCTGGCCCTGGGCAGCGACGACATGAGCACGCCCGTGACCGTGCTGGAAGGCGAGGAACTGGTGCGCGCCCGCGAAGCAACCCTGGGCGAAACCCTGGCCGGCCAGCCCGGCATCACGTCCAGCCATTTCGGCGCTGGCGCCAGCCGCCCCATCATCCGCGGCATGGATGGTCCGCGCGTCAAGGTGCTGTCCGACGGCGCCGAAGTGCAGGATGCATCGACCATCAGCCCCGACCATGCCGTCGCGGCCGAACCCATGCTATCGGAACAGATCGAAGTGCTGCGCGGCCCGTCCGCGCTGGCCTACGGCGGCGGCGCCGTGGGTGGCGTCGTCAATGTGATCGACAAGAAAATCCCCACGCGCGTGCCGGCCAAGGGTTTTGAAGGCAGCGCGGAAGTGCGCGCCAACTCGGCCGCGCGCGAAAAGGCGGGCGCCTTTGAAGTGACGGGCGGCTCCGGCAACATCGCCTTCCACGCGGAAGGCGTCAAGCGCGATGCAAAGGAATACAAGGTCGGCAGCGGCTGGGAAGGCGGCTCGACAGTGGCCGGCAGCTACAACAAGACGGACACGGGCAGCGTGGGCGTGTCGTGGGTGGGAGCGCGCGGCTTCCTGGGCCTGGCCTTCACGAGCCAGCACGCGGAATACGGCTTGCCTGGCCACAACCATGAATTTGAAAGCTGCCACCCGCACGGCACGCATCTGCACTGCGGCGGCCATGAAGGCCACGACCACGGCGATGAAGAAGAGCACGACCATGACCACGAACACGGCAGCGTGCCGTACGTGAAACTGAAAAGCGAACGCTGGGACGTGCGCGGCGAATTGCGCGACCCCGTGCCCGGCTTTGCCAAGCTGCGCCTGCGCGCCGCGTTCACCGACTACAAGCACGATGAAATCGAAGGCACGGAAATCGCCACCACCTTCAAGAACAAGGGCCACGATGCGCGCCTGGAAATGGAACACCATCCCCTGTTCGGCTGGCGCGGCGTGGTAGGCCTGCAAACGTCGAAGCGCGATTTCTCCGCCCTGGGCGAGGAAGCGTACGTGGCGCCGACGGTCACGAAGAAACACGCGGCTTTCCTGGTCGAGGAATACAAGCTGGACCAATGGCGCTTCGAGGCGGGCTTGCGCCACGAATGGCAAGACATCACGGTCGACAGCGCCACCTTGCAGGACCGCAGCGCCAAAGGCACGTCGGTGTCGCTGGGCGCCGTGTGGAAATTCGCGCCCCAGTACTCGCTGGGTTCGACCATTTCGCGCACGCACCGCCTGCCCAGCGCAGAGGAACTGTATGCGCACGGCGTGCACATGGCCACGGCCACGTATGAGCTGGGCAATCAAAACCTGGGCAAGGAAACGTCGAACAATATCGACTTGACCTTGCGCAAATATGCGGGCGCCACGACCTTCTCGGCCAGCGCCTACCGCAACAAGGTGGACAATTACATCTTCGGCAGCACGCTGGACAGCCACGAAGGCTTCCAGCTGATCCAGTACGCCCAGCGCGACGCGACCTTCACGGGCGTGGAAGGCCAGATCCGCCAGCAATTGAACCCCATGTTCGGCGCCAGCGTGTTCGGCGACTACGTGCGGGCCAAGCTGGCCGACGGCGGCGGCAATTTGCCGCGCATCCCGGCCCAGCGCGTGGGCGTGAAGGTCGATGCCAACTGGCAGGCGTGGAGCGGCGTGGCCGAGTTCTACCGCGTGGGCAAGCAGGATAAAGTGGCAGCATTCGAAACGGCAACGCCGGGCTACAACATGCTGAACCTGTCCGCCAACTACGACACGCGCATCGGCACCACGCCAGCCCAGTTCTACATCAAGGCGAACAACCTGACGAATGAACTGGCGTACAGCCACACCTCGTTCATCAAGAATGCGGCGCCGTTGACGGGACGTAATTTGACGGTTGGGATGCGCGTCACGTTCTAAGCTGTTTCGTAGGTCGGGTTAGCGCAAAGCGCGTAACCCGACCTCGAACTGCTGGGGTCAGACCCGACGGGTCTGACCCCGGAGTTCCGGCCTGCAATGCTCGCTGTGCTACAGCACAGCTGCGCTTCTCGGCCGTATCTCATTTCCGCTCACTTCCGCTCGCTACGCTTCTGTCAGGCGCTGTGAAGCTGAGTGAAGCTGAGACTACGGTGAGATTGCGGTGAGATTAAACCGAGAGCTTGTCAGCTAGCCTTGATCAGATCGATCCTGTCCGTGCAAAAACCGTCCACGCCCCAGGCCAGCAGCTCGCTGGCCCGCTCGGGCGTGTTGACGGTGTAGCAGAACAGTCCCAATCCTTCCTCTTTGACTTCCAGCGCAAGCGCGCGCGTCAGTTGCTGGTGGTCGCAATGGAGCGCCACCACGCCCAGTTCGCGGGCCGTCCGCGCCCATCCATCCGGTATCTGTTCGACCAGCCAGCCCCGCGCCAGTTCCGGCGCCGCCTCGCGCGCCGCCTGCAAGGCTTCGATGCTGAACGACGACAGCAGCGGCAATACTTCTCCTGCCGCAATTTCCTGCGCAAAATGCTCGCGCGTGGCCCGCGCCACCGTTTCGCCCGTGGCCACGTCAAAGCCGGGCGCGGGCTTGATTTCAATATTCATCCAGATGCGCTGCGCCTTGCAATAGCTGACGACGGCGTCAAACGTGGGCACGCCCTCGCCCGCGAAAGCGGGGCCGAACCAGGCACCCGCGTCCATCGCCCCCAGCTGCGCGGCCGTGTAATCGCTGACATGGCCGCTGCCGGCCACGGTGCGCCCCAGTTCGGGGTCGTGCACGACGACGGGCACGCCATCGGCGGCCAGCATGACGTCGAACTCCACGGCGCGGTAGCCGTAGGCGAGGCCACAGCGCAGGGCGGCCAGGGTGTTTTCAGGTGCCAGGGTGCCGCCGCCGCGGTGCGCCAGGGTGCGTGGATAGGGCCACATGATGTTCCTTTATAACAACTCCATGGATACAAGACTGTCTTGCCATACTATTGCGTGCCCGCCCTGAAAAGTAAAGCGGCCCGTTTGGCGACGTGCCGCGGCGAATGGCGACGCGCCCGGGCCGTTTCGTCGCAGCCCGGTTGCGCCCTGGCCTGCGCTGGCACACAATGCCTCATCGTTACCAGCAGACAACTACATGAAACCCGACGTCCCATCCGCCGATGCCCCCGCCAAGCGCCGCTCGCCCTATTACCGCATGCTGCCCGACGCGCGCTATGCGCTGGCGCTGAACGTGATCTGCGCGCTGGTCATTACCTTCATCCTCAATCCGGGCAGCCATTTTGGCCAAAACCTGATCGCCTCGATGTGCATCGGCACGATTGCCTTCCTGCTCATCGACGGCATGCGCCTGACCCTGTGGGGCGAAGGCCAGCGGCCCAGATTCCTGCCTTTCATGCTCATCATCCTGATTTCCGTGCCCGTGGCGCAAATCCTGGGCTTGACCCTGTTCAGCTGGCTGACGGGCGTGGACGTGGGCGGCTTCGAAAACCTGCTGCCCTCGCAGATGATGGGCACGCTCGTATTCACCCTGCTGGCCACGGGCGGCGCCGTGCTGTTTTTCTCCAGCCGCGAAAAGATTGCCCGTCTACAAATGGCGGCAGCCCAGGAAAAGGCCCGCGCCGAATCCGTTGCGCGCCAGGCTATGCAGGCCCAGCTGCAGCTGCTGCAGGCGCAGATCGAACCGCACATGCTGTTCAATACCCTGGCCAACCTGCAGGGCCTGATCAGCTTTGACCCGGACCGCGCCCAGTTGCTGCTCGACCAGCTGATCCAGTATTTGCGCGCCACCCTGTCCTCCTCGCGTGCCGACTCCACCACCCTGGAGCAGGAGTTTTCCCTGATGCAAGCCTACCTGGGCCTGATGTCCATCCGCATGGGCGCGCGCCTCAGCTATGCGCTGGACTTGCCCGAGGCCTTGCGCCAGATCAAGGTGCCGCCCATGCTGTTGCAGCCGCTGGTGGAAAACGCCATCCAGCACGGCCTGGAACCGAAGATCGAAGGCGGCCACATCCATGTGCAAGCGTCCACGGACGGCGGCGTGCTGACCCTGACCGTCAGCGACGATGGCCTGGGCCTCGACCATCCGGGCCAGACCAAGGGCACGCACCTGGGCGTGGCGAATATCCGCGAACGCCTGCACGGCATGCATGGCGATGCCGCCAGCCTGTCGCTGGCCGCCAACCATCCGGCAGGCGCCACCGCCCGCCTGACACTTCCCCTTCCACCCACCACCACGAGTCCACTCGCATGAGCCAGCACACCGCACGCGCACCACGCGCCCTGATCGCCGAAGACGAACCGATACTCGCCGCCGCCCTCGCCCACGCCTTGCAGCGGCTGTGGCCCGAGCTCGACATTGTTGCCACCTGCCCCAACGGCGTGGATGCATTGCGGCAAGGCCTGGCGCTGCAGCCCGACATACTCTTTCTCGACATCAAAATGCCAGGCAAGACGGGCCTGGAAGCGGCCGAAGAACTTGCCGAACAGTGGCCCGAAGGCGTGCCCTTCCCCCACATCGTGTTTGTCACTGCGTACGACGAATACGCACTGGCCGCCTTCGAGCAGGCTGCTGCCGACTACGTCTTGAAACCCGTCAACGATGCGCGCCTGGGCAAGACAGTGGAACGCCTGCAGCAGCGCTTGCGCGACAGTGCCGGCACGCCGCCCGCCGCGACGGCAAGCGCCGCAACATCGGCGTCGCCGGCGTCGTCGGCATTGCCAGCATCAGCATCAGCGGCAGTCCAGGCGAACGCGGCAGGCATCGCCGCCGGCGACGACAACATGGCCCGCCTGCTGGCCCAGCTGCAAGCGATGCTGCCGCCCGCCCCCCGCCTGCAAATGATACGGGCGGCCGTCGGCAACAGCGTGCGCATGATCGCCCTGGCCGACGTCGTGTATTTTGAAGCGCTGGACAAATACATCAACGTCGTGTGCCACGATAGCGAAGCGCTGATACGCACGAGCCTGAAGGAATTGCTGCCCCAGCTGGACCCGCAACAGTTCTGGCAAATTCACCGGGGCACCATCGTCAATGCCGGCGCCATCGCCACGGCCGTGCGCGACGAGGCGGGCAAGCTGTCACTGACCCTGCGCCAGCATCCGGCGCAGCTGCGCGTCAGCCCCTTGTATGCCCATCTGTTCCGCCAGATGTAATACGCGCAAGGGCCAAGGCCTAGTGCAGCTGGTGCTTCAGGTCCGATAGTTCATCGTGGACCTTCTGCACGGCGCTTTTCATTTCCGGCGTCAGGCTGGACGCCGTGCCGCACGCCCGCTTGGCGCGGTCACCCAGCGATTCCATCTGGTCGACGGCTTGCCGGATGCGCGCATCGTCTTGCGTGTCGATGGCTTGCCGCACGGCATTCTTTTGCTGGTCCAGCTGGTTGATGCAATCTTTCAAGTCCATGGGCATGCCCTGCTGCTTGCCGCACAGCTGGGCCGCCTGGCCGATCGCGTGTTCGATGGCGCCAAAGCGCCGTGCCACTTCCTTTGCCTGCATCATGATATGTCCTCCCATGCTATCTGGAGTTGGATCGTCAGGCCGGCCCCGGGTTCCCCACCGTCCGCCACGGCATTGAAATTTCCATGTGGCACTTTTTTGTAAGTGCTTGTGACATTTTAGATAATTATCAAATTCCTCAGCTACATTGGCGTACCCGAACCACCACGCCATCCATGACCTCGTTGCCGCCCCTGCCCCGCCGTGCCCCCAGCCTGCTGCTGATCGTCCTGCTGCACGCGGGCCTGGCATATATCTTCGTGCAGTCGCGGCCCGCCAGTATCACGGAGGCCGACCTGCCGCAGGGCCCCGCCATCACCTGGCTGCGCTACACCGCGCCCGCGCCGCCCAAGCCCCTGCCTTTACCCAGCGCCAAACCGCCAGCCCCACGCATGGCCCGCCTGCCTGTGCCGGCCCCCATCAGCCGCCCCTTGCCGCCCCCCGCCGTCGAGCAGGCGCCAGCACCGGCAGTGCCGGAAGCGGTCACGCTCGCCGCACCGCCCAGCGCGGCCGATATCCTCGCGCAAGCCAAGCGCGACGTGGGCAAGATCGACAAGGAGTTGCGCAAGGAATTCCCGCAGCGGGGCGGGGAGAAATTCGAGGACACGGGTTTCAAACGCATGCAGCAAGGCTTTGCCGAAGCCTACGCGGCCGTGCCGCCGAAATGGTACGAAGCGTCGAAAATCGAGGAGGTGGGCGCGAATGCGGCCAAGGGCAGCCGCACCTATAAAATCACCAGCGCGCTTGGCACCTTGTGCGTGACCACGCGCGCGGGCAAGAATGGCGAAACGATGATCGGCAACTGTCCCAAATAGCCGGACTCAGCCCACTGCTTCGCGCGCGCCCAGCGGCTGCAGATGGCGCAGGCGCAGGGCGATCAGCACGCCGCCGCCCAGGCACAGGCCCAGCATGACGACGACACCGGTCCAGCCGTCGAAGCCCCACATCATGCCCGAGGCGGAACCGATCAGACTGGAGCCCAGGTAATAGAACAGCAAATAAAAGGCCGAGGCCAGCGCCTGCGGCGCGCGGGCGCGGCGGCTGACCCAGCTGCTGGCGATCGAGTGCGAGGCAAAGAAGCCGAAGGTGGCCAGCGCCATGCCCGTGACGATCAGCGGCAGCGAGTCGAACAGGGTCAACAAAATGCCGGACAGCATCACCGACAGCATGATCCACAGCACGCCCCGGCGCCCCAGGCGGTCCACCAGGCGGCCCGCCCAGACGGAGCTGAAGATGCCGATCAGGTACAAAAAGGCCAGCAAGCCGACCGTGCTCTGGCGCAAGCCGAAGGGCGCGGCCAGCAGGCGGTAGCCGATGTAGTTATACAGGCTGACAAAACAGCCCATCAGCACGAAGGCCAGGCAGAACAGCCACGGCAAGCCCCGGTCGGAAAAATGCTGTTTGATGGCGTGCGGCAAGGCATTCCAGCCCTTGGTGCTGGGCACGAAATTTTTCGACGCAGGCAGGCTGCGCCAGAACTCGGCCGCCGCCAGCACGCCGGCCACGCCCAGCACGCCCAGGGCCCAGCGCCACGACAGGAAATCGCTGAGCATGGACGCCACCAGCCGTCCCGACATGCCGCCAAACGCGCTGCCGGCAATATACAGCCCCATCGACAGGCCCAGCGACGGACCCTCGATTTCCTCGCCCAGGTAGGCCATGGCCACGGCCGGCATGCCGCCCAGGGCCACGCCCAGCGCTGCGCGGATGGCCAGCAGCTGCGCATAGTCCTGCGCGAACGCGGACAAGATGGTCAAGATTGCGGCGGAAAACATCGACGCCACCATCAGCGGCTTGCGGCCTACCCGGTCCGAGACGGCGCTCAGCAGCACCAGCGAGATGGCCAGCAAGCCGCTCGACACGGACAAGGACCAGCTGCTTTGCGCCGGCGTCAGGTGGAACTGGTGCGACAGCAGCGGAAACAGGGGCTGGATGCAATACAGCAAGCTGAAGGTGGAAAAGCCGCCGAAGAACAGCGCGCGGTTGCTGCGCTTGAACTCGATGGACCCCTTGGCGATGGCCGTGCGGGGTGCCGGAGCGGGAGGAACCGGGATGGCGGAAGGTGCAGCGGAGGAAAAGGCAAGCGATGAATCAGACATGGCCGTGTTTCGGATAGGAAGCGAGTTTTCATCTTAGGATTGCCAACTCATATCGTCCAATATATATTTAAGGCCCAACTCATACTTTAAAACGATTACTGGACGAATATGGAACTGCGCCACCTGCGTTACTTCGTCGCCGTCGCCGAGGAGCTGCACTTCACGCGCGCGGCCGAGCGCCTGCACATCGGCCAGCCGCCCCTGAGCCAGCAAATCCAGGCGCTGGAAGCGGAACTGGGCGCGCAGTTGTTCGAGCGCAACAAGCGCTCCGTGCGGCTAACGCAGGCGGGCACGCTGTTCCTCGACGATGCGCGACGCATCCTGGCCCTGTCGGAACAGGCGGCCGTGACGGCGCGCCGGGCGCAGCGGGGCGAAGCGGGCGAACTGCGCATCGGCTTTACGTTTTCCACGCCGTTCACGCCGTATTTCGCTACCGTCATCAACCGCTACCGCCAGCTCTTTCCGCACGTCACATTGACCCTGCACGAGATGGCGACATTGCATCAGCTGGAAGCGATCTCGGACAGGACGATGGACCTGGGCTTCGTGCGCCCGCCGGAAACGGCCTACCCGGCCGACGTCCGCCTGACGCAATTGCGCCAGGACCCGCTGTTCCTCGTCTTGCCCGTCGCCCACGCGCTGGCGGCCAAGCGCAGCATCGCGATCGCCGACATGGCAGGCGAAGGCTTTGTCATGTATCCCAAGAATGCGGGCACGGGGATTTATCCGCAGATTTTCCGCCTGTGCAAGGCGGCCGGCTTCGTGCCCCAGGTGGCGCAGGAAGCGGGAGAAGCGTCGACCATCATCGGCCTGGTGGCGGCCGGCTGCGGCATTTCCGTGCTGCCCGCCTCGTTCGACCGCATCCGCATGGATGGCGTGTGCTACCGCCCCATCGCCGACCCGCAGGCGACGACCAGCCTGCTATTGGCGCAACGGGAAGAAGAGACGTCGCCGCAGGTGGCGGCGTTCGTGAAGCTGGCCGAGGAAGCGGCCATGGAAGGAAAGCAGTAGGTCGGATTAGCCCGCAGGGCGTAATCCGACAATCGCATGCATCAATGCAACGCCAGCAATGTCGGCTTACGCTGCGGCTGTGCCGCAGCTAAGCCGACCTACAGGACGCGCATCGGCGTAGGTCGGATTAGCGGTGGCGAAGCTGCCCCGTGATCCGACATCAACGATCACGAATAATCCGCGTCCAGCTCCGAACCCGCATAGTTTTCCAGGTCCTCGAACAGGCTTTTCATGCTGGCCCGCGTGAGGATCTTCTGCACCACGGTGCAGCTGCGGCGGTACGAAGCGATGCGGTCGAGCAGCACGGGATGGTGCTGCACGGGTACCTTGGCCACCAGGGCGGCCCAGCCTTCCTCGAAGTCGGGCTTGTTCTTGCGCACGGAACGCACGAAGCGCTCGAACTCCTTCTGCCCCGTGCGCGCGATGACGCGCCCGCCGCCTTCGATGGCGAAGATGATGGCCAGCGCGATGACGCCCTCGGCATTCAAGTCGCTGTCGCTGACGGGGCCGTTGTCATGGTGACGGCGCAGCCAGCTGGCCAGGCGCACGACGGCTTGCACTTCCTTGCGCTGCTGCAACTGCACCGCATACTTTTCATAGCCGGCCCAGTTCTGGTTCGGGTCGGCCTGGCAAATATCGATGAACAGCTCGCGCAGGCGGCGCTGCAAGTACACGGGGTCCTGGTCGTACTCGCCCACGAGGGCGTCTTCAGGCAGCTGCGACAGTTCCTTGATCAGGCGAAAGCCCACCTGGAACGCGTGCTCGGCGCCGTGCTCGACGAGGAAATCGAGCGCGGCCTGGTCGCCATCATGCGCGACGGCCTGCTCCAGGCCCAGGGACACGCCGCCCACCGTCAGGTACAGCGCCTTCTGGATGCCGTCGGCCGTGCGTTCATTCGTGAACTTCTCGGCCACCATCGCCGTGATGCCCGTCAATTCGTCGGCCAGGTTCAGGGCCGCATCCTCGCGCGGGTCGTTCGGCAACAGCTTGATGGCGCGCACCAGGCGCGGAAGATTCTCTACAACAATTGCTGGCAGCATCAGTCGTTCCCTGCTTTCATCACGAGAAAATGCCCGTGCCCAGGCTGCGGCGCGTGCTGGAACGTGGCGCGCTGCGCGTGCTCGGCACTTGCTTGCGCAGGCGGTACAGCAATTCCTTGGTACTACGCTGCAACATGGTCGGCTCTTCGTCCGGGTCGTCCGAGTATTCGGCATCGGCCAGGTCGGCGCTGTGGCGGAAATCGGGGAACAGCTCGAACAGCGAGCGGTCCCAGCCGTCCTCATTCGCCTGCGCCAGCTCGATGGCCAGCGGCACGACGTCGTTGTCGGACGAAGTCACGCCCGTCACATACGGTCCCTTGATGACGATTTCGCCCGCCACTTCGAGGATTTCCTTCGGCGCCATCGAGAACAGGATGGCAAACGCCGTGGCGCCCCAGTCGGTGGCGGACGCTTCGAGCAGCAGCTCGCGGCGGCGCTCGGCGTCGTCGGTGGAAAACACCACGCCGTGGATGTGCGCGAACAGCGCTTCGGCGATGCGTTCCGGATCGTCCTCGATCTGGTCGTCGCTCCAGGTGGCGGCGATGAAGGCCAGGCTGTCGGCCCAGGCTTTCGGCGGCACCAGCAAGGTTGCCAGCGACATCTTGCCGCCGTCAAAGCCGGCCAGGTGCAGGGCCGTCACTTGCGGCGGGATGGCATTGAGCACTTCCACCACGGCCAGGTCGCCGTACTGGTCGGCCGCGTCGGCAAACGCCTGCTCGGCGTGGCCCAGCGAACCGGACAACACCAATTCCGTGACCTGTTTGGTCAGCGCGGGAAGATTGCTCTTTTGCTCCGCATTTTGCTTGTCATTATCTGCCATGGTCATCTCCATCCTGGTCGAACATCTGGGCGAAATCGTCGGTGGCTTCGTCTTCGTCGTGCTCGTCGTCGCCGTCGTCATTGGCGGCCAGTTGGTCGAGCGACTGGTCGTCGTCGTCCCACAGGCGCGGATTCTTGTGCAGGAAAGCCGTGATGATGGCCTGGCGCGCCAGGTCCGGGAAGCTCTCTTCGATGGCCGCGTACATCTTGGCCGCTTCCGGCGCGGCGCAGGCGGCCATGGAAAACACGCGGGCCGGGTCGCCGAACTCGTAGTCTTCGCTTTCGGCCAGCAAGCCTTTCGGGTCGCTGAACGTGATGTGGTCGACCAGCGCGAAGGCCAGCATGTTCACGTCTTCGATGCCGCCGCCGCTCGCGTACTCGCCGACCAGCGCGTCGACCATGCTTTTGTAGTTCTTGCGGTTCGGCGGGTCGCCGAGGATGCCTTCGATCTGGCCTTCCAGCTCGCGCGACTGATACGCGAATTCAGGGTGTACTCTTCTCATGCTGTGCTTTCCAATGTGATGCGCGGCGCTGGATTAACAGCGCCGTTGTTGTTTTTCAAGTAATTCTGGCCGGCTGATGCGGGCCGCATCGATTTAATCGGCAGGCAATACTGTGCCGTGCAAACGGAACACGCCGCACCACAGCGCATACGCTTCCGCTTCCGGATCGATGATGATGCGGTGGTTCACGCTCTGGTCGTATTCGGCGCGCTTGGCCGGGTCGGCCAGGATTTCATACGCCTTGGTGACGCTCTTGAAGCGCGCCTCGGCGCCGGGGGCCTGGTTGCGGTCGGGGTGGAAGCGCATGGCCAGCGAACGGTAAACCTTCTTGATTTCATCGTCGCTGGCATTGGGTGCGACACCGAGGACGTTATATAAATTTTCCATATGAGGCTCCGGAGGCGCGAATTTCTACTAATTAAAGGCGAATTATCCTATAGAACGGCGTCCGCGTCGCTTGCATGCTGGGAAATGGGGGCAAATACGTGCTTATAAAGCGCTTGCGGTACGGTAAAATGCTTTTTACTGTCACTCTTCCGCATTGATCAATGAGCAACGATAACCCGAATACCGCCGCGCCAGCGCTGGCGCCCAATTTCTTGCGTAACATCATCGAAGCCGACCTGGCTGCCGGCGCCCACGTGCGTCCCGGCCTGCCCCAGGTGATCACGCGTTTCCCGCCGGAGCCGAACGGCTACCTGCACGTGGGCCACGCCAAGTCGATCTGCGTCAACTTCGGCCTGGCGCGCGATTACGCCGGCCAGTGCAACCTGCGCTTCGACGACACCAACCCGGCGAAGGAAGAGCAGGAATACGTCGACACCATCATGGACAGCGTGAAATGGCTGGGCTTTGACTGGGAACCGAAAAATGGCGACGGCCAGAGCCACCTGCACTACGCGAGCGACTATTTCGACCAACTGTACGCGATGGCCGAGTACCTGATCACGGCCGGCTTTGCCTATGTGGACAGCCAGAGCGCCGAAGACATGGCCGCCAACCGGGGCAATTTCGGCCAGGCCGGCAAGAATTCGCCGTTCCGCGACCGTCCGCGCGACGAATCGCTGGCCCTGTTCCGCGCCATGAAGGCGGGCCAGTTCAAGGATGGCGAGCACATCCTGCGCGCGAAGATGAGCGAAGATGCCATGAGTTCGCCGAACATGAACTTGCGCGACCCGGCCATCTACCGCATCCGCCATGCGCACCACCACCGCACGGGCGACGCCTGGTGCATCTATCCGATGTACGACTACACGCACCCGATCTCCGACGCGCTGGAAAACATCACGCATTCGATCTGCACGCTGGAATTCCAGGACCACCGCCCGTTCTACGACTGGCTGCTGGAAACCCTGTCGGCCGGCGGCTTCTTCCAGCAACCGGTGCCGCACCAGTTCGAATTCTCGCGCTTGAACCTGACCTACATCGTCACCAGCAAGCGCAAGCTGCGCCAGCTGGTGGAAGAAAAGATCGTCGACGGCTGGGACGACCCCCGCATGCCGACCCTGGTGGGCATGCGCCGCCGCGGCTACACGCCGGAAGCGATTCAATTGATGTGCGAACGCACGGGCGTGACCAAGTCCGACGGCTGGATCGACTACAGCGTGCTCGAAGGCTGTTTGCGCGAAGACCTGGACCCGAAAGCGCCGCGCACGGTGGCCGTGCTGCGTCCGTTGAAATTGATCATCGACAATTTCCCTGAAAACGAGAGCGTGGAATGCACGGCGCCCGTGCACCCGCACTTCCCGGAACGGGGCTTGCGCACCTTCCCCATCTCGCGCGAGCTGTGGATCGAGGAAGACGACTTCATGGAAGTGCCGAACAAGGGTTACTTCCGCCTGTATCCGCCCATCGACGACAAGCCGGGCAGCAAGGTGCGCTTGCGCTACGGCTATGTAATCGAGTGCACGGGCTTTGACAAGGATGAAAACGGCAAGGTCATCGCCGTGCATTGCACCTACTTCCCGGACAGCAAGTCGGGCACGGAAGGCAGCGCCAACTACAAGGTCAAGGGCAATATGCACTGGGTCAGCGCGCCGACGGCCATTCCCGCCGAAGTGCGCCTGTACGACCGCCTGTTCACGGACCCGCAGCCGGACGCGGGCGGCAAGGACTTCAAGCTGGCCCTGAACCCGCTGGCCAAGGAAGTCGTGCAAGCGTGGCTGGAACCGGGCGCGGAACTGGCCCTGCCGGAACAGCGCTTCCAGTTCGAGCGTCACGGCTATTTTGCGGCCGACCGGGTCGACAGCCAGCCGGGCAAGCCCGTGTTCAACCGCATCGTCACCCTGAAAGACAGCTGGCAGCCCGCGAAATAAGGGCTGGACGGCACACACAAAAAACCGCTGCGGCGGTTTTTTTTCGTTTCATGGAGAAATATTGCCTGTTGACTATATTCACGATAGTTTTGTATATTAGGCAGCTATTGAGCAATTTGCAATTCCGATAGTGCTTGTACAACCCAGCCTAGCCACCGCCATCCAGGCGGCACCCGATTCCTTTTCCTGATGCGGATGGCGATGTCTTCTACTGCCGGCGAACACCCTTTATCTGCGGAAAAAAGACCGCTCTGGCTGCTTGGCTTCGTGATGTCGGTGATGGCGGGCCTGCTGTTCTACGTGGCCGCCTCGCTGTCGATCGAAAGCGATGCCAGCGACCTGTTCAACAATCTGGCCCGCAATACGCAGAAAAACATCGAATCGCGCGTCAAGTCGTATGCCAACCTGCTGCGCGGCACGGCCAGCCTGTTCCACGCCAACGAACACGTGAGCCGCGAGCAATTCCACCGCTACGTGGCAAACATGGCTCTGCAACAGAACTACCCGGGCGTGATGAATCTCAATTACAGCCAGGAACTCGACGGTGCACAGCGCGCCGCCTTCGAAGCGGCCATGCAGCGCGACTATCCGCCCGGGAGCGACGGCTACCCCCCGTTTGCCATCGATCCGCCCGCCCCGCGCGACCGTTATTCCGTGCTCGTGTACATCGAACCGATTGCCAGCGCCCCGGAAAAGTTTGGCTACGACATCGCTTCACGTCCCCTGATCGCGGAAGCGCTGGCGCAGTCGCGCGATTCGGGACAGATCAGCAATTCCGGCGTGCCCGTGCCCATGGAAGGCCGGCCGCAACTGACGGGCATGGCCATGCGCCTGCCCGTGTACCGCTACGGCATGCCCACCGGCACAGTGGAACAAAGGCGCGCGGCTTACCGGGGTTCCGTCGGCATCGGCTACGACCTGGTGACGATGATGCGCAGCGCGCTGGCCGACATGCCGGTACGCAACGTCCGCCTGACCCTGTTCGATATCGGCCCGCAGGCGCGCGCGCCCCTGGACTTGCCGCACGACATGCGCCCCATCTTCGACAGCACGGCGGCGGGCATGCATGCACCATGGTGGCTGCCCGGCAACTCGGGCCGCTACCTGAGCAGCACGATGCTGATCGAGCACAATGGCCGCATGTGGCAAGCGCTGTTCAGCGTGCGCAAGAGCGACCTGTACACGCGCTTCGACGCCTTCCTGCCGTGGCTGGCCCTGCTGACGGGCTTTGCCAGCACCATGCTGCTGTATATGCTGTTCCATACCCTGGCGTCGTCGCGCCGGCGCGCCATCCAGATGGCCACGGGCATGACGGAGGAATTGCGCGCCAGCCAGATCCGCCTGCAGCTGTCGCACCAGAAACTGCGCCGCCTGGCAGCCCATGCCGACCAGATCAAGGAAGAGGAACGCAAGCGCATCGCGCGCGAAATCCACGACGACCTGGGACAGAACCTGCTGGTGCTGCGCATCGACGCCGACATGCTGGCTTCGCGCACGCAGCGCCGCCACCCGCGCCTGAACGCCCGCGCCCGCTCGACCCTGGAACAGATCGACGCCACCATCAAGAGCGTGCGGCAGATCATCAACGACTTGCGCCCGACCGTGCTGGACCTGGGCGTGAATGCGGCCGTCGAATGGCAGGTGGCGCAGTTTCGCCTGCGCACGGGCATCGCCTGCGAAGTGAGCGAAAGCCACGACGACATTTGCCTGAGCGACCAGTGCGCCACGGCCCTGTTCCGCATCCTGCAGGAATCGCTGAGCAATATTTCCCAGCATGCCAATGCCAGCCGCGTGCAAGTCAAGCTGGAAAAGTGCCGCGATACGGTATCGATGAGCGTCAGCGACAACGGCGTAGGCGCGGCCATCGACGGACGCAACAAGCTGGGTTCGTTTGGCCTGGTGGGCATCGAAGAGCGCATTAAATTGCTGGGTGGTACTTTCCACATCGAAAGCAGCCCCGGCGCCGGCATGAGCGTGCACGTCAGCGTGCCGCTGGGCGCGGACGCCACCGCATTTCCCTACCAGGAGGAAAGCAGGGCCAGCGCCTGACGGACACGCCCGCTTGAAGCAAGCTCAGCTTGCGTATTTTGTGATTAGATGCAATATTGATGTAGAACAATTAGCCTGACAGTCACCATCCAGGCACCCTTCCACCTGCCAGGAGTTCTCGCCACCAGCCAGCCATTTTTTCACCGTTTTTCCCCCACGCAGCGCTTTTACGATACCCACGACTAAAGGACACCCATGGATACCAACGACAGTTTCAAGGCAATTGCCGATTTGAATTTGGACGCGATCAAGGTCAAGCTGATGCACCGGGAATCCGGCGAAGGATGGAGCCTGGAGAAGGCCAATGCGGTGGAATTCGAATACCGGCGCTTCCTGATCCTGATGAAACAGTTTCCGGAAGAAGAGACGGCGCCGCTGATGGACGTCGATACCTTCTGGCACTACCACATCCTCGACACCCTGAAATATGCGGCCGACTGCGAACAGGTCTTCGGTTACTTCCTGCATCACTTCCCGTACATCGGCTTGCGCGGCGAGGACGACGAAGCGGCGCACCACCGCGTGGGCGAGCGCATGAAGCAGCTGTACGAGCAAACGTTCGGGGAAGATTATATCCGCGCAGAAACCGCGTATTCGGGACGCGCCGTGCAGGCAGCCTATTCGGGAAGGGCCGTGCAAGCCGCGTATTCAGGACGGGCTGTACAAACAGCATTTTCCAGTGCGGCGGTACAGGCGACGGCATACTCGGGCCGGGCCGTGCAGACGGCGTTTTCCAGCGCAGCGGTGCAGGCGACGGCGTATTCGGGCCGCGCGACCGGTGCTGCCAGCACCGCATTTTCCAGCGCACCCGCCACGCTGACCGCCGCAGTGGTCAAATCGTCCACGACTGGCCTGGAGATGGGGCGTTTCTATATCGATCGTCCGGTGCTGAACCGCGACCCGCAATAGAGAAAGCAAAGGTGGCTGCCGCACGCGGCAAGCTTGACTTACCCAGACGGCACCTCTCAGTTTGCCGTCTGTCAGGCGCTCTTAGGCAGCCATCAGTTCGCGCAGTTCACGAATGCTGAAATCGCTGATTTCATGCATGCGGATGAGGATCGTGGCGCCGATCGGCAAGGTATTGTGACGAATCTTGCTGATAACAGGTGGCGCCACTTCCAGAGCTCGCGACAGGGCGGCATCGTTTTTCAGTTGCAGCTTGTCGATGATCGCATCGAGGACGCGATTCGGGTTGTAGGTAGGCAAAGAGGTAATTTGTTTGAGAGACATGATCAAAAATCCGACTTGTTGTATTAGTGCAAAAAGAAACCGAATGTCTCTTCTGCAATAATTCAGGGTAAACACACTAAAAAGCGCCATCACTTATGCGGCATTTACGCCGCAAACAATATAATACACGCTATTGTTGATTTTTGCGTAACTTAAAGCAAAATTGTGATAATTGAAGAGAATTGACGCACTTGGAATGTGCTAGAGGATAACTCAAATCGGAAAAATTTGCTGCAAGTCATCAATTTTTACAATGAGGAACGCCGCTACGCATGAACCAGGCAATCGCCATGAGCGCGCTCAGGCGTGCCATTTCCGCTGACAAGTGCCAGCCCTGGACGGCCACGCCGGCCGGGGTGGCCCGCAGACTGGCGCTCGGGAAGGCGTCCACGCGGCACCAGGCCAGTTGCCGGCGAATTTCATCGGGTGGCGGCGGTGGCTGCAACGCACGCTCACGGCGCCGCATATAGGCACGCACCTGTTCCTTGCTGGGGTGACTCATAGCTCGCATGGCTCGCTCCTGCTGACGGAAAACAACGTCGCGCTAATTGTAGAGCCCGCCACAAATAGCCAAGACGCGTGACGACATTGCTCACCATATCGCCAGCTCGCCATGACACGTTTGCGCTGCATCAAATGGCAAGGCCCCGGCGTTGCGCCGAAGCCCATCCTGCCCCACGGCCTGGCGGCCGCGGCGGCCCATCCTTATTTCTTTTGCTGGCGCACGCGCTGTTGCTGCTTTTCCTGCGTTTGCTGGCGATTCTGCTTGCGCTCGAACAGGGTGACCGCATCTTTCTTGGCTTGCTCGACGGTACGCATTTCCTCATGCGCATCGTGCGGGACAAAAAATTCGGCATCCTGCGCTGCCACGACGAGCTTGATGGCGGCGTCGTCGTCGAGGTCATACAGTTCCGTCAGGACGGTGGTGACCTCGTCCAGGTATTCTTCGTAAGTGAGGGTGGTCATGCTGTATTCCTTAAGTGAATGGCGCACCGCCGGAACGACGCGCTGCGCGCCGGCCCAGGAAAAGTGCGCAGATAACCGGCCATTTTACCCGATGCGGGCCCCGCCGGCGGCCAGCGGCCGCAAGGCATCGGCCACGCGCGCGTAGCGCAGGCGCACGCCCAGCTCGCGCTTGATGCGCGTATTGTGCAGGCGGCGCGATTCGGACATGAACGACAGCAGCATCGGCGTGACCACTTGCTGCAGCTGGGCACGCGGCAGGCGCGGCGGACGCGGCAAGCCGAAGGTATCGGCCACGGCATCGAAATACTCCGCCATTTTGAGCTCGCTGTCATCGCTGGCGTGATACACGCGCCCCGGCTTGCCCCGCCACAGGGCCCGCTCGATGATGCGGGCCAGGTCATCGGCATGGATATGGTTGGTGTACACATCGTCGCCCGCGGCCAGGGCCGGCGTCCCTTCGCGCAAGCGCTTCAGGGGCAGGCGGTCGTCCGCATAGATGCCGGGCACGCGCAGGATGGCCACGCTGGCGCCGCGGCGCCCCCCCCAGCCCCGCAAGACCTGCTCGGCGTCGACGCGGCGGCGCGCGCGCGCATTCGCCGGCGCCACCGGCCGCGTCTCATCGACCCAGGCGCCAGCGCAATCGCCATATACGCCACTGGTGCTCACATACACCATGCGGGCGTGCTCGGGTAAAATGGCGACCAGATTGCGCGTGCGCCGGTCCAGCACGCCCGACGACAGGGGCGGCGCCAGGTGCACGACCATGGTCGCCAGCCCCGCCAGCCGTTGCAGGCTGGCGCGGTCGTCGAGGTTGGCCACGATGGGCACGGCGCCAGCGGCCCGCAGCTGGGCGCAGCGCGCCGGCTGGCTGGTGACGGCAAAGACGCGAAAGCGCGTGCGCAGCAAGGGCAGCAACCGCATGCCCACATCGCCGCAGCCCAGGATCAGCAGGCGCGGCAAGCCTACGGGCTTGCGCAAAGAGTGCATTAACATATTTTTCATCTCAAGGATTGTATGACTTTTCAAGTTACTGTTCAGCCCAGCGGCCACCAGTTCAGCTGCGAAGCGGACGAAACCGTGCTGGCGGCGGCGATACGCGCCGGCGTGGGCTTGCCATATGGCTGTAAAAATGGCGCCTGCGGCTCCTGCAAGGGCAAAGTAGTTGCCGGCAAGGTAGAGCACAAGGCGCACCAGCAGCGCGCCCTGACGCCGGAAGAAGAAGCGGCCGGCTTTTCCCTGTTCTGCTGCGCCACCACGGACGCGGACCTCGTCATCGAAGCACGCGAAGTGGCGGGTAGCAGCGACTACCCGATCAAGAAAATGCCGTCGCGCGTGACCACCATCGAAAAAGTCGCGCCCGACGTCGTCGTGCTGACCCTGCAGCTGCCGGCCAGCGAGCGCCTGCACTACCGCGCCGGACAGTATATCGAAATCCTGTTGCGCGACAACAAACGCCGCAGCTACAGCATGGCCAGCGCGCCCGCCGACGGCGGCCCCGTGACCCTGCACATCCGCCACCTGCCGGGCGGACTGTTCACCGACCAGGTGTTCGGCACCCTGAAAGAGCGCGACATCCTGCGCTTCGAAGGCCCGATGGGCACCTTCTTCCTGCGCGAAGATTCCGACAAGCCCGTCGTGCTGCTGGCCTCGGGCACGGGCTTTGCCCCGCTGAAAGCCATCGTCGAACACATGATCAGCGAGAAATCGCAGCGCCCGATCACCCTGTACTGGGGCGGCCGCCGCCCGCAGGACCTGTACATGGATGCGCTGTGCCGCCAGTGGGCCGCCGACCTGCCGCAATTCACGTATGTGCCCGTCGTGTCGGAAGCCTTGCCGGAAGACGCCTGGAGCGGCCGCACGGGCTTCGTGCACCAGGCCGTCATCGCCGACCTGCCCGACCTGTCCGGCCATCAGGTGTATGCCTGCGGCGCGCCCGTGATGGTCGACTCGGCCCACCGCGACTTCGTGCAATTGTGCCAGTTGCCAGACGACGAGTTCTACGCGGACGCCTTCACCACGGAAGCCGACCTGGCCAAGTAAGCATCCAGACAGCGGGGTGCTGCTGGCGCGGCATCCGCTGCCGCCACCGCTCCACCCCGCCGTTCCCTGGAAATCTCATGTCCCTCGCATCTGCCGGCAACGGCTTCAGTATCCTGCGTCACCGCAATTTCGCCTTCTACCTTTCCGCCCGCGTGCTGGGCACGCTGGCCGTGCAGATGCAAAGCGTGGCCATCGGCTGGCAGGTGTACCAGATCACGGGCAGCCTGTTCGACCTGGGCTTGATCGGCCTGGCGCAGTTCGCCCCCTTCCTCGTGCTGATCTTGCCGGCCGGCCACGTGGCCGACCGCTACAACCGCCGCAACATCATCGCCTGGTGCCTGGCGGCCCAGCTGGCGTGCGCGCTGGCCTTGCTGGCCTTTACGCTGAGCGGGCTGTCCATCGTCTGGCCCGTGTTTGCCGTGCTGGTACTGTTCGGCAGCGCGCGCGCCTTCATGATGCCGGCCACGCAAGCCGTGCTGGTCAACATGGTACCAACGGAACATTTCAGCCGCGCCGTGGCGCTCAGCTCGTCGAGTTCGCACGTGGCCATCATCCTGGGCCCCACCCTGGGCGGCTTGCTGTACTACTTTGGCCCCAAGGTCGTGTACCTGATCTCGTCCGCGCTGCTGGTGGTGTCCGTCCTGCTGATGCGCGCCACCACGCCGGCGCCGCAAGTGGTGAAACGCGAGCCCGTCAGCTGGCATACCCTGCTCGAAGGCTTGCGTTTCGTCTGGTCGAAACCCATCGTGCTGGGCGCCATTTCGCTCGACCTGTTTGCCGTACTGTTCGGTGGCGCCACGGCCCTGCTGCCGGCGCTCGCGCACGACGTGCTGCATATCGGCCCCAGCGGCCTGGGCCTGCTGCGCACGGCGCCAGGCGCCGGCGCCGCCCTGTGCTCGATCGCGCTGGCCATGTTCCCCATCACGCGCCGGGTGGGCGCCTGGATGTTCGGCGGCGTGGCCGTCTTCGGCCTGGGCACCCTGGTGCTGGGCAGCACCAGCTATTTCCCGCTGGCGCTGGCGGCGCTGTTCCTGATGGGCGCCGGCGACATGGTCAGCGTCTACATCCGCCACCTGCTGGTGCAGTTCGAGACGCCGGACGAAATCCGCGGCCGGGTCAGCGCCGTGAATGCCGTCTTCATCGGCGCCTCGAACGAGCTGGGCGAATTCGAATCGGGCCTGACGGCCGGCTGGTTCGGCCTCGTGCGCGCCGTGCTCTTCGGCGGCGCCGCCACCCTGGCCGTGACGGGCGTGTGGGCCGTGCTGTTCCCCGTGCTGTCGCGCATGGACCGCTTTCCCCACCACGAGAAGGAAGCGGCCGCCAGGACGGCCACCGCGACCGGCCCATAAGGTCTAAGATGCGCTATTGCCACTGACGACTTCGCACCATGAAAATCACGCTTCCGTTTCACGGCTTCATCCGCAGCCGCCCCCACCTGAGCCTGGCCACGGCCATCGGCGTGGCGGCCGGCCTGCTGCTGCCCGCGTCCTGGCAACAGATGACGCGCCTGCTGACGGCGTGGAACGTGGCCGTCTGGTTCTACCTGGCGACGATGGCCTGGATGATGATGCGGGCCAACCATCACAAGGTCAAGGCCATGGCGCAGCGCCAGGATGAACGGGCCGCCACGGTGCTGTCGGCCCTGTCCGTGGCGTCCGTGATGAGCCTGGTGGCCATCGTCTCGCAGCTGTCCTCGATGAAGGACATGGCGCCGGACGAGCGCGCGCTGCACTACGGCCTGACGATCCTCACCCTGGTCGGCTCCTGGTTTCTCGTCGGCACCCTGTTCTGCTTTCACTATGCCCACCTGTATTACCAGGCCGACCCCGCCTTGCGTCCCCTGAAGTTTCCCGACGACGAGCAAAACCCCGATTACTGGGATTTCCTGTATTTCGCCTTCACCATCGCCGTGGCCGTGCAAACGTCCGACGTTTCCGTGCAGACGCGGCTGATGCGGCAAATCGTGCTGGGACAATCCGTGCTGAGCTTTTTCTTCAACCTGGTCGTGCTGGGGCTGTCGATCAATATCGCGGCCGGTCTCATCAACGGATAAATGGCGGGACTGACGGCGGCCCAAAAGATTCCGAGAGGAAACTTGACCTGGGTGTAGGGTTAAGCTCATCTTAATCGTGCGCACCCTCTTGAAATACGGGAAAGAGGAGTAAGATGGGTTACGTAAGACAGGTCATGCACAGATCAAGTGCATGAGGCAAGAACCAGGCGCCGACGCGCCCTGGCAGCAGGTTTGACCACTGCCGTGCCAGGCGCCTGAGATGGGTTTTTTTTGAATTGACAGGAGTAAGCATATGCAAATCAATATTCATACCGACAGCACCATCGCCAACACCGCTGGACTGAACGAACATGTGCAATCCGTACTTGAAAACGCACTGAGCCGCTTCCGCGACAACCTGACCCGCATCGAAGTCCACCTCAGCGACACGAATGGCCCGAAAGGCGGCGCCGACGATATCCGCTGCGTCATGGAAGCACGCGTTGCTGGCTATCAACCAATCGCCGTCACAGAACAAAACGCCACCGTGCACCAATCCGTTGCCGGCGCCACCGACAAACTGAAACGCGCCATCGATAGCGCCCTGGGCCGCCTGCAAGACAGCAAGCGCCACGCCACCGGCAAGAATGCCGTGATCGATACGGCCGAAGCGGAAGAAACCGCCGAGTAATCCCCCCATGCAGTATTTGCCAGAGACCAAGGCAGCCGTTCAAGGCTGCCTTTGCACATCCGGCCCCGCCTTTCGCATGCAGCAATAACAATGATCAAACTGCAAGCATTCCAGCTTGTCAACACGACAAGGAAATAATTGTCGTATTTCTCACAGTAAGTAACATCAAGCAAGCTTTTGCCGTTACAGCCAAGGCCGCTTTACGCTATCATGAAGATACCGGCCCTCTGCTCGCGCGCGCCGGCTTTTTGAAAGTGTGATTGTGGAACAGATCGGCAACTTCAGCGCTTCAGGCTGCAACATCGGCGATTTACAGCTATTTCGCGATGGGGCGGATAGCCAGACGGCCGCCATGCTGGCGCCCTGCCCCGTCATGCGCCTCGAAGCGGGCGAAGCCATTGCCGACACCCAGGGCACCAGCCTGTACATCGTGCTGCGCGGCTCGCTGGCCGTGGCGGCCGACACCCACACGGGCATGGATGACGGCACCGTCAGCAAGGTCTTGCCCGGCGAAAGCGTGGGCGAACAATCGGTGCTCGACGAAGCGAGCAACCTGGCCGCCATTTCCGCCCTCGAGGAAACCGATTTGCTGGTGATCGACGCGGCCATCGTGTGGGAATTGATCGAACAATCGAACGGTCTGGCGCGCAACCTGCTGCGGCTGCTGTCCTTCCGCATCCGCGCTGCCAATGCCCTGCTGCGCCGGCGCCAGAAACTGGGCGAGTTCTACCGCCAGCTGTCGATGGTCGACAGCCTGACGGGCCTGTATAACCGCGCCTGGCTGACCGATTTATTGCCGAACATGATAGTCACGGCCCACGGCAGCAACTCGCCCCTGTCGCTGGTGATGATAGACCTCGACCATTTCAAGCGTTTCAACGACACGCACGGCCACCAGGCGGGCGACCAGGCGCTGCGCATCGCCGCGCAAGTGCTGGGCGCCGCCCTGCGGCCCACGGATTTTGCCGTGCGCTATGGTGGCGAGGAAATGATGGTGATCTTGCCCGATACCAACGAAAACGTGGCCCTGCGCGTGGCCGAGCGCCTGTGCGAGCGCATGCAGCAAGCCGTCATCTTCGCCGACATGCGCAGCCCGCTGCCGCACATCACGGGTTCCTTCGGCGTGGCCAGCCTGGCGGCCGAACAGGACGACGAAGGCCTGATCGCGGCGGCCGACGCGGCGCTGTACCGCGCCAAGGCGAACGGCCGCAACCGCGTAAGCACCTGATAAAAAGCCCATGGCGTCGTGGCATTGCCTCGCCGTAATTCGTACCGTCTTCGGCAATGCGCCTGGCCCTGGACATTTTCTCAGGCGCTTCCCGCACCTCAAGTAAGGATGATGCTCAGGCAGCCTTGCTGTCGGCCGGCTTGGCAGGCGTAGTTGGCGCCGCAACATCATCCTTCTTGCTGCTGTGCGCGGCGACGAAGTCCGCATAGCCCTTCTGCACCAGCGTATACGTCTTGTCGATATTGCTGGCGATATCGCCTTGCAATACTTTCAAGCCGCCCAGGATATCGCGCGCTTCCTTGAAGCCTTTTTCCATGCCGCCGCTGATGGTGTCCATGAACTTGGTCAAGGCCGTGTCGTCGTCCAGGCCGGGGTTCTGCTTTTTGAACGCGTCAAAAAACCCCGTCGACAGCGATACAATGCGGCTCGCCGTCGCTTCGGCGCTATTGTCCTGCGAGGCCGCGTTCTGGATCGCGTCGTCGCCGTACTGGCCCTTCAGCGCTTCATTGATGTTGGTGATGGCCGTCTTGTACAGCAGCGCCAGCGGTTCGTTTTCCGAACCGATCGACACATTCAGCGACGCCTGCATGATGGAAGCGTTCAACTGCAGCTTGGTGCGGTCGTTCACGCTCATTTCAGTGTTGACGCCGTCCTTATGCTGGACTTTATCGTCCTTGCCGGCAACACCCGTACTGACGGAAGTCACGGAAGGAGCGGAATTGCCGCCTGCGGCGATGGGAATTGACACGATAGACCTCCTTGAACGGGCAATGTATGCCACCATGCGGGAAACGCGATGATGACCATCCTCTCGTGTAGTATCGGCAGGTTTTCAGAAAACTGAAGCGGCCCGGACAATTAAGATAACAATTAAGCAAGTAACGACCATCAATGACTACCCAGACCTTTCTTTGGCACGACTACGAAACCTTTGGCGCCCAGCCGCGCCGCGACCGCCCGGCCCAGTTCGCCGCCATCCGCACGGATGCCGACCTCAACGAGATTGGCGATCCCATCATGCTGTATTGCCAGCCCGCCAATGATTTCCTGCCCGACCCGCAATCGTGCCTGATCACGGGCATCACGCCGCAGCAGTGTCTGCAGCTGGGCGTGCCCGAGCACCAGTTTGCCGCCACCATCGAAGCGGCGTTTTCGGAGCCGGGCACCATCGGCGTGGGCTACAACACCATCCGTTTCGACGATGAAGTCACGCGTTTCCTGTTCTGGCGCAACCTGATCGATCCGTATGCGCGCGAATGGAAGAACCATTGCGGCCGCTGGGACATCCTCGACGTGGTGCGCATGACGCATGCGCTGCGCCCGGAGGGCATCGCATGGCCAAAGCGCGACGATGGCCAGACCAGTTTCAGGCTGGAACACTTGAGCAAGGCCAATGGCCTGGTCCACGAAGCGGCGCACGATGCGCTGTCCGACGTGCGCGCCACCATCGCCCTGGCCCGCCTGATCAAGGAAAAGCAGCCAAAGCTGTTCGAATTCTGCCTGGCCCTGCACAAGAAGGACCGGGTCGCCAGCGAAATGGGCATGCACCTGGCCGCCGGCGAGCGCCAGCCCTTCCTGCACGTGTCGGGCATGTTCCCCGCCGAACGGGGCTGCCTGGGCGTCGTCTGGCCGCTGGCCACGCATCCGAGCAATAAAAATGAGATCCTCGTCTGGGATTGCGCCTACGATCCGCGCGAACTGTTTACCCTGGACGCCGACACCATCCGCACGCGGCTGTTCACGCGCAAGGACGCCATGCCCGAAGGCATGACCCGCCTGCCCGTGAAAAGCGTGCACCTGAACAAGTCGCCCATGCTGGTGGGTAATTTAAGGACCCTGTCGCCGGCCATGGCCGCGCAATGGGGCATCGACCTGGACGCGGCAAAGGTCAACGCGCAATTTGCCGCCACGGCGCCGAACATGGACGCCATCTGGGCCGAAGTGTTCCAGCGCCCGGGCGCCAATGCCGCGCTGGACGTGGATGAAGATTTGTACAATGGTTTCGTCAGCAACGACGACCGCCGCCTGCTCGAATCCTTGCGCCGCGACACGCCGGCCAAGCTGGCCACGGCCCGGCCCTCGTTTGCCGACGAACGCCTGCAGGAGCTGCTGTTCCGCTACCGCGCCCGCAATTTCCCGCAAACCCTGAGCGAAGCGGAAAGCCTGCGCTGGGAACAGCACCGCGCTGCCCGCCTGTTCGACGGCGACGGCGGCGCCCGCACCATCGAAATGCTGTTTACAGAAATCGATACCTTGTCGGAATCCGTGGATGAGCGGGGGGAAGAAATCCTGGGCGAGCTGTACGACTATGCGGAGATGGTCGCGCCCATGCGCGATTAGTCGCACCTGACCAAACCTGCTGCGCGTCGGTATAGGTGGCCTGCGATGCTCACCGTACTACAGTACGGTTGCGCTTCTCGGCCACCTCTCCCTTCCGCTCGCTACGGTTTTGTCAGGCGCTGTGTTGCTGACTATATATCGTTCTTAAACCGAACGGTGCGCATTGATCGCATCGCGCGTTTCAATGGCCACGCGGCGCGCCGCGTCGGCGAAATCTTCGCCCGCCTGCGGCGTGGCGTAGATGATGGCGCGCGACGAGCTGATCATCATGCCCATGCCGTTCGCCGTCTGGCCCGCGCCGACGGTGGCGGCAATGTCGCCGCCCTGGGCGCCGATGCCGGGCACCAGCAGCGGCATGTCGCCGACGATGGCGCGCACCTGCGCCAGTTCTTCAGGGAAGGTGGCGCCGACGACGAGCGCGCACTGGCCATTCTTGTTCCATTTGTCGGCCACCAAACGCGCCACGCGCTGGTACAGGGGCACGCCGTCCGTGTCGAGGAATTGCAGGTCCGAGCCGCCCGGGTTCGAGGTGCGGCACAGGATGATCACGCCGCGGTCTGCCCACGCCAGGTAGGGGTCGAGCGAATCCTCGCCCATGTACGGGTTCACGGTGACGGCGTCGGCGCCGTAGCGCTCGAACGCTTCGCGCGCGTACTGCGTGGCCGTGGCACCGATGTCGCCCCGTTTCGCGTCGAGGATCAGCGGGATGTGCGGGTAGTTCTCGCGCACGTAGCGGCAGATGTCTTCCAGCTGCTTTTCCGCGCCCAGCGCGCCGAAATACGCGATCTGCGGCTTGAAGGCGCAGGCCAGGTCGGCCGTCGCATCGATGATGCGCGTGCAAAAGGTGGTGATTCCATCGGGCAAGTCGCGCAGTTCGGCCGGCAGTTTCGCCAGGTCGGGGTCCAGTCCCACGCACAGCAGGGAATTATTGGCCGTCCACGCGGCGGATAATTTATTGATGAAATTCACGGCACACCTTCTCTATATTCAGTTGCAAACCCCGTATTGTAACGCGGCGCAGGCTTGCCACGGCGTCGCAACGCGGCCAGGCGCCGCGGCCGGCGCTTATTAAACCGACATTGCGAGCCGTTTCAGGTATATTTGCCTCACCTCCCTTACTCTGCACGGAACCCATCATGCAAATCACCAATCAATTCACCAAATGGCTGCGCCTGGCGCTGAGCGTCACCGTCCTGGCCGGCATCCTGACGGGCTGCGGCTACAACGACTTCCAGAGCAAGGACGAGGCAACCAAGGCTGCCTGGGGCGAAGTGGTCAACCAGTACCAGCGCCGCGCCGACCTGATTCCCAATCTGGTGAACACCGTCAAGGGCTACGCCACGCATGAGCGCGAAACCCTGGAAGCGGTGACCAAGGCGCGCGCTGCCGCCACCAGTTTCCAGATCACGCCCGAAGTGCTGAACGACCCGGCCGCCTTTGAAAAATTCCAGCAGGTGCAGGGGCAGCTGTCGTCCGCCCTGTCGCGCCTGATGGTGGTGTCCGAGAAATATCCGGACTTGAAGGCCGATACCAGCTTCCGCGACTTGCAGTCGCAGCTGGAAGGCACGGAAAACCGCATCACCGTGGCGCGCCAGCGTTACATCACGGCCGTGCAGGATTACAACGTGCATGCGCGCAGCTTCCCGAACAACCTGACGGCCATGATCTTCGGCTACAAGGTCAAGCCATCGTTCACGGTGGAAAACGAAAAAGCCATCTCGACCGCGCCAACCGTCAACTTCGGCAAATAAGATGAAAGCCTGGTCTTATCTGGCGGCGCTGGCGACGGCGCTGCTGCTGTGGACGACGCCACCGTCCGGCGCGCAGGGCTTGCAGCCCGTGCCGCCGCTGGCGGCCCGCGTGACGGATAACGCCGACATGCTCGATGCCAAGCAGAAAGCGGCGCTGGAAGGCGTACTGGCCGATTACGAAGCCAAGACGGGCAGCCAGATCGCCGTGCTGCTGGTCAAGAGCACGGAACCGGAAGCCATCGAGCAATACAGCATCCGCGTGACGGATGCGTGGAAGCTGGGCCGCAAGGGCGTCGATGACGGCGTGCTGCTGATGGTGGCGAAGGACAATCCCTCGTCCCTGCGCCGCCTGCGCATCGAGGCGGGCCGCGGCGTGCAAGGCGTGCTGACGGATGCGCAATCGAAACGCATCCTGCAGGACGTGATCGCCCCCCATTTCAAGCAAAACGATTTCTATGGCGGCCTGGTAGCCGGCGTGGGAGCGATTGCCACCCTGCTGAACCAGGAGCAATTCCCCGCCCCGGCCCAGCAGAAAGCGCCGGCCACCGTGGAAGCGGGCGGCATGACCTTCTGGCTGCCCTTGCTGTTCTTCGGTTTTCTCGTCGTACTGACCCTGTTCCGTTCGCGCGGCGGGCCTACGCGGCTGCAGCGCGGCAGCAACTGGTCCAGCGGCGCCACCGGTGTCGTGCTGGGCAGCATCCTGAACCAGGCGCTGAACAACCGCAGTGGCGGCGGCTTCGGCGGCGGCGGTGGTTTTGGCGGTGGCGGAGGCGGCGGTGGTTTCGGTGGCGGCGGCGGCGGTTTTGACGGCGGCGGCGCCTCGGGAGATTGGTAATGACGAAACAACTGACATTCGGACAACGCTGCGGACGGGCCCTGAAGCACTTGCGGGGCACGCCCGCGACGGCGCGCCAGGCCTTTCCGGAACGCACCCTGAAAGCCATCGAGACGGCCATTGCCGACGGTGAAGCGATGCACCAGGCGGAAGTGCGCCTGATCGTCGAGGCGGCCCTGACGCCGGGCATGGCTTACCAAGGCGTGAGCAACCGCGAGCGCGCGCGCGAACTGTTCGCCCAGTATGGCGTGTGGGATACGGAAGACAACGTTGGCATACTGATCTACATCAACCTGGCCGAACATCAGGTCGATATCGTAGCCGACCGCAACGTGGGCCGGCGCGTCACGCCGGAGCAGTGGCAAGCCGTGTGCCGCACCATGACGGGCGGCTTCAAGGACGGCAATTACCACGACAGCACGCTCGATGCCTTGAAGCAGCTCAATACCCTGCTGCAAAGCCACTTCCCCGCCAACGGTACGCGCGGCAACCAGTTGCCGAACGAACCCATCCTCCTCTGATTCCTGTCCAGGGATTAAAATCTGCCATTGCCGCGCACAATGGCAGCGCGCCCCACCCGCCCAGGAGAACACATGAAACTGATCAATAAAACCGCCATCGTCACGGGCGCCACGCAAGGCATCGGCCTGGCCTGCGCCACCCGCCTGATCGCCGAAGGGGCGCAGGTGATGCTGGTCGACATCAAGGAAGAAGGCGCGCAGGCCGCCGCCGCCCTCGGCCCGCAGGCGCATTTCTTTTGCGCCGACGTCAGCCAGAAGGCGGACGTGGACGCCATGCTGAAGGAAACCCTGGCCCAGTTCGGCCACATCGATATCCTCGTCAACAATGCGGGCGTCACGCACGCGGCCGATTTCCTCGACGTGTGCGAAGACGATTTCGACCGCGTCATGCGCATCAACCTGAAATCGATGTTCCTGTGCGGCCAGGCCGTGGCGCGCGAAATGGTCAAGCGCAGCAGCGGCTGCATCATCAACATGTCCAGCGTCAACGCGGAACTGGCGATCCCGAACCAGGTGCCGTATGTGGTGTCGAAGGGTGCCATCAACCAGCTGACCAAGGTCATGGCCCTGAACCTGGCGCCGCACGGCGTGCGCGTGAACGGCATCGGGCCGGGCACCATCCTGACGGAACTGGCCAAGCAGGCGGTATTGTCCAGCCCGCAGGCGCGCCACACGATCTTGTCGCGCACGCCGCTGGGCCGCTGCGGCGAACCGGAGGAAGTGGCCGGCATCGCCGCCTTCCTCGCCAGCGACGACGCCACCTACATGACGGGCCAGACCATCTATGTCGATGGCGGACGCATGGCACTCAACTACACGGTGGCCGTGAAGGAATGAGGGCAGCTCAAGGCAGTTATATCAAAAACCAATAATGGATATCTGAAAAGACCATTAGACACATATCGTGCGACGCAGCATAATGCACCTGTCTCCACTATTCTCCTCCAAGAAAATAGTTTTAAGCCCGCTTTCACCAGCGGGCTTTTTTTTGCTGTCACGCGTGAAACATAGTCATTCTTGCCATGACGTGCAACTTCCCCGATTAAATATGTCGATCGCGAAAAAATGTTGCGGCGTGTCATAGGCCCGTCATGTTCGCCCCCTATACTTGCTTCATCTGCTGTACAGGCAACCGATATGCCTGACTACAGACAGGTGTGCCGCCATGGCACACCACTCCCCTTTCATGACCATGGCGCGCGCCGGCAAGGCGCGCGACGTGGTGAGTACCAGGCAACTCTCAACTCTTGACCCATTTCATTTGGGTTTTTGGCCCGCGCCCCCGCGGGCCTTTTTTTTGCCTGTACGGCAAGCTCTTGTGCAAAAACATGGCGTCTTGCCACGCGCATGATATTGTGACTGCCTTTCCACCAGCCCTCACGCATCATGCCTGTACCATTGCCCGAACTCTGTTTTGCCGAACGTTACGAACGCCTGCGTTACCGGACGGCAGTGGTGCTGTACATACTGGTCATTGTGATCGGCGATATTCCCGGCATGCGCGCAGACGTGGGCCAATATGCCTCGGGCGGCGTGCTGCATTCCTTCGGTTATGGCGTGCTGGCCCTGATCCTGTTCAGCGGCACGAGCGGCGGCATGGCACGCCGGGCACTGCTGTCGGTGCTGATGGTGGCGGCCATGGGCGCGCTGGACGAATTCATCCAGAGTTTCCTGCCCTACCGCCATGGCGCTGTCAGCGACTGGGTGGTCGATGTCACGGCCGCGACGGCAGTCTGTCTGCCCCTGTATTTCCTCTGGCCGAAAATGGTCGCTGCCGCCCTCGGCAAGAACGCGCCGCTGCCCGAAGCCTGAACCGGGGCCTGGCAAGCCGTCAGGCGCGGTCCGCTTCGCTGTCCTGCCATTCCAGCCGCAACTGCCGCTGGCCGCGCGTGCTGCCTGTGCCCAGGCGCCGCATCAGGGCACGCGTCTCGCGCCGGCTGCCGGCGCCCACGGCGCGCGCCGCATCGCGCTGCATGTCCAGCAACTGTTCCGAGCGCGCCAGCCGCACCAGGCCATGCAAGGCCTGGGCCAGGACATGGCGCGCGCGGGCATCGTGCGCAGTGCCGCCCACGGCCAGCACCAACTCATCGATCAGTTTTGCGGTAGGACCAGATGACATTTTTTCTCCCGATTCAGCAGTGAGGAAACGTGCTGGAGCACGAACGAATGATTGCCAGCATCTTTATACCAAGCACGGCAATTAACCCATTGATCTAGCTCAATGGGCAATGACAGCTGCCGAACATCCCTGCCCCGCCATGCTCTTACATGCAGCAATCGCTGCCATCCGCATCACCGTGGATGCCGATCCTGAGTGTTCGACCATGAGGAGACCAAGATGAGATCGAAAAAAACCCTGCTGCTGGCCGGCCTGAGCTGTATCTTGCTGGCGGCCTGCCACGCCAACGACAATACCAATCTGGCACGCAGCAATAGCGGCGAAACCTATGCCGCACCGGCCGGCACGACGCCGCAAAGCAGTATGGCCAGCCGCACCACCAGCACGGCCACCGACACCGGCAACGCCATGAGCAGCAGCACGAGCAGCGACATGCGCAATGACACGCGCAATGACATGAGCCCATCGAGCATGAACATCAGCTCGGCCACGGTACAATCGATAGAAACCGTGCCGCACAGCATGGATCAAGGCAGTGCCGACATGCAGTCAGGCACATCGGGCACGGCCGGCAGCACTTCGGGTGCGGCGGGCAATATGCTCTACCGCGTCACCTTGCGCCTGGACGACGGCACGACGCGCACCTTCATGCAGAACAGCCAACCGGCCTTCCAGATCGGCGACCGGGTCAGCGTGCAAAAAGGCGTGATGCAGCGCTATTGAGACCGGCCCAAGCGCGACTGGCCAAAGCCGGCCGGCCGCTGTCCCGGTTCCGGTCCCGGCCTCTGTCTCGCTGCCGCACCTGGCCCGCTCAGGCCAGCGCCAGGGTCAGCGGCCGGCGGCGTCCCTGCACCACGGCCGAGGGCCAGGCCGGGTCGTGCGTCAGGTTGTGCAATTGGTTGCCGTCGAGCAGAAACGTGTCTTCCACCGTACTGCCGGGCAAGCTGGGATGGAAGGCCAGCGCCATGCCCCGCTTGAGGAGGATTTCCGTGTGTGCGCCGGCCGCCACTTCGGGCGCCAGGTAGCCATGGATGCCGCCTTGCCGGCTGGTGCGCACCGTGTCGGGCTGGCCCGCATACGCGTAGGCGCTGTCGAGCGCGTGATACACCATGCTCAGCGCATGGCCCGTTTCGCAGGCGTCGAGCGCCACCGCTTCCAGCGCCAGCATGGCGGCATCGGCATCGTCCATGGCCACCGCCCCGCCGTCGGCGCGGCGCTGCGCGGGACCGAAGCGCCGTTGCCGGCTGAGGCTGGCGCACAGGCCGAAACGCCGCGCGCACAGGGCCAGCACGGCTTGCGTGCCCAGCAGTACCTGGGCAGGCGGTGCGCGCCGGTAACGGTGCTGGCGGTCCTCGCCGCTGACCAGCACGTGCACGGCCTGCAAGCCCCGCAGCCACAGCGCACGCACGCAGGCGGCAGCCAGTTCCTGCTCGCTCCAGTCGGGGCGGGCCTGGCGCAGCGCATCCGCCGCCGCGCCGGCAGCCAGTTGCCCCACCTGCCGGTAACGCAGTTGTTCCGATTCCAGCAGCACCAGCCGCTCTTCGCGCAGGGCCACGGGCAGGCTGCGTTCGTGCAAGCCGGGCCGGTCGGACAGCACGGGCGCGCCGCCGGCCGCATGCTGCACGAAATGCTCGCGCAGCTCATACAGCTGCGGCTGCATCCAGGGCGACACTTGCCACGTCCACGGTCCACGCACTTCTTCCTCGCGCATGCGCATGGCTTCCGCTTCGTCCGTCAGGATGTAGGCGGCGCCGCGCGTCACCAGCACTTCCGCACAGCCGCACTCGGCCGTATGGCTATGGCTGTTCGACGCGCCCGCCGTGGCCCACGCAAACCAGTCCACGCCGCGCAAACGCACGGCGCCGGCACGCTGGTCTTCCAGCCAGCCCCGCATCTGCGCCAGCTTGTGCGCCACTTCCAGTTCCAGCGGCCAGTTCATGGCCGCTCCCTGCCGCGCACCGGACACGCGCATGTCTCCAGCCCGCAGGCTGCCTGCCAGGCTCCTTGCTTGCTATGCATAACTGCCCTCCCATCCATGGAGACATATGACAGGTACACACGAAAAAAGTTCGGCGCCCGGACTAGTCCCAGGCTTGCAGTCTATGACTTCCTTCTATTTTTTCAAGCGGCTATTTCGCCAGTTCGATGAGGACGGCCGTGTACATCTGCAAGTTCAGCAGCAGCTGCTTTTCCGTGATGAACTCGTGCTCCGAATGCCCCGTGTACACGGTGTGCGGCATGGCGGGGCCGAAGCTGACGGCGTTCGGGAACAGCCGCGAATTGGTGCCGCCGCCGATGGCAACGGGCTGCGGATTCGCCATGCCCGTGTAGTGTTCGAAGACGGACAGCAGGGTGGGAATCTGCGGCGCCGCCGTCTGCAGCCACGGCTCGCCGATCTGCACCTGCAGCGCGGCCGGCACCTGGCGCCGCGCCTTCCAGCCATCGAAGGCGGCCGTCACCTGCTGGCGCAGCACGTCGGCTGCCTTGCCTTGCGGGCGGCGCAGGTTGATGTTCAGTTCCAGCTCGCCGCCCTGTTGCCTGAGCACGGTGGGCGCCACCGTCATCGGCCCCATGAAGCCGTCGCGGTAGGCGATCTGGCCGAAGCGCTCGCCGTAGATGCCCGTGCCCACCAGTTCATTCAGGAACGACAACATGTCGGCCGCCTGCGTGCCCTGCCATGGCTGCACGGCCAGCGCATCGGCCAGCATGCTGATGGCGTTGACGCCGTCTTCCGGCTTCGACGAGTGGGCCGACACGCCCAGCGCCGTTACCGTCAAGGTATCGCCAGCGCGCGCGTAGCTGTAGCGCATGCCCTGTTGCGCCTGCGCACGGGCGCGGATGGCCGCTTCCAGCGCTGCCGGCGCGCGTTCGATGACGGCCGTCGCGTCTTCCGGTATCTGGCTGCCGAAAAAGCCGCCCGTCAGCTTCGCCAGCACGGGACCGCCGGCGGCCGGCAAGGCCGTGCGCGGCGGCAAGGTCAGCTTGATGGAGCCATAGCCCTTCTCGGCCGTCACCACCGGGTATTCCGCATCGATGGTGATGTTGACTTGCGGCGGCGTGTGGGTCTGGAGGAATTGTTTCAGCGGTTCCCAGTCCGATTCCTCGGCCATGTAGACGTACAGCTCGATGCGCTTGCTCAGCGCTACCTGTTTGTCCTGGATGGCTTTCATCGCGTACAGGGCCGTGGCTATCGGTCCCTTGTCGTCTTCCGTGCCACGCCCCAGCAACTTGCCCGGTTCGCTGCTGCGGTCCAGTTCGAACGGCGAACGGGCCCACTTGGCGGGATTGACGGGCTGCACGTCGCCGTGCGTGATCACGCCCACGCGCTCGCTGCCCTTGCCCATGCCGATGATCACCACGTGGCCATGGTCGTGGAAATCGAAACCCAGGCGCTGCGCCTCGGCCGCCAGGTAGCGCTTGAAACCCGTGTGCTGGGGATTGTCGGAAAACGGTACGGCCGGGTCGGCCACCGTGTTGTAGCTGATCATCTTCGCCAGGCTGGCGATCAGCGGTTCGGGATAGGTGACCAGCGCGTAACGGGCCGTGTCCTGCGCCTGCAGGCTGACGGGCGCGGCGTGAACGGAGGGTTGCAGCAGCAAGCCGATCAGGGACAGCAAAACAGGTTTCTTGAACATGGCGGGGCGGATAAAGTGGGGAGGCCCACTCTAGCACCGCCCGCACCGATTTCCAATCGATACGAGTTTTTTACCGATCAGTACGCAAATTCCCGATTCGCATTATCATGTGCGCAGCCTGTCTTCCCCGCCGCGCTGTCATGGGTGACCCTGCCAGCGTCAGGGGATAGACAAATCGTCCATTGTGATTTTCCACCACGTCCCGATATCGCTACCATGATTCCATTTTCCATACTCGACCTGGCGCCCATCGCCGAAGGCAGCAACGCCAGCCAGTCGTTCAAGAATACGCTCGACCTGGCGCAGCACGGCGAACGCTGGGGCTACAACCGCTACTGGCTGGCCGAACACCACGGCATGCCCGGCATCGCCAGCGCCGCCACGGCCGTCGTCATCGCCCATGTGGCGGCCGGCACGAAAACCATCCGCGTGGGTGCAGGCGGCGTCATGCTGCCCAACCACTCGCCGCTGGTCATCGCGGAACAGTTCGGCACCCTGGAAGCGCTGCACCCGGGCCGCATCGACCTGGGCCTGGGCCGCGCGCCCGGCTCCGACCAGACGACGGCGCGCGCGTTGCGCCGCGACCTGCAGTCGGACGCGGAACAGTTTCCGCAAGACGTGCTGGAATTGATCGATTACATGTCCGACGAGCCGCGCCAGCGCGTGCTGGCCGTGCCTGGCAAGGGCGCGAAAGTGCCCGTGTGGATACTGGGGTCGAGCCTGTTCGGCGCCCAGCTGGCCGCCCACCTGGGCTTGCCTTATGCGTTCGCTTCGCACTTCGCGCCGCAGATGATGATGCAGGCCGTGGCCTATTACCGCGAGCATTTCAAGCCGTCGAAGCAGTTGGCCAAGCCATACGTGATGCTGGGCTTTAACGTGTTTGCCGCCGACACGGATGCCGAAGCGCATCTGCGCGCCACGTCGATGCAGCAGGCGTTCGTCAATCTGCGCACGGGCCGCCCGTCGCGCTTGCAGCCGCCCGTGCCCGGCTACCTGGAACAGCTGGGTCCGCAGGAACGCGCCATGCTCGATTCCGTCCTGTCCTGCACGGCCATCGGCGCGCCGGACACGGTGAAGGCGAAGATGGCCGCCTTCATCGCCGAAACGGGCGCCGACGAGCTGATGATCACCTCGCAGATCTTCGAACACCAGCACCGGCTGCGCTCGTATGAAATCACGGCGCAGGTGCATGCGGAGCTGGCGCAGCAACAGTAACAGACCCTTTTCTTCCTCCCCCGGTATATCCCCATATACCCTTTCCCCGGCCGTCGGCAACGATCGCCGGGATTTTTTTGCCCGCCGTTTTGTCTGCAGTCTTGTCTACCCCCTGCCGCAAAATCAGCCCTGCCCGGCAGGAAATGTGCAGCCCCGCTATCATGCTCATCCAAAAGCATTATTCCAAGAAAGCTGTACCGCATGAAATCTGCAAGCTCTTCCGTCGATGCCAGCACCCTGCTGAGCTCCACCCGCATCCTGTTGTTCGCCCTGTCCGCCGGCGTGCTCGTCGCCAGCCTCTACTACGTGCAGCCGCTCACCTCCATGCTGGCCGCGTCGTTCGGCGTCAGCGTGCCGCAAGCCGGCTACCTGGTCACGGCCACGCAAATCGGCTATGTGCTGGGCATCGTCTTCCTCGTGCCGCTCAGCGACGTGCTGAACCGCCGCAAGCTGCTGACGTGGATGCTGATCGCCAAGATCGCTGCCCTGCTGCTCGCCGCCACCAGCCAGAACATCATCGTCTTTGCCATCGCCAGCGTCCTGATGGGCATCACGTCCAGCGCCCTGATGGTGGTCACCGCCATGGTGGCCTCGTATGCGCCCGACCACAGCCGGGGCCGCATGGTGGGTACCGTCATGACGGGACTGTTGCTGGGCATCTTGCTGGCGCGTACCGTGTCCGGCACCGTGTCGCAGATCAGCGGCGGCTGGCGCACCGTCTACGTGCTGGCCGCCATCGTCGTCGCGGCCCTGCTCGTCATGCTGCGCCGCATCCTGCCCAATGAAGCGCCACGCGGCACGCTGCACTACGGCAAGCTGATGGCCTCGCTGGCCGACATCATCCGCCAGGAACCGCTGCTGCGCCAGCGCGCGCTGTTCTCGGGCCTGGGCCTGGGTACCTTCAGCGTGTTCTGGACGGGCCTGACCTTCCTGCTCAGCGGCGCGCCGTATCACTATTCGGAAATGCAGATCGGCCTGTTCGGCCTGGCGGGCGCCACGGGTGCCTTTGCCGCGAATACGGCAGGCCGCATGGCCGACCGCGGCTATGCGCGCCAAGCCACCTGGCTGCTGGCCGTCGCCTCGATCGCGGGCTGGGCCCTGATCGGCTTTGGCGCCCATTCGCTGGTGTTATTGCTGATCGGTATCGTGCTGCTGGACATGGGCGTGATGGGCCTGCAAGTGACGCACCAGTCCATCATCTATAAGCTGGCGCCGCACGCGCGGGCGCGCGTGACGACCGTGTTCATCGCGGGCGGCTTCATCGGCGCCTCGGCAGGCTCGGCCCTGGCCAGCGCCAGTTTTGCGGCCGGCGGCTGGCCCGCCCTGTGCATGGTCGGCGGCGCCATGCCGCTGTTGCTGCTGCTGGTGTGGAGCAGGTACCGCCACACGCAGCGCCGGCTGGAACGGGCATAAGAGGCAAAAAAAACCGCTCCATCGAGCGGTTTTTTTACGTTTTTACTGCGCCTGTTCGCGCGCCTTGCCGAATGCGTCGCCCGCCTTCCAGGCCGGCATTTTCGCGGCGTTGGCCACGGCCTGCCCCAGGTTCAGCGTGAATTGCGCCTGCTGCGTCATGCCGGACAAATCCCAGCTGGCATCGTACTCGTCGGTGACCTGATGGTAGCGGGGACCGTAGGCGGCCGCCTTGGCTTTCGACGCTTCCACGTCCTTGATGTACTCGCGTCCCCCATTGATGGAAAACGCGGGCACGCCTGCCTTGGCAAAGCTGAAATGATCGCTGCGGAAGTAGCCGCCCGCCAGGTCGGGACGCGCTTGCGCGATATGCATGCCCATGGCTTTCGCCACCGTGGCCGCCATGGCGCCCAGGTCCGTGCGCTCGCTGCCTTGCGCGCCGATGTCATGCGTGGCGCCCACAAAGTTCAGGCTATCCAGGTTCAGGGCGGCAGCCGTCTTGTTCAAGGGCCACAGCGGATCGGCCGCGTAGGCGGCGCTGCCCAATAAACCCTGTTCTTCGGCCGCCACCCACAGGAAAATCTGCGTGCGCTTGGCCGGCTTTTTCACGGCTTCCTGCGCCATGGCCAGCAAGCCGGCCGTGCCCGACGCATTGTCGACGGCGCCGTTGTAGATCGTATCTCCGCTGTCTCCCTGCTTGCCCAGATGGTCCCAGTGGCCGCTGTAGATGACGGCTTCATCCTTGAGTGTCGGATCGGTGCCCGGCACCATGCCGGCGATATTAAACTGTTCCACCTTGCGCACGGCGGATTTCATTTCGCCGATCAAGCTGGCATTCAATGCGACAGCCTTGAAATCCTTGCTTTCCGCCTGCGCGCGCAAGGCGTCCAGGTCCTGTCCACCGGCCGCAAACAGGCGGCGTGCCGCGTCTTCCGCGATCCAGCCTTGCAACGGCGTGCCGGCCGTGCGGTCCGCCAGCTGGAAGCGCTCGCTGCCGCTCCAGCTGTTCTGCACCACGCTCCAGTCGTACGATGCCGATGGTTTCGTGTGGATCAGCAATACGCCAGCGGCACCCTGGCGCTTGGCTTCCTCGAATTTATACGTCCAGCGGCCGTAATAGGTCAGCGCCTTGCCAGCAAAGCGGTTCGGTTCAAGCGCGGTCGGCTGCGGGTCGTTGACCATCATGACGACGATCTTGTTTTTGACATCGGCACCCTTGAAATCGTTCCAGCCCTCTTCCGGCGCCGTGATGCCATAGCCGACGAACACGAGGGGCGCGTCGAACGTGTGCGCGGCCACGGAGTCGCCCGTGGCCCACACCCAGTCCGGGCCGAATGCCAGCGGCACGGCCTTGCCGCCCGCCACGGCTTGCAGGCTGCTGTCTTGCGGCAAGGACTTCACGCCGGCAATTTGCACGCTCTGGCGGTAGCTGTTGCCGCGCACGGGTTTCAGTCCGGCCATCTGCGCCTGCGTTTCCAGGTAAGCCACCGTCAGGTCGGCGCCCCGCTGGCCCGTGCCGCGGCCTTCCAATAAATCGTTCGACAGGAAGGCCAGGTGGGCGCGCAGCGGCGCTTCCTGCACGATGGGCAAGCCGTGCGCGGCAGGCGCGGCGGCGTGCGCAGAAAACGCCAGCGCCAGGCTGGAAGCGAGCGCCGTGAAGGCCAGGGAAGAAAACAGCTTCTGCATAAGATCCTTTTGATAAGAGGAGGAAAGCGGTCCGGCGGATAGCCGGGCCGGCGATTGTATGCCATGGGGCAAGCACGTCAAAATGCGGACGAAAAAAATCCCCGCGGCAAGGGCGGGGATGGGCGATGGACGCTGCGTCAGACCAGCAAGGCGGCCGCCAGCGATTCGATTTCCTCGGCCGATTCCTCGAGGATGGTGTGCAGGGTGCTGCCGCCGATGCCGAAGTCGATCTTCGCGGCCGCCTGGCGACGCGCGGCGCTTTCCGGCGGATGCAGGGGCGAGCCGACGGGCGACAGATCGTTGGCCAGCACCAGGGTCGCGCCCAGGGTGCGGGGCGGGAACGGGCTGCCGCCATGCCACATGCCTTCCACGGCCTGCAAGACCATGTCCGGCACTTGCAGCTGGCGCAGCACGCCGCGGCCGATCAGCTTTTCGCCGTATTCGATCCAGTCTTCCGTATTATCGTCCAGCAAGCCCGGATATTCCTCGGCGCGCGACAGCAGATAGAAGCCGCCCACTTCGTGCACGATGGCGGCGAACATGGCCGTTTCCACGTCCACGTGCGTGACTTTGCGGGCGATCACCTGGCTCAGCGCAGCCACGTGGGCCGTGTGTTCCCACAGCTTGGCCGCCTTGGCGCGCAATTGCGGGTCCGTGATCTGGCTGCCCAGCTGGCGCACGATGACGGACGCCACCATCGACTTCAACGTGGCAAAGCCCAGGCGCGAGACGGCTGCGCGCACATTGGCGATTTCATTGCCGGAACGGTTGTAGGCGGCCGAGTTGGCCAATGCCACGACCCGCGCCGACAGCAGCGGCTCGGCCATGACCATGCGGGCGGCCGCTTCGATATGGCAATCGGGGTCGTCCAGCGCTTCCTGCAGCTTCAAGGTGGCCTTGACGTTGGCGGGGAACGTCAGCTCGCCCTTGCTCGCTTGCAGCGCGATAATCTTGAATACTTCCAGTCTATCCATGGGTCAATCTCCGGTACGGGCCTGTTCAGGCTCTGCTGTGTGGATGGGCCGGAATGCGCTCCCGGCCCGGCTCCCGTTTCCGGCAATATTACAGCAAGTTTATACTCAAACCTATTACTTTCCGGAAACTTTTCCTGCCACGCCTTCGACAAAATAATCCATCTTCGTCAGCGCTGCATCGTCCAGCACGCCTTTGTCCAGGCGCACTTTGCCGTCGTTATCCTTGATGGGCGCGCTGAAAGGATTGAGTTTTCCAGCAACCAAGTCTTTCTCGCGCGCCAATACAAACTGTTTCACATCGGCGGGCACGGCAGCGTTGATGCCTTCCAGCTTGACCATGCCATCCTTGATGCCGCCCCAGGTGCTGCTGGACTTCCACGTACCGTCCAGCACGGCTTGGGCCTGTTTCGTATAGTAGTCGCCCCAATGGTGGGTGACGGCGGCCAGCTGCGCCTTCGGCCCGTACTTTTTCATGTCCGAATGGTAGGCAATCGCATACTTGCCCTTCTCTTCCGCCGCCTGCACCACGGCGGTCGAGTCCGTGTGGTGGGTGACCACGTCGGCGCCCTGGCCGATCAGAGTGATGGCCGCGTCGCGTTCCTTGCCCGGGTCGAACCAGCTATTGACCCACACCACTTTCACTTCCGCCTTGGGGTCCACGCTGCGCATGCCGCGCGTGAAGGCGTTCACTCCCTGCAACACTTCCGGAATCGGGAACGCCGCCACGTAGCCGGCCACATGGGTCTTGCTCATCTTGCCTGCCAACACGCCGGCCAGGTAGCGGCCTTCGTAGAAACGGGCGTTGGTATTGGCCACGTTGGGCGCCGTCTTGTAGCCGGTCAGGTGGATGAACTTCACATTAGGAAATTGCTTCGCCACTTTCAAGGTGGGATTCATGTAGCCGAACGAAGTCGTGATGACCAGCTTGCTGCCCGTTTGCGCCAAGTCGCGGATCACGCGCTCCGCATCGGCGCTTTCCGGCACGTTTTCCACATACTTGGTGGTGATCTTGCTGCCCAGCGCCTTTTCCATTTCCTTGCGGGCCAGATCATGCTGGGTAGTCCAGCCCGCGTCGCCGATGGGACTGATGTAAACAAAACCGACATTCAGCGGCGCGGTGGCGGGCGCGGCGGCCATGGCGGCCATGGCGGGCATGGCGGACATCAGCGCGGCACCGCAGGCAGCGGCGCACAGTAATTTCTTGGACATGGTTTTCCTTGTGGTGAGTGATTAATTTCCCGGATTGAAATTTTTCCCCAACGAAGCGGGCATGTTGAGCTTGATGTAATTGGCATTGCTGGAAATGAGCACGAGCACGACGATGGCCGCCACATACGGCAGCATCGACAGCAGCTGCGACGCGACGGGCACACCCAGCGCCTGCGCGTGGAAAGTCAAGATCGTGATGCCGCCAAACAGGTAGGCGCCACCCACCACGCGCGCGGGGCGCCAGGTGGCAAACGTGGTCAGCGCCAGCGCGATCCAGCCCCGTCCCGCCACCATGCCCTCGACCCACAGCGGCGTATAGACGAGCGACAAGAAGGCGCCGGCCAAGCCGCAGCAGGCGCCGCCGAACAGCACGGCCGCCAGGCGGATGCGGCGCACGGGGTAGCCCAGCGCATGCGCGGACGCGGGCGACTCGCCCACGGCGCGCAGCACCAGACCCGCCCGCGAGCGGTACAAAAACCAGGCGATGGCCACGCACAGCAGCAAGGATAAATACACCATCGGATGCTGGCGGAACAGGGCCGGTCCCAGCACGGGGATGTCTTCCAGCAAGGGGATGCCGTAGCGGCCATTCTGCAAGCTGTTGCCCACATAGTTCAGGCCGATATACGTGGACGCGCCCGCGCCGAACAAGGACAAGGCCAGGCCCGTCGCGTACTGGTTCGTGCCCAGCCATACGGTCAGCCAGGCAAAAAAGCCCGACAGCACCATGCTGGCCCCTGCCCCCGCGAAAAAGCCCAGGGTGGGGCTGCCCGTGTTGACGGCCACGGCAAAGCCCGTGATGGCGGAGACCAGCATCATGCCTTCCGCGCCCAGGTTGACCACGCCCGCCTTTTCATTGACGAGCAGTCCCAGCGCGGCCAGCATCAGCGGTGTGCCCGCATTGATGCTGGCGGCGACCAGCGGTGCAATCGTCAGGGCCAGGTTATCCATGTTTTCTCCAGCGCAGTTTGTATTGGATCAGCACATCGCAGGCGAGCAAGGCAAACAGCAAGATGCCCTGGAACACGCCCGTGATCGCGCTGGGCAAGCCGAGGCGCGATTGCGCCAGTTCGCCGCCGATGTAAAACAGGGCCATGACGAAGCTGGAAAAAATCACGCCCACGGGATGCAGCCGCCCCACGAAGGCGACGATGATGGCGGCAAAGCCGTAGCCGGGCGAGACCGTGGGCGTCAGCTGCCCCATCGGTCCCAGCACTTCGCAGGCGCCCGCCAGGCCGGACAGGGCGCCGCAGATCAGCAAGGACGACCACAGGGTCTTGCGCGAGGAGAACCCTGCATAGCGGGCGGCGGCCGGCGCCATGCCGCCCACGCGCAGGCGGAATCCCGCAATGCTGCGCGACAGATACAGCCAGCCGCCCAAGGAGGCCAGCAAGGCAAACACGATGCCCACATGCAAGCGCGTATCGCTGACAACCATGGGCAGCAGCAAGCCGTCAGACAGCAGTTTCGACTGGGGGAAATTGAAGCCTTCCGGATCGCGCAGCACGCCATACACGAGATAGCTGAGCAGCAACTGGGCGATGTAGACGAGCATCAGCGAGACGAGGATTTCGCTGGCGTTGTAGCGGTCGCGCAGCCACGCCACGAGGCCCGCCCACGCCATGCCGCCCGCCATGCCGGCCAGCAGGGACACGCCGATGATGGCCGCGCCGCCCACGCCATCATCGAGGTACAGGGCCGCCGCGCCGCCGCAGATGGCGCCCAGGGTCAGTTGCCCTTCCGCGCCGATGTTATAGATGTTGGCGCGAAAACAGATGGCCAGGCCCACGGCGATCAGCAGCAGCGGCGCCACCTTGAGGCCCAGCTCGGACCAGCCATGCGCGTCGCGCAAGGGTTCCACGAAGAACACGGCCAGGCCCGCCAGCGGATCGTGGCCCAGCGCCATAAACAGCAGCGCGCCGCACAGCACGGTCAGCAGCACGGCCAGCACGGGCGACAGCCACGACATCAGCCGCGAGGGCGCAGGACGGGCTTCCAGGCGCAAGGCAAACTTAGCCATGGGCAGCCTCCTGCGGCCATAGCCCGCTCATCCATTGTCCCACCAGGCTCACGCTGGCCTCGCCCACGTCGAGCGATGGCGAAATTTTTCCCTTCGCCATCACCAGCAGGCGGTCGCTGATGTCGAACAATTCATCGAGTTCCTCCGACACGACGAGCAGCGCGCAACCGGAGTCGCGCAGCGCCAGCAATTCGGCGCGGATTTGCGCGGCCGCGCCCACGTCCACGCCCCAGGTGGGCTGCGCCACCACCAGCACCGTGGGTTCGCGCATGACTTCGCGTCCGACTATGTATTTCTGCAAGTTGCCGCCCGACAGGCTGCGCGCCAGCGCCTGCGGCCCGCCCGCCTTCACCTGGAAGCGCGCGATGATGGCGGCCGCCCGCTGCGCGATCACCTTGTGGCGCACGAAGCCATGGCGGATGGTGGCGGGTGTCTGCAAGCTGAGCAGGACGTTGTCGGCCAGCGCCATGTCGGGCACGGCGCCCCTCCCCAGCCTTTCCTCCGGCACGAAACCGAAACCGAGGGCCCGGCGCCGGCCCGGCGGCAGGCGTCCCGCCGGCGTGCCGTTCAGCACGATGCTGGCGGGGGCCGCGCGCAGGTCCTCGCCCGACAGGGCGGCCAGCAATTCCTGCTGGCCATTGCCGGACACGCCCGCAATGCCGACGATCTCCCCCGCGCGCACGTCGAAACTGATATCGCGCAACTCGGTGGCGAACGGGTGGCTCTTCGGCAAATGCAAATTCTTGACGCTCAGCATGGCCGCACCGGGCGTGCGCGCCACGCGCGTGACGGCGGGCGGCTCGGCACCGATCATCATGCGCGACAGGCTGGCCGCCGATTCCTGCGACGGATCGCACACGCCCGCATTCTTGCCGGCGCGCACCACCGTGCACGTGTGGCACAGGGCGCGGATCTCGTCGAGCTTGTGGCTGATGTACAGGATGCTGCAGCCTTCGGCCGCCAGCTGGCGCAAGGTGGTAAACAGTTTTTCCACGGCGCCCGGCGTCAGCACGGAAGTCGGTTCATCGAGGATCAGCAGTTGCGGCTTGGCCAGCAGGGCGCGCACGATTTCCACGCGCTGGCATTCGCCCACGGAAAGCGTGTGCACGTGGCGCTGCGGTTCCAGGTCCAGGCCGTACTGGCGCGCCGTCGCCTCGATGCGCTGGGCCAGCTCCGCCATGTTGGTGCCGGCGGGCAAACCGAGGGCGATGTTTTCCGTGACAGTCAAGGTATCGAACAGGGAAAAGTGCTGGAACACCATGGCGATACCGAGCGCCCGCGCGGCCGACGGGTTGGCGATTTCCACTTCGCGGCCATTCCACACGATGCGGCCGCCATCGGGCTGCACGGCGCCGTAGATAATTTTCATCAAGGTCGATTTGCCGGCGCCGTTTTCACCGAGCACGGCATGGATCTGCCCCGGCGCGACGGTCAGATGGATGCCGTCATTGGCCACCACGGCCGGATAGCGCTTGCTGATATCGAGTAATTCCAGGCGTGCCGTCATTGTTTTTTTCATGCCTCGCTGCGGGGTCGCCGGCGTCGGGGCCGGTAAGAAAAATCAAGCTGCTGTCTCTATCGTATCGGCATCCGCGGCGCTTGGGGGGCAGGCGCGGCGGCGTGCATTTCTATTTCCTCAAAAAAACAACACCTGTATACAATTTTGAAAAAAATTATCAGCTTTACAGCAGCAGCCTTGCCCCGCAAGGACGAGAAGGTGCGATGATTATATGCAAGAACTGATAGTAAGTATGCAGATAAGACATATCGCCCGGAGCGGCGATTCTCGCATCATGGATTGAACGGCGCGCAATATGCCCCATCGCAGCGCTTCATGCGCGCTAGTGAGCTAGTGGGCCAGCCCCCTGCGCCCTGCCATCACCAGTTCCCGTTTCTCAACACCGCCATCAGGAGCCGAAAGTGCCAAAAACCATACCGTGTCTGTTGCTCTGCCTCACCACCACCCTGGGCGTGGGCGCAACCGCCCAGGCTGCCGAATGGAGCGATACCGCGCTGAGCTGGCGCGCCGGCAATGATTACCGCGAGCCGTTCAATCCGGACGACATCAAGAAGAACATCTTTGCCATCACGCACGCCAGCGGCTACAAATACGGCAGCAACTTCGTCAACCTCGATTTCCTCATGTCCGACAGCAAGGACCCTGGCGCGCTCGGCAAAACGTCCGGCGCGCAAGAGGCGTATCTCGTCTACCGCAACACCATCGACATCGGCAAGGTGCGCGGCAGCGACATCAAGTTCGGCCCCGTGCGCGGCGTCGGCGTCACCCTGGGCTTCGACGTCAACACGAAAAATGACGTCGGCTACAACTCGCGCAAGCGCATGCTGGTGGCCGGCCCCACCCTGATGTGGGACGTGCCCGGCTTCTTCAACACCAGCCTGCTGTTGCTGCGCGAAAGCAATGCCCCCAGCGGCGCCTTCCCGCCCATCTCGCAAGTCACGGGCCGCTACACCTATAAAACGCACGCCATGCTGACGGGCGCCTGGGGCATCCCCCTGTCGCCGCTGTTCGCGTTCGAAGGTTTCTTCAACCTCATCGATTCAAAAGGCAACGATGAAGTGGGCCGCAAGACGGCAGTGGAAACGAATATCGACATGCAGGTGATGTTCGACGTGGGCGCAGCCCTGGGCAGCCCCAAGAACACCTTCCGCGTGGGCCTGGAATACCAGTACTGGAAGAACAAGTTCGGCAACTCGCCTGCCACCACGGGCAACGTGGGCCAGACGGCAAAGACGCCGATGATACGCGCGGAGTACCATTTCTAAAATTCACTGTTACGCATCAACACACACGGTCGCGCCTGATGCCAGCATGAAGCTTTCCTGCTGGCGCAGAGCGCGACCGTGGAGCAACTGCCGGCAATCCCCCCGATACGGCTCCCCCTCGCCCGCCTGTCGCCGCCACGGTCCAGCCACGCGCATCTCGCAAGACGCGATGACATGGCAGGTACTTGGCATCAGCTGCCATTGCACATGATTTGACAGGCCTGCCGCCCTCCCCGATACTTGTTCCACCCTGTAGCCAACCCCACGAGCGCATGCTGCCTCCGCAGCCGCTTTTGCCAGCACGAATGAACAGTTCTCCCCTCACCGCCCCCTACATCGGCCGCTTCGCCCCCTCCCCCTCCGGTCCCCTGCACATGGGTTCGCTCGTTGCCGCCATGGCCAGCTATCTCGATGCGAAGGTGCATCGGGGCACATGGCTGTTGCGCATCGAGGATCTGGACTATGACCGCAATGTCGAGGGTGCCGATCTGGGCATCCTGGCCAGCCTGCAGCGCTGCGGCATGCACTGGGATGGCGAGGCGACGTGGCAGAGCAGGCGCCTGCCGCTGTACGAGGCGGCGCTGACACAGTTGCAGGACGATGGCCTCGTGTATGCGTGCGGCTGTTCGCGCAAGGAAATCCAGGATTCGGTGCTGCAGGCGGGCGGGCCCAAGGGTGGAGCCGCCGTGTATCCGGGCACTTGCCGCCATGGCTTGGCGCCGGGCAAGGCGGCGCGGGCCTTGCGGCTGCGCGTGCCGCAGGGGCCGCCAGCCGTGTATGGTTTTACGGACCGCTGGGCGGGTCCCCAGCAGCAAGACCTGGCTGGCGAGGTGGGAGACTTCATCGTGCTGCGCGGCGATGGCTACTGGGCCTACCAGCTGGCCGTGGTGGTCGACGATGGGGAGCAAGGCATCACGCACGTGGTGCGCGGGGCGGACTTGCTCGATTCCACGCCGCGCCAGCTGTATCTGCAAGATGTGCTGGGATTGCCCCATCCCGGCTTTCTGCACGTGCCTGTCGTCACCAACGGCAGCGGCGAGAAACTGTCGAAGCAGACGGGCGCCCTCGCCTTCGATACGGGAACCAGCGCCGCCGACCTGCTGGCGTCGGCGCTATTGCCCGCCGCCCGTTTCCTCAGTCTCGACGTGCGCGCCGACAAGGTGGACGACTTCTGGCGGCAAGCGATTCCCGCCTGGGCGCAGCGGCTGGCGCGCCTGCCCGAACAGGCATAAAAAAACCCGCCGCGGCGAACCGGGCGGGTAGCAATGCAGGCGCCAGCACATGGCCGGCGCCTGAAGTCCGGCAATTAGAAGTTGCCTTTGAATTGCACCCCAAACTGACGCGGCTCATTGATGAAGCCCGTGCGGTTGTTGAAGTCGATGGCGCCCGTGATGCGCTGGGTGTCGGTGATGTTACGGCCAAAAGCGGCCACTTCATACTTGCCGGCATCCCAGGTGTAGCCCACGCGCAAGCCGCCTTCGACCATCGGCTTGCCGGTGAACTCGGTTGCCTCATACAGGAAGAAGTTGATCTTGCTGCGGTAAGCCCAGTCCGTGAAGACGAAGAATTCGCCGTTTTCCATCGGAATCGAATAGCGGCCCGTGGCGGTGATCGTCCACTTCGGCGCTTGCGGCAATGGATTGCCGTCGATGATGGCGCGGTTGCCAGTGGTGAGCGGATCGGTCACGGTGCAACGCGATTGCGCGCAGGTGGCGATCGACAGGCTCGGGTCCTTGATTTCCGTGAAGTTGTAGCTGCCGCCCAGCGACATCTTCAGGCTCGGCGTGACAAAGCCTTCCAGTTCCAGTTCCGCACCGCGGCCATTCGTCTTGGCAGCATTGATCAGGCGCGTCACGTTCGACGTACCGCCGACCACCGTCAGTTGCTGGTTTTTCACCTGGTAGTCATACACGCTGAACGCTACGCGGGCGCGGCGGTTGAACAGGTCGGCCTTGATGCCCGCTTCATACGAGGTGATCGTTTCCGCGTCGGCCACGGTCACTGGCACATCCTTGCTGGCTGGCGCGATACTTGGCGCGCGGAAACCGGTGGCGATACGGGCGTAGAAGTTCACGTCCTTGTTGTACTTGTAGGTACCGCTCAGGTCCCAGTTGACCTTGGCTTTGCTCACATCGGCGCTGGTCGGGTTGACTTGCGCGATGTTGATCGCCTCTACCGTGTTGAAATCCTTCTTGTCCTTGGTGTAGCGCAAGCCGGCGCGCAGCATGAAGTCATCGTTGACGGCGTAGTTGACGGAACCGAACGTTGCCCAGGCCGAGTTCTTCTGGCGGCTGGCCAGGTGCGTGGTCAGCACGTGCGTGTCGGTATCGAAGTTGTCGGTGAAACCGTTGGCATCTTCGTTGAAGTAGTACACGCCTGCCTGCCAGTTGAGCGGACCGGCATTTTTCGATTCGGCGCGGAATTCTTGCGAGTATTGTTTCACGCTGGTGATGCCGCCAGCCGTTTCAACCTGGAAAGGAATGAAGCCGGGGCCCGTCGGCGTGCCGCCGTCGATGTCGCCATGCGACACGTAATTGCCGACTTGTTCAAAGCCGGTGATCGAGTACAGCTTGACGCCATCCAGGTCCCAGCTCAGGCGGGCGCTGGCGCCGTTGGTGCGCAGGCGCTGGAAATTCGGCGCGTTCGTGAACGACTTGTTCGGGTCGAAACCGTCGACGATATCGTTCGTGCCCTGCTTGATCATGTTGGCGTAGAACACGCGCGCGCTGCCCGTCGTGTTGCGCTGGTGCACATTGAACAGGGCGTTGAACGTGGTGTTCGGTGCGTACAGCAATTGCACGCGTTCCGCGTGTTCGTTGTAGCCGTCCAGCGCGTTTTTCTGGCCCGTAAACGTGTTGTCGACGTAATCGTCGCGGTGCTGGCGCAGGGTCGAGAAGCGCAAGGCCCATTCTTTGCTCAGCGGCACGTTGACGGCGCCATCGAAATTGCTCGTGTTATGCGTGGCCGTGGAGACGTTGTAATAACCCTCGACCTTGTCCAGGTTCGGCTTGACGGATTCGAACTTGACCACGCCGGCAGGCGTATTGCGGCCAAACAAGGTGCCTTGCGGGCCGCGCAGCACTTCCACGCCAGCCACGTCAAAAATCGGATAGCCCTTGAGGATAGGGTTTTCTTGCACGACATCGTCGTAAATCAGGGAAACAGGTTGCGATGCAAAGATGTTGAAGTCGGTATTGCCGTAGCCGCGGATGTAGAAGCGGGGGAAGGTGCGGCCATTCGACGATTCCACGTTCAGGCTCGGCACTTTGCCGGCCAGCACGCGAATGTCTTGCCCGCTGGACACCAGCACGTCGAGCTTCTCGTCGCGCAGCAACGACACGGAGACGGGCACGTCGCGGATATTTTCCTTGCGGCGCTGCGCCGTCACGGTCACGGTTTCCAGCTGGCTGGCGGCAGGGGCCGTATCAGCAGCGACTTCATCAGCGTAAGCCGAGCCGATAGGCAAGGCAGCGGACAGTGCCAGCATAGCAGCGCTTTTGGCGCACAAACGCTTGTGCATCTTGGACATCTTGATCATGTTGTTTCCCAGAAGTTTAAAAAAGAATTGCGAAACCTGTCTCCGGGTTATGTACGGCGCTGGATGATCGTCTGCACCATCTCGGTGCAGCAGCGCGAGCGGATGTTTCTCCGCTCTCGGCGTCACTGGCTCTGCCCTGGCTGTCGTCCAAGCTGACAGCGGTTCTGGCCGCATCTCTGGGATGTCTGATGAACACCGACTTTGAAGTAAGGCGCCAATTTAATTCAAGCGCCTTATGCGCTGCAAGAATATTGTTATGTAAAATATTCATTCATCAACATAAAGGGCTGACTAGTGGTTATTCAGCCACAATAGCGTGCTCGCCTTGCTATTTCCGCCGATGCCATGCCGCGCGACGCAGCTTTTTCGCGTGGCCAGCCGAAAGCGGAATTGCTGACCTGCAAGACAGCCCCGACGGTAAAAATAGTTGTAATATCGCCAGACTTGAGCTGCCATGCCGCCCCATTCCAGTGCGGCGGCAGCACCCCGCACCATCGCCGATCGCCTCCATGCCAGAACCAAGCCAGCCCAGCCACGCCGTCCCATCCTCCATCGCCGCCGCCCAGGCGGCACATTTACTGCTGGGCGCCCATTGCGACATCGTCTGGAGCACGAAAACCTTCGGCCAGTTCGATGCGGACCAGCCCTCCTGGCGCGCCTTCACGGGCCAGACCGAGGCCGAACTGCTGGGCCGCGGATGGATCAACGCCCTGCATCCGGACGACCGCAACTTGCCTTACGTCATGCCGACGCACCTGACGACCGTGTTCGAAACGGAATACCGGCTGCGCCACGTCAGCGGCGCCTACCGCAATGTCATCGTGCGCATGCTGCCCGTGCGCGCGCCCGACGGCAGCGTGTATGAATGGCTGGGCTCGCATTGCGACGTGACCCAGCAACGGCAGACGGAACAGCGGCTGCGCCTGGCCATGCAAGGGGGCCGCATGGGTACGTGGGAAATCGACCTGGGCAGCGGCAGCATGGCCGGCTCCGATGCGTTCAAGGCCAATCTGGGCCTGCCGCCAGCCAGCCACATCGATTACGCCCAGCTGACGGGCACCATGCTCGACGGCGACCTGCAGCATTGGCAGACGGTGGTGCACGCGGCCATCGCCAGCGCCGGCGATTTCGAGATCGACCTGCGCGTGCGCTGGCCCGACGGCTCGCTGCACTGGGCGCACATGCGCGGCACCTGCGCCAGCGACGGCGCGGGCAACGTGATCGCCCTGTCCGGCATCTCGCTCGACCTGACGGCCAGCAAGCAAAACGAGGAAACCCTGCGCCTGACCCTGGCGGCCGGCGAAGTGGCCACCTGGAACTGGGATATCGTTGCCGACCGGGTCACGGCCGACAGCAATATGGCGCGCCTGTTTCCCGTCAATGCCGATGCGGCCACGGCGGCGCCGCTGGCGCGCTACCTGGAGATCATCCATCCCGATGACCGCGAGCAAGTCAGCGCGCAGATCGCCGAGGCGCTGCGCGCGCACACGCCGTTCGAGGCCAGCTACCGCGTCAGTTCCGGCGACGACGATGGCGAGTATCGCTCGGTCATCGCGCGGGGCCGCGCGGAATACGCGCCCGATGGCACGCCCCTGCAATTGCCCGGTGTCCTGCTCGATATCACGCGCCAGAAACAGGTGGAAGATGCATTGCGCCGCAGCGAGGAACGCTACCGCACCTTGATCGAGCTGATGGACCAGGCCTTTTGCGTCATCGAAATGCTGTACGACGAGCAAGGCCGCCCCATCGATTTCCGCTACCTGGAAGGCAACCCGGCCTTCGTCAAGCAATCGGGGCTGGACAATGCCATCGGCAAGACCATCCGCAGCTTCGTGCCCGATCACGACCAGCACTGGTTCGACCTGTACGACCAGGTCGTCAAGACTGGCGAACCCGTGCGCTACGAAAACGAAGCCGTGGCCATGGAGCGCTGGTTCGAAGTGTTTGCCGCGCGCCTGGGCGGCCCCGGCAGCCGTTTGCTGACGGTGCTGTTCAGCGACATCAGCGAGCGCAAGCGCTCGGAGCAGCAGCTGCGCCAGCTGGCCGACAACCTGTCCGAGATGGACCGGCGCAAGACGGAATTCCTGGCCACCCTGGCGCACGAACTGCGCAACCCGCTGGCGCCCATCCGCAACGGCTTGCAAATCATGCGCCTGGCCGCCGACAAGCCCGCCACCGTGGCGCGCGTGCGCGACGTGATGGAGCGGCAAGTCAATCAGATGGTGCATCTGGTCAATGATTTACTGGACGTGGCCCGCATCACGCGGGGCCAGATCGAACTCAAGCTCGAACGAACGGACTTGAAAACCATCATCGCCAGCGCCGTGGAAACGAGCATGCCGCTGATCGAGGCGGGCCGCCACCAGTTGCAAGTGGAGCTCGACGAGCAGGCGCTGCCGCTCGAAGCCGATCCCACGCGGCTGGCGCAAGTGCTGGGCAATTTGCTCAACAATGCCGCCAAGTACACGCCCGCCGGCGGCCACATCGCCTTGCGCGCGGGACGCGATGGCAACGAGGCATTGATCGAGGTCAAGGACAGCGGCGTCGGCATCCCCGCCGAGTCGATCACGACCGTGTTCGACATGTTTACCCAGGTGGGACAAAACATGGGCCGCGCGCAGGGCGGGCTGGGCATCGGCCTGTCGCTGGTGCGGCGCCTGGCCGAGCTGCATGGCGGCAGCGCCACGGCGGCCAGTCCCGGCGCCGGCCAGGGCAGCACCTTCAGCGTGCGCCTGCCGCTGCTGAAGGTGGCAACAACAGCGGTGACGGCACCGGCCGCCGCCGTCAACACTGCCAGCGGCTCGCACTTCCGCGTGCTGGTGGTCGACGACAATGTCGATGCGGCCGATACCCTGGCCGCCGTGCTCGACATGATGGGCCATGCCACGCACGTGGCCCACGACGGCGCGCAGGCCCTGGCCGTGACGCCGCAATTCTTGCCAGACGTCATCTTCCTCGACATCGGCCTGCCCGGCATGAACGGCTACGACGTGGCGCGCGCGCTGCGCCAGCTGCCGGCCGGCGCCGAAGTCGTGCTCGTTGCCTTGACGGGCTGGGGCGCCGAAAACGACCGCAGCCAATCGAGCGCGGCCGGCTTCGACCACCATTTGACCAAGCCGGCCAACCTACTCGCCATCGGCGAACTGCTGGCCACCCTTTCCACTCCCAAAATACCTACAGACCATGACCGACTCTCATAACCACGTCCGCCGCCACCTCTTGCTGGCCAGCGGCGCCGCCCTGCTGTGCCCCGCACCGCTGCTGTTTGCCGCGCCCGCCACCAGCATCGCCACCGCCCAGACGCAGCTGGCCGCGCTGGAACAGGCCGCAGGCGGACGCCTCGGCGTTGCCGCCTGGCGCCACGGTAGCGAGCTGCGCGTTGCCTACCGCGCCGACGAACGCTTCCCCCTGGCCAGCACCTTCAAGGCCATGCTGGCGGCTGCCGTGCTGGCCCGCAGCACCAGCCAACCGGGCTTGCTGGACCAGCAGGTGCGCTACGAGAAAAAGGAACTGGTCACCTATTCGCCCATCACGGAAAAGCATCTGGCCGACGGCATGACCGTGGCCGAACTGTGCGCCGCCACCTTGCAGTACAGCGACAATAGCGCGGCCAATTTCTTGATGAAAATATTAGGCGGGCCGCAAGCGGTGACGGCGTATGCGCGCAGCATCGGCAATACGATGTTCCAGCTGGAACGCTGGGAAACGGAACTCAATAGCGCCATCCCCGGCGAAGTGCGCGACACGGCCAGCCCCACATCGATGGCGCACAGCTTGCAGCAACTGTTATTGGGAAATAGCTTGCCTGCGCCGCAGCGCCAGCAGCTCGACGCCTGGATGCGCGGCAACACGACAGGCGACAAGCGCATCCGCGCCGGCGTGCCGGCCGGCTGGCAGGTGGCGGATAAAACGGGCTCGGGCGCGTATGGCAGCGTCAACGATATCGGCGTTGCCTACCCGGCCAGCGGCGCGCCGCTGGTGATCGCCGTGTATTACACGCGCGAACAGAAAAAGGCGGATACGAATCAGGACATCATCACGGCTGCCACGCGCATCGTGGCTGCCGCATTGACCTGATTAGATCCAACCCTGATAAATGCGTCGCGAGCAGAAGATCACGACGCGCAGCAGGTTTGATCAGGTCGTTGGAGGCAGTGCGGCCATGAAACCCGCGTAGGTCGACCACGCGGGATCGGCCGCGCTGCGGATTTCAATCGGGAACTTTGGACGCGGCGCCAGCGCCGTGTTCAGGCGGTTGAAAAACTCTTCGCCCGACTGCGTGTAATAAATCCACTCGCGCAAGTTCTCGCCCGTCGATACCAGCGCCAGCGTGGCAAAGCCTTCCTCTTCCACCACGGGCGCCAGCGCCGCTTCCAGCTCTTCCATGTGCTCGCGCTCGTTCGGCGCGGGCATGCCCGTTTCGTCCTCATAACGCCAGGCAATGATGATGCGGTCCGGCTGCGACGACAGGTCCCAGTCGTCATGGAAGGCGTCGACATAGCGGTAGATGATGGCCATCTCGTCGCTGTGCGTGACGATGGTGCCCCAGCTGCGGGCGGAAGTGGAATTCTGGTTCATGGTTGCAACAGTCAAAAAAATAAATCGAGGGGGCGCAGCTTACAGTACCGGCGGGCAAGTCACATTCCACGCGTCATACTGGGCGCCGCTCTTGCGCAGCCAGACGCGGGCGTAGCTGTCGCGGTCGCTCTTGAACACGAGCGCATAGCGCTCTTCGGCGCGCGGTGCTGCAGCGCCCACGTCGACGGCTGCCAGCGCAAACTTCAGCGCGCGCAATGGCGCACATGCCGTATTACCTGCCATCAATAATCGCGCCCGCTCCAGCAGCGGCTTCTGGTACAGCAACACGCCTTCCAGTTCCGCATCGGGGACGCGCTGCAGCATGCGCACGGGTTCGGCCACCGCGCGGCAGGTGCCACGGTCGAGCCAGGCGTAATATTCCATGCCCGCCTCCTGCCAGCGCGCCTGCTTGCCCTCGCCGTGCAGCACGAACTTGGTGCGCTGCGTACGGCACAGCGCACCATGCCCGCGGTATGGCGCCGTTTCCACGCTGCCCACCACTTCGCTGCCGCGGCTGCCAACCACGGGCACGCTCTCGAACACGGTGCGCGCTGCCGGCTCGCCCGGATATTGCTGCGCATAAAATTCCAGCAAGGACGCGCGCTGCTGCGCATCCACCGCCACCGCCTCGGCAGCACTGGCAGAGAGGCACGCAGCCGACACTACACACAGCGCCAAGGGGCGCACGAAATATCTTGGCATGGCATTCCTTCAATCGACGTTCCAGGGCGGGTATCGCCCAAGCGCAGATTATATAGTTACCAGGAAATACCAGGAGCGTGCGGCGTCACGACGCGCGGAAGCTGACGAAACCGATTGGATCTTTAGTCGGCAGTTGACTTGCTGGCCAGTACTTGCAACAAGACGTGCCGCTTGGCCGCCAGCGCCGCATCTGCCAGGCTCCACGCCTCCAGCCGCCGCGCATACGCCGGCGTCATCATCCAGCCAAACACTTCCGCCTTGTCTTCCTCGGGGCCGTAGGCCGCGTACAGGCTGACGAGACCCGGCTGCGGATGGCCCAGGTTCTGGAAGCCCTTGCCATAGGCCGTGGCGCCGCCCTGGCCGTAGGCTGTGCCGGGTGGATTCAGAGCCAGCCAGGCGGGGTCGCGGTAATAGAAATCGTTGAACAGCCGGTATTCGATGAAGTGGTAATACTCGTGGTGCACGCGCAGCTCCATGCCGGATGGACACATCGCGGCCAGCATGTTGTCGGCGTAGACGACGCTGTCGATTTCCGGCGCCGGCATGGCCAGGCGGCGCTGGCCGTCCACGCTCAAGTCTTTCACCAGCACGACGTGGCGCAAGCCTGTTTGCGTGAAGACGCGGGCAGGATAGCGTTCCATGGCCGGCAAGACTATGCTGAGCAGCAATTGCAACCCCGCGCGATCCTGCTCCGACTCGGAAAAGGCGTGTGCCGCGCTGCCGGGCATGGACAAGGTCCAGGCCGGCACCAGCTGCAAGGCCGCCAGGCGCGCCGTGGCGATGGCCTGCAGTTGCGCCACGCTGGCGTCCTCTGGTGCGACGGGCGCATAGCGCACGTTCCAGTCGCATTCGCTGCGCATGCTGTCTTGCTGGGCGGCACGTTCGAATGCCAGTGCGTAGGCCGCCGATGGGGCGGGTGGGACGACGCTGGCGCACGCGGACAGCAATGCAAGGGCAATACAGGACAGCAGGCGGCAAGCAGGCATGGAATCTTTCACAGGCATAAAAATGGGGCGCAATTGCTGCGCCCCATCATACAAGCTGCTAGTTCCCTACGCCATCAGCGCTGGTAATTCTTGAAGAAATTCCAGCTGATCACGGTGGCGTCCGGGCCCAGTTCATCGCTGAACGGCCAGCCGGGAGGACCGCCGCTCCACGCGTGGTTCATGCCCTCGACCGTGTACTTTTGTGCGATGACGGCGCCGTTGTGCAGATAGGTGTCGATGGAATAGCTGCGGCCATACGGCACCGTCTGGCGCACGATGCTGTCGGCACGGTAGCGCACGCTGTCATTGTCGAGGCCATCGTCGCCGTAATCGCTGGTCTGCAGGAATTGCTCGATGGTTTGCTCGCCGTTGACCGGGTTGACGACGATGTCGGACGTGCCGTGGAACACCATCGTCGGCATCAGCCGGTGCGGCGAACCCGAGCAGCGCCACGCATCCTTGCCCCGCACTTTCGGGTCGAAGGAGCTGCCGTTGAACAAGGAATCGGCGGCCGTGATCATGCCCGTGGCGCCCTTGTACATGCCGCCCGAATGCACCATCACGGCGGCAAACACGTCCGAATAGCAGGCGGCCATGATGGACGCCATGGCGCCGCCGGCCGAGATACCCGTCACATACACGCGGCTGTCCTGCACCGCATATTTATTCTTGACCTTGTTCAGGATGCCCATCAGCACGGCCGGCTCGCCCGTGCCCCGCTCCTGGTTCAGCGGCAACATGAAATTCCAGCAGCGCATGGGATTGGCCGTGACGTTCTGGCGCGGATAGACGACGATGAAGTTCTCGCTGTCGGCCAGTTCGTTATAGCGGCTGACGGCGGCCATGCTGTTGGGCTCGGACCCGCAGCCGTGCAGCATCAGCACGACGGGCAGCGGCGTGTTCGGATTGTAGTTGCTCGGCAGCCAGACCTGGTATTCGCGCGAACCCCACAGGCTCGCATAGAGGCCAAAGTCCCACTGCCCGGCAGCCGCCGGCAGCGCGGCCAGCAAGCCGCAGGCGGCGATGATTGCAGATAATAAGTGACGCAGTTGCTGATGCAGATTTGCCATGCCAGTCTCCCATGATTGTTATTGACGACGAGAACAGTGACAACAAACCGGCTTGATGCATATCAAGCCGGCACTTCCGACCAGCGGGACCGGACCCGGCGGGTCCAGCCCCGCTAGTTGAGAACCTTAGAACTTGTAGCCGGCCTTGGCGATGATCTGGCGCGGCGGGCCATAGAAGCCGTCGAGGATGAACAGCGCAGGAATGTTGTAGCCATCCGTGCGGTAGCGTTTATTGCCCAGGTTGCTGCCATGCAGGCTGAAGGTCCAGTTCTTCGGCGCTTCCCAGACGACGCCAGCCGTCCACATGCTGTAGCCGCCCTGCGCCAGCACTTCGCTCAAGTCCGTGGTCGGATACACCTTGCTGCGGTAGCCGTAGCCGACCATGCTGCGCAGGGCGCCGCCAAACACGTCGCGGTCCGTGCGCGTCAGGTTCAGGCCCACCTGGCGCTGCGGCGTATTGCTGAACTTTTGCGTATCCGCAATGTTCTTGCCGCCGCTCATGAACTCGTCATAGCTGGCATTGAGCAAGGCGAGGAAGCCGTTGACTTCCCACTGGCGGTTCGGCCGCCACGAAAATTCGAACTCCGCGCCTTTGACTGTCGCCTTGCCTGCATTCGTGAAATCGCCATAGAAGCCGGGCAAGCCGCCCGGCTGCACATAGCTGGTGAAGACGGACAACTGGATATCCTTGTAGCGGTTGTAGAACAGGGCCACGTTGGCGTCGAAGGTATCGTCCGGCGCCGCGTACTTCATGCCCACTTCCAGCGCGTCGAGTTTTTCATCCTTGTACGGGCGCGCGGAATCGGGCACGACCAGGTTATTGGCGCGCACGTTGTAGCCGCCCGACTTGAAGCCGCGCGACAGGTTGCTGTAGAAATTCGTCGTCTTCGACGCTTCGTAGCGCACGGACAGTTTCGGCGATGTATTGCTGACCGATAAAGACTTGTCGAAATCGGCCGCCGTCTGGATCGGGCGCGTAAAGCCCGCGTCGGCAAAAGCGCGGTTGAGCACGATGGCGCGCTTTTCCTCGCGCGTGTGGCGCAAGCCCGCATTGATGCTCCACGCCTTGCCCACGGGCCAGGTCCAGTCCGTGTACAGCGCCGTGCTGTCCGTCTCCACCGTGCTGACGGCGGCCTGGAACTGCCGTCCCAGGAAATTGTTGTAGATGCCGCCGCCGGCCGTGCCTTCGAAGCGGTACAGGCCGATCACGCCCGCGCCATAGTCGCCGCTGTACGACGCCTGCAATTCCAGGCTTTTCTGTTCGTCGCGCGAATCGCCGAACACGTCGGCGATGGGCTGCGGCAAGCCGTCGAAGTCGATGGTTTGCTCGGACGTGCTGCGCCGCTTGGCACCGATTACTTTCACGGACCAGTCGTTCGACAAGGTGTAGTTGGCCACCAGCGAGCCGCCCCGGTTGTGCGTGAAGTTGTTTCCCGGCATGCCGCTCTGGATGTCATACGCATCCGTGCTGGCGGGCCGCTTGAGCGGATCGAAGGCGCTCACGCCCATGCGCTGGAAGCCCCGCACGCCCGATTTGTCGTCGGTGGCGTCCAGGCTCAGCACGACGGTCAAAGGGATGTCTTGCGGAAAGTAGCCGACGGACAGCCGCGCGGCCGTGCTGTCCTGGTCGCTGACCTGTTCGCCGTTGAACGTGTTGCGGCCGAAACCGTCGCGGTCCAGCTTGGCGGCCGCCAGGCGCGCGCGCCAGGTGCCGTTTTCATTGGCCACATTGAAGGCAGCCTTGAAGTTGCGCTGGTTGTAATTGCCGATGCCCACTTCCGCCGAGGCGCCGTTTTCCTTCGCCAACGGGCGCGAGATGTACTTGATGGCGCCGCCGATGGTGTTCTTGCCGTACAAGGTGCCTTGCGGGCCGCGCAGCACTTCGATGCGCTGCACGTCGAACACGTCGAGCAGGGCGCCTTGCGGACGGGCCATGTAGACGTCGTCGAAATAAATGCCCACGCCAGGGTCCACGCCCCAGACGGGGTCGGCCTGGCCCACGCCGCGGATGAAGGCCGTCAGGGTGGTATTCGTGCCGCGCGAGGCGTACACGGTCAGGTTCGGCACGCGCTCCTGCAAGTCGGCCAGGTTCTGGATATTCGCCCGTTCCAGGGCCTTGGCGGAAAACGCCGTGACGGCCAGCGGCACGTCCTGCAGGCGCTCTTCACGGCGGCGGGCGGAAACCGTCACGGTTTCCATGCGCTCCTTTGCATCGCTGGCTTCCTGGGCGCTGACGGCAGTCGCCGGGTTGGCTTCCTGCGCCTGGGCCTGGGTGGCAAACGCGCCGGCAACGGCGAGGGCGGCGGGCATCAATTTCAAAGCAAGTTTCATAGCGTCTCCAATGTCAGGCTTGCTTACCACCAGGGAAGACTGCCGGATTCCAGGATCGCAAGACGTAACGGTACCCGCGCGCATAAAGCGAGCACCTGCCCTGCGATGACTGTTTCCCGGCCCCCTGCCCGTGCGGCGAGTGGCCTGTTTATTTTGAATGTGTGGCGAGAAAGGACTGCAACAAGGTATTCACACGCTGCGCCTGGTCCAGGGGCGTGGCGTGGCGCGAGTTCGCGATGATTTCGATCTCGCACTGCTGAAACTGTGCGGCAAAGGCCCGCTTGCTGGCGACGGGCGTGTAATCCTGGTCCGCCGCCATGATGAAGACGGGCATGGCCAGGGCCTGGAAATGAATGTCGATATCCCAGTGGAAAATGGCGTCCAGCGCGGCCAGGTAGGCGCGCTTGTCCATGCCCGCCATTTGCGTGGCAAAGCGTTCGACCAGGGCCTGCTGTGCCGGATCGGGAAACAGTTTCTTGCCGATGATCTTGCCCATGGGTTTCAAGCCCAGGGTGGCGATCACGGTGCGGCGCAGCCAGTAAGCAAACAGCAGTGCGGCGGGCTTGCTGCCCTGGAACGGTTGTGAATTGATCAGGCACAGACTGGCCACCCTGCCGGGGGCGCGGTTGGCCATTTCCAGGCCCACCATGCCGCCCAGGGAAAAGCCGACGATGTGCGCACGCGGCACGTCGAGCTGGTCCATCAGATTGAAGAGGTCGTTGGCGAAATCACCGATCTGCCAGTCCCCGTTGGGCGCGGGACTGGCGCCATGGCCGCGCATGTCGGGCACGATCAGGCGATAGGTACTGCCGAGGGCGTCGATTTGCGGGCGCCAGTCTTCGGCGCAGGAACCGAGGCCGTGCAGCAAAAACACGGGATCGCCCTGCCCTGTCTCTGTGCCGGGACCGAGGTCGAGGTAATGCAATGGAACATCGGATGTCGTGTGACGCCGCATTCTGTCTCCTTGCTGTTGAACATGCTTTGTGTTCAGGTGCAGGAATATGTTTTCCTGCTGTTGGAAAACATAATACGGAATCCGAATTCCGATTTCAAGTTAAATCGCTAAATATCTCAAGTCAGGTAATTTAAAGCAACACGTACCAGTTCATCCTCGAGTGCGGCGGCCGACAAAAAGGACAGCGAGCCCGACAAAACGTGCTGATTCAGGATGCCCAGCAGCACGGGCGGCACCACCATCATCGCCTGCGTGGGGTTCGGGTGGCGGATGCTGGACGACTTGCTGGCCAGCACGGCAACCGTGCGTTGCGAAATCAGATGGTTGATCTGGTGCACCTTGTCGCGGAACTGCGCGTCCTGCGAACAGCGCGTGATCAAGGCGCGCAGCACGCCGCGCCGGCCCGTGTTGACCGCCACGAACATGGCGACCATGGCGCGGATGAACGCTTCCAGGCTGCGCCCTTCCCACTGGCGCAGCTCCGTCAGGGTCTCGACCTTTTCCACCATGTCGGAAAAAAAGCGCTGCAGCAGCAAGCGGCTCAGGGTGTCCTTGTCGCCCAGCAAGCGGTAAAACGTGCCCACGGATGTCTCCGCCAGCTTGGCCAGGTCGGCCACGCCGATTTCATCGAAACGGTTTTCCGCCAGCAACTGCTCGCCCACCAGCAGCAAGCGTTCGAAGGCCAGCTTGCTGCGCGCCTGGGTGGGCTCCGGTGGAACGATCAACTGCGGGAAGGGCATCGGGAAGGAAGGCATGCGGCGTCGGCGTCTCGAAATAGTGGAACCTGAGTTCCGTTATGGGTGCGCGTATTGTAACGCGGGAGACGGCCGATGGGGAGCGCCGCGTGGCGCCCTGGCGTGCGCTAGCGGCCCTGCCACTCCATGTAGACGTCGGCGCGCTGGTAATGGGCGTCGCCGGCTGGCCGCGCCACATGCGTAAAGCCGCTGCTTTCATACAGGCGGATGGCCGGATGCAGCTTGCTGTTCGATTCCAGGAACAGCAGTTGCGCACCGGTGGCCTCGAAGGCGTCGAAGGCCCGCTCGATCAGCCGGCGCGCGATGCCCAGGCCCTGGCATCCGGGCGTGACGGCCATTTTCGACAGCTCGATGCTGGCGTCGCCGGCGCGGATCAGGGCGCAGGTGCCGACGATCTTGCCATCGAGGCGCGCGAGAAAGATCTGCCCGCCATCGTCGAGAATCGAGCGTTGCGGATCGGACAGCACCTTGTCGTCGAGCGCCTCGACATAGAAATACCGCTCCAGCCATTCGATATTCAGCCGCTTGAAGTCGGCCGCATATTGGGGCTCGTAGCCGATGATTTCCACGGCGGCCCGCTCGCGCTGGCGCCGGCAGGCGGCGATGGTCTCGCCGAAGCCTTGTGTCTGCAGGCGCGCTTCCGCCCGGTCCAGGCTGGCCATCAATTGCGGCGTGCCGTGGTCGAACACCGTATCGACGGCGGCGCGCACATCGTCCCACAAGGGCGCCATATTGCGCAGCAGTGCCTGCCCGGACTCGGACAGCGCCAGCAGGCGGCGCCGCTCATCCTTGGCGTCCGGCAGCTCCGCCACCACGCCGGCATCCAGCAGCTTGCGCCCCAGCTGCACCACTACCGGGTGCGTCTGCCCGATTTGCGCGGCCAGGGCCGTGATGGATGTGGGGCCGTTGTCGCGCAGCAGCAATAACAGGGGGAAACAGCGCGACGTCAGCTCGACGCCGGCCGCCACATAGCTGGTATCGACACCGGCATACAGTTGATCGGAAAGACGGCGCAGGCGGCTGGCCAGCATCAGGGAGCCGTAGGTTTGCAGGGAGGAGGACATGTTGGGCAGGATATATGTAAGTAGTTACGTATACCCTAACGCAAACAGGCTTTCCAGGTCAAGGGCAGGCTGAACTATTCCTCATCCTCCGCCAGCGCCTCTTGCAGCCTGGCCCGAAACACGGCCGCGATCAACTCTTCCAGTCCCGGCCACACCTGCGTCAGCCAGCGCTTGCCCTCCTCGCCCGGCGCCACATAGGGATCGTCGCGCGTGGCGCACGCCAGGCCGATGGCGATGACTTGCCCCGCATCGTCCAGGCCGGCCGCGATCATGGCGTCGATGGGCAAGGCGATCAACTCGGCAGTCAGATGCGGACGCAGCAGGCAGGCGGGTGCGATGATGGCGAACGACGCTTCCACGTAACTCCAGCAGTTGGTGGGCCAATGGGCAGCTTTGACGGCGTCGACAAAGGCCGCGTCGCTGAAGGCATCCGGATGGGCTTGCACCTGCGCATAGAAGGCAGCAAGGGCGACGAGTTGCGGCGGGGAAGTCCAGGTGGGCATCGGTCATTGATCCAGGCAACGCCGCTCCAGGCTGGCGGCAAAGGCGGACTGTAGCATGTTCAAGCGGCACGCCGAAACACGGCTGGCCCGGGCATAATGCTGGCATCGCTCTCGACCTTGATCCCTGTATGCCAACCGCCTTTGAACGCTGGAAAACCGAACTTTTAATTGTGGGCAACATCGTCCAGGACGGCGATACCTCCACGCCGCCCGATGAAGCCCATCGGCGCTTCCAGCGCTACTGCGCCATGCTCGATGCGCTGACGGGCAAGGAAGGTGGGCAGTACGCGCTGGCCGTTTTCCAGTCCGTGCAGGCCGAACATGATTACGGCGCCTACCAGACGGCCAACCGCGCCGCCTGGCGCTTCGGCGAAACGGCGTATTGCGCTGCCCTGCTGCACGAACTGCCGCGGCTGATCGCCAGCTTGCCCGACTGGGCGGGAGACTTTCTTGTCGGCATAGCCAATGGCGCGGGCACGCCCAACGCCTCCACCATCAGCTGCTTCAACGCCCTGCTGGCCACGGCGCCGCCAGCGGACCAGGCGCAGATTACGGCTTTTATCGCACAGCAGGAAGACGATGGCTGGTTCGAGCATTGCCCTGGCGTGCTGGGACATCCATAAGGCCGCGCCGCCCCGCCTGTCTGAATAATTACTTGAGGAAGTCCATGTCGGTCTACACCATCACCATCCCCTGCTTTGCCCAGATGCTGCGCGCGTTGACGACGCTGTTACGCAAGGGCGAGGAACACGCCCAGGCACTGGGCTTCGATGCGCAACACCTGCTCGATGCGCGGCTGGCGCCCGACATGCACACCCTGGCGCGCCAGGTGGAATTCACGTGCACCCAGGCACAGGAAGCCATGTGCCGCCTGACGCAGCGGCCACTGCCCGCACTGGCCACGCCCGCGAACATGCCCGAAGCCAAAACGCTGATCGAGGACACCCTGGCGATGCTCGCTTCGGCGGACCGCGCAGCGATCGACGCTGGCGCGCAGCAGCCAGTGTCGATCGCCCTGGCCGGCGGCCTGACCTTCGACATGACGGGCCAGGAATACGCCGTCAATTGGGCCACGCCCCAGTTCTATTTCCACCTGGTGACGGCGTACAACATCCTGCGCCACAACGGCGTGCCGCTGGGCAAGGCCGAGTATGTACAACATATGTTTGCCTATGCACGCCAGCCATAGGCACCAGGACGCCATGGAGGGCGAACGCTACGCGGGCGTCATGCCAGGCCGGGACGGCGCTGCCGGCTACCACTTGTTCCTGCTGCCCGGCGAAGCCGGCGCCCTGCCCTGGCAAGCGGCGCTGGCCTGGGCCGCGGCGCGCGGCGCCTGCCTGCCCACGCGCAGCGAACTGGCCTTGCTGCACGCCAACCTGCGCGACACCTTCCCGGACGCCTGGTACTGGTCGTCGGAAGCGGACGCCATCCTGCCCCGCCTGGCCTGGAGCCACGATTTCGATAACGGCACCCAGTACAACTTTCGCAAGACCTACAGCGGCCGCGCCTGCGCCGTGCGCCGGGTCGAGATGGCGCAACCGGCGGGCGCAACCGTCCCCTTGCGGCTGGGCGAACGCTATGCCGGCCTGATTCTCGGCAAGGATGGCGCGCCCGACTACCATCTGCTGCTGCAGCCGGACGAGTGCGAGCCGGGGTACCAGTCGTGGCAAGCCGCATCAAGCTGGGCCGCCAGCCTGGGGCACAGCCTGCCCAACCGGCACGAGCAGACCTTGCTGTATGCGACATTGAAAGAGGCATTCCGGCCGAACTGGCACTGGTCGAGCGAGCCGGGCGACATCGAAGACGAAGCCTGGTGCAAGGATTTCGACACGGGCGTCACCTATCAGACTTTGCGCGAGTTCGAAGGCTATACGTGCTGCGTGCGCCGGGTGCTTGTATAGTGCGCGTTTGCTCAGCCGAGCTGTCCCATCAAGGAAAACCATGCTGTTATCACTCGACGATCCCCTCTGGCCCACCCTGGAAGGCGGCTACCGTATGCCCTACGACGTGGCCGAGGCGCTCAAGGCCATGCAGGCGGGCGAAGACGTCTGGCATGAGCTGTGGGAAGAGTTGCACCACCAGGGCGACGTGGGCGTCGCCTCGTATGCGGCCGTGCCCCAGCTCGTCCACCTGCTGGGCAGCGCGCAAGCGCGTGAGGAAGATTTCTATGCGCTCATCGCCTTGATCGAGCTGGAGCGCCACCGCCCCCACAATCCGCCGCTGCCGGACTGGCTGGCCGACAGCTACCGCGATGCCTGGGCGCAACTGCCCGCCATCGCCGCGCGCGACCTGCAGGGCCAGCTCGACCCCGTCATGCTGGAATCCATATTCGCAGTGCTTGCCCTGGCCAAGGGCAACTTGCGCCTGGGCGCCCTGCTGCTGCAGATGGACTCATCCGAAGCGGATGAGTGGCTGGAAGAGCGGCTGGGCTGGTCCGAGGTCTACGGCAAGGACGCGTAAGAGTCAGAAACGCTCGTCGCGCAGCGCCGGCATCACCAGTTCGCGCACGAACGAGGCATTCGACAGGCTCAGCAGCATGCGCACGACGGCGACAACGTCGTGCACGGGGATCAGCTCGCCCTCGCCCCGCGCGGCGGCGTCCGCCAGCGGCACGGACAAGCCATCGTAGGTATTCAGGTAACCGAGCTGCAGCGCCGTCACGGCCAGCCCCTGTTCGCGGAAACCTTCGCGCAAGGCGTCGGCGATGCCATTCAAGGCGAATTTCGACGCGCTGAACGTCACTTCCGGGCGGCCGCTCTGGCGCAGGCCGGACGTGGACCCCGTCAGTATCAGTTGCGGCTTGCTGCTGGCCAGCAAGCGGGGCACCAGGCGCTTGAGCAGCAGGATCGTCGCCGTAATATTCGTATTGACCATGTCGACGATGGCATCGTCCCCATCGCCGAGGAAAGCGTAGTCATCACTAAAGGCTTTTTCTTCCCACACGCCCAGGTTGTAGATCACGGCGTCCAGCGTGGCGGGTGCTGCACGCGCAATGCGTTCCACGGCCTCGGCGGGCGCTGCCAGGTCGGCCGCGATCCATTGCAGCTGCGCGCCCTGGCCGGCAGGCAAGTCGGCAGGCTGCTGGCGCGACACGCCGATGACGGCATGCCCGTCCGCGAGCAAACCGTCCACCAGCGCGCGCCCCAGGCCCCGGCTGGCGCCCACGATCATGATGTTCATACTGTGTCCTTTGCAATGAAGTCAACGCCGATGATAGCGGCGTTGTATTAAGCACAGCTGAGGCTACTCCCCATTCCCCCGCGTTTACTCACACGGCGGAAATGCGTATGCTAGGTCTGGCAATCTCCGATAACACACAAGAACGAGACACATGCCTACTTCCGACACCGCCGCAAGCAACGCCGCAACCCGCCCCCTCACCCAGCAAGACTACAAGACCCTGTCCTTGGCCGCCCTGGGCGGCGCGCTGGAGTTCTACGATTTCATCATCTTCGTCTTCTTTGCCAACGCCATCGGCCAGTTGTTCTTCCCGCCGGAAATGCCGGAATGGCTGCGTCTGCTGCAAACCTTCGGCATCTTCGCGGCCGGCTACGTCGTGCGTCCGCTGGGCGGCATCGTCATGGCCCACTTCGGCGACTTGATGGGTCGCAAGCGCATGTTCACCCTGTCCATCCTGATGATGGCCGTGCCGACCCTGCTGATCGGCCTGCTGCCCACGTATGCCACCATCGGCCTGGCCGCCCCGCTGCTGTTGCTGCTGATGCGTATCTTCCAGGGCGCGGCCGTGGGCGGCGAAGTGCCGGGCGCCTGGGTGTTCGTGTCCGAACACGTGCCCAGCCGCTTCACGGGCTTTGCCTGCGGCGTGCTGACGGCGGGCCTGACGGTCGGCATCCTGCTGGGCTCGCTCGTGGCGACGGGCTTGAACACCGTCTACACACCGGCAGAAATCACCGATGGCGCCTGGCGCTATCCATTCTTGTTGGGCGGTATCTTCGGCTTCGGCGCCATGTATCTGCGCCGCTGGCTGCATGAAACCCCCGTCTTTGCGGAAATGCAGCAGCGCAAGGCGCTGGCCACGGAAATGCCCCTGAAATCCGTGCTGCGCAGCCACCGCGGTGCCGTCGTCGTATCGATGCTGCTGACGTGGATGCTGTCGGCCGGCATCGTCGTCGTCATCCTGATGACACCGGCCCTGCTGCAAAAGATCCACCACATCGCGCCGCGCACCACCCTGATGGCCAATACCGTGGCCACCCTGTGCCTGGCTTTCGGCTGCATCATCGCCGGCATGCTGGCCGACCGCCTGGGCGGCAAGCGCGTGATCTTCGTCGGTTCCGTGCTGCTGGCCATTTCCACGTACCTCTTCTACACCACCGTCGGCAGCCGTCCCGACCTGCTGCTGCCCCTGTATGCGATGACGGGTTTATTTGTCGGCGTCGTCGGCGCCGTGCCCTACGTGCTGGTGCAGGCGTTCCCGGCCCAGGTGCGCTTCTCGGGACTGTCGTTTTCCTACAACTTGTCGTACGCGATTTTCGGCGGCCTGACGCCCGTGGTCGTGACCCTGATGTTGAAGAACAACGTGCTGGGCCCCGCCTATTACGTGATCGGCGTGTGCGTGGTCGGCATGCTGACGGCGCTGTTCATCAAGGACCAACGGCAGACAGTGGGACGCTAGACTCGCGCCCCTCCGGCATCCATCCCAGCAATATTTCCCCAGGCAGGCGCCAAGTGCGCCAGCCATCTCTTACAGGTTGCCAGCATGCATGTCCACACTCCCGCCCTGATCATCATCGACATGCAGCAAGGCATGGCCAGCCCCGCTGCCGGAAGCCGTAACAATCCCGCCGCGGAACGCCAGATCGCCACCCTGCTGCAAGCCTGGCGCGCAGCGGACGCCCCCGTCGTACACGTGCGCCATATCTCCCGGACGCCAGGCTCGCCCTTCTGGCCCGGCCAGCCCGGCGTGGAATTTCAGGCAACGCTGGCGCCTTTGCCGGAAGAGCATATCGTAGAGAAAAATGTGCCGGATGCCTTCATCCACTCGGGGCTGGAACGCTGGCTGCGCGTGCGCGGCATCGGCAAGCTGGTCATCGTGGGCGTCAGCACCAACAATTCTGTGGAGTCGAGCACGCGCACCGCGGGCAATCTGGGCTTTGCCACGCAAGTCGTCGCCGATGCGTGTTTTGCGTTTGCTCAAGTCGATTATGCAGGCACGCCAAGAACGGCGGACGAGGTGCATGCGATGGCGCTGGCCAATTTGCTTGGCGAGTATGCTCAAGTGGTGGCAACGGCGGAGGTGATCGACGCGCTGTCCCGCCCAAGCCTTGCGCCGGCGCAGCATCTTGCCCGCTAAGCTGGCACACGACATTCTCGCTGAAAGAGCCGTTGCGCGAAGGCCTGCGCACAGTGCCGGTCGGCGCGCACAAGCCAACGCCGCCTTCGGGCGGCTTTTTTTTGCTCCATTTTGTCGCGCTGCACCAAAATCTGAAAAGACATTTCACATCGCGGAATTTCAAACGGCGGACTCATCAATTAATTCTCTCACTTTTTGAAAATTCATTTCATATCCTGAAAAATTATAATTAAGTCGTTGAAAAAGAACGATTAAATTTAAGTTATATGTCTTATATAAGACTTGAAGATCGACGCGAATCGGCCTACTATTTAGTCATGCAGTTTGCTTCGACAAGACGTTGTGGCGCACTCGGCGATTTTCTCAAACATAGCTTTTCTTTTTAGGAGATTCACATGTCCCAATATCAAGACGACATCAAGGCTGTTGCCAGTTTGAAAGACCAACAAGGTAGCGCCTGGAACGCCATCAATCCCGAGTCCGCCGCCCGCATGCGCGCCCAGAACAAGTTCAAGACGGGCCTGGACATCGCCAAGTACACGGCGAAGATCATGCGCAACGACATGGCCGCCTACGATGCGGACCCATCCAAGTACACGCAGTCGCTCGGCTGCTGGCACGGTTTCATCGGTCAACAGAAGATGATCTCGATCAAGAAGCACTTCAACAGCACCGACCGCCGCTACCTCTACCTGTCCGGCTGGATGGTTGCCGCCCTGCGCTCCGAGTTCGGCCCGCTGCCAGATCAGTCGATGCATGAAAAAACTGCCGTCTCGGCCCTGATCAAGGAGCTGTACACCTTCCTGCGCCAGGCCGATGCCCGCGAACTGGGCGGCCTGTTCCGCCAGCTGGACGCGGCCCAGGGCGATGCCAAGCAAGCGATCCAGGCGAAGATCGACGGCCACGTGACCCACGTCGTGCCCATCATCGCCGACATCGACGCCGGTTTCGGCAATGCTGAAGCGACCTATTTGCTGGCGAAACAGTTCATCGAAGCGGGTGCCTGCTGCATCCAGATCGAAAACCAGGTATCCGACGAGAAACAATGCGGCCACCAGGACGGTAAAGTGACGGTGCCGCACGAAGACTTCCTGGCCAAGATCCGCGCCATCCGCTACGCCTTCCTGGAACTGGGCGTGGACGACGGCATCATCGTCGCCCGCACGGATTCGCTGGGTGCCGGCTTGACCAAGCAGATCGCCGTCACCAATGAGCCAGGCGACCTGGGCGACCAATACAATTCCTTCCTCGACTGCGAAGAAGTGTCGGCCGATGCGCTGGGCAATGGCGACGTCATCATCAAGCGCGAAGGCAAGCTGCTGCGTCCGAAACGCCTGCCGAGCAACCTGTTCCAGTTCCGCGCCGGTTCCGGCGAAGAGCGTTGCGTGCTCGACTGCATCACTTCCTTGCAAAACGGCGCCGACCTGCTGTGGATCGAAACGGAAAAGCCGCATATCGCGCAAATTGGCGGCATGGTCAGCGAAATCCGCAAGGTCATCCCGAACGCCAAGCTGGTGTACAACAACAGCCCGTCGTTCAACTGGACCCTGAACTTCCGCCAGCAAATCTTCGACGGCATGAAAGCGGCAGGCAAGGACGTGTCCGCCTACGACCGCGCCCAGCTGATGAGCGTGGAATACGACCAGACGGAACTGGCGATCGCCGCCGACGAGAAGATCCGCACCTTCCAGGCCGACTCGGCCCGCGAAGCCGGCATCTTCCACCACCTGATCACCCTGCCGACCTACCACACGGCAGCCTTGTCGACGGACAACCTGGCCAAGGAATACTTCGGCGACCAGGGCATGCTGGGCTACGTGGCCGGCGTGCAGCGCAAGGAAATCCGCCAGGGCATCGCCTGCGTGAAACATCAAAACATGTCCGGCTCGGACATCGGCGACGACCACAAGGATTACTTCAGCGGCGAAGCGGCGCTCAAAGCAGCGGGTAAAGACAACACGATGAACCAGTTCTGAGTTTTTGGCTTGGCTGTAGAGTGAGAAAGCCCGCTTCGGCGGGCTTTCTCGTTAACCGAAGGGCAATCGCAATCGCTATCGATAGCGTTCTGCCCGGCCGTGCTGGCAGTCCTGTCATTCAATGCGCAAAAATGAATGAATACTGTCGTTCATCCAGCTCGACAGTGTTAATGCACCGCTGCATTGCAGCCCCTTCCTGCATTTCCTCTATTTGCCGATGGCAAAGCCTTTAAAAATTTTTGATCATTTATTTCTCCGCAAAGTCTGGTCTGGAGCGGCCGCAGATTCAATGGAAGGGGGAATTGCTTACCGGCCCAAAATGAATGTATTGGGCGGCTATGGCCGGCTGGCAGCGGGTGTCCGTTATCCAGTGCCCCGCCTGCCTGCTGCCGTTTTTTTGCAAGCGGCTGGCTGATCATTGGCCGCACCGGAAAATGTCCAGGAATTTTCCCGAAACTTCACATGCAATATCGGCTTGGCTGCCCTTGATTGGGTCTCATCCTTCAAGATATGATGGCAAAAAAATTAATTTTGGGAAACTTACACGATACACCCACATTCCGCTCCCGCGCGTCAAAAGCTGAAGCGACATATTTTGCAACCGAGCGAGAAACGCTCAATCAGAAACACTCACTACAAAGGATTTTCAAGCATGGCAAATGATTTGGACGAAGTAACTGGCCCGATAAATGAACAGGGGCGCGACATCAACGTCATCAGCAAGCAGATTCCCGTCCAAGTCGGCACCGGGTCGCTCATATTTGAAATCGCCCTGTGGGCGGTCCTTCCGCTGATCGGCGGCTTGGCGCTGCTGACCGGCGCGTTGCCGCAAACGTACGGCTTGGCACTGCTGGTGCTGGGTGCGCTGCCAGGCCTGGTCTTCCTGTTCATGAAGATCTCCGCCCTGGCGTATCTGCGCAAGCTGCAGCAGAAAATCCAGGCCGATGCGTCACAGATCGACAATTACCTGGAGCAGCGCGTCGTAGTCCTGAACAACGTGGTTGGCCTGGTCGCAAAAGCGATCGACCTCGACAAGGACGTGATGAAGTCGGTAGCAGCTTACCGGAGCGGACAGAACGCCGATGCCGAACGCAATCAGGCATCGCAGAAAATCGACGGGATTTTTTCCCGTATCAGCATGGCGTGCGAAGCCTACCCTGATCTGAAGGCACAAGCCGTCATCGCCGATGCCATGCGCCAGAACAGTTATCTGCAAAAGGAAGTGACCGCCGCGCGCACGCTGTATAACGATACCGTCGGCATGTGGAACCAGGACGTCTTTGCCTGGCCGACCAAGCAGATCGTAGCGGCGCGGCAAGGTTATACCACGCGCATTCCTTTCACTGCCTCCGCCGAAACCAAGGCCGCCGCCCGGAGCGTCTTCTTTTGATCAACGATGTCCATGAACCATTGGAGCAGTATTCTCTCCATTTCAAAAATGCTCACGCCAGCAATACGTCGGACTTTTTCGAAGACCTCGTGCGCCAGTCCGGCGTGGACGAGAACGCCAACATCGCGACGGTGCAGGAACTACGCGTGCTCGAAAAGCAGGCTGCGGGCGCCGGTTCCAGCAACAAATGGTGGCGTATCCTGCGCGGCGCCAGTATCGTAGCCGCGCTACTGGCGGCACTCTATCTCTACGCCTATTACGCATGGCCATGGCTCGTGGTCCCGGCGATTGCGCTTGCCGTGGCGATTCATACGCTCAACCGCATCATCAACGATTCCGACGCGCAGTTAAAGCGGCTGCAGGAAGCCTGCGACGCGAAACGTGCCGTGGCCTGGGGCCAGATGGTGCCGCTGAACCGCCTGTACGACTGGGACATCATGGCAAAGCTGATGCAGCAGACAGTGCCCCGCATCGCATTCGACCCGTATTTCAGCAACGGCCGCATGGAAGAGCTGCGCAAGAGCTTTGGATGGTTTGGCAATCTGGGGGACGACCACTCGATCGTGTTCTCGCATAGCGGCGTACTGAACGGCAACCCGTTCATTCTTGCACGCACCTTGTCCCACTCGATGGGCAGCAAGAAATACGATGGCTCGCTGGCTATCAGCTGGACGGAACAGTACCGCAATTCGCAAGGCAAACTGGAAACCAGAACCCGCCACGAAACTCTGCGCGCATCGATCGAGCGTCCGATGCCCGAGTACGAAAACCAGACATTTATCGTCTACGGCAACGAAGCGGCGCCGGATCTCGTGTTCAGCCGCCACCCGTCAAAACTCTCCAGCCTGGAGGACGGCTTCTTCGACAAATGGCGGAAGAATCGCGCCATCAAGAAGCTGGAAGAAAAGTCGCGCGATGTCGACGAGGGGCATACTTTTACGGTGATGGCCAACCGCGAATTCGACGCCTTGTTCGATGCCACGGACCGCAACCATGAAGTACAGTTCCGGCTGTTGTTCACGCCGTTGGCGCAACAGGAAATGCTCAAGCTGCTCAAGGATAGCCAGACAGGTTTTGGCGACACGTTCGCATTCGAAAAAACCCGCATGATCAACGTGCTGGAATCGGGACATATGCGCGCGACCGACATCAGCGGCGCCCCGGAGAAATTCTTTGCCTACGAACTCGCCCAGGCCCGCCTGTTTTTCAACACCTATCACAACGATTTCTTCAAGTCGTTCTACTTTGGGATCGCCCCGCTGCTTGCCATCCCCTTGTACCAACAGCATCGCCCGCACTCGGACATCTATCAAGACACGTATTCGCACAAACCCTGTTTCTGGGAGCATGAAGCGATTGCCAATTACCACGGCGAGGCGATGTTCAAGCATCCCGAGTGCGTCACGCGAAGTATCCTGAAGACATCCATGCAACAAGAGGCCGACGGATCGCAGAAAGTGCATGTAACGGCCAGCGGCTTCCGCAGCGTCGCGCGCACCCACTACGTCTCGGTAAGAGGCGGAGATGGCCGCTCCCATCAGGTTCCAGTGCATTGGGACGAGTACTTCGAGGTCGAAAATAGCGCCAACATGCTGGTAAAGGAAACGGCCTCGCCAGGCAACGCCGCCACGGATGATGCCCCGTTGCCGCCGGCGTTTTCCCAGCGCGGCATCGATGCCGAGAGGACCGTGCTTCGCCGGTCGATTGTTTCGGCGGTTTTGGCTGGTTAGGGCGACTTTGCGGACTGCGTGCAGATCATCGTCAGCATCGCGGTAAATTCGGTGATTACGGTGATGGCGGGGTCGATTGCGGGGATTCTGGCCCAGCGACCGGGCTGGGTGGCGGTGCAAAAGTGGATGATGGCAAGTGTTGACGGAATTGGCGATGAAGATGGCTAATGAGTGCAGGATATAGAGAGCCGATGGTGAGCTTTTGCTCTCCCCGCATACAGCCGCCAAACTAGAATGCCGTTCAGTCCACGCTGAACGGCATTTTTTATGCTTAACACCGGCCGGCCCTCGAAGCGATACCGTCGAGACCAAAATGACTTAACGGCAATCGATATCGATCTCGTTCTGCCCGGCCTTGCGGCCCTTCCTGTAGACGAATTCGCATAGGCTGATACTGTCGTCCATTCTCTTCGACAGAGTCACCTCACCATGCGCGCCGTAACTGCATTGCAACCACTTACCCTCAGGATAGCGGCCTTCCAGGCGATAGCTGAGCGTCGTTTCCCCTTTTTTCTTGCGCTCCCCGCTGGCTACGAGCTGCCCCTTGCGCTCCGGTGCGCCATCGATCGGCGCTGCAGCACTCAGGTAAAGCGGGCTATCGATATACGGCGTCCAGCCAGCCGGCACGGCATTCAGGCTGATCGAGGTCGCAGGCACGCTCTCCGGGCAAGCATAAGGCGCGCTCACGGCAGCCTGCGCGAACACAGGGAAAATGCAGCAGGCGGCGCCGGCCAACAAACGTTTATGTTGCATGGGTGCTCCTCTATTCGATGACGAAAAAAGCATCGGCATTGTTGCTGGGATCGATATGCATGCCATTCTTGTACTGGCCTTTGGAACGCAAGGTTCGCGAAGTCACGATGCCCAGACGCTTGCCCGTCCACTGGTCCATGACAATGATGCCGTCCAGCGCCTGCCCCATATACAAGGCCGCGTGATTGCCTCGTTGATGATTCGCATACTTCCCGTTGACAAACGTGGCAATGGCCGTGCCCTTGCGCAATAGCCGATTTCCCAACACTGCCTCCCCCTGCTTCCAGCTCAACGTGGCAGGCGCACCCGCGTAGTGACGGACCAGCGCAACGCATTGATGGTTGCCGACCATGGTGGTTTTTTCCAGGTCGTCGACTTTGCTGTAAGTGTAGGACATGAGACTCTCTCCATGGCTTTGTGGGAGAGGCTTACGATACATTGGGGAAACTATGAGGGGTTGAGAAGCAACAAGGTTTGTGGGGAATAATGGTTACTCAGATTGGATTGTGTATCTGTATTCGAATGAATACAGTTATCTCAGAAGACGATCACAAAAAGCCACGCACTTCAGCAACTGGTTGTCCCAGATCAAGGACGACAAGACAAATGCAATCATCGCTCAGCACATCGTCCGCCTGGAAAACGGGCTGGGTGACGTGAAGGCAGTTAGCCGCGGCACAAGTTTGTATTCAGCGGCTGAAACCCAACGGGCGGTAGAAATTGGATACAAAAAAGCCCGCAATACGGCGGGCTCATTTCGACATAAAAATCTTCTTACAAATCTAACGGAGCAATCCAGGTGCCGGTAATTACGATTCCTTGCGCCCCTGGTATAGGGGCAGGTGCCGCAAGATGGAAGTTGGCATCACTTGCAGTTCCTTTTACATGCAGCACAAACTTACCACCAGTGCCCCCAAAGACTGATTTAGCAGCGCCTGACAGCGCGGAAACAGTGATCGTTGACGCTACAGCTGAAGAATCCCCAGTTGCACTACCACTGTAAAGAAACTGGCTATCACCACCATAAACCGCATCATCCTTTGCAACGACAAGGCCGCCCTCGCCAGGAAGTCCAGCCGCGAAAGCAACTTTGTAGAAACCGTCTTTAATAATCGACATAAAGGCTCCAATACATTGCCTGGCATTATTGCCATAGCTCTACGGATAGTAGCCGGATTAATTCCAATAGTCGATAAAAACCCGCGTCAAGAAAAAGGCTGGCTTTCATGCTGGCGCGACAAGACATCAACACTGCGAGGCGGGATCATGTTCGTCATTTGGGCACGGATTGATGCTTTGGGTGCAGTGGAAGCCTTTAGGTCTTCGCCGGCATGAGTTCATAGCCTATCGAAGATTCGAAGGGTCGGACCTGCCCATCGAATCGACCAGTTGCTGCCCGCTACGCGGACGCGAGCAGCTTCGCGCGCCGAGGGCGTATGTTCGTAGCTCTGACTGAGCTGGCTTCTGCTGTGTTCAATGCATCAGCCCGTGCCGGATAGCAGACCTGACCCCACGTCGCTAGCGAGAGCGAGCGTAATTGGTTAGGAGTATATTTTTCCGTTGGCGGTACACAACATGCACCTAAGCAACAGCACTAACATCGCAGGCGCTCTGGTTGACGTGGCATAACGGACAGATGACTTGGGTGCCCCATATTTTCTCAATGGTGCAATTTAACAACATATATTATCCATTGGTAACATATTTATTTGAACCAAAAGTCTCTAGATCTTTTGGCTCTTATCGATTGAGCCTAGTTCCTCACGAACAGCGGTGTGCAACGAGAAACTTACCGTGTCTACACTTTTTCGCTTCGTACATCCATCAGACCATACTTGCTATCCTATTGCTGCTAGTGGAATAATCGGTTAAAACATTCACAGACTAGATAACCCAGTGAATAAACGAAATTTATAACGCTATCGCTAGACAATCTGATTGCAGTGCTGCATCCTAGGTGTGTAAATACAGTGTTGTATCCTAGTTGCATATAATTTTTTGCATGAAGGCCGATCGATGTATCGAAAAAAGAACCTCAAATGACACTAACATTTCAGACGCAAACAGTGGATGCAACCTGGGGATGCGCATACCAACAGGTGGTCGATACGCCTGGTTTGCAAAACGTGAAATTATGCTTTGTGGAAGTCACTAATCTTGCTACCTTCGCTGCAGTCATCACCCGAGGGGTTCTAGACAAGTCATGGATGACAAGTCTAGATCCAATCGATTACATGTCCTACGACATGACCGTAACTGAGACTGCAAACAAACTCGTCGGAATTTTCCAAGCTACTAGCACCACAGGAACGCTTGGCGCAGACTTTGGCGAGTTGATGGTGACGATGATTTCTGCATATGCGCTGGAAAAAATATTCTCACATCTGAGGCTTCCCATCGCCGAATTATGGAAGCCAAAACTGAGTGGAAACGAAGGGTTTGATTTTCACACAACCTGCCCTGCCGACCTTGTTAATTTTGGTGAGGCAAAATATTCTAGTAACACGAATCCATATACATTGGCGATATCGCAAGCAGAAGACTTTATCGACCACGAGAAACATTTCCGTGATGGCGTTCATCTCAAGAGCCTCGTTAGTTCGAATTGCGTAAAAAACCTAACAGGCAAACAGTTTGGAATGGTTGCAGCATTTTCTATCCAAGGAAAAAACCCAGATTTGATTTTTGCAAACGCAGCCAAATCTGCCGCCGCATTAGCAGCAAAAAATAAAGTGAATAGTATTTATTTGGTTGGAGTGAAATAATGGCGAAATCGAAAATCACTTCGATTAAGGAGTCAAAAACCGTCTTGCGTGATCTTTCAAACCTTTTAGAGCAGCTTCACATTAATGGACCAATAAGCTCCAACATACTTGAAGACGTTGCATTATACAAAGAATTTCACCCAAAATTATTTTCCTCTGTCGAACAGCGGATTATTTCCACAATGGGTCTTTTTTATAAAATTCAGAAACCAGAAGACCTATATTCGCTGATGATGTCTGCGGTTGGTGATGGCTACAAAAAACAGTATGGGAAATCGTTAACTCCTGTCCAAGTCAGCGTGCGCAGAGCTGTCGATGACAATCAGTTCATTTCTATCTCAGCGCCAACTAGCGCTGGCAAGTCATATTCCATACGGGACTTTATTTCACAACAAAATGGCGACGCTGTAGTGATTGTGCCATCTAGAGCGTTGATAGCGGAGTATATTTCGTCAATCCGCCGTGGCTTTGGAGCATCAAAGAATGTGTTCGTTTCTCCTTTCGTTGACAAGGTATTTAAAAAAAGAAATTTGCGATATATTTTTGTTCTTACACCAGAGCGTGCGCGTGAACTTTTTCTGCAAAGTGATGCTTTTAATATTTCTGTATTTTTCCTTGACGAAGCTCAAATCTCAGAGGAAAAGGATCGAGGCGTTATTTTTGATATCCTAGTCAGACGGGTACAGAAGCATTTTCCAAAAGCAAAAATAATTTTCGCCCATCCATTTGTGGACAATCCAGAAGCTCAATTAAAAAAGCACAATATTGATGAGTCAAAAAGCTATGCCAGATCATATACTCACGGCACCGTCGGAAAAATAAGTGTTTACAAACACAGTAACGGACGCGATTTTTATTTCTCTCCGTTTATTAAGAAGGGGCACCTTCTATCAAATTGCGCAGAATTCGATGGGGGTTTCGCGCGCTTCGCATTTAATGGCACGCACTCAATACTAATTTTTGTTTCTAAAGCATCAATCTACAATGGAAATTTTTTACATCCGTTCAAAGAGTATATCGATGCGTTCCCGGATGTCATCGATACACATGCATTAAACATAATAAAGGAAGTTGAGCACGCGTTAGGTGCGGATCAAAGCGGCCACCGTTCAAAACTAGTCGCACTACTCAAGAAAGGCGTCGTTATCCATCACGGTTCAGTACCGTTGGACGTGCGGTTCCTGGTCGAAGAATTTATCAGGCAGAAATACGCTCGCGTATGCTTTGCAACGAACACTTTGGCACAAGGTGTAAATATGCCATTTGACATCGTCTGGCTACATAGCATGCGAATTAACGGCGACGAGTCAGCTGATAAATCGTTATCATTCAAAAATTTGACTGGTCGTGCAGGGCGATTGTCATCAGAACAGATATTTGACTTCGGCTACGTTTTTACCTCTAATCCGATTCTTTACACGGATAGAATTAACGACACATATATTTTAAGCGAAATTTCAGTGCTCGATGAAGATTTCTCGGAAGCGTCTTATGATTTCCAAGAATTGATTGAGTCAATTCGCACTGATTCCTTCGATGATGAACACAACCTCCCCCGAACAAAAGTTGAGCGCCTTTCCCAGCCACACATTTTTACCGCTTGCCGCCAAATCCTAGATTTGCTTTACGCTAAAGAAACGATTCGCGCAAGCATTGAGGGTGAAGAAAAACGTGAAATTCGCGAAACTATCAAGAATCAGTTAAAGACTATATTCGAAGAGGCAATAAATCGTGAGCTTTTTTATGGAGAAGAAGCAGTCTTCCGTACAGCTATTACAATTTTCTTGTTAGCGATCGGAGGCCGCACCTTCCGGGAGATCGCCGGCATTCGGTATAGTAAGATTTCGCGGAGGAATTTCGGTCATCAAGGAGAAGCTGAATTCGCTCAACCAGCGGAAAGTCTTCCAAACAGTCAGCTAAAACGACGATTCCCCTTATTTGCGGGAGTGCAAGCAAATGACGTTAGTTACGATGCTGTCGTGTTTGACACGTATGACTATATGGACAAAGTTGTGTCTTTCTCGCTGTCTGATGTGTTTATGGCGGCCTTTAAACTCTATGGCGACGTAACCCACGACTCTCGATCAATCAAGATGTCAGGCCTGCTACGCTACGGGACCGATAATGTAGAGCATATTTTGTTAATGCGATATGGTTTCGCACCAGAAAGCGTTGCCGAAATTATTCCCTATATTCGGCTTGTTACTGAGAATGAGATTGTATTTTTACCTGGGATTTACTCAGCACCTCAGAAAATTCGCGATATTGTGGAATGGTATCTCCCTGAAACGACTGGAATTTAGGCGTAGTGTAAGGACTTTCGAGAATATCGGGAGCTGAATGCTGTCCAGTTAGCATTCTACTCAAATCGCTCAGCAACGATTTTCAAAAATCGCCCTAATTAATCAATGAAGGGCATGAAGCAGCGCCTTCTCCTAAGATAGGCAACCGTCTTTCCTGCTCGATATTTCAGCAGTTGATGCAAACGACAAGCCCAGTTTGACCACTCGTTCCATCTCCGTTGATAACATTCGGCCAAGGTTCGCACGCACCGGTGTCAGGTCTGCCATTCTGACACGGACTGATGCGTTGGGCGCAGTACAAGCTTGCTGAGTCGAAACCTAATTAGAACCACGAACGCGCGCTGCAGGCGCGCGGGGCTGCCGCGCAGCGGCAGCAGTTGGTAGATTCGGAGAGGGCCGGTAGGCCCGGCCCTTCGAATCCCCCGCGCAGGGCGCGCAGGCGCCCTGCTTCTCTCCGCCGGGCACAAAAACAAAAAGGCCACCCGAAGGTGGCCTTTTGCTTTTGTGTCTATGGCGAGAGGGGGATTCAAATCCTAGGTCAGAACTCGCATATATCATAGATTATGGCAATTTGAAATTTCCACATAACCCCAAACATCCCCCTTCTGACATATGCGTCAGCTACTTGGGAAGCTTCTGCTCTACCATTGAGCTACACTCGCGAAGCCTGCATTTTACGCGGGATTCACCGCTGTTGGCAACGTCGCAGCACGTTGCTGTGATCGAAAATGCGATGGCCGATTTCTCCGAGGTGTGATGGCCTGCAGGGGTCCTGCTCCAAAAATCCTATGCTAGGCTATCGGCGGATGCATTCAACTGTAACGAAGTTTTGAGAAAACTTGGTGAAACAGACAAATCCCGAAAATGGATGATTCGTCTTTCGGATTGTATCTTGGCCTTCTTCAAGGCCGACTCACAAGAATGATGAGCGTTCGGATTGCTGGTCGCAGCCTCTGGTCGGCTTGACCTCATAGCATGTGCCACCTACTTTTCACCGTGCATAGTTGTGGCACGAACGGCAAATACTGCCCCTGTTCTACCTTTTTTAATCAATATGAACGAATTTGTGTAGCAAAGAGAATCTTGTTCGTGAACATCTATCTCTGAACTCGATTACATCTTGCAATCAGCTGGGTATTTACACAGTAACCATCAAGTTCATTTCCAGAATACAATTGTTGCTGGCTTCTTAATATCTTTTTCCAACATGGCTACTACTCGTGGGGATGCTACTGCATCCATTGATGCTATCGTCTATCAGCTCGGCGTAGCGGTATCGAAGTGCTTTGAGCTAGACGAAGGCCAAGTTCTGGTGATTGAAGAGCTAGGGGACGTGACAATCGAGGACGTCGTTCAGATCGAAGTGAAGTGCTATGTCGATTCGCTGACGGACGGTCATAAAAACTTCTGGAACACCCTTACCAACTGGATGGACGCTGGCTTCAATCACGCAAAGTATCAGTCTTTAATCTTGTACACGACCCAAGAATTCGGTCCCGAAGGCAACATTTCCAAATGGAACCAGTTCAACGTGGAAGAACGCCTTGCATTCCTAGAGACGGTAAACGTGGATTTTGAGAAAGGATTAAATGACAGGCTGTCCAAGAATCCGAAATCAGAGCCCAGCGCAACGTTACTGCAACAACGCGAATTGCTTATAGCAGAAAAGCGACAGAAGCTTGAGTCTATCGTATCGAAAATTGCAATCGAAGCCAGCTCCCAATCGAAATCTGAACTTTACAGGCATCTGGAAAAGGTGAAATCGAAAGGGATACTACCGAAAAATAAGTCGATGTTTGTTAATGCCTTGATCGGCTTCATCTCCAGGATGGGCCGAGACAAGGGAGTTCGTTGGGAAATTTCGTACGACGATTTTGATAAAGAACTACAGGACCTATATAGTCGGCTTTCAGTTGAGTCTCAGGCGTTTCCGGCCACCTACTACGACTCGTTTAAACCAGAGGACCATACGAAGAAAGATGATCTTTTCATCAAGAAAATCCGTGATATCGACCATAGCAAACATCTCCCACAAGCGATAAAAGAATTTTATTCATCGCTACTGACAACAGGATATGTTTTAGAAAAACACGTAATTTTCAATTCAAGCTTAAATAAATACAGAGATTTAGTAACTAAGAATTTTGAGATGCTGTACGAAAATGCGTGCCTAAAAGGTGATCACTCCCCTGCTGCCACAAAGATATTTTATAATACGACCTGTACTAATTCTCCGCCGGCATTTATTGGATTTGATGATTCACCACATTGGTTTAGAAACGGAATATTACATATCTCAATGAATGATCCTGCTGGTGATTATGAATGGAAATTAAAACCATGACTGAAAAATTATTGGATGAAGAGCGTGAAAGAATAGACCCAATTCGTCACCTTACAACACTACATAACAATCCATTCATATTTTCAAAAGCTTTTTTTGAATTTTATTCCACATTGGGATTAAAAGAAAATTCACTCCTACTGTCATACCTAGTACTTCCACTTACCTTACATAAACCTTGCCGGGACTTTTTGTCGTCTGCCCGTTCAACAAGTAACTTCCATACCATGTCTGAGCGTCAAGGGCTTCTAAATGGTATGCAGCAAAGAGTCTACGAGTACAAAGACCTAACTAATGTAACCCTCCAGTATCTACGAGGATCAAACAAAGTTGAAATCTCCAATCGAATGGTTACTGTCATCAAGGGGGCTAGCGAGGAAGCGCCAAACCCTCAAAAGATGGTCAAGGCTGCCCAACGGCTTGCAGTTTTCTGCCGAATTCCGGAAGTACCAATGATTTACAAGAAACTAGGGATTTACACATTATGAGAGCTAAAATTTTGTTCATTGGTGTGCTTGCTGAAGAAGAAAACGGCGTACATTATGTGGAGTTCAAAGATGGGGTGAACATCGTTACGGGCCGCTCCTCGACCGGTAAAAGCGCATTAATCGAAATCTTCGACTACTGCCTAGGAAGCTCGGATTTTTCAGTCCCGGTTGGAGTAATTACAGAAAATGCAATACTCTATTTCACCGTTATCCAGGTCGAAAATACTGCATTGGTACTCGCACGCCGTCCAGATTCTAAACACGCATTCGTCCGTGAAGAATTCAATTTGGAAATGGTGAAGGCTTTGGACTGGGCAACGATGTCTTACTTTGGTCCAAGCGAATTCTATCCGTTACGAGATTTTTTAAAGATACTGCAGCGTTATTTCAATATAGCTGTTACAGATGTCGATGAAGATCTGGACGAGCGTGAGCGCCGTAATCGACGCGCATCTACACCTAGTATTCGAAGCTTCGCCTCGTACATGCTTCAACATCAGAATCTCATAGCAAACAAGCATGCAATATTTTATCGATTCGATCAAAAAGAAAAACGCGAACAGGCTATCGACCACGCGAAAATTTTCTTTGGCTTTGTTAATCAGCGATATTTCATACTTAAACAACGAGAAAACGAATTGGAGACCCTTATTCGAAGGATTACACGATCTATTCCCAAAGCTGAGCAGGAAGTTAAGGCAAAGAGGACGAGATTGGAGGAAGCAGTTTTCGATTATGTCTCCATCAGCGGGCGGCCGCTCGAAATTGATATTGAACAGGCAATGACAGCGCCGCAGATTCAATTGAACAAACTGCGTAATACAAAAGTGCGTTTTGCATCGGACTCAGATATGCATGTGAAGCTAATGCAGGAAGAGCAAGATAAAAAAGCCATCTTAACCGGCGAACTTAGGGATCGCCAACTTGAGCTTGCCGAAATTGACTCTTCTTTATCTTACGCCCAGAAATATGCAAACTATCGTTCCGAAATTGTGGTACCTAGTAGCGCAAATATCTCACACGCGTCTTGTCCATTTTGCGATGCGGAAACTGACTTAGTAGAGACTAGTGCAAATGATCTTACCGATGCAATTCTTTGGTTGAACTCTGAGTTGGAACGGTCTAGTTATCGTAATTCAGCCCTGGACGAATTGCGTGCTGTGAAAGTTAAAGAAGTCGATGAAGCCAGGAAATTACTGAGGGACTGCACTACTAGGATAGACCGCATATCGAAGCAGATTGCCGACCTTAAAAAAGTTCGCAGCCAATACGAGCTTTCAGTAGGTGCAAAAATGCAGGTGGAAACTGTGCTTCAGGAGATTGTAGATCTAAAAAAACCTGCGAGTGACTTGGACTTGGAGAAGCTAGAAAAAGAACTGAAAGATGTCATTGCCGAACTCAAGGACAAATACAATATTGAAAGCAAGATTCGCAAAGCTGAGGATAGGATCGCTTATTGGATGAAGCATTATAGCGGGAAATTTGACTTCGAAAAATCCTATAGGCCCATTAATCTTAAATTTTCCCTCGAGACGTTTGACCTGTGGCATCAGACTGACGACCGACGCGTATATTTACGTGCGATGGGAAGTGGCGCAAACTGGCTCGCTTGTCATTTAGTTCTGTTCCTGAGTCTACAACGGTATTCGTGCGAGTTGCGTGGAGAATCATCTATACCGTCTATTCTATTTTTCGACCAGCCAAGTCAAGTCTATTTCCCCACCATGCTTGATGGGGCGAAGCAGTTTGCTCCGGAGGACCTTGCCGCTAAAGATACAAGCCGAAATGGCCGTACGGTTGATGAAGATATGCGTGCCGTGACAAACATGTTTGATCAGTTAGTTACGTTCTGCAAAGAGACGCAGCGTGATACGGACATCATGCCTCAAATTATCGTTACCGATCACGCAGATTACTTGCAGTTGACCAGTGGTGTGACGTTTGACTCTTTAGTTCGAAAGCGCTGGCGCGAGGATGATGATGGATTCATCAATATGCGAGGTATAGCTTAACGGGTCTTCTAAAACTGCGTACAGTGCGATCTGCAACCACACTACAAGGAAAATACATGACCACGTATAAAGAATACACCGCAAAAATCGCCGAACTGCAGCAGCTTACGGAAGAAGCACGTAAGAACGAACTCGCAGGTGCAAAAGCATAAATCGCTGGAATCATGAAGCAGTATGGTCTGAGCATCGGCGACCTCCGGGAGACCAAAACGAAGGCTGTTAAAGTTCCAAGTACAGTCGCAGTGAAGTATCGCGATAATGCTACTGGCGAGACTTGAACAGGTCGTGGCCGTCAACCAAGGTGGCGGGAAGATAAGGATAAGAATCATTTTTTGATCAAATAGTTCAATGGGACTGATCAGACTTCATCTGACATCGACTGTAAGATGAAATCTAAAACTGGCTGCTGCCAATTTATTTTTTGTCGACAACGATTATTATTTGATACTTTCCAAAAACAAATTTTAAATATTTTACCATAATCCAAAAAATACAAACCAAATAAAACATTATTATGAAACATATTGGATCCATAAAAAAAGACACCCTTGTTTCAATAATGAATTGGATTGGAATTCCGTTAATTATCTCTTATTTATTTTGCATGATAATTTTCCCATTTTTCGCAGGATGGGGAAATTGGGATTATGTCCAGAAGGTTTGGGATCGCTGGCAAACTATTAATACCGGTTTTTTGGCATTAATTTCAAGCATTATTGCATTCAACATTTCAAAATTTAGTGAGAATCAGCAAAGACAACGTCAATTTTTGGCAGCTCGATCATTTTTGCCGCACGCTCTAAGCGAACTAACAACTTATTGCAGAGATAGCTCAGGAATTTTACGTGAGGCATTAAATAGAACCACAGAGGAGGATTCGGAAAGAGAAACTCCATTATCATCTAAAGCTCCCGATTTGCCAATTGACTATAAAGATATATTTCGTCAATGTATAACATTTGCAGAATCAAATGTGGCAGACAATCTGGCAAATATTCTAGTGCTATTACAGGTTAACAATTCGAGATTAAAAAATCTTGAAAATTCATTTTCCCCTAATAGTCACACGGTACTTTCTCAAATAAACATCATGACATACATATTTAAGCTCGGCGAAATACAAGCAATAATTAATAAAATATTTGATTTTTCCCGAGGTGAAAATGATTTCGATGATTCTTCCCTCATTTTGGATGACTACAGAAATGCATATTCTAATCTTGACTTTAGGATTGACACTATCAATGGGCTAGAAGAATTTACGAAACGTGCAATACTCGCGAAAACGAACATTAACGTTAAATAGATTTTTATATTCAAATATATTCAATATTTTTCGAAAATTTTACTCATTATATATAGCACATATCTAGTCAATATTTTTTCTTAATTTTCAAAAACGCTAGAAACCTATTTTAATGCGTCTAGAATCAATTTAATTCTAAAATCAACACCAAATGCTTCCCTATCAGGTTCCATACGTTAGGGACGTTTCTAGTCGTTTCTAGAGCATGGAAAGGTGCTCTCTACTATTAGATAAAAGATTTGTCGATTTAAATTATCGCAAAGCTCCGGTAAATATAGATTTCACCTTACTTAGTTTACCTACCGAGCTCTTAGATGTAATGGAATGTATTGTAACGTTGCGTTCGCCGCTGTATAAACGCGTAATTTCTGGGATTATCAGTTTTGCATTTCCACACCATTTACTCTCCAAGAGCAACATTTCTATCTTATCACCTTTGAATAAATTATGAAGAATTTCGATGGAATTGTTATTTGGTTCTTTCGTTGGACAAAAAGCTGAAGCGATGTACTTAGCTTTACCATTTATTTTTTCAAATTTTTGCAGTCTATCGAGAAATTCTTTCTCGTACCTGTCTTGATGAAGGTCGTCGTTCGATTGTGGCATCACAAGGAATTGATGCTTTCCGTAACATTGTGGTATTTTCTTATGAAACGTCTTTGTTTCAAATAAATTAGAAAGTAATGTAGTTTTACCCCAATTATTAAACCCGGTGACGAGGAAAACTTTACGCATCGATACTCCAAAAAATAATTAACTATTAATTTACACGACTGATTATGTAGAGATCAAGGAATATAGCATCATTTCCTCGTCAAAACATCACGAAAAATCACTGCTCTACGTTATTAGACAATGCGAAGCAACAAAAGCAGCATTTATTCATCTTGCCGCTCAAAAATCACGTGGATGATGTTGGTAAAAATATCCACGTTGGATGGAGATAGCCTCGCGAGCATATCGGCGATACGCTGAAACGCATTACCAACATGCGGTACGATGCCTAACGACTGAATCGCCCCGGGTTTGAAGGAGGCTCCGACATTTGAGAAAATGGAGCCACCGGGAAAAAATCAGTCCGATATTCCCTCGAAGTGATGGAGCGCGCCGTGCGCATGGTTCAAGAGGACAGCAGCGAGCACGAGTCGCAGTGGGCGGCCATCACGTCCATCGCAGCCAAGATAGGCTGTACCGCCGAAACTCTGCGTCGTTGGGTGCGCCAGCGTGAGCGTGACACAGGTCAGCGTGAGGGCACCACCACCGCCGAAAGTGAACGCCTCAAAGCGCTGGAGCACGAATTCAAGGAGCTACGCAGGCGAACGAAATCCTACGCCTAGCCAGTGTGTTTTTCGCCCAGGCGGAGCTCGACCGCCGCTTCACGTTCATCGACCAGCACAGCCAGGCGTACGAGGCCGAGTCGATTTGCAAAGTCTTGCAGATCGCCCCGTCCGGCTATTGGCGTTACGCCGCGTAGCGGCATAATCCGGCTTTGCGCTGTGCGCGCGCAAAGAGCGATGCGGTGCTGGCTGCTCAAATTGAACGCGTCTGGCAAGCCAATATGCAGGCTTATGGCGCGGAGAAGGTCTGGCGCCAGCTGCGCCGCAAAGGCATAGAGATCGCCCGCTGCACCGTCGAACGCTTGGTGCGCCGCGCCGGCCTGCGCGGCGTGATACGGGGCAAGGTCGTAAAGACCACCGTCGCCAATGTGGCCGCACCTTGCCCTCTGGATCCTGTCCATTGCAAGTTCAAGGCACAGCGGCCCAATCAACTCTGGATGTCCGATTTCACCTACGTCTCGACCTGGCAAGGCTTTGTCTATATGGCATTTGTGATTGATGTCTTTGCACGACGCATCATTGGATGGCGCGTCAGCAGTTCGATGCGCACCGACTTCGTCTTGAATGCCTTGAAACAGGTGCGGTAAGCCCGCCCAGCAGCCGATGATACCAACTCCAACGTTCACTTTGACGGCCGCTCGCGTCGTGCAGCTAGTGCATCGATGTACCAGTTCTGCGTTGTGCAGGTCATTGCCCCTCGGTGAGAATTGGTGTATTTTCCACATGAGCAAGATGCTATCCTTAACAACATTGTTTTAATTCAGCCGAGCAAAAGAATTATTACTTTAAAGAATCGAATTTAAATATCACTTAGCGTAAGTCCAAACTTCATCAGCATGCTCTCCCTTTCCAACAGCGATGAAAAAGCGCCTATCTACCAGAGAGAGGCCTCACTGCGGACAAAATTTCAATCGGGTCTGCCCGAAAAAAACTTAAACCTTACTAAAGTGAAATTACAGTTTTCCCGCCACGTCCGCTCCATAGGTTTACTGAGCAAAGTTCATAATAAAGATTTGAAATACCTCGCCCTAAATATTGGCACGATTGTCATTCTTTGGAGCAATAGACTTGCTCCTAACTTGGACTGTGACGAGTTTGAATCAGCGCCCCCGTTGGCTGAAGCCATCGAGGTAAAACGATTTGTTGATTGGCTATGTGAGCAAAACTTCCTCGACGGTGCATATTGGCTTAGCTCTGCATATTCGATTTGGTCGGGCAATGATTATAGAAAGCAGCTGGCGATGTACTTCACGCCTCCGTCCCTAACAAAACGTCTTTTGGATGACCTAGAGGAAGCTGGCGCATCTTTTGCCTCACACTCATTCTTTGACCCCGCTTGTGGCGGCGCCGCGTTCCTTGCGCCAATAGCACAAAGGATGAGAGCAGCCCTGATTGGGGAAGGTCGACCTTCTGCTGAAATCATTCGCCATGTAGAGGAAAACCTGTTTGGAATAGACCTTGACCCAATACTCTGTAGCATGTCCAAACAATTCCTGAGGATTGTTCTTGCGGATGAAATTGCATGTACTGGCGCAACTCCCTTCTTTCATGTGGCAGTAGCGGATTCACTGACAGAAGCACACAAGCTACACGGCACTTTCGATGTTGTTGTCTGTAATCCGCCCTACCGCAAGATGCCTGCGGCGGAAGTATCGAAGCACCGCTGCGAATACAACCATGTCATTGACTCACAGCCAAACCTGTACGGTCTGTTCCTGACATTAGGTCTCAAATTGCTACGCCCAACTGGTATTGCCGGATTTGTTACCCCTACCAGCTTCATGTCTGGCCGTTACTTCAGCAAATTGCGCACCCACTTATTAGAAAACGCAGATATCACCAGCATCGGCATCGTAAGTGACCGCTTGGGTGTGTTTATCGATGTGGAGCAAGAGACTGCACTGACAATACTGAAGCGGCGCTTAGACTCAGTTTCCACCTACATTTCTCCGAACGTGTCGGTGGTATCGAAACAGGGAAATTTCAAGTCAGTCGGCAGTTGTACACTACCCGGTGGCGGCTGCGCCTGGCCGATCCCTCGCGCAGAGGGCGATGTTGATCTCATTCGTATCATCAGTTCAAGCAAGTACAGATTAGTTGATTACGGATTCGTGCCTCGCACGGGATGTTTCGTCTGGAATCGGGACAAGCGCACGACTTTTTATCACCTGAGCGAGGCTACCGCAGCTGGTGCGGCAGCTCCATATCCCTTGTTATGGTCAAGCGATATTACGACCACCGGTGAGGTCAGGTTCGGCCATAGCAAGAGGGCTATCCAGGAGCCCAGCTATGTAGACATGGTCAGCGAATCCACCACGTCCATCCTTCGCAGGCCAACAGTAGCCATGCAACGCGTCACTTCCAACGATCAGCCGCTACGGCTTGTTGCTGGCGTCATACCGTCTAACGTTATTCAGTTGCACGGAGGGTTTGTTTGCGAGAACCATGTACTAGCACTCGAATCGGCAACCCACAACCCGAAAGTACCCCTGGACTTGCTGGTAACTCTACTAGGATCGCGCCCGGTTGACCGCTACTTTCGCAGCATTTCCGGCTCGACTAACGTTTCGATTTTCGAACTATTGCAGTTACCGCTTCCTGAACCTGCGCGTCTGACCGCGATGCTAGAAAAGGGACTTTCAGTTGATGAGGCTGTTCTCCAGGCATACCTATAACAAAACGCAAAAGTAAGGTCTATCTACTCACGTTCAAGACGGACACGCGCATGCCACCACCACGAGTTACAAAACAGGAAGACCGCGAAGCTGCCGCTGAACGACGCAAGGCGATGGTAGCGCGCGTTCTTTCCGCGCATCGCAACAAGCCCAAAAGTTCAGGGCAGAAGCAAAACATCGTACAGCAGGACTTAGCGACATCTTTCAGCCTGGATGCGGCCGTAAGATCGCAACCAGCCCCGGTTTATGGCTCAGCTGGTATTGCACTTTATCGCGAAGGAGAACAGCTTTCGAGCCGGCCTTCGCCCGCGCTGGTACAGCTAGTCAATTTGTATCTGAGCGTCGCACACAATCGCACTCGCCAGATTGTCCTCGTCTGGCCGACCGCTCCCAAGACCCTGTTGACAATTCATGCGTTGGCAACTCTTGAACGCTGGAAAACGGGAGATAAGCTTGGCATCCGCGGCTCGATCTATCCAGCTAAGTCCAACGTTTTTTATCCGCTCAATCACTTGCACTATGACCGTCAACAAGTGCTGGCGTTAGCAAGTGATCTAGTACAACTCGCTGGCTCCTCCAATGCGCAAATCCCAATTGTGCGCAACCTGTCTGAAAAAGATCCATTCATCCTATCGCTAGGCAGCATCAAGAGCGACTCACAGGAACCATTTAATCCAACTGTGGCAGACCTTTTGCCAACCTATCTGGCTACGGCAGGATTCTCACGATGGGATTCATGCTCGCACACATTGTTAAAACACGTGACTACCCGCTTTAAAAAACGCTCCCATAAACATGCTGTTCGCAACAATTGCGAAACTATTGGCGACCCTAGAAAAGCGCCAGATGCATTCTTCGCGCTTGATGCCCGCATGTCCAAAGACGAGCTACGTAAGGCACTGCAAACACTGGCCTATTGCGGCCCCCCAGACGTAGTGCTGGTCAATGCTACAAGGGCTGTACGCAAGAGCGCGCATGGCTGGGACAAGCACATCACTCGATTCTGCAGTGTGGTGGAAGAGGTTTTCCCCAAGGAGAGACGCCCAGGCATTCTCATCGTCACCGATGAGCCACACGCAGCGCGTGGCCTGCGTGAGCAGCTGCATGGGCTCAATGACAAGTTAAAACAGCATGAGCGCCATTGGAAGGGACACAACACCTATGAGATTGCGGCAGTCTGCAACGGTACGCCTGACGACGCGCTAATGGAGCCCGGACAGGAGAGCATTGAAATGCCATTGCCGCGTGAATTCGATGTCGAAGTCGTTGATGCTGAAGCCAATGCGGTTATATCCAAGCTCTACCGCATAGCGAACGCTCTGGGACGCGTGGAGGCGCAGCCTGTACTGGACGCCGCAGGTTACCTATCGCGTATGGCCGCGCTGCCTTGCGGGGTCGCAACTCTAAGCGAATGGCTATCTCAGCCGACCACTTCCGAGCATTCGCGTCGCGTCTTCAGCTGGTTGACCTACCACACAGCTCTATCGGTGTTTGCCCAGCATGAGAAATGCGGTACCGAGAAGGCGAATATCTTGGAATGTATCGAGGCTGGTACAAGGCTATTTGAAAACTACCAAGTCGCTACTCCCTTTTCCGAACGCCTTGCAAGTCTCGTGGGTCACTATGCGATTACAAAAAAAAGAAAGGTGGCCGTAGTATTTACCAATGCAGTTTATCGGCGCTTAGCGGAACTTTTCTTATCCGAATATACCAATTATTTTAATGAAGCATCGTACAGATCTTTCGCAGCGCAAATCCAATTTTTACCTTCTACCCAACTGGCCAATCGATTGGATCAGTTGGGTAGCTACCAGCTCGTTTTTGCGGGACTCGATGACGAAGGCTTACGGCTGGTAATGACGGATAATCGCGTCGCCAAGCATACGGCGGTCCTGCTGACCACTCGAACAGGCCAGTACCTGAAGGGCACTCTCGAGCCATTGGCGAAGTACTACGACGCGTTTAAGACGCTAAAGCCGCGCATGGAATCTATTCTTCGTCACCTTCGTCATCTTACAGTAGACCGCAGCATACTTTCGCTTGGGGACTATGTCATGCCAACCTTCCACAGCGAACATGCGGCGGGTGCAGATGACGAAGGTAACGCTAGCGACCCGGACGCTTGGAGAATTTCCCTGGAAAACGGCCGGTCCTTATACCGACGCCCAACCCATCACGTCTACCTGTATGACCCTGCCAGCGAGTTCGCGACGGAACGGGGTTTCCGAGTCTGCCAAATATGCGACCTAAAAAGAGGTGACAGGTTGTTCTGCATGTCTCAGGAACTGCGCGAATTAGTTGAGGTCACACTCAAGGCCTCTGGCGTGCCAGTCGCCCACGACAAGTCGTTTGAGACCGACTTGCGCGACTATCACACAGAAGTAAAGAGCCGCCTAAAGGAACGTTTTCCGGGCCGCTCGCGCGCCCAACAAGTGCGTGATTTGCGAATCCATATTTTAGAGAACCTTGAAGCCAGCAATCCAAGTATAGCCGCAGAGTTGCCTGGCGCAGCCGCTGTGGGACGCTGGATTGACTTGGGTGGCGCGGACGCCACTGCTTTCGAGGACTTGCAGCCGCAAGCGCCCCAGCGATTAGAGTACTTTGTTGCATTCGCCCACGCACTAGGATTCAAACCAGTGGAGATTAAGTATTTTTGGCGCGAAGTCATTACACAGATTCGGAATGTGCGCCGAGTGGATGGTCGGCACCTTTCAGAACGATATACCTACATGCTGTTGCATCCTGAGTCAGCCATGCTTAACGTGGGCATCCCTCGGGAAACGATCAAGATGTTATTCAATAAAGCAAAAGATAATGTAGTCGCCATTGATAGGGTCACGTCGACCAAGGAGACCGTGAAAGATGAATAGCCTAGTTTTGCGAGCCAATCCTGCACAAGTGTCGACTACGCTGAAGGAGGCCGTAGTAGATGCCCTGCTTAACATTACACACGCGCATATCAGCGGCGCCGGACAATTTGGCAAACATCTGTATGGCGCGCGTCCCCGCACGTTGCTCAATTCTGGATTCTTGCTCCCTATGCGAGATGAGGCAGGTGACGATGAAGTAACGTCACCAATCTGGATTTCCTCGCATGGCCTGCAACTGCAGTTGGCAAATGGCGTTGGCGGAGAGATTGCTGTGCATCCAAGTCTCTCGGTGTATGTACGCGTACTTCCGGACGAGAGCGACATAAAACGTCCCAACTGCAAACTGAGTTTTCGGCTGCGCCGCGAGGTATTTCTTGCGGTACGCCAAGTCATTCGGGACCGCGAAAACGCAGAATGGGAAAAGATCAAAGGAAGTCATAAGTCTCGCTTCCGGCACCCGGATTGGGCCCGCACTCGTGAAGAAATTCGTAAGCAGGTCTTTACTGAGCGAGGCTTGCCGTGGAATCTGTCAGAACTAAGCAATGATGAGGCCGGAGATAGTGCGACCGGGGATGACGACGGTACCGTGACGATGTCTGTTGACCCCAACGACAACAGCACGCCTATAGTGGGGCGCGACGAAGATTTTGAGCCACTATCCATTTCGCAAAAGTGGCTCCGTCTGGATATCCCGCTTCCCGACCTAAAATTCACTGCGGCCGAGGGCAGTGCAGCCCTTGCCATGCAGGCCGACCAAACCTCAGCGCTGCTCAACACCACTATTTCTCAGTATCTGCAAGCTTGGGCCGAGAGCCCTGAAGGACGCATGTGGGGCTACCGTCGGATGGTCGTCACGCGCAGCCAGTACCAGAACTGGAACATGTTCCTCGACCATGTGCGCGCCTCCGGTAATCCTGTACTTGTTCCTGACATCACGCTTAACTGGAATGTCCAAGTGACTAAGGACTGGCTCAATCCGGATAATCTAAATGTGTTTATTGCACTGGAAAATCGCAGTCAGGAGCCCCGCACACACTCCGAAGATCAAGACCCTGCGGTATTCCTTGTCGAACTGAAGACGAGTCTACCGACGAATCTCCACCGCAATCTCAAATTGGAGCGAGTAGAACCGTCCTACCGCTATAACGCCTACTTGCAATATCCAGCGATAGGTCACAACTGTGGTATTTGCACCGTCGCACGAGATGCCAACCACCTCGTTTTGCGCACTACTTGGACGCCACGTTATGTTCAGCCTCGCATCGTACCAACTTCGAGCGCCGACATTAACCGACACGTACGTTCGCTTAGCCAGCCGGATGGGCTAGATGGGCTATTACCCATCATTCCAGCAATGCAAAAATGGATTGATGAGCAACCTGGAAAGATTGAGCTATCCGTCGGCTTGAGTCCGACCGATGTCGATGCGCTGGAACGCGAAAAAAATAAGTTCAAAGATGACATGCAAAGGTGGCGCGACGAATTAGCTGCCATTCAAGCAGGACTGAGCATTTTGCAGGAGTCCCGCGCCGCATGGAGCGCACGAGGGGTGCAGTCCAATCCACAGGCAGTCGTATATGAGGCCTGGCTATCAATGAATGAGGCGATGGCCAATTTTATGCTGCGCCGCTTCAAGAATGACAATGGTGAGTGGCGCTTGTTCCAGCTAGCTTTCATTGTTGCAAATATCCCGGCGTTGGCATCGCGTGTGCCGGAATTCCGCCATCACTACAATGTCGCACGAGATGATTCGGTCACGCTACTTTATTTCGCCACAGGCGGTGGCAAATCCGAGGCATTCTTCGGCTTGTTGGTATTCAACTTAATGCTTGACCGCCTACGCGGAAAGCACACGGGTGTCACCGCTATGATTCGCTATCCACTTCGCCTGCTAACGATCCAGCAGGCCCAGCGCTGCTCAAAGGTATTGGCCCAGGCAGAGCTGGTGCGCAGGAAGTACAGTTACCCTGGCGACGAGCTATCCATCGGCTTCTGGGTGGGCAGCGGTGGGTCACCCAATAGTCACTCTACGAAGGGCATCTCCAGCTTGCCGGATATCGATTCCAGTCCGCTGTCGCCCATTGCTGAAGAAAAGCTGCGGCATACCGATCAGAAGTACGACTCTGCATGCAAAGCCTGGAACAAAATTCCAGACTGCCCTTTTTGCGGCATGGATACGGCCTTGCGTCGATTCCCAAAACTGGGAGGCACACTAGCGCACGTTTGCACCGATGTCAGCTGCCCCTCCAACATAGGCGGATTCAAGCCCCTCCCCTTCTACATTTGCGATGAAGACATCTATGACCTCGCCCCCTCTGTCCTATTGGGAACAGTGGACAAGTTGGCCCTTATAGGCCATTCGTCCGGTACGATACGCCGGGTCTACGGCATGCTGGGAGCAGCGCCATGGCGCCGTAAGGACACCAACCGTCTTTTCATTCCACAGCACAAGGACTTAACTAAAACGCCTGCCGAGTGCGACTGCGAAGGTCTATGGCCGGCTTACGCCACAGGGGTTAAGCTATTCCACGACCCGTTCCCAAGCCTAATCATTCAGGACGAAGCGCATCTGCTAGACGAATCTTTGGGAACCTTTGCCGGCCTGTTCGAGTCGGCACTGGATGCAGTTTTCCAGTATCTGTACGAGCCGCTCAAAGCTATTGTCGCGCATGACCCGCAACACCAACGGCGACGAGCCAAAGTCATCGCAGCATCCGCGACGGTATCCGAACCTGATCGTCAACTAGAGCACTTGTATCAGCGCCAGACTCCCGCATCGCAGTTCCCGCATCCTGGACCGACATTGTATGACTCGTTTTATGCACAGCCGGAAGCCCCCCTCCCTAGCGAAGTTGATCGCGCGACGCACCAAGACCCCGAAGTTCGTTCACCACAGGCCCGAGTTTATTGCAGCTTCATGACCAATGGTAAACCGCATACGGCCACGAGCGTATCTATCCTATCCAATTTCCATCTATGTATCTCCACCCTGTTCGATGCACTGGTTAATGGCGACATGGCCAAGCAGAAAGAAGTGATCCAGACCATGCAGAATTGCATTAGCCAAGGACCGCTGCAACATCTGCACCAGCAGGCAATCTCAAGCGCCACGGTCGGAGAGATTGCCACACTCGTCGACTTGCACCGCATCGCGCTCACTTATGTCACCAATAAGAAAGGCGGCGACCAAATTATGGCTGCGGAGATGGAGGAGTCGCGCAAGCGTCACTTGAATGCAAATATCCCGCTAGATACGCTCGATACACGCCTAATTACTGGTTCGGTGGATCAGGGCTTGGTGCAGGCAGTAGTGGAAGCCGCACAAAAACGCGATAAGCCGGGGGAGCATTTCACGCCGCTCTCCAAGGTACTACGTTCGGTAATTGCGACATCGGCCATATCACACGGTGTCGATGTGGAAGAATTCAATTCCATGTTTTTTGCCGGCATGCCCTCGGACATAGCTGAATACATTCAGGCTTCGTCGCGCGTAGGCCGCACGCATATCGGCTTTGTGGTACTTGTCCCTACGCCGCAGCGCAGGCGCGACCGTTACATCGTGGAAGTTTTTGACATCTTCCATCGCTTTCTGGAGCGCATGGTGCAACCCGCCGCGATTGATAGATGGGCGGAAAAAGCCGTCGAGCGCGTGTTTCCGAGCATGTTGCAGGCATATTTGGTAGGTGTTGTTCCGAGCCGTGAGCTCATCGCGCTCCCAGAGGATGAAAAGAAAAATACGTCAAATTATTCGTGGGTACCCGATATCAACAAGACCTATAAACTGCGTAAGGATGCATTCATCACCGACATCACGCGCTTCATCGAGTTGGCCATCGGTCTGAGAGCCGGCTACTTCCCGGAAGGCGAAGAGCACTACCGCCGAAGGATTTTCGAGAAAACACGCTTTCTGCTCAATCAATGGTCTACCAGTCCCTTGTATGGCAGCGGCACTTTACGAGACTACTTCCAAGGTCTGTTGAGTACGATGGAAAAGCCAATGACCTCTCTCCGCGACGTGGATCAAGGCGGCGAAATCCGGATGTCCCCGAAAGATGCTCGTGGCAGAACACAGATGGCAAATCAAGTGTTTGCAGTAATGGACTTCGTGCGCAACGGAGTGGCAGAAAACGATGATGACGGGGTCTAACATGAAGCGCGGAGCATACTTCAACGAAGACGAACAGGACCAGAAACAAATCCGGACGCCCATCATGGCGCGTTCACGCAACCAGTTGGCGTCCGCCTATGCGCCGGGTTCTTTCTTCACATTCGAAGGCGGGCTTGGCGCCTGCATTTCGATTCCGGATCAGTCCGCAGTGCCGGACATAGCTAACATCAATATCCAAACGCAAGAGCAAATCGTACTTCGCCTACAGGAAGCTTGGCAAAACTGGTTCACGCGCGCGTATTCAATTAATAGCGACGAGCGCCCGATTGATCCAACTCAGTGCATCGACGGTATGCTGCTCCACGGAAGTGCTCTACTCCCGCTCGGGGCGTCGTATCTACAGTTCGTCAACCCGCTCAAGATGGGCTATGCGCCAGCGCCGCTTTCCTTTGTCTGCAATACCTGTGGCATGTTCAAAGAATACGAGTCGGTTGCTGACGCGGCTAGGAATATTGATGTTTTTTCTCCGATCAACTGCCCGAATCCGAAAAAAAAGTCAGACTGCAAATGGCGCCAGCTGGACGTCGTCTTCGTTCACTGGTCGGGGGACTACATGCCAGCTACCCCGGGTATGTGGGAATGGAGCGAACAGAACCAGGAAGCTTACCTAAAGGGACAGACGTGTGCCAGTTGCGCTAGTAAGGATTTTTTACTGCACACGCATTCGCCGCGTATCGGTGAATGGGGCTTTGAGTGCGCCAACTGTGGGCATCGCGAGCGCGCGACTTGGTTGCAAAACGACAAATTCACTACCGAGGTATTTCGCGATACCGCCCGTGCACCAAGCGAGCGTCGCATGGAGCCGATTTCGTATCGGGCGTCTTCAGCATTTTATGTGCAGTCCGAGCAATTCGTGGTGTTTTCCGACTGCGACCAAAACCTGCTGACACTTCTAATGCCTCAGAACACGAAAGCGTTGGCTTCCTTTATATGTGGCAAATACGGCTATGGCGGCACAGAGCCGACTCCGGAAGAGATGAAGGCAATCTTGTTACAAGGAGGGCATTCGGAAAAATGGCAAACTTACGAGTACCACAAGAAGAACTATGACCGCGCAGTGAAGATGAAAGACGAGGTGTTCATCAAGGAGGTCGATGAAGAGCTCCGCAAGCTCTTCATCGATTGGAGCAGCGGCGAAGCGCCGCTGCTCCCGGTAACAGGCGAATTGCCGGAATTAGTGTACGCCCAATTAGCCCGGCGTGAAGATTTCACCAGCCGCTACGATCCGTTTACGCTCTCAGTCGAGCACGAAGCCCTAATGCGCAACAAAGTACGGGCAACTTCAGAACTCGGTGCTCGAGCTCCATTCGTACGTTTCTATCAACTCGACACTGACTTGGCACCGAAGAACGAGCAGACAAAAATAGCGCAGGAAGCGAGGACTCTAACATTGATGAACATGCTTGGCTTGTCCGAGTTAGGTCTAATTCGCGAGTTTGAACTTTGCCGATTTACCCACGGATACACTCGCGTCAGCGCTAGTCCATTTATTAACAAACGCAATCAAGACATGCCCGTACGCCTGCGTCTGTTCGAGCCTTTAAAGAATGGCAAGCGGCCGATTTACGTGGTCAAGCAGGCTAACGAAGCAATTTATGTCACGCTAAAACCAGAGCTTGTATACCAATGGCTGAAGGAAATTGGCGTCGAGGATTTACCCCATTGGATTCCAGACGGGAAGGTGAAGTTCGGTGGCCCGATACTGGAATCGGCTCAGCCGTTCGGCCAATATTTTTCGCTTTTGCGCCCAAGCGGTGCCACCACTTATCGCTATATGTACACACTGCTGCACAGTTTTGCACACCTTTTTATGAAATCTATAGCGGAGTTCTCCGGCCTGGATCTCGGGTCGCTCGGTGAATATGTTTTCCCGGCGGACCTGTCGTTCGTCGTTTACCGTAACGGCACAACTATGGACTTGGGTAACCTGTCGTCTCTTTGGCGAAATGAGAATAATCAATTCTTGGCTCATCTGCTAGAGCCATCGTCACACCGATGCAATTCCGGAAGTCTTTGCGATGCCCATGGAGGCGCTTGTCCAGACTGCATCATGGTACCGGAAACCTCATGCATCGCCATGAATCGACTACTATCTCGTGCTGTGCTTCGAGGTGGCGAGGCTCCCCGAGAGGACCAAACTCATGCAGGCGGCCGCATCAAAGGCTACCTAGAGGTGGTCAATGGCACGAGTGATATCTGAAGCAATTGTGCTGCCAGGGTCAGGTCTGCCATTCGGACACAGACTGACGTATTGAACGCCGTAAAAGCATACACGAACGCGCGGGGCTGCCGCGCAGCAGCAGCAGCAGCAGCAGCAGCAGCAGTTGGACGATTCGGAGAGGGCCTGTAGGCCCACCCCGTGACGTCTTACGAGGTGGGACGCTTCTAATCCAGCCACTATTAACTCCCACTCAAGCCCCGCCTAGCGTCAATACAGCGTTGTTGCCATTGAGCGATCTCCTCTGCGTCCCAGGCGATGGACTTGGGGCCGATGGGGATAGGTGCCGGCAACACGCCTGCCTTCACCTTGCGCCAGATTGTGGCGCGGGACCAGCCGGTAGCCTCGATCACCGCAGGCAAGCGGAGGAATTTTTTAGTCGTGGTCATAAGATTCTCCTTCGATTGATGAACAGCAAACAATGGAGAGTCATGCCGACTCTCCGCGATCATTCCGGCAGCGCCAGGGCTGCCCCTTCTGCATCTCGTCTATTCCATGCGCTGCGCCCTTGATACAGGTGAACGCTCATCTGCCCAGATAGATGGACGTGACCTGTTCACGGCCATGTCCCATCTCCACTGAAATCTTCAGCCGCGCAGCTTGATCTGCGAGTTTTTGTGAAGCATCCAGTTGTCTGGACGTCGTGCCGCCACATACTGGACTAGGTCGGCCAGTCAACTCGGCATAACGCCGCTGCGCGTACTCATGACGTAGCCCATGCACGCCATGGATGCCAGCCTTGTCGCACTGCGCACGAAAACGGTTCAATTGGTCCCGATACCGCAACTGCGCGGGAATCAGGCTGCCTTTTCCGGCCAGCGCCTTGGCCGCTTCCAGCACGGCGCGCTGCTGCAGGGTGGCAATCGGCACCTCCCGGTATTTGCCGCCCTTGGTCCAGCTATCTCTCAGCCGCAGGATGTTCCCGCCATCGGCCCATCCCGGCCTGATCTTGATGCTTTCCTCGCGCCGCAAACCAAACGCCGCCTGCAGCTGCAGGGACATGCGCGTATACGGATCATTCACGCGGGCCAGCGTGTCGGCGTCCAGCACCTTCGCCTTCGAGACGTTGGTGACAAACACCCGCTCCGCGATGCCATATTCGCCGTTGGTGCGCGCAACGATGTTCTCCTTACCGATCTTCTCGGCCCACCAGCGTAAAGCGCTCATGCGATTCTTGACCGTCCCGGTACTGACGCCATTCTGCTTCCACTTGTCGAGCAGCGCCGCCGCATGCTTCGGCTTCAGACTGTCCACGCTCATATGCTGAAAGCCCCGTTCCGCCAGGTCGTTGGCGCACAGATTTAATATGCGCTCACGGTCGGCCTGCGTCGCAAAGCTGCCATCCCGGTTGCGGTGACACAGTTGCTTGAGCTGGTAGTTCAAGTCGCGCATGGCAAAGTCATCCTTCCGATCATTGGTTTTTACATCGATGCCGCGTGGTGTAATCCTGTCTGGTAAGTGTTTCTGGCCACCCTCACTGCCTCGGCAGGAAAGGTTGAATCAAGGGCCTCGGGACACCACTCCCGTGTATGCGGTTGCTGTTACTGCCTGCCCGCGCCGCATGCGCGTGTGGCACCGCTGCGCGCTCCCGGAGGAAGCTGCCGCAGCGGGGACCAATCACCCAGGGTCCATGGAGTGCACATCGTGCACGGATCAACTTCTACTAATCAGCCCGTAGCGGGCAAAGGACATCGCAAGGCTTGCCTGCGATGGGGGGCGCCTGGCCCCGTCACTGAACAACATCACGCGGTGGAATTCCGCTTGCCGCCTGGGCCTATGCCGTCGGCGGCGCGTCGTCACTGGCAGCACGCCGCCAGTAACGACGCGTGCACGCAGCCATGGCAGGCGACGGCATATAAGCCAGCATCGCACTCGCGGTAACGATACTGGCGACTCTGAAGCACATGCGCTGGCAGCAGCCGCGAGGCATCGCATCGCTGGCATTTCTGCTGACGGTGCGGCTTGCGGCAAAGCCATGCTGTGCTTTATAGGGTTCGCTACCTCGCGGGGCATGCGAACCAATCGGGGCAGGAGTCTTGCTCCTGTTTGAGGAAGCGCCCACCGGGCGCAATCATCCAGGCAATCCGTCTTGCGGACTGTGGGATATGTAGGCGCTGAAGGCAGCGCTTTATCTTGCCGAGATGTGCATGCTTCTGCATGTCCCGGCGATATATCTAGCAGAAACTGCTATGTATCATGGTGGCGGGTAACGACCGCAACGCCTATGCCGCTAAGCATAGGGACATGCTCGAAGCATGCCCTCGTGGGAGCGATTCCCACATAAGAGAGCTTCATTCTATGCCTGATATCGACGTTTGCAAGTGGTTCGTTTCGTCAAGTGCGCTTTTCGTAGTACGCAGAATTGGAACCCGGTCAAAGACTCCGATAGCTACTGCATGTTGTCGCCCTGGCGACGTACCCGCCTCCTTGACTCCTTCATCGCACTAACCAATTGGTCCATGCTCATACCGTTACGTAAATAACTGGCAGCGAGCGCCGTCGCGACACCCTCCAGCTGACGGGAGACGACCTGCAAACCAGCCTGTTCAATTTGCCGAATGGCTGCTTGCTGGATACTGTGCTGTGCTTCACTGATGGAAATGCGCTGCAATGCCGGAAATAAGGCGGTTTCGAGGTGACGGATAGCGAGCAGGGTCGCCCGCCGAATGCTGGTCTGCACATGGCCCCACTCCGGCTCATCGAATATTTCGTCGATTGGAATAGGCTTTGGCAGTGGATGCAATTTTTCTCGATTGAATTCTGTGCGCGGGTCCTGCTACCGCTCCAGCAGCTGATGCGCTGCAAGCCTGTGTTCGCGGGCTTTGGCGATGGAGACTTCGGGATACCTGCCAAAAGTCAGAACGCTTTCGCCACCGCTTTGCTGGAGATACTTCATGCGCCAGACCTTGCTGCCGCTGGGCTGCACTGCGATGTACAGACCAGCCCCATCGGATAGTTTGTATATTTTGTCCTTCGGAGCAGCTTGCTTGATAAGCGCATCCGTGAGGCGCAGTACATACTTAGACATGGTGCCCTCCTGTTCCGCCATCCCGGCTGAACTCACCGCTGACCAGCGTTAATCTGGGCGTCAGCGGCGGCTCTCCCTTGCCGCTGACGGCATCGATGTAGTCGGCCCAATCCTGCATCATCTTGCGCCGTTCCGCCAGGAACTGCGCCCGGTCATAGGCACTGGCCACCTTGTCCTTCGGCGCATGTGCCAGCTGGCGGTCCACGACTTCATGCCGGTAGCCCAGGCGCTCCTTGATGGTGCTCATGGCCAGCGCCCGGAAGCCATGGCCGGTCATCTTGCCCTTGTATCCCATGCGTCCAAGCGCCACCAGTATCGTGTTATTGCTGATCGGCTTTTCGTGGTCGCGCTGATTCGGGAACAGGTACTTGCTGCGGCCCGTGATCGCGTGCAGTTCACGCAGCAGCTCCAGCGCCTGGCGCGACAGGCATACATGATGGTTGGTCATATCCGGATTGACGGTCAGCTTGCCGCGCTTCATGCGTTGCCATGGAATGACCCACTCGCCGCGCTCCAGGTCAATTTCACTCCAGGGCGTCTCGATCAACTCGCTGGTGCGCACAAAGCACAGCAGCATCAGCCGCAGCGCAATGCGCGTCGGCGCGAACATGCGCGCTTCGTTGCGGTCCAGAATGGCCAGGAACTGCGGTAGTTCGTCGGCGTTGATGGCGGCGAAGTGTCCGGCGCGGACGGTCTTCAACACATCCTTCATATCGGTGACCAGATTGCGCTCTGTGAATCCGCATTGAATCGCGTAGCTGAAAATTGACGCACATAGCGCTCTCAGGCGATGGGCGACTTCACTTGCGCCACGCTCCTCGATCTTGCGCAGTGCGGCGATCAGATCGCGGTGCTTTATCTCATCGATCGGCATGCGGCCGATGGCTGGGAAGATGTCCGCTTGCAGGCGCTGGATGGTGTTCTTGGCGGTGCGTTCGCTCCACGTCGGCACTTTGTTGCCGTGCCACTCGCGCGCGATTTTTTCGAAGGTGTTGGACGCCTTATCCTTTGCCAGGCGTTTGGCGTCGTCGCGATGCTTGGCGGGGTCGATTCCTTGCAGCATCAAGCGCCGCGCAGCCAAGCGCTTTTCACGCGCATCCTGCAACGTAATTTCCGGATAAGGACCAAACGTCAGTGCGTTCTCCTTGCCGTTGGCCTGGCGAAACTTCCAGCGCCAGATTCGGGACCCGCTCGGCATGACTTCCACGAACAGGCCGCCGCCATCGGACAGCTTGTATGGTTTTTCCTTTGGTTTGGCGTTTTTGACCTGAAGTTCGGTCAGCGGGACGATGAGCTTTGCCATGGTGGTCTCCTTCGCAAATGCGTCTGGAACCACTATAGGACAGTTATGCGGGAATGGTAGCCAAGAATGGGGGAATCCGGCCCGGCGCATTCCCTCAAAAAAGTTGGATATCCTGATATGCCTTGGCACATCCCGAGACGCTGAAAAACGAAAAAACCGCTTAGAATCAAGGCTCTAAGCGGTTTTTGAGGGACTTCCTGAGACGTCCTGATCTTACTTAATTACTATCCGTGGCGGAGAGAGGGGGATTCGAACCCCCGATAGGCTATGAACCTATACACGCTTTCCAGGCGTGCGACTTCAACCACTCATCCACCTCTCCTGCAGGCAATGCGTCGACTTGCTCGCATTGCGTACTATTTCTCGCTTGTCGCGAAGCCGCAGATTATAGCAAAGATTCTACGGACTGCCAAAGTTATTTACCGTGGGGTAAAAGTTAAAGCACACAGCGACAAGCAGCAGCCCAACAGAGGCCGTGGTCGGCCCCTCGCAGGGACCGACCTTTCATTACGACGCTTCCTTCAACTGCTCCAGGATGGCCGGGTTTTCCAGGGTCGACACGTCTTGCGTGATTGTCTCGCCCTTGGCCAGCACGCGCAGCAGGCGGCGCATGATTTTGCCGGAGCGGGTTTTCGGCAGGTTGTCGCCGAAACGGATTTCCTTTGGTTTGGCGATCGGGCCGATTTCCTTGCCGACCCAGTTGCGCAGCTCCAGGGCCAGCTTCTTCGCTTCCTCGCCCGTCGGACGCGCTTGCTTGAGCACGACGAAGGCGCAGATCGATTCGCCGGTCGTGTCGTCCGGACGACCGACTACCGCCGCCTCGGCCACCAGCGGGTTGGCCACCAGCGCCGATTCGATTTCCATCGTGCCCATGCGGTGGCCCGACACGTTCAGCACGTCATCGATGCGGCCCGTGATGGTGAAGTAACCCGTGTCCTTGTTGCGGATGGCGCCGTCGCCTGCCAGGTACATCTTGCCGCCCAGTTCTTCCGGGAAGTAGCTGGACTTGAAACGGTCCGGGTTGTTCCAGATCGTACGGATCATCGATGGCCATGGACGTTTTACCACCAGGATACCGCCCTGGCCGTTCGGCACGTCCTGGCCCGCTTCGTCGACGATGGCGGCCATGATGCCTGGCAGTGGCAGAGTGCAGGAACCGGGGACCATCGGCGTCGCGCCTGGCAACGGGGTGATCATGTGGCCACCCGTTTCCGTTTGCCAGAAAGTGTCGACGATCGGGCATTTCTCGCCGCCGATATGCTTGTAGTACCACATCCACGCTTCAGGATTGATCGGCTCGCCGACGGAGCCCAGCAAGCGCAAGCTCGTCAGGTCGTAGTTGCTTGGATGGACTTTCGGGTCCACGTCGGCCGCCTTGATCAGCGAACGGATGGCCGTTGGCGCCGTGTAGAAAATGCTGACGTTGTGTTTCTTGATGGTTTCCCAGAAACGGCCCGCGTTCGGGTAGGTCGGGATGCCTTCGAACACCACTTGCGTGGCGCCCACGGCCATCGGGCCATACGCAATGTAGCTGTGGCCCGTCACCCAGCCGATGTCGGCCGTGCACCAGAACACGTCGTCAGGTTTGATATCGAAGCTCCACTTCATCGTCAGCGCGGCCCACAGCAGGTAGCCGCCGCTCGAATGCTGCACGCCCTTCGGCGTGCCGGTGGAACCCGAGGTGTACAAGATGAACAGCGGATGCTCGGCATCGACCCATTCCGGTTCGCATTGCGCGCTCTGGCCTTCGACCAGGTCGTGCAGCCACGTGTCGCGGCCGGCCACCATCGGCAAGTCGCTGCCCGTGCGTTTGTAGACGATGACGTTTTTCACGGAATCGCAGCCGCCCAGCGCCAGCGCTTCGTCAACGATGGCTTTCAGTGGCAGCTTCTTGCCGCCGCGCAATTGCTCGTCGCCCGTGATGACGGCCACGGCGCCCGCGTCGATGATGCGTTCCTGCAGGGATTTGGCCGAGAAGCCGCCGAAGACGACGGAGTGCGTGGCGCCGATGCGCGCGCAAGCTTGCATCGCAGCAACGCCTTCGACGGACATCGACATATAGATAATCACGCGGTCGCCCTTGGCGATACCCTTGGCTTTCAGGCCGTTGGCGAACTTGCAGACTTTTTCGTGCAGTTCTTTATAGGTAGCCTTGGTGACAGTGCCGTCGTCCGCTTCGAAGATGATGGCCGTCTTGCCGCCCAGGCCATTTTCGATGTTGCGGTCCAGGCAGTTGTAGGACACGTTCAGCTGGCCGTCTTCGAACCACTTGTAGAACGGCGCGTCGTCTTCGTTCAAGGTGCGCGTGAACGGCTTTTTCCAGCTCAGGTTTTCGCGCGCCAGCCGGGCCCAGAAGCCTTCGTAGTCCGTTTCCGCCTCTTTCAACATGGCGTGGTACGCAGCCATGCCGGAAATGGTGGCTTGTGCGGCAAAGGCCGCCGATGGTTCAAATACGCGCGACTCTTCTGGTCCTTGCTGCTGCGTGCCCTGTCCTTGGTTTTCTGTAGCGGCCATGCTTGTCTCCAGTGTAGTAATTGTTTGCTAACACGATAAGCGCCGTGTCTTACGGACGCCTTACATTGCGCGTTTTCTGCTGCGTTTTCCTCGCTCCATGCTAACCATAAGCGCCTTCGGCGATGGGCGTCAAGGGGACGCCGTACAGTATTTTCATTGGAGAAATGCCTGGCACGCCGAAGCTTCAATACCACTTTGTATTTCGTCAAACCCAATAATCCAGAGCAAGGCCATGCGCAGTAATCGACAGCAAGTGTAAAATGTCGGGCATGCCAAAAATTGGTATTTACTCCCCCAGGAAACCCCACATGATCGACCACCTACCACCGTCTGCCAAACATACCAAGCTGCATCCTTTGTCCGCCTTCATCTTCATGTCGCGCTGGCTGCAGTTGCCGCTGTACCTGGGCCTGATCCTCGCACAATGCGTGTATGTCTTCCATTTCTGGGTGGAATTGTCCGACCTGATCGGCGCCGTGTTCGGCAATGATGCAGCCCTGCAGCACGTGCTGACGGCCGTCGCCGTGCCCGGCAGCGCCCTGCCGACCAAGCTGAACGAAGCGACCATCATGCTGGTGGTATTAGGCCTGATCGACGTGGTCATGATCTCGAACCTGCTGATCATGGTCATTATTGGCGGCTACGAAACCTTCGTGTCGCGCATGCACCTCGATGACCACCCAGACCAGCCGGAATGGTTGTCGCATGTAAATGCTTCCGTGCTGAAGACGAAACTGGCGATGGCCATCATCGGCATCTCGTCCATCCACCTGCTGAAGACTTTCATCAATGCAAATTCCTACAAGATGGAAGTGATCATCGCGCAAACGGTGATCCACATGGTCTTCATCATTTCCGCCATGGCGATCGCCTACACGGACCGCATCATGACCGTAACTCAGAACCAGGCACGACCGCATTAAACCCTAAGCCCATGGCTGCCAGCGGCGGCCGTGGGCTTTTGTCATTCCAATGCAGTAACCAGTATTAGTAAAGAGTCTTACCCTTCTTATCTACCGCGAGAACACCATGACTGTCATAAAGCAAGAAGACCTGATCGAATCCGTCGCCGCAGCGTTGCAGTACATTAGCTACTACCACCCTGCTGATTACATCGAACACCTGGCGCGCGCCTATGCGGCCGAGCAAAGCCCGGCGGCAAAAGATGCGATCGCGCAAATCCTGACCAACTCGCGCATGTGCGCGGAAGGCAAGCGTCCGATTTGCCAGGACACGGGTATCGTCAACGTCTTCCTGAAAATCGGCATGGGTGTGCGCTTCGAAGGCTTCAGCGGTACCGTTACCGACGCCGTCAACGAAGGCGTGCGCCGCGCGTACAACTTCGACGACAACAAGCTGCGCGCCTCCATCGTGGCCGACCCGCATTTCGACCGCAAGAACACCAAGGACAACACGCCAGCCGTCGTGCACATGGAACTGGTCGAAGGCAACACCGTCGACGTGAAAGTGGCGGCCAAGGGCGGCGGCTCGGAAAACAAATCGAAGATGATCATGATGAACCCGTCCGATTCGCTGGTGGACTGGGTCATGAAGACCGTGCCGACCATGGGCGCCGGCTGGTGCCCGCCTGGCATGCTGGGCATCGGCATCGGCGGCACGGCCGAAAAAGCCATGCTGATGGCAAAAGAGGTGTTGATGGAAGACATCGACATGTTTGAGCTGAAACAACGCGGCCCGCAAAACAAGCTGGAAGAATTGCGTATCGAGCTGTGCGACAAGATCAACTCGCTGGGCATCGGCGCGCAAGGCCTGGGCGGCTTGACGACCGTGCTCGACGTCAAGATCATGATGCACCCGACGCACGCCGCGTCGAAGCCGGTCGCCATGATCCCGAACTGCGCCGCCACGCGCCACGGCCACTTTGTGCTGGACGGCTCGGGCCCTGCCTACATGGAACCGCCATCGCTGTCGTCGTGGCCGGAAGTGCACTGGACGCCGGACACGGAAAAATCCAAGCGCGTCGACCTGAACACCCTGACGAAAGAAGAAGTCGCTTCGTGGACGCCGGGCCAGACCTTGCTGCTGAACGGCAAGATGCTGACGGGCCGCGACGCGGCGCACAAGCGCATCCAGGACATGCTGGCCAAGGGCGAGGAATTGCCGGTCGACTTCAAGAACCGCGTGATCTACTACGTCGGCCCCGTCGATCCCGTGCGCGACGAAGCCGTCGGCCCGGCCGGTCCGACGACCGCCACGCGCATGGACAAGTTCACCGACATGATGCTGGAAAAAACGGGCTTGATCGCCATGATCGGCAAGGCCGAACGGGGTCCCGTCGCCATCGAATCGATCCAGAAGCACCAATCGGCCTACCTGATGGCCGTGGGCGGTGCCGCCTACCTGGTGTCAAAAGCCATCAAGCACGCCAAGGTGCTGGGCTTTGCCGACATGGGCATGGAAGCGATCTACGAATTCGACGTCGTCGACATGCCGGTCACCGTGGCCGTGGATGCGAAAGGCACCTCGGTGCACAACACGGGTCCGAAAGAGTGGCAGGCGAAGATCGAGCAACTCAATAGCGTCAGCAAGATTCCCGTGACGGTCGCTTAAACAGGCTCTACCATTAACGCCGCGCGGCACACTAGCGCGGCGTTTTTTTATCTTCCCCGGTTCCCTATGACTTCTATTGCAAGCACTGCCCGCCCAGACGCGCCCATCGGCATTTTTGACTCCGGCGTGGGCGGCCTGTCGGTGCTGCGCCATATCCGCGCGCAGCTGCCGCAGGAAGACCTGATTTACTTTGCCGATTCCGGCTATGCCCCGTATGGCGACAAGACGGAACAGCAAGTAGTCGACCGTTCGCTGGCGATCACCGCCTTTTTATTGCAGCAAGGCGCGAAGGCGCTGGTCGTGGCCTGCAACACGGCCACCATCGCCGCCATCAAGGCACTGCGCGCGCGCTACCCCGACCTGCCCATCGTCGGTGTCGAACCAGGCTTGAAACCGGCGGCAAGCATCAGCCGCAACGGCAAGATCGCCGTGCTGGCCACGGAACGCGCCTTGCGTGGCGACAAACTGCTGGCCCTGCGCGAGCAGGTCAGCGCCGCCACGGGCGCCACCTTCATCTTGCAGCCGTGCATAGGCCTGGCCGACCGCATCGAGCAGTGCGAGCTGGGCACCGATCCGCAGGACGCCACCAGCGCCATGCTGGAACGCTACATCGCCCCCATGCTGGAACAAGGCGTCGACACCCTGGTGCTGGGCTGCACGCACTACCTGTTCGTACAGGACGCCATCGAGCGCACGGTGCGCGCCCACACGCAGGAACAGATCACCCTGGTGGACACGGGCGACGCCGTGGCGCGCCAGCTGGCCCGCCTGCTGGACGCGGCAGGCTTGCGCCGCCTCGACAACGACGCGCCGCGCCTGCAGGGCTACACGACGGCCAAGGTCGAGGCGCTGGAGAAAGCCTTCGCCGGTTTGCTGGACTTGCAGCCGCCCGTCGAGCACCTGTCCGTATGAGTGAAATGGGCCGTTTTCATGCAATCTTTCGATTCTTTAAAAAAGACTGCATTTAGATTTGCCACTTTGCCGAGTTCTTTGTATAATTCGGCACCTGTTCAGCAAAACAGCTAAACAGGTAAGTAAGACAGTGGTGGCTGTAGCTCAGTTGGTAGAGTCCAGGATTGTGATTCCTGTTGTCGTGGGTTCGAGCCCCATCAGCCACCCCACAGAATGAGTAGGAAAATAAAAGGGTTACACGCTTCGGCTGTAACCCTTTTTTTTTCATTTTCCAACGATTTTTCAAACTTTCCAACGAATACCGTCTCCTCCGGGACATCGAGCCCGATATATTGACTGCGAAATTACTCAGGCAGAGGAAGCCGCCTACTTCGCCAGCACTGTCGGCAGCTCGGCCCAATTGAGGGTGTATCGGGGCGTCCGATTTTCCGACAACATTGCCCAGCACCTGACCCAGCCTGCAGATCCAAGGTGTACGGTATCGCGTCCGAACCGCTCATTTAACGCATCAAGGGCAGCCATCGACCGCACTGATTGAGCCCTGTCCCGGCCAGCATCAAACAAGATGCCCTGGCGCTGGGTATCCGGCTGCAGATCATCAGCATGATCCCGGCCTTCTTGCCCTTGAAGCCCTCGCGGAAAATCATGGCCAGACCGTGCAGTGCGGCGCCGGCCAGGACGCGGTTATCAGCACCGGGCTCTACCAGGGAGACGGTGATGCCATTGCTGTATTGCTTACACCATGCCGTCACCAGCCAGCAAGCACAACAGCAAGGCGCCATATAGCCAGCCAGGCACCTTGCGCACGAGCTTGACCAGCGCACTCACGAAGTATCCGCTGCGCCACCGCGAACAGATCCAAGCGCTCGGCCAGATCGTTCGTGCCGCCGTTGATGCGCCGCGAGACCTTAATCTGCCTGCACAAAATTTTAGCCACGAAAGACGATTTGGACTTGGTGATTGTATAAGGGCAATTGTCGGAATCAAGCTATTGAGAATTTGGGAGGTCACGCATTAGTTGCTGTGTTGTATCATGCTTAAAAAACACTTAAGGATTCAGCATGAAAAAGTTGCTTGGCGTTGGCTTTGTAGTGGTTTGTCTTGCTATTGGCGGCTACTGGGGCTCCATTAAATATCGAGAGTCACAGCTCTTGGCTGCTATAGCACCGCTGGTAAAGAATGGGTCGATCAGAGTCAACGATTCGATATTGGTCGAAGTTGATCCCGGGAATATTACTTTTGGCGAGGCGATTAAAAAGCTGGACGAGAACACGTCGGAGATAGACAAAAAGATTATTGAGTTGCAGAGCTTGGACGCTTCCATCGCTCCAGGAAAGCAAACTTCAGCTGTTGAGTATCTCCGGGTCGGACAAGTCCTGACCCGAAGTTTAGCTGGATTGAGTAAAAAGAGTTTGACTATGAATTCTACGCAGAAACGCTCGGATGAGGAGATGAAAGCAGTACGTGCCGCATCTGGATACGCGATCGAGTATGCCGTTAAGTCGGCACTGCGGGCGAATGAGGCTGCCACTAAAGCCGCAATAGATTACTTTGAACAGTTGCCAGAGATGTGCGAGTCAGCTAAAAAATTCAAGGACCAGCGGCAGAAACTTCTGAACGATGGAATGTCAGAAAATGTTATTAATCCGGAGAATCTTGATAAGCTCGCTAATAAATGTAACAAGGACAAAGAGCAGGATAATGCTGAAACAAAGCCTTCAACCGTGAGGACTAAGTAGAAACGCACATTTGACATTGTGCTGTAACTGAGCTGCACCCAACCGCCTTCGGGCGGTCTTTTTTATTTATATTGATGATGGTGCTCTCAAGGCGCACGCATCAACCGCAAGGCGCCGCGCTACTTGTGGGTGTTTTGTGCAGACGTCTGCATATCGTCGCCTCCAGGGTATCAGCATGCAACGACTCCATTTCAAGAGACCTCGATGCCAACGATTCAATTACAAGGGCTTTCCCAGTTGATGGCGAGGTTGGACGATGCGGGTAAACGGGCATCTGAGCTGGAATATATTTTGGCCGACAAGAAGGGAAGCAAGAGCGAGAAATACAAAGCAGATTCCGGTTTTCGAACCGGGCTTTTTCTATTCCGGCGCCGCTTTTCTTCATTCTCCGATACCGGCCCCGGTATCGCTTCCTGCAAAAAATTCATTAGTGCAAATTCGACCATCGCCCTACTCTGGGGTGCGGCCTGGACCGCCCCATAAAAACAGTACGGAGACAACGATGAAGCAATTCCTGGCAGCACTCTGCCTGATGTTCTGCGCCCATGCGCAGGCGATCACCCTGACGGGCGTGCCCAATGCGCACGACCCCGGTACCCTGACAAAAGACGGCGACACGTATTTCAATTTCACCACGGGCGACGGCATCTGGTATTCCACCTCGACGGACATGCTGAAATGGTCGGCCGGCCCCGGGCCCGTGTTCAGCACGCCGCCGGCCTGGATCGCCAACAAGATCCCCAACTTCAGCGGCTCGTACTGGGCGCCCGACGTGATCCACATGAACGGCTACTATTATCTGTATTACTCGGTATCCACCTTCGGCACGTCCGTATCGGCCATCGGCGTGGCCCGCTCGGCGTCGCTGAAGAATCCGAACTGGACGGACCTGGGCATCGTCGTGCAATCGTATGGGGGCGGAGGGGAAATCAATGCCATCGACCCCGCCCTGTTCCGCGACCATGACGGCAAGGTCTACATGTCGTACGGCTCGTTTTTTGGCGGCATCGGCGTGACGGAGATCAATCAGGCGACAGGCAAGACGAGCGGCAACGTCACCACCATCCTCGGTGGCGGCGGCAAGGATATCGAAGCACCCTACATCACGCACGACGGCGAGTATTACTATCTGTTCGTCAACCGCGGCAAATGCTGCCAGGGCGCCGCCAGCACATACTATGTGGAAGTGCAGCGGGCCAGCAGCGTGACGGGACCGTACAGCGGCACGCGCACGCTGCTCCCCAACCTCGATGGCAAGTACAAGGGACCGGGCCATATCGGCGTGCTCAAGCAGGATGGCTGCAACTACACCTCCATCCACTATTACGACGTGAACGACAATGGCGCGGCCAAGCTCGATATTCTGAAGATGACGTATGGCGATGGCTGGCCCGCCCTGACGCGCAATTTTTCCGTCGCCAGCTGCGGCGGCATCTCGGACGGCCCCACCGTGCTGCGCTCGCGCCTGAGCGGCAAGGCGCTGGCCGTGGCAGGCGCCGGCACGGCCAATGGCGCGCTGGTGCAGCAGCAAACGTACACGGGGGCAAAGCACCAGCAATGGTATATGGTGGGACACGGCGACGGGTATTACAGCCTGATCAATGCGAACAGCCTGCTGGGCCTGGACGACTACAACAACTCGACCACGGCCGGCACCAACATCGCCCAATGGACTTACTGGGGCGGACTGGGCCAGCAATGGCGCTTCGCCAGCCCCGCGTCCGGCTACCAGACGATCAGCAACCGCTACAGCAACCTGACCCTGGACGTCCTGAACCTGAGCACGGCCGAGAATGCGCAGATCATCCAGTGGAATTTGACCAATGCGAACAACCAGCAGTGGTCGCTGAGCCGGCCGTAGGACAGGAACCTAGCCCGCCAGCACCGACTTCACCGTCGTTGCCAGGTCGTCCAGGCGCACGGGCTTGACGAGGAAGTGGCGGAAGCCCACGGCCAGCGCGTCGTCCATGTACATGGGCAGGCTATGGCCCGTGACGGCGATCAGCACGGCGTTGGCCGTCTCGGGATTGTGGTGCAGGCGGCGGCCGATCTCGATGCCGCTGATGCCGGGCATTTCGATGTCGAGGTAGACGGCGTCGGGCACGCACAGCTTGACTTGCTCGACGGCCATCTGCCAGTTGCGCACCACCACCGCGTGGTGGCCCAGCGCCTCGAGCAGCATGGCCAGCGATTCGCCCACTTCCTGGTTGTCGTCGACCACCAGCAGATTGAGTTTGCGCGCAGCACTTGCCGGCTGGTCGCCCTGGCGGCGTTCCACGGGGAAACTGCCTGGTGTCGTTTCAGTTATCTGGCTCATTGTACGTTCACGTCTGACGGCTGCAAAAGCGGGAGTATACAAGAAGCGCGCGCAATGCCGCCGCACCCGAGCAATGGTGCCAAGCGGCAATCCATATCCCCTGCTGTACCGTGCCAGCAACACTTCCCGCCTTTCTCCGGGCAAAGCCCGCCTTACGCAGTTTGCGCAATTGACGGATAAAATGAGAATCATTATCATTCTTATCCCCTTGCGCCGGATGTCCTCGCCACGATGTTGTCGCGCCGCCCGATTGCCCGCGCAACCATCGTCATTACGGAGATTCATGCATGGCCGCCACACTTTCCCCACTGCCCTTTTCGCTGCGCCCGTGCGCGCTGGCCATCGCCCTCGCCTGCCTGGGCACGTCCCTTGCCGCGCAGGCACAGAACGCCAATACAGCCGATGATGCCGGCCCCATCCTGGAATCCATCCAGGTGAGCAGCAACCTGCTGGGCACCAGCATGGCCGCCAGCACGAAAAATTTCGCGGGCGCCCGCACGGTGGTGCAGAAGGACGATATCGAGAACTCGGGCGCGTCCAGCCTCAGCGACGTGATGCGCCGCATTCCCGGCGTGCAGATCAGCGACAACTCGGGCAGCGCCGGCAGCGCCATCTCCCTGAATATTGGCGTGCGGGGCCTGGCCGGGCGCTATTCGCCGCGCAGCACGGTGTTGCTGGACGGCATCCCGATGTCGGTGGCGCCCTATGGCCAGCCGCAACTGTCGTTCGCGCCCGTCAGCCTGGCCAATGTCGAGACGGTCGACGTGGTGCGCGGCGGCGGTGCCGTGCGCTTCGGCCCGCAAAACGTGGGCGGCATCATCAACTTCAAGACGCGCCGCGTGCCCACCACGCCAGGCATCACGGGCGACGCCACCGTACGCTACAACTCGTACAGCGAAGTGGGCCACAATACGCAGGCCAGCGTCTTTGCCGGCACCCAGCTCGACAGCGGCCTGGGCCTGGCCGTGCTGTATTCGGGCATCCGCGGCAGCGACTGGCGCGTGGGCAGCGACGAGAAGGTCAACGACTTCGCCCTCAAGTTCCGCTACGACCTGAGCCCCACGGCCGAGGTGTACGGCAAGCTGTCCTACTACGACGTGACGTCGCGCACGCCGGGCGGCTTGACGGCCGCGCAATACAAGCAGGACCCGTTCCAGAACACGCGCCCCACCGACTTCTGGAGCGGCGAGCGCAAGGCCTTCGACATCGGCTACCTGAATGCCCTGTCGGGCACGCAGGAAGTGGAAGTGCGCGCCTATTACAACAAGAGCTCGCGCGAAAGCACCCTTATCAGCGCCAATCTGAAAGGCCTGGGCCACCAGCCCCGCAACTATGAAACGACGGCCATCGAGCCCCGCTACACGCAGCGTTTCATCACAGGCAAGGTCTCGCAGGACGTCACCGTCGGCTACCGCTACCTGGTCGAACGGGCCGATGAAAGCATCTACAACGTCGTCATCGCCAGCGGCGTACAGCAGGCGCCGACGCGCTTTGCCGACAACTCCACCGATGCCCAGGCCGTGTATATCGATGACAAGATCGCCATCGGCGCCTGGCGCATCACGCCGGGCGTGCGCTACGAACACATCAAGACGGTGCGCTTCAACCACTTGCCGGCCGACCAGAAGATCGAGTTGCTCAACAACAAGGCCCTGCCTTCGCTGAACGTGGCCTACTTGCTCAACAACAACGTCACCCTGTTCAGCAACTACAACAGCTCGTTCGGCGCCGTGCAAAATACGCAGCTCAATGCGCAGTCGAGCAAGAACCCGCTGCAGCCGGAACTGGCAAAAACCGCCGAGCTGGGCGCGCGCTGGAAAAGCGGCCAGCTGTCGGCCGAAGCGACCTTGTTCAACATCAAGTTCGACAACCAGATCCAGTCCGTCGGCAGCGGCGAGAACGTCGTCTTCTACAACGTGGGCGCCACGCATCACCGGGGCCTGGAAACGGCCGTCGACTACCACTTCAGCCAGTCCGGTCCGCTGGCCGGCTTGAACGCCTACGCCACCTACACCTACACCAAGGCCACCTTGCAGGATGGCGTGAACGCGGGCAATGACGTGCCCTTCTATTCGCGCACCACGGATACCATCGGCGCCCATTACCAGCTGGGCGCCTGGGGCTTCGACCTGTCGAGCAGCCACCAGAGCCGCCAGTTCGCCGACGAAGCCAACACCATGGCGGAAAACGCGGCCGGCAACCTGGGCGTGATTCCCGGCTTCCGCACGTGGAACACGCAAGTGAAATGGGCAGTGCCTGGCCAGAAGGGCCTGGAACTGGTCGCCGGCGTCAACAACCTCGCCGACAAGCGTTACTTCACGCGCACGTCGGACGGCAACCTGGGCAAGCTGGTGGGCGCGCCGCGCATGGTTTACCTGCAAGGTCGCCTGGCGTTCTAGTCCCGCACACGCGCCGGCTATTGCAGCAATAGCCGGCGCGCACGCCAGAGGCACATGGAAAACCTGCATCGTTGTTGTTTCGATGCAGGTTTTTTTACGCCCTCATGTCACAAAAATACTCCAGGGCAAGCAGCCTCAGGGCCGCGCTCACCTTGCGGCAGCACTGCAATTGATTCACCATGGAAATTAATGCAATTATGAACACAAATGATTTCACAATTACAAAATTTTTTATCGTGCAGGAGTTTTTTTGGTGAGTTTTAGTGATATTCTTTAAATGTCATTTAGGAAATGAAATTAACTTTTAAATAATAGAACGGACCCACATGAAAATGCCTGCTACCCTCTTCAAGATCGCCGCGCTGGCCTCCCTGATCACCGCCGGCGGCGCCAACGCCGCGACCGAACTGGTCGTCAACGGCAGCTTCGAAAGCAATGCCATCACCACCCCGTTCGCGCAACTGAGCGCCGTGACGGGCTGGACGTCGTCCGTCAGCGGCAATACGGCCTTTGAAATCCAGAAGGGCGCCACGCAAGGCGGCCTGAGCGGCTTCAACCCGGTCGCTGCCGCCGGCACGCAATACCTGGAACTCAACGCCGAGCGCCTGACGTCCGTTTCGCAATCGCTCGCCACCACGGCCGGCGGCACGTATGCGCTGTCGTTTGCCTACTCGGGACGCCCGGGTACGCCAGGCGGCGCGAGCAGCCTGATGAATGTCTACTGGGGTTCGACCCTGCTGACGCCAACGGCCCTGGTCGGCACCACCACGGGCGTGTGGCAGACCTACAGCCAGAACGTGACCGCGCTCGGTTCGTCCACCTTGCTGCGCTTCGAATCGATCGGCCCGGCCTCCGCGCCGACCTACGGTTCCTACCTGGATAACGTCTCGGTGACGACGGCCGTGCCGGAACCGGAAAGCTACGCCATGATGCTGCTGGGCCTGGGCTTGCTGGGTTTCATGGTACGCCGCAAGACCGCCGCCTGAGTCCGGACAGTCGTCGCGCAACAGCCGCCCCGCCACCTGGCCGGGCGGCTTTTTTCATGGGCAGACGACGGTATTATTTCCCGGGAAATGTTGCCAAGAGGAATTAAATTGGCGCTACAATAGCGGGGTATCAAGCAATGCCAAGCATCGCTCCGCCAGGGCCACTACCCCGCCCTGATCATCAGCACGCATTTTTTGAACAGGATGACTGGCGCTGCCGGGCCCGTTTGCGCTCCCGGTACGGCCACCAAACACGCACCATGTCCGCAGAAAAAACCATTACCGAAACCAGCTCCTACGGCAAGGATACGCCCGTGGGACGTCCCGACATCGATGGCCGCGCCGGCATTTTCGTGCCCACGGCGGAATTTGACATCGACAACACCACCACCATCCGCAAGGGCGCGGGCATTGTCGGCTTCGGCAACCTCGATGGCACCCTGACCGTGTATTTCGAAGCGAACCGTTTCGACGAAAGCAATCTGCACAAGTGGGAACACAAGGCGCGCAAGGCATATGACCGCATGGTGATGGGCGCGCCCACCGTGTCGAAGGCAAAGATCGATGCGCGCATGCTGGAACAGGTCGGCATCATCGACGGCATGGGCATCAATCTCAAGCATCCGGAACGCCTCACGCACTGGCTGACGATCTCGAACGTGCCGGACACGGCGCCGGACGAGCCCGTGGTGCGCTGGAAAAACCGCTAAGCGGCCGGAGAGCGAGGCGGGGCGCCGGGGACGAGGTGTTGTCCTACATCGTGGCGGACATTCATCCGATGCCCGATGGCATTAATTCATCCTATGATAAAAACCTGACCACACCCCACACCACTCAGGAGTACGACATGTCCCGCCTCATCCCGATCAGCTTTGGCGCCTTGCAAATAGGTCTGGCAGCGGCGGCGATGTACATCCTGTGCTCGGCGGACGTGCTGCACCAGAGTTCCGTGTATTTCCACTGAACTCCTCTGACGTCACACCATCTCACTCAATGGTAAGGAGCGGCGATAAGCCGTGGGAAGAAGCGCGGCTGTCCATGGTACGGGGCCGGCCGAGGATGGAACCGCCAAGGCAGCGCCTAGCGCGCTGCCCGCGCATCGCGACGCGTAGCGTAGTAATGGTGGTGCGATGCAGCCTAGCGGCGGCCGTAATAGCGTCCGTGCCCGCCCCAGCCGCCACGGTGACCGCCATAGCGCCCAAAACCAAACACGAAGTCCAGCCCGATCGAGACGGGCGGATTGTAATAATACGGCTGCGGCGCATAGACGGGCGCCGGCACATACACGGGCTGCTGCACGTACACCGGCTGCTGCTGCACGTAGACGGGTTCATTCGTGTATTCCACGCGCGGCTCGCTCACCACGCGCGACGATTGCACCGGCTCGGACGAGACCGTATGCCAGTCATAGGGATTGTAGGCTCCCTGTGGCGCGCGCGAACCGTAATAGGCTGGCCCGGGCGGGGCCACGGCGCAGCCACCCAGGGCGGCCAGCGAAATTACTGCCAACAGGGTTTTCATCGCAATTCTCCTCTTGTACCAAACTCTTGTACTACCTCTAATTAAGTACTATAAGAAATTACGCCGTGCTTTGCTGCGCTTTTACCGATTGTTACACCCCGAAGCACGCCGCAACATGAAATGTGGCAAAGCAGCCACACGCGGCCCACGCGGCATGTTTCCTCAGATAAATGGAATCGCACACGTATCGATGGCCTTGCCGGCCGCATCGTAGCGCTGCACGCACACCTGGTAGCGCACGCCGTAATCGAGCTCGACCTGCTCGACCTTGCCATACTTCAATTTCCAGCTGGGCTGCAGCTGTTGCCGGCCAGCCAGCGCGGCCACGTCCTGCGGAATCGCCATCGCCGTCTGCGTCTCGCCCTGGCGCGCATCCTGGCGCCGCGCCACGTCGATGGACACGCTCACGGCCAGCTCGACGCCGCCCTCCGCAAAGCTCAGCGTGGGCGCGCTGCGCTGCGCCCGCATCACGCCCCAGGCGCAAGGCTTGCCGCCCGCCTCGCATTGCTTCAATTGCGCCAGTGGGAAATACTCAGAAGCAATCTTGCCATCCTTGATAGGCCAGCTCGTGCGTACGCCGTCGCGCTTGCCCGTCAAGGGATTGTCCCAGCTCAGGCTATTGACGACGGCCACGGTCTGCCCCGCCTGCAAGCCCGCAGGGGTGCCCAGCGATGCGCAGGCGGAAAGCAGCAAGCCGGTGGCGGCCAGGGAGGAAAGTGTCAGGATGCGCTGCATGGTAGGCCTCTTGTGGTGGGAGAACCCGAAGGTATGGTTTGAGGGTAACAGAATCGGGGGTGACAGCGCCGTTGGCTGGCGCACATAACAATACGGGCGGCACCCTCGCAGGCGCCGCCCGTAGCGGATACGACCATGCCGGGAGTCCCGCTCCCGGCATGCGTGGATCAGTCCAGCTTCCAGGCGTAATCGACCTTGGTCCAGGTTTGCGCTGCAGCGCCATCCTTGGTGCCCGGCTTGAACTTGCATGCGGACAGGGCCTTGATGGCGGCCTTGTCCAGGTTCTTGAAGCCGCTGCTCTTCTCGACTTTCGAATCGGCAACGCTGCCATCGGCATTGACGAGGAAGGACATCGATACGGTGCCCTGCTCTTCGTTCATCAGCGAGGCTTTCGGATACTCGGCCTTGCAGTTCTTGGAATCAAACGACGCTGGCACCTCGGCCGCGAAGGCCGTGGACGAGACGGACACCAGCAAGGCTGCTGCAACACTCATAAAACGCTTATTCTCAAACATGTGCTTCCCCATGATTATCAGATACGGTAATTACAATTTCTTGCCTGCTACGCAGGACGGTGCTGCCGGGATGTCAGCCTCCCGGTGGGCACCTTGCCTTCGTGATGTCGCTTGATGCTTAAAACTCTTCCCACTCGTCATTGCTGGTGCTGCTCGCCGCCGCGGCCTTGCGTGGCGCCGGAGCCGCTGCGGGAGCGGCCGCTTCAGCCTTGCGGGCCAGCGACTTCACCGGGCGCAATGCCGGTGCCGGCTTGCGCGCAGCTACCGGTGCGGCCACAGCTGCCACGGGGGCCGGCACGTACGCTGCCGGCTTCTCTTCGCCCTCGACCAGTTTGAAGATGCTGACCACGTGGGCCAGTTCGGCCGCCTGGTCTTGCAGGCTTTGCGCCGCAGCGGCCGCCTGTTCCACGAGGGCCGCATTCTGCTGCGTCATGCCATCCATCTCGATGATCGACAGGTTCACCTGTTCGATGCCGGCACTTTGTTCCTGGCTGGCACTGGCGATCTCGCTCATGATGTCGGTGACGCGGCGCACGCTGTCGACCACTTCGCCCATCGTCACGCCGGCCTGGCCCACCAGGCGCGTACCGCGCTCGGTCTTCTCGGCCGAGTCGTCGATGAGGATCTTGATTTCTTTCGCGGCGCCAGCGGAACGCTGGGCCAGGTTGCGCACTTCCGACGCCACCACGGCAAAGCCGCGGCCTTGTTCGCCGGCACGTGCCGCTTCCACGGCCGCATTCAGCGCCAGGATATTGGTCTGGAAGGCGATGCCGTCGATGACGCCGATGATGTCGACGATTTTCTTCGCCGATTCATTGATCGAGCTCATGGTGTCAACCACTTGCGACACGACGGAGCCGCCCTTCAGGGCCACGTCCGAAGCGGTGGCCGCCAGCTTGTTGGCTTCCCGCGCATTGTCCGCATTCTGTTTCACGGTCGAGGTCAGCTCTTCCATGGCCGACGCCGTCTTTTCCAGCGCGCTGGCCTGCATTTCCGTGCGCGACGACAGGTCGATATTGCCGTCTGCGATTTCGCGCGACGCCGTACCGATGGTTTCCGTGCCCACGCGTACCTGGCCGACGATGCCCACCAGGCTGTTGCGCATTTCCTTCATTTCCGCCAGCAGGCTGGAATTGTCCGAAGGCTGGGTGTGGATGCCGATCGACAGGTCGCCATTGGCGATGCTGCCGGCGATCGATGCCGTGTAGTCAGGCTCGCCGCCCAGCTGTTTCAGCAGGCCGCGGGTAATCACCAGTGCTGCCGCCACGCCCATCGCCACGGCCAGTACGCCGAGGATGATCATGAACAGGCGCGCACTGTCGAACGCCTTGCGGGCATCCGATTGCATCTGCTCGTTCAGCTTGTCTTCCAGGGTGGCCAGCTGCTCCAGCGCTTCCATCCATTTTTTCTGTACCGGGCGGATTTCCTTGATCATCACGCGCGTGGCGCCTTCCGCATCGTTGGCCATCCACAGGGCCGATGCCTTGGCGATGGCCGGCATGGCGGCCGCCTCGTATTCCTTGATCGAGCTCAGCAGGGCTTTTTCTTCGGAAGTCGACTCGACGGCGAATTTCTCTTCGAGCTTCTTCTGCGTTTCCTGATAGGTGCTGGTCTGCGTCTTGATACGCGCCATTTCCGGCTCCATATCGCTCGCGTCCGTCATCAGGGTCAAAATGCGCAGCGAGGTGATGCGGTCGCTGACGTTGCCACGCATGTCGATCACCAGGCGGGTGACGACATTGTTGACATTGATCACGTGATCGAGACGTTCCTGGATTTGCGCCATGCGCGCGATGCCGAGGACGGTCACGGCCACCAGCAGAACCAGTACCAGGGCGAATCCCAGGCCCAGGCGGGTACCAACCTTCATTTTTGCTAAATTCATTTCGGCTCTTCGTAAATGAAACTATTGATAAGAATTTTTGCCCGGCACGACAAGACGAAGGCTGCGTAACGCCGGTATCCGCCCTTACCCACTGGTATGCTGGCGGTCTCCGGCCGCACGCAGCCTGGGGTACTTCCTGGTCTTTCGCCAGCCCTGTTCAACCCAGTGACTGCGAATGCAAACTTGTTCCACACGCTGAAGTTTTGACACCGTTGATATGAGATCAACATCAAACATTCATATGAGAAATATTTGTCTATAATCAATTATAGGTGTAAATTTTGCCTCAAAGCAAGCAATAAGTACCCGAATAAATGGCAGATTAACTTTCTTCGGGGAAATGGCAACAATGCCGTTTCTTGCCCCTTAGAAATGCCCCAAGGCAGTGCGGCCGTGCGCCGAAACAGCGCATTTACAACACATGGCATAGCCATATGACATCATTCATTGAATGGAATTCAGGGGAAGGGGAAGTGCGGACAATACCACTGCGCCGGGGCAGCGGTATAGACAAGTTGGGTCAGCTGTCCCAGCTGCAATGCATCACATAGGCGTGGCCGTCTGTGCCGAAGATAAAGACGCTCCAGATGGCGCCCAATTGTCCCGCCAGGCTGTGCTGGCCAGACGATACCAGTTGATACCAGTGCGGCTCGCTGCCGAGCAGTTCGGCCAGTTCGCGCACGAAACCGTCATACAGGCGTGCGTCGAGCGGCTGGCGATCAGCCTCGCTCATCGGACGCAGGCGCTCGAGCAGCCACTGGCGCGGCGTGCACGCGGCGCCGCTGCACGCGACCTGTTCCAGCGGCAGCAGGCGCAGGCCGTCCGGCCGTATGTCCAGCGCGCGGCACACGGTATCGAGCGATGCCTGCGGCGCCACCGGCCCCAGATATGAACACAGCAAGTCGCTGCCGTCATCCTTGAGCGCGCTGACGGCTTGCAGATAGCCGTCCAGCTGGCGCGCAAGGCCGTGGAAATCGTCCATTACGCAGGCAGCGACAATCGCGCCGCCGCTTCCAGCAGCAGGCGCGGGTCGCCCGAAGCCAGCTTCTTCGAATCGGACAGGGTCTGGCGGAAGCCGCGCGCGCCGGGCAGGTTTTGCATCAGGCCCAGCATGTGGCGCGTGACGCTGTTCAGCTTCAGGCGCCCCGCTTCCTTCTCCAGCTGCGCACTGATATATGGAATCATCGCTTCGAGCACCTGTTCGCGCGTTTTGACGGGAGCGTCGTCGCCGTAATAGCGCTGGTCGAACTGCGCCATCACGTAGGGGTTGTGGTAGGCCTCGCGGCCCAGCATCACGCCGTCGAGGTGCTGCAAGTGCAAGTCGATCTCGTCGAGCGTCTTGATGCCGCCATTGATGATGAACTCGAACTGGGGAAAGTCGCGCTTCAGGCGGTAGGCATAGTCATACTTGAGCGGCGGCACTTCGCGGTTTTCCTTCGGGCTCAGGCCTTTCAGGATGGCATTGCGCGCATGCACGATAAACGTCTTGCAGCCGGCGTCGGCCACGGTACCGACGAAATCGCGCACGAAGTCGTACGACTCGCTGTCGTCGATGCCGATGCGGTGCTTCACCGTGACGTCGATATCGACCACGTCGCGCATGGCTTTCACGCAGTCGGCCACCAGTTGCGGCTCGGCCATCAGGCAGGCGCCGAACGCGCCCTTTTGCACGCGCTCGGACGGGCAGCCGCAGTTCAGGTTGACCTCGTCATAACCCCACTGCTGGCCCAGTTTCGCGCTGGTGGCCAGGTCCTTCGGATCGCTGCCGCCCAGCTGCAGCGCTACCGGATGCTCTTCCTCGTTGAAACGCAAATGGCGCTCCACGTCGCCGTAGACGAGCGCGCCCGTCGTCACCATTTCCGTGTACAGCCAGGTATGGCGCGTGATTTCGCGGTGGAACTTGCGGCAATGGCGGTCGGTCCAGTCCATCATGGGCGCGACGCTCAAGCGGCGACCAGTCACGACGCCGGATTCTGGGGTTTTCCCTTGTGGGGACTGCATGTTTTGTTGCATTGGTTTATCACTGTCTGGAATATGAATCACCTGACATCACACCGTAGCGCACTATATGGTTGCTAGGGCATGGCGGCGGTAATCAAGGTAGGAGCTCAACTGCGCATGCCAGTGCGGCGCAAGGGTTTTCGGGCTGAAACACGGACCTGCCCGGTCAAGGACTGATCACAGAAAGAGCGGCCACGGCCGGATCGATCATTCTGGCAATAAAATACCAGAAGGTGCGTATCATATCAAAAATGACGCCAGCATCGTTGGACAAGGTCAGCGCCAGAGCGGGCCTAGCCCAATTGCGCCACCAGGAAATCAACCAGGCTGACCAAACGGCGACGCGGATACGGGTCCTGCAAGTAGAGCAGATGCACCGGAACGGGCGGCGGCGCGAATCGGTCCAGCACCACCACCAGCTCACCTTTCGCAATGGCCTCCGCCAGCATGACCTCGGGCTGCAAGAGCAAGCCGGCCCCCGCCAGCGCCGCCGCGCGCAAGGCATAGCCGTCATTCGCCGAAAAGGCCTGCTGAACCGGCCAGGCCAGCAGGCTGCCGTCTTGCGCCACCCACTCCGGGTGCCACGCCTGATGTACCAGGCACTGGTGCATTTTCAGATCGGACCACTGCACCGGCGTGCCAGCACGCGCGAGGTAGGCGGGCGACGCGCAGATGCGGTTCTGAAAAGCGCGCAAGGGACGCGCAATCAATCCCGAGTCCGGCAAGTGTCCAACGCGCACGGCAAGATCGATACCCTCTTCGATCAGATCAACCATGGCATTTGCCAGCACCAGCTCAATTTCCACTTGTGGAAATCGCTGCTGATACTGAACGATCAATGGCGCCAGAATGGCGCTCCCCATCGAAATGGGCGTGGCAATCCGCAACCTGCCACGCGGCTCCCGATTCACATCCTGCGCCATTTCCTGCGCACGGTCCAGATGATCGAGTATGTCCTTGGCGCTGCGGTAGAAATGCAGGCCGGCCTCGGTCAGGTTCTGCTTGCGCGTATCGCGCTTGAGCAGCCGTGTACCCAGCAACTCTTCCAGCTGTCGTATTTGCCTACCGACCATCGCCGTAGTAATGCCCAGCTTGTTTCCGGCCAGTGTGAAGTTTCCCGCTTCGACGACACGCACCAGCGTTTCCATGCATTTCAATTTATCCATCGACGAGCCTTGCCTCGAACACTGGTTACTATTGGTATAAGGAGTTTATCCGGCAGGCCACTTCACCGGACCTGCGTCATCGGCAAAAATAACGGCGGCCGACCTGTCTCTTCTCATGCCAGGTCGCCACCCATGCATTTTTCCACTTCAACCTGAATGAAAAACAGCCTCCATCTCATCCGGAACGACGCCAATTATATTCGCCGGCGATGCCAGACGCCGGCAAGGCATCCATCGTACCTGACCGACGGATCCTGTCGCCCATTCCCTCCAAGATATACACATGAAGAAAATACTGAGTCATACCATCTGTCAGCGAACGATGTCCATCACGGTCATCGCCTGCGCGCTGGCAGCCTGCGGAGGCGGCGGCGACACTGCCGCCGCACCAGTACCCGTCGTATCAACGCCCGCACCGACGCCGGTCCCGGCAGCAGGAAAATGGCAGCTCGCCGTGAACGACACCTGGCAGTGGCAACTGCGGGGCGCCATTAACACCAGCTACGACGCCGCAGTCTATGATGTCGATCTGGTCGACGCGGCGCAGGCCACCATCGACCAACTGCACCGGCAGGGTCGGCACGTCGTCTGCTATTTTTCGGCCGGCTCGTCCGAAGATTTCAGGTCTGATGCCGGCGTATTCAAGCCGACGGACATGGGTAGCAAGCTGGCCGGCTGGGCTGGCGAGCGCTGGCTCGACATACGCTCGGCCAATGTGCGGCAATTCATGGCACAGCGCCGCCTCGATCTGGCCGTCTCCAAGGGCTGCGACGGCGTCGAACCGGACAATGTGGATGGCTATGCAAACAGCACGGGCTTTCCGCTCACGGCCAGTGACCAGCTCGACTACAACCGTTTTCTTGCCACGGAAGCACACCGCCGCAATCTGAAAGTGGGCTTGAAAAACGACCTGGCGCAGGTTGCGCTGCTGGTCAACGAGTTCGACTTCGCAGTCAACGAACAATGTCATGAATTCGGCGAATGCGACAAGCTGCATCCGTTTACGGCTGCGGCCAAGCCTGTCTTCAACGCCGAATACCGCGCTGATTACCGTACCAATGCAGCAGATGCGCGAACCATGCTTTGCGCCGAGGCCAAGGCCGAAAACTTCCGGACGCTGGTGCTACCGCTGGAACTGGACGACACCTTCCGTTACAGCTGCGGCTGAGCCAAGCAATCACGACAGCCGTAAACGACAAACCCGCTGTGTGCATGGCCTGTCAGGCATGCAGCACAGCGGGTTTGACAGCAGCATGGCCAAGCGACCATGCCAGCACTACATATTACGCGTCGCGCGACGCTTTTTTACGCTCGTGCTCTTTCAGGAAGCGCTTGCGCAGACGGATCGATTTAGGCGTGATTTCCACCAGTTCGTCGTCCTCGATGAATTCGACTGCGTATTCCAGCGACATCTGAATTGGCGGTACCAGGCGCACTGCTTCGTCGGTACCCGACGAACGCACGTTGGTCAGCTGCTTGCCCTTGATCGGGTTGACGACCAGGTCGTTGTCGCGCGAGTGGATACCGATGACCATGCCTTCGTAGACTGGGTCATTGTGCGACACGAACATGCGGCCGCGGTCTTGCAGTTTCCAGATAGCGTAGGCAACAGCAGCGCCGTCGTCCTGCGAGATCAGCACGCCGTTGCGACGGCCAGCCATTTCGCCACGGGTGTTGTCGACTGGTGCGTATTCGTGGAATACGTGGCTCATCAGGCCGGTGCCGCGGGTCAGGGTCATGAATTCGCCCTGGAAGCCGATCAGGCCACGTGCCGGGATCAGGTACTCGAGACGCACGCGGCCCTTGCCATCCGATTCCATGTTTTGCAGGTCGCCGCGACGACGGCCCAGTTCTTCCATGACGCCGCCCTGGTTCGCTTCCTCAACGTCAACCGACAAGTTTTCAAACGGCTCGTGGCGCACGCCATCAACCATCTTGAACACCACGCGTGGACGCGATACGGCCAGCTCGAAGCCTTCGCGACGCATGTTTTCGATCAGAATCGTCAGGTGCAGCTCGCCGCGGCCCGATACTTCGAAGATCGTGTCGTCGTCGGTTGGTGCCACGCGCAGAGCAACGTTGGCTTTCAATTCTTTTTCCAGACGGTCACGCAGTTGACGCGAGGTCACGAACTTGCCTTCGCGGCCAGCCAGTGGCGAGTTGTTGACCATGAAGTTCATGGTCAGGGTCGGCTCGTCGACGGTCAGCATCGGCAGCGCTTCTGGCGTGTCCACGGCGCACAGGGTCGAACCGATGCCGATTTCGTCGATACCGTTGATCAGGCAGATGTCGCCGGCGACGGCTTCGTCCACCAGCACGCGCTCCAGGCCCTTGAAGTTCAGCACCTGGTTGATGCGGCCCTTGATCGGGGTCGCGCCTGGGCCATTGATGACCAGCACGTCCTGACCAACTTTAACGGTACCGCGGTTGACGCGGCCAATGCCGATCTTGCCCACGTACGACGAGTAGTCGAGCGAGGTGATCTGCATTTGCAGCGGACCTTCAGGATTGTCGTCGCGCACTGGAACGTGTTCCAGGATGGCGTCGAACATCGGCTTCATGTCGCCGCCGCGCACGTCTTCGGTCAGGCCGGCATAGCCGTTCAGGCCCGAAGCGTAAACGATAGGGAAGTCCAGTTGTTCGTCGGTAGCGCCCAGCTTGTCGAACAGTTCGAACGTCTGGTTGATGGCCCAGTCCGGACGTGCGCCTGGACGGTCGATCTTGTTGACGATCACGATAGGCTTCAGACCCAGTGCCAGCGCTTTGCGTGTGACGAAACGGGTTTGCGGCATCGGGCCTTCCTGTGCATCGATCAGCAGCAGAACCGAGTCCACCATCGACAGAACACGTTCCACTTCGCCGCCGAAGTCGGCGTGGCCTGGGGTGTCGACGATGTTGATGTGGGTGCCTTCGTACTCAACGGCGCAGTTCTTCGACAGAATCGTAATGCCGCGCTCCTTTTCCAGGTCGTTCGAGTCCATGACTCGGGTGTCGACCGCTTGGTTTTCACGGAAGGTGCCGGACTGACGCAGCAGCTGGTCCACGAGGGTGGTTTTGCCGTGGTCAACGTGGGCGATAATGGCGATATTACGAATTGCGCGTTTTGTATTTGACATGGTCGTAGTAGTTACTGAAAAACTGCGGAGTGCGTACAAGATGTACGAGATACCCGAATGCTAATCTATTTCCGGAACCGCGTAGTATAGCATGTTGCGTTGCAACGCTATCTAAAAATGCTGGCGGCTCCCTCAGTCGGGGACGGTTTGTTTAAAAAAGCGACACTGTTTGACGAGTGTCGCTGGGTAATATGACGTTGCTGTGACTTATTGATGCGCTGTCGCGATCAGACGCTCCGGCGCCAGGATGCTGTACTCCTGCAACTGGCCCGTGCCCAGCAGTTTACTGTCTTGATACACGCGCACCCTGCCCGGCTCGGCTGGTACGGCGACGTCTTCCTTGCCCAGCGCGATGCGCTGGCCATGCAGGAAACGCTTGGCCAATTCTTCCGTCAGCTGGACGGCGGGAAAGCTCGACAACAGGGCATCGACGGGCGCCAGCAAGCTTAACGGCGTGGCATGCGCCGTCAGCTCGTCGAGCGTGACGACGCCGTCCAGCGTCAGGTTGCCCACCTGCGTGCGGCGCAAGGCGTTCAAGTGGCCGCCGCAACCGAGGGCATGGCCGATATCTTCGCCCAGCACGCGAATATACGTACCCTTGCTGCACATCACGGACAATTTCAGGAACGGGGCTTCGTAGCCGAGGAACTCGAGCTTGTGGATGGTCACCGGGCGCGCTTCGCGCTCCAGGGTGATGCCTGCCCTTGCATACTCATATAAGGGCTTGCCGTCTCTTTTCAAGGCTGAGTACATGGGCGGCGTCTGCAGGATGGGCCCGCGGAACTGCGCCAGCACGGCTTCGATCTGCTCTACGGTGACGTTGACGTCGCGCGTTTCCAGCACCTCGCCTTCCGTGTCGCCCGTATCCGTCGTCTGCCCCAGGTGCACCAGGGTTTCGTAGGTCTTGTCCGCTTCCAGCAAGTCCTGCGAGAACTTCGTTGCCTCGCCAAAGCACAGCGGCAGCAAACCCGTGGCGAACGGATCCAGGGTGCCCGTATGGCCCGCCTTCTTCGCGTTCAGCACGCGCTTGGCCTTGATCAGCGCATCGTTGCTGGACCAGCCCACGGGCTTATCCAGCAGCAAAACGCCATCGACGAGGTCGCGCACCCGCTTGATGCCGGGCGGTTTCTTCGGACCGGCCACGCTTACTGCTCGTCCGTCTCGGGTTTCGCGTCCGGCTCGGCATCGGCCGCGCGCGTGGCGTTGGCCTTGTCGATCAGCAAGGACATTTCCATGCCGCGCGAGGTCGAGCTGTCGTGCACGAAATGCAGCATCGGCAAGGTGTGGATGTGCAGGCGCTTGCCCAGCAAGCCACGGATGAAACCGGCCGCGGCCATCAGGCCTTCGGTCGTATTCTTGATGGCTTCCTTGCTGTCTTTCAACATCGTGAAAAACACCTTGGCGTGCGCGTAATCGGGCGTGATCTGCACTTCGGTGATGGTGATCATCGTGCCCACGCGCGGATCTTTCAATTCGTAGGCGACGATTTCTGCCAGATCGCGCTGGATCTGGTCGGCCACGCGCAAGCCGCGCGCTGGCATGGTTTTGCTATGTTTAGCCATGATTTTATGCTGTCCTAAGTGCCGCAGGGCGCATGGGTCAAACGGTTGCCCGTTGACCAATGCGCCCCACGTATTTGCGCGGACAAAGTGTCCGCGCCATTACTGCTGTGATTACAGGGTACGAGCGATTTCCTGGACTTCGAATACTTCCAGTGTGTCGCCAACCTGAATGTCGTTGTAGTTCTTCAGCGACAGGCCGCACTCCAGACCGGCGCGAACTTCTTTCGCATCGTCCTTGAAGCGTTTCAGGGAGTCGATCTCGCCGCTCCACACCACGATGTTGTTGCGCAACAGGCGGACGGAAGAAGCACGCTTGACCACGCCATCGGTGACCAGGCAACCGGCAATCGCGCCCACTTTCGAGACCAGGATAACCTGGCGGATCTCGACCTGGCCGATGACCGTTTCGCGTTTCTCTGGTGCCAACATGCCCGACAACGCCGATTTGATCTCGTCGATCGCATCGTAAATGATGTTGTAGTAGCGAATGTCCACGCCATTCGACTCGGCCAGCTTGCGTGCCTGGGCATCAGCACGGGCGTTAAAGCCGATGATGACCGCTTTCGAGGCGACTGCCAGGTTGACGTCCGATTCCGTGATGCCGCCGACTGCCGCGTGAACCACTTGTACGCGCACTTCGGAGGTCGACAGTTTCTGCAACGAACCAACCAATGCTTCTTGCGAACCTTGCACGTCGGTTTTGATGATCAATGGCAAGTTTTTCACTTCGCCTTCGGCCATCTGGTCGAACATGTTTTCCAGTTTCGCAGCTTGCTGTTTCGCCAGTTTCACGTCGCGGAACTTACCTTGACGGAACAGACCGATTTCACGCGCCTTGCGCTCGTCAGCCATGACGACGACTTCTTCACCGGCAACCGGCACTTCCGTCAAGCCCTGGATTTCGACCGGAATCGAAGGACCCGCTTCGGCGATCGACTTGCCGTTCTCGTCCAGCATGGCGCGAACGCGGCCATACGAAGAGCCAGCCAGGATCACGTCGCCGCGGCGCAAGGTACCGGACTGCACCAGGATCGTCGCGACAGGACCACGGCCCTTGTCCAGACGCGCCTCGACTACCAGGCCGCGCGCAGGCGCTTCGACCGGTGCCGTCAGTTCCAGCACTTCGGCTTGCAGCAGCACTTGTTCCAGCAGGTCGTCGATACCTTGACCCGTTTTGGCCGAGACGGGCACGAATGGCGATTCGCCACCGTATTCTTCCGGCACGACTTGTTCGGCGACCAGTTCCTGCGTCACGCGGTCCACGTTGCCACCCGGCTTGTCGACCTTGTTGATCGCCACCACCAGCGGCACGCCGGCTGCTTTCGCATGGGCAATCGCTTCTTTCGTTTGCGGCATCACGCCATCGTCGGCGGCAACCACCAGAATGACGATGTCGGTTGCCTTGGCGCCACGGGCACGCATCGCGGTAAACGCTTCGTGGCCCGGGGTGTCGAGGAAGGTGATCATGCCGCGTGGCGTATCGACGTGGTATGCGCCGATATGCTGCGTAATGCCGCCCGCTTCGCCCGATGCAACCTTGGCGCGGCGGATGTAATCGAGCAGCGAGGTCTTGCCGTGGTCGACGTGACCCATGACGGTGACCACCGGTGCGCGTGGCTTGGTTTCGAAGTGCGCGTGTTCGCCCACGTCGGCCAGCAGCGCTTCCGGATCGTCCAGTTCGGCGGCGAACGCCTTGTGGCCCATTTCTTCCACCAGAATCATGGCGGTTTCCTGGTCCAGCACCTGGTTGATCGTGCACATCTGGCCCAATTTCATCAAATGCTTGATGACTTCGGATGCCTTGACGGACATTTTGTGCGCCAGTTCGGCCACGGTGATCGTTTCCGGTACGTGCACGTCCTTGACGACGGCTTCCGTAGGTGCCTGGAAGTTCGATTCACGGTCGTCATGGTGCGTCGGGCGACGGCCCTTCGCGCCACCGCGCCAGCTGTCACGGCCGCCTGGGCCGCTGTTGCCGCGTGGCTTGGGACCACCGGTGGTGCCGCGTTTTTTCGCGTCATCGGACCAGGTGGACGACACATTGGCCGACTTGATGGATTTCTTGTCTGCAACAGCAGGCTTCTTGTCGCCCGGCTTGTCGCCAGGTTTCTTGTCAGCAGGCTTGTGCAGGGTGCCTTCCGGCGCCTTCGGCTTGACCGGCACCGGTGCTGGCTCAGGGGCTTTGATGGCGCGGCGTGGCGCGTTCATCATGGCCTTGATCTGGGCGACTTCGTCGGCAACGGCCTTGCGTGCACGCTCGGTGGCTTCCGCTTTGTCAGCGGCTTCCTTGGCGGCAACAGCAGCGGCAGCGGCTTTCTTCTTCGCTTCTTCAGCAGCAGCAACTTTTTTCGCTTCGGCAGCGGCATCGTCAACGACAGGCGCAGCGGTGCTGGCGGCAGGCGCAGCAGCAGCCTTGGCAGCCGCTTTCTTCGCTTCCGCTTCCGCTTCTTTCTTCGCAGCCAGTTCAGCCTGTTGCGTGGCTTTCGCCTGGGCTTCTTTTTCCGCGTCGAGCTTGGCCAGACGTTCTTGCTTTTCGCGCAGATCGGCTTCCTGGCGGGCGATCAGTTCAGCCTGTTTACGGGCTTCTTCTTCACGGCGCGCCACGTCGGCGGGATCGATGACCGGTGCGGCAGGCGCAGCCGGCTCGGCTGCGACCGGCGCAGCTTCGTCACGCTGGACGAAAGTGCGTTTCTTGCGCACTTCCACCTGGATGGTGCGCGACTTGCCGGTGGCGTCAGCTTGCTTGATTTCAGTCGTTTCCTTGCGGGTCACGGTGATTTTTTTCTTTTCTGTGTCAGCCGCTGCGCCGTGTGTGCGGCGCAGATGATCCAAAAGCTTGTCCTTATCATCTTTCGACAATGGATCTGACGTCGAACTTTTCTCGACGCCGGCAGAACGCAGCTGCGTCAGCAGCAAATCTGCAGGCATCTTCAGTTCGGTGGCAAATTGGGCTACGTTGTTACTCGCCATTCAGTCCTCTTTTCTATGTGTCGCGGAGATGATAAAGATACTCAAATTAAGCCTTTGCGGATTCGGCCAGACTCCATGCCTTGGCTTGCAACGCCTTGGCACGATCGTCGTATTTCGAGTCAACCAACTTCATCTCATCGTCGGTCACATCTTTAAATTCACTTGTAATCAGTTCACGCGCACGGTCCGCAGACAAGGCCAGGATTGCGCCAAATTCGTCGTATGCCAGTGCTGCAAATGCTTCAACGGTCTTGATACCAGCCAGACCCAGCTTGCCGGCGGTAATGCGGTCCATGCCTTCCAGACCGACCAACGCCTCGTCCATGCCTTCCAGACCCTCTTCCGAAGCAATCGCTTCGGTCACGAGCGCATCACGCGCACGGGTACGGAGTTCATTGACGGTATCTTCGTCAAACGATTCGATTTCCAGCATTTCGGAAATTGGCACGTAAGCGATTTCTTCCAGACTGGCGAAACCTTCTTCCACCAGAATATCGGCCACTTCCTGGTCGACATCGAGCTTTTCCATGAACAGGATGCGCACGGCAGCCGTTTCCTGGGCAGCTTTGTCAGCCGATTCTTCGGCCGTCATGATGTTGATCTTCCAGCCGGTCAGGTCCGAGGCCAGGCGCACGTTCTGGCCGGAACGGCCGATCGCGATTGCCAGGTTTTCTTCATCGACGACAACATCCATCGCGTGTTTTTCTTCATCGACCATGATCGACGACACGTTCGCCGGCGCCAGGGCGCCGATGACGAACTGCGCCGGATCTTCCGACCACAACACGATGTCGACACGTTCGCCACCGAGTTCGCCGGTCACAGCCTGCACGCGCGAACCGCGCATGCCGACGCAAGTACCGATCGGATCGATGCGCTTGTCGGCCGTGTAGACGGCGATCTTGGCGCGCACGCCGGCATCGCGGGCTGCGGATTTGATTTCCAGCATGCCTTGCTCGATTTCCGGCACTTCCAGTTCGAACAGCTTCATGATGAATTCCGGCGCGGTGCGCGACAGAATCACTTGCGGGCCGCGCATGTTGCGGTCGATGCGCAAGATGTAGGCACGGACGCGGTCGCCGATACGCAGATTCTCTTTCGGGATCATCTGGTCGCGCGGCAAACGTGCTTCGATCTTGCCCGATTCGACGATGGCGTCGCCGCGTTCCATGCGCTTGATGGTGCCGGTAACGAGCGAATCGCCGCGTTCCAGGAAGTCGACCAGGATCTGTTCACGTTCGGCGTCACGCACGCGCTGCAGGACGACCTGTTTGGTATCCTGGGCGAAACGGCGGCCGAATTCAACGGATTCGATCGGCTCTTCGATGTGGTCATCGACTTCGATATCGGGAATCTGTTCTTTAGCCTCGAAATGCAGGATCTCCTGATCCGGCAGTTGCAGACCTGCTTCATCGGGCACCACGTGCCAGCGGCGGAACGATTCGAATTCGCCCGTTTCGCGGTCGATCGAAACGCGGATGTCTACCTCACCCTCATACCGTTTCTTCGTGGCTTGCGCCAACGCGAATTCGAGGGCGCCGAAGACGACATCTTTATCGACGTTTTTTTCGCGCGCCAGCGCGTCAACCAATAATAAAACTTCGCGGCTCATGCTTTGCGTCCCTTAAAAACCACCTGCGGCACCAAGCGTGCCTTATCCACATCGGCGAGCGTAAACTCCAACATCGCCGGACCATCCTTACCTTCAAATTCCAACGACAATTTATCGCCCACGGGTTCTTGCAAGATCCCCTGGAACGATTTCCGGTTGTTCGTACCCGGCATCGCCACCATCAGCTTGACGATGATTTCCTGCCCTGCGAAACGGACGAAGTCTTCCAGCTTGCGCACCGGACGATCGAGACCCGGGGAAGAAATCTCGAGACGTTCGTAAGGAACGTTCTCTACCGTCAACACATGCGATAACTGGTGACTCACCGTGGCACAGTCTTCGACCGTGATCGGACCTTTTTCAGCGGCATCGGCGGCGCTGAAATCAATAAAGACGCGCAGCAGTCCGCGCTCGGCACGTTCGACATCAACGAGCTCATAGCCCAGACCTGTAACTGTCTTTTCAATTAATCCCAACTGCTGCAAGAAATTCTCCAGAAATAAGGCCCGTTTTCGGCATGACAGCGCCACATCGGGCGCCGGCAACATGCAAAAACACGCATTCAAGTCATATATGGCCCCTTGCGGAGCCATTACAAACGGTTCAACAAAAAAAAAATGGGCATCTGCCCATCTTCTTGTATTTCCCCAACCAGATGAAAGCACTCCCCACCAAACAACCCTGCGGAGAACTTTTATTAGGCTGCAGATTATAACCTCTTATTAACTTCGCCGCAATGCCGCACACAAGGAGCGGCCCGGCTTACAACAGTAACAAGAGCGCGCGCCCGCGGCAGATTATCGGGCGCGCAAGAAGAAATCCCCTGAATTAACCTTTGCTGCGGCGGCGCGGCATGCCATCCATGCCGCCACGATCCATGCCGCCACGGGGCTGACCACCGGAACGCGCTTGCCCACCGGCACCACCCGCATTGCGGCGCGGACCCGTGTTGGCGAAGCCGAATGCCGTTTGCAGCGGATCGGGCTGGCGCGGACCGCGCTGCGGCGCGCGGCCTTCGCCACCGGGACGGCCCTGGCCCTGGCCAGCGGCGCGCGGAGCACGGCCTTGCGGCGCGCCTTCGAACGATGCCGACGAACGCGGCTGCCCGCCCTGGAACGGACCTTGCGGCTGACCACGGCCTGGACCACGCGCTTCGCCTGGACGGCCGGCGCCGCCAGGGCGGCCCTGGCCTTGCGGACGGGCAAACTGGCCTTGCGGCTGGCCACGGCGCGGCGCGACGGGGAATGGATCGGCGTTGCGGTTGCTCACATCGATGCGGTTGCCATTCGGCTCGTCATCGCGGCTCGCCTTGCGCGCTTCGCGGCCCTTGGCGGCGCCAGCGGCACGAGGATCGCCCGAAGGCGGCATTTTCTTTTCGATGCCGTAGGCGGCCAGCAGGTCGCGCACGGTGTTTTCATCCATCTCTTCCCAGCGGCCGCGCTTCAGGCCGCTCGGCAGGGTCATGGCGCCGTAGCGGGTACGGATCAGGCGCGAGACGGTCAGGCCGATCGCTTCGAACATGCGGCGCACTTCGCGGTTACGGCCTTCGCCGATCACCACGCGGTACCACTTGTTGATGCCTTCGCCGCCGCCATCGGCGATCTTCGAGAACTGCGCCATGCCGTCTTCCAGCTCGACGCCGGCCAGCAGTTTCTGGCGCATACCCTCTTCCAGCTCGCCCAGGGTACGCACGGCGTACTCGCGGTCGATGCCGTAGCGCGGGTGCATCAGGCGGTTGGCCAGGTCACCGGAAGTGGTAAACAGCAGCAAGCCTTCCGTGTTGAAGTCGAGGCGGCCAACGGCCAGCCACTTGCCGGCCTTCATGGTCGGCAAACGGTCGAACACGGATGGACGGCCGTCCGGGTCGTTGTGGCTGACGATTTCGCCGGCCGGCTTGTGGTACACCAGCACGCGCGGCGGCTTCTTGCTGACGCGGCGCTGGATCAACTTGCCGTTGATGCGCACATGGTCGCTCGGCAGGATGCGCTGGCCGATGTGGGCCGGCTCGCCATTGACGGACACGCGGCCCGAAATGATCAGGTCTTCCATGTCGCGGCGCGAACCGAGACCGGCTTCGGCCAGCACCTTGTGCAGCTTCGGCGCATCGTCGTCGGACGTCAGGTCGCGGCGCACGACAGCTTTTTGCGCGCGGCCCGTGCCGCCTTCTTCGCTGTCGAAAGCGTCGGAGGTGACGAACGAGAACACGGCATCGGCATCGCTGACCTTGCCTGGCGCAGCCTGGCGGCCCTTGCCCTTCTTGCGGCTCTTGCCCGCATTCTTGCCGGCGCCCGGCACGTCGTTGCGCGGACCGCGCGGCAGGCGCGGACCGGAAACGAGGTTGCCTTCAGCGTCGAACACATCGGCGACAGGCGCGGCGGCTTGCTCAGCGGCAGGCGCGGCTTCCGCTGCCTGCGGCGCTTCGGCGCGCGGCGGCTGGCGCAGCGCGCGCTCCGCCTGCACGCCACGCATCTGGCGCGGACCGCGCGTCGGACGCGCTTCGGCCGGCTTGTCGGCGACGGCTTCCGGCGCCGTCTCGGCAACGGCGGCAGCGGCCTTGGCGGCGGCGCGGGCGCGCGGCGGACGCGGCGCCGGCGCGGCGACTGCCTCGGCAGCAGCTTCCGCGGCGTCGGCCACGGCTTTCAGGGCCGGCTTGGCGCGGGTTTTCTTGGCGACTGGCGCAGCTTCAGCAGCATCGCCAGCAGCGGCGACAGGCGCGTCGGCGGCCACGTCGGCTTTCGTGCGGCGCTTCGGCTTGGCAGCGACGGTGTCGCCGGCAGCGGCGGCAGCAGTTGCAGCAACGGCGTCAGCTTCGATCTGGGCCTTGGTGCGGCGCTTGGGCTTGGCAACGACGGCTTCGTCGCTGGCGGTTACTGTCTCGGGTGTGTTCGGATTATTCATTCTTCGTTTCTTGGCTGTGCTGACCTGGCGCAGCGTCAACCGTTAGTTCTGGCGCAGGGTCGTGAGTGTAGGCTTCGTCCGTGGGCGAAGCATCGGGGCCGGCATCAAGGCTTGCTGTCACATCTACATCTGTCACAGCCGTATTGCTACCTGCACCAAGCTGGTGGGCAAGCTCATTGCTTGCTTTATCAAAATTTTCCTGCAGGGCCGCTTCCAGGGCTTCGAGCCCATTGCCCTGCATCTCGCTGATTTGCTGCAAAGGCGGCAGCTGGGACAGCGAATGCAAACCCAGGTCATCCAAAAACTGCTTGGTGGTGGCCAGCAAGGCCGGCCTTCCCACCACGTCGCGGTAGCCGATGGCATCGACCCAGCCACGGTCTTCCAGCATCTTGATCGTCTGCGAATTGACGGCAACGCCGCGAATCTCTTCGATATCGCCGCGCGTCACCGGCTGGCGGTAGGCGATGATGGCCAGGGTTTCCAGGGTCGCCCGCGAATACTTGGGCGGCCGCTCGGGCGTCATGCGATCGAGATACATCTTCATTTCCGGGCGGCTTTGAAAGCGCCAGCCCGAGGCCAGACTGACGATCTCGATGCCGCGCCCTTCCCACTCTTGCCGCAACTCTTCCAGCAATTGCTTGATCGTGTCGGCACCGACGCCGACACCACGCACGCGACCATTCTCGTCCGCATCGACGAACAGCTTTTTCAGGCTGTGGATCGTCAGCGATTCACGAGCGCACAGCAACGCGGTTTCGAGGACTTTTTTAGCCTCAATTGTATTCATAGCAATTCTGTGCGGATGTGTGTTGCAATTCGTATGCAGAGAAAGAAATCAAAAACGTTCATTTCAACGTAACAGATGGCAGACATCATGATGACGCCGTGCTGGGTTACTAGTTGAGGCTGTTTTTCCGACGCCTTGGCCGATGCGCGCAAAGCGGGACTAAAGCGGATGCAGTGAAAGTCCTGCCATCCATGGTGCTGGCCTTAAATAACCAGCAATGAAACGAACTCCGGAGCAGCTGCTTCTCCCGTGGCGGCCAATCAGCCAGACCGGAGAGCGACAGTCGTCGTTTCATCCAACGATGCCAATTGTACCTGATAAAAAGCGGAAAAGCGCAAAACCGGGCAAAACACGCGTTTTACCCGGTCCTGGCGCGACACATCGCCCGCTCCCCGCATCACAGGGAGGCGAGTTTCTCCGAGAGAATGGCCGATGCGCCCAGGAAAGCTGGGTACTGCGCCGTGATGACGAAGGTGGGCACTTGCGACACATAATTGGCGAAGCGGCCCTTGCGCTCGAAGCGGGCGCGGAAACCGGAACGGTCGAAGCGCGCGCCCAGGCGTGGCACGATGCCGCCGCCGATATAGATACCGCCCAGCGCGCCCAGGGTGACGGCGACGTTGCCCGCCACCGTGCCCAGCATGCAGCAGAACGCTTCGATGACGTCGTCGCACAGCTGCGATTCGCCAGCCAGCGCGCGGCGCGTGATCTCCGCCGCCGGCAAGTCTTCGGCCGGCACGCCCGCGCGATCGGCCAGGGCCCGGTAGATCAGTTCCAGGCCATCGCCGGAAATCAGGCGTTCGGCCGAGACGTGTTCATATTCGCGCCAGGCAAATTGCAGAATGCTCACTTCCACTTCATTGAACGGCGCAAAGCTGACGTGGCCGCCTTCGCTTTGCAGGGCGATCCAGCCGCCGTGCGACGGAATCAGGCCCGACACGCCCAGGCCCGTGCCGGCGCCGATCAAACCGATGGCCGTGTTCGGACGGGCCGTGCCCGCGCCGATCTGATGCTTCTGCTCGCTCGACAGCTGCGGCAAGGCGCGCGCCAGGGCCGTGAAATCGTTGACCACGTCCAGGGTCGTGAAACCGCACTCTTCGCGCATGGCGCGGATCGAGAACGACCAGTGATGGTTCGTCATGCTGAGGAAATCGCCGTCGACCGGGTTGGCGATGGCGATCATGGCATGGCGTACGGCTTGTCCGCCCGCGGCAGCGATGTGCGGCAGGGCCAGATAGGCTTGCAGGGCGGCGGACAGGCTCGGGTAATCGGCACAGGGCAGCACTTCCACCAGGGTGATGTGGCCGGCGGCCACTTCCAGGGCGAAACGGGCATTCGTGCCGCCCACGTCGGCCAGCAGGCGCGGTCCATCGGCAAAGGCAGAAGTCGGCAATACGGGTGAAGACGAAGCGCTCATGATTTTAAATGATGAAGTGGGACGCATGGGACGCCAAGCTTAAAGGATGAATGCGCCCGGAGGCAAGCAAAGTTTGTAGTTTAAGTACATCAAAACAAGCCTTTATTGGTAGTTCCACTCCAAATGCAACAGGCACGGCCAAAGTTGCTCATAAACAATGATTCATAGTGAGCGCTTGCACTCGGCAGGCGCACGAAAACCATGCTGCACAGCAGCAGGAATCGCCTTGAAAGCAGAGTATGCCGGAGTTTGCGCAAAGCCGCTTTGTCCGTGGCGGTACGGCTGTCGCGCTGCCGTCCGGGCAGCCTGGCAATGGTGTTTTCGTATTATTACTACCGGTTTTTACCGTGGCTTTTTACTGCCAGCCTGGCGTGCCGGCGGCAGTGCGGATCAGGAGGGCAAGCCTTCGCCCAGCAGGCTGGCGGGCGCCGGCTGGTCCGAGCGGTAGGCAGCATTCCACGCGTCGAGGCCGCCATGCAGGGGCTTGGCCCGGTGAAAGCCGTGCTGGTGCAGCAGCTTGGCCACTTGCGCGGCCGTCACGTCGTTGGGACAGCTGCAATACACGATGATGTGGCGGTCCTTGTCCATGGCGATCATGGCCGGCACCGGCTCCTTGCCATTGAAGAACAAGGCGCCCGGCACGGCCGGTTCCAGCGCCTGCGCCGTGGCGCTGCGCGCATCGACCATCAGCGGTTCTTCGCCCTGCTCGATCAGGTCCAGCAATTCATCGATGCCGATGCGCTCGATCTGCAAGGCCTGGCGGAAACGCCGGCGCTCGAGGAATTTATACAGCAGGAACAGGCCCAGCAAGGTAGCCAGCATCAGCAAGGCCGTGCTGCCCATGGTGCTGAGCAAGTCGAGCACCTGCTGCACGCTGGCATGGAAGATCACGCCGACGACGATGCCCGTGCCGCTCCACAGCAAGGCGCCCAGGCCCGCGTACAGGAAAAACTGGCCCGGCGGCGTGCCCAGCGCCCCCGACATGGGTGCGGCCACGGTATTGAATCCCGGCACGAACTTGGAGACGACCAGGGCTTTCGGGCCCCAGCGCTTGAATTTGTCTTCCGTCTGGCTGACGCAGTAATCGGGCGACAGCGAGATGCGGCACAGCAGCCGCAGGATGCGCTTGCCGAAATGGCGGCCCGCGCGGAACCACGTGAAGTCGCTGATCAGGCAGGCGCCCAGCGCGGCGGCCAGCACCAATCCCCCATTCATGTCGCCATCGACGGCCAGCGCCCCCGCCACCACGAGGATGGGAAAGGCGGGAATCGGCAGGCCGAGCTGCTCCACCAGCACGATGCCAAAGACAATCAGGACACCGTAATGTTCGAGCAGGTAAATGAGGTTGGGCATGGGCGCTATCTTACCGCAAAAGCGTGTTTATATTTGCACGCCCTTCGGGATGGCACTCAATAGCGTGCGCGTGTAAGGATGCACGGGATTGCGGTACAGCTCATCCGAATCGGCCAGCTCCACCACCTGCCCCTTGTGCATCACCATCACCTGGTCGGCGATGTATTTCACCACCGACAAATCGTGCGAAATGAAGATGTAGGACAGGCCGAATTCATCCTGCAAGTCCTGCAGCAGGTTCAGCACCTGCGCCTGCACGGACACGTCCAGCGCCGACACGGATTCGTCGCACACGAGAATTTCCGGCTGCATGGTCAGGCAGCGGGCAATCGCGATGCGCTGGCGTTGGCCGCCGGAAAACTCGTGCGGATAGCGGTGGAAAGCCTGTTCCGGCAAGCCCACTTTCTCGAGCAGCCAGTAGGCCTTGGCGATGCGCTCCTTGTCGTCGGCGCCGATCTTGTGGATGCGCATAGGCTCGAGCAAGATCTGTCCCACCGTGAAGCGGGGGTTCAGCGAAGCATACGGATTCTGGAAGATGATCTGGATGCGGCGCTTATACGGCAGGTATTCCTTGTTCGGCATGGCAATCAGGTCCTTGCCGTGGAACATGGCCGTGCCGCCCGTCGCCTGGTGCAAACGCAGCAGGGTCAATCCCACCGTCGTCTTGCCGGAACCGGATTCGCCCACCACGCCCAGCGTCTTGCCGCGTGGCAAAGTAAACGACACATCCTTGACGGCCTGGAATTCGCGCTTGCCGAACAGGCCTTCGCGCGTATAAAAGCTCTTGCTCAAGTTATTCACCACCAGCACGGGTTCGTCGCCCGGCGTGTAGCCGCGCGTGCGCTGTTTGACTTCCACGCCGGGGCCGGCCTTGCCTTCCATGTAGTCGGCGATGACGGGCAAACGCCACGGCCGCTCGTCCAGGGACGGGCGGCAATGCAGCAGGGCCTTGGTATAACTGTCCTGCGGCGCTTCGAAGACCTGGCGCACCTCGCCCGTCTCGCGCACTTCGCCATGGCGCATGACGATCACCTGGTCGGCAATTTCGCCCACCAGGCCCAGGTCGTGGGTAATGAACAGCACGGACATCTGGTGTTTCTTTTGCAGCGCCGCGATCAGGTCCATGATCTGCTTCTGGATCGTCACGTCCAGCGCCGTCGTCGGCTCGTCCGCGATCAGCAGCTTCGGTTCGCAGGCAATCGCCATGGCGATCATCACGCGCTGCTGCTGGCCGCCCGACATCTGGCTCGGGTAGGCGTCGATCTTCGTGGCCGGGTCGGGTATGCCCACTTCCTCGAGCAATTCCAGGGTGCGGGTCCGCGCCTGCTTGCGGTTCATGCCCATGTGCTGGCGCAGCACTTCGGCGATCTGGAAACCCACCGTAAACACGGGGTTCAGGGACGACATCGGCTCCTGGAAGATCATCGAGATATCCTTGCCGCACATGGTGCGCCGCTCGGCGATCGACAGGTCCAGCAAATTGCGTCCGCCGAAATGGATGCTGGATCCGGGATCGATGATGGTGTTATCCGGCGGCAGCAGGCCCATCACGGCCAGGGAGCTGACGGACTTGCCGCTGCCCGATTCGCCCACCAGGGCGACGGTGCTGTTGCGCGGCACGTTGAACGAGATGCCCTTGACGGCTTCGAACGTGGTCTTCTTGTCCAGGCGGAAGGTGACGCGCAGGTCGCGCACTTCCAACAGGTTATTCTGGTCCATGAGCAACTCCTATTTCACTTTGGGGTCGAGCGCATCGCGCAAGGCATCGGTAAACAGCGAGAACGCCGTCACCAGCACGGCCATCGCCGTGGCGGCGGCCGTCAGCTGCCACCATTTGCCCAGGATCAGTTCATTTTGTGCCTCGTTGAGCATGCTGCCCCACGACACGGTACCCACCGGCACGCCAAAGCCGAGGAAGCTCAAAATCACTTCCGCCTTGATGAAGCCCACCACGAGGATGGACATCTGCACCAGCGCCACGTGACTCACGTTGGGGAAGATATGCGAGAACATCTTGCGCCAGTGCGAAGCGCCGATGGCGTCGGCCGCCATCACGTATTCGCGCGCCTTGTGCTTGATGTATTCGGCGCGGATCAAACGGTACGGCCCCGTCCAGCCCGTCAACCCCAGGATCAGCACGATGGTCAGCACGCCCTTTTGCTGCAGCACGGCCGCCACGGTGAGAATCATCAGGATCGACGGAATCGACGTGAAGATGCTGTAGAACCAGTTGAAGAAGTCATCGACCATGCCGCCGAAGTAGCCGGACACGGCGCCAAACAGCGTGCCCAGCACGACGGCCAGCAAGGCTGCCACCAGGCCCACCACGATCGACGTTTCGCCGCCCTTGATGGTTTTCTGCAGGATGTCGTGGCCCCACTTGTCGGCGCCGAACGGCAGTGTCGCCGCCTTGTGCGTGACGAGTTTCTTGGCCTTGCCCATGCCGGCGCGCAAGGCCGTCAAGTCGTCGGCCAGCGGGTCCGTGACGCCATACATGTCGACGCCGGCGGACGGATCGCTTTTCAACTCGGCGCGCAATTCGGCGATGTCGTCGGCCAGCGGATCGAGCACGTTGACGGGCGTGGGCGCGCTGCGCTCGTCGGCCAGGGGAATGGCCCCGTCGCCGGCCGCGGCCGCGTCCTTGTCGGCGCCGACAAACGTGGGTGGCGCATAGCTGACGGCCACTTCATCTTCCCAGTTCGCCGCCACCAGGCCGCTGGCGGACGCCAGCACCAGCAGGAAAAACGCGCCGACCACGGCCAGCGATACCATTGCAATCTTGTCGCCGCGCAAACGGCGCCACGCCAGGGCCCACAGGCCGGGCGAAGTATGAGGTTTCGACATCATCTCTTTCTACTTCAGTTGTACGCGAGGGTCGACCGCCTGGTACAGCAGGTCGGTGAGCAGGTTGAAGAGCATGGTGGCGGCGGCAACATACACGGTGATCGCCTTGATCACCGGAAAGTCGCTGCGCTCGACGGCCAGGATCACTTCACGCCCGATGCCGGGGATGCCGAAGAAGCGCTCGAGCAGGAAAGCGCCGATCAGCAGGGCCGGCAAGTTCGACATCACATAGGTAATGATGGGAATGGCGGCGTTGCGCAGCACGTGCACCCACATGATGCGGCCTTCCTTCAAGCCCTTGGCGCGCGCCGTGCGCACGTAATCCTGGTTCGCCTCGTCCAGCACGAAGGTGCGGAATAGGCGCAGGGTAGGCGCGATGGACACGGCCAGGCCGATCAGGATGGGCAAGGTGGAATAGCGCAGCAGGTTTTCCCAGAAGCTGTCGCCCCAGCCCTGCACGGGGAACAGGCCCAGCTTGTAGGCAAAGCCGTACTGGAAGACGATGATGTAGACGAGGATGGAAATCGACATGCCCACCGTGCAGGCGATCATGACGGCGCGGTCCGTCAGCGAACCGCGCACGAAGGCGATGGCCAGCGCCAGCGCCACGCCGAAAAACGTTTCCAGCACGGTCAGCGGAATCAGCACCATCATGGACGGGCCCAGGCGCGAAGTGATGATGTGCGACACGGTTTCGCCCGTGGCCCAGCTCTGGCCGAAGTCAAAGGTGACGATCTGCTTGATGAAGATCCACAGCTGCACGTAATACGGCTGGTCGACACCCAGCTGGCGGCGGATGTTGGCGATGCTTTCCGCACTCGACATCTTGCCGGCCAAAATGTAGGCGGGGTCGCCGCCCACCCAGTTGAACAGTATAAACACCAGCAGGACAACGCCCAGCATGGTCGGCAGCATCTGCCACAGACGGCGCAGGATATAAGCGAACATAATGATTCCTTGTTGTTATAAGCGCTGCTTATTTATTGGCCGAGGCCGCAGGGGCTGGCGCGGCAACCACGGGCGCGCCCGTGCTGTCGATATCCATGTACGCCCATTCCTGGAACAGGATCGGGTGCTTCTTGTAGCCGAGCACAGACTTTTGCGCCAGCATGTTGCGGTAGCGCGCATAGCCGATCAGGGCGCCCGCATTCACTTCCAGGCGGCGCGCCATCTTGTGGAACAGCTCGTCGCGCTCGGGGCTGGCCGGCATGGCCTGGCTGGCCGCGTACCATTTATCGTATTCCGGGTCCTGGTAGCAGCCGTTGTTGTTCTGGTGCGTGTTCGGGCCATAGAACAGCTGCATGAAATTGTCGCCGTCCGGATAGTCGGCCAGCCACGGCGCCGTGCGCGTCTGCATCTTGCACTGCTTTTCCGTTTTTAAGATGTCGGAAAAGATCATGCGGTCGTTTTCCATGCGGATGCCCAGCGAGTTGTACGTCTTGCGCCACATTTCCGCCTGCAGCACGCCGTTCGCTTCGTTGCGCGAAGCGTAGCGGATCAGCAGCGGCTTGCCGTCAGGCAAAGTGCGCCAGCCGTCGGCGCCCTTCTTGTAGCCGAACTTGTCGAGCAATTTATTGGCCAGCACGGGATCGTATTGCAGCAGGCTCTTGTAGTGCGGATCGTAGCCGACGACACCGGGCGGTATCGGATAGTCGAGGCGCTTGGCCTGGCCATTCCAGATGATGCGGATTTCTTCATCGATATTGTGCGCCATGGCAATGGCGCGGCGCAGCGCGATCTTTTCCTTGCTGAAGCCACCGAGGGTGGGGTCTTCCATGTTCCAGTAGTAATAGCTGATCTCCGGGTCCAGCAGGCGCGACAGTTGCACGCCCTTCTCCGCCAGCTCGGGACGCAGCTTGCCGTTGAGCAGTGCTTTCGGCGCCAGCGGACCGTCGAGCCAGAACACGTCCGTGCCGCCGCTCTGGAAGGACAGCCAGCGCGACTGGTCTTCGATCATCACGGAAATTTCGATGCGGTCGATGGCGGGAATCCGTTTACCCTGCATCTGGCGCACGATGCGCTGGTCGTCCGGGTCGTCGCCAGCCATGAAATTCCACGTCTCGGGCAAGTGCTGCGGATTGCGGTTCAGGACGATGCGGTTGCCGCGCGTCCATTCGCCCAGGGTGTAGTAGCCCGTGCCCACGGGATTCGAGCCCACTTCGCCCTTCACATCGCCATACTTGTCCACCACTTCGCGCGCCACGGCGGCCGTCGGCACGTAGGCGAGGATCATGGGGAAATTGAAATCCGTCTTGGTCAGCGAGATGCGCAAGGTGTACGGGTCGAGGATTTCCAGGCCGGCCACTTTCTTGCTGTAATCGAGCTTGTTCGACTTGGCCGCGTCCTTCGCCAGGTCGTCCAGGCCCACTACCTTGCCTTCGAACAGCCAGCTGTGCGGCGAAGCCAGGCGCGGGTCGAACAGGCGCTTCCACGAATACACATAATCGGCCATCGTCAGTTCGCGGCGCTTGCCGCCGAACGCGGCGTCGGGCGTGAACAGGATGCCTTTTTTCAGGCGGATGGTGTAGGTCTTGCCGTCGGCGGACACTTCCGGCATGGCGGCCGCCGCGCCGGGCACCACCTTGACGGGGCGCGCCAGGTAATCGTAGGTGTACAGGGTGTCGAAGACGGCCTGCGTGATGTGGTTCGAATACAGGTCGCGCGCGGTAGCGGGATCAAAGCCCGTCTCGGCGGCCGGCAGGATATAGCGCAAGGTTTTGACCGGCGCGGCCGCGGCGGCAGGGGCGGCATCCGCAGCAACGGCAGTGGCCGCCAGCGGCAGGGTGGCCAGGCAGGCGAGCAGCGCCACGCGCCGCATCCATGGTGACTTCATGTAATACCCTTCATCTCGATTATCTGTCGCACCGTATTGGTGCGCTTGTACTGGCTTCCCCCTGGGATACAGGATTCCACCGCCAAAACCAGTCCATCCTCGCAAGATCTATGCCTTGTTTTCAGCCAGTCGCGCCGCTGTCCTGGCGAGCTGGAAAAAGGCGTAACGATAACGCATATTCTGTTCGCCGGGCAAAAAGCCGCAGCATGCGTACAACGCGCGGCAAGGATCGCTCGCGGCCTTGCGAACATTTTCCGCAACGCAACATAGCCGGATCGGCGCCACAAAAAAACGTATTGGTAGAAACCCTTACGTCCACGAATGAGCGCCATTTCAATACGCCGGCGGAAAGCATATATCGCAGCGCAGCATTAAAAAAAATGCCATTTTAAAAACATCGCAACATTGGAAAAAACACTGTTGTTTCCATGCTGAAAGGTCACATCCCGGCGTTGACAAGCTTTCTCGGCAAGTGGTCTTATCAATCACGGCAACTCACAAAATGCCGTTTGACCCACAGCGATTGCCGACGCAGCAATCTTTTTTAGCTTAGCGAGGTTGTGTCGCAAACCGGCCAGCCGAACTTACTTTCGGAGTTTTGAGAATGATGATGGAAACAGTTATGTCCCGCTCCGTACGCCTGATCTTTTCAGGTAGCGTAGCAGCGGTCAGCCTTGGCATGATGGCTGTGCCGGCAATGGCGCAAGATGCCAATGTACAACGTGTGGAAATTACCGGATCGAGCATCAAACGGGCCACGGCCGAGACCGCGTCGCCGGTACAGGTCATCAGCCGCGACGACCTGATGAAATCGGGCAAGGCCACCGTGGCCGAATACCTGCAAACCCTGACCGCCGATGGCGCGGGTTCCTTGCCGACGGGTTTCGGCAACGGCTTTGCCGCCGGTTCCACGGCCATCTCGCTGCGCGGCCTGGGCGCCACCTCGACCCTGGTCTTGCTGAACGGCCGCCGCATGGCGCCGTTCGCGCGTGCCGATGACGGCCAGAAAAGCTTCACCGACCTGTCGACGGTGCCGATGCAGATCGTCGAGCGCATCGAGATCCTCAAGGACGGCGCCTCGTCCACCTATGGCGCCGACGCCATCGCCGGCGTCGTCAACATCATCCTGCGCAAGGACTTCGAAGGCCTGACCCTGAAAGGCGACACGGGCATCTCCGGCGACAGCGACGCCAAGCAGCACCGCGCCTCGCTGACCTTCGGCAAGGGCAACCTGGACACGGACAAATACAACTTTGTCGTCAATGCCGAATACACCAAATCGGACATGCTGATGAACAATGAGCGCTCCGGCCGCAAATGGATAGGCAAGGCCGACCTGCGTCCGTATGGCTACGCGATCAACACCCAGTTCGCCGGCGGCTACATCAACGGCACCAACGATGCGAATGCCTCGCCCACGGGCCTGATCCGCGACCCCGTCACCAACAACTATGTGTCGCTGCCCGGCTGCGCCAACTTGTCCGTGTCTTCGCCGCAAGATCCGAAGGGCGGCTGTCTGTGGCACCACGACCAGTTCCGCTCGATGCAGCCAAAGATCGAATCGATCAACCTGTATACGCGCGGCACCTGGCAAGTCAATGCCGACACCCAGGTGTATGCGGAAGCGGGCTACTCGAAGCGCGACACGGCGTTCACGCTGATACCGCCATCGGTCACGCCCACCATCGCGTTCCCGCCCAACGCCACCAGCCCGACTGGCGTGATCAACTACGGTTCTGGCGCCGGCACCACCATCGTGCTGGCCGCCAACCATCCGCAAAATCCCTATGGCGTGCCCGTGCGCGTGCGCTACCAGGCTTTCGACGTGGGCGCCAGCACGCGCCAGGCCAACAATGAGTTCAACCGCATCGTGCTCGGCGTCAAGGGCAATGCCATGGGCTGGGATTACGATGCCGGCTACACGCATTCGGAATCGAAGCTGCACCTCGACTACAGCAACATGCTGAACATGGCCGTCGTCAAGGATGCCCTGGGCAATCCGAACAGCAAATACTTCCCGTACTACATCGGCGCACAGGCAAACAAGAATCCGGCCTCGCTGTACGCGGCCATGGTGACCAACGCCACGTCCGACTCCACGACCAAGCTCGACATCATCGACTTCAAGGCATCGCGCGAGCTGATGCAATTGCCGGGCGGCGCCCTGGGCCTGGCCGTGGGTGCGGAACACCGCCGCGACAAGCTCGACAATCCATCGTTGTCGGGCACGGAAAACGGTTCCATCAACTCCAGCTATGTGGCCGCCAAGGGCGACAGCAAGGTGTCGGCCGTCTTCCTGGAAGTGCTGGCACCCGTGATCAAGACGGTGGAATTGTCCGGCGCCTTGCGTTACGACAAATACGACCGTTTCTCGTCGACCACGCCGAAACTGGGCGCCAAGTGGACGCCCGTCAAGACCTTCGCCGTGCGCGGCACGTATTCGGAAGGCTTCCGCGCACCGGGCCCGGCCGAAAGCAATGCCAATTCGCAATCGACGGGCACCTCGACCGTCAGCGATCCCGTGCGCTGCCCCGGCGGCAAGCAATTGCCTGGCGCCAATGCCAGCGACTGCGAACTGCAAGTGGCGGCCGTCAAGATCGGCGACCCGAACCTGAAACCGGAAAAATCCAAGGGCTACACCCTGGGCATCGTGTGGGATCCGTTCAACGATACCAGCCTGTCCCTGGACGGCTGGAAGATCAAGCGTGAAAACGAGATCAATCCCCTGCCGTACAACGAAGCGGCCGCCCTGCCGACGGCCATCCGCTCCGACAACAACCTGACCATCAACGGCGTTGTCACGCCGAACACGGGCACCTTGCTGATCACCAAGGCGCCGTACCGCAACTCCAGCTACACGGAGATCAAGGGTATCGACCTGGACGTCAAGCAACGCGTGCGCCTGGGCGACTACGGCCGCGCCACGTTCGGCCTGACCTGGACCCACATCGCATCGTGGGTGCGGGCCGAGTCGGCTACCGTGCGCTACCAGTTTGCCGGCACGCACGGCAACTGCGATACGTCGAACTGCGCCGGCACGCCGAAGGACAAGATCAATGTCACGGGCTCGTGGGACTTGGGCAACTGGAATGTCAGCGGCGTGCTGAACTACCGTTCGGATATGAAAAATATCAAGTTTGAAGGCGACCCTTGCGCCTCCAAACTGGCGAACGGCACGCCGGCGCCGAACGGTTGCAAGCTGGCTTCGTTCACCACGCTCGACCTGTCGACCCGTTGGAACTACAGCAAGCAGTTGCAACTGTTTGCCTCGATCAACAACGTGACCGACAAGATCGCGCCGCTCGACCCGCTGACCTACGGCGGCATGAGCTACAACCCGATGGACGCCAGCGGCGCCATCGGCCGCTACTTCAAAGTGGGCGCCAGCTACAAGTTTTTCTAAGCTGACAGCCGTATCCTGACGCAAGGCGGTGAGCAATCACCGCCTTTTTTTTCGTCCCTGACTGTGGCGCCCGCCACACATCCACACACCTCTTGTGCCAGCGCAAACCTTGCCTGCTGCGCGCCTGTAAAACTCCCTTGCAGGCCGCCCGGCCCATGACCATGCGACAGGAGTGTCAGATGATGCAAATCCGCAGTCCCTCCCCTACCTTGCGCCTGCTGTGCGCAGCCTTGCTTGGCGCCCATGGCCAGGCCGCCATGGCGCAGGACGCCGCCGATGCGCCGCCCGCCATGCAGCGCGTCGAAGTGACCGGTTCCTCCATCAAGCGCCTCGTCTCGGAAACGGCCACGCCGCTGTCCATCTTCAAGGCCGAGGACTTTGCCAGACAGGGCTTGACGACGGCCCAGGAAGTGCTGGGCAAGATTCCCGCGAATGCGTCGAGCATGGGCAGCGGCAATGCCGTCGGCGGCAATACCAGCGGCTTGCCCACGGGCGGCCAGGCCAGCGCCGACTTGCGGGGGCTGGGCGGCGACAAGACCCTGGTGCTGCTCAACGGCCGGCGCATCGCCAACCATCCGTACGACGGCGCCAGCGTCGACCTGAACATCATTCCCATCGCCGCCCTGGAGCGCGTCGAAGTGCTGCGCGACGGCGCCTCGGCCATCTACGGCACGGACGCCATCGGCGGCGTCATCAACTTCATCACGAAGCGCTCCGTCAACGCCAGCAATATCACCGCCGAGGTGGTCGCGCCCCAGCACAAGGGCGGCGGCGAGCACCGCATCAACCTGTCGACGGGCTTTGGCCAGCTCGACACGGATGGCTACAATATTTTCGGCGTGCTCGACTATCACAGGCAAAACGTGCTGACCTCGCAGGACCGCGCCTTTTCGGCAACAGGCATCGTCCCCGCGCGCGGCCTGTCCATTACCAGCGGCACGACTTTCCCCGGCAACTACTTTGACGCGGCGGCCAACGGCGGCAAGGGCCTGGCCGGCAATCCCTACGCGGCGGCCGGCTGCAATCCGCCCCTGTCGGTGCCGGCCGTGCCGGCGAACGGCACCTGCCGCCAGGACTATACGCGCCAGATCGACGACTTGCCGGCCCAGCAGCAGCTGGCGTTCTTCGGCAAGGGCGCGTTCAAGCTGGGCGGCGGCCGCCTGGCCACCGTGGAATATCTGCATTCGGAAAACAAGGTCAAGGCGCGCACGGCGCCGCCGCCGCAAACGGGCCTGGTCCTGCCCGGCACCAGCCCATACTATCCTGGCAACGCGGGCGGCGTGCCGGCCCAGCCCGGCTTGTCGGGCCAGCCCCTGAGCGTGAACTGGCGTCCCGTCGAGGCGGGCCAGCGGCAAATCGATTCCGATGGCAAGGCCGACCGCCTGGTGCTGGCCCTGGAAGGCGAGCTGGCCGGCTGGGATTACAAGACAGGGCTGAGCCATGCGATCAGCAAGTCGTCGGAGCAATTCACGAACGGCTATGTGCAGGATGCGGGTTTTGCCGCTGGCGTGCTGAACGGCATCCTCAACCCGTTTGCCGTGCAGGATGCGGCCGGCAAGGCTTACCTCGCCGGCACGGCCCTGCGCGGCGAAGTACAGAACGCCAGGGTCACCACCACGGGCTTCGACATCAAGGGCAGCCGCGAGCTGATGCAGATGGCCGGCGGCCCGCTGGCCATTGCGCTCGGGGGCGAAGTGCGGCGCGAAAAAGCCGACTTCAATGTCAACCGCGACATCGCCGGCCAGGCCGCCAGTTCCGGCTTGTCCGGTTCGCTGTCGAAGAGCGGCTCGCGCACGATCCAGGCCGTCTTCGGCGAAGTCAACATGCCGCTGATCAAAGACCTGGAAATGCAGCTGGCCGCCCGTTTCGACCATTACAGCGACGTGGGCAGCACCACCAATCCCAAGCTGGCCGTGCGCTACCAGGCCAGCAGCGCGCTGGTGCTGCGCGGCTCGGCCAGCACGGGTTTCCGCGCGCCCACCCTGTTTGAAAAGAATGCGCCGCCCTCGAAGAACGATACCAACGACACCTATGACGACCCGATCCTGTGCCCCGGCGGCGTGCCGCAGCCGGGCGCCAACCCCCTGCGCGATTGCGACTTGCAGCAGTTCAAGCTACAAGGCGGCAATGAAAAGCTGAAGCCGGAAAAATCCACCACCTTCGCCGTCGGCCTCGTGCTCGAACCGCTCAAGGAAGTGACCGTCGCCATCGATTACTGGAACATCCATTTGAAGGACAAGATTTCATCGTTGCCCGAGCAATCGATCTACGGCAACTACGAAAAATACAAGGCCTTGTTCCTGCGCAATCCCGACGGTTCGCCCTACGCCATCCTGGACTTGAACGACAACCTGGGCGAAGTGAAAACCGACGGCATCGATGTGAGCCTGAATGCGCGCCTGGCACGGGGCGCATATGGCGATGTCAGCGTGTCGCTCGACGGCACGTGGACCCGCAAATACGACTACCAGAACGAGCGCGGCGGCGACTTCATCGCCAACGTGGGCCGCTATGCGGACAACAACCCGGTGTTCCGCTGGAAACATGCTGCCACGCTGAACTGGCGCAGGGGCAACTGGGGCGCCACCTTGTCGCAATCGTTCAAGTCCGGCTACACGGACCAGAACCTGGTCGCGCCGCCATACCGGCACGACGTGCCGTCGTACAGCCTGCTTGGCGTATCGGGCAGCTATGCACGGCAAGGCTGGCTGCTGACGGCCGGCGTGAAGAACCTGCTGGACAGGGAGCCGCCGTTCTCGAACCAGGGCACCCTGTTCCAGAAAGGCTATGACCCGCGCTACACGGACCCGGTCGGGCGCGCCTATTACCTGCGCGGCAGCTATACGTTTTAAGGGGAAAGGGCGGGAAACGACATCAGACAGGCAGCGCTGGCAGGCATGTGCCAGCGGTACCAAAAGCGGCGCCATCAGCGATGATGTGCGCCGTTTTATTTTACGCATCTGAGCACGGCTGACAAGGGTTCACGATATTTTATTACTGAAGGATTATAAAAAAAGCAGGAAATTGTTGCATTTCGTCCAAAAAATTCGCACGAAATTGACAATCTGAATCGTGAATGTTTTGATGAGGGCCCCGGAAATTTACAGAATTTTTGTTGGTGGATTTGTAAAAAGGCAAATAAATTGTTAGTAAGCAACAAGTTATTTCAAAATAATTGCCGCCTTTATCACAATAACAAGGAATTTAAGATGATGATAGAAAATGTAATATCTCGGTCGCTGCGCCTGATGTTTGCTGGCGGCATGGCCCTGAGCATGCACGCTGCGTATGCACAAGAAGCAACAGATGGCACCATGCAGCGCGTGGAAGTCACGGGTTCGAGCATCAAGCGCATCGCTTCCGAAGCGTCGCTGCCCGTGCAGTCGTTTAATCAAAAAGACATCAAGAAAACGGGCGTCACCACCGTTACCGATTTCATCCAGCAAATTCCTGCGATGCAGGGCTTCTCCGTGGCCGCCGATTCGGTTGGCGGCGGCGGCGGCGGCGTCACCACGGCCTCGATCCACGATATCGGCGCAGCCTACACGCTGGTGCTGCTGAACGGCCGCCGTATTGCCCCATCCAATTCCGGCACCACCATCGACCTGAATTCGATCCCCCTGTCGGCCATCGAGCGCGTGGAAGTGCTGACGGACGGCGCATCGGCCCTGTACGGCGCCGACGCCATCGCCGGCGTGGTCAACTTCATCCTGAAAAAAGGCGCATCGCCGCTGGAAATCAACGCCAAGTACTCGCGTCCTGAAGAAAAAGGCGGCGCCAGCAATTCAATTTCGATCAGCAAGGGCTTCGGCGATATCGACGAAGACGGCTACAGCATCTTCGTGTCGGCCAGCCATGACGAACAAAAATCGCTGAAAGCATCGCAGCGCAGCTTCGCGAAAAGCGGCATCATCAATTTCAACGATCCGAAGACCGGCAAGGCGCTGCAATTCATCAACGGTTCGTCGCGCTCGGCGCCAGGCAACGCCACTGTCGATTACAACCGCACCGATCCGGTAACGGGCCAGGTGGTCATCAATCCAGATACCAACAAGCCCTTCGTCGACAACGTCAACCTGAACCCATATGCACTGGCCCATGGCGGCAAGTGCGCTGCCAGCAACATGGATTTCTATGGCGACGGCAACTGCTATTTCGATTCGCCATCGACCATCGAAATCAATCCCGAATCGAAGCGCGATTCCCTCTTCAGTTCGGGTACCGTCAAGCTGGGCAAGACCGGCTTCCAGGGTTTCTATGACCTGGCCTACACGGAAGCGCGCATCATCGCCAGCATTGCACCGTACCCGGCAGACTTCTCGGTGCCGGTTGGCTCGCCGCTGTTCAACAAGTACCTGGCACCGAACCTGACGCCGGCGCAACTGGCCAACGCCACGGATGCCATCGCCAAGTACCGCCTGTCGGAAATGGGCAACCGCGTGTACGACTATGGCACCAAGGCCACGCATATCGTTGCCGGTGTCGATGGCAATGCATTCGGCTGGGATGTCAACTCGGCCGTGACATACTCGAAAAACAAGCAGACGCAAAAATACGTCAGCGGTTTCCCGCTGGCCGACAAGTTCGACGCGCAAGTCGCGGCCGGCAATATCGACCCGTTCGCCTATCCCGTGGGCTCGATGCCGGACGCCATGCGCCAGGCATTGCTGGGTACGGGTTTCAGCGGTACCTACAACACGCAAACCGTGGAAATGAAGGGCATCGACGGCCGCGCTTCGCGCCCTGTGTTCTCGCTGCCGGGCGGCACCGCCATGCTGGGCGTGGGCGCCGACTACCGCAACACCTCGTTCAAGGTGCAACAGGCGGACGTCGCCAAGCAGGCGCAGATCCTGTTTGACAACCAGCAAGTCGACAGCGAATACGCACGCGACAACGCTGGCGCGTATGCCGAGCTGATGATGCCGATTTCGAAAAAACTGGAAATGACGGGTTCCGTGCGTTATGACCAGATCGGCGCCATCGATGACAAGTTGACGGGCAAGACGGTGGGCAAGAAAGAGAACGCCACCACCTGGAAAGTCAGCGGCAAGTATTCGGCAACCAAGAACCTGATGTTCCGCGCCGCTGCCGGCACGGGCTTCCGCGCCGCCAGCATGCAGGAAATCGCCGGCCCGCTGGAAGACTGGGGCGTTACCGGTGGTAACTACCAATGCCCGCTGACGGCAGCGAACGGCATGGGCGGCCATCCGCTGGCCAGCTACTGCAGCGGCGTGGGACGCCAGCAGTTCGAAGCCTTCCAGGGCGGCAATCCTGACCTGAAGCCGGAAACGTCGAAGCAATGGAGCATCGGCACCGTGTTCGAGCCGATCGACAGCCTGTCGATGTCGTTCGACCTGTGGAACGTGCAGATCAACGACCAGGTGACTGCGGTTTCCGAAGGCTTGATCTTCAACAATCCAGCCAAATACGCCGAGCTGTTCACCACCAAGCACATCAGCTCGACGGGCAAGGACGTGCTGGCCGTCAAACTGCTGCCGATCAACATCGGCAAAGTGGAAAACCGCGGTATCGACTACGACTTCACCCACAAGATGAAGCTGCTGGACGGCCGCCTGACGACTCGCCTGATGGGTACCTACCTGCTGCGCTCGCGCTACACGACGCCAGGCACCAACGATCAATGGGAAACCAGCCTGAACCGCTACGGTTCGAACGACAAGGTCAGCTTCCGCAACATCATCCGCGCCACCAGCACGTATGAGACGGCCAAGTTCACGCATACGCTGAGCGCCAGCTACCGCAACGGCTATACGGACAAGGAACAGACGGCCGACGATTGCGCCGTGATCGTGGCGGGCAGCCCTGGCGAATGCTATGGCATCCAGCTGGAAGTGCCGAGCTACACCACCTTCGACTTCCAGACGGCTTACCGTCCGATGAAGAACGTGGAAATCACGGGCGGCATCTTGAACATGTTCGACCGCAATCCGCCGTTCACCCTGCGTAACACGGGTTCGCACCAAGTGGGCTACAACCCATCGTACTCGAGCGCCCTGGGCCGCCAGTTCTACCTGAGCGGTTCCTACAAGTTCTAAGCTGATCGCATCGGCTGAAAACTGAAAAAGCCCGGAAAGCTTAGCTTTCCGGGCTTTTTTTCATGCTGCGCGCCACCTTATTCGGCGTCGCCCTGCAAGCGGCGCTGCCTGACGGCCGCCGCCAGGTTTTCCAGCACGGCCACGCTGGCGCTCCAGTCGATGCAGCCATCCGTGACGGACTGGCCATAGATCAATTCCTTGCCCGGGATCAGATCCTGGCGCCCCGCCACCAAGTGCGACTCCACCATCACGCCTACGATGCGGCCATCGCCGCCTGCCACCTGGCTGGCGATGTCGGCGCACACGGGAATCTGGTTTTCCGGCTTTTTCGAACTGTTCGCATGCGAGGCGTCGATCATCAGGCGCGCCGCCAGGCCCTGCGCCGCGATGGCCTTGCACGCTTCGTCCACGCTGGCCGCGTCATAGTTGGGGGTTTTACCGCCGCGCAAGATGATGTGGCAATCCTCGTTGCCGTTGGTCGAGACGATGGCCGAGTGGCCGCCTTTCGTGACGGACAGGAAATGGTGCGGCTGCGAGGCGGCCTTGATGGCTTCCACGGCGATTTTCACATTGCCATCCGTGCCATTCTTGAAGCCGACAGGACACGACAGTCCCGACGCCAGCTCGCGGTGCACCTGCGACTCCGTCGTGCGCGCGCCGATGGCGCCCCAGCTAATCAGGTCGGCGATGTATTGGGGGCTGATGACGTCGAGGAACTCGGTGCCGGCAGGCAGGCCCAGCTCATTGATATCGCGCAACAGTTCACGCGCCATGCGCAAGCCATCGTTGATGCGGAAGCTGTTGTCCATGTACGGATCGTTGATCAGGCCCTTCCAGCCCACCGTGGTGCGCGGCTTCTCGAAGTACACGCGCATGACGATTTCCAGTTCGCCGGCGAAACGCTCGCGCTCCTTGACCAGCAGGCGCGCATATTCCATGGCCGCCTTCGTATCGTGGATGGAGCAGGGGCCGATCACCACCATCAGGCGGTCGTCCTGGCCGTGCAGGATACGGTGCAGGGCAATGCGGGCGCTGGCGGCGGTCTGTTCGGCTTGCTCCGAGCAGGCAAATTCGCGGATCAGGTGGGACGGCGGAGTCAATTCCTTCATTTCGCGAATACGCAAATCATCGGTGCGGGGCATTATTTTCTCCAAAATTTAAGGAAGGGTAAAACATCTGGGTAAAAAAAAACCGCCATCGGTGGCGGTTTTTTAGAATTTGCTGGGATCTCGTTTTGCTGCTACGTGAACCGACCGCTACTCCACCGCCTTTGGGTTGGAATTGCTAAAGTAAAAATAAGCGGTAAAAAAGTGGCGAGCGAACATGCGAAGTCATCCGTAAGTGATGAACGACTATAAACCTAAATTGCAAGGCTTGGCAAGCATATTTGTCGGCAAAGCCGCATGGCACCGCCGTTTCACACTGCACAACACGCAAAAAAGCATAAAAAGTTGCGCGCCGTGAATCTCGCTGCACCTTTGAACCCGGGCGCTACCGCTGTGCCCGTCGTGGCAACCACGCCACGCCAGCCATTCTATCGACGACAAGCGGCGCACTCCTTGATCCAGATCTAATCCCGGCGTCGCCGCACGGACAAAACTCGAGGACGTATCGATGCCCTTTGACTGCCTCACCTTTCCGGAGAACCGCATGATTCCTACACCATCCTTACCGTCCGCAACCTTTTCACCACCCAGACTGGGTCTGGCACTGGCCAGTGCACTGCTGAGTCTACCCGTCCTGGCGCAGGACGCCGCACCGATTGCGCGCGTGGAAATCACCGGCTCGAATATCCGCCGCGCGCAGGCAGAAACGGCATCGGCCGTGCAAACCCTGAGCGCGGCCGACATCGAAAAGTCGGGCAAGTCCAGCGTGGCCGAACTGCTGCAAACCCTGGCCGTCGACAACCAGGGTTCCGTCCCCACCACCTTCGGCAACGGCTTTGCGGCGGGCGCCTCCGGCGTGTCGCTGCGGGGCCTGGGCACGGCCTCGACCCTGGTGCTGCTGAACGGACGCCGCGTCGCGCCGTATGGCCTGGCGGACGATGGCCAGAAGGTGTTCGCCGACCTGAACATCATTCCCCTGGAAGCGGTGGAACGGGTGGAAATCCTCAAGGATGGCGCCTCGGCCATCTACGGTTCCGACGCCATCGCCGGCGTGGTCAACGTGATCCTGCGGCGCGACTACCAGGGCACGGCCATCAAGGGCAATTACGGCAAGACGAAAGACTGGGACGGGCGCGACGCGCGCGCCGCCATCACGCACGGCTTCGGCGACATCGATACCGACCGCTACAACGTGCTGCTGAACCTCGAGTACAGCGAAAAGGCCGCCATCTGGAACCGCGACCGGGCCGGGCGCGGCGCCGTCGGCCGCAGCGACTTGCGCGACCTGGGCTTCAGCGCGCAGGAAACCCTCAGCGGCGCGGGCGCCATCACCACCAACAACGCGGCCGGCAGCGCCGTCAACGGCAATGTGCGCAATCCCGACACGCTCGACTACTACAACCGCGGCAACCTGGCCGGCGCGGGTTTTACGCGCACCTTTTCCGGCGCCGCCTGCGGCAACTTCACCACGCATCCGCAGGGCGACCCGGGCGGCGGCTGCCTGACGGACGCGGCGCAGCAGTACGGCCAGATCCAGCCCAAGCAAAAGAACATCAATTTCTTCGGCCGCGCCGCCTGGCAACTGACGCCCGCCCTGCAGACGTATGCCGAACTGAACCTGTATCACAGCGAATCGAATTCCGCCACCACGCCCTCGACCGTCAGCGGCTCGGTGGGTTTTCCGGGCGGCCCCGTCAGCAACGCGGGCGTGGCGTTGGGTGCCGCGCATCCGGACAACCCGTATTTCGGCACAGCGGCACGGCTGCGCTACCTGGCGGCCGACGTGGGCCCCCGCACGTCGGAAGTCGATTCCACCTTCACCCGCTTTGTCGCCGGCATCAAGGGTAGCGTGGCGGGCTGGGATATCGACAGTGCGCTGCTGTATTCGCAGAACAAGGTCTCGAACGACCAGGGCGGCTACCTGCAGCGCGACGTGGCGTTCGCCCTGCTCAACCCCACCGCTGCCAACGTGGCCGCTGCCAGCCTGAACCCAGCGTATGCGGCCTTGCCCGCCGGCAGCCTGTGGCGCATCGCGGAAAACGCGGGCCTCAATTCGGCCGCGCTGTATGCGGCCCTGTCGCCGCGTATCTCGAACGATGCCAAGACGCATATCGCGCAGATCGACTTCAAGGCCAGCCGCGAAGTGGCCAAGCTCGACGGCGGCGGCCTGGGCGTGGCCGTGGGCGCCGAATTCCGCCATGAAGCGACGGAACTCAAACCCACGACGGGTACGGAACGGGGCAATATCATCGGCCTCGGCTATTCCGCCTACAAGGGCAGCCGCAACGCCTCGGCCATCTATGCCGAGGTGCTGGCGCCCGTGCTGAACACTGTGGAACTGTCGGCGGCCCTGCGCGCCGACCATTTCACCGATGTGGGCAACTCCTACACGCCGAAGGTAGGTGTGAAATGGACGCCAGTGCGCGAACTGGCCCTGCGCGGCACCTTCGCCAAAGGCTTCCGCGCACCCAGCGCGGCGGAAAACGGCGTGGGCGGCCTGGCCGCATTCTCCACGGCCAGCGATCCCCTGCGCTGCGCGCTGGGCGTGAGCGCCGCGTGCGATCCGGCCTCCATCGCCGTCATCACCTCGCCCAATCCGAAGCTGTCGCCCGAGCGTTCGCGCAGCTATTCCGTGGGCACCGTGTGGGACCCGCTGCCGCGCACCAGCATTTCCGTCGACCTGTGGCAAATCCGCCGCAAGAATGAAATCAACCAGGAGCAAACGGACACGGCCATTGCCGAAGGCCATGTGGCGCGCGACCCGTCAACGGCCACGGGTATCGCCGGCGATCCGGGCGCCATTACCGCCGTGCTGGCCAACTACGTGAATTCGGCGCAGACGACGGTGCGCGGTATCGATATCGACGCCCGCCAGCGCTTCAACCTGGGCAACGACTATGGCAACCTGGTGTTCGACCTGAAGTGGACGCATTTGTACAAATGGCTGCGCACGGAACAGGACGGCACGCAGCGCGATTTTGCCGGCACGCATGGCAATTGCGATGTATCAAACTGCATGGGCACGCCGGCTGATCGCGTCAATCTGGGCGCCACCTGGGAACGCCAGAACTGGCGCGTCACGGCCAACGTGAACTACCGCGCCCACCTCGACAATGTGCTGTTCAAGAACGACCCCGACGGCTGCGCCACGCACTTCGCCAACGGCACGGATGCACCGCGCGGCTGCCGCATCGCCTCGTTCACCACGGTCGACCTGACGGCCCGCTGGCTGGCCACGCCCAAGCTGGAAGTCTTTGCAACGGTGCAAAACCTGTTCGACAAGATCGCCCCGCTCGACCCGCTCACGTATGGCGCCACGGGCTACAACCCGCTCGATTACGCGGGCGCGGCAGGACGGTTTTTCAGTGCGGGGGTGAAGTACAAGTTCTGAGCAATCCAGCAGCCGGGTCGGCACGGCCGGTGCTATTGGCGTGCTGTTGGCGTGCTGTTGGCGTGCTGGTGATGTCGGGTGACGCGCTTTGCGCTAACCCGACCTACGCGAGCGCCATGCCAGAAAAAAGTAGCTCGGATTCGCCCGGAGAGCGTAATCCGACAATCGCGCTGGCCTCACAGTGTCCGAAAGATCAGGCAGTCCCGCCGACCGTGATGCCATCGAGGCGCAAGGTCGGCTGGCCCACGCCCACGGGCACGCTCTGGCCTTCCTTGCCGCACACGCCCACGCCCGAATCGAGGCGCATGTCGTTGCCGATCATGGAGACGCGGTTCAGCACGTCCGGGCCATTGCCGATCAGGGTGGCGCCCTTCACCGGGTAGCTGAGCTTGCCGTTTTCGATCATGTAGGCTTCGCTGGCCGAGAAGACAAACTTGCCGTTGGTAATATCGACCTGGCCGCCGCCAAAGTTGACGGCATACAAGCCATTTTTTACGGAGGCAAGGATTTCACCGGGGTCCCGGTCGCCGCCCAGCATATAGGTATTCGTCATGCGCGGCATGGGCAGGTGGGCGAACGATTCGCGGCGCGCATTGCCCGTCACGGGCATCTTCATCAGGCGCGCATTCATGGTGTCCTGGATATAGCCTTTCAGGATACCGTCCTCGATCAGGGGCGTGCATTGCGTGGGGTTGCCCTCGTCGTCGATATTGAGCGAACCGCGCCGGCCGGCCAGGGTGCCGTCGTCGACCACGGTGACGCCCTTGGCCGCCACGCGCTCGCCGATGCGTCCGGAAAACGCGGACGAGCCCTTGCGGTTGAAATCGCCCTCGAGGCCATGGCCGATGGCTTCGTGCAGCAGGATGCCGGGCCAGCCCGGTCCCAGCACGATGGTCATGGGACCGGCCGGCGCGGGACGCGCTTCCAGGTTGACCAGCGCCGAATTGACGGCGTCCGCCGCATATTGTTCCAGCACGGCATCGCTGAAATAGTCATAGCTGAAACGCCCGCCGCCGCCGGCCGAACCCGTTTCGCGGCGGCCATTCTGTTCCGCGATCACGGTGAGCGACACGCGCACCAGCGGACGGATGTCGGCCGCCAGCACGCCGTCGCTGCGCAACACCAGCACCACGTCGTATTCGCCGGTCAGGCCCGCCATTACTTGCACCACCCTGGGATCTTTCGCCCGCGCCATCTTTTCCACGCGCTCGAGCAACCGTACCTTGGCCGTGGCATCCAGCGAGGCAAGCGGATCGTTGGGCAGGTACAGCGAGCGACCGCCTTGCGCCAGCATCTGGCCCGCGATCCTGACTTTGCCGGCCCCTGCGCGCGCGATGGTGCGCGTGGCGGCGGCCGCTTCCAGCAGGGCCCGCTCGGAAATATCGTCGGAATACGCAAAGGCCGTCTTGTCGCCGGACACGGCGCGCACGCCCACGCCCTGGTCGATGGAAAAGCTGCCCGTCTTGACGATGCCCTCTTCCAGGCTCCAGCCTTCGCTCTTGGTCGACTGGAAATACAGATCCGCGTAATCGACCTTGTGCGTAAACATCGTGCCCAGGGCTTTCAACAGCTTGTCCTCGTCCAGGCCGAACGGCGTGAGCAGGATATCGCGCGCCACGGCCAGGCTCGACAGATTCGGTTCAAATGGGATCATGGCTTTACACTCGCTAATAATATTCTACGCATTCTCAGTACCTGACAGCAGCTGATATCAGGGACGCCTCACATCGTGCGGTGCGCCAGGGCTGGCAGCGACTCGCGCACGCCGGCCAGGAACACCAGGTCGATCTCGCCGCTCACCACGCCCTCGCCTTCGGGCAGCACGGCTTTCACTTCGCCCCATGGGTCGATCAGCATGCTGTGGCCCCAGGTACGCCGGCCGTTCGGATGCAAGCCGCCCTGCGCCGAGGCCAGCACATAGCACTGGTTTTCGATGGCGCGCGCGCGCAGCAGCACTTCCCAGTGGGCGCTGCCCGTCGTGTGGGTAAACGCGGCCGGCACGACGATCAGCGCGCAATCGCCCATGGCGCGGTACAGTTCGGGAAAGCGCAAGTCGTAGCAGATGGACAGGCCGACCCGGCCGAACGGCATCTCGATCGAGCGCACCTGCGCACCGGGCACGATGGTGCGCGATTCGTTATAGGACTCGGTGCCGCGCGTAAAGCCGAACAGGTGGATCTTGTCGTAGCGGCCGGCCGGCTCGCCCTGCGGGTTGTACACCAGGGTGGTATTGAGAACCTTGCCCTCCTCCCCCGAGATCAGGGGCAAGGTGCCGCCGATCAGCCAGACGCCGTGCTGGCGCGCCATCTGCGCCATGCCATCCTGGATGGGCCCGCTACCAGGCTGTTCCGCATGGGCCAGCTTGTCCGTTTCCCGCTCGCCCATGATGGCCCAGTATTCGGGCAGCACCACCAGCTGTGCGCCGCCGGCGGCCGCTTGCGCCACCAGGCGCCGCGCCGTGGCCAGGTTGTCTGCCACGGACGGCGAGGAAATCATTTGTACTGCTGCGACTGTATGCATCATTTACCCCTACCTTCAAGCGCACGGCGAGCTGACTGTGCGGCACTTATTTAGCGACAGCATCCTGCGCCGCCGCTGCAGCGGCAGGTACGGCGACAGGCTCCAATTTACCACCATCAAGCTTGGTCACGACGGGCGACTTCCACGGGCCGGCAATCTGCATGTGGTAAGTGAGCGCCTTCATCACGGGGGCGCGCAGGAACAATTGCGCCAGGAAACTACCCAGGCCGATGACGGGGTTGACGGCCAGCGCATACACGAGCGGCCCCGTGCCCAGGTTAAATTCCGGGATCACCACCACGTGCAGATTCGTCGTTTCATTGGCGATGTCGGCCGTCCCATCCATCAGCACGGTCGCCGCCACGCCGTGCATCTTGAGGTTGTCGGTGGTCACCACACCGCGCTTGATGCTGGCGTTGGCCGTAATGCCGTCGAAGGCCAGGCCTTCGGAAAACACGTCGTGGAAATCGAGTTTCAGCAAGCGGGGCAAGGCTTGCAGACTGAGCACGCCCAACAGCTTGGCCGCGCCCGGGTCCTGCTTGAGGAACTGGCCCGACTCCACATTCATCTCGATCTGTCCCGACAAGGTGGGAATGTCGAGCGAATACGGCAAGCCATTCCAGGCGATGTCGCCGCTCAGACGTCCCTTGCCGCGGCGCACCGTATCGGCAAAGCCGAAGCGGTCCAGCAGCTTGCCCGCATCGACGATATCGAGGCCGAAACGCAGGCTGGTCGTGCTTTGCCCATCCTTGATCACCCATTTGCCATTGCCGCTCAACGCGCCATCGGGATTGGACAGTTGCAGCTTGCCCACGCGCCACTCGCGCCCGCCCGCCGCCATGGTGTTATAGGCCTGCAATTCCAGCCGGCCGATCTTCTTGTTGAACAGTTCAAATTGCTCGGCCACGATATCGAGCGAGGGGATGGACTGGGCGCCGCTCTTGCCTTCCAGCAAATTCTTCACGTCGTTGGCGGCCGATTCCGGAATGATCAGCGACGACAGCCGCGCCGTCATCTTGCCCAGGCCGGACGGCGTTTCCAGCCACGTCACATAGCCCGACACTTGTTTTGCGTCGATATTGGCTTGCCACACATCCTTTTGATGCGTGGCGCCCACGACCACGTTTTCCAGCTTGCGCTCGCCCAGCATCAGTTCGCTGGCGCGGGCCGCCATCATGTCCGGCACCACGTATTGTGCGATATCGGGCGCGTCGTCGGCACTGCCGCCCGCCTCGGCCGGCGCTGCGGCGCTGCCGGCGATTTCGCTGCCGGCGGCAATCCAGCTGTCCACGTCCAGGGTTTTCATGTTCACGTTGAGCATCATGCCGCTGTCCGGTTCCGGCGCCGGCACGTTCACGCCGATGCCGCCGCGCACCAGGCGCCACGCGTCCTTGCCCTGCTTCTGGCGCTGGTAGCGCGCAGCGATGCCGGAGCCCAGCGCGATGCGGATATCGTCCGTGCGCAGGCCGGCCCCGTTCGCCGCATTGCCCGTCAAGGTAAATTTCACGGGCAGGCTGTCGCCGGCCGGTTTTTTCAGGGGCGCGGGGAAATCCAGGCCCAGGCCCGTCAGCGGCGATTCGACATTGACGATCACCTGGTGGTCGCGCGCCGTGATCAGGCCGTTGTAGCGCGCGCCGCCGCTCAAATGTTTCGCCAGGCGCTGCAGCACGGGCGCCGGATAGGTCTTGCGCAAGCCATCGATGGTCATATTGCCGGCGATTTTCACCTGGATGGAACTGTCCGGTTGCGTGCCGCCCGAGATGGCCAGCGGCCCGCCCAGCAGGTTGCCGTTCAAGCCATTCAGGTTGACGCCTTTTTCGTTGAATTCGATCTTGCCCTGCGTGCCCAGCACGGGCGGCATGTCGTGGAACAGCACCACGTCATTGCCCGCCAGCTGCAAACTGCCCTGCACGGTCGATTCCAGCATGCGCTCGATCGGCAAGTGCAATTTGAGGGCCAGCTTGGCATTGCCCGTCGCCGTCGTTTCATCCGTGAAATGCTCGATCCAGCCCAGCACGGGACTGGCCGTCACGTACTTGAGGAATTCCTGCATGGGGCCGGCCGCGTTGCCGTCAATGTCGAGCAAGGTGTCGAACACGGTCAGGTCGGGGATCACGGCTTTGACGTTCGTCAATGCCACGCCGCCCGTAGTGGCCGTGTCGCCGCGAATTTCCATGCGCGCGCGCTCGAAAATGAAACTGCCCTTGATCTTTTCCGCCTGCGGCCACAGGGGCGCCTTGCCCGCCAGCGGGCCGCTTTCCGCAAATTCGCCGGGCGCATAATTCAAGGTCCCATTCTCGATCTTGCCCGCCACGCGGAAATCGCCGCGGTTGCGCTGGGCCGGGGTGTCGGCCTTGAACGGGAAATGTTCGAGCTCGCCGCGCAGGCGCAGGCTGACGTCGTGCGCCATGCCGCCTTCCAGCGCGCCCGTCAGCCAGTGGCGCAGATGCTCAGGTGTTTGCAGGGGCAGATAGCGGCCGATGGTATTGATCTGGAAATTGTCTATCGTGCCCGTCAAGTCGACCTGGCCCAGGTTCTTGCCATCGAGCGGCAGGCGGTGCGTGCCTTGCAAGGTAACACGCAAACCCTGCTGATCGAAGTCGAGCTTGTCCAGTTCGACTTGCAGCATGTTTTCCGCTTCAAAGGTCCAGCGCGCCTGCATGGCGAATTGTTCGAACGGCAAGGCCGGCTCGCTCAGATACGAGGGGAACTGCAGCACCAGGTCTTGCGCGTCGATATTGATGCTGCCGCCCTTGTCATTGGCGTCGATGCTGCCCGTCAGGTGATCGAAGCCGGGAATGGCCGGCGCGGCCGCCTGTCCGGCACTGGCCGCCGTCTTTGCCACGGCCAGGCGCGCGGGCTGCGCATTCAGGCCCAGATCGATGAGCTTGCCGCGCAAACGGTAGCTGGCGGGCGCGGCCATCTCGCCTTCCCATTGCGCTGAGAAATCCTGCAAGCGCCCGCGCGGCGCCAGGGCGTCGAGACGCTGACGCTGCTGCTCGCCCAGCGGCAGCTTGTCGGCCAGCGCGGCCAGGGTTTGCAAATCGAGGGACTTGGCCGCGATTTCCGTGCGCGACGGTTTGCGTTTAGTCGCGGCAACAAAACGTTCGGACAAGGTCGTGGGCGGCAGGCTGAGGCCATCGCGTGTTTCCACCGCGAAATTCGTCAACTCCACCTGGTGTCCATACGCGCCAAAGGTTGGCTTGCCGTCCGGCACCTGCGCCGACAGCTCTTCCTTGGCAGAAATGCGTCCGCTGACGGACAGCAGGTCGAGCGGGGCGATATGCTGGCCCAACTGGGCCTGCACATCCGTCAAGCCCACGTCGGCCGTGAAGCCGGCCAGGCGCGCATGATCCAGGTTCAGCCAGGCGCGCAAGGCGCCCTTGCCCTGGCTCAGCTCGAACGGATAATCGAGGTAGCGGCGCCAGGCGGCCAGGTCGGCGTTCTTCAGGTCCGCGTACAGCTCGCCCTTCCACATCGACACATCGGAGATGCGCTTGCTGAAAGGCGGATGCGTGAAGTGAGCGCGCACATCGATGGGCGCGGCCAGGCTGGCGGGCGGCGTGGCCTGCAAACCCAGCCGGTGGCTGCGCCAATGGTTGCGCAGCAGCAAGTTGACCTGGCTTAAGGCCAGCTCGGGCGTGCCGCGCACTTCGTCCGTCCAGCGCACCTTGCCGTCGCGGATGATGATCTCATGCTGCGACAGCAGCCAGTCGGCGCCCTTGCCATCGCTGCCCTGGCTGCTGTCGGCCAGCACGCCGGCGACATACAGCTTGCCATCCTTGCTGCGCCGCACGTCCAGGTCGGGCCGCGTGATTTCCAGGGTGTCAAAGCGCACGGAACCGAACACGCTCCACCACGACAAGGTAGCCGATACGCTCGGCAGGCTCAGCGCCTGGCGCCCCGCCTGGTCGCGCAGGGTCACGTCGCCCAGGAAGAGATTCGGGCGCACGCCATGCCAGGAGGCATAAATACGCGCGATACTGACAGGATTGCCCAGCGCGCGGCTGGCCGCCCGCTCGATATCGCCTTTGTAGTAATCGATATTGGGCAGGATGGCGTAGCGCAGGAATAAAAACAGCACGGCGAAGGCGAAATACGCGAGCAGCACCAGTTTGATGGCAAAACCCAGCACATGGTGGGTGGCCAGGTTGGCCATGCGATAGGCGGCACGCAGCCGCTGCCAGCGCAGGGCCAGTGGCACATGTTCTGTCACGCTTGCTTCTGGCGGTTTTTGCATCAATAAGCTAATAAACTGGCCCGGCGTCAAATAATGGCAAAAATCGTCTGCATTCGTGGTGCACGCCTGCATCCTTGCGCTTGCGTCAGAGCAAAGCCTCCCTTACCATCGTCCGGAAGAGCACGCACTGCCGGCGGCATTCGCGCCAGCGGCACAATTTTACCGCATCCCCCGCCGTTCGCAGCCAAGTTAAACAAGAACATGCACGCAGCATCCACGAGACCCTTACCGATACCATGAGCACACAGCCTTTGATCTCCGCCTCCCGTTTCTACCAGCGCTGGCTCAATGCCGCCCCCGAGCGCGCCGCGCAGGTGGCGCAACTGGTGCGCGCGCCGCTGGACGGGCTCGATTTTGCCGCCGCGCTGCTTGAGCAGGCGAACGCCGCCACGCCGCCGCTGCCGGCCGAGCGGGCCATGCGCCGCCTGCGCAACCTGCTCGTCTGCGGCCTGATCGCCCGCGATCTGGAAGGCCAGGCGGACTTGAACGAAGTCGTCACGGCCATGACGGGCTTTGCCGATTTCGCCATCTGCACGCATGTGGACGCCATCATGGCCGAGATGGTGGCCCTGCACGGCATGCCCATCGGCGAGGAATCGGGCGAGGAACAGGCCTTGATGGTGTTGGCGATGGGCAAGCAGGGCGGCGGCGAGCTGAACGTCTCGTCCGATATCGACCTGATCTTTGTCTACCCGGAAGATGGCGACACGCAAGCGACCTTGCCGGGCCAGCGCAGCCTGTCCAACCACGAATTTTTCATTCGCATGGGCAAGAAACTGATCGCCGCCCTGGCCGAGATCACGCAGGACGGCTTTACGTTCCGCGTGGACATGGCCTTGCGTCCGAACGGCAATTCCGGCCCGCTGGCCGCCAGCCTGGGCATGGTGGAGCAATACCTGATCGTGCAAGGCCGCGAATGGGAACGCTATGCCTGGGTCAAGGCGCGCGCCGTGACGGGCAAACCCGAGGATATCGCTGCGCTCGACGCCATCGTGCGCCCCTTCGTCTTCCGCCGCTACCTCGATTTCGGCGTCATCGACGCCATCCGCACCATGCACGGCCAGATCCGCGCCGAGGTCAACCGCCAGGAGCGCTTGCACCCGGACCGCAGCAACAACGTCAAGCTGGGGCGCGGCGGCATCCGCGAAATCGAATTCCTCGCGCAAGTGTTTCAATTGATACGGGGCGGGCGCGACGCCGAGCTGCGCGAGCGTTCCACGCGCGCCACCCTGCGCACGGTGGCAGACAAGGGGCTATTGGAACCGGCCATCGTGGAACAGTTGCTGGGTTCCTACACTTTCCTGCGCAACCTCGAACACCGGCTGCAATACCTGGACGATGCGCAAACGCACACCCTGCCCGCGAACGAGGCCGACCGCCTGACCGTGGCGCAGATGATGGGCCTGCCCGATACGCCTACCCTGCTGGCCCAGCTGGAAGCGCACCGCGTGTTTGTCGCCGGCCAGTTCGACGAGATGTTCAGCGACAAGAGCAGCGGCGTGCCGCCCGCCGACACGGGCATCGACCCGCAGACGTCGAACGACTGCGCCGCGTCCGACCAGCAGGAAGCCATCGAAGCCCGCTTTGCCGCGCTGGGCTTCCATGAGCCGGCCGCCTGCGCACGGCGTTTGCTGGCCACGTGGCAGGCGCCGCGTTTGCAATCGTTGCCCGAGGCGAGCCGCACGCGTTTAGTGGCCCTCGTCAATTCCGCCCTGCCCCTGATTACCGATTGCTCCGTGTCCAACGGCAACGCCAGCCAGCTGGCCACCCTGGGCCGGCTGCTCGATTTCCTGGAGGCCATCGCGCGCCGCTCGGCCTATCTGTCGCTGCTGACGGAATATCCGCACACGCTCGAGCGCGTCGTGCGCATGGTGTGCGCCAGCGGCTGGGCCGCCACCTTCCTCACGCAGCACCCGATCCTGCTCGACGAACTGCTCGATGAGCGCATCCGCAACACGGTGCCGGACCCGGCCGCGCTGGCGCTGGACCTGCAGCGCCAGCTCGACGACGCCCCCGGCGACACGGAACGGCAGATGGATATCCTGCGCGAAACACACCATGCACAGCTGTTCCAGTGCCTGGCGCAAGACCTGGCGGGCGACCTGAGCGTGGAAAAACTGGCCGACTACCTATCGCAGCTGGCCGACATCATCGTCGCCGCCACCGTGCAAGCCGTCTGGCAAACCTTACCCACGCGCCACCGCGACGTGCCGAAATTTGCCGTCATCGCGTACGGCAAGCTGGGCGGCAAGGAACTGGGCTATGTGTCCGACCTGGACGTCATTTTCCTGTTCGACGACGACGACCAGGAAGCGCCCGGCCTGTACGCGAAGCTGGCGCAGCGCTTCATCACCTGGATGACCTCGCACACCTCGGCCGGCATCTTGTTCGACATCGACATCGCCCTGCGCCCCGACGGCGCCTCGGGCATGCTGGTCTCCAGCGTGCAGGCATTCGAGCGCTACCAGGGCAGCGCGGCCTGGGTGTGGGAGCACCAGGCGCTCACGCGCGCGCGCTTTTGCGCGGGCGACGCCGCCATCGGCAAGCACTTCGAACGCATCCGCGACACGATCCTGCGCAAGGAACGGCCGGAAAACGGCCCGCTCAAGGGCGAAGTGGTGGCCATGCGCAAGAAAATGCTGGACGCCCACCCGCCCCGCCCCGGCAGCTTCGACCTGAAACAGGACCCGGGCGGCATGATCGATATCGAGTTCATGGTGCAATACCTGGTGCTGCAACACGCGGCGCAGTATCCGCAGCTGACGGCCAACTCGGGCAATATCGCCCTGCTGCGCCTGTGCGGCGAACTGGGGCTGATCGACGCGCAGCTGGCCGCCCTGGTGGCCGACGCCTACCGCGCGCTGCGCAAGCTGCAGCACCAGCTGCGCCTGCAAGGACAGGACCTGGCCCGGGTGGAACCGGAAAGAGTGCGCGTGCATGCGGACAATGTCATGCGCCTGTGGCAAGCCATCTTCGGCACTGTTGCCTGAGGCCGGACCACACATGCCGCTCCATTACCTGTCCCGCCTGAGCGGCGCGGCGCGCGATACGCAAGCCAACCTGCAGCTGGGCTGCGTGCTGGCGCTGGTGGCCGGCGCCGTGAATGCGGGCGGCTTTCTCGCCATCGGCGGCTATACCTCGCACATGACGGGCATCGTCTCGGGCATGGCCGATGACCTGGCGCTCGGCAATATCACGGTGGCGCTGGCCGCGCTGGGCGCCTGGCTGGCCTTCGTCAGCGGCGCGGCCGTGACGGCCATCATGGTGAACTGGGGCAAGCGGCGCCGCTTGCACAGCCAGTTTGCCGCCAGCCTGCTGCTGGAAGCGGCCCTGTTATTGCTGTTCGGCCTGACGGGTAATTACCTGGCGGCCATGCCCGACGTGCTGGGCCCCGTCACCATCTTGCTGTTGTGCTTTGTCATGGGCTTGCAAAATGCCATCATCACCAAGATTTCAGGCGCCGTCATCCGCACCACCCACGTGACGGGCCTGTCGACCGATATCGGCATCGAACTGGGCAAGATGGCGTATTACAACCGGCGCGCCTTGCCGGACCGCGTGGTCAAGGTGAACCGGGGCAAGCTCAGGACGCACAGCCTGCTGATCGCCTGCTTCTTCATCGGCGGCGTCAGCGGCGCGCTGGCCTTCAAGCACATCGGCTTTCCTGCCGCGACCATCATCCTCGCCGGCGTGCTGACCCTGCTGTCCGGCGTGCCCGTGCTGCGCGACTTGCGCCTGTTGTGGCGCTTCTACCGGCGCCGCCTGCGCGCCTTGCGCCATTAGAAATATTTTTCTTTATGGCAATTATTTATTGGTTTTAATGCTAATATTTTTCTGCATCCGGCGGGCTGATCAAGCCTGCCTGGATGGTCTTTTGATTCGACACCCTACCGTTGTCCAATGATGAAAGCGAAAAAAAAATGATTTCCATTAAAAAAGCCCTGTTTATCTTTGCCATCGCCGCCGGCGCCGCCGCTTCGTTCTCCAGCACGGCCGCCGTGCGCGCATGGATTCCGTCGGAAAACTGCGACTACATCCTCAATATGTGCTACCAGGGTGTCGAGGCGTCGTGCGAACAGTGGCGCAATCAGTGCGAACCGAAGGAATAAGCGGGTAACGGACGAAAAAAAACGCCCCGGAGGGCGTTTTTTTTTATGCGGTCAAAGAATTACTTGGCCGACATCAGTGCAACGGTGGTGTCGAGCATGCGGTTCGAGAAACCCCACTCGTTGTCGTACCACGACGACACTTTCACCAGGCGGCCCGACACTTTGGTCAGGGTCGAATCGAAGTTCGACGAAGCCGGATTGTGGTTGAAGTCGATCGATACCAGCGGTTCGGTCTGGTACGTCAGGATGCCTTCCAGAGCGCCTTCCGAAGCGGCTTTCATCAGCGCGTTGACTTCTTCCACGGTGGTGTCGCGCTTGGCGATGAAGGACAGGTCGACCAGCGACACGTTGATGGTCGGCACGCGGATGGCGAAGCCGTCCAGTTTGCCATTCAGCTCAGGCAAGACCAGGCCAACGGCGGCAGCGGCACCCGTCTTGGTCGGGATCATGCTCATGGTGGCCGAACGGGCGCGACGCAGGTCTTCATGCATCACGTCGGACAGCACCTGATCGTTGGTGTAGGCGTGCACGGTGGTCATCAGGCCCGTTTCGATGCCGATGGCGTCGTTGAGCGGCTTGACCAGCGGTGCCAGGCAGTTGGTGGTGCACGATGCGTTCGAGATGACGGTATCCGTGGCTTTCAGCACGGAGTGGTTCACGCCGAATACGACGGTAGCATCGACGTCCTTGCCGCCTGGTGCCGAGATGATGACTTTTTTCGCGCCGCCCTTCAAGTGAGCGGAAGCTTTCTCTTTGGTGGTGAAGAAGCCCGTGCACTCGAGCACGACGTCCACGCCCAGCTCGCCCCATGGAATTTCAGCAGGGTTGCGCTGTGCGAATACGCGGATCGGATCGCCATTGACGATCATGTTGTCGCCTTCGACGGTCACCGTGCCCGGGAACTTGCCGTGCGCGGTGTCGTAGCGGGTCAGGTGGGCGTTCGATTTGGCATCGCCCAGGTCGTTGATGGCAACGATCTGGATATCCTGTTTCTTGCCGCCTTCATAGAAAGCGCGCAACACATTACGGCCGATGCGGCCGTAGCCGTTGATTGCAACTTTGATCGTCATACTCTGCTCCTGATTGAATAGAAAGTACTAAGCACATTAAAAAAAATCTGCTCGCCGCCGCGCCCATCTGCGGAGCGCTGGCGGCGGAAACGAGTAGGTCGATTAGCCGGCGATGACGGCTTTGACCTTGGCCACGACGTTGTCGACCGTGAAGCCGAAGTGCTTGAACAGCACGCCAGCCGGAGCCGATTCGCCAAACGTATCGATACCGACCACGGCGCCTTCCAGGCCCACGTATTTGTACCAGAAGCTGGTCACGCCCGCTTCGATGGCCACGCGCGGCACGCCCTTCGTCAGCACGCTGGCCTTGTAGGCGGCGTCCTGGCGGTCGTACACGTCGGTCGACGGCATCGACACCACGCGCACGGCGATGCCTTCCGACGCGAGCGCGCTGGCGGCGGCCACGGCCAGTTCCACTTCGGAACCGGTGGCGATCAGGATCGCCTTGGCGTCGGCCACGTCGTTCAGCACATAGCCGCCGCGGAAGATGTTTTCGATCTGTTCGGCGCTGCGCTCCTGGTACGGCAGGTTCTGGCGCGAGAAGATCAGGGTCGACGGGCCATCCTTGCGGCGCACGGCGGCGCCCCAGGCAGCAGCCGACTCGACGGTGTCGCACGGACGCCAGTTGTCCAGGTTCGGGATCAGACGCATCGACGAGACGTGCTCGACCGATTGGTGCGTCGGGCCGTCTTCGCCCAGGCCGATCGAATCGTGGGTGAACACGAAGATCGAACGCAGTTTCATCAGGGCAGCCATGCGCAGCGCATTGCGGCTGTAGTCGGAGAACGTCAGGAACGTGGCGCCGAACGGGATGTAGCCGCCGTGCAGGGTGATGCCGTTCATGATGGCGCTCATGCCGAATTCGCGCACGCCGTAGTTGATGTGGTTGCCAGGCTGGCCCGAACGCACGGCCACGCACTCTTTCCAGTTGGTCAGGTTCGAACCGGTCAGGTCGGCCGAGCCGCCCAGGAATTCCGGCAGGGACGAGGCCAGCGCCTGGATGGCGTTCTGGCTGGCCTTACGGGTGGCGATGTTTTCTTTCTTTTCCACGCAGGAAGCGATGGCGGCGCTCAATGCCGCTTCGAATGCCTGTGGCAGGTCGCCCTGCATGCGGCGGCTCAGCTCAGCGGCTTGCTGCGGGAATTCGCGGCCGTAGGCGGCGAAACGCTCGTTCCAGTCCGCTTCCAGCAGGGCACCTTGTTTCTTGGCATCCCAGGCTGCGTACACGTCGGCCGGCATCTCGAACGGGGCGGCATCCCAGCCGATGTATTCGCGTACGGCGGCGATTTCCTTGTCGCCCAGTGCGGCGCCGTGGACCTTGTCGCCGCCTTGCAGGTTCGGCGAACCCTTGCCGATGATGGTCTTGCAGCAGATCAGGGTAGGCTTGCTGGCGGTCTTGGCGGCGGCGATGGCGGCAGCCACGGCAGCGACATCGTGGCCGTCGACGGCGCGGATGACGTTCCAGCCGTACGCTTCGAAGCGGGCCGGGGTGTCGTCCGTAAACCAGCCTTCGACTTTGCCGTCGATGGAAATGCCATTGTCATCGTACAGGGCGATCAGCTTGTTCAAGCCCAGGGTGCCGGCCAGCGCGCACACTTCGTGCGAAATACCTTCCATCAGGCAACCATCGCCGACGAAGGCGTAGGTGTAGTGATTGACGATGTCGTAGCCGGGCTTGTTGAATTCAGCAGCCAGCAGTTGCTCCGACAGGGCCATGCCGACGGCGTTGGCGATGCCCTGGCCCAGCGGGCCGGTGGTCGTTTCCACGCCTGGCGTGATATCGACTTCCGGGTGGCCCGGGGTTTTCGAATGCATCTGGCGGAAGGCCTTGATGTCATCCATCGACAGGTCGTAGCCCGTCAGGTGCAGCAGCGCGTAGTGCAGCATCGAGCCGTGGCCGTTCGACAGCAGGAAACGGTCGCGGTTCTGCCATTTTGGATTCGCGGGATTGTGGCGATAGTGACCACTCCACAAGGCAACTGCGATCTCGGCCATGCCCATCGGCATGCCTGGATGGCCGGAATTGGCCTTTTGTACAGCGTCCATTGCCAGTGCGCGGATCGCATTGGCCATTTTGGTAGTCGGGAGCGTAGTTGTCATGATGGTGTGGGTCAGTCGCGAGTTTGGAATTCGTTTGCAACAGCGCGGACAGGGAAGCCGGCTGCTTTCTGTAGTCAAGTATTTTACCAGACTGGGGGGCCGCAAATTAGAATTGCGGCGTACTGGCCCGCCAAATGGCTATACTTTGACGTCTTTTCCACCCATATTTCGCCCAATCTAGGATTTGCATGCCGCGTTTTTTCTGCCCCCAGCCGCTCGTCGCCGGCACCACCGTCTCCCTGCCGGAGGCCGTCGCCCACCATATCCAGGTCGTGCGCCTGGCGCCGGGCGACCTGATCACCCTGTTCAATGGCGAGGGCGGCGAAGTGCAGGCCAGCCTGGTGGCGGTGGCCAAGCGCAGCGTGACGGCGCAGATACAGGCGCACGTGGCGCGCGAAGCGGAGCTGCCCTACGCCGTGACCCTGGCGCAAGCGCTGCCGGAAGCGTCGAAGATGGACTGGATCATTGAAAAAGCCATCGAACTGGGCGCGGCCGGCATCGTGCCGCTGTCGGCGCAACGCTGCGTGGTGCGCCTGTCCGCCGAACGGGCCGAGAAGAAATTGGCGCATTGGCAAGCCATCATCGTTTCCGCCTCGGAACAAAGCGGCCGCAACCGCCTGGCGCAGCTGGCGCCATTGCAGGATTTCAATCACTGGAGCAGCCAGCAAGATTTGCACAAACGCATCATCCTGACGCCGCGCGCCGAGCAGTCGCTGGCCGACTGGGCCCGTCACCAGCCGCCGCAGGCGATCACGGTGATGGTGGGACCGGAAGGCGGGTTTTCGGAAGCGGAAGAAAAGGCGGCCATGGCCGCCGGCGCCATCGGCCTGGCTATGGGACCGCGCATCCTGCGCACGGAAACGGCGGGCTTGACGGCACTGGCCACGCTGGGCGCCTTGTGGGGCGGGATGTAAGACGCAACAATCCATAAAAAAAGCGCAGGGCGGTTACCCGCACTGCGCCAGCGGTTCCGCATACCAGGTACGCGGAACCAGATCATCAGGCGGCCCGTTCCGGCGCCGCCCTTCTTTTCCTGTTAGAACGTGTACTCGGCACCCAGTTTCAGGGTACGCGGACGCAGCACATAGCCGTCACGCACGTTGATTGGACGCGCTTGATCGAAGACGTTGTTGATATTCGCCAGCAAACGCAGGTTTTTGAAGCCCGTGTATGCAAAGTTCAGATCGGTACGCACGTCGCTGCCCAAACGGCATGGCAGGTCATCGGTTTTCAACGCAGCGCGGCAACCAGCATCGCCCCAGCGTGCCTCATCCGTCTCGTCGTTGTTCAATGTCGTTCCGGACTTGTAGTTGACGCGTACGCCAGCCGTGACCGGACCGTTACGCCATGCCGTGCTGAATACCGACACGACACGCGGGTTGCCACGCAAGCCGATGGTGTTTGGACGGTATTGGTTGGCATCGATGTCCCAGTAACGCAGCTTCAGGCCGACAGTCGTCGCCAGACCCATCGTCACCGTGCCATATTCACCAGCCGAGAAACGGCCGTTCACGTCGATGTCCACGCCTTGGGTATCGGTCTTGCCGAAGTTTTCATAGCCCAGGAACAGCGATTGAATGCTACCGGCACCCCAGGCGACATTCGCGCCTGGCGACAGTTCGTTGGCACGTGCGGCCAGACGACGGTCGGTATCGCTGATCGGATTACGCGCCAATTTTTCAGCATAGCCAGGCACATCTTCACGGGCCAGCACATACGGTACGTCGCGGGTGCTGATCTCGTCACGGCGCTCGATCTTGAAGTAGTCGACAGCGATGCTGACGTTCTTGATCGGTTCTGCCACGAAGCCCAGCGTCAGGCTGCGCGAGGTTTCCGGTTTCAAGGTCGAGCTCGACGAAATCATGGCCGGAACCGATGTCAGGCAACCCGAGTTGTAGGCGGTGGCCGAATCGGAAACGTCGTTCGCATTACCTTTTTTCAGGATATCGCGGATCGCGGTGGCGGTATTGCAACGTTTTGGATCAAGTATGCTGTTGTAGAAACCGGTCACGCCCACTTTACCCAGTGTTTCCGGGATATTTGGCGCGCGGAATCCACCAGCGATCGTACCGCGCAACATCAGCTTCGGCGTTACCGTCCAGCGCGCAGCCAATTTAGGCGACACGTGGGCCGAGAAACCTGGCGCCTTGTCCATGCGCAATGCGCCGTTCAATTCCAGGCTTTTCAGCACGGGCGCGTTCAACTCCAGGAACGCCGCGCTCAGGTTGCGCTGACCATCGATCCACAGGGAACCCGTATTGATGATCTCGGCATTCATCACCGCGTCGACGGAGCGGATGTACATCTTTTCTTGACGCAATTCGGTGCCGAAAGCAAATGCCAATGGGCCGCCTGGCAAGCTCATCAGTTCACCGGTCAGCTTGGCGTCGATGAAGTTGGTCGACAAGTCGGCATCGGTACCGGCGAGTGGGAACATGCTGTTCAGCAATGCATCGCTATTGCCGCCACCCAACTTGTATTCGCCGCTGACGATAGCGGCAGGCAGGCGGTCACGGTGCGCGCCACGGCTGCGCTGGGTACCCTCGCCGCCGGTACGGCCAATGGTGGCTTCCCAGTCATAGGTGCCGATCGTGCCTTCCAGGCCAGCCATGACGCGGTACTGCGTCGCTTTTGCTGGCGATTTCCAGTCCAGGTTGGAATCCATGAAGCGATAGTCCAGGCCAACGGGGAAGTTATACGGGTTGTAAGGCGAGTTTGCCGGCAATTTAGGTTTCTGCACGGTTTGCGATTGCTTCTTGTTGCCGTCGAACCAGCTCCATGGCGAACCAGCAGCCATGCCGAATGGCAGTGGCGAGTAATCGGTGCGGGTATCCGAATACGACACTTCGGCGAAACCGCGCGTGGTGTCGCTGAGCTTGAAGTGCAATGCGCTGTACAGATTGACGCGTTCGGCGCCATCCGACGACGGGTTAATGCCGTTCAAATCGCTGACGCACAGGCCGGAAGCGTTGAAAGTGGTACAGCCCTTGACTGCCTGACGTACCTTGCGGCCGCTTTCGTTCAGGTTGCCCGGGAACGAGGTCAGGCTAGGGTCGCCGAAGGCGGTGGAAACATATTTTTTGTGCCACTCAGGGTACTCGCGCAGCACTTTGCTGAGTTTGTAGCCTTCGCGCTTGTAGCCTTCGATGTTGAAGAAAACGTTGTAGCGGTCTTTTTCCAGATCGCCATAACCAGCCAGCACGCCTACCGTCGTTTGCTTGCCGATGTTCGGCTCAATGCCTTGCTGATAGTTGGCGCTCGTGCTGACGCCCTGGAAGCTCTTGCGGGTGATGATGTTGATCACGCCAGCCAGCGCATCGGAACCGTAGATCGCGGAGGCGCCGTCCTTGAGCACCTCGACGCGGTCGATCACGTCGGCCGGAATGGAATCGAGGTTGACGAAGGTATCTTTCGCGCCATCGGCGAACGGATAATTGGAAACGCGGCGGCCATTGACCAGCACCAGGGTAGCGCCGGTGCCCAGGCCACGCATCGATGCGCCGGACGCACCGCGTGCAAAGCTGCTGGAGTTGCCATCATCCTTGATCGCGCCCGTATCGAACGAGGTCAGCGTATCGAGAATCTGACGCACGGTATTGGCACCCGTCGCCTTGATTTCATCACGGCGCAAGACGGTCACGGGCGAGGCAGTCTCGGTATCCATGCGCTTGATGTTCGAACCAGTCACTTCAACACGTTGCATCACCGGCTCCGCGGTACCTGCTGTGTTTTGTGCGTGGGCGGAGGCAGCAATGGCGCTCAAAGCAAAAAACACCGCCTTACTGATAGGGCTTAATTTTGGTTTACTCAGCATCATGTTCTAGCAATCTCAACTTGTAATTTTTAATGAAAACCAGGCAACTGGATCACAGTGGCTCATGTGGCACTTTTTTGTATCAAATTTTTTGACACAAGTAAGTATCTGTAACAGGAAAAATATTGTCAATTAACATGGTCGAATCCTTAAGGGATTGCAGAAAAAACTGTCAAATACTCTTTTTTTGTTGTTTTTTAACATTAAAACTGAGCAACGTTACCGTTTTTTCAGCGATTTATCATGCTACAAAGCAACAAAACGGGCGAGTCTCAGCACCGTCATGCCGACCGTTTTCCAGCCTGGCGCCACCCTCATTTCCCCAATGAAAACGCACAGAAAACCGCTTGTTCCAGGCACCGTTTTGCGCGGTAAAACTCCATCACGAAACTTGTCAATAAAGAAATATATTCTCATGGAACAATATTTTTAATGGAAAACGAAGAAACTATCGAAATGAAATGCTGTACTCGCCACGTTTCCCATCAAATATCAATACGCGAACAGCACATTGTTAAATCGGCTGCCTGCCGCGCGCGCCACGCTGCGTGCTGTCGCCAGCCGCGGCAAGCGATCGCGCTGATGCGCGGCTCGGAAAGCGCCATCGGTTGTCCATGGGGCCGCGTCCTGCGCACGACACGGCGGGCCTGGCGGCGCTGTGCACCGTGAGCGTCCTGCGGGACAGCATGCAAGGCATGCGTGACGCCGGCCGGGCAAGGCGTGCCGCCAAAAAAAATACCCCGCGAGCTTTGCAGCTTGCGGGGTATTGAGTGGCATGACTGACCATGCCTGTTGCTATATCCGTCTGTACATTCCAGCCTTCACCGGCTGACAACCGTCAGTCGGTGAAGATGGAATCACATCAGAACTTGTGGCTGTACTGGGCCGACAAGCGCACGGAGCGTGGGCTCGAGTAGGAATTGACCATCAGAGCGGTTGGGCTGACAGCAGTGCCGGCGGCGCTGGTGTTGTAGCCTTCATCGATCGATTGCGCCACTTGACGGTTGGTTGCATTGAGCACGTCAACTTTCAACACGACGCCCTTGATTTGCTCTGGCTTGTAGATGAAGTTCAAGTCCAGGCGCATTTCCGTAGGCAGCGTGCCGAGAGCGCCACGGCCGTTTGCACCGGTTGGGCACAGGAAGAAGATCGAGCCGTATTGCGACAAGCCCAGACCCTGTTGATCCATGGACGCTGGAATATTGCAGGTACGCGACATAGGACGGCCCGTCGCCACCAGCAAGTTACCACCGACGCCAAACTGGCTCGTGAACTCATAGTAACCGTAGGTTTTCAACTGATGCGCACGGTTGTTCGGCAGTAAGCCGCTGCCGTTGAGCATCGTTTCCGGGAAGTCCCAGCTCGAGCTGAAGCCCACGTCGGCCTGGCCGTTATCCGACTTGGTCTGACCTTCCTGATTGCCTTCGCTGCGCGACCAGGTGTAGTTCATCTTGCCGTACCAGCCATTGCGCATCGGATGTTCCAGCATGAATTCCAGCGACGTGTAGGTACGCTTGGCTTGCTCCGGGAAGCCCGCATCGGCAGCCGTGATCGTCACTGCGCGCTGTGCACCATTTGGTCCCACCGGGATCATGAAGGTGTTGTCCTTGCCTGGATTGAACAGGGCGCCGTTCCAGCCATGGTCGTCGAAGTACTCTTTTTCAGCGCCCGTCAGCTTGGCGGAAATGGCGCGTGGATCAGAGTAGTCATCGATCGTGTTTTTCAGCTTGCGATACGTGAACTTGATGCCGCCGTTGAAATCAGGCGTCAGCACTTTCTCGAAGCCCAGGTTGATCTCGTCTTGGAAGTGGGCCTTCAGGTTGGTCGAAGCCAATTCATTGGCGCGTTTTTCCTGGCCAAATTCATTGTTAGCCGAAACGACATTGCTGATCGGGTTCAGGCCCAGCGGTGCGCCCGTGGTCGGATTGACGCCGGTATAGGTGTAGAAGCGGTCCGTATTCAGCGAGGCGCCGGCGAAACGTACTGCCATGTTCGCAGGCAGCTGCATGAAGTAGCGGCCAGCCGTACCGAAGACTTTCAGCGAACCGTCGCCGTACACATTCCAGGCCGCATTCAAACGCGGTGCCAGCATGTTTTTCTGTTCCACGAAGGTTTCGCCGATACCGTTCATGTTCTTGAACGATTCATTGCGCAAGCCCAGGGTCACGACCAGGTTTTCGGTGGCTTGATAACGGTCTTCGATGTACTGTGCCGATTGCACGACGGACGGGGTCGAGCCGCCGCGCTGCAGGTTTTCACGCACGTAGTAACCTTGGGTACCGTAACCGCCGCCCGCTGCCGGGGAGATATTGTGGCCGGACAATACCGTGTTCGGATCGGTTTTCAGGTAAGTCCAGGTACCGCCGCCGGCAGCTTCCGTACCGTTCAGGGCATTGATCTTGTTGTGGTCAAGACCGCCGCGTATCGTGTGCTGTTTGGCCAGTTTGTATTCCAGGTCCAGGCGATAGCCGCGGTTGGTGTCTTGCGCACCGTCGCGCAACAGGGCCGAGCTGAAACCCTGCACCTGGCTAGGCTGGTAATTCAAGCCTGGCACCTGGTTGTCCGGGGAAGCGACGACAGGACGCAAGCCCGGGATGTAGCCGAACGGATTTTGCTCGCGCTGGGTCTTGGCCTGGCCGACCAGGGCTTGCACGGTCAGATCGTCGGTCACATAGCTGGTCAGCTTCAGGATGTCGATGTTCGAACCCTGGGCGGCTGCCAGTGCGGCGCCGGTGGCGTTGAGGAACAGCACGCCAGCCGAATAGTTCTTGAACTTGGCGCCGCCGTTTTGTACATAGCCACGCTTCTTGGTGGCATAGTCAAAGCCGTAGTATTGATCGTCAACATTCGACTCGTCCGAAATATGCGTGTATTCGAGGCGGTTGTTGTCGGTGATATTCCAGTCGATCTTGGCGATATAGCGTGGCACGTCCGATTTTTGCACCAGCCAGCCAGTCTGGCCATTCACGGTGCTGGTCGATCCCAGGCGTGCCGTTTCGCGGTCCATCTTGGTAAATTCGCCACCCAGATAGATGAACAGCTTGTCCTTGATCAGCGGGCCGCTGACATAGGCGTTGTAGACCTTCTCGGTCAGCTTGTCGCCTTCGCGGTAGTTGAAGATCGTGCCATCCGTTTTCGGATTGGCGCCCGTGTTCGGGAACATGATGTTCTTTGCCTTGCCGCGCAGCGAATCAGGCGCGTAGGTAAAGCCGGCACCGAATTCCCAGTTATTGGTACCGCTCTTGGTGGTGATATTGACCACGCCGCCCGTCGAACGACCAAATTCGGCGCCGTAGCCGCCGGTGATGATTTGCGCTTCAGCAATCGAGCCGAACGGCAAGGACGAGTAACCGACCTGGTACAGGCTGTTGGTAACGGGGAAACCGTTGATATACGCCGCATTTTCCGACGCGCTGGAGCCGCCGAAGCTGGCGGCGTTGTTGCCGTAGCGCGAGTCGGCGCGCGTGGTGCCGCCAGCCAATTGCACGATGTTGGCAACGGTAGGGGCCAGTGGCAGGGTAGCCAGTTCGCGGGAATTGAAGGAGGAACCGGAATTGGAACTGGTGACATCGATCGCGCGGCGGCGGCTCGTCACGTTCACGGTTTGCACCTGCTGCAGGGCGACTTCGCTTTCCTGGCCGATGCGCACTTCCACGTCCTGCGTGCTGACGACGGAGGAGCCTTTCAGCAGCGTCACTTTATAGTTGCCAACTGGCAGGGAGGTGATGCGGAACGTGCCATTTGCGTCAGGTGAAATGGTCCGTTTGAAGCCATTGTCTGCACCGACGATCAACACCGACGCGCTGGCATCCGGCGCAATCTTGCCGATGATGTTGCCGGTAGCATTCGACTGTGCCATTACCGCTGGAACAATCGCGGCGCTCAATACCGATGCGCTGAATGCGATCGTTAATGCGCGTGCTATTACAGTTTTTCTCAACATGTCATTCCCTATTATTTATGAGCGTAGTGATACTGCTTTGGTAAAGGAGTTCATCACTCACACTTATGCGTTTTTGAACGCTTTACTCTCATCGCCTTGTTATCCCGTCACACAAGGCATCCTCTCGGTCTCCACTTTGCATACGCAAAATAAAACAGAATGACACATCGAAACATATTGAATCGAGCTGGTCAATAAAATTAGAAAAACTGTTCTGTTGACGCAACACTTCAATTTAGTTAACAAACAGGCGCACAAAATCGCGTCCAGGCTGAATGAAAACATTCGCGGACGAAGGGGCATCTATTGGGAATGCCTGCGGACAGTGGCTTTGCGCCAATGGAATCAAGAACTGCGGAAACAGCTTATTCTAAAAAGATGAATATACAGAGCCGGAGAAATAAATGACATGAAAGACAGAATCATTTTTTCGAGGCAAGGAAAAACATATTACGGAAAGACCCCGCAATAGATGAATCACATTTTCCTCAGAAATACATATCTATGAAAAGAAATTCCTCGCCATATTATAAAAATAAAACATCGCCTTCCATTGGAAAAGCAGCAGCGACAAAAGGCGGCGCTGTCCATTTCCCGAAATGAGTGCGAAACAAAAATACAGGCTTGCTTCGGCAAGAAGCAAAACACTATCAAATCACACGTAATGGCAGGGAGTCAACAAAATCAAGTTGCCGCAACAAAAAAGCAACACAAATTCGCCTGAAAAATAAGGTCCGGATTTGCACTCCCCAACATGGGGCGGCACGCGCACCAGCAACACACCGTTTTGCACCAAAATGTGGCATGCGGCGACAGCCGGAAAACCACTGCGTGCCGGCGCCACGGCACGGTGACGACCATGCCTACCCGAGGTCATATTGCGCCCAAAGAAAGTCCGGACAAACGATACGGTGCGTGATGTGGAGGTAAAATAGCGCCCTGATGCCCTCACGGGGCACAACACACTCTCCGCTAGATACGGAGCCCGGCAATTTTTAAAAATACACACCATGTTGCGACTCAACGAAGTAAAACTCCCCCTCGAACACGACGAAGCGGCCCTGCCCGCCGCCATCCTGACGCGCCTGGGCATCGCTGCCGCCGATTTGCTCGGCTTTACCGTCTTCAAGCGCAGCTATGACGCGCGCAAGCGCAGCGCCGTGGTGTTGATTTACTCGCTGCATGTCGAGATCAAGAACGAAGCGGCCGTGCTGGCGCGCCTGAGCCACGACATCCACCTGATGCCCGCGCCCGATACCGACTACAAATTCGTCGCCGGCGGCGAACAGCTGGCCGGCCACACGAACGAACCGCGCCCCATCGTCATCGGCACGGGCCCGTGCGGCCTGTTCGTGGCGCTGATCCTGGCACAGATGGGCTTGCGCCCCCTGATCCTCGAGCGGGGCAAGCAGGTGCGCGAACGCACGGTCGACACCTTCGGCTTCTGGCGCAAGCGCGAGCTGAACCCGGAGTCGAACGTGCAGTTCGGCGAAGGCGGCGCCGGCACCTTTTCGGACGGCAAGCTGTACAGCCAGATCAAGGATCCCAAGCACTATGGCCGCAAGGTCTTGACGGAATTCGTCAAGGCGGGCGCGCCCGAGGAAATCATGTATGTGAGCAAGCCCCACATCGGCACCTTCCGCCTGGTCAAGATGGTGGAAGAAATGCGCGCGAATATCGAGCGGCTGGGCGGCGAATACCGGTTCAGCAGCAAAGTGGTCGATCTCGACATCGTGCCAGGCGCCGACGGCGGCCAGGTGCGCGGCGTGGTGCTGGACAATGGCGAAACCATCGCCAGCAACCACGTCGTGCTGGCCATCGGCCACAGCGCGCGCGACACCTTCGAGATGCTGCACCGCCGCGGCGTGTACATCGAAGCGAAACCGTTCTCGATCGGCTTCCGCGTGGAACACCCGCAGTCGCTGATCGACAGCTGCCGCTTCGGCCCCAGCGCCGGCCACCCGATCCTGGGCGCGGCCGACTACAAGCTCGTGCATCACGCCAGCAACGGCCGCTCCGTCTACAGCTTCTGCATGTGCCCGGGCGGCACGGTGGTGGCAGCCGCCTCCGAACCGGGCCGCCTGGTGACGAACGGCATGAGCCAGTACTCGCGCAACGAGCGCAACGCCAACAGCGCCATCGTGGTCGGCATCACGCCGGCCGACTATCCGGGCGACCCGCTGGCCGGCATCGCCCTGCAGCGCGAACTGGAAGAGCGCGCGTTTGCCTTGGGTGGCGGCAACTACGATGCCCCAGGGCAATTAGTCGGCGACTTCGTGGCGGGCCGTGCGTCGACGGAATTCGGCAGCGTGGTGCCGTCGTACAAGCCGGCCGTGCACCTGACGGACCTGGCGCCGTCGCTGCCCGAGTATGCGATCACGGCCCTGCGTGAAGCGTTTCCTGCATTCAACAAGCAGATCAAGGGCTACTACAAGGCCGACGCCGTGCTGACGGGCGTGGAAACGCGCACCTCGTCGCCGATCCGCATCAAGCGCCGCGACGACGACCTGCAAAGCCTGAACACGCGGGGCCTGTTCCCCGCTGGCGAAGGCGCCGGCTATGCGGGCGGCATCCTGTCGGCAGCCGTCGACGGCATCAAGGTAGCCGAAGCGGTGGCCTTGTCGATGGCGGCGCGCCGCTAGGCCACGTCCGCCTTCCCCTGCTGCAGGACAAAAAAAACCGGCACCCAGTGCCGGTTTTTTCATGTCTGCGCGCCCTGTTTAAAACTTGTACGAGGCATTCAGGTAGCCCGTCCGGCCGCGCGGATCGTAGTAGCGGTCGTCATAGCCGAACTGCTGGCCGCGGTTCGCGCCCGACGTCGATGGCACGAATGGCGGGCTCTTGTCGGTCAGGTTCAGCACGCCTGCGGTGAAGACCCAGCTCTTGCTTGGCGTCCACACGGTTTGCCAGTCAAGCGTCGAATAGAAGCCCACCTCCATGCGGATCTTTTCCTGGCCCGTCACGGCACCCGAAGCGTCGAGCACGTCAACCGTCGTTTCCTGGTCCTTGTAGCCGGACAGGAAGTTGACCGTCAGCGAGTTGGCCCAGTTGCCCGTTTTCAAGGTATTCGTCCACTGGCCGCGCGTACGGAAAGTTACCGTCCCCAGATCGGCGAAGTTGCCCAGCGCCGAATAGTATTGGCCGTTGCGTTCCAGCTGCACATCCTCGCGCAGCATCCGCGTCGCGTTCAGCTGCGACGTGAACAGGCCGATGCCGGAGCGGTAGCGGCCGCTGATATCGATGTCAACGCCGGTGGCAAACGACTTGCCCAAGTTCTGGTTATCGGCCAGGAAAGCCAGGTAAGTCGTCCCCGTGCCCACGTCCTTGTTGACGCCCCAGGATTTCGGGAAGTTGGCCGGATTGGCGAACACCAGCTGTTCCGTCAACTGGCCGAAGGAATCGCGGATCTGCACATGCCACAGGTCGGCGCCCAGGGTGATGGCGCTGATGGGCTCGTAACGGAAGCCGATGGTTGCCTGCTTCGATTTCTCCGGCTGCAGGTCGCGGTTGCCGCCGGCCAGCTGGTCATACTGGCGATTGCCTGGCTGGCATTGGGCATTGAGGCGCGTGGCGATGGCTTGCAAGGCCGGCGTACACGTGTACTTGTCGCTGGTAACGCCGTAGCCGCGCTGCAGGGCGTTGACTTGCGGCACTGTCGGTGCGTGGAAACCGTTACCGACGGAACCACGGATCAGCAAGGTGGGCGCTGGCGTCCACTTGAAGCTGGCCTTGGCCGTCGTGGCGCCGCCGAAGTCCGAAAATTCGTCGAAACGCAGGGCCGCGCCCAGTTCCAGTTCTTTCAGCACGGGTGCGATCAGTTCGCCAAACACGCCTTTCGACGTGCGGCTGGCGCTGTAGGGCTGGCTGCTGGCCGCGTCGCCGAAACGCTGGTCGCATTCCAGACCCGTCGTGCCGCCGCACAAGGTGCCCTTCACGGGGTCGGCCAGGATACCCTGCGCAAACGGACTCGGCTTGGCGGAGAATTCCTCGCGGTTGATGTTGGCGCCCACGCCCAGCATCATGGCCCCGCCCGGCAAGCGCCGCACTTCCGTCGACGCATTCAAATTGATGGTTTGCAGGCGCGACGTGCCGCCATCCCAGTAGCCGGAGAAGGCGGCCGCCTTGATCGCTTCCTGCGCTGCAGTCGATTGCTTGCCCGGGCCGACGAAAGGATCGAGCAAGCCGCTCGACGTGAGGTTATTGACGGCGATGGCGCCAGGATAACCGGAAATACTGCCTTTTACGCGGCTTTCAGAGAAATTGTACGACGCATTGTAGTCCCAGCCGGCGGCCACGCCGCGCGTGCCGACCACCACGCTGGCGAAGTCCGCCGTATCCTTCGAGGTGCGCTGGCCCATGTCGAACAGCCGGTAAAAAGCCGTACTGTCGCCTGTAATGCCAATTGGCAATAAATATTTGTTATGCAGCGCCGTGCCCGCGTCGACGGCGATGGCGCCCGGCACGGGCGCGATGCGCGACGTCTGCTTGGTGCGCGACAGCAACACGTCCGCATACACTTCTTGGCCGGCGATCTTGAAGGTACCCGAGGCCATAAAGTTGTCGCGTTTGCGTTCCGGATAGATTTCCAGATCCTTTACAAAATCATAGCCGCAGTAATCGTCGACCAGGCCGCTGCCATCGTTATACGGCTCGATCACGCGGAAGGTCTTGTCGGGGCAGGAGCCGTTGGTCTTCTGATAAGGGCTGATCAATTGTCCCTGGTCGTCGGTGGCGTTGGCGGGAATCGGGCTGGCCGAGAATTGCTGTTTCTGATAGCGCTTGCCATTGGCCGAAAACTGCACCTTGCCCGTGCTGGCAAATGAACGGTCGACCGAGCCCAGCTTGTCGCGCTCGTCGTGGCCAAAGGTCAGCACCACGTTGTAGCCATCGTCCTCCAGGTTGCCGAAGCCCTTGGTGGCGCTGATGCGTTTCTCGCGCGCGCCGTTTTTGGGCGCCGAGTAGCCGATGCTCACGTCGCCTTCCGTCGTGTCGTGCTTGGTAATGAAGTTGACCACGCCGGCAATGGCGTCGGCGCCGTACAGGGCGGACGCGCCGTCCGTCAGCAGTTCAACGCGCTGAATGGCGGAAATCGGGATCGAGTTCAAGTCGAAACCGGCGGCAAAGCCCGTCAAGGTCTGGCCGCCGAACTGGGCCAGGCGCTTGCCGTTCAACAAGACGAGCGTACGCGTCTCACCCACGTTATGCACGGAAATACCGGAGAAACCGAAGGTGCTGCCCCCGACCGAGGAACTTTCCGTCGTCGCGCCCTGGGCGGACGAGAGTTTCTTGACCAGGTCGGTGACGGACGTGGCGCCCGAGGTACGGATGGCTTCGGCGGTCAGGATGGTGACTGGCAAGGCGCCTTCGGCGGCGATGCGCTTGATCGACGAGCCGGTGACTTCCACACGCTGTATCTGTGCATCGGCCCCTTGCGCATCCTGCGCGATCGCCGACTGTGACGCGACGGACAGCGCCGCTGCCACGCCACCGGCGCAGACGATGCGCACGGCGTGGGAAATGACGGTTTCTTTAAGCATGGTGAACCCTTCTCATTGTACGTTATACAAGCAGCGGATCTGGTGTCCGCACTGTTGTCGTTCACATCAAGGCACTCTTTGCACCGCACAGTTTTCAAGCCCGGGCTCCGGGCTGGAGCGCCACGCTACCTGCGCGGAAAAACAGATACTGCACAACTAAAAGTTAATTTGGGAATTACATGGAATCACAATGCCAATCCGAGTGTCAACAGAACTCAGCACGTGTATGGCGCGCATACAACATTGCAATAAATATAGAAGTCGGGTAGGCATGCCACCCGGAGATGATGCAAACGCAGGCGTGGTCAGCTGGCCAGAGGCAGCCTGATCTGTATATGGCAGCCGGGTGTGCTGTCGATGGCGCACACCTGGCCGCCCAGTTGCTGCACGATCGTATAGACGATGTGCATGCCCAGGCCGGAGCCGCCCTGGCCCCGCTTGGTGGTGAAAAACGGCTCGAACATGTGTTCGCGCACGGCTGGCGCCAGGCCGATGCCGTCGTCGGAAAACTCCAGCAGCAGCCAGCGCGCGGCGACATCGTCGCCGTCCGCCTCGATGCGCGCGCGTATGGTGATGCGCCCTGGCCCGCCCTGCGGATAGCCGTGGCGGGCGCTGTTCATCAGCAGGTTCGACAGGATCTGCGACAGCTTGCCGGCCGCCAGGCGCACCTGGCAATCGGGCGCGATATCGAGTTCCACGCCCAGCGCCGCCTTGCGCAGTTCCGGGCTGTGCGCCGAGACCAGGCCGTGCACATAGTCGTGCAGCGCCAGGTCGGCCACGTATTCGCTGACCTGGTCCACGGCCAGCTGCTTGAAGTTGCCGATCAGATCGGCCGCGCGCGCCAGGTTGCGCTCGATCAAGGCGGCCGCCCCCTTCAGCGATTCGGCCAGGTCGATCAGCTCGGCGCGGCTGACCTTGGCGCCACCCAGCAGCTGCACCAGCTGGTCGGCATAGCTGCCCATGCTCGACGCGGCCGTGAGCGCCACGCCGATGGGCGTGTTGACCTCATGCGAGACGCCCGCCACCAGCGAACCGAGGGCCGCCATCTGCTCCTGCTCGATCAGGTTGGCTTGCGCCGCCAGCAGCGATTCCGTGCGCACGCGCACGATCTCTTCGAGCTGCTGCGTGCGCTCCTGGTGCTGCAGCTCGGCCGCGCCGCGGGCCGAAAAGATCGACAGCAGCAGCAGCGCCAGCAAGCGCTTGTTTTCATCGATGGGACGCGTGTCGATGGCCGACAGGATGCCCAGGGTCTTGCCATCGGTATCGATCAGCGGCATGCCGACATAGCTTTCCGCATGCATGTCGACGAGGAGGGTATCGAATGGAAAGCGACGCTGGATGTCGCTGCCGTGAAAACACATGCTTTGGCAGGTCACATCCTGGCAAGGCGTGTGCTGCAGGCTGTATTCGATATTCGGCTGGTAGCCGTCGCCGCCCCACAGGGCCAGGGTGCGGATGCCTTCGCTGCCATCGTCCATGCGCACCAGGCGCCCGGCGATCACATAGTGCACATCGAGGGCTTCGGCCAGGTCCTTGACGAGGATGCGCAGGAAGTCGTCGCCACGGGCGTGCGCCGTCGAGGCGGTAATCGAGCGCAGGGCCGCCTCCGCCAGGGTGCGCCGCTGCTCGGCATCGAACAGGGGTTCTTGCGAATTCACATCAAACAACGGAATACTCATGAATGCTCCTGCACGGCACCGGCAGCGCAGGCACACCTGCCGGCGCTGCAACTCTCAGCCATGACCCGCCCCAGCGGACCTGCCGCGATTGTACCCCTGGATATTGTTCAATAATACAGATATACAGGAATTTTTTACAGCCAGCCGGAACGCTTGAACAAGTAATACATATAACCGCAGACACAACTCATCAGTCCCACGGCGACCGGGTAGCCATAATGCCAGTCCAGCTCCGGCATGAACTTGAAGTTCATGCCCCATACGCCGGCAAACGCCGTGAAGACGGCGAAGATGGCCGCCCAGGCCGCCAATTGCTTGTTCACTTCGCTCTCATCGATGGCCACCATCGACAGATTCACCTGGATGGCCGTACTGATGGTATCGCGTATCGTGTCGAGCGTGCCGTTGATGCGCGCCAGGTGGTCGTGCACGTCGCGGAAATACTCCTGCGTATCGTGGCACAGGGGCGGCACGCGCCCGCCGTGCAGCTTGCCCACGGCTTCCATCAGGGGCGCCACCACATGGCGCAGGACCATAACCTTGCGTTTCAGCTGGTACAGCCGTTCGATATTGTCGCGCTCGGTGCCGCGGTCGAAGATGCGGTCCTCGATCAGTTCCAGTTCCGATTCCAGCGCGTCGAGCACGGGAAAATAGCGGTCGACGACGGCGTCCATCAGCGCGTACAGCACGAAGGCCGAGCCCTGGCGCAGCAGGTGCGGTTCGCGCTCGGCACGCGCGCGCACGCCGAGGAAACCTTGCGAGCTGTTGCTGCGCGACGAGAGCACGTAATTGGCGCCAACAAAAATGTCGACTTCGCCCAGTACCAGCTCGTTCTCGACCATTTCCACGGTTTTCACGACGGCAAACAGGGAGTCGCCATATTCCTCGATCTTCGGGCGCTGGTGGCCCCGCTGAGCGTCCTCGACGGCCAGTTCGTGCAGGCAAAACTCGTGCTGCATCTGTTTCAGCTCATCCGGCGTGGCGTCGAGCAGGGCCACCCAGACGAAACAATCGGGGCGCTCGACGTAGTCGCTGATATCGTCGATCGGCAAGTCGGCCAGTTTTTTGCCATCCTGGTAGGCCACGCAGTTTATGAGCATGCTATTCCACAGTTCAAGTTAACACCGGACGAAACAGTCCGGCAGGCGCCAGCTTACCTTATCGCCTGCAGTGCGTGTTGTGGCGTGCGAGGGACGCCGTGGGGAAAAGCGGACGGGGGAGTCCCCGTCCGTTCATGCGTCAATCGTCCTTGGCGCCGTCGATGCCCAGCTCGGAGATCTTGCGCGTGATGGTGTTGCGGCCAATGCCTAGGCGCACGGCAGCGTCGTTCTTGCGCCCGTGCGTATGCTTGAGCGCCGTCTTGATCAGGGCCGACTCGAATTGCCGCCCCAGCACGGCCATGACTTCCTGCTGCCCCGCGCCCAGCATGCTGGCCGCCTGCAATTCCAGCAAGCCGATCCAGCCGGGCGGCGCGCCGTTGGCGGGCGCGGCCGCTTCGAACACCTGGCCGCCGTGCGGATGGGCCACGGCCGGCGGCGCAGCTTCAGCGGAAACGGCAGCGGCGCCATCGCCCTGCCCCTGCGTCAATTCCAGCGGCAAGTCCTTGATTTCCACCGTCTGGCCCGGCGCCATCACGGTGATCCAGTTGCACAGGTTTTCCAGCTGGCGCACGTTGCCGGGCAAATCGAGGTTGCTGAGGAACTGCATCGTCGGTTCGCTCATGCGCTTGGCTTCCACGCCCAGCTGGCGCGCGCTTTGCACCAGGAAGTGGCGCACCAGGATGGGGATATCCTCGCGCCGCTCCCTCAAACTGGGCAGGCGCAGGCGGATCACGTTCAGGCGGTGATACAAGTCTTCGCGGAACAGGCCGTCGCGCACGCGCTGCTCGAGGTTCTGGTGCGTTGCCGTAATGACGCGCACGTTCGCCTTCATGGGCTGGTGGCCGCCGACGCGATAAAAATGGCCGTCGGACAGCACGCGCAACAGCCGCGTCTGCAGATCGAAGGGCATGTCGCCGATTTCATCGAGGAACAGGGTGCCGTTCTCGGCCTGCTCGAAGCGGCCCCGGCGCGTCGTCTGGGCGCCCGTAAACGCGCCCCGCTCATGGCCGAACAATTCGGACTCCAGCAAATCCTTCGGGATCGCCGCCGTGTTCAGGGCGATGAACGGCTGCGCCGCGCGCGGACTGTGCTTGTGCAGCGCGCGCGCCACCAGTTCCTTGCCGGAACCGGATTCGCCCGTGATCAGCACCGTCACATTCGATTGCGACAGGCGGCCGATGGCGCGGAACACTTCCTGCATGGCGGGTGCCTGGCCGAGGATTTCCGGCGTTTCCGACGGGCCCGACTCGACGCTCGTCTCGCGCAGGCTTTCTTCCAGCGCGCGGCGGATCAGCTCGACGGCCTTGTCGATATCGAAAGGCTTGGCCAGGTATTCGAAGGCGCCGCCCTGGAAGGCCGCGACGGCCGAATCGAGGTCGGAAAACGCCGTGATGATGATGACAGGCAAGCCGGGAAAGCGCGACTTGACCGTCTGTAACAGTTCCAGGCCGGACGCGCCCGGCATGCGGATGTCGGACACGAGCACTTGCGGCGTGTCGAATTCCAGTGCGGCGATGGCGTCGCGCGCATTGGCAAAACTCTTGGTGGCGAGATTTTCCCGCGCCAGGGCTTTTTCCAGCACCCAGCGGATTGATTCGTCGTCGTCAACTATCCAGATTGGCTTCATTAGTGTGTGCGTCCCGCAATGGATTTCATGGGTGGGATACTTCCTCGCTTATGGCAAGGGGAGAACGATCCTGAAATCGGTGTATCCAGGCCGGCTTTCGCACTCGATCACGCCCAGGTGCTGTTGCACGAAGGTTTGCGCCAAGGTCAGCCCCAAACCGCTGCCGCCTTCCCTGCCCGACACCAGCGGGTAGAAAATCCGGTCGCGGATCTGGGGTGCGATGCCCGGTCCATTGTCAATGATATGCAAGTCTAATGCCAGGTTGTAACGGACCTTGGCCAGGGTCACCTGGCGCGCCACGCGCGTCTTGAAAATCAGCTCCGCATCGCCCGCCTCGATGCGCTCAGCCAGCGCCTGTGCCGCGTTGTGCGCGATATTGAGCACGGTCTGTATCAATTGTTCCTTGTCACCGCGAAACTCGGGGATCGAGGCGTCGTAATCGCGCGAAATGGTCAGGCCGCTGGGAAACTCGGCCAGGATCAGGCTGCGCACCCTTTCGCACACTTCGTGGATATTCACGTCGCCCACGATGTGCGGGCGGCGGTGCGGCGCCAGCAGGCGGTCAACCAGGGTTTGCAGCCGGTCTGCTTCCTTGATGATCACTTGCGTGTATTCGCGCAGCTCGCTCAGGTGCAGGGCCGGCAATTCCAGCTCCAGCAGCTGGGCCGCGCCGCGGATGCCGCCCAGCGGGTTCTTGATTTCATGCGCCAGGTTGCGGATCAGCTCCTTGTTGACCTGGCTCTGGTCGAGGATGCGCTCCTCGCGGTCGAGCTTTAACTGCTGCACGTTCTCGCGCAGCTCGATCAGCACGCCGTCGCGCGGCGCATCGAGCGCGCTGATGATGCTGTGCACGCGCAGCGGCTCGCGCCCCAGGCGCTCCAGCGTCAGGTCCTGGCGCAAGTCGGAAAACTTGTGCTCGAGCGCCTGCGCGCAAATGCCGGCCAACTCCTCGGGATTGAGGAACAGGGCCGTCAGCTTTTGCCGCGACAGGGCCTTCAATGAGCTTTCCAGCAGGTTTTCCGCCGCCGCGTTGGCATAGCCGATGCGGCCGTCGCCATCGAGCAGGATCACGGCCGAGGCCAGTAAATCGAGGCCGGCCAGGTGGGCGGGACGGGTGGAATGGTGGTCTATGGTCATGGTCTCGTCATCGGATATTGGCAATCTCGCGTTTCAGGGCCTCGACGTTTTGCTGTGTCCGGCTAATGTTGTCCTTCAACTGCGCCACTCTTTCCTGGTATTTCGCATAGTTGCGCTCATTGCCCTGGCGCTCAGGCTGGCCGCCGTTAAATTCCAGGCGCTGCGCCGCCAGTTTCTGCTCTTCGCTGCGCAATTCGTCCTGCAGGATCTGGCGCCGGTCCAGGTCGCGCGCGCGCTGCTCGGCGCCATCGACCTTGGGAAACGCGCCGGCGGCAGGCGCTGCCGTGGCCACCGCCTGCGTGGCGGACCGTGCCGGCGCGCCTGCCAGCGGCGCCGTCTTGCGCGGCGGCTCCGTCATGGCGCCCGGTAAGTCGAGCAGCTGGCAATGCTTGCCAGCACTCCTGTCCGTGTACGTCTTGTGTCCCTGCGCATCGGCGCACACATACAGCTGCCCGTGCGCCTGTGCTGCCGCGCCCAGCAATCCTGCCATCAGCGCCATTCTGTAATGCTTGCTCAATCTTCACTCCTGTCGGCGCATGCCGCAACGTTCCTGGGCCGACTATACAACACCGCCCTGGCGCCGCATTGGGCCGCGGCATAAAAAAACGCGGGCGAGACCATCGCCTCACCCGCGTTTTTATTCACTACCGGCACATTGCCGGCGTGGCGCCATTACAGCGAGTAGTACATGTCGAACTCGGCTGGATGCGTGGTCATGCGCATGCGCTGCACGTCCTGCATTTTCAGTTCCAGGTAAGCGTCGATCATGGAATCGCTGAACACGCCGCCGCGGGTCAGGAACTCGCGGTCCTTGTCCAGGGCGTCCAGTGCTTCTTCCAGCGAAGCGCACACGGTAGGGATCAGTGCATCTTCTTCCGGCGGCAGATGGTACAGATCTTTCGAGGCAGCTTCGCCCGGATGGATCTTGTTGGCAACGCCGTCCAGGCCGGCCATCAGCAGTGCGGCGAAGCACAGGTACGGGTTTGCCAGCGGGTCCGGGAAGCGCGCTTCCACGCGGCGGCCTTTTGGATTGGCCACGTGCGGGATACGGATCGACGCGGAACGGTTTTTCGCCGAGTACGCCAGTTTCACTGGCGCTTCGTAGCCTGGTACCAGACGCTTGTACGAGTTGGTGCCCGGGTTGGTGATCGCGTTCAGTGCCTTGGCGTGCTTGATGATGCCGCCGATGTAGTACAGGGCGAAATCGGACAGGCCGGCATAGCCGTCGCCAGCGAACAGGTTTTTGCCATCTTTCCATACGGATTGATGCACGTGCATGCCCGAACCGTTGTCGCCAACGATAGGTTTCGGCATGAAGGTGGCGGTCTTGCCATAGCTGTGCGCCACGTTCCACACCACGTATTTCAGGTTTTGCGTCCAGTCGGCGCGCTCGACCAGGGTCGAGAACTTGGTGCCGATTTCATTCTGACCGGCGCCGGCCACTTCGTGATGATGTACCTCAACCGGGATGCCCAAGGATTCCAGGATCAGGCACATTTCCGAACGCATGTCCTGGAAGCTGTCCACTGGTGGCACGGGGAAGTAGCCGCCCTTGACGGTAGGACGGTGGCCGCTGTTGCCGCCTTCGATGTCCTTGCCCGTCGACCACGAACCTTCGTCCGAACCGATCTTGACGAAGCAGCCCGACATGTCGATCTTCCAGCGCACGCTGTCGAAGATGAAGAATTCCGGCTCAGGGCCGAAGTAGGCGGTGTCGCCCATGCCCGACGATTTCAGGTAGGCTTCGGCGCGTTTCGCGATCGAGCGCGGGTCGCGGTCGTAGCCCTTGCCGTCCGACGGTTCAATCACGTCGCACTGCATGAACAGGGTCGTTTCTTCCATGAACGGGTCGATATTGGCCGTGTTTGGATCCGGCAGCAAGATCATGTCGGAGGCTTCAATGCCTTTCCAGCCAGCGATCGAAGAACCGTCAAAGGCGTGGCCCGACTCGAATTTGTCCATATCGAAGTGCGACACGGGAACCGTCACGTGCTGCTCTTTACCACGGGTATCGGCAAAGCGGAAATCAACGAATTTGACTTCGTTTTCTTCTACCATCTTCAAGACTTCTGCGGCTGTCATTGCCATGCGTATCTCCTAAATGAATGTGGGGTGAGCCGACCTAAGTGCGTCTGGGCTGATGAAGCGAAGCAAACATTGCGTGCCACCAAAACTCATAAGGATCATAGCAGATTCCATGCCAGCTCCCGGAGCGCCCTGGGGCAGGCAGCAAAATGACTGCCATCCCAGTGAAAGTTTTCCTGCCCGCGATTTCCACGCAGCGTTTGCGTCCAATCAAGAATGCACTAAGCAAGTGCAAAAAACGAATAACGCACCATTATCGTGCATTTTGTGCGAATTCCTGAAAAATGCCTCCTTGTGGTGCGTGCGCCGTGCACCATGGATTCCCGTTTGCGGGGCGCGGACGGCGCACTATAATCGTACACACCTGCCCACTTTCACCGAGGACGCCATGATTACCGCCGCCGACATCCTGACCATCGCCCGCAGCCGGGCCAATGAAGGTACGCCGTATGCCGGCGCCGTGACGCCGCAGGAAGCATATGCGCTGCTGCAAGGCGATGCCGCCGTCAAGCTCATCGACGTGCGCACGAATGCCGAGCGCGACTGGGTCGGCCGGGTCGACATCGCCGATACCCAGCATGGCGCGGTGCAGTGGGCCACCTACCCGGGCGGCGTGCCGAATCCCGACTTCCTCGCGCAACTGGCGGCCCAGGCGGGCAAGGACGAGGTGCTGCTGTTCCTGTGCCGCTCCGGCGTGCGCTCGCGCCATGCGGCCAAGCTGGCAACCGAGCACGGCTATATCAACTGCTTCGACATCCTCGAAGGCTTCGAGGGCGACAAGGATGCCGACGGCCACCGCAAGCAGATCGGCGGCTGGTGCAAGGCGGGCTTGCCGTGGCTGGGCGCCTGACTATCTGAACAGTGTTTGATCTGGCGGGCCGCCGCGCTGGTGGGCCGCAAGCTGTCGATCACCCTCGTTTAAGCGGGTTAAGCGCTCAGGCCGGCTCGCCTGCTTCGGGATGTTCGCCCATCAGGGTCAATATGCGCTTGCGCACGAAATTGATGTGGCTGCGCAAGCCGTACAGGCCATCCGCAAACGACAGCGGTATCGAGATCTGGTTGACCATTTCCTCGATCTGGTCCAGCCGTTTTAATTGCTCGGCATACACGTGCGCACGCTGGTCCTGCGGCACGTCTTCCAGCGCCTGCTCCACCGTGCGCAACTGGCCGTACCAGCGGTACACGCGCGAGCGGATGCGCCACACGTACAGGGGAGGTACCACGCGCGACAGGGGCAGGATCAGGGCGCCCAGGGCCACCACCAGCACCCACATGCGATCGAAGAAATTGGCCAGCCAGAAACTCATATAGCGCTGCAGCACGGGCGCGCCATCCTTGTAGAATTTCAGCGCTTCGGGCGCCACGGGAATTTCCGTGTAGCGCGCGGACGGGAACTGCCCCTGCTGCTGGAACCAGCCCGTGCCCCCGTGGATGCGGGCCGCCGCCTGCACGAACAGGTCGACCAGGGCCGGATGCAAGTCTTCGCGCGCCACCAGGGTGGCCGTCGGCGCGATCAGGTGATAGTCCTGCGGGGGGATGTTCTGCCCCAGGTCGACGATGCCACGTGGCAAGACCACATGCGTGAGGAAGGGCAGGCGCCGCGTGTACGCCTCCGCCTGCGAAAAATCAAACAGCTTGATGCCCGGCGTTTGCAGCAGCATCTGGATCAGCGGCGCTTCCGGCGCCGAGCTGAACACGAGGCCGTCGATGCGCCCTTCCAGCAGCTCCACCGTGGCGGGCGTGTTCTGCAAGTCGCTGACGGTCAGCTCCTTCGCTTCCACGCCATTCACGGACAGCAACTGCCGGAACAGGCTGGGCACGCCCGTGCCTTCCGGCCCCAGGTTGATCTTCATGCCCTTCAATTGCGTCAGTTCCGTCACCGCCTTGTCTTCGCGCATGAACAGCCAGACGGGTTCCGTAAATAGACTTCCCAACGAAATGAGGCCATGGCGCTCGGCATCCGCGTGTTCCGTCGAACCGCTTTGCACGAAGGCGATATCGGTCTTGCCGCTGTTTAAGCGCTGCAGGTTTTCCTGCGAGCCCAGCGATGGCTGCAAGGTCACCTTGATGCCGTGCTTGGCCAGGGTGGCCGCATATTTCTTGCCGAACTCTTCGTACGCGCTATTGTCCTGCCCCGTCGACAAGCTCACCTGGCGCGGCGGCGCCGGGTCGACCAGCCAGTACGCCAGCGCGCAAAATGCGCCCACCAGCAGCAAGGTGGGGCCGGCGGTGGCGAGGAAATCGCGCACGGAAAAGCGGCTGAACGCGAGGATTTTGGACATGTGATGGCGCATAGGTTTCATGGGTGGCTACGATGCCAAGAAAAGCGCAACTATGCAAGGCACTTTCACAGGCGCGGCGTGGTCAAATCCGCTACAGTGGCGGATCAACCACCTGCCCCCCGGAGCCCTGCATGCTGAAAATTCTTGGAAAAGCCGCCTCGATCAATGTCCGCAAAGTCCTGTGGACGTGCGAGGAACTGAATCTGCCCTACGAACGCGAAGACTGGGGCAGCGGCTTTCGCAGTACGGACGACCCGGCCTTCCTGGCCCTGAACCCGAACGCCATGGTGCCCGTGCTGCTCGATGGCGACCTGGTATTGTGGGAATCGAACACGATATGCCGCTACCTGTGCGCCCAGGCGGGCCGCGACGACTTGCTGCCAAGCGCGCCCCGCGCCCGCGCGGAAGTGGAAAAATGGATGGACTGGCAAATGGGCGATTTGAACAACAGCTGGCGCTACGCCTTCATGTCGCTGGTACGCCACAGCCCCGCCCACCAGGATGCGGCGCAGCTGGCGGCGGGTATTGCCGGATGGAACAAGATGATGGGCATCCTGGAGCAGCAGCTGCAGCGCACGGGCGCGTATGTGTGCGGCGAGCAATTTACCTTGGCCGATATCGTGCTGGGCCTGTCCGTCAAGCGCTGGCTGATGGCGCCCATGCAGCGTCCCGACTACCCCGCCATCGCCGCGTATCACGCGCGCCTGGCCGGCAAGACGGCAGAATTTGCCGGTTAATCGAGCTCCACTGCCTCGACCGTGCCGCCGATGACGTAGCAATCGCCATCGCGGCGCACCTCTTCCAGGGTCGCCGGCTCATCGTGCGCATACGTGCCGTCGACATCGACACACCAGACGTCGCCGAAACGCAGCAGCTTCACGCCGCAGCAGATGCGGTTGATGAAGTTGCCCGGCATCCTGACCAGCACTTCCCGCACGTCGCCCACAGTGATGGCCACCTGGCGCCAGACATTGCCTTCCAGCCCATGATTCCGCGCGTACAAGACGATGCGCACGGCCTGCACGCCCTGGGGGCCATACACGTGCCCGAATGATACGAGCGTCCCATCGTCAAAACGGTGATATTGCGCAAAGAGTTGCTGCGTCCTGTCCATCGTCACTCTCCTCCATAAAAAAACCGGCCCCTTCAGGCCGGCTTTTAGTTGCAGCAACGATTTAATTCGTGCACTGCTTGGCCACGCCTTCGGCTGGCGCAGGCGGCTCGATCAGCGGCATCAGGCTCGGCGCCAAGGACACCAGCAATTGCACGGGCAAGGCGCTGGTGAAATCGTAGTGCTTCGATTCCGGCCCCCGCACATACGCCGTCATGCTGCCATAGAAGCGCTCGCCGATATTGAACACAAACGTGGCCGAACGGTTCACATAGCGCGACTCGATCAGGCGGCCGCCCGCGCCATACACGTCGAAGCGCTGGTCGCCCGTCCCCGTCTTGCCGCCCATGGGAATGGGCACGCCGTCGGCGCCCACGAATGCCGTCTTGGCCCGTTTCGCCGTGCCGTCCGACACCACTTCGCGGATGGCCTTGGCCACGGCCTTGGCCACGTCCGGCGACAACACTTGCTCCGCTTCCACCTTGGTACTGCGCTTGACCATGGTGTCGTACGGCGTGTTGGCGGCGAAATGCATGGAATCGATGCGCACGCTGGGTTTACGCACGCCATCGTTGATGATGATGCCCATCAACTCGGCCAGCGCGGCGGGACGGTCGGCCGACGCGCCCAGGGTCGTCGCGTAGGACGGCACCAGCGAATCGAAGGGGTAGCCCATCTTCTTCCACTGGCGGTGGATTTCCAGGAAACCTTCCACTTCCAGCAAGTTGGCGATGCGGCGGTCCTGTGCATGCTTGCGGTGCGTATTGAACAGCCATTTATACACTTCCTGGCGTTCCTTCTCGCTGGCCGCCACCATCTGCGACAAGGTGGAACCCTCGTGCTGGCGCAAGTACGCCACCATCCACAGTTCCAGCGGATGCACATTGGCCAGGTAGCCGCGGTCGGCCAAGGACCAGTTTTCCATCGCGTACTGCTGGTACATCTTGGCCACGCGCTCGGGCGGCACTTCGTTTTGCGACGGCAAGTTAGCGTTGAGGAAATCGCCAAACTCGGCCACCGTGCCCTTCGGATTGATGGTGCGGAAGATGTTCGCCAGGCGCACGGGGGTTGGGCGGATACTGGCCAGCAGGATCTTTTCCTGCTCGTCCACGCTCTTGCCGCGGTACTTCTGGTAGAAGCGGTGCAGGAATTCGCGCCCTTCCTTGTCGGCAAAACGGCTCAGGTACTGGGCGCGGCGCGGATCGTCCGCGTCCGCCAGCAAGGAGGCCGACGAATCGGGGCGCGAAAACATGTAGTAGCGGGCCACGTCGCGCATCAGGCGCACAAACACCAGGTTGGTCGACTGGCGCAGCGCCTGCTGCACCGTCATGATGCGGCTGTCGTCAAGCTTGGAGAAGTTGCCGAAATGGTGCAAACCGCCGCCCGTGAAGAAGCCTTCGCCCGGGTTGCCCGAATACTTGCGCTCCATGGCGGCGGCCAGCATGGCGGGCAGGTTGCGCGCCTCGCCGAGCGGCAATGGTTTCAAGTAAGCAATCGCCCACTGCGACAGCATGTCCTTGGGATCGACGGCAATCTTGCCCAGCTCGGCGGCGCCCATGCTGCTGTAGCGCTGGTGCAGCTGGTCGATGATGTCCAGGTAGGTGACCAGCGTGCGCAGCTTGGCCGTGGAACCCAGGTCCAGCTTGGCGCCTTCGTTGATGTCCAGCGGCTGGTCAAAGTTATCCGTTTGCACGCGCAGCAAGTTGGCTTGCTCGCCCTTTTGCAACAGGGTAAAGCTGTAGACCACGTTGGCGGGGTCGCCATTGCCCAGCATGCCCTTGCCCGTCAAGCCGGCCGCTTTCGCCACTTCCGGGTCGCGCAGCTCGCGCAAGACCTTGGTGACGGCGTTTTGCGCCTGCGCGTCGAGCGTGCTGACCACCTTCAGGTCCAGGCGGTCCAGGTTGTACAAACGGGGATCGCCCAGCATGCTGGCCAGGTGGTTGCGCACGGCATTCGACGCCTTGCGCGTGACGAACGAGGTGGACGCTTCCGATTGCACGCCCGAAGCCGTCGACGGACGCAGCTGCTCGGCGATGGCTGCATCGCGCAACTGCGGCGAAATCACGCCCGCCTGCGCCAGCAGGCGCAGATGGCTGTTGGTCAGCACTTCCAGGTCGGCGCCGCCCGCCACCAGGTAATGCGAGGGACGGCGCTGCGCGATCAACAGGCTCAGCGCCTGCTTGTAGGCCAGCGCACTGCCCGGCTGGTCCATATTTCCTTTGAGCAAAGTCTTCACGTCGGCAAACGGACGGCCATACCAGACCCACATGCCGTCGCCAATGCCGTTGACTTCGCCAAAACCGCTTTTCGCCGACAGCGGCACCGTATTGAGGTAATTGACGACGATCTTGCGCCGCGCTTCCATGGTGTTTTCGCCATCCTGGTACGAGCGCAGGCTGGCCGACAGCATCTGCAGCAGCTTGTCCTGCATGGAGCTGGTGCGGCCGTCTTCCGAATGCCGGTATTTCTCGATCTGCGTGGCCAGGGTGCTGCCGCCGCCGCCGCGGTGGCCGCCGAACAGGTTCAGCGCCTTGTCCAGAATCGCCTTGCTCAAGCGGTCCCATTCCACGGCCGGATTGCGCTGGGGCGTACCCGGGTCCAGCAATTCACGGTTTTCGATGAACAGCAGGCTTTGCACGAGCGCGGGCGGCGCTTCGGCAAAGCCGTCGAACATGCGCTCGGGATAGCTGGCCGCGAACAGGGGCGCGGCGCGGCAATCGAGGATGCTCAGTCCCGCGCGGTTTTTCTCGTGATACGTGGCAAAGATGCCCCGGTCGACCAGTTGCACCATCTTCGGCGACATGCGCGCTTGCGCCGTGACGGCATAGTCGCGCGCGTTCAGCTTGGTGATGAAGTCCGGCAAGCTGGCATAGCCGAGCCGCTCGTCATATGGGCCGTGCTGCGGATAGCGGATGGCGCCCGCCGGTGCGGGACCGGGCTCGACCTTGAACGTCAGTTGGCGGTCCAGGCGCGTGAAAAATTCCGCCTGCAGGGCCGAGGTGCGCACTTCGCGCATGACGAACCATGCCACGCCGGCAATCAGCGCCAGCACAATGATGGCAAAGATGGGCCAGATGCGCGAACGGCGCTTCTTCGGCGGGCTCGCCGGCGGCGGCGCCTCGGCAGCTGGATCAGATGGGGGCCGCTCTTGCGCGGCCAGATTGACGCCTGTGTCTTTCATGGGATGCTGGGGTAAGGTTGGGTTTGGACGGCGCGGGAAATGCGGCAGCGATACCGCTCCGCGCAGGGTAAGACGAGAGCCAGCCAGGGCCGGTCACAACAAAGCTTGCTTAACATGATGTCCATACCGGTAAATCGAAAAAACACGCTACTGCACAGGCAGGCGACCACGCGTTTGACACGCGAGGCCCCTGTTCACCATTCCACCACATCGGCATGAAAACGACTGACGAGCGCGCACAAAAATCTTGCTTCATTGAAGATTTTCGCAAAAAAACAACGTCTTGGAATGTACGCTCGCGTACATAGACGCACGGCGGGCTGGACGCCGGCAAAAAAGCCGCCGGCGCCGGGCTGGCAGCACCTCAGATGGTGGTGTATTCCGCCTGCATGGCGTCGAGCGTGGCGCACATGTCGGCAAAGGCGGCCGCCGCTTGCGCCGGCTCGCCCTTGACGCCCAGTTCGATATGCCGGCGCGTCTGCGCGTCGCCCACGCTGGGCAGGCTGAAAACCTTAATCAACGGGAACTCCGCTTCCAGGCGCACCATCAGCGGCGTGAGCAGCGATTCCGCCGTTTCATACACGAGCAGGGCATGTTCCGCATGCGGCACCTGGTTGAACAGGTGCGTATAATGCGTGTCGAGCACCCATTCGATCATGGGCCAGGACATGATGGGAAAGCCCGGCACGAAATAATGCTCGCGCACGGCAAAGCCGGCAATCTTGTTGTACGGATTCGGAATCAGCTCGGCGCCTTCGACAAATTCCGCCATTTTCAGGCGGTGCAGGTTTTCCGGCGAGTGCAAATCGGCCGGCACGCCCGCCTCTTCGCCCATTTCCGTGATGCGCTGCTGGATATTGATCTTGCCCTGCGGATGCAGCACCAGAGGCAAGCCCAGCGCATCGGCCGCCGCCTGGCGCGTATGGTCGTCCGGCGTGGCGCCGATGCCGCCAAAGCTGAAAACGATGTCGCCGCTGGCGAAGCTGCGCTTGAGCAAGGCGACCAGGCGGGCGGGCTCGTCGCCCACGTATTCCGCCCAGCTCAGCTGCAAGCCCCGCGCCTTGAGCATGTGCACCACTTTCGGGAAATGCTGGTCCGTCCGCTTGCCCGACAGGATTTCGTCGCCGATGATGATCAATCCGATAGCCATGGAACTTCCTCGTTCGATTCAATTAATAAGGTCAGGCGTCCGCCGGCGCCACGTCGGTCATGCCGCGTACGCCCCGCAAACGCGCTAGTGCTTCCAGACAGTAATACTGGAACCACAGCCCCGTGAAGATAAAGATCAGTACGTACAGCCAGATGGCGAACGCGGCCAGGAAGGGGAAGAACACCACCGACATCACGCCGCCCATCCACAGCATGCCGGGCACGGCGCCGGCCGCGCCCGAGACCATGCCGATGGCCAGCAGGGGCCAGCGCTGCGTGCGCATGATGGCGTGGCGCTCGTCCACGCTGGCGTAATCGGCCATGGCGTCGTACGCCATCACGCGGTACGTCAGCCAGCCCCACAGCACGGCCTGGCCCACCAGCGCGGCGGGTGGGAATGCGTACAGGGGCAGCATGAGCACCCAGACGACGATGAACAGCAGGAAGGTGGCCAGCGAGGTGCCGACGCTGCCCAGCAGGCTGCCGCCATGCTTCTTTTCCAGTTGCGGAAAGTGCCGCCCGCCAATGTGGCGGCCGATGGCCGGCATGGCGAACAGGCCCATGAAAATGAGCGCCGTCAAGATCATCAGCGGCAGCAGCATGAACATGGCGATCAGGGGCACGATCACGGCTTTGAGCACGCCCAGGCCGAAGGTAGCCAGCACCTGCCCGCTGGTGCGGAAGAAATCGTACTCGGTAAACAGCGCATGCAGGCTGTCGATCAGCGGCTGCAAGCCCACATACAGCAGAGCACCCCACAGGATCAGCGACAGGATGAAGGGCACGACGCTCAGCAGCAGTATCTTGCCGTGCAATTGCGACAGCAAGGCGCGGCCATACGAATTCAACACATTACGCATCAACGGCGTCCTTTTCGTTTCAATCTTGCAAATTCCACCATGCGGCGCAGGCCCAGCCATTGCTGTTGCCAGAAGCCGCGGCCATAGTTGCGTCCCGGCCGGCCGACACCGTTGCTGTCGATGCGGGCCAGCTGGTCGCGCACGCCCGTGCGCGCATAGCCCGCCGAGAAGTTCGCGGTGCCCAGCAGCATATCCCAAATTGGCAGGACCACGCCGAAGTTGCATCCGCCCATGCTGCCCTTGCCTTTCGACTCATGCCCCACGCCGATGGCATGGTGCGTGCGGTGGAAACGGGGCGAGATCAGCAGCCGCTCGCCGATGCGGCCGAAGTGTATCCTCACATTCGCGTGCTGCAAGCTTTGCAGGATGCGCGAAATCGACACCAGCAGCACATATTGCCCAGGCGGCACGCCGATACCGAGCGCCACCAGCGCCATCACCACGTCGCGCAAGAAGTCATCGAGCAGGTGGTTGCGGTCATCGCTCCACAAGTTCATGTTTTGCTGGCTGTGATGCAGACTGTGCAAGCCCCACCACCAGCCGAAATGGTGCGAGGCCCGGTGGTAGCAATAGTCGACGAAGTCCAGTATCACAAAATAAATGATAAAACTGAGCAAGGGACTGATGCCGGGCAACAACGATTCCAGGTTCAAGGGGTGGATATTGTCGAAACGCAAGGCGCCCGCCAGTGCATCCATCAGCGGATCGAGCGTGAAGAAGACCAGCACGGAAAACAGGCCCACCCGGTGCAGCACGGTATAGAGGAAATCGTTCCAGCGGGCGCGGGGATCCGTGATCTTTTGCGCGGGAATCCAGGCTTCGAGCGGGCGCAGCACGAGAAACAGCAGCACCAGCTCGCACAGGCCGATCAACAGCCACTCCGTGCCCTCGAACGCCTCTTCCGTGAATTCGCCAAAGCCCAGGTGGTACACGAGGGGATTGACCACGGTCTGGAACAGCCAGCCTTGCGCCACGCCAAAGGCGTCGACGACAGTGTCGATGGCGACGCTGGCGATATCCGCGGCGATCATGGCTGGCCCTTCTTCTGCGCGTAGGCAGGATGCTCACGCAGGGTGGCAAAGCAGAAACCCTTGTCCTGCAAGCCCGCGATCAGGGCGTCCAGGTTGGCGGGCGCCCACGCATCCTTGCGCGACCAGATGCCCATGTGAGCAATGAAGATATCGCCGCTGCGCAAGTTCGCCAGCGCTTTCTTCAGCAGCATGGCGTTCGGATACTTGTCGCTGGGTAGCTCATCGCCCGAATAGCCGGCCGGCGCCCAGCCCGCGTGCTGGTAGCCGCAGGCGCTGCCGGCCGCCAGGGTGCGCGGCGACGTGTAGCCGCCCGGTGCGCGCCAGAACGGGTCGAGCTTGCGGCCGGTCAGTTCCTGGAAGCGCGTATCGACGCGGCGCAATTCCTCGCAGAATTGCTGATCCGTAAACGAGGCCAGCTTGCCCCCATCCTTGCCGAATTGAGGCTTGACCTGGATCAAGCCGTTGGCCAGATCCTTCTTCCAGTACACGTGGTCAAACGTATGCGTACCGAATGCATGGCCTTCGGCCACGCGGGCTTTCCAGTACGGCGCCCAGGACGGGTCCAGCGAATAGTCGCCGCGCGTCGTCTTTTCATTGGCCAGGAAGAAGGTTGCCTTCACATGGCGTTTATTCAACACGTCAGCGATCAGTTGCGCCTGCGACTGGCTGCCCGTGTCGAAGGTCATGTAGATGGTGCCCTTGCAGGCGGCCGGGGCTGACGAAGCGGCAGGGGTAACAGGTGCGGAGGCAGGCGTGGCGGCAGACGCTTTGGCAGCTGCGGTGACAGGTGCAGTGACAGCTGCAGTGGCAGATACAGCGGCAGCCACGGTTGCCTGCGCGGGGGCGGGCGACCACATGGCGCTGGCGCACAGCAGCATGGCGGGCGCGTGGCCCGCGAAAATGAAGCGTGTCATCATCAACGGCGCATCACATGCGCGGCGAGTGGGTGGCGAAATACACGCCATGGGGCGAGCGGCCCACCGGTATCGTCTTGATCACCTTGCGCGTGGTCAGGTCGATCACGGCCACTTTCTTGATCCAGCGCAAGGTCACCCACATGGTCTTGCCATCGGGCGTGATTTCCATGCAGTCGGGGCCGCCGGGCACATTGATGGTGCCCACGTTTTCCAGGGTTTGCTGGTCGATGATGTTGATCGTGTTCGACACGCGGTTCGACACAAACGTCATGCGGTTGTCGCCCAGCGCGCGGAAATTATGCGTGCCGGCACCCGCCTTGATGCGCTTGACGGTCTTTTGCGTGCGCCAGTCGATCACTTCCACGTAATCGCTGCCCATGATGCCCACCAGCAAATGCTTGCCATCGGGCGTCATCGTGATGCCGGCTGGCGCGGGGCCGACGGGCATGGTCCACTTCACCGTCTGCGTGGCCAGGTCGATGGCGCTGACCTGGTTGCTGCCCTGCTGCGTAATGAAGGCCATGGTGCTGTCGGCCGTGAACGCCATGTGGCTGGGCAGTTTCGGCAGCGGGATGCGCTTGGCCAGGGTCAGGTTCTTGCCGTCGTAGCGGTACAGGTCGATGCGGTCCAGGCGCAGCGAGTTCGAGATGAACCATTTCTGGTCCGGCGAAAAGCCGATCTGGTACGGGTCGAGGATATTGCTGATGCGGCGCTGGATCTGGCCCGACACGGGGTCGAGGAAAATCAGCTCGTTGCCGACGGAACTGGCGACGATCAGCGACTTGCCGTCCGGCGTCTCCATCAAATGATGCGGTTCCTTGCCGACGGCAAAGGTGGACAGGGGCGCGTAGGTTTTCTGGTCCAGCAGTTGCACCGTAGCATCACGGGAATTGAGCACCACCACCACTTCGGCTTGCGCCGTCGATATTGCGGAAACCAGGCACAGCGAGGAAAAAACAAGGCGGCGTAGACTGCGGAACATGGGAGAAATCACTGTTAAATACAAAACATGCATTTTACGTGGAACACTGTATTTTTTGTATTAAATCCCCCCTTAAATGCGAGCAACAGTCACACATCGCCGTAATCGCCCCTTTTTCCCCGTCCGGGGCCTGGAATGGCGCTTTGCAACTCATTGCTCTACAATCTGAAGCTTTCATCGCCTACACAAGGATTATCATGACCACCACCACTACCGCTTCCGGCCTGCAATACATCGACACCACCGTCGGCGAAGGCGCTGAAGCGCAAGCCGGCAACAATGTTGTCGTGCATTACACGGGCTGGCTGCAGAACGACGACGGCAGCGCCGGTGCGAAATTTGACTCGAGCAAGGACCGCAACGACCCGTTCGAATTCCCGCTGGGCGCCGGCCGCGTCATTCAAGGCTGGGACGAAGGCGTGCAAGGCATGAAAGTGGGCGGCAAGCGCCAGCTGATCATCCCGGCAGCCCTGGGCTATGGCGCACGCGGCGCCGGCGGCGTGATTCCACCGAACGCCACCCTGATTTTCGACGTCGAACTGCTGGGCGTATAAGAAACCGGCCGCGTTCGCATGACCGCGCCAGGCGCCGCCCCTCGTCACCGAGCGGCGGCGTTTTTGTTTTGAGTATGTCCTCTAATGCACGGCGCCCTTTTTTCACTATGATGTCAGGCACTGCAGCACGCACGGTGGCCACTCCGCCGGGCCTGCCGCACTTTTCCAGCGATTCCATCAGCACACAGGAGCCATCATGAGTTTACAAGAGCAATTCGAACAAGCGCAGCTCGATTCCAAGACCCTGTCCGAGCGTCCGGACAATATGACCTTGTTGAAAATCTACGCCTTGTTCAAGCAAGCGTCGAGCGGCGACGCCACGGGCGAGCGTCCTGGCATGACCGATTTCGTCAACCGCGCCAAGTTCGACGCCTGGGCGGCCCTGGCCGGCACCTCGAAGGAAGAGGCGCAACAGCAGTACATCGACCTGATCGAAGACCTGAAGGACTGATCGTCCCTCGCCTGCCCCGGCGCCTGCCGGGGCAGTATAATTTCTGCATGACACCATCACCGATTCCCCAGGTTTCCCTGGCGCACGCCGCCGACCTGCCCCGTTTGTTCGACGTCTGGCACCTGTCCGTACGCGCCACCCACGATTTCCTCGCCGATAGCGATATCGCCTTCCTGATGCCCTTCGTGCGCGACGAGCTGGCCAGGGTCGCCGCCGAAGGCTTGCTGCACGTGCTGCGCGCTGCCGACGGTGTCCCCTACGCCTTCCTCTGCGTCGAGCACGCCAAGATCGAGATGCTGTTCGTCCATCCCGAGCGGCGCGGCAGCGGCGCCGGCCGCAGCCTGGTCCAACACGCCATCGGCAGCCTGCATGCCACGGCCGTCGACGTCAACGAGCATAATACGCAAGCGCACGGCTTTTACCGCCACCTGGGCTTTATCGCGGAAAACCGCTCGGAACGCGATCCGTTTGGCCAGCCTTTCCCCATTTTGCACCTGAAACTGGCCGAAATGGCCTAAAAACTCACGAAAAACCACCAAAACAGGTCGTTAACGCAAAAGTGGCTACCGAATCGGTAGCCACTTTTTCAATGCCGGGTAGCGCTGAAACTTACTTCTTTGCTGCCGCCAGCGCTTGCGCGATCCAGCCGTCAAACGTCTGCTGGTGGAACTTGATCCAGCCGGCCGTGTGGCGGGCGATATCGGCTTGCGTATTTTCGCCGCGGCGCATGCGCTCGTTCTGCGCATTGATGTCGGCCACGGGCAGTTGCATCACTTCGAACAGCTTGGCCGCGGCCGGGTTTTTCTCCGCCCATGCTTTATTCGACACGATGCGCGCCGTGTTGACGGCAAAGCCGTAATCGCTGCCATCGTCGAGGCGGGTATTCACCTTGTCCGGATTGGCCGAAAACGGCACTTTGAGCCAGATCACATCCTTGCCCGGCACCAGCACGCCGCTGACCCAGTACGGCGTCCACGTGTAGTACAGGATCGGTTCGCCACGCTTGTAGCGGCCCAGGGTATCGGCGATCAGGGCCGCATAGCTGCCCTGCACGTGCGTCACCGTTTCGCGCAATTTGTACGCATCCATGTGGTTCTCGATCAACGCTTCGCAGCCCCAGCCGGGGTTGCACCCCGTCAAGTCGGCCTTGCCATCGCCATCGTGGTCGAACAGCTTGGCCAGGGTGGGATCGCGCAACTGGTCGATATTCGTGATGTTGTACTTTTCCGCCGTCGCCTTGTCGATCAGGTAACCCTGCGCGGCTGGCCCCGCATACTGGCCCGTGCGCAACAGCTTGGCGTCGCCGCCAGCATTGTTATAGAAATCCTTGTGCATGGGGTCCCAGTGCACGGCCATGAACGTGGCGTCGCCGTTGGCGATGGCGATATGCGCGGTCGGGTATTCCACTTCCTTGATCGGCTGCACTTCATAGCCGAGCTTTTCCAGCGCCTTGTCGACCAGCATGGTCTGGAAGGTTTCTTCCGCGATCGAGCTTTGCAGCGGCTGCACCTTGACGCCCTTGCCGGGCAGCGCATCGGCGGCCGGCGTCTGCGCCATGGCCAGGCTGGTGGTCAGGGCCAGGGCGGCAATCGCCAGGGCGGAATACAGCTGGAACTTGCGTTGCGATTTTTGCGTCACTTTAAAATGTTCGATTTGATGCATGGGTATCCTTTATTGTGCGTTGGCCAGCGTAGCTTGCTGTTCAACATTATTTTTCTCCGTGTTGCCGCGCACCAGGCGCAGCACGCAACCGACGGGACCCGTCTGGTACCAGTGGCGCACGCCACGGCGTGGCTGGCCCATCGCCTGCGTCAAGCGGTCCAGGGTGATGGCCAGCAGCACGATGCCCAGGCCGCCCACGGTGGCCAGGCCCATGTCCAGGCGGCCAATGCCGCGCAATACCATCTGGCCCAGGCCGCCCACGGCGATCATCGAGGCAATCACCACCATCGACAGCGACAGCATCAGCGACTGGTTGATACCGGCCATGATGGACGGCATGGCCAGTGGAAACTGCACGCGGGTCAGCAACTGCCACGGCGAGGCGCCATATGCGCGGGCCGCTTCGATCAGGTCCGGACGCACCTGGCGGATGCCGAGGTTGGTCAAACGCACCAGCGGCGGCAGGGCAAAGATGATCGTCACGATCACGCCAGGCGCATTCCCGATACCAAACAGCATCACGACGGGCACCAGGTAGACGAAGGCAGGCGTCGTCTGCATGGCATCCAGCAGGGGGCGCAAAATATTCTGTGCGCGGTCGCTGCTGGCAAGGAAGATGCCCAACGGCAAGCCGATGGCCAGGCAGAACGCCAGCGACGTCAATACCAGCGACAGGGTCGTCATGGCTTCCGGCCAGATGCCCAGCATGGACACGAGCAGCAGCGCCAGCACGGTGCCGATGGCCAGGGTGCGGCTGGTAAATTGCCATGCCAGCAAGCCGATGATGGCGATCACCGTCAGCGACGGGGCGGCCAGCAGCACGCCTTCCACGCCGGACAGCACGCTGTCGATCGGCGCGCGCACGGCCTGGAAGAACGGGCGGAAATGCGCGACGACCCAGCCCAGGCCCTGGTTGATCCAGCTTTCCAGCGGCAGCGAGCCGTCGAAGATCTGCGTCAGGTGAAAGCCGGACGCGTGTTCCGGCTGCACGGCAGGCGCGGCGGCATCGAGCCACGCGGTGCTGGCGTCGGTGGGCGGCGTCAGTGCCCAGGGATTGATCTGGGCGGCCTGTTCAACAACAGGTTCTACTGTGGAAACGGTGCTTGGGTTCATGCTTGTCCTTTCTGTTGTTGTGGCTCGGCAATGGCTGGCGTATCGCGGTCAAGGAACTTCAGCAAGGTTGTCTTGCTGATGGCGCCGCGGAAGCTGCCGTCGTTGGCCACCACAGGGACGGCGTAAGGCAGTTGCGCCACCTGGCCGAACAGGCCGGCGACTGGCTCATCTGCATTGATGGTCTGCACGTCGGGCAGATAGGCATGCGCCAGGCCCAGCGGACCCACGTGGCCGTCGAGCGCATTGCGCAGCGAATCGGCCGAGACGACGCCGAGGAACTTGCGCTGCGGATTGACGACATACGCAAACGCGCGATCCTGCTCTTCCAGCATCGACAGCGCGGCGCGCGAGCCGCGACTCGGCGATTCCGACACGACGATCTGGCTCTTGCGGGCAATATCGCTGGCCTTGAAGACGGCCGCCGCATCGACGCCGCGCACGAAGTTGCGCACGTAATCGTTGGCCGGCTTGCGCAGGATCTCTTCCGGCGTCCCCACTTGCACCACGTGGCCGTCTTTCATGATGGCGACGCGGTCGCCGATGCGCATGGCTTCGTCGAGGTCATGCGAAATGAAGACGATGGTGCGGCGCTTGATTTGCTGCAAGCGCAGCAGTTCCGATTGCATTTCCGTACGGATAATCGGATCGAGCGCGGAAAACGCTTCATCCATCAGCAGGATCGATGGATCGCAGGCCAGCGCACGGGCCAGGCCCACGCGCTGCTGCATGCCGCCCGACAATTCGTCGGGATAGCTGGCGCCGTAGCCGTCCAGGCCCACCTGCTCCAGCGCTTGCTGGGCCAGCGCATGGCGCTCGGCCTTGGGCATGCCGGCCAGTTCCATGCCGAAGGCAGTGTTGTCGAGCACGGTGATTTGCGGCAGCAGCGCGAACGACTGGAACACCATGCTGATGTCCTTGCGGCGCAGGGCGCGCAGCTGGGCGTCCGGCAAGGTATTGATGTCGTTGCCGTCGATCAGGATGCGGCCGGCGGTGGGCTCGATCAGGCGGTTCAGCATGCGCACCAGGGTCGACTTGCCCGAACCGGACAGGCCCATGATGACGAAGATCTCGCCCGCTTCAATGGTAAAGGTGGCGTCGAAAACGCCGATGGTGCAGTCGGTCTTGGCCAGGATGTCCTGCTTGCTGGCGCCCTGACGGACGAGTTCAAGTGCTTCTTCTGGCTTGTCGCCGAACACTTTGAACACATGGTCGATAATGATTTGTTTTGCCACGATGTGGTTCTCCCTCGATTTGACGAATGGAATGAAACCCAGCAAGCTGCCAGCTTGCGGCGGGAATCAGCAAACCCTGTTGCGTCGGCTACGCCACGGCGCCAAAAGCGCACGGGAGCGACAGAAAACAGGGGGTGACACGCGTGTGACCAGCGGATGGCCAAAGCCGGTGCCGGGGTGCCGTGTGCGTGCTAAAAGAGGCTGTGGTTCAGGACTTTTAACAACGCTAGCGCCATGCAAATACATGGCACCAAATGTATTTGACCGAAAAAAAATCGACCAAGCTACTTAACTGGATGCGGGTGTAAAACCCGAAGAATTATTCACCACTCAGCGAGTGGGAGTACTGCGAAGCAGAAGGTGAAACGCGGTGTAGCTGTTGTAAATATGACTCAAGTATAACGCAAAAAGCCACCAAAGTCCAATGGCTTTCCAAATAGAAATGTGCTAGCAATGTTCGCCAGCGTACAGTCAAGTGCAAAACAAGGGGGTAAAGGGGCGAAAAGCGGGCTGTCCGCATCGTCTTTTCGCCCTGCACCCGAACACTATCCTTACCACCAAAAGCGGCGGCAGACAAGCGGGTGAAACGCCATCAAACGGGCTCGGTAAACACCTTGCGCATCTTCTCGGCAATCTTGCCTTCGATCGTGGAAGCAAAGGCGCTGAGCATGAAGCCCAGCTTGATTTGCAGTTGCGCCTGCTCTTTCCCCAGGGTCAGCGAACCATCGACGCCACTGCGCTCGAAGCGCAGCACATCGCCATCCCAGGCGCACGCCAGGTCATATTCCTGGGCCAGCTTGTCGGCCACTTGCTGCGCCGCTTCGCGCGCCTTTGCTGCTGTCAGCTTATGTTGCTGAACTATATTTATATCCGCCATCAAACGATCCTTTTATTAAAAACGGGGGCAATACGGCCAGCATCATACCAGCCGCCATGCGGCGGGCACGGCGGCAGGAGGCACCGGGAGGGCGAAAAAACCCGCGCCATCCCGCGCAACGCTTGCGCCGGATCAAACCGGACGCGCCGAAGCGGGACGACTATTCCAGTTCCAGTTGCGCGTGTCTTGGAGAGCTATCATGGACCAGAAAGTCATCGTGCCGGTCGAAGCCGTACTGACCAAATGCGTGTCCCTGCCCGTCGGCTACGTCCCTACCCCATCGGCGCCTTACCGCGAGCACCGCAAGAATGCTCAGCTGACCCTGCAGCCTGGTCCGCCCCGCCTGAGCGAGGCCGCGGCCCGCAATCTGGCCGCCGTCCCCGTGGGGTCGCGCGTGCTGATCTGGAAGCAAGACCCGTCCGTCAGCGAGCTGGGCACGCGCAAGGCCTTCCTGCCCGGGCTGATTCTGCAAGGCCCGCGCGATGCGCGCATCACGTTTGGCGTACCGGGTATTGCGCAGGTGAGCCCGAATGCCTTCGGCGACTTCATCGTCTCGCCCAACACGGACCAGTTCGATGCAGTCCACACGTTTTCCATCGTGCGCATGACGCTGACCATGTACCAGCGCGCGCTGGCCAGCAACGACACGGCGCCGCCCCTGCCCTGGCAATGGAATAGCGCCAGCAACACGGCGCCCCTGAGCGTGTTCCCGCACGGCTTGCCCAACGTCATGAACGCGTATTACAGCCGCAGCGACAAGGCCCTCAAGTTCGGCGACTTCATTCCCAGCGGCGCCACCGAGCGCGTCTACACCTGCCGTTCGCTCGACATCGTCTCCCATGAAACGGGGCACGCCGTGCTCGACGGCCTCAAGCCGAATTGGCTCCTCAGCAACAATCCGCCGCAAACGGGCGGCTTGCACGAATCGTTCGGCGACCTGACCGCCATCTTCCTGGCCCTGTCGCAGCTGGACCAGGTGGAAGCGGTGATCGCCCAGACCAAGTCCGACCTGCACGATAAAACCTTCCTGGCCGACCTGGCGGAACAGTTCGGCCTGGCCCTGGGCCGGCCCAACGGCTTGCGCAATGCGGACAACGACATCAAGCTGTCCGAAGCGGGTACGGAAGTGCATGCCATCTCGCAAGTATTTACGGGCGCCATCTACGACATCCTGGCCGACATCTTTTCCCACGAACGCCAGCCCCAGCTGGAAGACGACGCGGCCGTGCTGCACCGCTGCGGCGACTACCTGCGCAGCCTGGTCCTGCGCGCCCTGCTGGCATCACCCGAGCAAGCGGCCACGTATGCCGACGTGGCCGGCCACATGCTGACGATTGCCCAGGCCGATGGCAACAGCGCCTACCTGGAATTCATACGCAACAGTTTTACCGTGCGCGAAGTGCTCAAGGCCAATGCCATGACGGAAGACGGTCAGATGACATTTTCCGCCCACATCGTCGACGAAGCGGGCGCCGTGCAGGACAGGCGCGCCTGCTGCGGTACCATGAACCATGCGGAATACAGCGAATCGGATCAATTGCTGGAAACGGAACGCGAAGCGCTGGCCGCCTGGTGCCGCAGCTACGGTCCCCGACAATAAACGCCGTGCGCCGTGGCCGCGGGCCCGCCTGCAGCCAGCCGCAGGCAACGGCATGCCGCATCACGTCCCCACCACCATCGACAGCAAGGAGCACCATGAAAATTTCAGCCCGCAGCAGTGGCGGCTTTGCCGGCCTGAGCGAACAATATGACATCGATACGCAAGCCCATCCGGCTGGTCCCGGGCTGGAAGCGGCATTGGCCAGCAGCGGTTTTTTCACGCACCCGCAAGCCACGAGCACACAGGTGGGCGCCGACATCCCCCAATGGCAGATCACCGTCAATGCGCCCACTGCGCGCCGCACCATCACGTTTGCCGAGGATGGCAGTGCTGAAAATGCACATTGGCAACAGTTGCTGAGGCAAATACGCGCCAGTGCCTGATGTTTCTGGCACTTATTTTGTAGCGGTCTTGATTTGAGTAAAACAAAAACACCACACGGCAAGACAGTCCCCCGCCCGCCCGGCACCATGCCGCGGCGGGCGACTGTCGCTTTCTTGCCGCGTTCTTCATGGCAACGTCCCGGATAGTCGCTGAATTGCCCGCTCTGCGCGGCAAGGACAACGCGAAAAAATGAATTTGCTTATATGTATTGTATATAAGCGGGATTTGTGAGAAATAGCGAATTGCCTTAAAATACAATGCTTTGCTTTAGTATGCGCCGCCGCCGTTCCTGCAGGCGCTACAGCACCTCCCCCATATTGATAGGACTGTTATGACCCACGTTGTCACCGAATCCTGCATCGCCTGTCGCTATACCGACTGCGTCGATGTCTGCCCGGTAGATTGTTTCCGGGAAGGCCCGAACTTCCTGGCAATCGATCCGGACGAATGTATTGACTGCGCAGTCTGCGTGGCAGAGTGCCCGGTGAACGCGATTTTCGCGGAAGAAGACGTGCCGGGCGACCAGCAAGCCTTCATCAAGATCAACGTCGATCTGGCCCGCAACTGGCCTTCGATCACCAAGACGAAAGCTGCCTTGCCGGAAGCCGAGCAATACAAGGACGTCAAGGACAAGCTCGACATGCTGGTGCGCTAAGCGCATGGCATCTGCGGCGGCCATTGCGGCGGGGAAACCCGTCCCCGCAGGGGCGTAGCAGCAAAAAAAATCCACAAAAAGCAGCGGAAACGCTGCTTTTTTACTTTTAAAACATCATTGCAGGTCTATCCACGCAAGTGTGGCGCGCTGTCACAGCAATGCGCAAAGCGTGGACCTATGCGCGGTAAAGCACATTTTGTCCTCAACAAATATCGTAAAATTGGATTATGATATTTGAGCCGATATTGGCGCTTGGAATTAAACAAGGACTCTATATGCTTTACCAACTGCACGAACTGCAACGCTCTTTCCTCACTCCGGTGATGCAATGGGCAGACATGTCCTCCAAGTTATTTACCAACCCGGTTTCCCCACTGGCCCACACCCCGTTTTCGCAACGCATCGCAGCCGGCTACGAGCTGATGTACCGCCTTGGCAAAGACTACGAAAAACCACAATTCGACATCAAATCCGTTCTCGTCAAAGGCGAGAGCGTCGACATCCGCGAACACGTTGTCGTGACAAAACCGTTTTGCCGCCTGATCCACTTCAAGAAAGAAGCCACTGGCTTGCAACAGCCCAAAGTTTTGCTGGTTGCCCCCCTGTCCGGTCACCACTCGACCCTGCTGCGCGACACCGTGCGCGGCTTGCTGGCCGAGCACGATGTCTACATCACCGACTGGACGGACGCGCGCATGGTACCGCTGACGGAAGGCCCGTTCCACCTGGACGACTACATTTATTATGTGCAAGAGTTCATCCGCCTGCTGGCGCCGGATTTGCACGTTATTTCCGTCTGTCAACCGACCGTGCCCGTGCTGGCTGCCATCTCGCTGATGGCGACGGCAAAAGATCCGCACATGCCGAAAACCATGACGATGATGGGCGGCCCCATTGACCCGCGCCGCTCGCCTACGCAAGTCAACAACCTGGCGACGGAAAAGAAATTCTCGTGGTTTGAAAACACCGTGATCTACGCAGTGCCGCCGAACTACCCGGGCTTTGGCCGCAAGGTGTATCCCGGCTTCCTGCAACACGCCGGTTTCATCGCCATGAACCCGGGCCGCCACGCGCAAAGCCACCGCGAGTTCTACATGCACCTGGTGACGGGCGACGACGAGCCGGCGGAAGGCCACCGCCAGTTCTACAACGAGTACAACGCCGTATTGGACATGCCGGCCGAGTACTACCTGGAAACCATCAAGACTGTCTTCCAGGAATTCAGCCTGCCGAAGGGCACGTGGAAAGTGGGCGGCCAGCTGGTGCGTCCGCAAGACATCACGAATGTGGCGCTGTTCACCGTAGAAGGCGAACTGGACGACATTTCCGGTGCCGGCCAGACGCAGGCGGCGCATGACTTGTGTTCAGGAATCCCTGCCGACATGCAGCAGGATTTCGTGGCGCCAAAATGTGGTCATTACGGCATTTTCTCGGGCCGCCGCTGGCGCGAAATCATTTGCCCGAAAATCGGCGAATTCATCCAGAAACACGCCTGATAAGCTTCATTTCAACAAAACGCCACGCCAGCTTCAACTGACGTGGCGTTTTTTTCATGCGTGCGACGTTTCGATTTTCACCGTCGGGCGCGTATTGACAAAGATTTGCTCCACTCTCGGCTCGCCCGGCCCCGGCTTTTTCATCGCATAGCCATTCACGGGCTGCGAGCGGTTCACCCACAGCGCGTAATACAAGTGGTCGGCGCGGGGATCTTCCGTATTCGGGTGAATCAAGATCGTCAGCCCCAGGCTGTTCAACTGCAGCCACGGCACGATCACGGGCAACAAGTCATTGGTAAAGCCGAAATAGAACGAAGGCGTCACGTGCGGCCCCCGCGGTTCCAGATTCCAGTCGCCCAATTCGATCTGGAAGCGCTCGGCCGCCCATTTGCGTATCAGCGCCGCCTTCTGGTAGCTGTCTTCGTCAAAATAGATGTGCGCGTGATAGCTCTCGATATCCGTGTAGGCGCGCGGCTTCGAGGGCAAGGTTTCCTCGCCGGGCCGCACGCTGACGGGGCGCGGCGTGGGCGCCGTATCCGTATGTTCGCCCCACGGGCTCTTGCCGGTTGCCGCTGGTTTGACGTCTTTTGCGCGGTTGACGGCCCCGTCCTGCGCGAGGGCGGAGCCCGCAAAACCGGAAGCGGCCAGTGCCGCCACCAGGCCGCCGCCGCGCAAGACCGTGCGGCGTTGCGGCGACAGCAGGTTCGCCCATTCCAGATCGATGGCCGCGTGTTGATTGTTGTCAGACATAGGATTTCCTGTTCTTGATTATCAGTATGGAAAGAAGGCAGATCAAAAGTGCACGGTGGCGCGGGCGTAGTAATAGCCGCCCAATACGCCAAGCGGGCCCGAGTTGTCATACGCGCCCGTGTACTGCGCCAGGCTGGCGGCGCTGCGCGCTTCGCGCGGCACCTGGCCCGGTTTCTGGTCGAAGACATTGTTGGCGCCCACCGTCACGTTGATGCGCTTGCTGATGTCGTAGCCCACGCTGACATCCGTCACGAAGGCCGCTTTCAGCTGATAGTCGCCGCCCGTGATGGCGTTCAGGCGCTTGAGCTTGCCGTAACGCGTCTCGCGCAGGTTGAACGTCCAGCCCGCCTTTTCATACGCCACAGTGACGATTTCCTTGTCGCGCGGCGCCCGGTACAGCAAGTCGTACTCGGCCGATTTGCTCAGGGTGCCGATGTTCGGCAAGCCTTGCAGCACGGCGGGCAATTCCGCCTTGCCCACCAGGCTCGTGTGGTTGAAATTCGCGGCCGCCGTCCAGCGCAGCTTGCCGTCGGCCACGCGCAGTACATCCTCGGCCGTCAAGTCGATGCCGCGCATGCGCGTGTCGCCCACGTTGGCAAAGTAATGCGCGACCAGGCCATTGCCGACTGTCAAGCCCGCCGAGCGCAGCAGGTTTTCAATCACCGTGGCTTGCGCGGCCGTCAGCGGACGGCCGCTGCCGTCGAGCGCCACGCCCGAGCTGCGGTCGATGCCGATGTTCGACGACACACCCAGGCGGTCGCTGACCTTGATTTGATATGCGTCAACGGCAAAGCGCAGGGTGGACGTAGGATTGAAGGTCAACCCGGCCGACAGATTCGTCGATTTTTCCGGTTTCAACGCTTGCGCGCCCAGGGCCCGCGCGGCGGCCGAATTCGGCTGCGCCAGGGTGTAGGGCACGCCCGCATGATCGGACGTATTCGAATACGATTGCGTCACCAGGCTGGGCGCATGGAAACCATTGCTGACGGTACCGCGCACGGCCACGGCGGGCGTGACGTCATAACGGGCGGACAGCCGCCCCGTCGTCTTGCTGCCGAAATCCGAATATTTTTCGGCACGCAGGGCCGTATCGAGCAGCAATTGCGGCGTCAGTTTTGCGCCCAGGCCCACGTACGCCGCGTAACTGTGGCGCGCCGTATCGGATGCATCGACGGGCAGGTAGCCGGCCAGCGCCGACGAGCCGCTGCCCTGCCAGGAAGCGGGTTCGCCGGGGCTGCGCTGCTGCGTTTCATGCGAGTACTCGAGACCGACGCTCAGGTCGGCCGGCTCGCTCAATCCCAGCGATACGGGACGGCGCGCGTCGGCGTTGGTGGTCGAGCGGCTGTAGCGCTGATTGCCGATGCGGAAGTCGGTCTTGCCACCCGGATAGGTCAGCGAGTAATTGGCCGAGTTTTCCACGCCCACATCGATATCGTCGCGGCCGTAGGTGCTGCTGACATCCCAGCTCCAGCCCGCCGTCTCGCCCTTGATGCCACCTGTCAGCGCAAAATCGTTTTCGCTTGTCGTTTCATACGGCGTGAAGCCGTCCGGATACACGGACAGCAAGCCCCTGTTGTTATTGAAAATGATATTGGGCAAGCGGAAATTCTGCGCCGAACGGGCATTGCGGTGGGCGTAGGTGCCGAAGCCGTACAGTTGCACGTCGTTCGACAGGTCATAGCCGAGGTTGGCGCTAAAGGAGGCGGTGGTGCTTTGCGGCACGCCCGTATTGCGCCACGGATTGCTGTTGCGGTTCGCTTCGGCCGGGTTCGGCGAAGCGCCCGCAGGCAAGCTGTTGTTCGCGCCCAATTTCACCAGTTGGCCATCGCTGTTGCGCACGGCCGGATACGACAGATAGCCGGGATTCAGGCCGAAGTTGCGCACGGCAATGCCCTGGCGCTGGACTTCGGCGCCGAAGTGGGCAAAGCCATGCTTGCCCAGGCGCGTGCCGCCGTCGATACGCGCGGAACCGTTGGTGCCGTCGCCATCGTAGGTGGAGCCGAGCTGCGTGCTGAAACTGCCCTTGTCATCGGATTTCAGGATGATGTTGATGACGCCCCCAATGGCGTCGGAACCGTAGATGGCCGAAGCGCCATCGCGCAGGATTTCCACGCGGGCAATGGCCCCCGTGGGAATCAGGGCCAGGTCGGTCGCGACGGATCCGGGGAAGCCATCCTCGTTGACGATGGCCGTCGTATGGCGGCGCTTGCCATTGACCAGCACGAGGGTATGCGAGGGGTCGAGGTTGCGCAGCTGCCCAGCGCGTACGATGCTGCCCAGGTCCGGTTGCACGCGGGCGGGCAAATTAAACGATGGCAAGGCCGTGTCCAGCGCGTCGAGCAAATTCAATTTGCCCGTGGCCAGCAATTGCTGCGCGCTGATCACGTCGATGGGCGCGGCGCTGTTGGTCACCGTGCGGCCCGTGCCGCGCGCGCCCGTGACGATGACGGTATCGGACGGGGTGCCAGCCAGCGCGCCAGCGCCGTCCGGCGCGGCTTGCGCAGACGCTGCGCCCGGCACTCCCAGCAGCAGTACGGCGGCCGAGACGGCGTGCACCAATTGCCGCAGGCGCGGAGCAGGATCTTGCTTGTGAATCGGTTCCAGCATACGAAAACATCCTTTCAAAGTCGTCAACACAGTGGCTGCAGACTAAAGGATGGACAAACAAACAAGAACGAATGGTTTCGTATTTAGATATTTCGTTTTGGCAACTAACAACAGGGGCGCGGGGTGTCAGGAACCGGGAGGTGCCGTCGCCAGGCTCTGGTCGAGCCGTTTCCAGTAGTCGCGCTCCAGCCTGGCCATGTCGATATCGCGCGCCGCCTCGTTGAAGCGCTTTTGCTGCGCGGCACCTTCGTCATCGCGCTTGAAGCACACATGCACGGGGCGCTCCTTGAAGACGGTGTCGATGATCGCGATGCGCTCGCGCTCGGCCTTGCTGAAGTTGCGCCCCATCAGCAGATGCTGCAGGACATGGCGCTCGATGACGATCACGCGGTAGCGCTTGATGAACAGCTTCTTCAGGTTCGTGGCGTCGTTCAAGCCCTCTTCCGTCTTCAGCTCGCCGCGCGCCACCATGCCATCGAACTGTTCCCCGTTCGAATAGCCGGCCACGGTGCCGATGCGCAGCTTGCCCAGCTCCGCCAGGGTAGCGCCAGGCGCGCCATCCTCTTTCAGGTAGGCCAGCACGCCCTGCGTGTTGCCAACGGGAGCAGAAAAGTGGCAAAGCTTTTCCCGTTCCGGCGTACGCCAGACGGCCAGGAAACCCGCGTAGCGGGGACTGGCCAGGCCAAACTGCATGGCGCGCTTCCAGGGGAAATATTCATACTTGACCGTATAGCCGAGACGCTCGAAGACGGCGCTGACCATGGCGCCCGACATGCCGTCGGCAGGCAGGCTGCGGGAAATGAAGGGCGGCCAGTCTTCCGCCGCGAAGCGGACGATGCGCGAGCTGGCCGCACCCGGCGGCGCCATGGGAGAGCCAGCCTGCCCGTGCGCCACGGCAAGTGTAGAGTGCATGAACAAACAGAAGGGCAAACCAACTGTCCGGAGGAAACGCATGTTTTGCTCCTATGGCCTGGCGCGCCTTGCAGTGCAGGCGCGGTAACAGGACTGGCGGTCGGCTTTTTTGATTACAGACTTGATCAAAATCATGCTCCCACAAAAAAAAGGAATTGCAAAGTTGTTTATTTGAACTTTGACATTCCCAGGGGAAATAAAATACGATTGCGGCGCGCCCGCAACAGCCCGCCCCGGCAGGTGCTATCCCCTCCCAGTCAACAGGTTTTTACTTGTGCGCGGCCCAGATGGCCGATAATGACGTTTTACCGTATTGAAGATGACCGTGCCGCATCCCGCCTCTCCCTCACTTGCCGACCAGATCGAAGACTTGCTGCCGCAAACGCAATGCACCAAATGCGGCTACAACGGCTGCCGCCCATATGCGGAAGCGATTGCCGCAGGCAGCGCCGACATCAACCAGTGCCCACCGGGCGGCGCGCAAGGCATCATGCGTCTGGCCGGATTGCTGGGCAAGAAAGTCATTCCGCTCAATCCCGTCAACGGCCTCGAACGTCCGCGATCGGTCGCCTACATCGACGAATCGCTGTGTATCGGCTGTACCCTGTGCATCCAGGCTTGCCCCGTGGATGCCATCGTCGGCGCCGCCAAGCAGATGCATACGGTGGTAACGAGCTTGTGCACGGGCTGCGACCTGTGCGTGGCGCCCTGCCCCGTCGACTGCATCGTCATGTATCCGGTCAGCGGCGACGCCACGGGCTGGGATGCCTGGAGCCAGGCAGAGGCCGACGACGCGCGCGCGCGCCACGATTTCCGCACGCAGCGCCTGCGCCGCGAAAGCGAGGCCAACGACGCCCGCCTGGCTGCCAAGGCCGTCGCCAAGATGCAGGAAGTGACGCAGGAAGTGCCCGTCACGCCAGATGAACTGGCCGAGAAAGAGCGCAAGCGCGCCATCATCGCCGCCGCCATGGAGCGCGCGCGCGCCAAGGCCGCGGCCGCCAGCACGGATACCGCCCAGCCAGCCCCCACCACCCCGAAAAAAGACGCATGAACGCCGCCAAACGCCTGGAAATCTTTACGCGCTTCCGCGCTGCCAATCCTTCCCCGAAAACGGAACTCGAGTACACGACGCCGTTCGAGCTGCTGATCGCCGTGCTGCTGTCGGCGCAGGCAACGGACGTGTCCGTCAACAAGGCGACCCGCTTGCTGTATCCGGTCGCCAATACGCCGGCCAAGATACTGGGCCTGGGCGTCGACGAGCTGGCCAGCTACATCCGCACCATCGGCCTGTTCCGCACCAAGGCCAAGAACGTCATCGCCACCTGCCAGATCCTGCTCGAGCAGCACGGCGGCGAAGTGCCGCGCGACCGCGCCTCGCTGGAAGCCTTGCCCGGCGTGGGCCGCAAGACGGCAAATGTGGTCATGAACACGGCATTTGGCGAACCGACCATGGCCGTGGACACGCATATCTTCCGCGTCTCGAACCGTACCGGCATCGCGCCAGGCAAGAATGTCGATATCGTCGAGCAAAAACTGCTGAAATTCATCCCTAAGGAATTCCTGCACGACGCCCACCACTGGCTCATCTTGCACGGCCGCTACACCTGCACGGCGCGCAAGCCCCAATGCTGGAACTGCATGATTGCCGACCTGTGCGACTACAAGGACAAGTCGCCGATGCCGGCCGTGGTGTAAGGCAAAAAAAACGGCCCGCAAGGGCCGTTTTTGTCATTCGCAGCAAGCGGACGCCTACAGCAAGACCATATTGTCGCGGTGGATCAGTTCATGGCCTTCCATGTAGCCGAGAATCGTTTCAATCTCGGTGGAAGGCTTGCGCATGATGCGGCGCGCTTCGCCGCTCGTGTAGTTGGACAGGCCGCGCGCCACCGGGTGGCCGTCCGCGTCCACGCAGGTGATCACGGCGCCGCGGCCGAATTCGCCATTCACGCCCGTCACGCCGATCGGCAACAAGGATTTGCCTTCCTGGCGCAGCTTTTGCACGGCGCCCGCGTCCAGCACGACGGCGCCTGCCGTATGCAGATGATCGGCCATCCACTGCTTACGCGCCGTCAACTGCCCCGTTTGCGCCCGCAACTCCGTACCGATCGCTTCGCCCTGGGCGAGACGGCTGAGTACGTCGCTATCGCGGCCCCAGGCGATGATCGTATGGGCGCCGGACTTGGCGGCGCGCTTGGCGGCGAGGATTTTCGTCAGCATGCCGCCACGGCCCAGGCTGCTGCCGGCGCCGCCGGCCATCGCTTCCAGCGCCGGATCGCCGGCGATGCCTTGCGTAATCAGGTAAGCGTTCGGGTCCTTGCGCGGGTCGGCCGAGAACAGGCCGTGCTGGTCCGTCAGGATCACCAGCGCATCGGCTTCGATCAGGTTGGCCACCAGGGCGCCCAGGGTATCGTTGTCGCCGAACTTGATTTCATCGGTGACGACCGTGTCGTTTTCATTGATGATCGGCACCACGCCCAGGCGCAGCAGGGTCGTCAAGGTGGAGCGGGCGTTCAGGTAGCGTTCGCGGTCGGCCAGGTCGGCGTGCGTGAGCAGCACTTGCGCCGTGCCCAGCTGGTGGGCGCGGAAGCTGCTTTCATAGATTTGCGCCAGACCCATCTGGCCGACGGCGGCACAGGCCTGCAATTCGTGGATATCGGTGGGGCGCTGCTCGAAACCGAGGCGCAGCATGCCTTCGGCAATGGCGCCGGAGCTGACGAGCACGACTTCCTTGCCCAGAGCGCGCAAACCGGCGATCTGCGCGGCCCAGCGGGCGATGGCGGCATGGTCGAGTCCGCGGCCATCGTTGGTGACCAGCGAGGAGCCGACTTTGATGATGATGCGGGTAGCTTTTTGAATCACGGAATCCATGGGGCGGCGCTCTTCACTTAATAGACGTCAGCGCGCAGGACGCAGCAGCAGCAAGGCCAGCCCCGCCGTCAGCTCCATTGCGCACATGAACAACACAAAACCCTGGGGCAAGCCGAAGCTGATGGCCGCGAACAAACGGCCGGCGGGCTGCGCCAGGACCAACATTGCAGTGATATCGCCGAGGACAGGCGGTTCGCCCTGCCGTGCTGCGAACAGTGCCAGCAGCGCGGTAGCGCCCCAGACACCGACATGGGAAGCGTAGAACTGGCTGTAGCCATTGACGCCATTGAGGAAGATGCCCATGCCGGCCGCCATCTCATCGGCGAACAGCAGGCAGGCGACCGCGCTCAGCCCGTAAGCATACGCGATCAGATGCAATACACGGCGCTGCCACGCTTGCTTGCGCGATGGCGCGACAGCGGCCGCCTGGTATGACATCGGGGTAAAGCCTTAGTCGATGATCTTGAAACGCGGATCATCCGGGTCGATCGACGAGATACCGCGTGCTTCTTCGGTCATCTGCGTTTCTTCGGCACGGCTTTCGCTGTGTTTCTTCTCTTCCAGATGCTGGTAGATCGCATTGACCAGTTCCGGGCAACCCTGATGGTTCAGCGCGGAGATCTCGAAGACGGGACCTTTCCAGGCGAAACGCTTGAGGAAGTCCTTGACGATCTTCTTGCGCTCTTCTTCCGGCACCATGTCGAGCTTGTTCAACACCAGCCAGCGCGGCTTGTCGACCAGCGACTCGTCGTATTTCTTCAGTTCCTTGACCAGCGCCTTGGCTTCCTTGACTGGATCGACGTTGGTTTCGAACGGCGCCAGGTCGACGATGTGCAACAGCAAGCCCGTGCGCTGCAAGTGGCGCAGGAATTGATGGCCCAGGCCCGCGCCTTCGGAAGCGCCTTCGATCAAGCCGGGAATATCGGCGATCACAAAGCTCTTCTCGTGCGATACGCGCACCACGCCCAGGTTCGGGTGCAGGGTGGTAAATGGGTAATCGGCAATTTTCGGGCGCGCGTTCGACACGGCCGAAATGAACGTCGACTTGCCCGCGTTCGGCATGCCCAGCAGGCCCACGTCGGCCAGCACTTTCAGTTCCAGGCGCAGTTCGCGGCGTTCGCCTTCCTTGCCCTCGCCTTTTTGGCGTGGTGCGCGGTTGGTCGAGGACTTGAAGTGGATATTGCCCCAGCCGCCTTCGCCGCCCTTGGCCAGCAATTCGATCTGGCCGTGTTCGGTCAAATCGGCCAGGATTTCGCCGCTCGCGTTGTCGATGATCAAGGTGCCCACAGGCATGCGCAGGTGGATGTCATCCGCGCCCTTGCCATAGCAATCTGCGCCACGGCCAGGCTCGCCATTGCGAGCCTTGTGCATTTTGGAAAAACGGAAATCGACGAGCGTGTTGATATTGCGGTCGGCGACAGCCCAGATGGACCCGCCCTTGCCGCCATCGCCGCCATCGGGACCGCCGAAAGGCCGGAATTTTTCACGGCAGAAAGATGCGCAGCCGTTGCCGCCATCGCCCGCGATGACTTCGATTTTTGCTTCGTCGATAAACTTCATAATTTTGCCGCCATAAAACTAAAAAGGCTCTACCTTGGGCAGAGCCTTTCGATTGAAGGCTTGCGCCTTACATCATGCGATCATTGCGGAGCGAACTGGCGCTCCACGTATGAATTACGCTGGTACTGCTTCGTTTGGTACAACGGTCACGAATTGCTTCGAGCCAGCACCTTTGACAACGAACTTCACTTTGCCCGCGATCAGCGCGAACAGCGTGTGGTCCTTGCCCATGCCTACGCCTTCGCCGGCGCGCACTGGGGTGCCGCGTTGACGAATGATGATGCCGCCAGCATTGATAGCTTGGCCGCCGTAGACTTTAACGCCCAGACGTTTTGATTCTGAATCACGGCCGTTTCGCGTTGTGCCGCCGCCTTTTTTATGTGCCATTTAAGACTCCTTGATAGCTGATTAATTCAAACAGCGGCGATTAGCCGTTGATCGAAACGATTTGGATTTCGGTAAAATTCTGGCGATGGCCTTGATGCTTTTGGTAGTGCTTACGACGACGCATCTTGAAAATTTTGACCTTATCATGGCGACCATGCGCCACAACCGTAACCAGTACCGTTGCACCTTCGACCAATGGAGCACCAAACTTGATGCTGTCGCCCGCGCCTACTGCGAGAACTTGATCGATGGTGATTTCGGAACCAATGTCTGCCGGTATCTGTTCTACTTTAAGTTTTTCGCCAGCGACAACTTTGTATTGTTTGCCACCGGTTTTTATGACCGCGTACATGATTTGAAACCTCATCAAATGTTGAAAGAATTTGTCCCATTGCCGTGCAAAGCGAGCCGTACACAACAGGGGGAACCAGCGATTATACACGGACTGAGAAATTGCGTCAAAAAGTATTCACAAAGCTTGACGATCGTGGTATGTCGACAACCTGACCATCGTGTCAGGCTTGCGCCAGGCGGACAGAAAAGCGCGCGCCGATGCCAACCAGATCAATCAATTGCTCTACAGCCATAGGCAAACGTCACGCACGCGCAAGCCTTGTCGTATAATCGCGGCACCCACAATCTAATGCAGGTTCGCCTTGTCTGACGCTAACAAACACGTTAACCAAAACACCATCGTGCAAACGATTGCCGCCGATATGGACGCAGTCAATACGGTGATCCGCCAAAAGTTGCACTCCGATGTGATTCTGATCAACCAGATCGCTGAATACATCATCAGCGCGGGCGGCAAACGCATCCGTCCCGTGCTGATTTTGCTGGTGGCCAATGCCCACGCCTATCGCGGCACGGCGCACCATGAACTGGCCGCCGTGGTCGAATTCATCCACACCGCCACCCTGCTGCACGACGACGTCGTCGACGAATCGTCGATGCGCCGCGGACGCCAGACGGCCAATGCCCTGTTCGGCAATGCCGCCTCCGTGCTGGTGGGCGACTTCCTGCACTCGCGCTCGTTCCAGCTGATGGTCTCGCTGAACAATATGCGCGTCATGCAAATCCTGTCCGACGCCACCAACGTGATCGCCGAAGGCGAAGTGCTGCAGTTGTTGAACATGCACGATCCGGACGTGACGCAAGAGAGCTACCTGAACGTCATCCGCTCGAAGACAGCCAAGCTGTTCGAAGCGTCGGCGCAACTGGGCGCCCTGATCGCCGGCGCCAGCGAAGACGATATCGAAGCGGCTGCCGAATATGGCCGCTCGCTGGGCACGGCCTTCCAGCTGATCGACGACGTGCTCGACTACGCAGGCGACGCCGCGGAAATCGGCAAGAACGTGGGCGACGACTTGCGCGAAGGCAAACCGACCATGCCGCTGATCTGGCTGATGGAGAACGGTACGCCAGAGCAACGCGAACTGGTGCGCAGCTGCATCGAGCAGGGCGACGAGCAGCATTTCGACGCCATCCTGGCCGCCATCACCAATAGCGGCGCCCTCGACTACACGCGCAAGCAGGCGGAAATCGCCGGCCAGCGCGCCGCCGACGCCATCGCCGGCTGGCCGGACAGCGTCTACAAGCAATCCATGCTGCAACTGTGCTCGTTTGCCGTGGACCGCAATCACTGATCGCGATTGACCTTGCAGCAAAGACAACGGCGCCGATGGCGCCGTTTTTTATGCACTGCCGAACAGCTAGGTGCGCTCGTGTTCCATTGCCGCGCCCGCCAACTCCTGCACGATGGCCGGCTCCGCTTCCAGCCGTTCGCTGTAGCGGCTGCCCAGGTAATCGCGGCGGTCGCGCACCAGCAGGGTGAATTTGTAGAGCTCTTCCATCACGTCCACCAGGCGCTCGTAATACGGCGACGGCTTCATGCGGCCGTCATCGCCGAATTCCTGGTAAGCCTTGGCCACCGACGACTGGTTTGGAATGGTGACCATGCGCATCCAGCGCCCCAGCACGCGCAAGCCGTTGACGGCGTTGAACGATTGCGAGCCGCCCGACACTTGCATCACAGCAAGAGTTCGTCCCTGCGTGGGCCGCACGCTGCCCGTTTCCAGCGGCAGCCAGTCGATCTGCGACTTGAACACGCCCGTGACGGCGCCATGGCGCTCGGGGCTGCACCAGACCTGCCCTTCCGACCACAGCGACAGCGCGCGCAGCTCCTGCACTTTCGGGTGTTCGGGCGACACGCTGTCGACCATGGGCAAGCCGTGCGGGTCGAACACGCGCGTGTCGGCGCCAAAGTGGCGCAGGATGCGTTCCGCTTCCAGGGTCAGCAGCTTGCTGTACGAGCGCTCGCGCAAGGAACCATACAGCAGCAGGATGCGCGGCGCGTGGCTGGACACGCTGGCCGGCGCCAGCTTGTCCAGGTCCGGCACGTCCAGGTGCGCGGCGCTGATGTTGGGCAACTCGTTGGCAAGGTCCGCCATCTCAGGCCACCGGCTTGCCGTCGGCGCCCACGACGGCCTGGCCGTCTTCCTTGGCAAATGCGCCCTGCTGCGGCAGCGGCAGGATCTCCAGCACTTTTTCCGACGGCCGGCACAGGCGCACACCCAGTTCCGTGACGACGATGGGGCGGTTGATCAAAATAGGATGGGCTTGCATGGCATCGAGCAGGGCCGCATCGGGCAAGTCCGGATTGGCCAGGCCCATCTCGTCGTACAGGGCCCCCTTGTCGCGCATGACGGCGCGCACGGACAGGCCTGCGCGGGCGATCAGGTCCAGCAATTGCTCGCGCGTGGGCGGGTTCTTGACATAGTCGATGATGACGGGTTCGACGCCCGTGTTGCGGATCAGGGCCAGGGTATTGCGCGAGGTACCGCACGCCGTGTTGTGGTAAATGGTAATCGTCATGTCGTGGTTTCCTTCGATAAAGTGGTGATGTCCGGCACGCAGCAAGGCACGCCCGCGCAGCAGTTTTCCGTCAAGAAGGCCAGCAAGCCATTCATGCCCGCATAGTTGGCCGAGTAGATGATGGAGCGCCCCGCCTTGCTGGCCGCCACCAGGTTGGCATGCGCCAATTCCTTCAGGTGGAACGACAGCGACGAGGGCGCAATGGCCAGCGCCTCGGCGATTTTCGTGGCGGCCATGCCTTCCGGTCCCGTCTGCACCAGCAGGCGGAACACGGCCAGCCGCGATTCCTGCGCCAGCGCCGCTAGGGCCGCGATGGCTGCCGTACTCGTCAGTGGCGCAGCCTGCGCTGCGCTTGTAGTTTCGTTTTCCATACTTCAATAATACTCGAATTATGGAATCAATGCCAGCGATCGCGCTGCGTACGTAACCTAGCGCACCGACCGATATGGCCTATCGGTCTACCTTGATGAAAAATTACTGCGATCGGCATCCCATGACACGCTCGACACCCCTGAAAATCCTCGGCTGGAGCCTGGCCGCCCTGCTGGCCCTCATCGCCATCGTGGTCATCCTTGTGCTGACCTTCGACTGGAACCGCGCCCGCCCCTATATCAATGAGAAGGTGTCGGCAGGCACGGGCCGTACCTTCGTCATCGGCGGCGACCTGCGGGTGCAATGGCGGCAGGGCCTGAAGACGGAACCGGGCTGGCGCCGCTACGTGCCGCGCCCCGTCATCAGCGCCCAGGACGTGCGCATGAGCAACCCGGATTGGGCGACGGCCGGCCCGCAGATGGCCAGCGCGCAACGCATCGACGTGGCCCTCCATCCCCTGCCCCTGCTGCAGCACAGGGTGGTGCTGACGGACCTGGCGCTCGAGGCGCCAAACATTGCCCTGCAGCGGCGCGCCGACGGCAGCAACAGCTGGACCTTGAAGGACAACGGCCCCTCGCCATGGGAAGTGGAAATCCAGCGCATGGCCTTCGGCGACGGCGCCATCCGTTACCTGGACGAGGGCATCGCGCTGGACCTGCGCGCCAAGGTCAGCTCGACGGCGCCCGACGCCACGCCGGGCGATGCGCCAGGCAGCGCGCCCGTGGAAAAGTATGGCATCGCATTCACCCTGGGCGGCACCTATCGCAAGGCGCCCGTGACGGGCGGCGGCAAGGCAGGCGCTATCCTGTCCCTGACCGACAACAACACCGTGTATCCCGTACAGGCGCACGCCGTGCTGGGCAAGAACAAGGCCAGTATAGCCGGCACCCTGACGGACCCGCGCTCGCTGTCCGGCATCGATTTGCAGCTGAGCCTGGCCGGCGCCAGCATGGCCGACCTGTACCCGCTGACGGGCGTGCTGCTACCGGAAACGCCGGACTACGCCACCAAGGGCCGGCTGCTGGGCAAGAAAGATGGCGCCAGCTGGGACTGGACCTATCAGGATTTCAAGGGCAAGGTGGGCCAGAGCGACTTGGCCGGCACCTTGCAGTACTTGCCGCGCCAGCCCCGTCCCTTGCTGCGCGGTGAAGTGACGTCGCAGCAGCTGCGCCTGGAAGACCTGGGCCCCACCATCGGCGCCGACAGCAATGCGCAGAAACAGGCGCGCGGCAAGGCCCCCGTGCAGCCGGACAATAAAGCGCTGCCCGTGGAACAGTTCAACACGGCCAAATGGGATGCGCTCGATGCCGACGTGAAATTTACAGGCAAGAAACTGGTACGCACGCACGACATTCCATTCAACGACATCGTCGCCAATATCCATATGAAAGACAAGGTGCTGAGTTTGACGCCGCTCAACTTCGGCATGGCCGGCGGCGACATTACCTCGAATATCACGCTCGACGGCCGTCAAAAAACCATCGCCGCGCAAGCCAAGGTGGCGGCGCGCCACCTCAAAATTCGCGAACTGTTTCCCAAGCTGCAATCGATGCAAGCGAGTTTCGGCGAAGTGTACGGCGACGCAGCCCTCACGGGCCACGGCAACTCCGTCTCGGCCATGCTGGCCAGCGCGAATGGCGAACTGGCGGCCACCGTCAGCGAAGGCTCCGTCAGCCAGTTCATGCTGGAACTGGCCGGCCTGAACCTGGCCAATGCCGTCTTCGTGAAAATCTTCGGCGACAAGCAGGTGCACCTGAACTGCATGGCCAGCGATTTCGCCGTCACGAACGGCCAGGCCGACGTGCGCCGCTTCGTGCTCGACACGGACAGCGCCGTCGTCAACGTCACGGGTAACGTCAACCTGGCAAATGAAACCCTGGACCTGGACGTGCGTCCCCGCACCAAGGGCGCCCGCATCATCACCCTGCGCACGCCGCTGTACGCGAAAGGCACGTTCAAGAACCCGGACGTGGGTCCGCAAAAAGGCCCGCTGGCCCTGAAGGCGGGCGCCGCCGTGGCGCTGGCCACCGTCGTCACGCCGCTGGCCGCCCTGCTGCCGCTGGTCAGCGTCGACAAGGCGCCCGACACGGACTGCGCCGCCGTCATGGCGCAAGCAAATGCCACGCGCAAGGCGCCCACTTCGCCGGCGACGAATGCGCCAGCCAAGAAAGTGAGCGAAGCGGACATCAGAAAGGCGCAGCAGGAAAAGAAATAGACCTTGATGCAGCCGCTTGAAACCCGTTCCGCCATCTGCTGTAATGAAGGAAAGCGGGGTGTGGCTCAGCCTGGTAGAGCGCTGCGTTCGGGACGCAGAGGCCGGAGGTTCGAATCCTCTCACCCCGACCAGCACGCCCTCTTCCCTATGAAATAACGGGCCGATAATCTGCGCCTGTGCAAGCTGCTCAAACCTTGACCCACGCGTTGGCGTGTTGCTGGGAAGTATGATATTAATTGAACAATTGGTATCCTATACACTTCTCGGCGAGGTCCTGGTCTTATGTCTTTCCTGATAGTCCTGGCCGCACTGGCCTTCCTGATGCTGGCCGCCTACCGCGGCTACAGCGTGATCCTGTTTGCACCGGTCGCCGCGCTGGGCGCCGTGCTGCTGACCGATCCCTCGGCCGTGCCGGCCGTGTTCAGCGGCATCTTCATGGAAAAGATGGTGGGTTTTATCAAGCTGTATTTCCCCGTCTTCCTGCTCGGCGCCGTGTTCGGCAAGCTGATCGAGCTGTCCGGCTTTTCCCAGTCCATCGTCGTGGCGGCCATCCGCTACATCGGCAGTTCGCGCGCGAATGCCGTGATCGTTGCCGTCTGCGGCGCCCTCACCTATGGCGGCGTGTCGCTGTTCGTGGTGGTGTTTGCCGTGTATCCGTTTGCGGCTGAGTTGTATCGCCAGAGCAATATCCCCAAGCGGCTGATGCCGGGCGCCATCGCCCTGGGCGCGTTCTCGTTCACCATGGATACCTTGCCCGGCACGCCGCAGATCCAGAACATCATCCCCACCACCTTTTTCAATACAACGGGCTGGGCCGCGCCATGGCTGGGCACCATCGGCGCCGTGCTGACGGTGGTCATGGGACTGGCCTTCCTCGAATGGCGCCGGCGCTCCGTCATGGCGACGGGCGAAGGCTATGGGGCCGAGGCCGAACAGGCCACGGCCGGCGTGGGCGACTTGCCCCATCCGCTGCTATCGGTGGCGCCGCTGCTGCTCGTCGGCGTGGCCAATTACGCGCTGACCCGGCTGATTCCCCACTGGTACGGCGCCAGCTACTCGCTCACCGCCGAGGCACTGCCGGGTTTGCATGCGCCCGTGACCACGTCGATCGCTTCCGTCACCGGCATCTGGGCCGTGGAAGGCGCTCTATTGCTGGGCATCTTGCTCGTCTGCGTGACGGCCTTCGGACGCATCCGCGCCGCCTTTGCGGAAGGCACCAAGGCAGCCGTGGGCGGCGCCCTGCTGGCAGCCATGAATACGGCGTCCGAATATGGCTTCGGCGGCGTCATCGCCGCGCTGCCCGGTTTTCTTGCCGTCAGTAACACCTTGCGCAGCGTGCCCGATCCGCTTGTCAACGCGGCCGTTTCCGTGACGACCCTGGCCGGCATTACGGGTTCGGCCTCGGGCGGCATGAGCATCGCGCTGGCCGCCATGTCGGACAGTTTTATCCAGGCAGCGCAACAGGCGCACATTCCGCTGGAAGTCATGCACCGCGTGGTGGCCATGGCCAGCGGCGGCATGGATACCCTGCCGCACAACGGCGCCGTGATCACCCTGCTGGCCGTCACGGGCCTCACGCACCGCCAGTCCTACCGCGACATTTTCGGCATCACCATCATCAAGACCGTGGTCGTGTTTTTCGTGATTGCCATCTATTACATGACGGGACTGGTGTAAGGACGGGCGTCCACTACGGCCGTGCGGACGACGCCGGCTTGACGTCCCCTTGCGCCGGCTTGAACAAATGGCTGATGCCCATGGTCAGCAGCGGACCGGCCAGCGCCAGGTAGGAACTGTCCACGCCGTACGGATTGCCCGCGAGGAACCAGCCTATCGTGGCGATCACCGAGACGATCACGCCGACAAAGGCGCCGCGCGGCGTGCCGAATTTCGGCGCATAAAAGGCCATCAGCACCAGCACGGCCAGGGTGGCGCGCAAGGCCTTGCCCAGGAAGGCGATCATCAGCAGTTTTTCCGCATACAGCGCCAGCACCAGCGGCAGCAAGCCTGCCACGACGATGGCGATGCGCAGGAACATCAGCGATTTCGCATCGTTCTTTGCCTTGTTGTACCAGGGATCATAAAAGTCCTTCATGGCCAGGGTGGCCGATGCCAGGGTAGTGGCGGAAATGCCGCCGAACAGGGCGCCGGCCAGGCCCACGATCATGATGCTGGCGGAAAAGGCCGGCATGTGGGCGATCAGCGTGGGAAACGCGTCGATCGACTTCATGCCCGGATACAGGACGGCGCTGCACATGCCGATCAGCGCGGCCATCAGGCCGAACGGAATCATCAGCGAAGACACGTAATAGCAGGCGCGTCTGGCCACGGCCGGGTTGTCCGTGCTGACCAGCGCCTGGATCACGTATTGCGTGGCGAAGATGGAACCGATGCCGCCGATCATCCAGGCGATGATCTGGCCCCAGCCGATCTCGACCCAGTTGAACATCTTGGCCGGCAACTGTGCCTGCAGTGCGCCGATGCCGCCGCTCGCTTCCAGCGCATACGCAAGCGCCAGGATCACGCCCAGGTATTTGACGATGGAGTGGGCGAAGTTGGTGTACACGACCGAGCGCATGCCGCCCAGGCTGACATAGATCACGGTGATGGCGCCCACCAGCAAAATGGCCACCGTTTTATTGATGTGCAGCACGGCCGCCAGCACGGCACCGCCGCTCGCGTACAGGGCCACGGCCACGATACCCAGCGCGACGATGGTGAGGATGGATGCCGCATAACGCACGGGTTCGCCATACGTCTGCGCCAGGATGCCGGAAATCGTCGACTGTCCGCTTTCCTTGTATTTCTTCACCAGCACGATGGCCAGCAGCAAAAAGCCCAGCGACAGCGCCACCAGGTTCCAGGCGGCGGAAATGCCCAGCTCATAGCCCTTTTGCGCCGTGCCGATGCTGACGGAACTGCCGATGAATTCCGACAATAACAGCGCGCCGATCAGGTAGGCGGGATAGTTGCGCCCGCCCGCCGTCATGCCTTCGGCGCTGTTGGCGTGCTTGCGCACGCTATAGGTAATGTACGACATGAGGGCGAAATAGCCCACCGTGATCGCCGCGATGATGATCAATCTGTTTTCCATCTGTCTACTCCAAGTTTGCTTTTTTTCTTATTATTTTTTCAAAAAAGCTTCCCCTGCCGCATGCCGGCCTTGCCGGTGGCGGTGCTCAGGGGCAAAGCGAAATCTTACCCTGCCGGCGACGATACAAAGGCGCGCAGCCGGGCCGTGAATGCCTGCGCCGCCTCGACATTCGACAAATGCGACGCGGGCACCTGGGCCAGCTGTGCGCCTGCCACCTGCCGCTGCAGCCAGCGCGCATCGTCCACCGTGGTGACGGGATCGTGCTCGCCGGCGATGAGCAGGGTGGGCACCGCAATCGTGGCCGCCTGTGCGCGCAAGTCCGCCTGCGCCAGCGCCGCGCAGCAGGCCGCGTAGCCTTCGGCATCCTGCCCGCGCAAGGTGGCGATCATGCGCGCCACCGTGGCCGCTTCCCGCGCGATGAACGCTGGCGTGAACCAGCGCGCGGCGGCGCCGTCGGCCACCGCATCCATGCCGTCGCGGCGCACCTGTTCCGCACGCGCCAGCCACGCGTCGGCCGCGCCGATGCGCGCCGCCGTATTTGCCAGCACCAGATGCGTGAGGCGCTGCGGCTGGTGGATGGCCAGCCACTGCCCCGTCAAGCCGCCCATCGAGATGCCGCAGAACGCGGCGCGGGCGATCTCGAGGTGGTCGAGCAGCGCCACCACGTCCAGGCCCAGGCGTTCGATGCCGAACGGCGCGCTGCCGCTGGCCGAGCGGCCATGGCCGCGCGTATCGTAGCGCACGACATAAAAGTCGCTGGCCAGGTCTGCCGCCTGGGCATCCCACATGGACAGGTCCGTGCCCAGGGAATTCGACAGCAGCAGGCATGGTTTGCCCCTCTCGCCATCGGTGCGGTAATGCAGCAGCGTATCGTCCCCGTTCCAGGTGGTCACGACGATTCCCGTATCCGTGTGTTTCATGGCCTCTCTCCTTTGCTCGTGCCGCAGCGCGGGTCAGGCATCGCCGTCGCGCACGGACGAAGGATGGCGGCACAGCGGCATCACGTCGATCTGCATGTAGGGAAACAAGGGCAGCGAAGTGAGCAAGTTGTGCAGCTCGTCCACGCTGTCCACATCGAAAACGCTGACGTTGGCGTACTGGCCGGCGATGCGCCACAGGTGGCGCCACTTGCCCTCGTGCTGCAGCCGCTGGGCCAATTCCTTTTCCGTCTGTTTCAGCTGCGCTGCCTGTTCCGCCGGCATGCTGACGGGCAGGTTCACGTTCATGCGTACATGGAATAACATGTTGTCTCCTTTATTGACGCTGCATGGCACGCAGCTTGTCGGTATCAATCTCCACGCCCAGGCCCGGCCCCGTCGGCACCTGCAGCATGAAGTCGCGGTACACGAGCGGCTCGCGCAAGACTTCCTGCGTCAGCAGCAGTGGCCCGAACAGTTCCGTGCCCCAGGCCAGTTCCGCGAACGTGGAACAGACGTGGGCCGTGGCTGCCGTGCCGACGCCGCCTTCGAGCATGGTGCCGCCGTACAGGCCGACGCCGGCCAGGCGCGCCACGGTGGCCACTTCCAGCGCGGGCAGCAAGCCGCCCGACTGCGTGATCTTCACCGCGTACACGTCGGCCGCATCGGCCTGCGCCAGCGCCAGCGCATCGGCGGGACCGTGCAAGGCTTCATCGGCCATGATGGCCACGTCGAAGCGCTGTTTCAGGCGCGCCAGCGCGGCGCGGTTGCCCGCCTTGACGGGCTGTTCGATCAGGTCGATGCCGCCCGCTTCCAGCGCGGCGATGCCGCGCACGGCGTCCGTCTCGCTCCAGGCCTGGTTGACATCGACGCGCACGCTGGCGCGCTCGCCCAGCGCCCGCTTGATCTCCAGCACATGGGCCACGTCATCCATCACGTCGCGCAGGCCGATCTTCAGCTTGAAGATGCGGTGGCGGCGCAATTCCAGCATTTTTTCCCCTTCCGCGATATCGCGGACGGTGTCGCCGCTGGCCAGCACCCAGGCCACGGGCAGCGCATCGCGCACCCGGCCGCCCAGCAATTCCGACAGCGGCACACCCAGGCGACGCGCCTGCGCGTCGAGCAGCGCCGTCTCGATCGCGCACTTGGCGAAGCGGTTGCCCTGGATGACCTTGCGGACCCTGGCCATGGCCTTGGCCACTTCGCTCGCTTCCATGCCGACCAGCAGGGGCGCGATGTAGGTATCGATATTCGTCTTGATGCTTTCCGGGCTTTCGCCGCCATAGCTCAAGCCGCCGATGGTGGTGGCTTCGCCCCAGCCCGTGATGCCGTCGGCGCAGCGCAGCCGCACCAGTACCAGCGTCTGCGTATTCATGGTGGCGACGGACAGCTTGTGCGGACGGATGGTGGGCACATCGACCAGGAAGGTCTCGATATTTTGAATCATATTTATTCCGTATAATTCTGTGGAGTGGTGACACGATATGCCCCCAAAGTCCCCACGTCCAACACCGAGTTGGTATGGAACCTATACCTGAAAGGTATGAAGATGGAATTACGCCACTTGCGCTACTTCGTTGCGGTTGCCGAAGAAAAGAACTTCACACGCGCCGCCGCGCGCCTGCATATCGCGCAACCGCCGCTCAGCCGGCAGATGCAGCAGCTGGAAGAAACCCTGGGCGTGGCGCTGATCGAAAAGGGTTCGCGTCCCTTGCGGCTGACGGAAGCGGGCGAGTTTTTCCTCGCCCACGCGCGCCCGCTGCTCGACCAGGTGCGCGACCTGAAGGCGATGACGCAGCGCATCGGCAAGCTGGAACGCACCCTGTCGATCGGCTTCGTCGCCTCGACCCTGTACGGCGAATTGCCCGATGTCGTGCACCGTTATTGCGAGCGCCACCCCGAGGTCGACGTGACCCTGCATGAAATGACGACGGTGGAGCAGATCAAGGCCTTGAAGGAAGGCCGCATCGACGTGGGCTTCGGGCGCCTGAAAAGCGAGGACCCCAGCATCCGCCGCATCCTGTTGCGCGAAGAGCGCCTGGTGGTGGCCCTGCCGCCCGGGCACCGGCTGGCCCATGGCGAGGGCGGCCTGCGCCTGGCGGACCTGATGCATGAAACCCTGCTGGTCTATCCGAAAGCGCCGCGCCCCAGCTTTGCCGACCAGGTGCTGGCCATGTTCAGCGACGGCAATGTCACGCCCGGCCCCGTCACGGAAGTGCGCGAGCTGCAGATTTCCATGGGACTGGTGGCAGCCGGCCAGGGCATTTCCATCGTGCCCGAAAGCGTGCAGGCCATGCATCACCGCAACGTGGTGTACCGCAAGCTGGACGACAAGCATGCGTTCTCGCCCATCCTGTTCAGCATGCGGCACATGGACCGCTCGCCCGAGCTGGAAAACATTCTCGCTGCCGTGTATTCGATCTACGATGAACACGGCATTGCGCACGTCAAGGAAAGCCTGTGACAGGCACCTGCTACAGCGGCGCGTCGGCCAGCAGTTCGGGGCGCAGCGCGCGGATGCGCAGTTCCGTGAAGTAGCCGCCCGCCTCGTTGTAGCGCAGATAGTGGCGGCCGCAATTGAGGCAGCGGGCCACCTGGCTCAGGTTGGCGGGATAGAAGCGCGGCGCGATGGGCGCGTCCACGCTGTCGTAGCGCGTGCCCTGCGGGTGGTACTCGTCAAACGTGGGTTCTTCGTACGGGTCTTCGCGCAGGGTGCCGACTTCTTCGAAGCGGTCCAGCTCCAGCGAGGTGGGCAGGCGCTGCCAGGCGTCCAGTGGCACGGTGCAGCAGCTGCATTTCTGGGTAACCGCGGCCGACGCGGCGGCCAGGGTGGACAGGGCGGGAAAATCGATGAATACCATGGTTCAGCCTATGCAAGGGGCGGCCCATGGCAACGAGCCTGGCCGCGCCCTTGCATTCTAGCCCAGCCAGCGCCAGGCCATATGGTCCGTCATCGCGCAAGCCGGCGCCGGCGGCCATGGCGCGCCAGTCCCAGCTCCAGCAGCATCAGCAGGCTGCCGGACAGGAGCAGCAGCGGCATCAGCGCGCACATGCCCGCCGCCGTCAGCCAGGCCAGGGCCGAGGGCGACGTCCAGGCGCCCGGCAGCAGCTTGGGCAAGCCCAGCGAACCTGGCAGGCGCCGCTTGAAGAACATCACCCAGCCCGATACCAGCGAGAACAGCACGCTGGCGCCGAACACGAGCAACAGCGCCTGATTCCACCAGCCGAATTCGCCCCGGTGGAAGGGGATGCCGATGGCCGTGGCTTTGCCGAACGCCGTCTGCGCATCCCAACCCGCGTAGTACAGGGGCTTGCCGCTGTAGGCGTCGAACTGCAGGTCGAAGCGCAAGGTGGGCCGGCTGCGGTCGGCCATGGTGGCGCGCCACACGTCGTCCTGGCTGGCGGGCGCCGTCAATTGCACGGCGATGGCGGGCGCATGGCTGCGCGCCACCTGCCAGGCGCCCTGCCAGTCGAGCGGAGCACCTTCCTCGCGCGAGTGCAGACCGCGCGGCGCAGGCGGCGATGCCTGGCCGCTGACGTCGCGCAGCGCGCGGATGCGCGCGCCCGCCTGCTGGCTCCACGTCAGTCCCGTCGTCAGAATCACGACACTCACCAGCCCCAGCGCCACGCCCAGGAAGGCATGCCACTGGCGCCAGCCATTGCGCCCGCGCGCGCCCCGCTTCGGCAAGCCCGCTTGCGCGCCGCGCGGCCACCACAGGACCACGCCCGTCACCAGCATCACCATCAGCCAGCTGGCCGCCAGTTCGATCATCCAGCGCCAGCCATCGTCTTGCAGCAGCCGCGAATGCAGCTTCTTCGCCCAGTTGCCGAAGCGTTCGCTGCTGGCCAGGCTGCCCAGCACGCGCGCATCGTAGGGGTTCACATACACGACGACGGCTTGCGCCGGCAGGCCGAATTTCGGCTTGGCTGCGGCGGCATGCCCGCCGTGGCCCGCATGTTCAGCATGGTCGCCTTGCGCGCCGCCAGGCGGCGCAAACGCCACCTGCACCGCGTCGTCCTGTTGAAACGGCGGCACCACGTGCTGCACTTCCCAGCCACGCGGCGCCGCCCGTTCCGCTGCCGCCACGGCGGCGTCCAGCGACCGCATGGCGCCCTGCGGCGCCACATGATCGAGGTGGGCGTACAACGCCGTTTCGATCTGCGGCGTGAACACGTACAGGATGCCCGTCAAGGTCGCCAGCAAGGCGAACGGCGAGGCGATCAGCGCGGCCCAGAAGTGGATGCGCCAGTACAGGCTCTTACGCCGGGCGATGAGAAAGGTGAAATCGTCCATGGCCATCCTCACAGGGCGTTGTAGGTGTAGGACAGGCCCAGCATCACGCTGCGCGGCGCGCCGGGCGTGTACTGGTTCTGCGTATTGGCCACGTAGCTGCCCGCGCCCGAATAGCTGCTGCTGGCCGAATCCGCATAGCGCCTGTCCGTCAGGTTGCGCACCTGCGCCCAAGCCTCCAGCCCGCGCGCAATCCGATAGCTGGCGCGCAGGTTGAACAGCGCGTGTCCGCCATACTCCACCGTGTTGGCATTGTTCATCCAGTAGCGGCCCTGGTGCACGGCTTCGAGCGCCACCCTTGCGCCGGCCACGGGCTTGTAGCCGATCTCGAACGAGGTGATGTCGCGCGGCGCCTGCGGCATGTCGCGCCCGCTGTAATCGAGGCTGGCGGATACCTGGTAGCGCAGGTAGCGGTGGCGCGCGATGGCCGTCGCAAAGCGCGCGTCGAACGGGCTGCTGTCGTAGGTCAGGCCAAGCTCCAGCCCTTCGCTGCGCGTGCGCCCCGCATTGCGGTTTTCGCTGTTCCCCGGCGACAGCGTGTAGCTGACGATGGTGTCGCGCCCGTCGAGCCGGTACACGGCCGTATCGAGTTTCAGGCGTCCCTGCAGGAAGGCCCAGCGCAAGCCCAGTTCATAGTTGTTGTAGACCGACGGCTGCAAGTCGGCGATGCCCGTCTTGCCATACAGCTGGCTCACTTCGGGCGGCGTGAATCCCTGGCTGACATTCGCATACACGCTGCCCGCATGGCCGATGGCGTAGGTGGCGCCCAGCTTCGGGCTGGCGTGGGAAAAGCTGCGCGACTCGTCGGGCGCGCCGTAACTGACGCTGCCGCCGGGCGCCAGATTGTTATGGTAGTCGTAGCGGATGGCGTCCGAGCGGCCGCCCAGCACCACGCGCGTGCCCGCCAGCGGAGAAAATTCCCATTGCGCGAAGACGGCGGTGTTCAGGATGTCCGTCTGGTAGTCGCGCACGCCCAGCGGATTGGCGGCATTGGCCAGGGTGTAGGACAGGTAGCGGCCCGTGGCGGCATCGCGCACGATAGACAGGTTATCGCTGACAAAAGGATTGTCGCTCTTGTCCACATACACGCCGGCGACCAGGCGCGAGTTCAGCCACGCAAAATTCTGCTGGTGTTTCACGTCCAGGCCCAGCGAATCGACATGGTTGTTGTTGATGACGCCCTTGCACAGCATGCCCGCGCAGCTGCCGATGGAATAGGCGGGAATTTGCCCATGGTCGTTCTTGCGCGTAAACACGGTGACGGTGCTCGTGCCATTGGTCGTCGTCTCGCCCTCCCACGCCAGATTCATGCGCGTGGTCTTGTCCTTGCGGTAGGTGAACGTGTTCAGGCTCTTGCCCGGGTCATTGCGGTAATCGTTCTCGAACAGGCTGCCCGTCATGGCCGCATCGAGATCCGTGTGGACGATGGTGGCGCGCAGCTGCGACGTGGGACTGAGCGCATAGTCGGCGCGCAGCGAAAACGAATCCTTGTCGCCATAGCTGTACTCTTGCCAGTTGTCGCGCGAACGGCGCGAACTGTAATGGGAAAAGCGCAGTCCCAGCGGCCCCCACGTATCGCTGGCGGACGTATCGTAGCGCGTGTAGCCGCCCGTATTGTCGCGCCGCACGCCCACCGTGGCCGTCGGCGTGGCGCTGGCTCCGGCCGTGAGGAAATTGACGGCGCCGCCCACGGCATTGCTGCCATACAGCGAGGAAGCGGCTCCCTTCACCACTTCCACGCCGCTGGCCCCGGCCATGTTCATCTCGTTGAGCGAGTTGTGGTTGAAGACGCCCAGCGGCCGGATGGGAATGCCGTCTTCCAGGTACTGGTACACGGCATTCGTGCCGATGGGCTGGCGGATGCTCATGCTGTGTTGTTCGTTGCCCAGGTCATTCCAGTACACGCCGGCGATGCGGTTGAGGATATCGCCCATGGTCTTGGGCTTGTCGCGTTCCAGCATTTTGGCATTGACGACGCCGATGGCCTGCGGCGTTTCGGACAGCCACGACTGCGCGCGCGAGCCGGAAACGACGACGGTGTCGATGGTGTGATCCGATTGCGCCTGCGCGCAGGGGTAAGCCACGGTGATGGCCGCGGCCAGCACCAACAGTTTCTTGTTCATGTGATTCTCGTTTAAGTGTGCGGATGCGGCCTGTCCCACCGCAAGGCGGACAGCGCCAACATTGAAAATGCAAGGACTTAGACGAGTGCGGGCGGCGCGCGCGATTGCGCGGTGGACCAGATGAACAGCGGGGACGGCGACTGGTAGTACAGGGCCGGGAAAATGGCCGTGCCGCCGGCGACGGGCAGCGGCAGCACGGGACTGGGCGGCAAGCCCACGGAACCCGCATGCGTGGAACAGAAGGCGCAATGCTCCATCTGCATGGCCTTGCCGCCGGACTTGCCGTCGGCGCCGCCATCATCGTCGACCTGGACGAAACGGATGCCGGCCACCGAGCAGATTTCCGCCCAGCCGGAGCCGGACTCCTGCTTGGCATTGGCGACGGCCTGGGAAACCGATGGCGCGAGCGCCGCCAGCAGGATCGCGAAACAGGCGATCCAGGCGGCGCAGCGGCGTGTGAAAGAGGTCATTCCCATGGCCGCATTTTACCAGCGGCCGCCGGGACTGGGTAGCGGAAAGCGGCTCAGGCGGCCGGACAGCCAGCGTTGCCGCCGTCAAAACCACGCACGACGCTCGCCGTATCGGCGGCGATGCGGCCGACGGCGCGGCGGTGGCCCAGCACCAGTTCATCGTAGCCCGCACCCACCTTTTCATTGGCTATCGTGCGGCAAGTCACCACCTTGTTGCTGGCCAGCTGGCGCACGCTCCACACGGCATCGATCAGCGCATACTGGCCCATCACGGACTCGAAACGCTGCACATTGGTGCTGATGCGGTACACGGGCAGGTTGTCCGGATGCGGCGTGCGGAACACATCGATGGCGCCCAGCTCGTTCGTCACGGCCGTCGACAAGGCCTGGCCGATCTCGCCGGCCAGCGGCCCGGCCCAGCGCTGCTGCTCCAGCAACTCGATGCGGCCCGACGGCGCCGTCACGACGAACTGGTTACGGCTCACCTGCTGCGGCACGCTGACGGCCAGCACCTCGACATAGTATTTGACGGGCTTGGCCGGCTGCGCGTCGGCGCCGCCGCTGAGCGTATAGAAATGCTCGGGCTGGGGCGTGGAGCATCCGCCCAGCAGGATGGCCGTCATCACAAGCGCAAGAATTGGCTGCTTCATTTTTTCTCATCTCCTTTTTTACCGCGGATCAGGGACTCCGGATGACGTTCCAGGTAATCCGACAGGGCATTGAGCGATTGCAGGGTTTGCGTCAGCTGCTGCAAGGCCTGGCGCACGTCCGACTGCAGCGGCGAATCCTTTTGCAGCACCTGTTCGGCCGTGCCGAAGGTCTGTTTCGCCGCCGTCAGGGTATCGCGCATTTCCGGCACCACCTGGCCATCGAGCTGCTTGAACAGGGTATTGGCCTGCTTGATGGTGGCATTCAGGTTGTTGCCGATCTCCGCGTACGGCACCTGGTCGAGCTTGCGGGCGATGCTGGCAATCTGCGTCTGCAATTCGTCGAGCGTGTTGGGCACGGTCGGCACTTCCAGCGGATATTTGTTCAGCTCCAGCGCCACCTTCGGCGCTTTCGGGAAGAAGTCGAGCGCGATGTACAGCTGGCTGGTCAGCAGGTTGCCCGTGCGTAGCTGGGCGCGCAAGCCACGGCTGACCATGCGTTCGAGCAGCTGGTGGCCGGCCGAGCCTTCCGCATCGTCGACGGCCGTCTTGAAACGCATGCCCAGGCGGGCTGGATACAGGCTGACGGTGACGGGCATGCGGAAGTTCTTCTTCACGGGATCGAATTCGATGCCCACCGAGCGCACCTCGCCCAGCACGATGCCGCGGAAGTCCACCGTGGCGCCGGGCTGCAAGCCGCGCAGGGACTGGTCGAAATAGAACACGGTGGTAATGGCTTCGCCATCGGGCTCGCGCATGGCGCTGGCCTCGTCGGCGGCCAGGCGGTAGCTGGTGCCAGCCGGCGCAGGGTCTTCCGGCTTGCGGCCATTTTCCGCCTCGAAGGCGATGCCGCCCACCAGCATGGCGGCCAGCGACTGCGTATTCAGCTTGAAACCGTTCGAATCGAGGCGCACGTCGACGCCGCTGGCATGCCACCAGCGCGCATTCTTGCCGACGAACTGGTCGTACGGCGCGTTCACGAACACCGACATGGTGATGCCGTGGCCATCCTTGTCCAGCGCGAAGCTGACCACCTTGCCCACCCGCAGGCGGTGGAAGAACAGGGGCGAACCGACATCGACGGATCCCAGGCTGTCCGCATGCAGGGTGTACAGCTTGCCCTTCTGGTCGCCGGCCACGGCGGGCGGGTCTTCCATGCCGACGAAACTATCCTTTTTGGCTTCCGACTTGCCCGTGTCGACGCCGATGTAGGCGCCCGACAGCAAGGTGCCCAGGCCCGTCACGCCGCTGGCGCCGATCTGCGGGCGCACCACCCAGAAGCGCGAATCGGCGGTGGCGAAACGGCGTGCTTCCTTGCTCATGTCGATCGTCACCAGCACCTTGCTCAAGTCGTCGCCGAGGGTGATGGCGCGCACCTGGCCGATATCGACATCCTTGTACTTGACCTTGGTCTTGCCCGGTTCCAGGCCTTCTGCGCTCTTGAAGCTGACCGTCACCGTGGGGCCCTGGTCCAGGATGGACTTGGCGGCCAGGCCGGCGCCGATCAGCGCAGCGAGCAAGGGAATGAGCCATACCAGCGATGGCAGCCAGCGGCTGCCCTGTTCCACATCGGGCTCGGGCAATGGCCGGCCACCCGTTTCGGCAAGGTCGCCTGCTTCTTTGTCAGACATGCTGTTCTCCAATCACTGTATTGTTTCCGGTATTTGTCGTCACCACCACGGGTTCTTCCTCGCCTGGCACCTGCTCGTCGACGGGGTCCCAGATCAGGCGCGGGTCGAACTGCATCGCCGCCAGCATGGTCAGCACCACCACGGCGCCAAAGGCCAGCGCGCCGGGACCGGCCGTGATCACGGCCAGCGACTTGAAACGCACCAGCGCCACCGTCAGGGTGACGACAAAGATATCGAGCATGGACCAGCGGCCGATGAATTCGACCATGCGGTACAGGACGGTGCGCTGGCGCGGCCGCCAGCGCGAACGCCGCTGCGCGGTGAATGCCAGCAGCGCCAGCACGCCCAGCTTGAGCATGGGCACGACCACGCTGGCGATGAAAATGATGATGGCCAGGCCTTTCGAGCCGCTGGTCCAGAACAGCACCACGCCGCTCATGATGGTGTCGTCCTGCGCACCGAACAGCGACTGCGTCACCATCACGGGCAGCAGGTTGGCGGGAATGTAGAGGATCATGGCGGCGATCAGCAAGGCCCAGGTGCGGCTGATGCTGTTTGGCTTGCGCACATGCAGGGCCGAGCCGCAGCGCACGCAGCGCAGGTGTTTTCCATGGCCCAGGGGCGGCGCCACCAGGCCGCAGGCATGGCAGGGCACCATCTTCGCACCGGGCGCGAACGCCTTGTAGCGGATGCCGGGCAGCGCTTGCCGGGTCAGGTCGTCGCCCAGGTTCCACAAGGCCTTGGGGTCGAACGAAACGACGATGGCCAGCAGCAGGGTGAGCGCGCCAAACGCGAACAGGCCCGGTTGCGGCAGCACGGTGGCCAGGCTGGTCATCTTGACGACCGTGATCAGGATGCCGATCATCAGCACTTCCGTCATGCCCCATTCGCGCGCCGTCTGCACGGCGCGCAGCACGCGGTTAAAGCCGGGCACCTTGACGCCGCCGCGCAGACCCAGCGCCACATACAGCAGGGAGCCCAGTTCGATGGCGGGAAAGAGGATGGTAAACAGGAAAACCATCGTCGCCACCACCTGCATCTGCTCGGACCACAGCACGCGGATGGAACCGAGCAAGGTGGCGCTGGAAGTCAGGCCATTGACATCGAGTTCGACGATGGGGAAGAACTGGGCGATCAGGAAGACCAGGGCGGCGCCCAGGGTCAGCGCCACGACCTTGTCCAGGCCAGCGGAAGCGCCGCGGCCCGAGGCGGCCCGGTACAGCACCGAGCGGCAACGGACGCAGCGCGCCTTTTCGCGTGGACGCAGCGGACGTTTGCGGTACAGCACGCCGCAGTCATGGCAGCTAATCAGGTCGTATCGGTGCACAGTGTGAAGTTTGCCGGCGCGCAAGCGCGACTATCCCATATCAATGCCAGCAATCATGACAGAGTTGGCATTTTCCTGCACTACAGCATTATTCTTTTGCATTCCCCCGCAGCAACGCTTCCACGGCGCGGCCGATTTGCAGCACCGTGTCGTCGGCGCCCGCCAGGCCGCAGATACCCAGCCCCACGGGCAATTCGCCGTCCGCATGGCACGGCAGCGACAGCGCGCAGCCGTCGAGGAAGTTGATCACGCTGGCATTGCGCAGCACCAGGCCATTCGTGGCGAAGAAGGTGGCGTCGTCCGCTTCCAGCGGGGCCACTTCCGGCGCCACGATGGCCACGCTGGGCATCAGCCACGCATCGAATGGCGCCAGGCGCCGCCGGGCGACGCCGATCAGGCGCGCGCGCGCATCGAGCAAATCGATGTAGTCGGCTGCGCCCTGCTGCTGGCCGCGGCGGATGCGCGCCGCCACGCGCTGGTCGTATTGCACGCCCTTCTCCTCGAGCAGCGCGCGGTGCCAGTGCCACGCTTCCGCCGCCACCAGGCCGCCGCCGCCATTGATCGTCGGCAGTTCCAGCAGTTCCGGAAAGTCGAACTGTTCCACCTGCGCGCCGGCCGCGCGCAATTCGTCCAGCGCACGCGCGTAAGCCTGCTGCACCTGCGGCTCGACATTGGCGCCCACGTAGTCCAGGGTAAAACCGAAGCGCAAGCCTTTCAAGGCTGGCGCGTGATCGGCAATAGTGTGGCCGGACAGCGCCGCATGCAGGATGGCGCAGCAATCGACGCTGTGCGCGATGGGACCGGCCGAGTCGAGGGAGCGCGACAGCGGCACCGTGCCCGCCAGCGACACGGCAGCCGCCGTCGGCTTGAAGCCCGTCAGGCCGCAAAAGGCGGACGGGATGCGGATCGAGCCGCCCGTGTCCGTGCCCAGCGCGCCGGCCGCCATCCCCAGCGCCACCGTGACGGCGCCGCCCGAGGTGGAGCCGCCCGCCACGCGCGCGCGGTCGTGCGGATGGCGCGGCGTGCCGTAATGGGGATTCAAACCCAGGCCGGAGAACGCGAATTCGCTCATGTTGGTGCGGCCCAGCAGGATGGCACCGGCCGCGCGCAGGCGCGCCACGGCACCGGCATCGGCAACGGCGGGCGGCGCCTCGGCCAGCGCCAGCGAGGCGGCGCGGCTGACCTGCCCCTTGACGTCGAACAGGTCCTTGATGGACAGGGGAATGCCCGCCAGCGGCGAAGGCACCAGGCCGGCCGCGCGCGCCGCATCGCTGGCGCGCGCTTCCATCAGCGCCTGTTCGCCATCGAGGCTGACATACGCATGGCCGCCCTGCGCCCGGTGCGCCTCGGCGCGCGCCAGCATCTGCTCGGTCAATGCCACGCTGGTGGTGCGGCCGGCGGCCAGGTCGGCCGCCAGGTCGCGGATGGTCTTGGTCAACTGGGTCATGCTCTTATCCTTCCACGGGCAGGGTTTGCACGGCATAGCGGTGCTGCAGGCGGCGCTGCAAGGCAGGATCATACAGCTCCAGCTCGAACGCGTCGCCATGGCCCATTTCACCGATGATCGGCTGCGTGCCGCAGAACATGGCGCTGCCCACGGGCAGGCTGGCCTGCCCCGTGTAGCGCAGGATCAGGTCTTCCGGCGACAGCATGCGCGTCACGGGGCCATCCTGGTACAGGGCCGGCACGCCGGCCCGTTCGCGCCAGGAGCGCATCTGCAGCTGGTCCCAGTGGCCGGCCACGTCGGCATGGCGCCATAGGGTATCGCCCACGGGCTTGCCGCACATCTGCTTCGAGACCGTCACGCCATAGCTTTCCACCTTGCGGTCCGTGTGGTCGGAACCGATGCCCACCAGCAGGCCGTATTCGGTGGAGAACAGCACGAATTCGGCCTCGCCGGACGAATCGCGGCCCGGCACTTCGATGGCCGCATCGCTGGACAGCAGCGCCGCCGCCACGCGGTAAAACGTCGGCACGCTTTTCGGGCGCGCCACGCCGATGGCTTCCAGTTCGGCGATATGGTGTTCGACCATCGCCATGTCGCGGCCCGTCCAGCCGGCGATGATCAGATTGTCGATGTCGAAGGTGACGGGGCCGTGGCCGGCCAGGTTGAAGGTATGGGTGCTCATGATTTCCTTATTCCTCAAGAGGGCCGCGGCCCGTTTCTCTGGCCGCCAACACGGCGGCGCCGGTGATCAGCAAGGCTGCCGCCACGTACAGCGAGACGGCCATGGTGCTGCTGTATGAGCGGTACAGGCTGGCGATGACGAGGGGCGCGAAGCCGCCGCCGATGACGCCGGCCAGCGTGTAGGCCAGCGAAGACCCCGCATAGCGCACCTTGGTAGGGAACTGTTCGATGACGAAGGCCGCCTGCGGACCGTACATGATGGCGTGGATGACCAGACCCACCACGACGGCAACGACGATGGCGGCAGGGCTGGCCGTATCGAGCAGGGTAAAGAAGGCAAACGCCCACACCAGGCCCAGGGTGGCGCCCAGCGCATACACGGGACGGCGGCCGATCTTGTCCGACAGGGCGCCAAAGACGGGTACCGACAGCGCATTGCAGGCCGTGCCGATCATGATGGCGGTGAGCGCCAGGGTCGACGACAGGTGCAGTACCGTCGTCACGTACGTCAGGGTGAACACCACCACCAGCGCATACAGCACGTCCGAGCCGATGCGCACGCCGCCGGCGATCAGCAGACGGCGCCAGTAGATGCGCAGCACGTCGCCGATCGGCGCTTCCGCCTTCGCATCCTGCTGGTCGAGTTCCTTGAACAGCGGGGTTTCCTCGATGCCGCTGCGTATCCACATGCCGAAGGCCACCAGCAGCAGGCTGGCGATGAACGGCATGCGCCAGCCCCAGTCCATGAACGCTTCATGCGGCAGCAGATACGTGATCAGGCCGATGCAGCCCGTCGCCAGCAGGGTGCCGAACGATGGCCCCACCTGCGTCCACGAGGCATTGCGGCCCCGCTTGTCCGCGGCCCCGTGTTCGACGGAGATCAGCACGGCGCCTGCCCATTCGCCGCCCAGCGCGATGCCCTGCACGAAGCGCAGCGCCACCAGCAGGACCGGGCTCCAGATGCCGGCCGTCGCATATGTGGGCAAGAGGCCCATCAGGCCCGTCGTCACGCCCATCAGCATCAGGGTCACCACGAGTACCCAGCGGCGTCCCAGCTTGTCGCCCAGGTGGCCGAAGATCACGCCGCCGATCGGGCGCGAGATATAGCCGACGGCATACGTGGAAAAGGCCAGGATGGTGCCCGTCAGCGGATCGAATGAAGGGAAGAACAGGTGATTGAAAATCAGCGCCGCCATGGTGTTGTAGACGGTGAAGTCATACCATTCCAGGGTCGTGCCGACCATGCTGGCCGTGGCCAGGCGTCCCGTCTTGGGCTTCCCGCCTGCTGCGGGCGCATGCGATTCCCGCTGCGCAGTGGTGCGCGCCGTGGTGTGTGTGGTCATAGCCTACCTCTCTCGTCAGTTTTATTGCAGGCCCGGCGCAGGATGCTTTGCCCTGCGCCGTGGCCCGTGTCTCGTGTTATCGGTGCCGGCAAGATGCGCGTGCCCGCGTCAGGCCGCTTGCAGATCCGCCTCGCGCAGCTGCCAGGACAGTTGCAGGATGGCCGCCTGTTCGCCGTCGAGACCCAGCGCCGCGCCGGCTTCGTTCGCCGCCGCCACGGCGGCGCTTTCCGACGACGCGTCGATCAGGAAGATGGGATCGAGCACGCGGCCTTCCTTCTGCTCCGCCGGCAAGGGACCGGACAGATTGGCGTCGGGCGTGAGCAGGCGCGTGGAAATCACGCCATCGATCTGCAGCAGCTTCGTCCCCAGCGCCGCCATGCCGGCCACCGCTTGCGCGTCCTGGCCGATGGCTGACGCCCCCAGGCGCAGCACGGCCAGCCAGGCGCCGGTGCCCATGCCCGTTTCCGCCTCAATGGCGCAGACCCGGCGCATCGGATCACGCATGCGCTGCAGGTTCGCCACCGACCATGGCGTCTGCTGGCCGAAGGCCTTGAAGTAGTCCGGCGTCTGGAACGCGTCGAGCGAGAAGGTGCGGTACAGGCCCAGGTATTTGCGGGGACCGCGCACGCTCTGGTAGCGCGTGCCGCTGACAAAACCGGGAATGCGCACGCGCTCTTCCACGTGCTCGCGGTCATACCAGCGGTTGAAATCGAGTTCGTGCTCAGGGTCGGCGCTGGTCCAGACAAACAGGATGCCGGGCAAGGTAGTGGTGGACGTCGTCATGATGGTTCCGTTGTGCGTTGTAAGTGGTGTGCCAACCCAGAATAGGCGGCACGCCATCACTTGGCAAACGGGTTATTCTGAACGCGACTGATAAGTTTTTCTTGTGGGTCGCGGCGATTACAGCAACTTAATTGTCACGCCAATTGTCACGCTAATTGTCACGTCCGTGCACCGGCGCCATACTCCTCGCCCAGCCCCAGGGTGAACCTGGCCGCCTCCTCGCAGGCCAGCATGGCCACCAGCTGGATCGCTTCCGTGGTGATGTCTTCGCTGTAGCTGATGACGATACGCTGCGGCGCCAATACGCTGGCGCATGGAATCAGCGCGATGTTGCCCTGCTCGATTTCCTCGCGCAGGGGCGCCAGCGGCAGCACGGCGATGCCGAAGCCCGCCTTCACGAGGCGCACGATGGCCGAGATCGAGCTGACGCAGTGCACCCTGCCCAGCTGCACGCCTTCGTCCTGGCACAGCGCTTTCAATGCGGAATGGGGCTGCGAACCCCGGTTCATGGTGATGATCGGATGCTGCGCCAGTTGCGCCACGGTGAACGGTTTGCCCGTGTCGGGCCAGTCGGCCTTCCTGCCCGCCCAGCCCATGGCGATGGCGCCGCTGCCCGTGCTGCGGATATGGTCGCCCGTCAGCATGTCCGTCTGCAGCGCGATATCGAGTTCGCCCTGCTGCAGTTGCTCATGCAGGCGGCGCGTCGATTCGGACGTCAACTGGATCTCGATGCCCGGATAGCGCTCCTGCACCCGCTGCAGAAACGGGATCAGCCAGGTATGGACGATGGTTTCGATGACGCCGATGCGCACTTCGCCCGTGATGTGCGCGGGCGAGGAATTGGCCGCATACATGTCGCGGCACAGTTCCAGCATGCGCTCGGCGTACACGAGCAGGTTGCGCCCGGCGAAGGTCAGGCGGATTTCACGCGCATCGCGGTCGAACAGCCGCGTGCCGAAGTCCTGCTCCAGCGAGGCGATGCGGTTCGAGATGGCCGCCTGCGTGATGTGCAGCTTGTCGGCCGCCGTGCGGAAGCTGCCCAGCCGCGCAGCCCAGACAAACGCTTCGAGAAAACGGGTATTCAATGGAGCTCTTCTTCACCTAGAGTATGGTCGCCCCATTGTAAGCCAAACTGCCTTGCCTTATTTCCGCCCTATTTCTTGCCCAGGAAATCGAGCAAGGTCAGGGCGACGATCTTGCTGGCCTTGCGCAGATCGTCGAGCGCCAGGCGTTCATCGGCCTTCTTCGCATTCGATTCGGGCACCGTGCGCGGGCCGGCGCCATACAGCACGGCCGGGATGCCCCGTTCGCCATACAGGCGCGCATCCGCATACAGGGGCGTGCCGACGGCGGGAATCGTCTCGCCGAGGATGGCTTGCGCATTCTTTTGCAGGCTGCCCACCAGCTGCTCGGAACCGGGCAAGGGGCGCAGCGCATGCGACAGCAGCAGGCGGCGGATCTCGAGGCGGATGCCCGGTTCGCCCCGCACCGCGTCTTCGATCAGGGCCCGCACCTGCGCCTCCACCGCCACCGGGTCTTCTTCCGGGATCATGCGGCGGTCCATCTTCATGACGACTTTTCCCGGTACCACATTGGTATTCGTGCCGCCATCGATGCGCCCCACCAGCATGGTGGGCGAGTCGATGCCGGCGACCTTGGACTTGATCTTTTTCAGCTCCGGCAGCTGGCCGTAGATGGCGTTGAGGATCTTGTTGGCCGCCTGCAGCGCGTCATGCCCCGTCTCCGGCATGGAGCCGTGGCCCGACTTGCCGTGCACGGTGATTTCCAGCTGCAGGCAGGCGTTGTGCGCGGTGACGATGCCGTAGCTGAAACCGGCCGCGATGACGAAATCGGGCTTCGTCAGCTGCTGTTCCAGCAGCCAGCCTGGCCCCAGCAAGCCGCCGAATTCCTCGTCGTACGTGAAGTGCAGTTCCAGCTGGCCTTGCAGTGGAATGCCCAGCGCTTCGAGCGCGCGCGCGGCAAATACATAGGTGGCGAAGTCGCCTTTTGAGACGGCCGTCGCGCGGCCGTAGATATAGCCGCCGTCGATCTGGCCGCCATACGGCGGATACGTCCAGTTGTCGCCGGGCGGCACCACGTCGCCATGCGCATTCAGGGCCACCGTCGGACCGCCTGCCGCATACGGCCGGCGCACGATCAGGTTGGTGATGCTCTGCATGCCATACGCCTCCACCTGTTCTTTTGGCACGGCATGCTGTTCCGCCTGCCAGCCGTAGGCCTGCAGCAGCTGCGCCACCAGTTCCGCGTGGGGCGCGTTGTTGCCGGGTGGCGTGTCCGTCGGCTGCTGCACCACCGTCTGTAAAAATGCGACTTCCTCGTCGAAGTGTTCGTCGATCCAGGCCGTGAGGCGTTCTGCGTGCGTTGTCATTTTGTTCCTTGCATGGTCTGTTGCAGCCAGACACCAAGTTCACTGCGCTCGGCGTCCGTCATATTGGTCAGGTTCCCGATCGGCATGGCTTTGAGCTCGATGGCCTGCTTGTAGATTTGCGCCGCATGCTGGCGGATTTCCGTTTCATTATCCAGCATCATGCCGGCCGGCGCCGTGGCGAAGCCCGGCTGCGTGGGCTGGGCCGAATGGCAGGTGGCGCAGCGCTGGGCGATGATGGCATGCACGTGCTTGAATTGCGCTGCGGGGTCCGCGGCCGGCGCGGCCGCCACGGCCACGGGCGCTTTCGGCGCGATGGCCACGGCGACGGCCACCAGCAAGGCCACGCCCAGGGCCGGATAGCGCCACTCGACCCGGCCCTTGTGGCGCAGGTTGAAGAAGTGGCGGATGAAGACGCCGGCCGCCATGATCAGCGCCAGCACCAGCCAGGCGTGATCGTTGCGGTAGGTCATCGCGTAGTGGTTGCTGATCATGATGAACAGCACGGGCAAGGTGAAATAATTGTTATGCACGCTGCGCTGCTTGGCTTTCAGGCCGTGTTTGGGGTCGGGCAGCTTGCCGGCGGCCATGGCTTCAACCATCTTGCGCTGGCCGGGAATGATCAGCATCAGCACATTGGCCACCATGATGGTGCCGATCATGGCGCCCACGTGGATGTAGGCGGCGCGCCCGCTGAGCAGGTGCGTGAGCACATACGCGGCGCCGACGATCAGTGCAAACACGGTCACGCCGAACCACAGCTCGTATTGCGCCAGCTTCGAGCGGCACAGCAGGTCGTACACGGTCCAGCCGATGACGAGGGTGGCGATGCCGATGCCGATCGCCTGGCCGCTGCTGATGTCGGCCACGGCCTTGTCGATCATCATGGCCTGCGCATTGAAGTAGTAGGCAATCGTCAGCAGCGCGAAGCCGGATAGCCAGGTGGAATACGCTTCCCACTTGAACCAGTGCAGTTCCTTCGGCAGTTCCGCGGGCGCCACCAGGTATTTTTGCGGGTTATAGAAGCCGCCGCCGTGCACGGCCCACAATTCTCCCGACACGCCTTTCTTTGCCAGCTCGGAACCGGGCGCGGGCGGGCGGATCGAGTTGTCGAGCCAGACGAAATAAAAGGAAGCACCGATCCAGGCGATGCCCGTGATGACGTGCAGCCAGCGGACGATCAGGTTCAGCCACTCCAGGCCGTACGGAATCAGGTAGGCAAATACTTCCATAAATTTCCTCTAGTCAGACCGAACCAATATTCGTGCCAATCTACACAAGATAAACGGATTTACCGCCCATCACATGAAAAATATCGTATATTTGACATATTCAAATCGATATACAACAGAGCCGCCGCCACATGTCCAGCCTGCCGCAACACCTCGACCTGCACTTGATCCGCATCCTCTATCTGCTGCTGGTGGAAAAGAATGTCTCGCGCGTGGCGCTCAAACTCAATCAGCCGCAGCCTTCGATTTCCGCTTCCCTGCGCAAGCTGCGCGAACTGACGGGCGATCCGCTGCTGGTGCGCGGCGCGCGCGGCATGGTGCCCACCCAGCATGGCGAAAGCCTGCTCAATCCGGCCAAGCGCATCCTCGACCAGACGGAGAGCCTGTTCGTCAAGAAGACGCCGTTCGTGGCGCAGGAAGAAGCGCGCACCTTCCACATCGCCGCGCCCGACTATCTGGACAGCCAGTTCCTGCCCAACGTGGTGGCCCTGCTGCGCCGCGGTTCGCCGAAGAGCCGCGTGGTGCTGCACAGCCTGGGGCCGGGCATCGACCATATCCGCCAGCTGTCCGACGGGGGGCTGGACCTGGTGATCGCCAACTGGGACGAGCCGCCCGCCCATCTGCACATCTCGAAGCTGTTCGAAGACCCCATCATCTGCGCCATGCATGCGGAAAACGCGTATGCGCGCCGCACGGCCAGCGACGCCATGACGCTCGACGATTATCTGAGCCTGCCCCATGTGGCGCCGTCGCAGATGATGCCGGGCTACCACGGCGTGATCGATTCCTTCCTGGAGCGCCAGAACCTGCAGCGCAACGTGGTGGTGGAATCGGCGTATTTCGGCCTGATTCCCTACATGCTGACGCAGACCGACCTGGTGCTCACCACGGGCCGGCAGTTCATGCGCTTCTATGAAAAGACCCTGCCGCTGAAAACGTATACCGTGCCATTGAAATTCCCGCCCATGCGCTTTTACCAGCTGTGGCACCAGCGCGTGCACCAGGCGCCCGAGCACAAATGGCTGCGCGACCAGGTCAGCGCGGCCGCCAAGGCGCTGGTGCAGCGATAGCCGCTATCAGCGCGCGCATATAATGGATGGCGGAACAGGGCGCTATCATCACCGCTTGCATGATCGGAAAACCATGACCACCCTTTCAGACCTGAACGCCGGCAGCCAGGCCGATTTTATCGCACACCTGCATGGCATCTATGAACATTCGCCCTGGATCGCCCAGCGCGCGGCCGCCGCCCGGCCGTTTACCAGCCTGACGGCAGTCAAGACGGAACTGCAGCGCGTGCTGGCGCAAGCCTCGCCCGAAGAACAGCTGGGGCTGATACGCGCCCACCCGGAGCTGGCCGGCAAGGCCGCCATCGCGGGACAGCTGACGGCGGAATCGACGCGCGAGCAGGCCAAGTCCGGCCTGAACCTGTGCAGCGCTGACGAATTCGCCACCTTGCAGCGCCTGAATACCGAGTACAACGCCAGGTTCGGTTTTCCCTTCATCCTGGCCGTCAAGGGCCCGACGGGCGAAGGCTTGACGCGCCAGGACATCATCGCCACGTTCGCGCGGCGCCTGAAAAACCGCCACGCCGATGAACTGGCCGAATCGCTGCGACAGATCAAGCGCATCGCCGAGCTGCGCCTGAACGACCTGTTCGACGTGCGCCTCGATTTCGGTCCGGGCATCATGCAGCATGCGGAAATACTGGCCGGCTGGAGCGACAGCGATTACAACCTGACGTGCGCCTACCTGACGCCGGCGCACCGCAAAACGGCGGCGCAGCTGGCCGACTGGATGCGGGAAGCAGGCATGCAGGTGCATATCGACGCCGTCGGCAATGTCGTCGGCCGCTATCTGTCCGACGTCCCCGGCGCAAAGACCCTGATGACGGGATCGCACTACGACACGGTGCGCAACGGCGGCAAATACGATGGCCGCCTGGGCATCGTGCTGCCGATCGCCGTCGTGCGCCATTTGCATGAGCGGGGCGAAAAACTGCCGTTCCACCTCGAGATCGTCGGCTTCGCCGAAGAGGAAGGCGTGCGCTTCAAGAGCACCTTCCTGGGCAGCACGGCCGTCACGGGCAAGTTCGACGTCTCGCTGCTGGAGCAGCTCGATACGGATGGCGTGAGCATGCGCGACGCGCTGGCCGCCGCCGGCCATGCAGCGTCCGCCATCGGCGCCATCGCGCGCGATCCCGCCGATTTGCTCGGCTATGTGGAAGTGCATATCGAGCAGGGCCCCGTGCTGCTGGAGCGCGACCTGCCGCTGGGGATCGTCACGGCGATCGCCGGCAGCTCGCGCTACCTGGTCAATCTTGGCGGCGTGGCCAGCCATGCGGGCACCACGCCCATGAACATGCGCAAGGATGCGGCCAGCGCGGCCGCCGAAATCATCCTGCTGGTGGAACGGCGCTGCAACCAGGGCGAGGCGCTGGTGGGCACCGTGGGGCAGCTGCACGTGCCGAACGGCTCCGTCAACGTGATCGCCGGCGCCTGCACCCTGTCGCTCGACATCCGCGCGGCCGTTGACGCCGTGCGCCAGGCGGCCGTCGACGATATTCTGGATGGCATCGCCGCCATCTGCGCGCGGCGCCAGATCGACTACGAGCTGGAACTGCTGCTGTCGGCGCGTGCCGCACCGTGTGCGCCATGGCTGATGGCGCAGCTGGCGCAGGCCGTGGAATCGGTCGGCGTCGAACCGTACGCGCTGCTGTCGGGCGCCGGCCACGACGCCATGGCCATGGCCGCCATCACCGACGTGGCCATGCTGTTTACCCGCTGCGGCAATGGCGGCATCAGCCACAACCCGCTGGAAACCATGACGGCCGACGATGCCGACATCGCGGCGCGCGCGCTGCTGGCCTTCCTGCGCGAGTTTCAACAAAAAGAAGTTTAGTCCGCCCGCCCTTGCTATCGATAACAAGGTCGAACGAAACCATGACGGACTGAAAAGGCGGGCTGCAAGCAAACTGTCATGGCACGGCAGGCATTGCAGCTCTCCCATACTCCAGGCATGGCAATCCGGGAAAGGGAGCAAGCGCACCGGCAAGAGAATACCGTTGCCCAGTAACAACAATGGCTTGTTGAAGTGGGGCTCAGGCAGAGGCGTGCGCCACCCCAAAGGACTGCGGCACCTGTGTCAAGCTGCCACAGCACGTCTGCCAGCGACAACCATGCTTTCTGCTTATCGCTACCTGCAGCAATATCTAGCCGTGGCAATTAAAGGACATGCGGATATATGGCACCTGATGTGCCTGAAGCTGATCACTGTTACCCATGGAAGGTGGCTGGTGATCGCCTACGACGTATGCCTCGGTACAACCGAGTTGAGGCTTATTACTCAAGGCCGCCACCAACGTTCCCACGGCATTGCGCGCGACAATTTGAGACTCGTTCACCGCAGATATATTCTGAAAATACTGCGTTGACATATGCAGCATGGAAGACGCCACGGGTTCATGGCTCGACAGCGATAACATGTATAAAAACACCTTGTCTTTCCCGGCGATTAAGTCAACGCCATACCGAATCAGCTCTTCGTCGCAAACACCAGAGAAACGTCCTGGACACGTCTTCAACTGATTCAAATCCGTCCGGAAGTAAGAATTATCGATGCCCAACTCTTTCCAAACAGACTTTCTGGCATAAAACATCTGCAGATAGCCGTGCAAGCCCAATACCTCATAGCCTTTTTTCTTCATGTAAGCCGGAGCGCAATCACCAGAAAATGAAGAGAAATTTGGGCGAGCATCCAGCTTGATATATTGAGAACATAATTCACGGACTTCTCCCTGCAGGGTCGAGCCGTGATAATCAGTAAAACCCGCCTCAATAATATTGCCGCCATTCTGCGCGATGTTTTTCTTCACCTCAGACAGGGAAGCCTGACTCTCTCCCCACGACTCAACCACCATCAAGACGATCTTGGCCGGGACTTCACGGGCGCTCGTGAGATGGTTTAAAAATGTCGGCGCATTTGTCGGCCCCAGGAACTTATTATCTTTAGATTGAGCATCAAGCACCAGCACCTTGAATACAAATGGCGATGATGCAATGATATTTCTCCTTATCATGCCATCACTCTGGCCGAGAACAGGCATCATGAATTTCATAAAAATGAAACATCCGCCGATGACCAGGATACTTTTTTTAAATCCGGCAGAAGTTTCTCGATAAGGCGCCGAAAACAAAAAAATACACATCAGAAAAACAAAAATGCAACAGGCAAATACAACCTGAAGAGGAGCCCCTCCCATCAGGATCAAAAAATAAAAATTATACGCTGCCGGGTAGATATTCCAACTAGCTAACATTGCTATCAAGAAAACAAATATCCAGAGAATCTTGAGCCCAAATGACACTTTTGGATTAAGCCGCTTTTCGATAAAAGGAAAAACAAAAGGCTCGGCACAAAAATAGAATCCACCGAAAACAAAACTCCATATCACACTTGGCAACAACAACCATAAAAGGCAGCGAATATAGACAGCTTTTCCTGACAAAAACGAGAAATGCGGCGATTCTTTATATGCAGAAAATACATTCATGAATTGAAACATAGGAGCTATGAAATCCGGCAATCGGCAATAAACCAGAGGAGATCGGGGAAGGTTTTATGTTGAATTATTCTTTCATGCATTTTAACACGTAGCCCACGGCCATCTGCCAGTACTCTGAGAGAGTCCCCATATGCAAGGACAAGCTACATAAAAGCATAAAAGTATTTTCAATGTCATTTAGTCAATAATTTGTTTGAGGCGGTCATGTAGTAATAATAATTACCATGCCGGCACGACCTGCGATAAGTCGCAGGGATTGCTAACTCCGTGGTAGCGCTTGGTCCAGCAGCCAGCGATCATGATTGAGGCCGTCCAGCCCTGACTCCAGCAGCTGCGCTGGAAGGGGAAACTGGAGGCATCGTTGAGCGAAAAGAGCGGTATGCAGCAGTCCCCAGGGAAGGCATGCGCTGGCACCTGCATAAAGTAGCCGGCGCTACATGCACCGTGATGCAGCTGCCTGGCAGCGCCAGTGCATGGCCGCCTCCCGTCTCCACAACGCCGGCAACAAGCCTGCATGCAGTTTGAGTCGGCGAGCCCGGGAAACCCGAAGCGTTCAGGCGACAGCGCGCCCTACACAGCCACGGCCCGCTCCAGCATCGCGTGCAGCAGCACATTACAGCCCGCTTCCAGGTGCTCGGGCTTGGCGTCCTCGATTTCATTGTGGCTGATGCCATCCTTGCACGGCACGAAGATCATGCCGGCCGGCGCCAGCCGGGCCGCATAGATGGCGTCGTGGCCGGCGCCGGAGACCACGTCCATCACGGAGTAGCCCAGCTTTTCAGTCGCGTTGCGCACGGCGCCCACGCAGTCGGGGTGGAACGGGCATGGCGGGTAGTAGGAGACGCGCTCCAGCGTGATGCCCAGCCCAGTCTTGTCACGCGTGGCATCGATAAAAGCCGTGATTTCGCCATGCATGGTGTTGAGCAGTTCGTCGTTCACATTGCGCAGGTCGATGCTGAATTTGACTTCGCCGGGGATCACGTTGCGGCTGTTCGGGAACACCTGCACCATGCCCACCGTGCCGCGCCCGTACGGCGGGTAGCGGTTGGCAATGGCCACCACTTCCTGCATGATGGTGGTCGCCACCTGCAGCGCATCCCTGCGCAAGCCCATGGGTGTGGGGCCCGCATGCGCTTCCATGCCCGTCACCACGCAGTCGTACCACGACAGCCCCATCACGGCCGGCACCACGCCGATCACCTTGTCCGCGTCTTCCAGCACGGGGCCCTGCTCGATATGCGTCTCGAAGTAGGCGCCGATGGGATGGTCGCCCGGCACCTGGTCGCCACGATAGCCGATGCGCGCCAGCTCCTCGCCCACCGTTTTGCCTTCCGTGTCTTTCGCCGCGTACGCGGTTTCGAGCGAAAAGGCGCCGCAGAACACGCCCGAGCCCATCATCACGGGCACGAAGCGCGAGCCTTCCTCGTTGGTCCAGAAAGCCACTTCGATGGGGGCCTGCGTCTTGATCTTCAGATCGTTCAGGGTGCGCACCACTTCCAGGCCCGCCAGCACGCCGTAGTTGCCATCGAACTTGCCGCCCGTGGGCTGCGTGTCGATATGGCTGCCCGTCATCACGGGCGGCAGGGTATTGTCCACGCCGTCGCGGCGCATGAAGACATTGCCGATCTGGTCGATGGTGATACTCATGCCCGCTTCACGGCCCCAGCCCACCACCAGGTCGCGGCCCTGCTTGTCCAGGTCCGTCAGGGCCAGGCGCTTGACGCCGCCCTTCGCCGTCGCGCCGATCTGCGCCAGTTCCATCAGGGCTGCCCACAGGCGGTCGCCATTGATACGCAATTCATCCATCGTCAACTCCTTATGCGGTGGTGGCGGAAAACGCGGGGCGCTCGATATAGCGCCCCGCGCCCTCGACGGCCGTCAGCTCGCCCTGGTGGAACACCACCTTGCCGGCGGCAATCGTGGTGCGGGGGATGCCGCGCACGGTGCGCCCTTCGAAGACGTTGAAGCCCCCTTTGGCGAACTGCGTGGCGGCGGAAATGGTGCGCGTGCCCTGCGGGTCCCACAGCACGATGTCGGCGTCGCTGCCCGCGGCGATGACGCCCTTGCGCGGATACATATTGAAGATCTGCGCCGCATTGGTGGACGAGACCTTGACGAATTCGGACGGCGTCAGCATGCCGGAATTGACGCCCGCATCCCACACCACGGCCATGCGTTCCTCGACGCCGCCGCAGCCGTTCGGGATGCGCGTGAAGTCGTCTTTGCCCGCCGCCTTCTGTTCCGCGCAAAAAGTGCAGTGGTCGGTGGCCGTCGTGTGCAGGTTGCCGCTTTGCAGGCCGTGCCACAGGGCCGCCTGATGGTGCTTGCCGCGGAACGGCGGACTCATGACGTGGCCCGCCACGTAGTCGAAGTCGTCGCTCTGGTAGACGCTGTCGTCGATCACCAGGTGGCCCGCCAGCGCTTCGCCGTACACGCGCTGGCCGTTCGCGCGGGCCCGCGTGATGGCGTCCAGCGACTCGGCGCACGACACGTGCACGATGTACACGGGGGTATTGAGCACGTTGGCAATCGCGATGGCGCGGTTGGCCGCTTCCGCTTCCACGGCCGGAGGACGCGACAGCGGATGCGCCTGCGGCCCCGTGATGCCCTTTTTCAGCAAGGCTTGCTGCAATTGAAAAACCAGCTCGCCGTTTTCCGCATGCACGGTGGGCAGCGCTCCCAGTTCCAGCGAGCGGCTAAAGCTTTTTACCAGGGTTTCATCGTCGGCCATGATCGCGTTCTTATACGCCATGAAGTGCTTGAAGCTGTTCACGCCATGCTCGCGCACCAGCACTCCCATCTCTTCATGTACCTGCTCGCTCCACCAGGTGATCGCCACGTGGAAGGTGTAGTCGCCGGCCGCCTTGGCCGACCATGCGCGCCACTGGTGATAGGCCTCGATCAGCGACTGCTTGGGCGCGGGGATGACGAAGTCCATGATGGTGGTGGTGCCGCCAGCCAGCCCAGCCGCCGTGCCCGTGAAAAAATCGTCGGACGTCACCGTGCCCATGAAGGGCAGATTCATGTGCGTGTGCGTGTCTATCCCGCCCGGCATCACGTACAGGCCGCCCGCGTCGATCAAGGTGGCGCCGGATGGCACGGCGAGGTTCTCGCCGACGGCGGCTATCGTGCCGCCCTCGATCAGCACGTCGGCGCGGAAGGCGCGGTCGGCATTGACGACGGTACCGCCACGTATCAGTGTAGTCATCTTGTCTCCTTTACTCGAACAGACTCGAACAGCTCAGGATTGCGGCGCCTGCTGCACGCGCGCCGTCACCTTGCCCTTCATCATGATGCCGTAGACGACGGCGGCGATGGCCACGCCCACGAACCAGGCGTAGGTATAGATGGTTTTAAATCCTGCGGCCACGTCCGGGAAGGCCGCGGGAAATGCCGCGTTCAGGAAGCCCGGGATATTCGGCAGCACGGCGATGACAAAGGCGATCAGCGCCGCCATGTTCCAGCCGCTGCCATACGAATAGACGCCATCGTCGCGGTACAGCTGCCTGACGTCGAGCTGCGTCTTGCGCACGAAGTAGTAGTCGACGATGAGGATGCCGGCGATGGGACCCAGCAGGGCCGAGTAGCCGATCAGCCAGGTGAAGATATAGCCCTGCGTCGATTCGAGCACCTTCCACGGCATCATGACGATGGCGATGAAGGCCGTGATATAGCCGCCCATCTTGTACGAAATCTGCTTTGGCGCCAGCGAGGAAAAGTCATAGGCGGGGCCCACCAGGTTGGCCGCCAGGTTGACGCTGACCGTGTCGATGAGCAGGATGATCAGGGCGATCAGCACGGCGGCGCCCGTCATGCGGCTGGCCAGGTCGACGGGGTCCCAGATGGCCTTGCCGTACATGACCACGGAACCGGCCGTGACGATGACGGCCAGCATGGCGAGTAAACCCATGGGCACGGGCAGGCCGATCGACTGGCCGATCACCTGGTCGCGCTGGGTCCTGGCGAAGCGCGTGAAGTCGGGAATGTTCAATGCCAGGGTCGCCCAGAAACCCACCATGGCCGTCAACGATGGCCAGAAGACGCTCCAGAACTGGCCCGCCTTCTTGCCGCCGGGGATGAACTGCGATGGCTGGTCCAGCAGGCTGGCCACGCCGCCTGCCTTGCTGTGCACCCAGTACAGCAGCACGAAGCAGATGAGGATTTTCAAGGGGGCCGTGTAGGTTTCCAGTTTGCGGATCGACTCCATGCCGTGCAGGATGTAATAGAACTGGATGGCCCAGAAGGCCAGGAAGCACAGCAACTGGCTGCCATTGATGCCCAGGCCAGCGATCTTCTCGCCGCCCAGTTCATGGCCCATCAATACGCCCATCAGGGTATAGATCATCTGCCCGCCGAACCACGTCTGGATGCCGTACCAGCCGCAGGCGACGATGGCGCGCATCAGGGCCGGCAAGCGCGCGCCCATGGTGCCGAACGAGGCGCGCGCCAGCACCGCATACGGGATGCCGTACTTGGTGCCCGCATGGCCGATCAGCAGCATGGGCAGGAGCACGATGGCGTTGGCGAGAAATACCGTGAGCACGGCCTGGTAGCCGGACATGCCGCTGTCGATCAGGCTGGCCGACAGGGTGTAGGCGGGAATGCACATGACCATGCCGACCCACAGCGCGGCGAAGTGATACCAGCGCCAGGTGCGCTGCGCCGCCGTGGTGGGCGCCAGGTCTTCATTCCAGAGTTGCGTGTTGCCTGAGTAGTCGTGGTTCACAGGGTTGCTCCATCGGTTAGACCGCTGGCGCGCGAAGGCGCCAGGGATACGGCAATGTGGAAACGGCTCGGCTTTTAAGTAATCTAGCTTACTGCAAAGACGCGCCGCTGTTTATAAAATAAACGCACGCAATAACCGTGCCCTATGCCGTCTCCGCCAACGCGCGGGGATTCCTGGGATCCTGCGTCCAGTTCATGTACGGCTTGCCCGTGACCTGCGGCACCATCGTGATGCAGCCCTGCACCGGACAGGTGATTTCGCACAGGTTGCAACCCACGCATTCTTCCTTGATCACCTCATAGGTGCGCATGCCGGCGGCGTCGATCAATTGGGCGATCGACTGGTGCGACGTGTCTTCGCAAGCCACGTAGCACTTGCCGCATTTGATGCAGTCGTCCTGGTTGATGTGCGCGATGACCTGGTAATTCATGTCCAGGTATTTCCAGTCCGTCGTGTTGGCCACGGCCTTGCCGGCAAAGTCGCCGATGCGTTCATAACCCTTTTCATCCATCCAGCGCGACAAGCCATCCTTCATCTCTTCGACGATGCGAAAGCCATGCAGCATGGCGGCCGTGCACACCTGCACGCAGCCGGCGCCCAGGGCGATGAATTCGGCCGCGTCGCGCCAGTTGCCGATGCCGCCGATGCCGGATATGGGCAAGCCCCGCGTCTGCGGATCGCGGGCGATTTCCGCCACCATGTTCAGCGCAATGGGTTTCACGGCCGCGCCGCAGTAGCCGCCGTGCGTGCTGGCGCCGCCCACGATGGGCAAGGCCACCATGCGGTCCAGGTCCAGCGAGGTGATCGAGTTGATGGTGTTGATCAGCGAGACGGCGTCCGCGCCGCCCGCCTTGGCCGCGCGCGCCGGCATGCGCACGTCCGTGATGTTGGGCGTCAGCTTGACGATGATGGGCAATTTGCTGTGCTTCTTGCACCAGGCGGTCACCATCTGCACGTACTCGGGCACCTGGCCCACGGCCGCGCCCATGCCCCGCTCCGGCATGCCGTGCGGGCAGCCGAAATTGAGCTCGATGCCGTCGGCCCCCGTGGCCTCGACCTTGGGCAGGATATCGGCCCAGTAGTGCTCTTCGCACGGCAGCATCAGAGAGACGACGATGGCGCGGTCCGGCCAGTCCTTTTTCACCTGCGTGATTTCACGCAGGTTGATGTCCAGCGAGCGGTCGGTAATCAGTTCGATGTTATTGAAGCCCACCACTTCGCGGTTCTTGCCATACAGGGCGGAATAGCGCGACGAGACGTTGACGGCGGCCGGGTCTTCACCGAGCGTCTTCCACACGACGCCGCCCCACCCCGCCTCGAACGCGCGCACCACGTTATAGGCCTTGTCTGTAGGCGGCGCGGAGGCCAGCCAGAAGGGGTTCGGCGACTTGATGCCGCAAAATTCGATGCTGAGATCAGCCATTATGCAGCCTCCACTTTGGAAAGAAGATCGGCATGGATGGCCAGTGCGGCCAGCTTGCCATGCTGGACGGCCTGCACCGTCAAGTCCTGCCCCGGCGCCACGCAGTCGCCGCCCGCGTAGATCCCCGGCAGCACCGTGCGAAACAGCGCATCGACGGCGATCTTGTCGCCCTCGCGCCGCAACAGCGACGCCATCGGGTCATGCAGCACTTCCGTGTCGAGGCTCTGGCCGATGGCCTTGAAGATGGCGTCGGCAGCCACGTCGAACGTCTCGCCCGTGCCCGCCAGACGCGTGCCCTGCATGGAGGTTTTTTCGAAGCGCATGCCAGTCACCTTACCCTCGCTATCGAGCAGCACCTGCTGCGGCTGGGCCCACGTCAGCATGCGCACCTGGTTGGCCTTGGCGATTTCCTGTTCATGGTGGGTGGCCGTCATGGCGTCGAAACCGCGCCGGTAGACCAGGGTGACTTCCTCGGCGCCCAGGCGCTGGATCTGCACGGCCATGTCGATGGCCGTATTGCCGGCGCCGATCACGATGGCCCGCTTCGGCACGGGCAGCGCAGCCAGGTCGTCGGCCTGGCGCAGCGCGCTAATGTAGTCGACGGCGGCCAGGAGACCCGGCGCATCCTCGCCCGTCAGGCCCAGCTTGCGGCTGGCACCCAGGCCCAGGCCCAAAAACACGGCATCGTACTGCGCGTGCAGGTCGCGCAGCTGCAGGTTCTCGCCCAGCACCTGGCGACATCGGATCTCGATGCCGCCTATCTGCAGCAGGAAGTCGATTTCCTTTTGCGCGAAGTCGTCCGTCAGCTTGTACTTGGCGATGCCGTATTCATTCAGGCCGCCCGCCTTGCCTTCCTTTTCAAACACCACCACGTCGTGGCCCAGCATGGCCAGGCGGTGCGCGCACGACAGGCCGGCCGGTCCCGCACCGACGATGGCGATGGTCTTGCCCGTGGCGGCCGCGCGCCGGAACGGGTGCTGCGCAAAATGCATGTGGTCGACGGCGTAGCGCTGCAGCAGGCCGATCTTCACGGGCTGGCCTTCGGCGTCGTGGTTGCGCACGCAGACGTCCTCGCACAGGATTTCCGTGGGACAGACGCGGGCGCAGCTGCCGCCCAGGATATTCTGCTTCAGGATGCCGGCGGCGGCGCCGTTGATGTTCTTGTCGTGGATATTGCGGATGAAGCTGGCCACGTCGATTTCCGACGGACAGATGCGGCTGCACGGCGCGTCATAGCAGTACAGGCAGCGGGCGCTTTCGATGGCGGCCTGGCGCGCGTTCAAAGGCGGCGCCAGGTCCGTGAAATGGCCCGCCAGTTCCTCGTTGGGCAGGGTGGGATGCGGCAAATAGTTCAGGGACTCGATCATCGCTGTTTCCTTCTTTGATCCTGCGGTGGATTTGTCGTGTGAAACCGTCACTTCATCTGGGGAAAAGCAAATTCCACACCAGCGCTTGCCGTATTGGGCCAGCGCTGCATCACGGCCTTGTGGCGCGTGTAGAAACGCACGCCTTCGGGGCCATAGGCGTGGTGGTCGCCGAACATGCTGCGCTTCCAGCCGCCGAAACTGTTGAAGGCCATGGGCACGGGCAAGGGGATGTTGACCCCCACCATGCCGACCTGGATCTGGCGCACGAATTCGCGCGCCACGCCGCCGTCGCGCGTGTAGATGGCCACGCCGTTGCCATACTCGTTGGCGTTGATCAGCTCCACCGCCTGCACCACGTCAGGACAGCGCAGCACGCACAGCACGGGACCGAAAATCTCTTCCTTGTAGATGCTCATGTCGCGCGTCACATGGTCAAATAAAGTACCGCCGACGAAGAAGCCGTTTTCGCGGCCCGCCACCACATGGTTGCGGCCATCGACCACCAAAGTTGCACCCTGCTCCACGCCCGAAGCGATCAGTTTTTCGATGCGCTGCTTGGCGGCCAGCGACACGACGGGCCCCATTTCCGCACCATCCTCCATGCCGTCGCGCACTTTCAGTGCGGCCGTGCGCGCTGCCAGTGCATCGAGCAATCTGTCGCCCGCGTCGCCCACGGCCACGACCACGGAGATGGCCATGCAGCGCTCGCCCGCCGAACCGTAGGCCGCGCCGATCAGCGCATCGACCGTCATGTCCATGTCCGCGTCGGGCATCACCACCATGTGGTTCTTCGCGCCGCCCAGCGCTTGCACGCGCTTGCCGCTGGCGCTGCCGCGCGCATAGATGTATTCGGCAATCGGCGTGGAGCCCACAAAGCTGATCGCCTGCACGACAGGGTGGTCAAGCAAGGCATCGACCGTCACCTTGTCTCCCTGTACCACGTTGAAAACACCGTCGGGCAAGCCTGCTTCCTGCAGCAGTTTCGCGTGCAGCAAGGAGGCCGACGGATCGCGCTCGGACGGTTTCAGGACGAAGGTATTGCCGCAGGCGATGGCGACGGGGAACATCCACATCGGCACCATCACGGGAAAATTGAATGGCGTGATGCCGGCCACCACGCCCAGTGACTGGCGCATGGACCAGGCGTCGATGCCGCGCGAAATCTGGTCCGTGAATTCGCCTTTTAACAATTGCGGAATGCCGACGGCAAATTCCACCATCTCGATGCCGCGCGCCACCTCGCCCTGCGCATCGGCGAAAGTCTTGCCATGCTCGCGCGTGAGCATGGCGGCAAAGTCGTCCGTGTGCTGCTGGCACAGCTGCAGGTAGCGGAACAGGACCCGCGCGCGCGTCAAGGGCGGCGTCGCCGACCAGGCGGGAAAGGCGGCGGCCGCCGCCTGCACGGCTGCGTCCACGTCTTCCACTGTGCCCAGCGCCACCCTGGCGACGGGTACGCCCAGCGCGGGGTTGTAGACGTCGCCATAGCGGCCGCTTCGGGTGTCGACTTTGGCGCCGTTGATGTAGTGGGTGATGGTGTCGAGATCGTTCATGGTGTTCCTTTTTCAAACCCAAAAACAAGTGCCGGGGTCGGACCCTCAGGGTCCGACCCCAGGTTTTGCTTGGGGTCGCAGTTCAATCGAGATTTTTGAGTACCTTGGCCAGCTTGCCGAACAGTTCGTCGATATGCTGCTTTTCCAGCACCAGCGGCGGCGACAGGGCGATGATGTCGCCCGTCGTGCGTATCAGCACGCCGTCCGCAAATGCCTGCTTGAAGGCGTTGAAGGCGCGCGTGCCCGGTTTGCCCGCGATGGGATCGAGTTCGATGCCGGCGATGAGGCCGATGCTGCGCAAATCGATCGCGTGCGGCAAGCCTTTCAGCGAGTGCACGGCATCGCTCCAATACGCCTGCATCGCTTTGGCGTGGCCCAGGATGTCCTGTTCCTCGAACACTTGCAGCGTCGCCAGCGAGGCGGCGCAGGCCAGCGGATGGCCGGAATACGTGTAGCCGTGGAACAGTTCGATCCCGGCCGGCGCGTCCATGAAGGCGTCGTGGATATACTGTTTGCTGAAGACGGCGCCCATGGGCACCATGCCGTTGGTCAAGCCCTTGGCCGTCGTCATCAGGTCCGGCTCGACGTCGAAATAGTCGGCAGCGAACGGCGTCGTCATGCGGCCAAAACCCGTGATGACTTCATCGAAGATCAGCAGGATGCCGTGCTTGGTGCACAGTTCGCGCAAGCGTTTCAGATAGCCTTTCGGCGGGATCAGCACGCCCGTGGAACCGGCCACCGGTTCGACGATGACGGCGGCAATCGTCGATGCGTCGTGCAGGGCGACGATGCGTTCCAGTTCGTCGGCCAGGTGGGTGCCGTATTCGGGCTCGCCCACCGTATAGGCGTTCTTGTCCAGGTTGTGCGTGTGCGGCAGGTGGTCCACGCCCGGCAGCAGGGGGCCGAAGGTCTTGCGGTTGCCGCCGATGCCGCCCACGGAAATGCCGCCGAAGCCCACGCCGTGATAACCGCGTTCGCGGCCGATCAAACGCGTGCGGCTGCCCTCGCCGCGCGCCCGGTGATACGCGAGCGCGATCTTCAGGGCCGTGTCGACGGCTTCGGAACCGGAATTGGTATAGAAGACATGGCCGAACTTGTGGCCCGTGTAGTCCATCAGTTTTTCGGCCAGATCGAAGGCGGCCGGATGACCCATCTGGAAGGTGGGCGCAAAATCGAGCTGGCCCACCATCTCGCGGATGGCGCCGACGATTTTCGGCTGCGCATGGCCGCAGGGCACGCACCACAGACCGGCCGTGCCATCGAGGATGCTGTTGCCGTCGACGTCCTTGTAGTACATGCCTTCGGCCGAGACCAGCAGGCGCGGATGGGACTTGAAATCGCGGTTGTTGGTAAACGGCATCCAGAATGCCGACATCGATTCCGGCCTAGTTTCGTTCATGACCTTCTCCTTGGAATGGGCTGGCGCGGCGCCAGGATCGTTTTTGACGAAGCGTAAAATAATTTACCAGTTGGCAAAAAGCTGATGTAATAATAGACAGGCCATCCCCAACGGCACAGATACACAAACGGCAAAGTATCCCAACCGTACAGGTCGAAAAACCACTACAGTTTTTTTGTGCAAGGCAGCATAAGGAGCCACCGGTGACGCACAACGTGAAGCAGGACGAAGGCGAAGCTAACGCCAGCGGCTGGCCCGTGCTGGACATCGACCGCCAGAAAAAAGGCGGCCTGGTCGAGCAGATCGTCGTCGCCATCAGCGTCATGGTGGGCAGCCGCGCCCTGCGCATCGGCACGCGCATGCCGTCCGTGCGCCAGTTCGCCCGCTGCAATGGCGTGTCGACGTTTACCGTCGTCGAATCGTATGACCGCCTGGTCAACCTGGGTTTGCTGTCGTCGCGGCGCGGCTCCGGCTATTTCGTCGCGCGCCACGATATCGCGGCCTCGCCGCAATTGGCTGTGCACGCCAGCCCCAGCGCCATCGACGCCCTCACGCCGGACCTGTATTCGGGCGTGTCGGATGCGCTGCCCGTGGGGGCGGGCTGGCTGCCGCCCGAGATGTATGGCGAAGCGACCGTGCTCGATGCCGTGCGCCAGGCCATGCGCATCCCCGCCAGCCGCCTGCGCGGCTATGGCCACCCGCTGGGCTTTCCTTCGCTGCGCCAGCACTTGGCGACGAGCCTGTCGGAAGAGCTGTTCCAGGTGGAGCCGGACCAGGTCTTGCTCACGCATGGCGCCACGCACGCGTTTGACCTGATCCTGCGCAGCCTGACCAAGCCGGGCGACACGGTGCTGGTGGAAGACCCCGGCTACAGCAACCTGCAGTCGCTGATCCGCCACCACGGCTGCATCCCCGTGGGCGTGAACCGCGGCGAAGCGGGCCTCGATCTCGATGGGCTGGCTGCGGAAGCGGCGCGCAGCCAGCCCAAGCTGATGTTCGTCAACACGGTGCTGCAAAATCCCCTGGGCACTTCGCTCAGCCAGGCGCAAACGCACCGCCTGCTGGCACTGGCCGAGCAATTCGATTTCTGGCTGGTGGAAGACGATATCTACCGCGAACTGGCGGCGCGCGGCGAAGCGTCGCTGGCAGCGATGGATGGCTTGCGCCGCGTGATCCGCGTGGGCAGCTTTTCCAAGACCCTGTCGCCCGTGCTGCGCGTCGGCTCCATCTGCGCCTCGCCTTCGCTGGTGGCCGAACTGGTGCGCGTGAAAATGCTGGCAGGGCTGACGACGTCGGAAATCAACGAGCGCGCCGTCTACCACGCCATCTCTGCGCGGCCCTACAAGCGCATGGTCGAGCGGCTGGTGGCGCAGCTCGATGCGGCCCGCGAGCGCAGCATCGACTGCCTGGCGCAAGCGGGCATGGCGCCCGTGGCGCGGCCCCGCGGCGGCATGTTCGTCAGCGCGGGCTGGCCCGACATCCAGACGCCGGAATGGAACGGCAAGATCGTCGCCGACATGGCTTTGAAGGCGGGCATCCTGCTGTCGCCGAACGAATTTTTCATGCTGCGCGCGCCCGAGACGGTATGGTTCCGCTTCAACGTGGCCTACACCGATACTCCCGTGCTGCACACCTTCCTGCAATCGATCCGTCCACGCTAAAGAACCCGCCATGGCCAGCGACAAATCCCCTGCCCTTCCCGTGAAAAATGCCGGCGGCCGGCGCCTGCAAAACCGCGACCGCCTGGAAGCGGACATCCTGGAGCAAGCCGTGCGCGTGTTCGCGGAAAGCGGCTACGAGGGCGCGTCGATCGCCACCATCGCCGAACGGGCCGGCCTGTCGAAGCAAAACCTGATGTATTACTTCCCATCCAAGCAGCTGCTGTACCAGCGCGTGCTCGACGATGTGCTCGACGACTGGCTGGCGCGCATGGAATCGCTGGCCAATGAACACGATGCACCGCGCGACGTGCTGCGCGCGTATATCGGCGCCAAGCTGCGTTTTTCGCGCGAACAGCCATGGGCTTCGCGCGTGTATGCGCTGGAAGTGATCAATGGCGCGCCCCTGTACGGCAACCAGATACGCGACCGGGTCGTGCCCCTGCTGCGCAAGGATATCGCCGTCTTCGAAGCCTGGATCGCCGCCGGCAAGATGGCGCCCGTCAACGCCACCCACCTGATGTTCGCCATCTGGGCCATGACGCAGTCGTATGCGGATTTTTCAGCGCAGATGGCCCTGGTGCTGGAACGCAAGCAGCTCACGCGCAAGGATTACGAGGACGCCGAAATCCTGATCGCGCACATGGTGCAGGCAGCCATCGCCCTGCCGGCGGCGGCACCCGGCACGTAATGAAATTTCCAACGAGCAAACGAGCAGTGATAGCATGGCGCGCTGGAGCGTTTGCACGGGCGGCGCGATACCCACAGGATAAGGAACAGGCATGAAACAATGGTCATCGGCGCGCACCGCGTCATTGCTGGGCAAGGCGACCTGCGCGGCGCTGCTGGCAGTGGCATCCACGGCACAGGCGCAGACAATCGGCATGATAGACAACCAGCCGCTCAGCGAAACCTGGCTCAACGCAGGCTTTTATTCGTATCACTTTCAGCGCGACAAGAACCTGAACGACAGCAATCCGGGCCTGGGCGCCGAATACCGTTTTTCCACGGTTGCGTCGGCCACGGCCGGCCGCTTCTACAATAGCGACCGCGCCTATTCGAACTACCTGGGCGTGTACTACCAGCCCATCAAGGTGGGCCCGCTGCGCGTCGGCGCCGTCGTTGGCGGCTTCAGCGGCTATCCGAAGATGCGCGACGGCGGCTGGTTCCCGGCCCTGGTCCCCACCATCAGCTATGAATACCAGCGCGTGGGCGTGAATATCGCCATCGTGCCGTCCTACAAGGACCGCCTGTACGGCGCCCTCAGTTTCCAGCTGAAACTCAAGGTATTCGAATAACCGCTTGTCCCGGCCTGTCGCCGTTCGATCCGCCATTTCTGCCATTCGTCGCATACGCCATGATCGGCAGCCAGGTTTTGCCTATAGTGGATACATCGCCAGCCTGCATACGGCAGCGGCATCCACGACAGGAGAACAGCATGAAAGACATCAATCCGGCACCGGGCAGCAATTCCTTCAGCGCATTCTGGAGCGAGCTGTGCGCTTACGCGCGCCAGGGCATGGCAGCCATGCGCGCCATGTCCTGGCCCATGCTGCTGGGATGCTGCCTGGGCCTGGCGTTCCTGATCACCATCCTGCCGCTGGCCATCATGCTGTTTGCCCTCGTCATGCTGCTGCGCTGGGCCAGCAACAGCGACGATACGAGCACGGACACGGAAGCGGCGAACTCGTCCCGGTCACCGCAATAAATTTGCGCCGTGGCAAGAGTGTAACGATGGTTCTATGGCACTATGGATGCGCGCAGCATTGACGGGCATCAATACCATCCCGATGGATGGTATTGATACGGAACACCGCGCACGACAGACGATCGAAGCTACTCCCCATCTGCCATAGGAGTTTTCTGATGACCACGACAGCAAAAGCCACAACAGGCACGACCATTCCCTGCCTGCGCTACCGCGATGCCCCCGCCGCCATCGAATGGCTGTGCAACGCCCTCGGTTTTGAAAAACAATTGATCGTGCCTGACGGTAACGGTGGCGTGGCCCATGCGCAACTGAGCTTCGGCAATGGCATGGTCATGGTGGCGCCGGCCCTCGACAGCGACTATGGCCGTCTGATGAAGCTGCCTGGCGAACTCGGCGGCGCCAACACGCAAAGCTGCTACCTGGTCGTCAGCGATGCCGATGCCGTCTACCGCAGCGCGCGCGAAGCGGGCGCCGAGATCTTGCTCGACATCAAGGATGAAGATTACGGCGGACGGGGCTTTACCTGCCGCGATCCGGAAGGCCACATATGGAGCCTGGGCACCTACGACCCATGGTAAAACGGAGAACAATGATTATCGGTACCCTCGCCGCCGCCGGCCTTACGCTGGCTGGCGGTTTCCTGTCCGCTCCCGTCCTCGTCGACGAGCACCTCAACCGCGTGCATGCGCCGTCCGGCAAGGCGCCGTCGGCGGCCACCCTGGCCCTGCACCAGAGCCTGTGGATTGCCGACCTGCACGCGGACAGCCTGCTGTGGCAGCGCAAGCTGGCGCGCGACAGCCAGCGCGGCCATGTGGACTTCCCCCGCCTGCAGCGGGGCAATGTGGCGCTGCAAGCCTTTTCCGTCGTCACCAAGACACCGCGCAAGATGAATATCGAGCGCAACGACAGCGACACCGACAACATCACGGCACTGGTGGTGGCGCAGGGCTTGCCGCCCGCCACCTGGAACAGCCTGCTGGCGCGCGCCACCTACCAGGCCAGGGAGTTACAGCAGCAGGCGGCCGGCAGCCATGGCAAGGTCCGCGTGATCGGCAGCCGCGCCCAGCTGCGCAGCTTCCTCGCCGCGCGCGAACAGGACCCCGGCCTGCTGGCCGGCTGGCTGACCCTGGAAGGCGCGCATGCGCTCGAAGGCAAGCTGGACAACCTCGATACCTTGTACCGGGCGGGCTTCCGCATGGCCGCGCCCACGCATTTCTTCGACACGGAACTGTCCGGCTCCCAGCACGGCATGCAAAAAGGCGGCCTGACGCCGCTGGGCAAGCAATGGCTGCGCGCCATGGAGCAGCGCAGGATGATCGTCGACCTGGCGCACGCCTCGCCGGCCACCATCGACGACGTCTTGAGCATGGCGAAGCGCCCCGTGATGGTGTCGCACACGGGCGTGCGCGGCACTTGCGCCAACGGGCGCAACCTGAGCGACGCACAATTGAAACGCATCGCCGCCCAGGGTGGCCTGGTAGGCATCGGCTTCTGGAATACGGCCGTCTGCGGCAAGGACGTGGCGTCGATCGCGCGCGCCATCAAGTACACGGTCAACCTGATCGGCGCCGAACACGTGGCCTATGGTTCGGACTTCGACGGCGCCGTCACTACCGCCATCGATGCGGCCGGCCTGCCGCGGTTGACGCAGGCGCTGCTCGACGCGGGCCTGTCGGAAGCGCAGATCCGCCGCGTCGCCGGCGAAAACGTGCGCGACTTTTTACTGAAAAACCTGCCCGACGACGACGCCTAGGCCAGCGCGTCGATCAATGCCCGGTCCGCCACCTGGCGCGGCCGGATCCGGATCAGCTTGCGGTACAGGGGCGGCATGGCGTCGCACAGCGCCAGCAGCGCGTCTTCCGCCATGGTCGGGCGCACGTACTGGAATTGTGCGGGATTATTTTCCGGCAGCGCCCCCTCCATCGTGGAGCCATAGGCGCCCAGGGTCATGAAACTGGCGGCACTGTCGTCCGGGCCCATGGCCAGCACGAACGTGCCATGCTTGGGGTGCCCCAGATAACGCTTGATTTCTTCCTGCAGCGCCGGCTCGGCGCCGGCCATCAATTCATAGCGCAATTGCGCATACTGGCGCGTGCATTCCATGAACGGCGTGCGGATGAGGGAACGCGCCAGCTGGCCCGGCATGCACAGCAGCAGGTTGCCAAAGGAGTCGAGCAAGGCGGCCGCGTCGCCCTGGCCGCCGTCGCGCGCGTCCTGCTCCATGGCCGCCTGCAGGAATGGCGCCAGGCCAGCATCGGGTGCATGCGGGTCGCAGCGGTAGGTCAGCGCGTCGGGATAGCGGCGGCGCAAGGCGCGCACCACGGCATGCTCGGACGGCAAGGTGGCCGGATCGCGCAACTGCACGTCGTCGCCCGCGTTCAGCAGCTGCATCACCTGGGCCGACGTTGCTTCGAACACCAGCGAGCACAGTGCCTGCGTCGCCTCGTGGATGCTCTTGCCGATGAAAAAAGACTTGGGCGCGGCGCCGGACGGCGCGCGCGCATACTCGGTGGCGCCGCGCACGGCCGGATAGCAAAAGCTGCGGCCCGCCTGCGCCCGCAGCGGCGCCGGCAAGGCCGTGAAACTGGCGGCGCCATCGTAATTGATGCCCGCCTTGACGTCGGGTGCGGCCACCACCACGTTGAAACCGGCCGCCAGAATCGCGCCCGTGCACATGCAGCACGGGTCGAGCGAGGTGACGATGGTCAGTTCGCCCGGCGCCGGCAAGGGCGTGCCCTTGGCCCGTTCGGCAAAATACCAGTCCACCAGCTGGCGCTCGCCATGCGCCGTGGGGTCGAACACCAGTCCCTGGCGCACGACGTTGTTGTGCATCGATTGCAGCACGTTGCCGGCGCCATCGAGCAGCACGCCGCCCACGCCGAAGGTGCCCTGCGTCTTGGCGGCCATGGCTTCGGCCGCGGCAATCGCCACGGCGGCCTGGATGTCGATCGTCTTGTTCAAACCAGCCCTATGGTTTCATGTCCAGGTCGGAACTGCCGAAACCGTGCGGCAGCAGCCAGCCCGCCGTCACTTCCATGACATCGTTTTTCAGGTTCGTCAGGATCACGGGCAGGTCGGCGCCGCCCATCTCGAATATCACCTGGCGGCAGGCGCCGCATGGTGAGATCGGTTCGGCCGTATCGCCCGTGACGGCCAGCTTGGCGAAGTCGCCCGGCTTGCAGCCATGCGCGATGGCGCTGAAAAACGCCGTGCGCTCGGCGCAATTGCACAGGCCATACGCGGCGTTTTCCACGTTACAGCCACGGAAGACGCGGCCATCCTTGCACAGCAGCGCCGCGCCCACTTTGAAGCGCGAGTATGGCGCATAGGCCAGTTCACGGCCGGCGTTGGCTTCGGCGATCAGTTCTTGGTTGTTCATTTTTTCTGCAATACCTTTGAAATCATTAAGGCCGGGGTCAGACCCTCAACACCGCCGACACATAGTTCAGCGCTATCGCAAACGGGGGTCTGACCCCAGTTGTACATTACGGACGAATGGTACGGTAAATCACCGGATTGGCCGTCAACGCCACCGCGCTGATGGCATACGCATCCTGGATTTCCTTGACGGCTTGCTGCGCCGCCGCTTCCGTGCGCGCGTGCACCATGGCCAGCGGCTGGCCTACGGACACTTGCTCGCCCAGGCCCACGAGGTCCGTCAGGCCGACGACGAAATCGATGCTGTCGCTCGGGCGGCGGCGGCCACCGCCCAGGGCGACCACGGCCAGGCCGATGCCGCGGCAATCGCGCACATTGGCAAAACCGGCGGACAGCGCCGGCGCCGGCACGATGAACGGCGCCTTTTCCAGGTGCTTGTCCGGGTTCTCGATCAGATCCGCCGGGCCGCCCAGCGCGGACACCATGCGCGAGAAGCGCTCGGCCGCTTCGCCCGAATCGAGGGCCGCCATCAGCTTGACGCGCGCCTCCTCTTCGGTGGCAGCCAGGCCGCCCAGCACCAGCATCTCGGCGCACAGCGCCAGCGTGACTTCGTGCAGGCGCGCGGGACGCGAACGGCCCGTCAGGTAATCCATGGCGCCCCGCACTTCCAGCGCATTGCCGGCGTACGGCGCCAGCGATTCGTTCATATCCGTCAGGATGGCCGACGTCTGCATGCCCGCGCCATTGCCGACGGCGACGATGCTCTCGGCCAGTTCCACCGATTTGTCGTAGGTGGGCATGAAGGCGCCCGTACCCACTTTCACATCCATGACCAGCGCGTCCAGGCCTGCCGACAGTTTCTTCGACAGGATGGAGCCGGTGATCATGGCCACCGATTCCACCGTGGCGGTCACGTCGCGGATGCTGTAGAAGCGCTTGTCGGCCGGCGCCAGCTGCGCCGTCTGGCCGATGATGGCCACGCCAATCTCCTGCACCACCTTGCGGAACAGTTCATTGTCCGGCACGGTGCAGTAGCCGGGGATGGCGTCGAACTTGTCGAGGGTGCCGCCCGTGTGGCCCAGGCCGCGGCCCGAGATCATCGGCACGTAGCCGCCGCACGCGGCCACCATGGGGCCCAGCAGCAGCGACACCACGTCGCCCACGCCGCCCGTCGAATGCTTGTCGACGACAGGCCCCGGCAGGTTCAGCGCGCGCCAGTCCAGCACGTGGCCGGAATCGCGCATGGCCAGGGTGAACGCCACGCGCTCGTCCATGTTCATGTCGTTGAAAAAGACGGCCATGCCCAGCGCCGCGATCTGGCCTTCGCTGACGCTGCCGTCAGTAATGCCGCGCACGAAAAACTGGATTTCCTCGGCGCTCAGCACGCCCTTGTCGCGCTTCTTGCGGATGATTTCTTGGGTTAAAAACATGATAGCTCCCGATATGAGGTACTGTTCCAATCCAGCGGCGCCCGATGCCTGCGCCCTGCTGGTGAAAGCAACTTGGGGCCGGCGCCCCGGCGCATCGCTGCGCGGAAGATCCGGCCCCACCGTCCTGCTCTACAACCTTAGACGCCGTAAGGAATCCACACGTTTTTCACTTGCGACGCATGCGCCAGCACGGCGCGGCCGCCGCTTTGGGCCGCACTGTACCAGTCGCGGCCCTTGGCGCCGCCGACCCAGGTGCGCTTCAGGGTGCCGGCCGACAGGCGCTCGACTTCCGCGCAGCCTTCGGCGGAACCGTCATGGCGCCACACGGCGTCGATGTCGGCGTGCGTGGCCAGCGTGCGCGCCAGTTCATCGGCGTTGCCGCTGATGATGTTGACGACGCCACCGGGCAAGTCGGACGTATCGAACACCTGGTACAGGTCCAGCGCGGAGAGCGGATGCGCTTCCGACGGCACCACCACCACGCGGTTGCCCAGCGCGATGGCCGGTGCCACCAGCGAAATGAAGCCCAGCAAAGGCGCTTCGTTCGGGCAGACGATGCCGATCACGCCGACGGCTTCATTGAGCGCCACGGTGATGCCCTTCGTTGGCGGCTGGTGCGCCAGGCCATCGTACTTGTCGGCCCAGGCCGCGTAGTAGAACAGGCGTTCGATCGATGCCTGCACTTCCTTCTCCGGGTTCTTGTTGCCCGTCATGGCGGCGATGCGGGCGGCAAATTCGTCGGCGCGCGCAGCCAGGTTCTCGGCGATGTAGTACAGCACTTGCGCGCGGTTGTGCGCCGTGGCGCCGGTCCAGCCGGATGCCTTGTGGGCCGCTTCGACGGCGTTGCGGATATCCTTGCGGCTGCCCACGCCCACTTCGGCCAGCAAGGCGCCGTTCGCGCCGAACACGGGAGCGCTGTAGGCGCTGTCAGGGCGCGCCTGCTTGCCGCCGATGTACATCTTGGCCGTGCGGTCGATGGCGAAAGGATCGGCGGCTGCCGGTTTCGCATTGCCCTTGGCTTTCGCTTCCACCACCGGCAAGGCCGGACGCGCATCTTCGGCCAGGGCCGTCATGTATTCCAGCATGCCTTCGCGGCCGCCTTCGCGGCCGAAGCCCGATTCGCGGTAGCCGCCGAAGCCGCAGGCCGCGTCGAACTGGTTGGCGCTGTTGATCCACACCACGCCGGCCTTGATGGCGGGAGCGATGTCCAGCGCCAGGCTGATCGACTCGGTCCACACGCTGGCGGCCAGGCCGTACACCGTGTTGTTCGCCAGCTGCACCGCTTCAGGCGGCGTGCGGAAGCTCATCGCCACCAGCACGGGGCCGAAGATCTCAGCCTGCGCCACGGCGGCCGATGTCGACGCGCCCGTGATCAGGGTCGGCGGGAACCACGAACCGTCCGCCGGCAATTCGCACGCGGGCTGCCATACGTCGCAGCCTTCGGCACGGGCCGAATCGACCAGCGCGGCGATGCGCTGGCGCTGTACCGGGTCGACCAGCGCGCCCACGTCCATCGATTTGTCCAGCGGCGAGCCGAGACGCAGGTTTTCCATGCGCGCGCGTACCTTGTTCAGGAAGCGCTCCTGGATCGATTCCTGCACCAGCAGGCGCGAACCGGCGCAGCACACTTGGCCCTGGTTGAACCAGATCGAATCAACCAGGCCTTCCACGGCGCCGTCCAGGTCTGCATCTTCAAAGACGATGAATGGCGACTTGCCGCCCAATTCGAGGGACAACTTCTTGCCGCTGCCGGCCGTCGCCTCGCGGATCAGACGGCCCACTTCCGTGGAACCCGTAAACGCGATCTTGTCGACGCCAGGATGGTTGACGATGGCCGAACCCACGCGGCCGTCGCCGGTGACGATGTTGACCACGCCGGCCGGCACGCCCGCCTGCACGCACAGTTCGGCGAACAGCATGGCGGTGAGCGAGGTGAATTCGGCCGGCTTGAAGACCACCGTGTTACCGGCGGCCAGGGCCGGGGCGATTTTCCACGACAGCATCAGCAGGGGGAAATTCCACGGCACGATCTGGCCCACCACGCCCACGGCGCGGTAGTCGGCGAATTCTTCCGATTGCAGCTGCGCCCAGCCGGCGTGATGGTAGAAGTGGCGCGCGGCCAGCGGCAGGTCGATATCGCGCGTTTCGCGGATGGTCTTGCCGTTGTCCAGGGTTTCCAGCACGGCGAACAGGCGCGAATGCTTTTGCAGCAAACGGGCCAGCGCGTACATGACCTTGGCGCGGCCATGGCCGCCCATGCCTTGCCACACGGGCAGCGCGCGGCGCGCCGCTTCCACGGCGCGTTCCACGTCCGCGTCAGTGGCTTGCGTCAGTTCGGCCAGTTGCGCGCCGTCGGCAGGATTGGTCGAGGCGAACAGCTCGGCCGGCTCGCTCCAGGCGTTGTCGATAAACAGGCCGAACTTGCGCTGGTGGCCGTCGAGCCACGCCTGTGCTTCTTTTTGACTTTCGGGAGCTGGGCCGTAGTCCATAGTAGTGAGAATCTCGTTAATTGTAGGCATGACGAATGTTCTTTAAGGTTGTGCGTGACGATGATTGGCCGAGTAGCTGCCGGTGACGTAGTGCTCGAGCTGGCGCTCGATGTCGGTCAGCAGGCTGGAAGCGCCGATGCGGAACAGGTGCGGCTGCAGCCATTCATTGCCCAGTTCTTCCTTCATCAGGGTCAGGTATTGCAGCGCGCTCTTGGCCGAGCTGACGCCGCCGGCCGGCTTGAAGCCCACCTGGAAACCCGTCTGCTCGTGGTATTCGCGGATCGTGCGCACCATCGTCAGGGCCACGGGAATGGTGGCGTTCACGCCTTCCTTGCCGGTGGACGTCTTGATGAAATCGGCGCCCGCCATCATGCAGACCCACGACGCCTTGGCCACGTTTTCCATCGTCAGCAAGTCGCCCGTGGCGAGAATCGCCTTCACGTGCGCTTCGCCGCAGGCCTTGCGGTAGGCCAGCATTTCGTCGTACAGCACTTGCCAGTTGCCGTTCAGGACATGCTGGCGCGTGATGACGATATCGATTTCCGAGGCGCCCGCGGCGACCGACAGTTCGATCTCGCGCAGCTTCGTTTCCATGCTCGTCAGGCCGGCCGGGAAACCCGTCGACACGGCAGCGATGGGCAAGCGGCCCTGGATGACTTGCACGGCCGGGGCGATCATCTCGTGGTACACGCACACGGCGCCGGTGCTCAGTTCCGTCAGGCCCAGTGCGGCCATCAGGTCGGCGCGCAAGGGGCGCATGGCCTTCATGCACAGGCGTTCCACGCGGCCCGGGGTATCGTCGCCGCCCAGGGTGGTCAGGTCGATCATCTGGATGGCTTTCACCAGCCAGGCGGCCTGGTATTCCTTTTTCACCGTACGGCGGTTCGCCAGGCTGGCCGCGCGGCGGTCCGTCGCGGCGCGGTTGACGCGGATCTGGTTGATCCAGCCCAGGTCGAGGCCAACGGCCTCGTTACGCTTGAATTCGGGGTGCATGAGTGTCATAACAAGCTGGTTCCATTAGCAAGTGGTGGTACGCCAAGGTGCTTGGCGAGGGTTTGGCCAATATCGGAGAAGGTCTCGGAAATACCCAGTGCGCGCGGGGCGACGCCGGGACCGAAGAAGATCATCGGAATGTGTTCGCGGGTGTGGTCGGAGCCGTGCCAGGTGGGGTCGCAGCCATGGTCGGCGGTGATCACGACCAGGTCGCCTTCCTTCAGCTTGGCCATGAATTCCGGCAGGCGCGCATCCATTTCGCGCAGCGCATCGGCATAGCCCTCGACGTTGCGGCGGTGGCCGAAAGCCTGGTCGAAATCGACGAAGTTCACAAAAGTGAGCGACTTGTCCTGCACTTCATCGGCCGTCTTCAGCAGCGCTTCGAACAGCGCCATGTTGTCGACGCCCTTCACGACGCGCGAGATGCCCTGGGTAGCGAAGATGTCGCTGATCTTGCCCAGGCCGACCACTTCGCCGCCCGCATTCTTCACGTGGTCGAGCAGGGTCGGCGCGGGTGGCGCGACGGCGTAGTCGTGGCGGTTGGAAGTGCGCGTGTAGTTGCCGTTGCTGCCCGTGAACGGGCGGGCGATGACGCGACCGATGTTGTACGGTTCGACCAGCTTGAAGGCCATTTCGCACACCTGGTACAGGCGTTCGAGGCCGAACGATTCTTCGTGCGCGGCGATCTGCATCACCGAGTCGCCCGACGTATAGATAATCAGCTTGCCCGTGGCGACGTGCTCGTCGCCATGCTTGTTGATGATGTCCGTGCCCGAGGCATGGCAGTCGCCCAGGAAGCCGGGCACGCCCGACATGGCCTTGAGCTTGTCGGTCAGGTCGGCAGGGAACGACGGCGTCGTGCGGGGGAAGTAGCCCCAGTCGAATTCGACGGGCACGCCGGCGATTTCCCAGTGGCCGCTCTGCGTGTCCTTGCCGGTGGAGCGCTCGCGCGCCGCACCGTAGGCGCCGGTAAAACCGTCGCGCTGGTCGAAGCCCGTGGCCCATTCGCCGCTGGCCAGGTGCGCGGCGGCGCCCAGTCCCAGGCGTTCCATGTTAGGGAGTTTCAAGGTCTTGCCGCTTTTGGCGACAGTGCTGGCAATGTGGCCAAAGGTATTGGCACCTGCGTCGCCATACTTGGCGGCGTCTGGCGTCGCGCCAAGGCCGAAGGAATCAAGCAGGAGGATAAATGCGCGTGACATGATAAGGCTCGCTCTATGAAGGTAATGCGGGATGATGCGAACAGTGTAGGCCGGAATTTCCCGGCCTGCCGCGCGGCTGCGCCAGTGTGTGGCGCGCCGCTACTGCGTAAAGAAGAATGCTTAGGCTTGCGGCTTTTCAGCTACCTTGGAGAGGAAAGCCAGGATCAGCTTGACCAGGTCTTTCGCGCCGATGGCCGCGTACTTCAGGGTTTGTTCGTGCGACAGGGCGAATGGCGACATGCCTTCGGCCAGGTTGGTGATGACGGACACGCCCACCACTTTCAGGTCGCAATGGCGGGCCGACACCACTTCCGGCACCACCGACATGCCGACCGTGTCGGCGCCCAGGCGGGCCATCATGCGGATTTCGGCGGCCGTCTCGAAGTTCGGGCCAGGGTAGGCGACGAACACGCCTTCGTGCAGGGTGATGCCGTTCGAAGCAGCCGTGTCCTTGACCAGGTTGCGCAGGTCCGCATCGTAGGCATTGGCCATGCTGAAGAAGCGCGGGCCGAAGCGGTCGTCGTTCGGGCCGACCATCGGCGTGCCTGGCAACAGGTTGATATGGTCGCTGATGGCCACCAGACTGCCGGCGTCCACTTCGGGGCGCAGGGAACCGGCAGCGTTGGTGACGAACAGCATTTCGCAGCCCAGCAGTTTCAGGGTGCGGATGGCGCTCGTCATCACGCCCATGCCATAGCCTTCATAGAAGTGGCCGCGGCCCTTCATGCAGACGACGGCGACGCCCGACAGGGTGCCGACCACCAGTTCGCCGGCATGGCCGTGCACGGTGCTGATCGGGAAACCTGGCAACTCGTCAAAGCTGATGCTGACGGCGTCCGTCATCTGCTCGGCCAATACGCCCAGGCCGGAGCCGAGGATCATCGCCACGCGCGGCTTGAAATTTTCTGGGGCGCGGGCACGGATGATTTCGGCGGCGTGGAAAGGGGCGTTGTTCGACATGGTTATCCTCTGAGTGACTAATGATGATGGTTGCTGCCTGCGCGATCGTGTCCGGGTGGGGACTGCGGCCCAGGTATCGGGTATGCATGGGTGTTGCTGGACTATCCAGATGCGTATTGCCATTAATTGCCGCCACTATGCATCAAACGGAATATGTATGGCAAATACCATTTTTCTTGCCCATTTATACAATTCAAATATAAATGGCCGATATTATAGTCCAGGCAAGCGCTCGCCCGCCAGCGGCGGCCACGCCCTTGCAATGCCCCGTAAATCCATGCATACAAGCTCCATACGAGCACTTTTCGCGCACGCCCGGCACGCGCTTGACACGATCAAGACAAATGTTTACAGTTTAAGACAAATGTTTAAACCTCCTGCGAACACCTTGTGACCGATACCAATAAAAAAGACCAGTTGTACACGCTGATCCGCAACAACCCCTTCATCTCGCAGCAGGACCTGGCGAACGAACTGGGCTTGTCGCGCTCGGCCGTCGCCGGCCATATCGCCGGCCTCATACGCGAGCGGCGCCTGCTGGGACGCGCCTACGTGCTGCCCGACAGTCGCCCCGTGCTGTGCATAGGCGCCGCCAACCTGGACCGCAAGATGCGCACCCTGGCAACCTTGCAGATGGGCACCTCGAATCCCGTGCGCTCGGAAGAGGTGTTTGGCGGCGTGGGCCGCAACATCGCGGAAAACCTGGCCCGCCTGGCCATCCCCGTGGCCCTGCTGACGGCCCTGGGCGACGATGCGGCCGGCCACGCGCTGCAGACGCACGCGGAAGACGCAGGCATCGACATGCGCGGCAGCTTGCATTTGAGCAACACCAGCAGCGGCACCTACACGGCCGTGCTCGACGAACATGGCGAAATGCTGCTGGCGATGGCCAATATGCAACTCTACGAACAGCTGACCCCCGCCTTCCTGCACAGCCGCCAGCCCCAGCGCGCAGCCGCCGCCCTCACCGTCTGCGACCTGAACCTGGGCCACGACAGCGTGCAGGCGCTGCTGGCCGATGCGCGCCAGGACGCCGCCCACGCGACGCCGCTGGTCATCGTTGCCGTCTCGCAGCCGAAGATGGCGCACCTGCCGCAAGACCTGGCGGGCTTGCACCTGCTGATCCTCAACCGTGGCGAACTGGAAACGCGCGTGGCGCGGGCCTTGCCGACGGCGTTCGACGTGCGCGCCGCCTGCCGCGAAGTGCAGCGCCAGGGCGCGCGCCAGGTGATCGTCACCTGCGGCGGCGAAGGCGTGTATTTCACGGACGGCGACGGCGTGGACGCGCCTGTCGAGCACTTGGCCGCGCGCGAAGTGGACGCCGTCGACGTGACGGGCGCCGGCGACGCGTTTTCCGCCGCCGTCTGCTGGTCGCTGTACCACGACAGCGGCGACTTGAAACTGGCGTGCCGGCGCGGCCTGAAGCTGGCCGCCATGACCCTGGAATCCGATGCCACCGTCTCGCCCCTGGTGTCGGCCGGCGCGCTCGACGACATCGACGACGCCGACCTGGCGCCACCTCCCCCTACCCTCTTTCAACAGGACTGACACATGACGCAATTGAATACCTTCCTCTCGTTCTCGCAAGAAGTGCTAGCCGCGCGCGCCGCCGGCAAGGCCATCGTGGCGCTGGAATCGACCATCATTTCGCACGGCATGCCGTATCCGCAAAACGTGGAAATGGCGCGCGAAGTGGAACAGATCATCCGGGACGGCGGCGCCGTGCCGGCCACCATCGCCATCATCGACGGCAAGATCTGCGTGGGCCTGTCGCCCGAGCAGCTCGAATTGCTGGGCACCTCGCCCGACGCCATGAAAGTCAGCCGCCGCGACCTGCCGTTCGTCCTGTCGCAAGGCAAGCTGGGCGCCACCACCGTGGCCGCCACCATGATCTGCGCGGAACTGGCCGGCATCGCCGTGTTCGTCACGGGCGGCATCGGCGGCGTGCACCGGGGCGCGGAAACGAGCTTCGATATTTCCGCCGACTTGCAGGAACTGGCGCACACCTCCGTGGCCGTCGTCTGCGCGGGCGTCAAGTCGATTCTCGACATCGGCCTGACGCTGGAATACCTGGAAACCCATGGCGTGCCCGTCATCAGCGTGGGCCAGGAAGGTTTTCCCGCCTTCTTCACGCGCGAAAGCGGCTACAAGGCCGATTTCCGCCTCGACACGCCAGCGGAACAGGCTGCCTTCATCGGCACCAAGTGGCAGCTGGGCTTGAAAGGCGGCGTGGTCGTCAGCAACCCCGTGCCAGCCGCGCAAGCGATGCCCAAGGAAGAAATCGATGCGATCACGACGCAAGCGCTGCAGGAAGCGGACGCGGGCGGCGTGAAAGGCAAGCAAGTGACGCCATTCCTGTTGTCGCGCATCAAGCAACTGACGAATGGCCGCAGCCTGGCGACGAATATCGCGCTGGTCAAGCACAATGCGCAAGTCGGCACCGCGCTGGCCATTGCCATGCAGGCAGTGGTGGCACGATAATAGGACTGCTGTAAAGAAGCGCGCGGCCGTTCACGGCGGCGCGCCGTTCCCGCTTAGCATCAGGTAATGCAAGGAAAGCATGTCCATCGATCTGAAACAGTTAAAGTATTTTCTTGCCGTTGCCGAGGAGAAAAGCTTCAGCCGCGCCGCCGAGCGCCTGCATATCTCGCAGCCGCCGTTGAGCCAGCAGATCATGAAACTGGAAAGCGAACTGGGCGTGCGCCTGTTTGCGCGCACCACGCGCACGTTCGAGCTGACGGTGGCGGGCAAGGCCCTGATGAACGAGGCGGCCGACCTGCTGGCCAAGATGCGCATGACCATCGACACCATCCGCCAGATCGACCGCGGCGAAGTGGGCCGCTTGCGCGTGGGTATCGTGGGCTCGGCCATGTGGGGCCCCATTCCCAGCCTGCTGGAAGAATTCCAGACCAAATTCCCCCGCGTCACCTGGACCATCCATGAATTCGGTCCCACGGTGCAGTACGAAGCCTTGCGCGCCAAGCAGATCGACGTGGGTTTCTGGCGCGAACCCAAGCTCAACGACGACGACTTGCGTCACGATAATTTACGCCAGGAACTGTGCTTCCGCGAAAATGTGTGCGTGGCCGTCAATGAACACCATCCGCTGGCGAAAAACACGGCCATCGAACTGATCGACATCGCCCACGAACCGATGCTCACCCTGAACCTCGATAAATCCGCGTTTCCCCGCTATTTGGTGCAATGCTGCATCAATGCGGGTTTCGAACCCGTGATCTTCCAGGAAGCAAGCGAGCCGCAAACCCTGCTGGCCATGGTGGGCGCGGGCCTGGGCGTGACCCTGGTGCCGGAAACGACAAGCCGCATCGGCTGGCCCGGCGTCGTGTTCCTGCCGATCAAGACCAATCCCCCCTCGGCCAATCTGTACATCAGCTACACCACGCTCGACGACGCCCCCGTCGTGCGGGCCTTTTTGAATATCCTGAATCCTCCCGCCGCTTGACGCCCAATTTATATGACTTTCATATAAATAATTAAACAAAAACGTATTTGTCATACATATCTGGCATGATGCATAGTGATTCGGACGCCCATCGTGGCGCCGGTCCTGTGCCTGCCCTGCCCGTCCACTGACGGCGCATCCCAGCCCGTTCCGGCACCGCCATTCGATGTTGTAAGCATAAAAGAGACGCGGCGCGACTGTTGCATGAGCATCACACTGACGACATAAAATCATACAAGGCCAGCAATGATCTTGTGCAATACAGTGCAATGTTGATAAGGAATTATCACCTCGTGCATCAAAAACAGGCTAAATCGGCCCCAAATTATATGTTTCACCTATAAAAAATATACAATATCGATCTTCCAGGAGCCAATTCATGAAACTTACACAATTTAGTTTGACGATCGCAGCCGTATTTCTGACTGCTCAAGCGTCCGCGGCTACCCCAAAACTGGGTGTCGTGTATGACGCGGGCGGCAAGTTCGACAAGTCGTTCAACCAATCCGCTTTCGAAGGCGCATCGCGCTTCAAAAAAGACACAGGCATTTCCTTCATCGAAGTACAGGCATCGAGCGATACGCAGGCTGAACAAGTCATGCGCGGCCTGGCCCGCAAGAAACTCGACATGATCGCCGCCATCGGCTTTGCGCAAACGCAAGCCGTGCAAAAGGTCGCCAAGGAATTCCCGAACGTGAAATTCGTGCTGATCGACGGCCAGGCCGCCGGCAGCAACGTCAATTCCGTCGTCTTCAAGGAAGAAGAAGGCTCCTATCTGGTGGGCGTGGCTGCGGCCATGGCCAGCAAGAGCAAGAAGGTTGGCTTCATCGGCGGCATCGATATTCCCCTGATCCGCAACTTCGCCTGCGGCTACGCGCAAGGCGTCAAGGCAGTGAATGCGAAGGCGGAAATCACGCAAAACATGGTCGGCACCACGTCCGGCGCCTGGAATGACCCGGCCAAGGGTGGCGAACTGGCCCGCTCGCAATTCGAGCGCGGCGTCGATGTCGTCTTCGCCGTCGCTGGCGGCAGCGGCATGGGCACCTTGCAAATGGCCAAGGAAAAAGGCAAGCTGGCCATCGGCGTCGATTCGAACCAGAACCATCTGTATCCAGGCAGCATCCTGACCTCGATGGTCAAGCGCGTCGACAACACGGTCTATGACAGCTTCATGGAAGTCAAGAACGGCACCTGGAAGGGCGGCGTCAGCTATAAAGGCTTGAAAGAAGGCGGCGTGGACTGGGCGCTCGACGCGAACAACCGCAAACTGATTACGCCAGAAATCGAAAAGCGCGTGTTGGGTGCGCGTAAGGACATTATCGATGGCAAGATCAAAGTGATCGATTACCGCGTCGGCAGCAGCTGCCCGGTTTAATTTTTCTCCGTATCTTTTAGCGCGCCGCCGGGGCCTGTCTCCGCGCGGCGCGTTTCCATGAAACTATCCAGTTATGAACCTATGCAGCCAGCAGTAGAATTTCGCAGCATTTCCAAGCAGTTTGGACATGTGAAGGCGAACGCCGACGTCAGTTTCTCCATCGCCAAGGGCAGTATCCACGGCCTGGTGGGGGAAAACGGCGCCGGCAAATCGACCTTGATGAGCATCCTGTACGGCTACTACCGTGCCGACGGCGGGGAAATCCTGCTCGACGGAAAAGTACAGCCTATCCGCAACAGCCAGGAAGCGATCAACCTCGGCATCGGCATGGTGCACCAGCACTTCATGCTGGTCGAGAACTTTACCGTCCTCGACAATATCATGCTGGGCACGGAAGGCGGTTTTCGCCTGGCCAGCCACCGTACGGAAGCGGAAGCCAAATTGCGCGAGATTTGCGCGCGCTACCGCCTCGACGTCGACCCGCTGGCGAAGATCGAAGACCTGTCCGTCGGTGCGCAGCAGCGCGTGGAAATTCTCAAGCAGATTTACCGCAGCGCCAATATCCTGATCCTCGACGAGCCGACAGCCGTGCTGACGGCCCAGGAAACGGCGTCCCTGTTTGAAATCCTGCGCCTGTTCAAGGAACAGGGCAAGACCATCATCCTGATCACGCACAAGCTGCAAGAGATCCTGGAAATCACCGACAACGTCACCGTCATGCGCGGCGGCACGGTGGTGGGCGCCGTGGCGACAAACGGCACCTCGAAGGAAGAGCTGGCCAACATGATGGTGGGCCGCCCCATCCAGAGTCATCTGCCCCGCGCACCGTACAATCCGGGCGCCACGGTGCTGGAAGTCGATGGGCTGCAACTGGCCGACGAGCAACAGGTCAAATTGCTGGCCGACATAGGCTTCAACTTGCGGGCCGGCGAAATCGTCGCCATCGCGGGGGTGTCGGGCAATGGCCAGAGCGAGTTGCTGGAAATCCTGTCGGGCATGCGCCTGCCCACCTCGGGCACCTTGCGCTTCCAGGGCAAGGACTTGCCGTTTGCCAAGCGCCACGATGCTGACGGCTTGCCGCTGGCCTTCCGCGACCTGGGCATCGCCCACATTCCGGAAGACCGCTTGCGCGATGGCGTGGTGAAGAATTTCTCCGTCATGCAGAACACCATCCTCGGCTACCAGGACCGCCTGAAAAACCGCTGGGGCTTGTTCAACTTCAAGGCCATCGGCGCCCGCTGCGCGGAATTGCTGAAAGCCTTCGACGTGCGTCCGGCCAATCCGGATCTGCGCATCGGCCTGCTGTCGGGCGGTAACCAGCAAAAGGTGGTGATCGCGCGCGAAGTGCTGGCCAAGCCGAAACTGATGCTGGTGGGCCAGCCCACGCGCGGCGTCGACATCGGCACCATCGAAAGCATCCATACGCAATTGCTGGCCCTGCGCGACGCGGGCGTGGCGATCCTGCTGGTCTCCGTCGAACTGGAAGAAGTGCGGGCGCTGGCCGACCGCATTCTCGTCATGTGCGGCGGACGCATCACCGGCGAACTGAAAATTGAAGAATTCGATACCACCCGCATCGGTCTGTTGATGGGGGGAATGCACAAATCATGAATAACGACTTGCCACGCTGGGCGACAGCCTTTGTCATGCCCATGTTAAACCTGCTGTCGGCCTTGCTGGTCGCAGCCCTGGTGATCTATATGCTGGGCGAAGACCCGGCCGAATCGCTGTCGATCCTCGTCCACAGCGCCATCCTCAATCCGGAAGGCTTGAGCTACACCCTGTTCTACGCCAGCACCTTCATTTTCACGGGCCTGTCCGTGTCCGTGGCGATGCAGGCCGGGCTGTTCAATATCGGTTCCGAAGGCCAGATGTATATCGGCGGCCTGGGCTTGACTGTCGCCATGCTGGCCTTCGACCAGACCCTGCCCGCCTGGCTCCTGATTCCGGCCGCCATGATCGGCGCGGCCCTGTTCGGCGCCCTGTGGGGTTTCCTGCCCGGCTACCTGCAAGCCAAACGGGGCAGCCACATCGTGGTCACCACCATCATGTTCAACTTCATCGCCGCCAGCCTGATGAACTTCATCATCGTGAAGTACCTGATTCCGCCGGGCGAGCAGAATACGGCCAGCCGCGTGTTTGCGGAAAGCGGCGAAATGCCGCGCCTCTCCACCTGGTTCCCGTCGCTGGGCGACACGCCGCTGAACATCAGCTTTATCCTGGCAATCGCTGCGCTGGTGATCTATGGCGTGATGGTCTGGCGCTCGTCGTGGGGCTTCAAGCTACGCGCCACGGGCCTCAACAAGCATGCGGCCCACTATGCGGGCGTGTCGATCAGCAAGATGATCATCATCGTCATGCTGATCTCGGGCGCGCTGGCGGGCCTCGGTTCCGTCAATTCCATCATGGGTTCGACGCACTACCTGTCGCTGAACTTCGTGGGCGGCGCCGGCTTCATCGGCATCGCCATCGCCCTGATGGGCCGCCAGCATCCGGTCGGCATCTTCCTGTCGGCCGTGCTGTTCGGCGCGCTGATCCAGGGCGGCTTCGACCTGTCGCTTGAAAAACCGAATATCCCAACGGAAACTTTCATTTTCATCCAGGGCTTGATCATCCTGTTCTGCGGCGCCATGGAAAACTTCTACGCACCGGCCATTTCCGCCCTGCTCAAGCGCACCAAAGGCTAACACCATGACACTCGACGACTTTCAATTCGCCAGCATCCTGGTATCGACCGTGCGCAATGCGCCCGTCCTGATCTTTGCCGCCATGGCCGGCCTGTTTGCCGAACGCAGCGGCATGATCGACATCGGCCTGGAAGGCAAGATCCTGGCCAGCGCCTTCGCGTCCGCCGCCGTGGCCTACACGACGCAAAGCCCGTATTACGGCATGGCTGCCGGCATGCTCGTGTGCGTCGCCCTGGCCCTGCTGCAAGCGTATGTCAGCATCACACAAAAAGGCAACCAGTTGGTGGCCGGCATGGCGATCAACATCGCCATGAGCGGACTGACGTTTGTGCTGGCGCAATTTTTCTTCCAGCAAGGCGGCCGTACGCCCGACCTCGGTTCGGCGCGGCTGTTCGACGTGGTCTTGCCGGGCACGCAATATGTGGAACATATCCCCTTCATCGGCTGGGTGTATGCCCATCTGATCGGCGGCCATTCCATCCTCGTGTATGTCGCCTTCCTCCTGATCCCGCTCGTGCACTGGCTGCTGTACCACACGCGCTTCGGCCTGCGCCTGCGCGCCTGCGGCGAAAACCCGCATGCGGCCGACTCGGCCGGCGTGAGCGTGGAAGCGACGCGCTACCTGGCCATGCTGGTGGCCGGCATCCTGTGCTCGTTCTCGGGTGCCTACCTCGCCATCGTGCAAAGCGGCTTCTTCCTGCGCGACATGTCGGCCGGCGCCGGCTACCTGGCCCTGACGGCCATGGTGTTCGGCAACTGGCGCCCTGTCTATACCTTCCTCGGCTGTCTGATGTTCGGCTTCTTTGCCGCCATCCAGATCCAGATCGAAGGCGTGGACTTGCCCGTTGTCGGCCGCATCCCCGGTTCGCTGATCCAGATGGTGCCGTATGTGGTCACGGTGATCGTGCTGGCGGGCCTGATGGCCAAATCGGTCGCACCGAAAGCCATCGGTATTCCATTTGTGAAGTCCCGTTAAGCCTGGCGTTGACTTGACGCAAAAAAAAAACGAAGCCCGCAGGCTTCGCTTTTTTTACGCCTGTGCAATCTCGTCCAGCGAGAAATACACGGCCAGCCCCAGGCTGCGCGCCACGGCCACCATCTGGTCGGCGCCCTGGGACGCGCCGCCGATACGCAGCACGGCATCGCAATGGCTCAATAGACGCGTCGCGTGCGTGTGGAACAAGTCTTCATACACGGCATCGCCCACCCGGGTGGAGCCGGCCAGCGCCAGCATGGGCAAGGCCAGCCATTCACCGAGCACGGGCATGTGGCCGGCTGCGTACAAGGGCAGGCAGACGGCTTGCATGGCCGCCACATTCGCCGCCATCAAGGCGGGATCGTCGCCCGTGCCGGAACGATACGGTCCAGCCACTAAAATCTGCAGCCCCCGCTTGCGCGGCATCAGGTGCAGCTGCGCATGCTGCAGCAGCATGATGGTCTTGCCGTCGCAGATGCGGCCATCGGCCACCATCTGCAGCGCCTGCGCCAGGGGCAGCTCCAGCACTTCGATATCCTCGCCTTCATGCACGAGGCCGCCGCCGTCGCCGATGCGGCTGGCCGGATCGTATTCCGCCACGAAGAAATGCACGCGTTCCGTCACGGAACCGGGACTCATGAAGGCGTCGAACACCTTGTGCACCTGGCCCACGCGGTAACCGGTTTCCTCTTCCACCTCGGCGCGGATGCGCTGTTCCGGGCTGGCTTCTTCCAGCAAGCCGGCCGCCGTCTCGATCAGGAAGCCGTCATGGCCTGCGCGATACGTGGGAAAGCGGAACTGGCGGATCAGGATCACCGTGCGCCTGATTTTGTTGTAAAGCAGGATGGTGGCGCCATCGCCGCGGTCGTAGGTTTCCCGCGTCTGCGTCTGCCACTGGCCGTCGTGGCGCAGATAGTCGAACGTGGTTTTCTGCAATAGATACCAGTCGTGCGACAGGGTCTGCACCTGCTGGATGCGGACCCGTTCCTGCTTCGTACTTTCTTCACGCATAGTGTCTCCTTGTGTCTGCATATGCTTGCCTTCGCCGACTTTATCATGCAAACTCGTGCAATATCAAGAATTAACGAGATAAATCATGCTCACACAGCAACGCAAACAATACCTGCTGGACTTGCTGCAGCGCGAAGGCCAGCTCGTCGCCAAGGCCGTCAGCGACACCCTGGGCTTGTCGGAAGACACGATACGGCGCGACCTGCGCGAGCTGGCCAAGGAAGGCTTGCTGGAGCGCGTGCACGGCGGCGCCCTGCCCTTGCTGTCCCGCTCGCCCGCGCTGGTGCCGTTTGCGGCCCGCGAGCAGATTTCGCCGCAAGCCAAGCCCGCCATCGGCCGGGCGGCCGGCGCCATGATACAAACGGGGCAGGTGGTGTTTCTCGATGGCGGCACGACGGCCGTGCAACTGGCGCGCCAGTTGCCGCGCGAGCTGCACGCCACGATCGTCACGCACAGCCCGTCGATTGCCGTCGAGCTGGTCAACCACCCGTCGATCGAGGTCCTGATGCTGGGCGGGCGCCTGTACAAGCACTCGATCGTGGGCGTCGGCGCGGCTACCGTGGAAGCCGTCGGCCGCATCCGCGCCGACCTGTATTTCATGGGCGTGGCCAGCCTGCATCCGCAAGCGGGCATCACCACGGGCGATTACGAGGAAGCGTGCGTGAAACGCGCCATGAGCGAGGCGTCCAGCCGCACCGTCGTGCTGGCTTCGCCGGAAAAATTCAACACGGCCTCGCCATTCCAAATTGCTCCCTTGAGCCAGGTCAACGACATCATCGTGCACCGCGACGTGGAAGACGCCCTGGTCGCGCCCTACCGCGACATGGGGATTGCCGTCACCCTGGCGTAAAAAAACGGCCCGCAGGCCGTTTTCCATTCATTTCGTTGCGGCCTGCTTATTGCGGCCAGATCGCCTGCAGCACGGCAGCCAGGTGGTAGCCCGCCTCGGTCAGCTGCTGCTTGGCCAGCGCCGAGCTGGGCACGGGATAGTTATCTGGCACCGTCAAGGCCCACACATTGTAGACCTCGGCCTTGCGGCTGGTCTGCTGCGTGGCCGGACCCGCCACCACATCGGTGAAAGCCATCTTCGACGCCGCCAGCGATGCATCGGCCCACTGATAGGGCCACGTGACGGGGTCGCCGCTGTTGCCGCTCACCATGGGCGCGCCGGCGATCACGGTACGGGCAAACTGCTGCGGGGTGCGCGTGCTCAGGCGGCGCATGGCGTAATCGACCACCGTCGTATCCCAGTACGAATGCAAAGGCTTGGTGAGCGACTTCGGATAGCTGCCGGCCGGCTTGGCCGCCCCCTCTTCCGCCGGCAGGGGCGCGGGGATCACGGCATCGGACAGCGCCGTCATCTTTGCATCGTCGAGCAGCAAGTCGTTGCCGCCCCGCGCATTGAAAATGGCGATGTCGTCGATCTGCGCCTGCGTGGCGGGCACGAAAAACTGGCCATCCTTGCCCACAAACGCATTGCCCACATGCAAAGGCTGGTGGATATCGCCCACCAGGTGGGTGATCAGGATCAGCGCTTCGCGCTGGCTGAAGCCATGCGGATTGCTGGCTGCATCTGCCTTGCCCTGCAATACCAGGATCGCCTGCTTGAGCGTCTGCACGATATCGTCGTCGGCCGTGCCCACGCCATGGTCGTGGTAGTGCGCGTTCTGGAACGGCACGTTCGTGTAATGGTATTCGCCATGCTTGGGGTTGGCTGCCACATACGCGAGCATTTCCGGCGATTGGGGGCCGCAATACGTCCCTTTCACGCAATCAGGCCAGTTGGCGATCTTTTCCAGGCTTTCGCCAGGCAACAGCAAGGCCGCGATCTGCGCCTGTGCCGCGCTGCCCTTGAGCAATTGATCAGCGATGGCGCCCACGGCGCGGTGGCCGTCGTTGCCCCAGGCCAGCACATTGCCGGAAGCGAAAGCGGCGCCCAGCGCCAGCACACTCAATAATTTCTTCATGTTCACCGTTATTCCTTGCCTTGCGGCGTCGCTTTCGCCGGCTTCGGATACTGTTTGTTGATGTCGATGGGCTGCGCGTACGCCGAGCTCCACGTCTGCTCATGCAGCGCGGCAATACGCTGCGCCATGGCATCGTTGCGCAGCACCACTTCCAGGTTGCGCGACAAGTCGAAATAACCGCCCGCCCAGTTGCTCGTGCCGACCCAGGCCAGCTTGCCATCGATACTCATGGTCTTGCTGTGGATCACGCGCGCGAACGGAATGAAACCGGTCGAGGCGGCAGGAATCGTCACGATGCGGATTTCCACGTTCGGCACCAGGGCCAAACTCTTCAGGTAAGCTATGGCCGGCGCTTCCGTATTCCAGGCGGACACCATCAGCTTGATCTTGACACCGCGCTGGGCGGCTGCGCGCACGGCGTTGTCGATCACGGCGTAGTACGGACGCGTACGGTTCGGGCCGTAGGACAGCGGCGCATAATCGAGCAACTGGATGCGCACTTCGCTTTTCGCGTCCGCCAGCAAGGCGGGCAAGCCCGTTTCCGAGTCGCCCACGCCGACCGGGTTGTAAGCATTCGGGCTGGCCAGCAGGAAAGCGTTTTGCGCGTAGTTCGCGGGCACGACCTTGCTGTTGAGCACCGTGGCGCGCCCGCCCTGCGACGTCAACGCCTGGGCTTGCCAATCCTGCTCAAAGATGGCTTGCACCTGGCTCACCATGGCCGGCTCCGTGATCTTCAAGCCCGTTTCATGGATGTGCTCGAACGAGCGCCAGTCAAAATTCTGACTGCCGATATACGCCACCTGGCCATCGACGGCCAGGTATTTCGCGTGCACGATGCCATTGCCCGTGACTTTATTGAAATCGATGAGGCGCAAGTCCAGGTTCGGAATCGCCTTGATCTGGGCGATGGTGGCCGCTTCCGACAGGCCCACGCCCTTCTGGTCCAGCAGGAAGCGGATCTTGACGCCGCGCTGGCCCGCGGCCGTCAAGCTGGCCAGCACTTTTTCGAAGGCCGTGCCCGGCTTGCTGACGGCATAGAACTGAGCGATGACGATTTCCTTTTTTGCCGCATCGAACAGCTCAGTCCACACGGCAACGGGTTCGCGCAGGTCGGGATTCGTCAAGCTGGTTTCAACGGGCGACGTGTGCACGAGTTCAAAGCCGGGAATGGTGAAATCGGCGTGGGCCGTGCCCGCGAACAGGCTGCTAAGTAATACGGAAACAAATAAGCGACGCATGGTTATTCCTTGTAATGTGTTATTTGACACGCACGATGCGGCCCGCCGCCGTGGCGCTGCCGGCCGGCTTGCCGGCGCGCGCGCGGGCAATCAGGTAATCGCTGAAGGCATCGATATCGCGCACGCCCGTGTCGAGCCGGCGCGTGCCGGCCGCCAGCACGGTAAAGCGGTCGCCGCCGCCGGCGAGGAAACTGTTGGCGGCGACACGGTATTGTTGATTATCGTCAATGACCTTGCCATCGAGCATGATGCTGCCCGGCAGCACGCGCTGGCCTTGCGGCTGCGTGCTGTCCCAGCGGTAACTAAAACCTTCGGACACTTGCAGCAGATTGTTGTCCTCCGCTACGCTGCCCGGCCATTGCTGCTCGAGCAAGGTACGGATTTGCGCGCCGGACAGGCTGACGACGATCAGCGTATTGCCGAATGGTACGACGGCCTGGTTCTGCCCCACATTCGTCATCAGGTCGGCGCCCGCTTCCAGGTCCTTGCGGATGCCGCCATTATTCATCAGGCCAATCTGCGCGCCGGCTGCGCGCGCGCCAAACAGGGTGCTGTCGGCCACCAGGTCGCCCAGCGCGGAAGCGCCGCTGCCCTTGGTGCTGCGGCCCACGTTCGGCACGGCGATGGCGGCCACGGGACGCGACAATTCTTGCGCGCTGCGCTGCTTCACCGATTCCAGGTAGGCTGCCACGGCAGGGTCCGGTTCATACATGCCCGGCAGCATGACGACGTTTTGTGCGCTGGCATCGATCAAGGCATTCTTGACGGGATCGACCTTGAGCTTGATGCGCGTCAACATGTGTCCGCCCATCTGTGCTTGCGTCACCAGCCGGCCATCGACGCGGCACAAATAGCCTTGATGCGAATGGCCGCTGATGACCAGCTGAATCGCCGGATCGAGGCGTTTTACCACGTCCACCACGTCGCCCTTCAGGTGGCTGCAATCGGGCTGGTCGACGGCTTCTTTCGTCTCGCCGCCCTGGTGCAGCAACACGACGAACACGCCCACGCCCTGCGCGCGCAGCTGCGGCAAGGTGGCGTTGATGGCGTCCGCTTCGTCGCCGAACTGCAGGCCGGCAATGCCGGCAGCCGTCACGACGGACGGCGTATCTTTCAGCACGGCACCGATCAAGCCCACCTTGACGCCATGCGCCTCTTCGATGCGGTAGGCGGGCAGCAGGGACTTGCCCGTTTGCGTATCGATCACATTGGCCGCCATATAGGTGTAGCTGGCGCCCTTGAAATCGGGCGTGAACTTGCACGCCTTGTCGGCGCGCGAGGACTCGCAGCCGCCGTGCTGCTGGCGCAGCAACTCCGCCTTGCCCTGGTCAAATTCATGGTTGCCGACGGAACTGGCCTTCATGCCCAGCATGTTCATGGCCACGATGCTGGGCTCATCGGCCCACAGCGCCGACATGGCAGGGCTGGCACCGACCAGGTCGCCATTGCCGACAAAAATCAGCTGCGCATCTTCGCGGCGCCATGCCTTCAATGCGCCGGACAGGGTATCGATGCCGCCCGCCTGCACCGTCTTGCGCTCGGCATCGGCAACGCTCGTGTACGTGAATTTGCTGCGGTCGAGGTTGCCGTGGAAATCGTTCAGGGCGACCAGGTTGATATCGACGGGCGGTGCGGGAGGCGTGGCGCAGGCGGCCAGCAGCAAGGTCAGGGCCGCGGCGGCGGCCAATGGTGTCAGATGATGTTTCATGGTCCCCACATGGTTATCAGTATTCAAAAAAGCGTTCTCATCCGGGGGGACGCCGTGCGCCGCAAGCCCGTCCGAGCATGACAAGAAAACAGAACATAAACGAAAAAACGGCCGGTGTCGCCACCAGCCGTTTATAACTTCAATCAAGCGTCGAGATTAGAACTCGTACTTGACCGTAGCCTGGATTGCCCATTGGGACTCACCCTTTTGTTGACGCACGGTGTAGTCATCCACCTTGTCACGCACTTGGTAGATATAGCGGCCCTTGTCATCGAGGCCGACAAAGTCAACAAAGCTGCGGGTTTGACCACCAGCCGAGCGGAAAGCCATTTCATTGATACGGCCCCACTTGCGGTTGATCATGTTGCCCACGTTGAAGAAGTCCATCGTGAACACGCCTTTGTTACCTTTGAAGAAGCCTGGGACTTCCTGGCTGACACGCATGTCGAAGCTGTTGGTCCATGGCGAGAAGCTGCTGTTACGCTGCGTCACGCTGCCGGCTGCACTGCGCAGGTCGGCATTCCCGTTGACAACTGCCCAGAAGCGATCTTCGTTGGCATGGTTGCTTGCCGTATCACCACGGAAGACCACTTCACCCGAACCTGGTTTCGATGGAATGTACAGCAAGTCATTGCCAGCTACGCCATCGCCGTTCAAGTCATTGTTAACAGTCCAGCTGTATGGCTTGCCCTTGCGACCTTCATAGAACAGGCCGAAGCTCGTCTTGTAATTGTCGAAGAAGCGCTTCTGGAAGTTCAACACTGCATTGAAGCGGTCTTTTACCAGGTAGCTGGAATTGGCTGCAATGTTTTCATTCGGATTGAAAATCGAACGGGCGTTGAAGTTGGAGTTCGACACCGACGAGGTCAGCGGCGAGACTTCCGTTGCATCGGTATAGGTGTACGCTACCGACCAGCCAAAGCCTTTGGTCATAGGCTGGCTGACCGACAGGGTCACCAGATTGCCCGTGCCCTTATCCGTTTTCTTGGCAATCAGAACGTTGTTGTAGTTCGGATTTTTCAATGCCTTGGCAACGGCACCGCCACAGACAGCGTTGCTCGACGTGGTCAGACCACCGGCATCACTCCAGCACAATGGATTGTAGGCATTGGCCGAGTAGTACAGATTGCGGCCATCGGTACCGGTACGCGTGGCTTGTCCCAGATTCAGGTGCTCATAGTAAATAGCGTCCTTGTTCTGGGTACGCAGGTACTCCGCACCAAACACCAGGCCCATCCATGGCAATTCATGTTCGAATGCCAAATTGCCTTTCCAGATCGATGGTTGACGCAGATCGGACGACAGGAAGTCCACGTTGGCCGCAGGCGCGGCGTCAGGGAAGTTCGTCGGCTGTTTGGTCGGATCAGGATTGAACAAGCCACCAACGGTTGGGCAAGACTTGAAGCCGCTGGTGCCGCAACCGACGATACGGGTCGCCACGCCAGGATTGGCAAACGGATTCGACATCCAGACCGTCGCTGCCGCGCCTTGGAACAGGCCGAAACCGCCGCGCAACTGGGTCGGACGAGCACTGTCAAACTTGTAGTTGAAGCCCACGCGTGGCTGCCACAGTGTCTGACCATCGATGGTTTGCGTATTGTTCAGGCCAAAACCGCCACTTTGCTGCGTGCCGCCCAGTGGTTTGCTCAGATCGACGCTACCGGCAATTGTTGGTGCCGCCGCCGCCGCGTTATACAGTGGACGATCGCTGATGCCAGCCTTGTCGATACGTACACCATATTGCAAGGTCAGGTTTTTATTGACAGTCCAGACATCTTGCACAAACAGGCCGTAGTTCTTCAGACTGAAGTCGGCAATCGCATTTTCCAGCGATCCACCGGCAGCTGCCACTTGAACCTGGTACGAGCTAGGACGTCCGATACGGAAGTTTTCCAGTACGGCTTGTTCGATCAAGGCTGCAGGCGAAGCATTCACACCGCTACACACCACGCTGCCGAACGAATATTTGTAGGTGGCCGAACTGTTAGTACAGTTGAACGTGTAATTACCGTTTACGTTTTGCAAGAAGGCATTGTAAACATCATTCTTGCTGAAGTCGGCGCCAAACTTGACTTCGTGATCGCCCAATGCCCAGTTAGCGCCCAGGTACGCATCCTTGGTCTTGGTACGCAGGATATTGTACTGATACGACTGATCGGTACCGAAGTTCAGGAAGCGGCTGCCGGTCGACACGCTCGAAGGCGTGCCAGCCGGTGTCGGTCCCGTAAACTGCAGGGCCATGGTCGGCAGATTCGAATTGTTCTTCGGCAGACTTTCATAGTCGCGCGACGATACCTTGAATTCCGTCGAGAAATTCGGCGTCCAGTCGGCAAACCACTGGCCGACAATGGTCTCGATCGACTTGTTTTGCGAACGCCAGGCCGAGTTCAGGGCGATGCCGCTAGCCGTTACACCGGTAAACATCGGCTCGGACTGATCGGTTTTGGAGTAACGGACCATCGCGCGATGGTTGTCGTTGATGTTCCAGTCCAGTTTCAGCAGGACGTCGTCTACCGTCAACTTCGTGTCAGCAGGCACAGCCGTGGTGCCGATAGGAAGGTTATAGGTGTTTTGAGCGATCGCTTGTGCACCGGCAATAGCCGATTCCGTCACGCCGACGTTCGTCATCGAGCTGCCAATCGGACCAAAGTTTGGCGCAGTGCGAGTGCTTTCCAGCTTTTCCTTGTTGGCGAAGAAGAACAGTTTGTCCTTGATCAGCGGGCCGCCGACGGAAACACCCTTCGTCGTTTCACGGAACGGCGCTGGCGCGTAATAGCTGTCTTTCAGGTTGTCATAGCGGTCGCCGGCCATCTTGTCATTACGGAACACGTAATAGACGCTGCCCTTGAATTCATTGGTACCGGACTTGGTCACGGCATTGATATTGGCGCCCGTATAGCCTTTTTGCGTCACGTCGTAGTTGGCGACGTTCACTTGCACGGACTGGATGGCATCGATCGAAATCGGTTGCTTGGCAGTCGGGCTGCCGTTCGATTCCAGGCCGAAGGTGTCGTTCACCGCCACGCCATCGATGGTCATCGAGTTGTAGCGCGAGTTTTGACCGGCAACGGACAATTCGCCGCGCTCTTTGTCGGTTTGCGAAACACGCGGGTCGGAACGGGCGTAATCTTGCAGATTGCGCTGGATCGACGCTTGCATGGCCAGCTCATTGGCGCCGATGTTGGTGCCGGCACCCATATTGCTGCGGTTAAAGATCTGTGCGCGTGCGCCCGTACCGGTCACGTTCACGACTTGCATCTGGGCGCCTAGGGTGGCGTCCACATTGGCCGTTTCGGCCAATTCCAGGAACACGCCTTCGCGTTTTTCAACTTCACCATTCTTGGTGATGGTGATGGTGTATGGACCGCCAGCGCGCAAGCCGCGGGCGACGTAACGGCCTTCCGCATCGGTCGTCACATTGCTGACGGAACCCGATTCGGTGTGCACGATGGTAACAGTGGCGCCAGCTGCCGGCTTGCCGTCGGTAGCCGAGATACGGCCGCCAATGGAAGACGTAGTGTTCTGTGCGAACGATGGTGCCGCCGCCAGTGCAATAGACAGGCTGAACGCGATTTGCGTTAGCCGAAGTCGCTTGTGATTGATCATCTTTAACCCCAGAAAAGACTATTATTTTTGAAAATCCTGGATTGCCCACCATCCGGCTGCGCCGCACAGCAACACAAACACAACATTTCCTCTTTACGATGCTGCAACTGTTACGCCGGCTGGACTGGCTGCGGTCCTGACAAGACCATCACAAAACGCCGCTCCACACATCACAACTCTTCCTATTCAGACAATAACGGCGGAAAAAACTGCAACCGATCCGTACGACCCAGGGCGCTAGCTCCTGTGTCATTCACCCGACAGGCTTACCCGGCGAACATGGCAAGCCGCGAGTGTAATTGTTAAATATTTCAAGACTGTGACACGGCGGCAAAATGCAGAGGAATGTCGTCATTTAGTTGCGCGACTGTTTGTTTCACTCTGCATCTCACCTTTATTTACTGCTAATACCCATCTTCATACGATATCGTTCATATGAATTGTGACTTTTTAATATCACACTCATCCCACTATGCATCATCAAAAAATGGATGACAAATACGTTTTTTTTTACATATTTATATATTTAAAATATAAATAGCATGGGGTAACGCGCTGGATTGATATCGTGCTGACAGCGTCCGGGCTTATGGCGCGAGATTATAAATGAGCAATATGTACTTGAAATTGATTCATCCAGGAAATTGGATAAAGTCGTGCATCTGCCGTTAATTGTGTCGCATGGCTGCCACAAAATTGGCAAAACAACATCGCGGTGATTTGCTGCGGGGAATGGAAAACGGCCGGAAGATCCGGCCGCCCTGAGAGTATCAGTTTTGAACGTCGTGCAACTTACGGTTTGCTGCCTTTAACGCCCCGGTCGGCGGCGGCAATGTCCGCTTCAAAGCGGGTGAAACGGGCATCGAGTGCTTTCAGCAAACGTTGTTTATCCGCTTCCGCCAGGAAGGAGTACCGCAGGCTGTTGTACGACAGCTTTTTGATTTCCGCATAATCGGTCTTGTACTGGCTGGCAAACAGCACGTATTCATTCGACAAGGTATTGCGCGACACGCCCGCATCGTCGGTGGAGATCACGAAGGGCACGCCATACTTGCGGTACAGGGTAATCGGATGGGCCTGGCCCTTGATGCCAAGGATGTAATCATTGCTGGTCAGGTTCACTTCCACGGGGATGCCCCGTTCGCGCATCTTCTGCATGGTCGCCAGCGCATTGTTTTCGTATGCGATATCCATGCCATGGCCAATCCGGTTGGCGCCGGCCACGTCGACGGCTTCGGCAATATGGAACGTCATGCCTTCCGGCGGCACCATGCCCAGCGCCAGTTCGCCCGCGTGCAGGGCGATTTTGACGTTCGGATATTTTGTTTTGAGGAACTTGAACATTTCCATGTGCAGGCTGTAGTCGCGCATGGACACATTCACGCTTTCCTGCCCCACGATGTTCACGCCCACCAGCAGCGGATTCAGGCTGGCTGCCTTGAACGCGGCCACCATGGACGAGAACACTTGCGATGGCGACAGGAACCGCAGCACATACGCCTGGTAACGCATGGTGAAATTGGCGTCATCGATGCCGGCGCTGCTGGCGTTCACGTTGTCGTTGTAAGCCGTGATGCTTTTCTGGAAGCCGGCATCCTGCTCCAGGCTGCCCGTCCAGTTGGCCAACACGGCTTGCAACGCTGCCGGCGTCAAGCCCGGTGCCAGCACCTGCTGGTCGAACTGCGCGTTCTGCACGAATGGCGACAGCTCGAAAATCGTTTCGATATAGCTCAGATTTTCCGCGATGGCGCGCTGCTTCAGGGTTTTCAAGCCATCGGCCGTGTTGCTCGATGCGACAGGACCGAAGTAGCCGAAGGTATCGAAGAAGGTCCGGTCCGGCGGCGTCTGCATGGCGCCATGGTTGTAGAAATCCTTGGTCGACCAGCGCTGCAGCAGTTCCGCATACAGGCCCGCATCGGCAAACACTTCCGTGGACGACAGGCATCCACGCTGCGCGGGCGGCTTGGCGCGCTCGGCTGCCACCACCTCCTTGTTGCTTTCGATGCGGTAGGTCGTCTTGTTGACGCAATAGTTTTCCTTGTCGACCCAGTCGAGGAATTGCTCGGCGTAAATGGCACCAGAGTAATGGTGATGCAGATCACCGCCTTTGGGCATCATGGAAAAGAACAGGCTCAACTCGGCTGTCTTTGGCTGCGCGCCCGCAACCAGGGCGGCAAAATGGCGCGCCGTGGCCGCTTCATTGGAAGACGGAGAGGCAACGATCTTGGCGGCCTGCGCCGTTCCAGTCAATGCCAGCGCGGCGCCAAGCGCCAGACTGGTGAGTTTATTGTGCATACGCGTTCTCGCTCAGGGTGGTTCGTGTGGAAAAACGGGTAGGTCAGCCCTGCTCACGCACATGCACGCACTGGCCGCCCGAATACGTGGCAGCCACGGCCCGGTCGTCGCCCAGCAAGGCAAAGGCAAACAGCAATTCCTCCAGGCTTTGACAGCCGGCCGTGCGGCGCGCCAGCAGCGGCGTCGACTGTTTATCCAGCACGATGAAGTCCGCTTCCGTGCCAACCGTGAAATTGCCCAGGGTGCCTTCCAGTTGCATGGCCCGCGCAGCGCCCAGGGTCGCCAGGTAAAACATGCGCAAGGCGGGCAGATAGCTGCCTTTCAAGCGTGCTACTTTATAGGCTTCGTTCATGGTTTGCAACATCGAGAACGAGGTGCCGCCACCCACGTCCGTCGCCAGCGACAGCAGCACTCTTGCCGCATCGGCCCGCTCGAAATCGAACAGGCCGCTGCCCAGGAAGAGGTTTGACGTAGGACAAATGGCGGCCGCCGAAGACGTTTCCGCCATGCGCGCGCGATCGCGCTCATCGAGCCAGATGCAATGGCCAAACATGGCGCGCGGGCGCAGCATGCCGTACTGGTCATACACGTCGAGGTAACTGCGCGCCTGCGGATGCAATTCACGCACCCAGCGGCACTCGTCTTCGTTCTCCGACACGTGGGTTTGCAGATAGGTATCGGGATAGGCGCGCGCCAGCTCGCCCGCCAGGTGCATCTGTTCATTGGTGGACGTCGGTACGAAACGGGGCGTGATCGCATACAGCGAACGGCCCCGCTTGTGCCAGCGCTGGATCAGGTCTTCGCTTTCGCGCGCGCCGGACTCGGCCGTGTCGCGCAGGAAGTCGGGGCAATTCCGGTCCATCATGACCTTGCCCGCCACCATGCGCAAGCCGCGCGCCTCGCTGGCGCCAAAGAAAGCATCGACCGATTGCGGATGCACGCTGCCATACACCATGGCCGTCGTGGTGCCGCAGCGCAGCAGTTCATCAAGGAAAAACTCGGCCACGTCGCGCGCGTGGACAGGGTCTTCAAACGCGCGTTCGGTAGGAAACGTATATGTCTCCAGCCACGGCAGCAAACCCGGAGCGGGCGAGGCGATCATTTCCGTCTGCGGAAAATGCAGGTGGGTATCGATGAAACCTGGCACGATCAGCTTGCCCCGGTAATCGACGATATGCGTGCCGGGAGGCAAAGTCGCCTGCAGTTGCGCGTAATCGCCGGCGGCCACGACCTTGCCATCGGCCACGATCAGCAAGCCATCGGCATGCCAGGCGTGCGCCTCCTCGGTGAAAGCGGGATCGGCGTGGAAGTGCAGCAAGCTGGCACGGTAAGCTTGCAATGTGGCAGGAACAATCGGCATGACTTCTTTCTATAACGGATGAATGGCGGCGCGCTTCTTGCGCCGCGGTGGCGCGCTGGCAGGTACCAGCCGCAGCGGTGCAGCGAGGGCCGCCGCGGCGGCTTCCTCCCACACCATCAATAACTGACAGGCAACGGAGGCGGCAATCACGGCCGGTGCCTTGTTGCGGATGCCGGGCATGCCGATCGGGCAGACCATGGCGGCGATGCGCTCGTCCGGCACACCACGCGCCTGCAGGCGGTGCTCGAACTGCTTGCGTTTCGTTTGCGAACCGATCAGGCCGAACCAGCCCGCGTCCATGCGCTCCATGATGGCTTGCGTCAAGCGCTGATCGAGCGCATGGCTATGCGTCATGACCAGATAGCTGCCGCCCGGCGGCGCCATGGCGACGAATTCTTCGGGTGTGTCGGTGGCGGCGATGCGCACATTATCCGGTAGTTGCGCGGGAAACATGTCTTCGCGTTCATCCACCCAGGTCACGTTGCAGGGCAAGTGGGCCAGTGCGCGCACGATAGCGGCACCCACGTGGCCGGCCCCAAACAAGGTCAGGTGCGCGCGCGGGGCCAGGCAGGGATCGACCAGCCAGCGCCGGCCGCTACCATCCTGCGCCACATGCGTACCGCGTTCGCGTGAAAACGTGTCGGGCGCCTGCGCCGCCGTTCCGGCAATCAGGCTGCCCGCCGCATCGAACAGCGCCGAGACGGGTTCGCCATCGAGCGCCGTCAACCGCCAGCTGTCTTGCTGGCGCCGCTCGCGCAAGGCGTGCAGCACTGCCGCCAGCCTGGCGTCGACGGGCTCAAAGGCAAGGTAGACGACGCCGCCGCAGCATTGTCCCAGGCTGGGACCCAGCGCAAAACGCTCGAACCGCGCCTGAGTGTCGCCCGTGACCAGCATGGTCTTGGCGATTTCCACGGCGCGCAATTCCAGGTGGCCGCCGCCGATGGTGTCCACCTGACCATCGAGGCTGACGCGCATCTTCGCGCCCGCCTCGCGCGGCCCGGAACCTTCCACCAGGGCGACCGTCACCAGCACGCATGCCTGCGTGTCGTTCTCCATCGCTGTCAGCCAGTCGCTCATCGTCTGCTCCTAGACAGCCACGCCGGCCGCCTGCACGGCCATGACCGCCTTGAGGATTTCCTCGCTGGTCGCGGGGGCGTTCAGCGGCGGCTGCACGGCATGATGACCCACGCTGGAAATGGCGTCGCGGATGGCAAAGAACACGGAAAACGGCAACAGCAGCGGCGGCTCGCCCACGGCTTTCGAACGGTGGATACTGTCTTCCACGTTGCGATTCTGGAACAGCTTGACGCGAAAATCTTCGGGGCAATCGGAAATGCCGGGAATCTTATACGTCGATGGCGCATGCGTCATCAGCTTGCCCGCCGCATTCCACCACAGCTGCTCCGTCGTCAGCCAGCCCATGCCCTGGATAAAGGCGCCTTCCACCTGACCCAGATCAATCGCGGGATTGAGCGATTGTCCCGCATCGTACAAGGCGTCCGCGCGCAGCAGTTTCCATTCGCCCGTCAGGGTATCGACCACCACTTCGGCCACGGCCGCGCCATACGCGTAATACGAAAACGGATGGCCCGTCATCGTCTTCGCGTCCCACGACAGGCCGGGCGTGGCATAGAAACCGTCCGACCACAGTTGCACCCGCGCCAGATACGCTTTCTGCACCAGTTCGGCAAACGGCACGACGTGACCATGCACGTGAATATGGTTGTCGAAGAAGCGCACGTCAATCGCTACGCCGCCGTACAGTTTGACCGCGTAATCGGCCAGGCGTTCACGGATCTGGCGCGCCGCATCCTGCGCCGCCTTGCCGTTCAGGTCGGCGCCCGTGGACGCCGCCGTAGCGGACGTGTTCGCCACCTTGCTGGTGTCGGTGGCCGTGGCCCGCACCCGCTCCAGGCCCAGGCCAAGCTCGTGCGCCACCACCTGCATGACCTTGGTATTGATGCCCTGCCCCATTTCCGTTCCGCCATGGTTGACCAGCACGGAACCATCCACGTACACGTGCACGAGGGCGCCGGCCTGGTTCAGATGCGTGACGTTGAAGGCGATGCCGAATTTCAGCGGCGTGAATGCCAGCCCCTTCTTCAAGACCGGGCTGGCCTCATTAAAGGCATCGATGGCGCGGCGGCGCGCCCGGTAATCGCTGCTCTCTTCCAGTTCGGCAACGAGTTCATGGATCACGTTGTCGACGATTTTTTGCCCGTACGGCGTGACGTTGCGTCCTTCCGCATCGTTGCGGCCATAGAAATTGAGCAAGCGGATATCGAGCGCATCGCGTTGCAAGTGGCGGGCGATTTCATCGATCACATACTCGATGGCAATGGCGCCCTGCGGCCCGCCGAAACCCCGGAAGGCCGTGTTCGACTGCGTATTCGTCTTGCCGCAGGCGGCGTGGATATCCACGTCGGACAAATAGTAGGTGTTGTCGAAGTGGCAGACGGCGCGCGTGGCGACGGGGCCGGACAGGTCGGCCGAATAGCCGGCGCGCGTGGTCATGTCGACCTTGGCGGCAAGGATACGGCCCTCGTCGTCGTAGCCCACTTCGTACTCGTAGTAAAAACAGTGGCGCTTGCCCGTCACCAGCATGTCGTCGTCGCGGTCGGCGCGCAGCTTGACGGGACGCTTCAGCTTGGCCGCCGCGATGGCCGAGGCCGCCGCCCACAGGGCCGACTGCGACTCCTTGCCGCCGAAACCGCCGCCCATGCGCCGGCATTCGACCGTGACGTTATGCGAATGCACGCCCAGCGCATGCGCCACCACATGCTGCATCTCGCTCGGATGCTGAGTCGAACACAGCACCAGCATGCCCTGCGCTTCCTTCGGAATCGCGTAGGAAATCTGTCCTTCCAGGTAAAACTGCTCCTGGCCGCCCACATACAGCTGGCCCTTGACCACATGCGGCGCCTTCTCGAATGCCGCCTGGCAGTTGCCGCGCGCCAGGTGCATGGGCGGCAGCACATACGATTGCGCCGCCTTGGCCGCCTGCGGGGTCATGATCGCGGGCAACTCCTCGTACGACACTTGCGCCAGGCGGGCGGCGCGGCGTGCATGGTCATGCGTATCGGCCACCACGATGAAGATGGGCTGGCCTACGTATTGCACCAGATCTAAGGCCAGGATGGGATCGTCGTGAATGATGGGACCGCAATCATTGGTGCCGGGAATGTCCTGCGCCGTATAGACGGCGACGACACCCTGCGCAGCGCGCACTGCCGATAAATTCATGGCCGTGATGCGCGCGTGCGGCTTTTGCGACAGGCCCAGCGCCGCATGCAAGGTGCCTTGCAGTTCGGCGATATCGTCCGTGTACGTGGCTTGCCCCAGCACATGTAATTGCGCCGACTCATGGGGGCTGGGGTTGCCCACGGCGGCCCAGGCGACCGCTTGCAATTCGGGCGTGGCAGGATGGTTCATGCTGGTCCTTTCAGGCGCGGCAAGCGTAGGCGTTGACGGCAGTGCGCAGCAGCGGCGCACCGGGGCGTGTTTCCAGCCAGAAGCGGCGCAACAGGTTTTGCGCCGTCGTCATGCGGTAGGCAGTCGAGGCCCGCATGTCGGACAGCGGCGCGTAATCGTCGGCCAGCAAGCGCATGGCGATGACCAGATTTTCCTCACTCCAGGCTTGTCCGCGCAGGAACGCTTCCGTCTGCGCCGCGCGCTGGGGCGTGGCCGCCATGCCGCCAAACGCGATGCGCGCATCGACGATGCGTTCGCCGTCGAGCTCAAAGGCAAACGCGGCGCACACGGCCGAAATATCCTGGTCAAAACGCTTGGCCAGTTTATACGTACGGAAATGCACACCGGCACGCGGCAAGGGCACGCGCACGGCTTCGACGAATTCGCCGGGCAGCAAGTCTTTCTTCTGATAGCCGAGATAAAAGTCTTCCAGCGGCATGATCCGCTGGCCGCCCGCGCCGCGCAGCACGATCTCGCTGCCCAGCGCAATCAGCCACGGCATCGAGTCGCCGATGGGCGAACCATTGGCCACATTGCCGCCCAGGGTGCCGGCATTACGGATCGGCAAGGAAGCAAAACGCTGCCACAGTTCCGACAATTCCTTGGGGTAATGCTGGCACAGCGCCCCGTAAGCATCGTTGAGGCTGGCGCCGGCGCCGATGTGCAGCTTGCCGTCGTCCACGGCGATGGATTTCAGGGCTGCTACGTTGCCGAGATAAATGATGTCACCCAGGTCGCGCAGTTGCTTGGTGACCCACAGGCCCACGTCGGTGGAGCCGGCCAGCAGGCAGGCTTGCGGCTTTGCCGCGCGCAGCGCCACCAGTTCGTCGATGCTGCGCGGCGCGTGGAAGTACTGGCCCCCGTGTTCATAGGTGCTCGCGCTGCCGCGCTGCAGCGCCTGTAGTTGCTGCGCCAAGGCAGCGCGGTCGAAAGTCACATGGGGCAATTCGCCCATGCGCCTGGCAGCATCGATGATGGGGCGGTAACCCGTGCAGCGGCACAGATTGCCCGACAGCGTATCGTCGATTTCGCAGCGCGTGGGTGTCTCGCCGTTTTTCTTCAGGTACATGCCCCACAAGGACATGACAAAGCCGGGCGTGCAAAAACCGCACTGGGAACCGTGGCACTCGACCATCGCCTGCTGCACCGGATGCAGGGCGCCGTCGGGCTGCTGCAAGTCTTCCACGGAGAACAGGGCCTTGCCATCGAGGGTGGGCGTGAGCTGGATGCAGGCATTGACGGCTTTCATCTCGACCTGGCCATCCACCAGGCTGCCGATGACGACCGTGCAAGCGCCGCAATCGCCTTCGGCGCAGCCTTCCTTGGTGCCCGTGCAATGCAAATCCTCGCGCAGGTGCTGCAACACAGTCTGCGTTGGGGCGGCGTTGCGTACTTCCTGTACGGCACCACGGTAATAAAAGCGGATCGGTTCTGACATGCTGGCCTCGGTATAGTCCCAGTATAGGAGATTAACACCGGCTTATGAGACAACTATATGCAAAGACTGATTTTACTTATCATCCTATATCAATAAAACTCAGACCTGGAACGGATGCGTCGCATGCCAGTGTTCGGCGATATCGATGCGGCGCGTGATCCATACGTGCTCATGGCCCTGTACATAGTCGAGGAAGCGCGCCAGCGCCGCCGCGCGTCCCGGGCGCCCCACCAGCCGGCAATGCAAGCCCACCGACAGCATCTTCGGCTGATTCAAGCCGTCCGGATCGCCTTCCGCGTACAGCACATCGAAGGCATCCTTCAGATAATCAAAAAACTGCGTGCCCGAATTAAAACCTTGCATGGCGGCAAAGCGCATATCGTTCGTGTCCAGGGTGTAGGGCACGATCAGCTGCGGCTGCACGGCCGGCATGCCGGCCGCATCCGTGTACGCCACCTTGTCCCAGAAGGGCAAATCATCGCCGTAATAATCGGCGTCGTAGCGGAAACCGCCATGCTCGACCACCAGTTTGCGCGTGTTGGGCGAATCGCGCCCCGTGTACCAGCCTTGCGGCGCGGAACCCGTCAATTCGCGGATGATCTGCACGGCTTCGCGCATGTGTTCGCGTTCCGTCGCTTCATCCATGTTTTGATAGGAAATCCAGCGCAAGCCGTGGCAGGCGATTTCATGCCCTAGTTCCTGGAAGGCAGCCACGGCTTCCGGATTGCGCTTCAGGGCCATCGAGACGCCAAACACGGTCAGCGGCAGGCGCCGCTCCTCGAACATGCGCAGCAAGCGCCACAGCCCGGCGCGCGAGCCGTATTCATAGATCGACTCCATGCTCAGGTGCCGCGCAGGAAAAGCGGCCGCACCGATCATTTCCGATAAAAACGTTTCCGAGGCGGGATCGCCATGCAGCACGCTGTTTTCCGCTCCTTCCTCGTAATTGAGGACGAATTGCAGGGCGATGCGGGCCTTGCCCGGCCATTGCGGATGGGGTGGCGTGCGGCCATAGCCGATCAAGTCGCGTGGATAATGTTCGTAATTGTTCATGCGGAGGCGCACCTATAGGAGGACAATGTTGGCTATATGCCCAATCATATAGCCCGGCGCAGTCGCCAGTATATGATTTGCACAATAAGCACATTCACTCACCCTATATACAGGATAGCAAATGGGAAAACTCAGCACGCATGTACTCGATATCGCCCACGGCAAACCGGGAGCCGGCGTCAAGGTAGCCCTGTTTTCAGTCGCGCCGGAAGGCAAAGTGTTATTGAAGATGGATATGACCAATAGCGACGGGCGCTGCAGTACGCCATTGCTGGAGGGCGACAGCATGAAGGCGGGCCAGTACGAGTTGGTGTTCAACGCAGGCGACTATTTCGCCGCCCAGGGCGTCGACTTGCCTACGCCCCGCTTCATCGACCTGGTCACCCTGGCCTTCGGCATTGCGCATACCGATGAAAATTATCACGTGCCGCTGGTGGTATCGCCGTGGTCGTATTCGACTTATCGCGGAAGTTAAGCGACGTTAGATGACAAAGGCAGCGTGCAGCGCTGCTTTTTTTTCGCCTGTTATCGGAGCTGACGTAAGTCGGATGAGTGCGCAAGCGCATCATCCGGTATCCGCATCAACGTCAGCAACAAACCGCCAGACGAAAAAAACCCCGCCATTGCTGACGGGGTTTTTCTCTACTGCGAATAACAAGCCTGACGATAACCTACTTTCACACTGGTTGCAGCACTATCATCGGCGCAAAGTTGTTTCACGGTCCTGTTCG